>NZ_JBHLTG010000006.1:0-515488 GCF_042434515.1 Lysobacter korlensis
TCGCCGAACTCGTGCTCGAAGCCGGACTGCTGACCCCCGACGAGGTCGAACGCATCCTCAGACCGGAACGGCTGAGCAACATGGTCCCGTTCACCGGCGCCTTGGAGCTCGCACTCCCGTCCCAGCCCCCGCCACTCGACGAAGACCGCGCATGACGGCGCTCGATTCGTCGTATTCGGTGCATACGGATTCGCTCAGGGACGTCGAGCCGGCCAGAGAGCCGCTCGATCAGAGGAAAGAGTAGGTCATGGCAGAACTTCTCGAGTACGCCACCGCACCGGAGGTCGCCCGGGCGGCCGCGAAAGATGCAATCGATACGCTGAGAGCGGCGATCGCCCGCCACGGCGCAGCGGTCTGGGTGCTGGCCGGCGGGAGTTCGCCCATGGCGGCGTATCGGGTGATCGCGGAAGAGATGAACGACGCGCTCGACTGGGGTCGTGTCACGGTGCTCATCGGCGATGAGCGACTCGTTCCCGTCAGCGACCCGAGCTCGAACTGGGGGTCGATCGCGCCGGTCCTCTTCGCGGGCAGCAGGACGGCGAGGATCCAACAGGTGGCGCCTCCGATAGGGCCGGATCCTGACGAGACGGCAGCCGGCTATGCCCGCGCCGTGTCGGCCCTCCCCTCGGGGGCGCGCGGCGCCCCACGAGTGGATCTGCTTTGGCTCGGGGTCGGTGAAGACGGGCATACGCTCTCGCTGTTCCCGGATCATCCCGGCATGGCGGCCACGGAATCCCTGGTGATCGCCGTGCGGGACTCGCCGAAGCCACCCCCGACCAGGATCACCCTCACCTTGCACGCGCTGCGGGACGTCGGGCGTGCGGTCATCCTGGCAGCCGGGTCGGGCAAGCGGAACGCGGTGAGGATCGCACGGCAGACCGGCACGCTGCCGATCGGAGCGGTCGCCTCGCACATCGAATCCACCGGGGGTGCCGTCGTATGGCTCGTCGATCACGCTGCGTCGTCGTAGCATCGCGGGGATCGGCGAGCGACCGGGCCTCGATCACGATCGTCCGGAAGGCGGCGCGCTGATGGGCGCATCGTCCGAGTTCAGCGTCTTCGCCATCGACGGCATTCCGGAGATCGCCGCGGGTGACGACCTTGCGGCCATCCTCGGCGACGCGGCCGACGGCCGGGTGCGGGCCGGCGACATCGTCGTCGTCACGTCCAAGATCGTCAGCAAGGCGGAAGGCCGGCAGATCGCTGCGTTGGACCGCGAGAAGGCGATCACGGCAGAGACGGTGCGCGTGGTCGCGACCCGGACCCATGCGGGCGGAGTGACACGGATCGTGGAGAACCGGCAGGGGCTGGTGCTCGCCGCCGCCGGTGTCGACTCCAGTAACGCTCCGGACGGGACGGTGCTGCTTCTGCCGAATGATCCGGACGCCTCCGCCCTGGCATTGTGCAGCGCACTGCGGAAGCGGTTCAGCGTGCCGCTCGGAGTCGTGCTCAGCGACACCTTGGGAAGGCCGTGGAGGATCGGGCAGACGGACGTCGCAATCGGAGCCGCCGGCATCCGCGTGGTCGACGACCTCCGCGGATCGCGCGACTCGGGAGGGAAGAGACTTGAGGCTACCGTCGTGGCCGTTGCCGATGAGCTGGCGGCGGCCGCCGAGCTGGTGAAGGGCAAGTCTGATGGTCGACCCGTGGCGGTGATCCGCGGGCTCGACCACTTGGTCGCCCCACTCGAAGGACCGGGTGCCCGAAGCCTTGTTCGTCCCTCGACCGAGGACATGTTCCGGCAGGGCAGCGATGAGGCATGGAAAGCCGGCTTCGAGGCAGGCGTCAGGTCACAGCGCCCCGGCGGCTGAATCGCGCGTCCCGCCAGACGCCCGTCTCGAGGATGTCCTCAAGCACGGCGACCGCGTCCCACACATCCGTGTGCGACACATAGAGCGGAGTGAACCCGAACCGCACCAGGTCGGGTGCGCGGAAGTCGCCGATGACACCTCGTTCGATGAGCGCCTGCATGATGGCGTACCCATCGGCGAGTCGCAGCGAGACCTGGCTCCCCCGCTTCGATGACTCGCGCGGGGTGACGACCTCGACGCCCCAGCGGGCTAGCCGGGTGTCCACCAGCGAGATGAACAGCTCCGTGAGCCGGAGGCTCTTCTCGCGCACCTGCGCCATGTCCACCTCGCTCCAGATCTGCAGGCTCGTCTCGAGCGCCGACATCGAAAGCAGCTGGGGAGTGCCCACGCGGAAGCGGCCGATGCCGGCCGCCGGCGCATAGTCGACTTCGAAGTCGAACGGGCTGGCGTGTCCGTGCCAGCCGGTCAGCGCGGGCCGTGCCGACGACTGGTGCCGCTCGGCCACCCAGATGAACGACGGCGAGCCCGGGCCGCCATTGAGGTACTTGTACGTGCAGCCGACCGCGAAGTCGGCTCCGGCCCCGTTCAGGTCGACGGGGACGGCCCCGACGCTGTGGCACAGGTCCCACACCATGAGGGCCCCGGCCGCATGGACCCGCCGGGTCACGTCTGCCATGTCGTACATCCGGCCCGTGCGGTAGTCGACATGCGTGAGCACGACGACCGCCACATCGTCGTCGAGCACGTCGTCGAGGGTCGGGCCGTCGTCCGCGATCAGCCTGCGCCCGAGGGGTTCCTCCCCGCCGAGCAGGGTCTGAACGCTTTCGAGAACATAGAGGTCGGTCGGGAAGTTGCCCCGCTCCGAGACCACGACGCGTCGCCCGGGGCGCAGCCGGACGGCGGCGACCGCCGCCTGGAAGACGCTTGCAGAGGTCGAGTCGCCGAGGACCACCTCCCCGGGGGCCGCCCCGATGAGCGGAGCGATGCGGTCACCGATGACCCGAGGCTTGTCGAACCACCCGGCGTCGTTCCAGCTCCGGATCAGCCCGGTTCCCCACTCCTCGGTGATCACGCGCTGCATATGCGCGGGCGTGTCCCGCGGGAGTGCGCCGAGTGAGTTGCCGTCGAGGTAGATGACCCCTTCTGGGAGCGTGAACCGGTCCCGGAAACGGCCGAGTGGGTCCGCGTCGTCGACGGCGGTGCACGTCGCGCGGTCGATCGAGAAGAGGCGACCCGGTGCGGTGGTGCTCATGTGGTCAGCGTCCCTTCGCTTGTCAGGAGGACCGACCGGGGCGCTAAGAATCGTTCGGCGTTCCCGGAGCGGATGGCGGACTTCTGCGCGGTGGTGAGGAAATCAGCGCCCTCGAGGACGTTTCCGACGGGTCGTTCGCCCAACGGATAAGGGTAGTCGCTGCCGAGCATCACCTGCTCGGCGCCGAGGGTGTCGACGAGCAGGCGCAGCGCGGCGGGATCGAACACGACCGTGTCGACGCTGAACCGGTCGACGTAGGCGGTGGGCGGCTGGTCACTCACCCCGATGACGTCGGGCCGCTGGTGCCACGCATTCTCGAACCGGCCCAGCCAGAATGCGAAGGACCCGCCGCCGTGGGCGAACGCGATGCGCAGCGACGAGGGGACACGGTCGAAGACGCCGCCGAGGATCATCGCGAGAATCGAGAGGTGCGTCTCGGCGGGCATTCCGGTGAGCCATCGGGCCATCCAGCGGTCGAGCCGTGGCGATCCGGGCATGTCCCACGGGTGCACGAACACCGGGACCTCCCGTGCGGCGCAATGCTGCAGGAACGTGACGATGCCCTCGGAGTCGAGATCGCGGTCGCCCACGTGGTTGCCGATCTCGACACCGACGTGCCCGGCATCGATGGCACGGTCGAGCTCCGCGCACGCGGCGTCGGTGTCCTGCAGCGGCACCTGGGCGAACGGCACGAGCCGGTCCCGGGCCGGCGCGCAGATCTCCAGCGCGAGGTCGTTGAAGATCTGCGCAACCTTGGCGGCCTCCGCGCCGGGCTTCTCATACGAGAAGAACACCGGCGTCGGGGAGACCACCTGGATGTCGACGCCGTCGGCGTCCATGTCTGCCACACGGGCCTCGGCGTCCCAGCAGTTCGCGGAGATGCGGCGGAACTCCTTCGAGCCGACCATGATCATGGCATCGCGCTCGGAGTCCAGACGCAGCGATGGCCACACACCGGGCCCGCCCGCCGTGGACAGGTCTGGCCAGCCCTTCGGCACGAAATGCGTATGGACGTCGATTGCCCGCACGGGGCTTCAGCCCTTGCCGGGGTGGACTGCCCCGCAGCTCGGGCAGGTGCGGCCCTCTTCGCTCTCGTAGAACTCGCGGAACACCGGCGGCAGGTCCTGAACGATGTCGCGGACCTGCAGCTCGACCTCGTGCACCTTCGTGTTGCAGTTCGGACAGAACCACATGAACTTCTCGAGGGTGCCCTCCTCGCGGATGCGCTCGATGACGATGCCAATCGAGCCGGCCTCGGGGCGCTGCGGGGAGTGCGGGATGTCGCGCGGCAGCATCCACATCTCACCCTCACGGATGTCGATGCGCTTCGGGCCGTCCTCGGTCATGAGGTTGACGTGCATGTTTCCGCGGTACTGGTAGAACCACTCCTCGTAGGGGTCCAGGTGGAAGTCGGTGCGCTGGTTGGGGCCGCCGACGACCTGGACGATGAAGTCGCCCATCGGCTCCCAGGCCTGCTTGTTGTTCACCGGCGGCTGCAGAAGGTGCTCATGCTCCTTGATCCATGCGGCGAAGTCGATCACGGGTGGGATGGTGCTCACGGTTCCTCCTTGATTGTGGCGTCGGATATCGGGCTCGAGCGCCTCGCGATCGCCTGGATCTCGATGCGCAGGTGGGGGTGCGGCAGATCGTGCACCGCGACGGTGGTCCGGGCCGGACCCGTCTCGTCGAAGTAGTCCGCCCAGACGGCGTTGTAGCCGCCGAAGTCGTTCATGTCGACGAGGAAGGTGGTCGTCTGCACGAGGTCGTCGAGTGTGCAGCCGCATGCGGCGAGCACCCTCCGGATGTTCTCGAGCACGGCGCGGGTCTGCACCGCGATGTCGAGGTTCGTGGTGCCGAACTCGTCGACTTCGGCGCCCTCGATCGTGTTGTCCGGGCGCCGGCTCGACGTGCCCGACACGAACACCAGGTCGCCGGACACCTTCGCGTGCGGGAACCGGCCGCGCGGGGTGGCGCCTCCCGCGACGGTGACGCCGTCTGAGCCGCTCATCGTGCCTCACCCGCGTCGATCCGCACGGAGACCCGGCCGAGTCCCGTGATGCTCGCTTCGACCACTCCGCGCTGCGGCACGGGCACGGCGACCGTCGCCGCGCCGGCGAGCAGCACCATGCCGGCGCGCAGCGCGAACCCGTAAGTCCTCGCGAGGCGGCTCGCCGCGACGAGCGCGCGCCCCGGATCCCCGAGGATCGCGGCGGTCGATCCGGTCTGCGCCAGCCGGCCGTCGATCTCCAGGTGGACCGCGCGATTCTCCACCCGGCCGGCATCGGCGGGGCGCACCCACGGTCCGATGGCGAACGCCGCGGCGGAGGTGTTGTCGGCGACCACATCGCCGAGGTCGAAACGGAAGTCCCGGTACCGCGAGTCGATGACCTCCAGTGCCGGGGCGATCCCGACGACGGCCGACGGGTCGGGGGAGCTCTCGGCGTCCACGTCCGCGCCCAGCAGGTACGCGACCTCGGGCTCGATCCGCGGATGGATGCAGGATCGCAACTCGAGCCGCCCGCCGTCATCGATCCGCATGCCGTCCGTCACCGTGCCGAGGATGACGTCGTGGACGCCCATCTGCCGAGCCTTCGCCTGGCTGGTGAACCCGAGCTTCAACCCGGCGATCCGGTCACCCCGATCGATGCGGTGCGCGAGGAGCGCGTGCTGCACCGCGTACGCGGCGTCGAGCCCGATCGGCTGCCGCGCGGAAGGCTGCTCGACCGGCGTCGCCGTCAGCCTGGCATCGTCCAGGATCGCCGCCAGCGTCACCGGATCGTTCGCGATGCCGTTCATGCGCTGCCCCCGCTCGCCGGGGCGGCGTCGCGGGCGCCGACGAGATCGAGTGCGACGTCGACGATCATGTCCTCCTGGCCGCCCACCATCTGGCGGCGTCCCAGTTCGATGAGGATGGCGCGGGCATCGACTCCGTGCCGTTCCGCGGCGCGCTCGGCGTGAAGCAGGAAGCTCGAGTACACGCCGGCGTAGCCGAGGGTGAGGGTCTCGCGGTCGACGCGCACCGGACGCCGCTGCAGCGGGCGGATCAGCTCTTCGGCGGCATCCTGCAGTGCGAACAGGTCGCAGCCGTGATGCCAGCCGAGCAGGCTCGCCACCGCGATGAACGCCTCGATCGGCGTGTTCCCAGCGCCGGCGCCCTGCCCGGCGAGCGAGGCGTCGACGCGGTATGCGCCGTGCTCGACGGCGGTGATGCTGTTCGCGACGCTGAGCGAGAGGTTCTCGTGCGCGTGTATGCCGATCTGGGTCTCCGGCGCGAGCGTGTCCCGGTAGGCGTCGACCCGCTCAGCGACGTCGCGCATGGTCAGCCTGCCGCCCGAGTCGGTGACGTAGACGCAGTGCGCACCGTACGACTCCATGAGCTTCGCCTGCTCGGCCAGTCCCCGCGGGTCGTTCATATGGCTCATCATGAGGAAGCCCGAGACGTCCATGCCGTGGTCGCGGGCCCAGCCGATGTGCTGCGCGGCGACGTCGGCCTCGGTGCAGTGAGTCGCCACGCGCACGCTCTGCACACCGAGGTCGCGGGCTTTGGCCAGCTGGTCGATCGTCCCGATTCCGGGGAGGATGAGGGTCGTCAGCTTCGCTCGCTTGAGCACCGAGGCGGCGGCTTCGATCCAGCGCTCGTCGGTGCTGGCGCCGTGTCCGTACGCGACGCTCGACCCGCCGAGTCCGTCGCCGTGCGCGACCTCGATCGCATCGACGCCGGCGGCGTCGAGGGCGGCCGCGATCTCGCGGACCTCGTCCTCCGAATAGCGGTGCGCGACGGCGTGCATCCCGTCGCGGAGCGTGACGTCCTGCACGTACACCCGGGGGCCGGTGGTCGACGTCATGCGCGGGCTCCAAGCCGGTCGGCGACAAGGCGCTCGGCGACGCGCAGCGCGGCGCTCGTCATGATGTCGAGGTTGCCGGCGTACTCCGGCAGGTAATGCCCGGCGCCGGCGACCTCGAGCAGGATGGTGACTCTCGTGCCGCGGAACGGGCGATCCAACGCCGGAACGTAGGCGTGGTCGGCCGTGTCGAACTGCACCTCCTGCTTGAGCCGGAAGCCGCCCACATAGCCCTGCACGTCGGCGACCATCGCGTCCACGGAGGCGCGCACGGCGGCCTCGTCGACCTCGCCCTCGACGAGGCAGTAGATCGTGTCGCGCATGATGAGCGGCGGGTCCGCCGGGTTCAGCACGATGATCGCCTTGCCGCGTTCAGCGCCGCCGATATGCTCGATCGCGCGCGAGGTCGTCTCGGTGAACTCGTCGATGTTCGCCCGGGTGCCCGGACCGGCCGACTTGGACGCGATCGAGGCGACGATCTCGGCATAGGCGACGGGCGCGACGCGCGAGACCGCGGCGACCATCGGCACGGTCGCCTGACCGCCGCACGTGACCATGTTGACGTTCGTCGCCCCGAGGTGCGCTTCGAGGTTGACGACGGGCACGACGTACGGTCCGATCGCCGCGGGCGTGAGGTCCACCATGATGCGCCCATGCGAGCGGATGAGCGCATCGTTGTGGGCGTGCGCACCGGCCGAGGTGGCGTCGAACACGAGCTCGACGTCGTCGAACTCGGGCATGCGGATGAGGCCGTCGACGCCTTCGTGGGTCGTCGCGACCCCGAGCCGCCGGGCGCGGGCCAGTCCGTCGGACCGCTCGTCGATCCCGACCATCGCAGCGACGTGGAGGGTGCTCGAGAGGCGCTTGACCTTGATGAGGAGGTCCGTGCCGATGTTGCCCGAGCCGATGATGGCGACGCCTGTAGTCATGCGGCTGCTCCTTGCGCAGGGGATTCGACGAAGTCGGCGGAGACCTCGCCGAGGCCGTCCAGACGGGCGCGGAACACCCCGGTGGTCGCGGCGATCATCGGCCCGAGGGCTCCGGAGAGGATCACTTCTCCGGCGCGCAGCGGTCGGCCGTGCCGGGCGACCGCCCTGGCAAGCCACGCCACCGCGATGACGGGGCTGCCGAGACACGCGGCGCCCGATCCGGTCGAAACCGGTTCGCCGTCGAAGTCGAGGCTCATGCCGACGGCGGCCAAGTCCAGCCTGTTCAGCGAGCGCGGCGTCGTGCCGAGCACGATGGCACCGCTCGAGGCGTTGTCGGCGATGGTGTCCGTGATGGAAATGTTCCAGCCGGCGATCCTCGAGTCGACCACCTCGATCGCGGGAAGCACGAACTCGGTGGCGCGCAGCACGTCGGCGACGTGCGTGGTGGGGGAGTCGAGATCGCGGCCGAGCACGAAGGCCACCTCCGCCTCGACCCGCGGCTGGAGAAAGCGGGAGAGGTCGAGCGGCTCACGGTCTGCCACGACCATGTCGTCGAGGAGCACACCGTAGTCGGGCGTGTACACCCCGAACTGTGCCTGCACCGACGCCGAAGTGAGACCGATCTTGCGGCCGACCACGCGACGGCCGGCGGCGATGCGCCGGCCGATGCCGAGCGACTGCACGGCGTATGCCTCGTCCTGGTCGGCGCCGAGCAGGTCGCGCACCGGCGCGCAGGCGGTGCCGGTCTCGGACGCGAGCCGGAGTCGTTCGTCCGCTGCCTGCACCCCCGCGCTCACGTCCCCACCCGTGGTGCTTCCCGGCGTCAGGTCGTTCACAGCTGCACGCACACGTTCGTCGCCTCGGTGTAGAACTCGAGCGAGTGGTTGCCGCCCTCGCGCCCGATGCCGGAAAGGCCGACGCCGCCGAACGGGCTGCGCAGGTCGCGCAGGTACCAGCTGTTCACCCACGACATGCCGACGCGCATGCGCTGAGCGACGCGGTGGCCACGCGTGAGGTCGCTCGTCCAGGTCACCGCCGCGAGCCCATAATCGGTGTCGTTGGCCAGAGCGATCGCCTCCTCCTCGGAGTCGAACGGGATCAGCGCCGCGACGGGACCGAAGATCTCCTCGCGGACGGTGCGGTGCAGATTGTCGAGTCCGGTCCAGAGGGTCGGTTCGATCCATGATCCCGTGTCGAGGCCGTCACCCAGCGACGGGATCCCGCCCCCGGCGAGGACTGTGGCGCCGCCCTCACGTGCGAGCTCGAAGTAGGAGAGCACCTTCTCGCGGTGCTTCTGGGAGATGAGCGGTCCGGTGGTCGTCGCGGGGTTCGCCGGCCGGCCGAGACGCAGGCGTGACGCCGCCTCGGCAAGGCCGGCGGCGACGTCGTCGAAGATCGGTCGCTCGACGTAGATCCGCTCGGTGCACAGGCACACCTGACCGGTGTTCAGGTACGTCGAACGGGCGAGCCCCGCGATCGCCGCGTCGAGGTCCGCGTCGGCGAAGACGACGGCGGCGTTCTTGCCCCCGAGCTCGAAGGAGACGGGGCGCACCAGCGGAGACACGGCGCGCATGATCGCCGACCCGGTCGAGGTCTCGCCGGTGAAGGTGACGCCGTCGATGCCGGGGTGCCTCGTGAGGGACTCGCCCGCGGAATCCTGGCCGAAGCCGTGCACCACGTTGACGACGCCCGGTGGCAGGCCCGCCTCGAGAAGGAGCTCGGCGAGCAGGGTCGCCGATGAGGGGGTCTCCTCGGAGGGCTTCACGACGACCGTGTTGCCGGCGGCGAGCGCGGGAGCGAGTTTCCACGTGAGCAGGAGGAGCGGCAGGTTCCAGGGGACGATCACGGCGACCACGCCGAGCGGCTGCCGCACGGCGTAGTTCAGCGCCCGACGACCGTCGGGCAGCTCCGTGAGGTACGAGTCCAGACCCGCGGCCGCGATGACGTCGGCGAACGCGCGGAAGTTCGCGGCGGCGCGGGCGACGTCGAGCTCCCGGGCGAGCGCCTCGGGTTTGCCGGTGTCGCCGACTTCGGCGACGACGAGATCGTCGAAGCGGCGTTCGATGGTGTCGGCGATGCGACGCAGGATCGTCGCGCGCTCGTTGACCGTCATGCGCCCCCACGGCCCGTCGAGGGCTGCGCGCGCCGCGGTGACGGCTCGGTCGACCTCGACCGGGCCGGCTTCGTGGACTTCCGCGATCAGGGAGCCATCGACCGGGTTTGACTTGTCGAAGCCCCGCACCCCGTCCACCTGCTCGCCGCCGATGAAGTTGCGCAGCTGCCGAGGTTTCCCCGCGATCGGATCGGTCACGCGAGCCACGTCTTCTCGGGGGTCATGCAGTCGACGCTAGGAACTGGAGGCGATACCCACAAATGCTCTCTTGTGGCGGTGCCATGTCCGTTCGGCTATAGTTCCCGGCGTGGTCGCAGATCGCCTTCTCGACGGTCGGCTGAAGATCCGGCACTTGGTCCTCGTCACCACCATCGCTGACGAGGGCACGCTGCTGCGCACCGCGGAGTCGCTGCATGTCACCCAGCCGGTCGTGACGCGGGGGCTGCGCGAGGTTGAGGACGTCCTCGGGGTGTCCCTCTTCGAGCGCCTGCCCCGCGGTGTGACGCCGACGGAGTACGGCCGGCCGTTCATCGAGCGCGCCCGTTCCATCCTCGCCGAGCTGCGCACCGCAGGGGAGGAGGTGCGGCTGCTCAAGTCGGGCCAGCTCGGCACGGTCACCGTGGGCACACACCTCGCAGGCTCGAACCTGCTGCTGCCGCGGGCGATCGCCGCCCTCAAGGCCGAACACCCGCAGCTGACCGTGATCGTGCGCGAGGCGACGCCCGACACCCTTCAGCAACTGCTGCTGGCGGGCGACCTCGACCTGACGGTAGGCCGGCTCTCGCCCGCAGTGCCGGTGCGTCTGGAGCAGGAGCGACTCCATCAGGAGCCCATCCGGCTCGTGGCGCGGACCGGGCACCCCGTGCACGGTCGGTCCAAGGTGTCGCTCGCGGACCTCGTCAGCTTCCCCTGGATCTTCCCCGTCGCCCAAACCGCCCTGCGCGCCGAGCTCGAGGCTGTCTTCTTCCAGGAGGGGCTCCCGCTGCCGACCGACCGCGTCGAGTGCACCTCGATGCTGACCCTGCGGCATCTGCTCGTGAACAGCGACGTGGTCGCGGCGCTCCCGATGTTCATCGCCGTCGACGACGGTGCGCTGCGCATCCTCGACACACCGCTGAACTCGATCCGCCGTTCGGTGGGCGTGACGGTGCGCAAGGACCGAACGCTGTCCGGGGGTGCCGCGGCCCTGCTGACCCACCTGCGCGCTGAAGGGTCCCGGCTCTCAGCGCTGGAACGCGAACATGCGCGGACTCAGTAGGGGGCGGCCCGGGTAAGGCGCCCGGCAGGCCGCGCCCAGCGGTCAGCCGAACCAGAGTCCCGGGCGGCCGCCCGCGTGCATTCTCAGTGAGTGCACGATCGCGTCGGGCATCTCTGACCCGGACACCCCGATCAGCGGCTGGTTCTTGGTCACGTGCAGCGTGCCGCCATCCTTCCCGGTCACCGTGAAGTCAAGGGTGGCGAACGACTGCGACGGGTCGCTGACCAGCACCGCACGGGCTTCGTCGAGGCCGACCGTCGCCAGAGCGAACGTGACCATCGCGTTGACGTTGCGGGGGTATCTGGCGGCGACGCCGCGCACCGGGCCGTCGTAGAGGACCGACGAGTTCCGGACGTCCGACGGGGCCGGTTCGAAGGCTTGTGGCGGTTTGACGAAGGTGATGGTCGCGGATCGCCAGGCGGACGGGCGACCTGCGAGCGACTCCAGACCGGTCAGTGCGCCGTACGGGACCACGATGCGCCTGCCGTGCTTCCGGGCCGACGCGACGAGCTGTTCCCTTCGGACGTCGTCGACGAGGCCGCCGGCAGACACGACCATGAGGTCGGCATGCGAAAGGATCTGTTCGCCGTATGTGGCGATGATGTCTGGATGAGCCGCCTCGATCACGAGATCGGTGCCGTCCAGGAGCTCTTCGGTGAGCTCCGACGTGGCGGGCCAGGGCACGTCGGCGACCGGGGTACGGGTGAGGACGAACGAGAGTTCGAGGCCGTCGGTGGACACGATGTGATCGACCAGATAGCTGCCGATGGCCCCATGGCCGATGACACCAACTCGCATCGACGCCTCCCGTTCTCGCTTGTCGTGCGTCCGCGTCGAGAGTACGGCAGAGATTCGCGGGGCCCGCGCGCGGCGGTCTCCGACGGTATGTCCTCCCGGTCATGCCGGCGAGCAGTTTAGATATTGGCCGGCATTGCGCCATGCGGCAACACTGTCAAGGACGGTGCGCCGCTGTGTCGTGGCCGTCAGTACCACTCTTTGTTCCCCCAGCCTGGAGGCGAAATGGCCGGCTCTCCCTACGTGCCCGATGCGAAGAAGTACGACCCGAAGGATTTCGAGCGGGTCGCCGGCGAGCCGCTCGATCCCGATGCGGCCAGCTGGGGCATGCAGCCGGATGGGTCGTTCCTGCCGCCCGCGGAGACGCCATCGGTTCCCCGCGACGTCTTCATCGACTGGCCGGGACAGCTTCCCTACCGCGATCCCGAGACGTACAGCCTGAACGCGACGGCCGAGGCGTTCTACCCGATCGTCGTCAACACGAGCCACTCGTGGCAGGCGATCTACAACTGGGAGGGTCGCCGCTACATGCTTCACTACGGCGGAGGGAACCGCTGGAACGTGTACGACATCACCGACCCCCGCGACCTGGTCGTCGTCGCGGAGGAGACGCTGCCGTGGACCGGCCCGGGGTTCGGCGCGGTCACCATCCAATGGAATGAGAAGCTCGGCAAGCACATCGCCATCCAGGCCAGCGAGACCCCGAGGTACTTCCTCAAGGGCCGTGTCGCCAACAAGTGGACTGACCCGACCGTCGAGGGCCAGCTGCTGGAGTGGGAGGGCCTGCGCGGTTTCCGGGTGTTCGAGGTCAACGGTCCGACGCCGCACGACTGGACACTGCTGACGGAGGTCTCGACCGACCCGAACCATGGCCCAGACGAGGTGCAGGAGGGAAACGGTGTCCTGGACCTTCCCGTGTACTACGGCGACCAGTACCTCTTCGTCGCGACCGCACCGGACAACACCTTCATCAATCAGCCGTACCGCACCACGCTCTGGACCGCCGGCCACGCAGCCTACGACGTGTCCGATCCCGCGAACCCGGTCCACTTGTCGACGTGGTGGGTGCCTGGCTCGCGCAAGGGCGAAGAGGAGGACTCGCCGTATCTTGCGGAGAACGCGCGCTGGAACAACAAGACATCCTGGTTCGGCTCGCGGATGGGCATCTTCATGCCGCGCGCTGTCGAGTCCGGGTGGCGGTACGGCTACGCGGCGCAGGGCGGGCAGGGCTTCTTCGTCCTGGACGTCTCGGATCCCGCGAACATCCACCATGTCGGATGGTGCGATCTTCCGGTGAGTGTCGCCGGCACGGAGGGCGACAACGTCGACACGACCCAGGTCGAGGAGACCGGCTACGTGTACGTGTCGGGCTATCCGATGAACACCGACTGCTATGAGCCGGCAAAGGAGATCTACCAGATCGATGTGAGCGACCCGACCCAGCCCCGGGTGGTGCGCACGATGCCGCGGCCCATGCCGCCGGCCGAGGCGGCGTTCACCGACTGGGCGCAGCGGCGCGGTTCGTTCGGCCCGAAGCGTTCCGGCTACTTCATCAACACCGGCACTCCGCACGGCAAGATCATCCCGTACGCGTTCTACGCCGCGGGGCTGCAGATCTTCGATGTCCGCGACCCGGAAGATCCCAAGGTCGGGGCGTACTTCGTTCCTCCCATGGGGCTCAAAGACGACGACGATCTCGCCGCGCCGGTCCACGGCATCTTCGTGGAGTGGGACCGCAACCTGATCTGGCTGTTTGCCAACCACGGGATCTACGCCGTCTCGACTCCGCTGCTCGGTGAGCCGGTCATCGGACTGGCGGAGGCCGGGGCGTCCGCTACCGGCTGATCCGCATCGAACCCGCCCGGGCCTATGGTCGGCCCGCGCGGGAGGCCGGTTCGCTTGCTCGCGTGCTCCTGCCGTAATATTCCGACCGGAACAATTCCCGACGAAGAAGGGACAGGCGCGACCATGACAGGCCTCAGCCCGCTCGCCATCTCCGCGTTGGCCCTGCTCGCCGAGGCCGAGATGCATCCCTACGAGATGTACCAGCTGATGCTCCGGCGGCGGGAGGACCGGGTGCTGAAAGTGAGTGCCGGCTCGCTCTACCGCGCGGTCGAGCGGCTCGCGGCCGACGGGCTGATCGAATCCTGCGGTGTGGAGCGCTCGGGCCACCGGCCCGAGCGGACGGTCTACGCCATCACGGATGCCGGTCGGCAGGCGCTTCGCCAGTCCCTCGCGGAGATGCTCGGCGAGTACGTCAACGAATACCCCCGTTTCCCCGTCGCCATCCGAGAGGCGCGCAATCTCCCCGCCCCGATCGTCGCGCGCCTGCTTCGCGAGCGGCTCGCGAAGGTCGACGCCGCGATCCGGATGCTCGACACATCGCTCGAGCGCATCGCGGCGAAAGAGCTCGCCCGGCACTTCGTGCTCGACGTGCATTACACCCGGGCGATGCTCGAGGCGGAGTCTTCGTGGATCGGGCAGACGATCGGGCAGCTCGAGGCAGGCGAGCTGACCTGGCCCGCTCCCACCGCCTCGGGCGCTCCGGCCGGGCTGCACTCCGCTGGTGCGGCGTTCCCGGATCCCGACGCCTCACCTCCGCCGACAGACGGCCGCTGACCGCGCACGCGGCCGCGCCGATCACCCCTCCTCGAAGGCATTCCATGAACCAGACCGCCAAGCCGTGGCTCGCCCTGTGGGCGCTGCTCATCGGCTTCTTCATGATCCTCGTCGACACGACGATCGTCGCCATCGCGAATCCGGCGATCCTCAGCGACCTCGACGCGGACCTCACCGGGGTCATGTGGGTGACGAGCGCGTACCTGCTCGCCTACGCGGTGCCGCTGCTCATCACCGGCCGCCTCGGCGACCGCTTCGGTCAGAAGCGCATCTACCTCATCGGCCTGGTGGTCTTCACGCTCGCCTCACTGGCCTGCGGCTTCGCCGGGAACATCGAGATGCTCATCGCGACCCGCGCGGTGCAGGGCTTCGGGGCCGCCCTCATGAGTCCGCAGACGATGGCCGTCATCGCGCGTATCTTCCCGCCTCAGCGGCGCGGTGCCGCGATGGGGCTCTGGGGTGCGGTCGGCGGCGTCGCGACGCTGGTGGGCCCCATCCTCGGGGGCGTGCTCGTCGACTCGCTCGGCTGGGAGTGGATTTTCTTCGTCAACGTGCCCGTCGGCGCCATCGCGTTTGCAGCCGCCTGGCGTTTCGTGCCGAATCTCGACCGGCACGCACACTCGTTCGACTGGCTCGGCGTGCTGCTCTCCGGCGCTGGGATGTTCCTGCTCGTCTTCGGCATCCAGGAAGGCGAGACATACGAGTGGGGCACGATCGCCGGCCCGATCTCCGTGTGGGGCCTCATCACGTGCGGCGTCGTGCTGCTCGCCGCGTTCGTGATCTGGCAGCGCTTCAAGCGCACGGAGCCGCTTCTGCCGCTCAGCCTGTTCCGGGACCGCAACTTCTCGCTGTCGAACGCGACCATCTTCCTCGTGGGCCTCGCGATCACGGCGATGCCCATGCCGCTGGCCTTCTACTTCCAGGTCGCCCGAGGTCTGGAGCCCACGCAGGCGGCCCTCATGCTCACGCCCATGGCGGTCATCTCCACCGCACTCGCTCCCTTGGTCGGCAGGCTCAGCGACCGCGTCGGCCCGAAGTGGATCACGTTCGTCAGCTTTCTGGCCGCCGCACTCGCCCTGGCCTGCTACGGCGCGCTGCTCACCCCGGACATGCCGTTCTGGGTGCTGCTGCTGCCGTCGGCGCTGCTCGGGGTGGGCGTGGCCGGCATCTTCGCCCCGCTCGCCTCGACGGCGACCCGCAACCTGCCGCGGACACATGCCGGGGCCGGCTCGGGCGTCTACAACCTGACCCGTCAGGTCGGATCGGTGCTCGGCTCAGCTGCGATCACGGCGCTGCTCAGCGTCCGCCTGGCGGCCGAGCTCCCCGGGTTCGCCGGGGACGCAGCCGGCGGCGATGGCCGGTTGCCCGTCGAGCACGTCGAGGGGTACACGGCGGCGATGTCCCAGTCCCTCTGGCTCTCAGGAGCGGCATTCGCTCTCTGCGGCATCGTCGTGCTCTTCTTCGCGAAGCCCAGAATCACGGTCGCGTGGGGGGATGAGCCGAAACCTGGTGCGCCCGCCGTCGACCAGCCATCCGCAGCCGCCGCGGACGCATCGTGAACAAGGGACGCAGAGTGGACAAGGAGATCGGAGAAGCGAGGACCGGGCCCGCCCCGCTCGTCCGACGGGCGGTTGCGCGACGCGCCATCCGCCTGATCCGGGTGCCGGTGCCCACTCCGAGAGCCATAGCTTTCTTGACCGGAGCAATGCCGGTTCGATCCGTCTTCACGCGGTCGACCGCATCGGCGCATTCGGCGGTGCTGAGGAAAACCCTGGTGAGACGCGCATTTCCGTCGATCCCCACGGGGTGGGCCGAGTCCATTTCAGGGCTCAGCGCTGCGTTGCCGCCGCGCGGGATCCATGCTTTGCTGTCCGGCAGTCAGAGAACGAACTGGATCCAGAATACATCCCCGTTCAGAGGAGGCCGTCAGTGACGACGTCGCACCAGCCACGCCAGCGGACCGAGTCACGACCGTCGCCGTCTGCCCCGTCACCGAAGGTTGAGGATGCCATGCCGCTGAACACCGGCGGTGGTCGGCTCGTCGTGAACTCGCTGAAGAAGGACTACCAGCTCGACGGGGCGACGGTCCCCGTGGTCGAGGGCGTCACGTTCACCATCGAGCCGGGGATGTTCTATTCGCTGTTGGGTCCCTCCGGCTGCGGCAAGACCACCACGCTGCGTTGCGTCGCCGGGCTGGAGACCAGCAACGGCGGGGAGATCACGCTCGACGGGAGGGTGCTCTCCACCGGGGGCGTGCACGTGTCGCCGGACAAGCGCGACGTCGGCATGGTGTTCCAGAACTATGCGATCTGGCCGCACATGACGGTGTTCGCCAACGCGGTCTTCCCCCTCCAGGTGTCGGCGGGGAAGCTGCCGAAGAAAGAGGCCAAGAAGCGTGCGATGGAGGCTCTGGAGCTCGTGCAGCTCGACGGGTACGCTCATCGGCCGGCCACGGCGCTCTCCGGCGGGCAGCAGCAGCGTCTCGCCCTGGCCCGTGCACTCGCGCACCGCCCGAAGCTGCTGCTGCTCGACGAACCGCTGAGCAACCTCGACGCGAAGCTGCGCGACACGATGCGCAATGAGCTGCGCAGCCTCCAGCAGCGACTGGGAATCACCGCGCTCTACGTCACGCACGACCAGTCCGAGGCGCTGTCGATGTCGGATCGAGTGGCCGTGATGAACAAGGGCCGCATCGTGCAGGAGGCCACGCCTCGGGAGCTGTACTTCCAGCCGGCGGACCGGTTCGTGGCCGACTTCGTCGGCCGCGTGAACATGATCGCCGCCATCGTGCGCGACCGCAGCGAGGACGGCAGCGCCGTCGTCGAGGCGTTCCAGACGCGCATGGTCACGCCCTGCCCGAGCGGGGTCGCGAACGGCGACGAGGTCACCATCACCTTCCGCCCGGAGAGCGTTCGCTGGCACGAGTCCGCACCGGACCGCCCGAACGTGCTGCCTGCCCGCGTGGTGCGGGTGGAGTTCCTGGGCGAGATCGTCGAGTACGAGGTCGAGATCCTGAAGGGTCAGAACGTCGTCGGCAGTGTCGTCGCTCGCGGTGCCCCATCGGGATCACCGTCCGCGGGCAGCACCGTCTACGTCGAGCTCGCCCCGCAGGCCTGCCGCGTGCTCGCGGCATAGCAACACCCCTTCACACCAGCAGATCCGCATCAGAGAGGATACGTCGGATTATGAAAGCACTCAGGACGCGCCGAGCACCCATCGTGCTCGCGGCAGCAGGCACGCTGCTGCTGAGCTCATGCGCCGCTCAGCAGGAGGAAGCACCGGGCGCCGTCGCGCCGACCGGCGACAGCGCGCAGGCTACCTGCGACGCTGTCCAGGTCGGCGAGTTCACGCGGTGCGAGAACTTCTACGAGGACTTCTGGCCGGAGATCGACCGCCAGATGGACGCCCTGTACGAGCAGGCGAAGACGGTCGATGGCGGCCGTCTCGTGATCTGGGACTGGTATGAGCTGGCGCCGGAGGTGATCGCCGAGTTCAACAAGCGCTACCCCGACCTCGAGATCGAGACCCGCGGCCTCACCTACAACCTTCCGTCCGCGGTCATCTCGGCGAAGGCGACGGGCGCGCGCAACACGGACATCCTGTCCGGCTCGCTCGTCTCTGCGGCGGCGATGACCGACGAGGGCTACTGGGCCGACGTCGACTGGACGGAGTTCGGCGTTCCCGAGGAGTTCCTCACGATCGGCGCGCCCGAGATGCTGCCCGACAGCATCAACGGCTCGCTGATGCAATACAACACCGACAAGATCGAGGTGCCTTCGTCGCTCGAGGGGCTCGTAGACCCGACGTACGAGGGGAAGGCCTCCATCGCGAGCTACAACTCGATCGTCTTCGCCGCGTACGGCATGGCGAACGGTGAGGAGGCGATGGTCGACCTCATCGCCGACTTGAAGTCGTCCGGCACGCTGTCGGTGCTCGAAGACCAGAACTCGCCGCTGTCCAGCGGAGACGTGCCGATCGCGCTCGGCCAGACCCTGTTCAACCCGAACCCGAGCCTCGATGTCGAACCGTTCGAGCACTCAGGCGTGTTCGCGCAGTTCTCCGGGGTGAACGAGGCTGCATCGAACAAGCCGGGCGGCATGCTCTGGTCGCTGTGGAACGCGTACGACCCGGACTGGCTCGAGCTGCGGATGACCGATGAGCGGTTCGCAACGACGCAGGTGCCGTACCCGGGTCTGCCGGCTTCGGTGTTCGAGCAGGCCACCGGCCTGATGAAGACCAATGCCGATGCGCTGCTGCAGAGCCTCGAGGACGGGGCGATGATCGAGACCCAGGAAACCCGCGACGAGTGGATCGCCATGATCGGCGCCGCTGACGCAGCGCTGAACGGATAGCACATGTTCGAGGTAGGACGGGCCACGAAGGCCAGGCGCTCCCGGCCGACCACGATGTCGGTCGCGATGATGATCGCCGGGACGGTGATCGTGCTGCTCCTCTCGATCCCGCTCGTCGTGCAGGTCATCACCGCGTTTCGTGGCCCGTTCCTGCCGTTCGGTGTTTCATCTGCACGCTGGTCGACGGAGAACTTCGTCACCCTGTGGGGGCTGCGCGAGGACTTCTGGTCCGTGCTCGGCTCGACTGCCGTGTTCGTCGGCGGGTCCACACTGCTCTCGCTCGCGATGGCGTTCGGACTCGCGTGGCTGACCGTGCGAACGGACATCCCGTTCCGGCGGGTGATCTCCGTGCTCGTCATCGTGCCGTTCATCATCCCGCCCATCGTCAAGGCGCAGGCCTACCTGCTGATGCTCTCGCCGGAGTCGGGGGTGCTCAATCAGCTCCTGCGACTCCTGCCGGGGGAGGCGGTGGTCGACCCGTACGCGTTTTCGACGATGGTGGTGATCCAGTCGCTCACCAATGTGACGTTCCCGTATCTGATGATCGTGCCGATCCTCACGAACATGGACGGCTCGCTGGAGGAGTCGGCGCGGGTGTCTGGCGCGTCGTGGGCGGAGACGCTCCGGCGCGTCACCCTCCCGATGCTGTGGCCGGGCCTGCTCGGCGTTGCCGTGCTGACGTTCATCCTCGGGCTCGGCAGTCTTGAGGTGCCGCTGCTGTTCGGGCAGGAGTCAGGGAAGTCGATCTTCGCGCTCAAGCTCTGGACGCTCATGAGCGCCAACGCGGGAGAGCTGCCCCAGTACGGTCTGGCCGCGGCCTGGGGCTGCGTGTTCCTGGTCATCACGACGGTGGCCTTCATCGTCTACCTGCGGGCGACCCGGGACGCCGAGCGGCGCGCGTCCGTCTCGGGCAAGGGATTCCGGCCGACGATCATGACGCTCGGGCCCTGGCGCATCCCCGTGCTGATCGCGGTCCTCGTCTTCGTCCTGCTCACCGCAGTCCTGCCGCTGCTCGCACTGTTCTGGGCCGCCATCACGCCGTTCCCGATAGCGTTCTCGTTCTCGGCTCTGGCCGAGCAGACGCATTTCACGGCCTTCGGAGTGGTGCTGAGCGACCCGGAGTTCTGGGCCTCGCTCGGCCGAACGCTGATCATCGCGGGCGGAAGCGCCACGATCGCGTCGGTAGCGGCGACGGTGCTCGCATACGGCATCGCGCGGAGCCGGCCCACGATCCGGACGAAGGCGGTCGACCTGTTCGCCTCGTCGTCGGTCGCCATTCCCGCGGTGATCGCCGGCTTCGCGATGTTCCTGACCTTCATGGTGATCAATCCCGTGATCCCGCTGGCCGGCACCCTCGCCGCCCTCGTGCTCGCATACTCGTACCGGGTGTCCATCGCGTACCGCGCGGGGTTCAGCGCGACGCTGCAGATCCGGAAGGAGCTGGAGGAGGCCGCGGTGATCAGCGGCGCCAGCCGGCTCGAGGGGTTCCGCAGGATCGTCGCCCCGCTGCTGATGCCGACGGTCTTCGCCGTCTGGATCCAGATGTTCATCCTCGGCACCAATGAGTTCACGCTACCCGCCTTCCTGGCGACGCCGGAATCGCGGCCGCTGTCGGTCTATATGTACGCGATGATCAGCCCGCGATCGGCACAGATCTACGCCCCCGATCAGGGCGCGGCGATGGCGCTGATCTTCACCCTCCTCGTCTTCGCGATCGGGTACGGCCTGCAGTGGGCGCTGTCGCTCCGGGCGATCGGCCGAGCGAGGCGGCGCCCCGGAGGCATCGGCGTCGCGGCGCTGCCCGTGGCCGCGGTGCCCGAGGAGGAGAGAACGGACACCGTGTCGATCGCGCTGGAGGACCGGCGCACTCCGCGCGGGCGCTGAAGAGCCGGTCCTCCGCGCCGGTGTCCGGGAGATGCAGCCGCCGGAACCCGGATGCCCTCGACCCCGGCCCTTGGTCCGGCGATCGGGGTTTCGGGCGTTCGACCGCCGCGTCAGGAAGAGAGCAAGACCCGCTATGCGTGAAGCGATCATCGACACCGGTGCGATCACAGCGAACGTCCGACGGCTGAAGACGGTCGCGGGTGTTCCGGAGTTCATCGCGGTGGTCAAGGCCGACGGGTACGGGCACGGTGCGCTCCGGTCCGCGCGTGCGGCCATCGACGGCGGCGCAACACGAGTCGCGACGGCCGACCTCGAAGAGGCCATGGCACTGGTCCGGCAGGGGATTCGCGAGGTCCCCGTTCTCGCGTGGTCGCATCGTCCCGGTCCGACCTTGAGTGTCGCCGCAGCGCACGGCATCGAGATCGGTGTCGGCTCGAACGAACAGCTTGAAGCTGCCGCGGCGGCGGCCGGCGCTGGGCGTCCGACGCGGATCCACATCCAACTCGAGACGGGGCCCGGTCGCGGTGGGGCATCGCTGGAGGACTGGCCAACGCTGTTCACCAGGGCGCGACGGCTGCACGAGTCGGGCCGTATTGACGTCGTCGGACTCTTCAGCCACCTCTCCGGGGCCTCGCGTCAGGACGATCTCGGGCAAGTGAGGGCCTTCGACCAGGGTGTCGACATCGCAAATCTCGCCCGCCTCGATCCGCCGCTGCTTCACCTCGCGGCGACGAGCGCCGCCATCTGGTTGCCGGAGGCCAGATTCAACGCGGTCCGCGTCGGGCTCGGAATCTACGGTCTGTCGCCAACGCGTGACGAATCATCCGCTCCGATCGGCCTTCGGCCCGCGATGACGCTGCGCGCGCCGGTTGTGGCAGTGCGCCGAGTCGGGGCTCATCACGGCGTCTCGTACGACCACACCTATCGCACCTCACGGTCGACGACCCTCGCTCTGGTGCCGCTCGGCTACGCCGACGGAATTCCGCGAAGCGCCTCGTACGAGGGGGCCGTGACGCTCCACGGCCGCCGCTATCCGCTCGCCGGCCGTATCGCCATGGACCAGCTCGTCATCGACGTCGGGGATGATGCGGTTCGGGTCGGCGACGTGGTGACCGTCTTCGGCGACCCGGCGCGCGGTGCGGTGTCGGCGGACGAATGGGCGAGGGCGGCCGGCACGATCAACTACGAGATCGTGACCCGGATCGGCGCGCGGGTGACGCGTCGTTCGATCGGTGCTCTCCAAGATCCGGCGCGCGGACGGAACCGCGTGACACGGCCCCTCGCTCCCTCCGGAACACGGCGACGCGGCGGACCAGCCGTCATCTCCGCCTTTCCGGCCCGGCCGCCCGGGTGGTCGTGAAGCGGGCGTGGATTGTGTGTTCGGTCCGCCGCCCGAGGGTCGAGGCTCGGCGGTCGACGTTCCCTTCCGCGCTTGCCGCAGCGGCAAGAAACCGCGATCTTTGCGGTTGTAAACGGGATTTTGGATCCCGACTGCCGCCAGAATCGCAAGAGAGGGTCAACTGAGAAGGGGCGCACGTGACGTCGGAGAGTGATGCTGTGCGAGAGGCCACACCCATCAAGGTCTTCTTCCTCTCGGACAGCACAGGCATCTCTGCCGAGACCATGGGCAACGCCCTGCTGCTGCAGTTCCCCGACCTCCTTTTCGAACGCCGACTGCTTCCGTTCCTGACGACCGTCGACGAGGCAGAGCGCGTCGTCCGCCGCCTGGATGCGGCGGCCGCTTCGGGCCCGGCGATCGCCTTCTCCACCGCAGCGGTGGAGGAGGTGCGGCAGGCGCTCCTTCGCACGAGCTGTCCGTTCGTCGACTTCTTCGGCATCCACATGACGACGCTCGAAGAGGTGTTCGGCCGTCGCGGGGTCCGGGAGGCAGCCCGACTGCACGGTATGGGTGACGTGAAGCGGTACAACGCCCGGATGGCAGCGGTGGAGTACGCACTCGAGCACGACGACGGCCAGAGCCTGCGCGCGCTCGATAAGGCGGACGTCATTCTCCTCGGTCCTTCCCGTTGCGGGAAGACACCTACCGCCATGTACCTCGCGCTGCAGCACGGCGTGTTCGTGGCGAACTATCCCCTGCTCGATGAGGATCTGCGGACGGCCGAGCTGCCGCGGCCGGTGCGTGCTCTGAGCGAGCGCTGTTTCGGCATCACCACCACTGCCGCGCGACTCGCGCAAGTCCGCGAGCAGCGACGCCCTGGATCCAGCTACGCGTCCCTGGAGCGATGCAGAACCGAACTGCGCCAGGCGTCCCGGCTGTACGCCGCCCACGGCGTTCCCACGGTCGATTCCTCGGCACGGTCCGTCGAGGAGATGGCCACGCTGGTCCTTCAGTCCCGAGCCGCCGCCGGCGCCCAATAGAAAGCACCAGATGACCGAGAACATTCTTTGGTTCGACGAGATCGGCATGGCCGACGTCGACCGTGTCGGCGGCAAGAACGCCTCCCTGGGAGAGATGGTGAGCAGTCTCGCCCATCTCGGCGTCTCCGTCCCCTTCGGGTTCGCCACGACAGCCGCCGCGTTCGACTCTTTCCTGACGGACACCGGACTGGCGGATCGGATCGCCGCGATACTGCAGGGACTCGAGGTCGATGACATCGGCGCCCTGAGCTCGGCCGGCACTCGGATCAGGGAAGCGATCATGTCGGAACCGTTTCCGACGGCACTCGAGCGAGACATCCGGTCCGCATACGAGACACTGGCCGACGGCGACGAGCAGCGCTCGTTCGCGGTGCGGTCCTCGGCGACGGCAGAGGATCTGCCGGACGCGTCCTTCGCAGGTCAACAGGAGACCTTCCTCAACATCCGCGGGGCGGACGCCGTGATCCGCGCGACGCACGAAGTGTTCGCTTCTCTCTACAACGACCGTGCCATCGCCTATCGGGTGCACCATGGCTACCAGAACGCCGCCGTCGCCCTGTCCGCGGGCGTACAGCGTATGGTCCGCTCCGACCTCGCCTCGTCCGGTGTGCTCTTCACCATGGACACCGAGTCCGGATTTCAGGACGCCGTCTTCGTCACATCGTCCTACGGTCTCGGCGAGATGGTCGTTCAGGGTGCGGTGAACCCGGACGAGTTCTATGTCTACAAGCCGGCGTTGCGCGCCGGTCGCCCGGCGGTGCTGAAGCGCTCGGTCGGCTCCAAAGCCGTGAAGATGATCTACAGCCCGGACATGGCGGTCGGACGCACCACCTCGATCGTCCCGGTCGGTCCCGCCGAAGCGAACCGGCTCTCCCTCACCGACGGCGAGGTCTCCGAGCTCGCAGGCTTCGCGCTGCTGATCGAGGATCATTACGGCCGGCCCATGGATATCGAGTGGGCGAAGGACGGCATCGACGGCCGCCTGTACATCGTGCAGGCCCGGCCGGAGACGGTTCAGTCGCGTCGCGAGGCGGGCCGACTCACCCGGTATCGGCTTGAAGCCGGCGGGCGTGTGCTCATCGAGGGGCGCGCCATCGGGCAGAAGATCGGCGCTGGACGCGTCCGGGTCCTCGACTCCATCGAGCAGATGGAGGGGTTCATGGCCGGCGAGGTGCTGGTCGCCGACATGACGGATCCGGACTGGGAGCCGATCATGAAGCGTGCCTCCGCCATCGTCACCAACCGGGGCGGGCGCACCTGCCACGCCGCCATCATCGCTCGCGAGCTCGGAATCCCCGCCGTCGTCGGGACCGGTTCGGCGACGGAGCTGCTCGCCACCGGTCAGCCGGTCACGGTCTCGTGCGCGGAAGGCGATTCCGGTTTCGTCTACGAGGGGGTGCTGCCATACGTCGTCGAAGAAAGCGATCTCGGGAACATGCCGGATCTGCCGGTGCAGATCATGATGAACGTCGGCACACCCGACCAGGCGTTCACCTTCGCGCAGTTGCCGAACGCCGGGGTCGGTCTCGCCCGCTTGGAGTTCATCATCAATCGCCAGATCGGGGTTCATCCGAAGGCGCTGCTCGAGTTCGATCGACTCGAGGAGCCGCTCAAGTCCAAGGTCGCGTCCGTCGTGCAGTCGCACGCAAGCCCACGGCGGTTCTTCGTCGACCGGGTGGCGGAGGGCGTGGCAATGATCGCGGCCGCGTTCGCACCCCGGACCGTCATCGTGCGGATGTCCGACTTCAAATCGAATGAGTACGCGAACCTCCTCGGCGGCGAAGCTCACGAGCCGCAGGAGGAGAACCCCATGCTCGGCTGGCGCGGTGCTTCGCGCTACCTCTCCCCAGGCTTCGCAGAGTGCTTCGCGATGGAGTGTGAGGCGATCCGCTACGTCCGCGATGAGATGGGTCTCACCAACGTCAAGCTCATGGTGCCGTTCGTGCGCACCCTGGCCGAGGCGGAGGGAGTCATTGCGCTGCTTGCACGGAACGGCCTGGTCCGCGGCGAGAACGGTCTCGAGATCGTGATGATGTGCGAGCTGCCCTCGAACGCGATCCTGGCGAGCGAGTTCCTCGACCACTTCGACGGCTTCTCGATCGGGTCGAACGACATGACACAGCTGACGCTCGGTCTCGACCGCGATTCCGGGCTGGTCGCCGGTGCATTCGACGAGCGCGACCCCGCCGTGAAGCGTCTGCTCTCCCTTGCGATCCGGGCGGCGAAGGCACGCGGCAAGTACATCGGAATCTGCGGACAGGGACCGAGCGACTACCCGGACTTCGCGGAGTGGTTGCTCGGTGAGGGTATCGACTCGATCTCCCTCAACCCGGACACGGTCGTGGAGACCTGGCATCGGCTGGCGTCCGGCGTGCGACCCGGTGGGGGTGAGCCGGCCCGCTCTGTCCAGCCGGCGTGATTCCACCCGTTCTTGCGTCCCCGCTCTTCCCAACACGAGCAAAACGCGAGAAACTGTATCCAGAATCCAAAACTGACGGGAGAATCGGTGCTACCACTCAAGCTCGGCTACAAGGCGTCCGCAGAACAGTTCGATCCTCGGGAACTCGTGGAGATCGCCGTCGCGGCGGAGGGCCACGGGATGGAGAGCGTCGCGGTCAGCGATCACTTCCAGCCGTGGCGCCACACCGGTGGGCATGCGCCGTTCTCCCTCGCCTGGATGGCGGCCGTCGGCGAGCGCACCTCGACCATCCAGATCGGCACCTCCGTGATGACCCCGACCTTCCGGTACAACCCGGCGGTGATCGCGCAGGCGTTCGCCACGCTGGGCTGCCTGTACCCGGGGCGCATCATGCTCGGGGTCGGCACGGGGGAGGCGCTGAACGAGATCGCGACCGGGTTCCGGGGCGCCGGCCCGCAGGACTGGCCGGAATTCAAGGAGCGGTTCGCCCGCCTTCGTGAGTCCGTTCAGCTGATGCGTGCGCTGTGGGCGGACGACCGGGTCAGCTTCGAAGGTGAGTACTACAGCACACAGGACGCGAGCATCTACGACCGGCCGGAGGGGGGCATCCCCGTGTACATCGCCGCCGGCGGTCCCGTCGTGGCGAAGTATGCCGGCCGCGCCGGCGACGGCTTCATCTGCACTTCCGGCAAGGGGGCCGAGCTCTACGTGGACAAGCTGCTGCCTGCCGTCGCGGAAGGTGCGACCGTGGCAGGGAAGGACCCTGCGTCGGTCGACCGGATGATCGAAATCAAGATCTCGTACGACACCGACGCGGATGTGGCCCTGAACAACACGAGATTCTGGTCCCCGCTCTCGCTGAGCGCCGAGGAGAAGCACTCCATCGACGACCCCGTGGAGATGGAGCGAGCCGCCGACGCGCTGCCGATCGAGAAGATCGCCTCGCGCTGGATCGTCGGAAACGATCCCGAAGAGGTCGTCGCGGCGGTCGCCCGGTACGTCGAGTGGGGCTTCAACCACCTCGTCTTCCACGGGCCCGGCCACGACCAGCGCCGGTTCCTCGAGTTGTTCGAACGAGATCTGGCTCCGAGGCTCCGCGCGCTGGCGTGATCCGGGAAGTGGCGCGCCGGCCGGGGAGCGGCGCGCCACCGACCGGCCCGGCATGCCGGCGATCTGCGGACGGCTCCCGACGCTCAGACGGTCGGAATAGGCGAGCGGGCCGGCCCAGGGAGCCGGGACTGGAATTCGAACAGCGGCCGACCGCTGTCCGGAGAGCGCAGCACCGTGGCTGACACCCCATAGACGCCCTCGATCAGCTGCGCATCGAGCACGTCTTCGACGTCCCCTTCGGCGAGGACGCGTCCGGCGGCGAGAACCACCACGCGGTCGCAGAACGCGGCCACCAGATTGAGATCGTGCAGTGCGGCCAGCACGACGGTTCCGCCCGCGGCACGTGTCCTGAGCACTTCGAGGGCGCGCAGTTGGGCTGCGAGGTCCAGATGATTCGTCGGCTCGTCGAGCACCAGCAGCCGTGGCTCCTGTGCGAGCGCGCGGGCGAAATGCACACGTTGCCGCTCCCCGCCCGACAGTGTGTCGAACGACCGATCGGCGAACTTCTCCATGCCGACGATCTGCAGGCACTCGTCGACGATCGTCGCGTCCCGCGCGGAGCTCGATGTGAAGGCGGCTTCGTGCGGGATGCGGCCGAGGCCGACGACCGCGGCGACCGTCAAGGGGAGCACGGATGCGGCGTCCTGCTCGACGAGTGCCACCCGCCGGGCACGCTCACGACGTCGCATGCGAATCAGTGACGCGCCGTCCAGCTCCATCACGCCGGAGTCCGGACGCGTAGCACCGGTGATGGCCCGGATTGCGCTCGTCTTCCCGGCGCCGTTCGGACCGATCAGGGCGGTGACCTTTCCGGCCGGTGCTGCGAACGTCGCCTGATCGACGAGGGTGCGGCCGTTCACCGACACCGTGAGTCCATCTACGCGGAGGCCGGATGCCGCGGCGGGCGTACTGCTGGAAGCGGCTGTCGGTTGCGTCATGCTGTGCTCCTTCTGGAGAGGACCCATGCGAAGAACGGGGCGCCCAGCAGGGCGGTCACTATTCCCACCGGCAGCTCGCGCGGGTCGAACAGCGAGCGGGCCAGCGTGTCGGACCACACCAGCACGAGGGCCCCGGTGAGCGCCGACAGCGGCAGCACGGCCCGGTGAGATGAGCCGACAAGCAGGCGGACGGCGTGCGGCACGACCAGCCCGACGAACCCGATCGCGCCGCTCACCGACACCATCGCTCCCGTCAGGAGGGCGGAGACGCAGAGAAGTCCCCATCGCGTCGCCCCGACGCCCACGCCGAGGCTTGCTGCGATCGTGTCGCCGAATGCGAACGCGTCGAGCCGTCTGGACATCAGGAGCATCGGCACCCCGACGACCACCACAGCGCCGATCGCCAGGGCTGCGTGCGGCCACCGCGCGCCAGACAGGGAGCCGAGCAGCCAGCCCAATATCTCCCGGTACGAGTCACCGGTCGCTGTCCAGAAGATGACGAACGATGTGCCGGCGGAGCCGATGGCGCTCACAGCCACGCCCGCGAGCACGGTGCGCGACGGCGTCAGCGCACCGGCGATGGAGGCGAGCCCGAGCGTGGCGGCCAGCGCGAGCATCGCCCCGAGGAAGGCGGCGACCGGCAGCAGCATCGTGGCGCCGAGGAGAATGACCGCCACTGCGCCCAGCGAGGCGCCGGATGACAGTCCCAGCAGGTAGGGATCTGCAAGCGCGTTCCGAGTGACCGCCTGCATCACGACACCGCTGAGGCCGAGCCCCGCGCCGACTGCGGCCGATGTCAGCACCCGTGGGAACCGGAGTTCCCACACGATCCCGTCCCGGAGCGGCGAGAGCTCCGTTCCGCCGACGCCCACGTGAGCGAGAATGCTCGCCCAGACCTCATACGCACTGATCCCGGCGGCGCCGAACGTCACGGCGACTGTCACCGAGCCGACGAGCGCGGCCCCCAGCACCGCGCCGATTCCGGGCGCAGCCCCGATTCGCCTGCCGGTCGCACGGGGACGATTCCTCGCAGCGACCGCCGTCATCGGCCGAGAGTCTCGAGCTGTTGGATGAGGTCGGCAGTGGCGTCCACGGTCCGAACTCCGGCCTCGCTTGCGGGGAACGGCACGATCAGGAACCGGTCCTGCTGCACGGCAGGCAGGGCAGCCGTGACGGGGTCTGACTTGAGCATCGCGATCTTCATGTCGGCGGAGTTCCACGCGGCGTCGACCAGAACGATGACGTCGGGATTCGCGTCCACGATGGCTTCCCAGCTGTACGAGGTCCAAGCGCCGTCGGCCCCGGCGGCGATGTTCTCCAAGCCGACGGCGTCGAGCACCATCTGCGGCGCCCCCGAGCCTGCTCCGACGTAGGGGGTGTCCGTCCCGGACGAGTACCAGAGCGCGGTCAATCCGTCGCTCGACGGGACCAGGCTCTCCAGCGTGGTGCGCTGCTCCGCGACGAGCTGCTTCGCGGCGTCAGCCGCGCCGAACACCTCCCCGGCCTGCAGGATCTCGTCGAACAGCAGGTCGAACGTCATCGGGTCGGGCACGTACCCCTCGGTCCTGCACGCGGAGGGCGCTACATATGTGCGAATCCCGAACTCCCGCAGCGTCGCGCGCTCTCCGGCACCATCGGCGGTGAGATTGCTCTCCCAGCCGGCGAAGACGAAGTCCGGCTCCGCCTCGAGCACCGTCTCCTGACTCGGCACCTGCTCCGCCAGCAGGGGCACGTCAGACGCCCGGTCCTCCCACTCCGCCGGCACCGGGCCGTCGAGGAAGGCGCTGCCGACGATCCGGTCGTGGAGCCCCAGCGCCAGGAGCATCTCCAGGCTGGTCGACTTGATCGCGAGAATCCGCTCCGGGGCCTTGCCGAGCTCGACCTCGAAGCCGCAGTTGTCGATGGTCGCGGCGGCTCCACCGCCGGAAGTGGCGGGGGCGGCAGTGCTCGGGCCATCCGCGTGCGCGCCGGCGCATCCGGACAGCAAGAGGACGGCAACAGCGGACGGCAGGAGGGGATTGAGAGAATGCTGCATGGCAGAGCCTCCGAGAATGGTGAGACGGGATGGCCGCGATCGCGGACTCATGTGAACACTGCTCAAATCGGAGGCAGTCGCACCGGTAAGATCAACCGGCGGTTCGACAACAGCATTCTAACCAGACAAACCGTATTTTGGATCCAGAATCTACCGGGCGACGTTCGCTCGGGGGAAGCGGGGCACCGTTGAGCGATACCGACGTCGCGCTGGCCGGCTTGCGCGAGATCGCGCAGCGCGCGAACTCGGGGTACCGGTCGGTGGGAGTGATGGTGTACGAGGTGCTGCGGGATGCCATCCTCACGGGTCGCCTTTCGGGAGGCGCCAAGCTGCGCCAGGAGACGCTGGCGGAGGCGATCGGCGTCTCCCGCGAGCCCGTCCGCTCAGCGCTCATCCAGCTCGAGGCGGACGGCCTGGTGGAGCTCCGGGATCGCCGCGGGGCGGTCGTCAAGACGCTCTCGGTGGAGCGGGTACACGAGATCTATGAGCTCCGAGCACTCCTCGAGGGGCACGCACTCCGTCGGGCGATGAAGTCGATGACCCCTGAGCGTGCAGCGCGGCTTCGAGATCTGGCGATCGTGGCGGATGCGAAAACAGAGGGCACCGACTTCGTCTCGGCTCGCGTGGAGTTCTACCGCGAGCTGTACGGCGGCTCCCAGTCGACCCTCCTCGTCGAGCACATCGAGGATCTCCGGCTCCAGCTCGGGCGGTACATGCTCGGCTGGCGCGTCATCGGCGAGCATGCGCACTCGCACCAGGCGCTGGCAGAAGTCATCGCGGCCGGTGACTCGGCCGCGGCGCAGAAGCTGCTGAAGCAGCATCTCGAGGCCGTCCGTGACGGGGTGCTGCGCGTGCTCGCCGTCGAGTCGGGCCAGCAGTCGGGCGCTGAACCAGAGGCCTGACCTCCTCTGCCGGCCCGCGGAGAGTGTGCGACACCCCGGGGGCTCCGTCGGCACGCCCGGTGCACGTGCACCGCGGCACGTGCAGGACTGCGTCGTGGACCCGCCCCCACGCCGGTGGTCGTATCGCCGGCGTCATCGCTCAGGCGCCGGTCAATATGCGCAGAGGGGTGGCGCGGCGGCGGCAAATCGGTAGACTGCGTTCACGCACTGTATCCAGTATCCAAAAATGCCAGGAGCGCCATCTACATGATCAGCACCGACGTCAGTTTCTTCAGCGAGGGAGACCAGATCGCGGGCATCTGGCGCACCCCAGACGCTGCCGGGCCCTACCGGGCCATCGTCCAGGGACCCGGGTGGCTCGGGCTCAAAGACGCCAAGCTGTACGTGCGCTATCACGAAGCCCTGGTCGCCGCGGGCTTCGCGGTTCTGGTCTTCGACTACCGCGGGTTCGGCGACTCCGCCGGCGACCGAGGAGTGCTTTCGCCCAACCGGCAGCTCCAGGACCTGGTCAACGCGGTCACCTACCTGACGACTCGTGACGACGTGATCGCGGACGCGATCGGCGTGTTCGGCACCGGCGGCACGGGCGGGGGCAACGCGATCCTGCTGGCGGATGCCGATCCCCGGATCAAGGCTGCGGTCAGCCAGGTGCCGGTTTCCGACGGCACGGACTGGCTGCACCGGATGCGCCAGGAGCACGAGTGGCTCGCGTTCCTGAAGGCACTTGATGAGGATCGCAAGCTCAGGGTCACGACCGGCGAGGGGCGCCTGGTCCACCCTCGGGAAGAGATCATGGTGCCGACCCCGGAGCGTCGTGCGACCACCATCAAGGCCGACGTCGACGATCGGATCCCGAGCGCCATCTCGCTTGCCAACGCGGAGGAGATCCTCGCCTACCGTCCGATCGATGCCGCCGGACGTCTCGAGACTCCGCTGATGGTCATCGGTGTGGCGGGCGATGCCACGACCCCCACCGACCACGCCGTCGCCCTCTACGAGGCGGCCCGCGGCCCGAAGACGCTCATCATGCAGAACCACACGACGCACTACGCCGCGTACGACCGGTACTGGGAGCAGACGACGCCCCGGATCGTCGACTGGTTCGACCGCTACGTGCGCCCCGCCAACCTCGTCGTTCGCTCCAGCGGAGCGGCCGACGGCAACACCCTCGAGACCCAGGAGGCTTGAACATGACGTATGACTTGCGAATCGCCGGAGGCGAGGTCGTCACACCGGACGGCCGCAGAACCGCAGACGTGGTCGTGAAGGACGGCGTGATCGCCGGCGTGATCGAGCCCGGCGCCGCGGCGGACGCCATGCGGACCGTGGATGCGACGGGGAAACTCGTGCTGCCAGGGATGGTAGACGTGCACGTGCACACGCGCGAGCCCGGGTTCGAGCACAAGGAGGACATCCTCACGACGACGCGGCAGGCCGCGGTCGGCGGAGTGACGACGATCTTCGGCATGCCCAACCTGAACCCGCCGACCGTCGACACCGAAACCCTCGACGACGTGTTCGAACGGTATGCGCGCAGCTCGCTCGTCGACTGGAACCACAATCCCGCTCCCACCAAGCTCGACCAGGTCCCGCTGATGGCCGACATGGGGATCCGGGCGTACAAGATCTACATGGTCGTCGACACCGGCCGCACCTACCCGCATCCCGCGGGGACGGGGGAGCACGACCACGGCCGCCTGCTCGCGATGATGGACGAGATCGCGAAGACCGGTCTTCGGTTCATCATCCACCCCCACGATCAGGCGCTGATGGACTACATCGAAGGCGAGTACCTGGAGCGCGGGGAGAACACGCCACAGGGGTACGCGAGCGCCTATGCCGCCCGCAACGGCGTCATCTGGGACACCGCCGTCGACGTCGTCATCCGTCTCGCCGAGGCATCCGGATGCAAGATTCACATCGCCCACCTGCAGACCGCCCGGTCGATCGAGGCGGTCCGGCGTGCGAAGGCGCGGGGGATCGACGTGACCGGCGAGGTCAATCACTGGGCTCCCTTCCTCTCGCAGTGGAACGACGTCGAGACACTCGGGCCGTACGCGCTGTCGTACTGGGTTCCGGACGAGGGCCGCGACGCCGTATGGGAGGGCATGCGCGACGGCACGATCGACATGTGCTCGTCGGACCACGCCCCGCACACCCGTGAGGAGAAGGAGATCGGGTGGACGCAGATGTGGAGCTCCCACACCGGAACCCCGGGGATTCAGTACTACTACCCGCTTCTGCTGGACGCCGTCAATCGGGGTCAGCTCACGTTGGAGCGGGTGGTCGAGCTGGTCGCCGGCGCTCCTGCTCGGTCGTTCGGCCTCGAAGGCGTGAAGGGATCGATCGAGGTCGGCGCGGACGCGGATCTCGTCATCGCCGATCCCAACGCTGAGTGGACCATCACGAACGACGGCGTGCTCTCGAAGATCGGCTGGACGCCGTACGACGGGCGGGCGATGACCGCCGACATCGTCCGGACATTCGTCCGCGGTCAGGAAGTATTCGCCGACGGCGCCGTCGTCGGTGAGCCGGGTCACGGCAAGAAGGCGACCCCTCGGGTCCAGGAAGGAACCAAGTCATGAAGTTCGGTCTGCTGCTGCCCCATTTCGGTGAAGAGGCGAGCAAGGACAAGCTGCTCCGCGGCTCGCAGCTCGCCGAAGAGGCGGGTTTCCACTCCGTGTGGGTGCGTGATCATCTCGTATTCGAGCCGCACGGCGAGATGGAGAAGCCGAACCGCACCTTCTACGACGCGCTCACGACGCTGACCGCGATCGGTGCCGTGACCGAGAATCTCGAGTTGGGAACCGGCTCGCTCATCCCGTTCCGCCATCCGCTGGTGACCGCGCTCATGGCGGGTACCATGACCCAGCTGCTCGGGCCGCGCCTGATCCTCGGCTTCGGCGCCGGAACGTTCGACCACGAGTTCGAGGCGATCGGCTGGGGGGACTACGACCGAGTCGAGCTCGTCCGGTCGAACGCGGAGATTCTGAAGCGGGTCTTCGTCGAGAACGAAGTCGACTACGACGACGGCGTCTTCAGCTTCAAGGACGTCTCCATCGAGCCGAAGCCGGTGGGTGGGCGCGTTCCCTTCTGGTACTGCGGCGCCACGCCCCGCTCGGCCCGGCTCGCCGTCGACTTCTGCGACGGCTGGATGCCCGGACGCATCTCGCTGGCGACCCTGGAGAAGCGGATCGACACCATGCGCGCGCTCTCTGCGGAGCAGGAGAAGGCGATGCCGACCGTCGCCGTCATTCCCCCGACGAGCATCGAGCGCACCCGGGACGAGGCGCTGAAGCACGTCAACATCCCAGGCCTGCTTGCCTGGGCGAACAAGGCCAAGTTCGCGGTCAAGCCGCCGTCGGGCCAGTTCGAGACCGTCGAGGATCTCGAAGGGCAGCTCATCGTCGGCAACCCTGACGAGGCGGTGGAGGAGATCAAGAAGTTCGAGGCGCTCGGTGTCGAGCACCTGGTGTTCGACTTCCGCTTCAAGTTCGACCGCTACTTCGACCAGATCGAGCTGTTCGGCAGCGAGATCCTTCCCCGCTTCCGCTGAGGCGCGGGCGCCTGCCGGCGGCCCTCCGCCTCGGATGCGGGCGGAGCCGACGCGACGGTCGCGGTGCAGTACTGGGCGACCGCCCTCGCGGCGGTGCACGAGCGTTCGCCCAGTGACAGGCGGGCTGATCTCGGGACGGTCATGAGGGGTGCGGGGCTGGATGCGCGCCCCCTGCAGCCGCGTGAGAAAGGGCCGGCAGGTGCAGCGTCGCGTGGAGGTCACGGTCGTCGCGGCGAGCGTCGTGGTGCTCACTGGCGTGCAGGGCATATCTCCGGCGTTGCCGGGTCTGCAGGACTCTCTCGGGTTGGACGATGCCGGGGTCTCGCTGATCATGCTCGTGTACGTGGTCGCTGCTGCGGTGGCCTCGTTCCCCTCCGGCGTGCTGGCGAACCGCTTCGGCACCCGGGCGGTGCTGGCCTGGGCGCTGACGCTCTTCGGCACGGGAGGCGTGATGCTGGCGCTCGAGGGAAGCTTCCCCGTGCTGCTCGTCGTCCGCACCGTGCAGGGCGCCGCGTTCGGCGCCGTGCTGGCGCTCACCATCGCGGCGCTTGCGGACGCCAGCGGTAGGGCGGAGTTGGCCCGTACGCAGAGCCGCCGCGTAGTGGCGATGTCGCTGGGGGAGTCGGTGCTGCCGGTCGTGGCGGGCGTCCTCATCGTTCTGGCGGGTGAGTTCTCGGTCTTCTGGCTGCAGGCGCTGGCACTGCCTGCGGCAGTCGCCTGCGCCGCGGCGCTCCCGGCTCGGGGCGCGGTGCCGCGCGCGTCGGGCGCATCGGCGGGGTCTGCGCTCAAGGCCTTGCGAACACCGTTCGCCGGTGCCGTGCAGGCACCGGGCTTCGTGCGCTTTTTCCTGAAGTTCGCGGTCCTGACCTACTTCCCGCTTTTCGCCGGGCGGGATCATGGCATGTCGGCCGCCGCGGTTGGCCTTGTGGTGGGCGCGGCGGGCCTCCTTGCTACGGTCTCGGCGGCGGCGACACCTCGCATTCTCCGAAGGCTCTCCATTCCGGCTTGCACTGTGGTCGCGCTCCTCCTGTCCGGCGCACCGCTCGTCCTGGTGGTCGTGGCGCCCGGAGCCGGCTGGTTGACGGTGCTTCTGCTGCTGTGGGGTGTCGGCGACGGGATCATCGCTGTGCTGAACAACGTGACCGCAAGCCTGGCAGCGCCACCCGATGCGAGATCCGCGTTCATCGGCCTCACCGGCACCATCCGCAACGTCGGCAAGCTGACCGCCCCGGGCGTGGGCGCCCTCGCGTCCGGATTCCTCTCGGTTGGGGGAACGATCGCGATGATCGGCGGCGCGTCGCTTCTCGCGCTGGCGGCCGTGCCATTCATCGCGGCGGGATTGGCGGGCCGGCCAGGAGGCGACTCGGAGTCGCCCCCCGGACGAGAGGGCCGCTGAACGCGCACAGCTGCGGATCCACGGCAGCGGAAGGCTGCCTGGAGGACCATTCCGTTCCGGACTACCGCATCGATCGCGAAGACAAAATGTCGTATCCAGTATCCAAAATGTCTGGATCACGGTTCCGTGATCCGTTAGTGTCGTTGAAGTGGACGCGTCGACGAGGACGTTCCAGGCGAAGGAAGGTGCGGCACACGTGAACACGGCGCTCCAGGAGAAACAGCCGCTCATCCAGGTGTCAGGGCTGACCGTGCGTTATCCGACACGCGGGCGCATCATGACCGCGGTCGAGGACGTCAACCTCACGGTCCGGGAGGGTGAATTCATCACGGTGCTCGGCCCGAGCGGCTGCGGCAAGACCACAGTGATGAACGTCATCGCCGGACTCGTGCCCCCCACCGAAGGATCGGTGCTGATCGACGGGGAGCCGGTGGCGGGCCCGAGCCCCGACCGGGCGGTCGTCTTCCAGGACTACGCCCTCATGCCGTGGCGCACGGTGGAGGACAACGTCCGGTTCGGCTTCGAGATGCAGCGATCGCGGGCGTCCGACACGGCATCGAAGGTCGCCGGGGCGATCGAGATGGTGGGCCTCAGGGGATTCGAGAAGTCATACCCCCGTGAGCTTTCGGGTGGAATGCAGCAACGCGTCGGACTCGCTCGTGCGATCGTGGCGGAACCCAGGATCCTGCTCATGGACGAGCCTCTCGGCGCCGTCGACGCGCTGACCCGGGAGGTGATGCGCGAGGAGATCGAGCGGCTGTTCCTGGCGACCGGCAAGACGGTCGTGTTCATCACCCACTCGATCGAGGAGGCGATCCTCCTCGGCGACAGGATCGTCGTGTTCAAGAGCCGGCCGGGTGCCGTTCTGGAGATCGTGGAGACGAAGATGGAGCGACCGCGCTCGGAGCGCGGTGCTCAAGGGGACCGGCGGTACATCGAGTTGCGCGATCACCTTTGGGACGTGCTGCAGCAGGAGGCCAATGAGGCGGTGAAGTTGCGGTGACCTCCGTTCTCACGCGCGTCAGTGGGCCTCGCGCGACCCGCGGGGTCGGGGCATGGCTGGCGCGCCTCGACACCAAGGGAAAAGCGGCCGTCATCGCCGTCGAGGTTCTCACTGTGCTCATCCTCTGGGAGCTTGCGGTCGGCGTGTTCGGCTGGATCAATCCGGTGTTCCTGCCTTCGCCGCTCGACATAGCAACCGGCTTCGGTGAGCTGCTCCAAGCCGGAGCGCTTGCACCCAACGCCCTCGCCTCTCTGCAGGCGTGGCTCATCGGGTTCGGGCTCGCTATCGCAATCGGGCTGCCGCTCGGACTGCTCATGGGAACGTCGGTGCCGATGGACCGGGTCTTCGGTCCGATCGCCTGGACGATCTACGCGACCCCGGCGGTGGCATACCAGCCATTGAGCAAGGCCTGGTTCGGGTTCGGGGCGGGGCCGGTGATCTTCCTTGTCACGATCTCTGCTGTATTCCCCATCCTGTTGAACGTGGCGGCCGGCATACGGACCACCAACCCGTCGCTGCTGCGTGCTGCCCGTGTGTACGGGGCGTCCCGCCTGCAGCTCTACACCAGGGTCTACCTCCCATCGACGATCCCGTTCCTGTTCGCCGGGCTGCGGCAAGGAGCAGTCATGGCGACCATCGGTCTGATCGTTGCGGAGCTCACCGGGTCGTCGGTCGGGATGGGTGCGGTCATCATCCGTTCGGCGAACACATATCAGACCGATCAGTCATTCGCAGCGATCATCATCGTCGTCGCGTGGAGTGTGGGCATGACGCAGGCGATCACCGGTGTCCAGCGGCTGGTCGCACCTTGGACCCGGGCAGGAGCAGTACGGTGACCCTCGGAACGAAGCTCCCGGCGCCGCGCGCACGCGTGCAGCCAGACCGTCCATCGCTGACCGGGAACGGGCTCAAGTGGAATCTGCTCCTCGCAGCGGTCGTCGCCGCGATCCTGCTCGTCTGGGAGGCAGCCGTCTCCTGGCTGGCGCTGGTGCCATCTGTCTTCCTCCCGCCGCCGAGCGCGATCGGTGCCGCATTCGTGCAGCTCGTCCTCCGGGACGACTTCTGGGGGTCCTTCGCATTCAGCCTCGGGAACGTCCTGATCGGGTTGGTCATCGCGATCGTCGTGGGCCTCATCGTAGGACTGTCGGTCGGCTGGTTCCCCGTGCTGCGGTTCACCGTCGCTCCCTTCCTCTGGATCCTCTACTCGACCCCGAAGGTCGCGCTTGCACCGCTTTTCATTCTGATCCTCGGGTTGGGCAGCGAATCGAAGATCGCACTGGTGATCCTTCTCGCAGTGTTCCCCATCATTCTCAACACCATGGAGGGCGCGGTCACCGTCAGTGCTTCCCTCGTCAACGCCGGACGCGTGTTCGGATTCAACGGGTGGGCTCTGGGCACGAAGGTGATTCTCCCCGCGACGCTCCCGTACAGCCTCTCGGGCATCCAGCGAGGCGCTGCACTGGGCTTCACAGGAGAAGTGCTTGGAGAGTTCCTGGGCGGCTCCGGAGGGCTGGGACACCTGCTCGAACGGGCCGCCTTCGACTTCCGCATGGACGAAGCGATGGCGATGGTCCTCGTCATGGTGATCATCGCCAACGCCACTCTCCTATTGATCGGCGCACTGCGCCGCCGTCTCGCGCCGTGGTATGAACCGGGCGCTGTCGGGGCGGGGTGACGCCGCCAGTGGAGAAGCGAATCATCAACCCTTCCTCGATCTATGCGCCCACCGCCGACTTCAGCCAGGCGATCAAGGTCACCGGCGGCTCCTTGCTCTTTGTGAGCGGGATCGTCGGATACCGGTTGGACGGGACCATGCCGCAACAGGCGGTCGATCAGGCCGACGTGGCATTCCAGAACCTCGAGAAGGTTCTGAACGAGGCCGGCGGGTCGATGGCAGACGTCGTGAAGGTGACGGTGTACCTTCGCGAGGACTTCCGCCTTCACCGTGAGCAGCTGCGCGCGGTGCGAGCGCGCTATTTCAGCAGCGACTTCCCGGTGAGCACGCTCGTCCAGGTGGCAGGTTTCGCGAATCCGGACTACCTCTTCGAGATCGAGGCGATGGCCGTCCTGCCCGACTGACCGCGTCGATCGCTGGTCCGCTGCCAGTCGCTGGAGCGGGCAACCGGTGAGGGGACGACATGCGGCTGTTCGGCCAGTCGGAATTCTTCCCACTTCGGAAAGAACATGCAATCTTTCGGCCCACACTTGGATCCAAAATCCCGGATGGTCGTCACAATGAGAACTGGAATTCACCGAAGGAGTGTGTCGATGACCTGTATCGAAGACGACGCCGCGCCGGCCGACTCGCTGGCAGTCCTTGCCGAACCGTCGGTCGTGAGGTGGGTCGACGAGATCGCGGACCTCACTTCGCCCGACCGCGTCGTCTGGTGCACCGGGTCGGAGAGTGAGCGGAGGCTCCTTCTCGGCCACATGGTCGAGTCCGGCACCCTGGTGCAGCTCGATCCGGATTATCGTCCGAACAGCTTCCTCGCGCGAAGCCATCCGGATGATGTGGCGCGATCGGAGGACAGGACCTTCATCTGCACCCCGCACGAGGAGAACGCCGGCCCGACGAACAACTGGCGCGACCCGGCCGAGATGCGTGCCACGCTCCGGGGCGTGATGCAGGACAGCATGCGCGGCCGCACGATGTACGTCGTGCCATTCTCCATGGGGCCGCTCGGATCACCGCTCGCGAAGCTCGGCGTGCAGATCACCGATTCGCCGTACGTGGTCGTCAGCATCGGGATCATGACGCGGATGGGCGAGGCCGCGCTGCGCCGGATCGGCCCGGACACACAGTGGGTGCGCGCAGTCCACTCGGTGGGATGCCCACTTGAGCCGGGCCAGGTGGACACCGCGTGGCCCTGCAATGAAACCAAGTACATCTCCCACTTTCCCGAGACGAGAGAGATCTGGTCGTACGGCTCCGCATATGGAGGCAACGCGCTGCTGGCGAAGAAGTCATTCGCCCTTCGAATCGCGTCGGTGATGGCGCGCGACGAGTGCTGGCTCGCCGAGCACATGCTCATCGTGAAGCTGACCTCGCCCGCAGGCCGGGTCTTCCACCTGGCTGCCGCGTTCCCGAGCGCCTGTGGCAAGACCAATATGGCCATGATGAAGCCGGCGCTGCCAGGCTGGAAAGTGGAGACGATCGGCGACGACATCGCATGGATGCGCGTCGATGAGTACGGACGGCTCCGGGCCATCAACCCAGAGGCGGGTTTCTTCGGGGTGGCGCCCGGCACGAGTACCGCCACCAACCCGGTTGCGATGGAGACTCTCTGGGGTCACACGATCTTCACGAACGTGGCGCTCCGAGAGGACGGCGACGTCTGGTGGGAAGGAATGACGGAGGTCGCACCCGAGCGCCTCACCGACTGGCAGGGCGAACCGTGGACGCTCGACGCCGACCGTCCCGCCGCGCATCCCAATGCCCGCTTCACCGTCGCTGCCGCACAGTGCCCGAGCATGGCGAGTGGGTGGGATGACCCCGAGGGCGTTGTCATCGACGCGCTGATCTTCGGGGGTCGACGCGCAGACAATGTGCCGCTGGTGATGGAGGCCCGCGATTGGGAACACTCGGTGTTCCTCGGGGCCACGATCTCCTCAGAGCGTACTGCTGCAGCCGACGGCACGGTCGGCGAACTCGCGCGCGACCCGTTCGCCATGTCGCCTTTCTGTGGGTACAACATGGCGGACTACTTCAACCACTGGCTTCAGATGGGCAAGCTGCTCCGGTCCCGCGGCAAGGTGCCCAGAGTCTTCCAGGTCAACTGGTTCCGGAAGGATGCGGAGGGAAACTTCCTCTGGCCAGGCTTCGGCGACAACATCCGGGTGCTTGCGTGGATCTGCAACCGGATCGCCGGCGAGGTCGGCGCACGCGACACCCCACTCGGACTCCTTCCGCATCGCGGGGACGTGGACCTCAACGACACCGGTGTCGAGGCGGACGCCTGGGATGAGCTCAACGCAGTCGACCCCCACAGCTGGTTCGAGGAGGCGGACGAGATCCGCCGATTCTTCGAGCAGTTCGGAGACAGGCTTCCCCAACCCCTCGTCGCACAGCTGGGCCGGCTCGAGAACCGGTTGAGCGAGCTGGTGCCGTCCTCAGGGCGTGGTCAGGAGGCAGTCCGCCGGGTGACGAACAGCGGACCGGACGACACGTCGGTCGCTACGGGGGGCGGCGTGACCGCATCACGCCCCGACCACGTGCGGCACCTCGACGAATGGGCCGCCAAGCAGGCGATCGCGGAGCAGATGGTTCCCCTGATCGGGCTCTTGCATCGCGACCGGAACGTCGTCACGTCGCTGTACGGGCGCACTCTGGTGAACCAGTCCGCAATCGACCTGATCAAAGCCCACCGCTTCGGGCGGCACATCGAGGAAACCGAGTTGCCGGTGGCAGACACCGCAGTTGCGCTCAGAACGCTTGTCGATCTGGACGTTCGGGGAGCATCCATCGACCTGGCTGCACTGCTGGCGGGCTACCGCGCGCAGCGGCATGTGGACCCGGAGCTGTCGCTTCCCGATCACCTGAGACGCGCGCTCGTTTCCGCAGGCGAGGAGTCCGCCGCGCCGGAGCGGGGACCACGGGATGTCGTCCTGTACGGTTTCGGCCGCATCGGCCGCCTTGTCGCACGGATCCTCGTGAGTCATGCCGGGCGCGGGGCGGGGCTGCAGTTGCGGGCGATCGTCGTGCGGCGCAACGGACCGGGCGATCTGCGCAAGCGCGCCGGCCTTCTGCGGCGTGACTCGATTCACGGTCCGTTCGACGGCACCATCACCGTGGACGAGGAGCGGGAGACGATCCTCGCGAACGGCAACCTCATCCAGGTCATCTACAGTGACGATCCGGGCGCAATCGACTACACGCGGTACGGCATCGACGACGCGATCCTCGTTGACAGCACCGGCAGATGGCGCGATGAGGCGGGACTCAGTCAGCACCTCTCGTGCCCCGGGGTCGGCCGGGTGCTGCTGACGGCGCCTGGGAAGGGGGCCCTCAAGAACATCGTGCACGGCGTCAATCACACGGAGATCGCGGACGACGACCGCATTCTCTCGGCGGCATCCTGCACGACGAACGCCGTGACACCGGTGCTGAAAGCCGTTCACGACGAGTTCCAGGTGGTGCGTGGGCACATCGAAACGATCCACTCGTTCACGAATGACCAGAACCTCATCGACAACTATCACAAGGCGGACCGTCGTGGCCGGGCGGCGGGTCTCAACATGGTGCTCACCGAGACGGGCGCGGCGCGGGCCGTCGCGAAGGCACTCCCGCAGCTCGCCGGCCGGCTGACTGGCAACGCCATCCGCGTGCCGACCCCGGACGTATCCATCGCGGTGCTCAACCTGCAGCTGTCCCGCCCGACAACGGTCGACGAGCTCAATGGCATGCTTCGTGCCACTGCGCTGACCTCCCCGTTGCAGCGTCAGGTCGGTTTCGTCGAGTCACCGGACGTGGTGTCCACGGACTTCGTCGGGGCGCGGCAGACCGGCATCGTCGACGGCCTTGCCACGATCGCGGAAGGCGAGAACGTCGTCATCTACGTCTGGTATGACAACGAGTACGGCTACACCCATCAGGTGGTCCGGGTGCTGGAGGAGATGGCGGCTGTGCACCCGCCGGTGTTCCCGAGGTCTGCAGCTGCGACCGTCGCGAGGCAGCGACGCGGCCGCGCCCACCGCCCGAGCGCCAACCCGATCGAAGTGGTGAGCGTGTGACGCCCGACGCAGGAGACCTGTACCTCCATCCGGACCGCAACCTGGCGATGGAGTTGGTCCGCGCGACCGAGGCGGCTGCGATCCGGGCGACGCCGTACATCGGCAAGGGCGACAAGAACGCGGCCGACAAGGCGGCGGTCGACGCGATGCGGAAGTTCCTCGGCACCGTGTCGTTCGACGGAACGGTTGTGATCGGCGAGGGTGAGAAGGACCGGGCGCCGATGCTGTTCAACGGTGAGCGGGTGGGAACGGGAGTCGGGCCGGCGTGCGACATCGCGGTGGATCCGATCGACGGCACGTCGTTGACGGCGGCGGGTCGCCAGAACGCGTTGTCGATGATCGCGGTCGCAGACCGAGGATCGATGCTCGACGCCTCCTCCGTGTTCTACATGGACAAGCTCGTCGGCGGGCCGGAGGCTGTCGGCGTGATCGACATCCGCGAGCCGATCGGGGAGAACATCCGGGCTCTCGCCGCGGCAACAAAGCGGGATGTCGGCGAATTGCGCGTCGCCGTGCTTGACCGACCGCGTCACGCTCAACTGATCGACGACATCCGGGCGGCCGGTGCCGGCACTCGGCTGCTTCTTGACGGGGATGTCGCGGCCGGCATCAACGCCGCCATGTACGGGTCGCGCATCGACCTGTGCGTGGGGATCGGCGGCAGCCCGGAAGGTGTCGCGACCGCGTGCGCGATCAAGGCGCTCGGCGGTTTCATGCAAGGCAGACTGGCGCCGCTGACCGACGACGAGAAGCAACGGGGTCTCGACGCCGGCCTCAGATTCGAGCACGTCTATGAGGCAGACGATCTGGTTCGAAGCGACGACACCTTCTTCGTCGCGACCGGTGTCACCGACGGCGGGCTGGTGGCAGGCGTGAGGCGCAGGGGGCCGATCATTCGCACGGAGAGCATCGTGCTGCGCTCACGCTCCGGCACCGTCCGGCGTGTGAACGCCGAGCACCCCGCCAAGAAGTGGCTCGACGAGTAGGGGACCGTTGTGATCGCTGATCTCGCTCGCCTTCCCCATCTGCGGCTGGACGGTCACGTGCCGGCGCGTACCGCTGGGCGTGTCGCTCCTCGGTGCATGCGCGGGGGATGATCGGGCTATGGAGTTCGGCGAAGTCGTGCGGAAACGACGGATGGTGCGACGCTACTCGTCCGCGCCAGTGGACGGGACGTCAGTGGACCGGTTGCTGCGGAACGCGGTTCGAGCACCGAGCGCCGGTCATACCCAGGGTTGGGCGTTTCTCGTTCTCGAGCAGCGCGCCGATGTGGACCTCTTCTGGGAGGCGGCGACGCCGCCGTCCAGAGCCGCAGAGCCCGATCCCTGGCTCCGTGGCATGCGGAGCGCGCCGGTCGTGATCGTGCCGTTGTCGTCGAAAGGGGCGTACCTGGATCGGTATGCCGAGGCGGATAAGGGATGGACCGATCGAGATGAGACGCGCTGGCCCGTGCCCTACTGGCACGTCGATGCGGGTATGGCGTCGTTGCTGATCCTCCTGACGTCAGTCGATGAGGGACTCGGCGCCTGCTTCTTCGGAATTCCCGAGGGTCGCGTTGCGGCACTGCGCGCCGCGTTCGGTGTCCCCTCCCAGTACACTCCGGTCGGGGCGATCACCGTGGGTCACGCTGACGGGGCCGGGCAAGTGCGAGGATCGGCGGCCACGAGAAAGCGCCGCCTTGCCGATGACGTCATCCACCGCGGCCGGTGGTCGGGGTGACTGCCCGCAAGGCTTGCTCATCGGGGTCACGGCCGCGCCCGCCGGCGGTCCGGTCGGCGGCCGTCACGAACGCCACATCCGGCAGCGCCGATCAGTCGTCAGGCCGCTCACCGTGTTGAAGGGCGGCCCGGAACGCCGGGACGTTGATTCAGGCCCGGAGGGGCCGGAACGCACGTACGCTCGACGGGTGCGCAGCATCGTTGTCCTGGTAGGGGGTGTGGGCGGCTCGCGCTTCACGAGCGGTCTCGTCGCCGAACTGGAGCGGAGATACCCGGACGTCATCACGCGGCCGTCCGTGACCGCTGTCGTCAACACCGGCGACGACGCCTGGATTGCCGGGTTGCGGCTCTGCCCCGATCTCGACTCGATGATGTACACCCTCGCCGGCGTGAACGACACGACCCGCGGCTGGGGTCGCGCGGGCGAGACTGAGCGCGTCGCGGACGAGTTGAACGCCTACGGGGTCGGCTGGCCCTGGTTCACCCTTGGCGACCTCGACCTCGGCACGCTGATCGCGCGGTCCGCCTTGCTTCGCGACGGGCTGACCCTGACCGAGGCGACCGCGCAGCTCTCAGCACGATGGCGAGGCGGTGCCGGGCTGCCCGTGAGCCTGCTGCCCGCCTCCGACGACCCGGTCGAGACGCACGTTCGGGTGACCTTGCCCGGCGCATCCTCGGAATCCCTCATCCACTTCGAGGAGTGGTGGGTCAAGTACCGTGCCGGTCTGCGCGCCTCAGGCTTCGAACAGCTGGGCATCGAGTCCGCGCGGCCCACACCGCACGTGCTCAACGCCATCGCCGGTGCCGACGCCATCATCCTCGCCCCGTCAAACCCGGTGGTCTCCATCGGGACGATCCTCTCGATTCCCGGTTTGCGGGAGGCGGTGCGAGCCGCGACCGCCCCGGTGGTCGGGGTGTCGCCGATCATCGCGGGCGCAGCCGTGCGGGGTATGGCGGATGCCTGCTTGACCGCCATCGGTGTGGAGACGTCTGCACTCGCAGTAGCCGCCCACTATGGCGGTCGCGTGGACGGTGGACTCCTGGACTCGTGGTTGGTCGCCGAAGAGGACGCCGCCATACTCGGACGAATTCGAGCACTCGGCATCCGGGCGCTCGCGGTGCCCCTGTGGATGCGGGACCTCGACACTTCCGCCTGCCTCGCGGGCGCGGCACTGGACGCCGCGGCTGCCGAGTCGCAGAGCCGCATGGCGAAGCTGGGGCGACGGCATGGCCAGTGACACTTCTGGCGCGGAACGAGCGCGGCACCCGGGGTTCCGAAACACCAGTTGGCGCGTTGTCGTTCCCTTCAAAGGCGCCGCGAACGCGAAAAGCAGGCTTGCTGAACGCTACGATCCTTCGACGCGGGCAGCCATCGCGGTGGCAATGCTGCGTGACACACTCAATGCAGTAGCTGGGACGCCCTCCGTCGCTGGACTCGTCGTCGTCTCGAGCGATCCGGACCTGCTCTCCCTGCTCACCTACCCCGGAAGCAGCGAGGGACGGGTCGCGAGCGTGCCCGTCACGGTGCTCCCCGACCCGAAAGCGGGCTTGAACCCTGCGATCAGCGCGGGCATCGACCACGCACGAGCTGCGGATGCCGACACTCATGTCGCCGTCGTCCTCGGTGATCTGCCCGCGCTGCGGTCGGCCGACCTCGCCGCGACGTTGGACATGGCGCGAGCCCATCCCCGCGCATTCCTTCCGGATACGGCATCCACCGGCACCACGATGATCACCGTCTCACCGGGTTACCGGGCTGAGCCGCTGTTCGGCGAGGGCTCCGCCGCTGCACATGCCGCTGCGGGCTTCGTGGCGCTTGAGCTGCCCCGGAACTCGGGCTTGCGCCGTGATGTGGACGCACCGCGAGATCTTGACTCCCTTCTCCATCCGGGGCCGTTCACCCGGGTCGCGCTCGCTCGAATGCCCGTAGTGGATCGGCCCATCGGAGAGCCGGCGGGTTAAGGCGGTCACGCTGAAGTCTGAACGCGCCGGCGGCTCGGCGCCCGCTCGGGCAACGGTCACGCCCGCCGCGGGCGAACCGTGACGGCGTGAGGCGCGCAGCAGTTCGAGATCACCGAGACTCTGGGCAGTCCAAACGCTCACCGATTCGCTGAGCGGCAAACAGGAGGCCGCGCTGCTGGCAGGCCACTCGGTGCGGCTCCCTGCCCGATCGTAGAGCGAGAGTCGGTGGCTGGCCCGAGTGCTCTGAGCATCCCTTGACGCTGCAGGATGCAGAAAGGGTGGCGACCCAGCGGGTCGCCACCCTTCATGCTCCGAAGATCAGCCTCGAAGGCCCTGCAGCGTCACCTCCAGCTCTTCGCTGACGTTGCCCGCCGCGTCCGTGGCGCGGATCGTCACGACGCTCGCGGCGTCCGTCCGGATGGGACCGTCGAGCGTGATCCATCCGTCGGCCGGCTTGTTCTTCTTGTCGACCCGGTACTCGATGAGCGCGACACCGGCGATGTCGTCGGTCGCGTCGACCACGATCCGCTGCTGCTGATCCAGCGAAGCGGTCACCTCGGGCGCCGTGTCGTCGACGATCGTCTCGATTCGCCACTGCTGCGGCGGCCACTTCGCGGCCTGCGTGAGGTTGCCTGCCTGGTGGTCGCCGTCGCGGCGGTAGCTGCCGACGATCTCGGTGCCGACGACGCCGTTGGTGTTCTCGACCTCGAGCGACAGGTTGGAGCCCTTTCCGGTCAGGCGGTGGAACCCGTGGCCGGTGTCGTCGAAGTACCAGAGCTGGCGATCGCTGCCGTCGAGCGGCTCGAGGCCGACCGGCGTCCCGATGGTGCCGGAGAGGTTCTCCATCGTCAGATAGAGATCCCGGTCGCCTGCGAGGCTCCGCCAGCGGTAGAAGCCGTCGCCTTCCCGCTCCAACATCCAGTACTGCCCGATCGCGTCCGCGCAGGCGGCCAGCTGGACGTCGCCGTCGCCGGCCTCCAGGCAGCTGTTGCTGGCGGTGGGGTTCTGCAGGCTTCCAGGGCTGGCGATGCTGCCGCCCTGCATGCGGAGCTGGTAGATGCCGTTGTCGCGGATGTCATAGGGACCGCCGCCCGGCTCATAGAAGAACGGCCAGCCACCGTCCCAGTTGATCGGTCGGATCCCCATCACGGTGCCAGGGCGGTAGGAGTGGTACGACATGTACAGGGTGTCGCCCTCCCAGAAGTAGTCCGGAGCGCCCGGGGCCCTGTGGAGGCCCGACGGTGTCACGCCGGGCTGGGCCTGACGACTGTTGAGAATGATCGTGCCGCCGCCCTCAGCCAGGTCGACGCCGTTCTTGTCGACGTACGGGCCCTGGATGTTCTTCGACCGGCCCGCCACGATCTTGTACGTGTTGTCGTTGCCGTTTCCGCGGCAGCACCAGTCCCAGGCCGTCAGCAGGTAATACCAGTCGCCGTGCTTGAAGACGGACGGACCCTCGATCCGGTTGAAGTTCGGGTTGTCGATCGGGAACGCCTCGCTCTCACGGTCAGCGACCTTGTATCGCTCACCAACGAGCGTGACCATGTCGGAGTCGAGCTGCTGGATGAAGATCCCGTCGAAGTGGGAGCCCCACACCATCCACCAGTTGCCGTCCTCGTCCTGCTCGAGCGCCGGATCGATGGCGTTGAAGGTGGCGTTGTCTTCCGACAGCGTGCCGGACGCGACGATCGGCGCGCCGTGATCGACGTAGCTCGACGGGATGCCCGGCGTCTTCGTCGTCTTCAGCCCGATGGCGGAGTTGTTCGAGCCGAATCCGGAGATCGAGTAGTAGTAGTAGAACGTGTCGCCGATCTTCTGGACGTGCGGTGCCCACACCGAGTACCCGGCGACCGAGGTCCACGGTGCAGCCGTGACGCTCCCGATGTTGGTCCACGGTCCCTCAAGACTCGGTGACGACCAGATTCCACGATGGGTCGCCGCGGCGTAGTACGTGTCGCCGTCCTTGTAGATGGTCGGGTCGTGCAGGTTGAGGTTCCCGGTGAGTGGGAGCTGGCCCGCAGGGTCGATGTCGACCTCCTGCGCTCCCGACGGTGGCGCGGCTGACGCCGGGGTGATCAGCCCCGCGCCCAGCAGCATCGCTGCCGCGACCACGACGGCTCTGGTGATCCGTCTTTCGGTTTTCATGTGTGCCCTTCCTTCTCGAAGCGTGAGAGGAATGCTGCGCAGGCGCACGGAGCCGTGCGGCTCCGCAGCTGCCCAAAGCGGGCGAGACGACGAGTGTTTCCTTCGGTGGAAGAGGACTCCGTCGTCATTCCAATCAAGCCGTTGGGTATTTCCTATAGGATAGTGGAATGCGCTTCGGAGTCAACAGGCCCGCTCGCACCCGCCGGCAGTCGGCGGCTGTGCCACGGATCCCCGCGGGGTCTTTGCCGGCTTCCGCCATCCATCAGCGTTTCACCTCACCTCGATTCGGTATGGTGAGCGCCTTGGTTCTCTGCATCAGCGGCTCGTCTCGGCCGCTGCATGGTTCGACATGCGAGGTCTCTCAATGAATCTCCCGGACATCGGCCCCGCCGGTATCGAGCGCCGCGGGCTTCGCGAGCAGGTCTACGACTCCGTGCTCCGGATGCTTCTCGATGGCCGTATCGCCGCCGGCGAGCGGCTGTCGATCGACACCATGGCGCGGGTGCTCAATGTGTCCCCGACGCCCGTGCGGGAGGCGTTCGTCATGCTGGAGCGGACGGGGCTCGTTTCCCGGGAGGCTCTTCGCGGGTACCGGGTCGCCCCGCCCCTTGACGACGAGCAGCTTGCCGAGCTCTTCGATGCCCGCCTGCTGCTGGAGGTCGAGGCGGCCAGGCTGGCCTACGCGCAACGCGATGCTCTCATTCCGATGCTCCGGGATCTGACCGCCGTGCACGATGAGCGGGTCGCGCGGATCGCAGCTCACGCGCAGCACGAGCCGGTCCCGTTCGAGTTGACGGAAGCGTACTTCCAGAGCGACGCCGACTTCCACAATGCCGTCTTCGAAGTTGCGGGCAACCGGTTCCTTGTCGGCCTGTACGAATCGCTGGGCGCCCTGACGCACCGGATGCGTCAAGCCGTGCACCGCGGGCCGGAGGATGTGCTGGACGCAAGCCGGGAGCACCATCGGATTCTGGAGGCGTTCGAAAGCGCCGACGAGCTCGCCGCGGCGGCCGCCATGCGGGAGCACATCGAGAACGTGCGGGCCCGGTCGCTCGCAGATTCCTCTTCACACTGACCGGTCGCGTCCGCGCGCCACTTGCCATCGTTTCCAATAGGAAATATCCTATTGGAAACGCCCGACGAGATGGACCACCGTGCAGACCACCATTACCGCGGCCGATTGGCCCATTGCGACGTGTCTCCACGGCGTTCCCACCACCACCCCCGACGGAACGGCGCTTCATGACGCCCCGCTCGAAGAATGGGAGGCGGCGCTGGCGCTCGTCCGCTCGGTCGGCTTCGGGCTCATCGAGCTCGCGGACAGTCACGCGCGGATCGGGGACATGGATCCTCTCCGTCGTGACGACCTGAAGGCCGTGTTCGCCGAGAACGGCATCGCGGCTCCTTCCGTTCACATCCAGCGAAAAAGCGTGATCCAGCCGAAGGTCGGGGATGCGAACCTCGCATACGCTCACCGAACCATCGACGCGGCGGCGGAATGGGGCATGGCGGTGGTCTCGACGGGCCTTCACCAGCCGCTCACGGAGCATCAGCGGCGGGCGCTCTGGTTCTGGACACAGCCAGGAAGCAAAGACCCCGACCTGCCGGCGATGTGGACTCTGGCCGTCACACGACTGCGCGAGCTGGGCGCACACGCTGCGGAGCTGGGGCTGCAGCTGTCGCTCGAGATGTACGAGGACACGTACCTCGGAACAGCCGACAGTGCCGTGCGTCTCGTCGAGGAGATCGGGCTGCCGAACGTCGGCCTCAACCCCGACGTCGGGAACCTGGTGCGCCTTCACCGGCCAATCGAAGACTGGCGGGAGATGTACGCGAAGACGCTGCCTTTCGCGAATTACTGGCACCTCAAGAACTACCTGCGTGACGAGCCGCCGAGCGGCGGGTACTTCTCGGCGCCGACCACCCTGGAGCACGGCCTCATCAACTACCGACAGGTCGTCGCCGACGCGGTGGCGGGCGGATACCGAGGGATCCTGCTGATGGAGCATTACGGAGGCGACAGCCTCGGTGTGTGTGCCACCAATCGGGACTACGTCCGGAGTCTCCTCGAGCTGCCTGTCGCTCGCCTCGACGCGCAGGCCGCGCGCCGCGCCAGCACAGCGGCCCTGTGAGGACTGAAGATCAGCGAGAGATGGGACACATGGACACGTACGCCGTCGTAGGTTCGGGCTATATGGGGGGCGGCATCGCTCAGATGCTTGCGCTGTCGGGAGCCCGAGTGAAGATCGCCGATGTCGACGCGGAGACCGCCCGGCGAAGTCACGAGCGGCTGGTGACTGAAGCACGCGACTTCGAGCGGGACGGTCTGTTCCCTGCCGGTGCGGCCGACACCATCGCAGCGAACATCACCCCCGCCGAGTCGATCGAGACGGCGGTCCGCGATGCCTCGTTCATCGAGGAGGCGGTGCCTGAGCGGATCGACATCAAGCACGACATCCTGCGCCGCATCAGCGCCGCGTGCCCGCAAGAGGCCGTCATCGGCTCCAATACATCGACCATTCTCATCGAGAAGCTCGCGACCGCGGTTCACCACCCCGAGCGGTTCGTGGGGGTGCACTTCTCGAACCCGGCGCCGTTCATCCCCGGCGTGGAGGTCATTCCGCACCCGGGGACGGCCGAGTCGGCCATCGTGACCGCTGAGCGGGTCGTGGCGATGACCGGCAAGCAGCCGGCGCGGGTGAAGGACTCCACCGGGTTCGTGCTGAACCGGCTGCAGTATGCGCTGTTCCATGAGGCCAGTCAGATCGTCGAGGAGGGCATCGCCACCGCCGAAGATGTGGACACCATCGTCCGCACCACCTTCGGCATGCGGCTGCCGTTCTTCGGCCCGTTCGCCGTGGCCGACATGGCGGGACTCGATGTCTACGCCCTCTGCTACACGTCGCTGCAGACGCGATGGCCCGAGCGCTTCGCGACGCCGCGCTCGCTGCAGGAGCATGTCGAGGCCGGGCGATTCGGAACCAAGACCGGCGCCGGATATCTCGACATCCCCTCGGAGCGCATCGCCGCGCTCGTGGAGTACCGCAATCGGGCCTATGTGGAGGTCCAGCAGCTCCTCGAGCGGCTCGGACCGCCCCCCATCTCATGACGATCTCCGGGGTGGTGGACAAGGCCGCGGGAATTCCTCTATCCTATAGGAAACACGGCAGCGGCGCCGGCCGCAGAGCGCTCAGTGGCTCAGTCCACGTCGCGCGCAATGACGAAGATGTCCGTGCAGTCGGAAGGAAGAAGCAGCAGATGAGCAGCAAGCGGCTTATAACGGTAGCCACGGCGGCCACGGCAGCCCTGGCGCTCGCCGGATGTGCGGGTGGACAGGCTGGAGCCGGCGGAGGCGGGAACGGGGGAGGCGGCGCGAATGGCGGGGGAGACTCGGCCGCGTGCGCCAACACGGTCGTCCACCCGGACGCCGAACAGGTCACCGTCTGGGCTTGGTACCCGGCATTCGAGGGCGTGGTCGATGTCTTCAACGAGGCGAACGACGACGTGCAGGTGTGCTGGGTGAACGCCGGTGTCGGAAAGGACGTCTACCCGAAGTTCTCGACCGCGCTCGAGGCCGGCAGCGGTGCGCCCGACGTGATCCAGCTCGAGAACGAGGTCATTCCCAGCTTCACCATCCGGAACGGCCTTGTCGACCTCGTTGAGTACGGAATCGGCGACAAGGAGGACCAGTACGCTCCGGGCGCCTGGAAGGACGTCTCGAGCGGTGACGCGGTCTACGCAGTTCCGGTGGACCTCGGGCCGGTGGGCATGCTCTACCGTGCTGACATCCTCGAGGAGTTCGACATCGAGGTGCCGACCACCTGGGACGAGCTCGCCGACGCGGCCAAGGAGTTGAAGGACGCAGGCTCCGAGAGCTTCCTCGCGAACTACCCGACGAACGGTCGCGCATTCAGCCAGGCGCTGTTCGCACAGGCCGGCAACCAGCCGTTCGACTTCTCGACCGAGAACGTCGAGGAGATCGGCATCAACGTGAACGATGCCGCGACCAAGCAGGTGCTCGAATACTGGTTCGAACTCATCGACGCCGGCGTGGTCAGCGCCGATGACCGCTCCACGCCCGACTTCAACACCGCGGTGGTGAACGGACGGCACGCCACCTACCTGGCGGCGGCTTGGGGACCGGGGTACCTGATGGGCCTCGAGGAGGAAGCGGACCCGGATGCACGCTGGGCGGCCGCCCCGCTGCCGCAGTGGGATGCGGACAACCCGGTCTACGTGAACTGGGGTGGCTCTTCGTTCGGTGTGACGAGCCAGGCAGGCAACCCCGAACTGTCCGCTCGTGTGGCCTCGGAGCTGTTCGGCACCGATGAGGCATGGAAGGTCGGCATTGAGGAGGGTGCCCTGTTCCCGACGTACCTGCCGGTCCTGGAGTCGGACTACTTCGTGGAGCTGGAGTACCCCTTCTTCGGCGGTCAGAAGATCCAGAAGGACGTGTTCATCGAGGCCGCCAACGCCTACGAGGGATTCACCTTCAGCCCATTCCAGACCTTCGCCTATGACCAGCTGACCGAAGCGCAAGCGTCGATCCTGAACGGCAACGCGACCATCGACGAGGCGCTGGCGAGCTACCAGCAGAAGCTCGAGGAGTACGCGACCGCACAGGGCTTCACCCTGAAGTAGCCGATTCCACCCGCGACGCGGTCGGTCTTGCGATCAGCCACGCAAGACCGATCGCGTCGCTACCCACAGGAGCTCACCCTCATGACACAGACGTCGATCCCGCCGGTGGCGGCAGCGCAGACGGCGGTTCCGGCTCCAGGGCAGCGGCCCCGACGGCCGCGGCGGGGGACAGCGCGCATGTCGCTCGTCGGATGGTCCTTCGTCGGCCCGTTCGCGGTCGTCTTTGTCGCGTTCCTCGCGGCGCCGCTCGTCTACGCGTTCTGGCTCAGCCTCAATACGAGGACCCTCACCCGCGGCGTGGTGTTCACCGGGTTCGACAACTACGCACGAGCCTTCACCGACCCCGCGTTCCTCGACGGCGTCCTCTGGGTCTTCGGGTTCTCCGCGGTGCTCATCCCGGTGCAGATGCTCGTGTCGCTCGCGGCGGCACTCGTCATCGATGCATTGGCGACGCGGATCGCCGGCTTCTCCCGGCTGATGATCTTCATCCCGTATGCCATCCCGGTGGTCATCGGCGCGCTGATGTGGGGCTTCCTGTACAGCCCCCGATTCGGCCCGATCGCGGAGATCGGGGCGATGTTCGGCGTCGATGCGCCGTACCTCCTCGACTCCGAGTGGCTGTTCTTCGGCCTCATGAACATCGTCACCTGGCAATGGGCCGGCTACTACATGATCATCATCTACGCCGCGCTGCAGGGGATCGATCCGTCGTTGTACGAGGCGGCAAAGCTCGACGGTGCGAACGGCTGGCAGATCGCACTGCGCGTGAAGGTGCCGATGATCTCGTCCGCGATGGTGCTCATCCTGGTGTTCGCGCTGATCGGCACGCTGCAGTTCTTCACCGAGCCGCAAGTCCTGCGTTCGATCGCCCAGGGGTCGATCAACGCGTCGTTCACGCCGAACATGTACGCGTTCTCGCTCGCGTTCTCCTACGACCAGATCAACTATGCGTCCGCGATCTCCTTCGCGCTGGGGCTCTTCGTGGTCGTCGGCTCGTACCTGTTCATGTTCTTCAACCGCAAGAGGAGCGGCCTCGACTCATGACCGCAATCGACGAACGCACGTCGCGACGGCCCGGCCGGACTCGCAGGGGCGGCAAGGTGCTCCCCGGTCACATCTTCCTGCTGGTCCTCGTCGCCTACTTCTTCATGCCGCTGTGGTGGCTGATGGTCGCCAGCACGAAGTCGACCGCCGGGCTGTTCAACGGCAGCGGCGGACCGCTCTGGTTCGACGCGAACTTCAATCTCTGGGAGAACATCGCGGGCCTCGCCAGCTACAACGGCGGCGAGTACCTGCGGTGGATGGCCAATTCCGCGCTGTATGCCCTGGTCGGCGGTGTGGGCGCCACGATCCTCGCGGTGCTCGCGGGCTACGGCCTCGCCAAGTACCGGTTCCGCGGGCGTGACCTGTCCTTCGCGATCCTGCTCGGCTCGGTGATGATCCCGAGCACCGCGCTCGTGATTCCGACGTTCGTGCTGCTCAGTCAGGTCGGCATGGTGAACACGATCTGGGCCGTGATCCTCCCGTCGCTCCTCAACCCGTTCGGGGTCTATCTGATGCGCGTCTACACTCAGTCGGCCGTGCCGGACGAATTGCTCGACGCGGCTCGGGTGGACGGCTCCGGCGAGTACCGGACCTTCTTCCAGGTGTGCCTGCCGCTGCTGCGGCCGGCGATCGTGACGGTGCTCCTGCTCTCCGTCGTGTCGACGTGGAACAACTACTTCCTGCCGCTGGCCATGCTGAACGACTCGCGGCTGTTCCCCATCACGGTCGGGCTCGGTGTCTGGCAGGGCCAGGCCATCCAGAACTCCGGGGGTCAGCAGATCTGGAATCTGATGATCACCGGCGCCTTCCTGTCGATCATCCCGCTCATCATCGCCTTCCTCTCCCTCCAGAAGTACTGGCGCGGCGGGCTGGCAATCGGCAGCCTGAAGTAGAACGGAGATCCCCCGCATGCTCGATGCGCGAATCGTGCTCGATCCGGAACGGACCATCGGAACCGTCGATCGGAGACTCTTCGGCTCCTTCGTCGAGCACCTCGGCAGGGCGGTGTACAACGGGATATACGAGCCGGGGCACCCGACCGCCGACGAACGCGGCTTCCGCGCGGACGTGCTCGCCCTGGTGCGAGAGCTCGGAGTCACCACGGTGCGCTACCCCGGCGGCAACTTCGTATCGAGCTATCGCTGGGAGGACGGAATCGGCCCGCGGTCCGAGCGACCCCGCCGCATCGATCTCGCCTGGCACAGCGTCGAGACGAACGAGGTCGGAACGGACGAGTTCGCCGCGTGGGCGCGCGACGCTGAAGTCGAGCTCATGCTCGCCGTCAATCTCGGCACCCGCGGCATCGAGGCGGCGGTCGACCTCTTGGAGTACACCAATGTCCGGTCGGGGACCCATTTCTCCGACCTGCGCGCGGCGAACGGCAGTCCGGAGCCGTACGACGTCCGAATGTGGTGCCTGGGCAATGAGATGGACGGGCCATGGCAGGTCGGCTACACCGACGCGGATTCGTACGGCCGGCTCGCCGCCCAGACGGCTCGCGCCATGCGCCGTGTCGACGAAGAACTCGAGCTGGTCCTGTGCGGCAGTTCCAAGCCGACCATGCCGACCTTCGGACAGTGGGAGCGCGTGGCGCTGACGCACGCGTACGACGTGGTCGACTACATCTCCTGCCACGCCTACTACGAGGAGCTTGACGGCGACCGTCTCAGCTTCCTCGCATCCGGCGTCAGCATGGACCGCTTCATCGACGCCGTGGCCGCCACCGCCGATCAGGTTCGGGCGGAGTTGAGCTCTGCGAAGGTGATGCAGATCTCGTTCGATGAGTGGAACGTCTGGTACAACCGGCGCTTCCACCGCGAGGACAAGATCACCGATCCGCATGAGTGGCCGTACGCACCACGCCTGCTCGAGGACCAGTACTCAGTGGTCGACGCCGTAGTCGTCGGTGGACTGCTCATCTCGCTCCTGAACCACAGCGACCGCGTCCGCGCCGCAAGTCTCGCCCAGCTGGTGAACGTGATCGCGCCGATCATGACCGAGCCCGGCGGGCCGGCGTGGCGGCAGACCATCTTCTTCCCGTTCGCCGACGCGGCCCGCATGTCGGGGAGTGTGGCCCTGGACCTCCGGATCGATTCGCCGACGCACGGCACGGAGCTCTACGGGGAGGTGAATACCGTCGATGCCGCCGCGACCCTTGACGCAACCGGCGGGATCTCGCTCTTTCTGGTGAACCGGTCGGAGCATCCGGTCACGGTCGCCATCCAGTGCGGGGGGGACGGGATGACCGAGATCCTCGAGGCCACCGGCATCTGGGACGACGACCCCACCGCGTCGAACACCCTCGAAGCGCCCGAGCGGGTCGGGCCGCAGGTCAACCCGACCGTTCGCATCGAGAGCGGAGCGTTGCACGCCGTCCTTCCGCCGATCTCGTGGACGGCGGTTCGAGCCTCGTCTGGTTGAGGCTGTTCGGCTCGACGGCGAGCCGAGCGGTCGCGCCGGCGTGCTGTCGGGCGACATCCGGGCCGTCGCGTGACTGAGTGACCAGACGGGTGAAATCACGCTGCCCGGATTACCACGTTGCAGAATGGCACCGTGGTGCCTCTACTCTGTATGAAGTGACAAAGCGAGCGGGGGCAGCATGGCGGCGACGATGCGGGATGTCGCGCTCCTGGCGGGGGTGTCGACGAGGACCGTGTCCAACGTCGTCAGCGGGTACGAATTCGTTCGCGATTCGACCCGGGACCGAGTGAATGCGGCAATCGAGCAGCTCGGATATCAGCCGAACCTTGCAGCGCGCCACCTCCGCGCCGGACGAACCGGGACGATCGGCCTCGCCGTGCCGGAACTGCGGTTCAGCTACTTCGCAGACCTCGCCGACCTGGTGCTCGAGGCGTCGAAGCAGCGCGGCCTCGAGGTTCTGATCGAGCAGACGACCGGGGACCGGGACAGCGAGATCGCCCTCCTGAAGAGTCCGCGGACGTCGATGATGGACGGACTGTTGTTCAGTCCGCTCGGCATGGCGGATGACGACCGCGATCTGCTCGACGTCTCGTACCCGCTGGTGCTTCTCGGCGAACGCGTGTTCTCACCGCTGCATGACCACGTCACGATTCAGAACGTCGAAGCCGCAAGAGCCGCAACCGAATATCTCATCGATGCCGGCCGGCGCCGCATCGCGGTGGTCGGAGGACACCACGGGGAGACGATCGGCTCGGCGGGACTCCGTCTGGAGGGCTACCGCCAGGCGCTGAGCGGGCGCGGCATCGAGTTCGACGAGGAACTCGTCGTGTACTCGGAAGGGTGGCACCGGCCAGACGGCGCCGAGGCGGCGGATGAGCTCCTGCGCCGGGGCGTGGCCTTCGACGCGCTGTTCGGACTGAACGATGAGCTCGCACTCGGCGCGCTGCGCGTGCTCCGCCGTGCAGACGTGGATGTGCCGGGCGAGGTGATGGTTCACGGGTTCGACAACCTGGATGAGGGCAAGTACTCGCTCCCCAGCCTCTCCACCGTCGACCCGGGGCGCGCGATCATTGCCGAATCCGCGGTCGATGCCCTCGTCGAGCGAATCTCCGACCGCCATGGTCTGCTCGGCGCCGGACGACAGATCGACGCGCCATTCACTCTCGTCGAGCGGGAGTCGACCGGCAGGTAGGCGTCCTGCGATTCGCGGTTGACACGACACGGCGATCGGCATACCGTTGCGTTTGCAACGTCGAAATGCCACGTTGCAAACGCGGTCGGCATCGCAGCCGACGTCCAGAGAGGCGATCAATGAAGAAGTCTTGGGTTGGCGCGGCGGCGATGCTCGCTGCGACCGGAATGCTCGCCGGTTGTGCGAGCCAGTCCGGCTCGGGCACATCGGGGGGCACGGGATCGTCCGGCCCCGTCACCCTCACGTTCTGGCACGGCTACACCGAAGCCGACGGCGATGTCCTGCAAGAGATCATCGAGGAGTTCAACGACTCGCAGGACGAGGTCACGATCGAGACCGAGGTGAAGACCTGGGCTGTGATCGACGAGACGCTGCTCACCTCGCTCTCTGCGGGGAACGGCCCGCAGATCGTCGCCATGCCGGCGGAGCGGCTCCCGGTCTACGCAGACAAGAAGGCGCTCACCCCGCTCGACGAGTTCTACTCGGGGGATGAGAATGCGGCCAGCATTCCTGACGCCGCAGCGGAGATGGAGATCGTTGACGGGGTGCACTACGGAGTTCCTACCGGCTTCGTGCCCCTTTCGGTCTTCTACAACAAGGCACTCTTCGATGAGGCCGGTATCGAGGAGTTCCCGGCGACGTGGGACGAATGGGTCGCCGCAGCGAAGGAGTTGACCATCGACGAGGACGGCGACGGCACCCCGGAGCAGTACGGTCTCGCGCTGGCAGACCACGCGACCGTGGGCAACGGAGTATGGCCGAGCCTGTTCTTCGGCAACGGTGGCGACATCGTGCAGGACGGCACCAGCGTGATCAACTCACCGGAGAACGTCGAGACGCTCGAATACTGGGCGCAGGCTGTACGAGAGGACAAGATCAGCCCGACCGGCCTCTCGGGTATCGACACCGACGAGCTGTACTCGTCCGGCAAGGCGGCGATGACCATCGGCGGTCCGTGGATGTCGTTCATCTCCGCCGACAACAACATCGACTACGGCATCGCCGGAATCCCCGCGGGCCCGGCCGGTGAAGCGTCCGCAGCGATCGGTGTGTCTATGGCGGTGACGGCCCAGGCTGAGGAGAACGAGGCGGCAGCGGCCCAGGAGTTCTTCTCGTACTTCTTCTCGCCCGACGTCGCGGCGAAGTGGTCGCTCGGTTCCGGCTGGCCCCCGCTGTCAGATGAGGTGGCAGCAGAGCAGGTGGCTGAGAATCCGGTGGTCGCGTCGCTCACGGAGATCGCTCCGTCGAGCCGCCCGCTGCTCCCCGGCGTGGTCAACAGCAGCGACGTGCTGGCGGCGATGGACGAGGCGACGCAGAAGGCCCTGGCTGGAGAAGACCCGGGCCAGCTCCTCGAGCAGGCCGATCAGGCCATCTCCTCGGCCCTGCAGAACTGATCCGATCCACGACGGAGGGGCTGCGCCGGCGGCGCAGCCCCTCCCCATGAGGGGCACTCCATGACCACCCTGTCCTCTCGCGGCCGCCGCCCCAGCCGGCCGCCTGCGCAGCTTGGCGGCCGCGGCGGTATGTCGCCACGGCTTGAGCGCGGACTCACGGCTGCCGCGTTCCTGATCCCCGCGCTCACCATCCTGGTCCTCTTCGTCGCCTGGCCGATGATCTCGGCGCTCCGCCTCTCCTTCACGGACGCAAGCGGATTCGGGCAGGAGACACTCGTCGGATTCGACAACTACGTCCGCGTCTTCACGGACCCGCAGATCGTGCAAGCGCTCGGAAACACCGCACTCTACGCAATCCTCTTCACGCCCTCCGCGGTGGCGCTCGCACTTGCACTCGCCCTCGCGCTCAACAACTCGCGTCTCTTTGCGCGCGGGTTCTTCCGCACCGCGCTGTTCCTGCCGTTCGTCGTGTCGCTCGCTGTGGCGGCGTTCGCGTGGGAATACCTGCTCGACCCACAGATCGGACTGCTGAACTACTGGCTCCGCGGTGCAGGCGTCCAGCTCGGCAACGTGCTCCAGGATCCGTTGCTCGCCATGCCGACCGTCGTGCTCGTCGCAGTGTGGAAGAGCTTCGGCTTCTACATGGTGATCTTCCTGGCCGGCCTTCAGGACATCCCCGCCAGCCTCTACGAGGCGGCGAAGATGGACGGTGCAGGCCCCTGGCAGCGATTCACCAATGTCACACTTCCGCAGCTCGGCAACACCACAGTCTTCGTGCTCATCGTCGCCTTGATCGCCGCGCTTCAGGCGTTCGACCAGATCTACGTGCTCACCGGCGGCGGACCGTTCCGGACCACGCAGACGGTGGTGATGGAGATTTACACGTCCGGGTTCAAAGACCTGGAGCTGGGCTTCGCGTCCGCACTCTCCTATGTGCTGCTCCTGATCACTCTGGTGCTCAGCCTGGTGCAGTTCGGTGTCTTCGGACGGCGTGCGGAGGAGCAGAATTGAGCGTCGGCAACCGGCGCCGCTCGGACTTTGCGCTGCGCATCCTCTGGTCTGCAGCATTGGCGATCGGCACCGCCGCGCTGCTGCTGCCGATCCTGATCATCATCTTCACGGCGTTCAAGCCGACGGCCGAGGTCAACGCGTTCCCGCCGACTCTCCTGCCTGACAACTGGACGCTGGCCAACTTCGAGCGCATCTTCGCCGATCTCCCGTTCGCCCGGTTGATCCTCAACAGCTTCGTCTTCGCGGGCGGCGTCACCATCTGCGCGCTGATCTTCGACTCCCTCGCGGCGTACGCGCTGGCGAGGATCGACTTCCGCGGCAAGCGGGTGCTGCTCATCGCGATCATCGCCAGCCTGATGATCCCGTTCCAAGCAACGCTCATCCCGGTGTACCAGCTCGTCGCCGACCTCGGATGGGTGAACACCTTCGCCGGACTCATCGCCCCGAGAGCAGCCGACGCGTTCGGCATCTTCTTCCTGCGCCAGTTCTTCGTGTCCCTGCCACGGGACTTGGACAACGCGGCACGGATCGACGGAGCGTCCGAGTGGCGCGTCTTCACCAGCGTCATCCTGCCGAATGCCGTGCCGGCCCTCCTCACGCTCGCGATCTTCACCTTCGTCAACAACTGGAACGACCTGCTGTGGCCGTTGATCTTCACCAACGAGCAGGAGATGGGAACGATCACGTCTGGGCTGACGCTGCTCACCGGACCGGGCGGCATCATCCCCTACGGCGTCATGATGGCCGGCTCCTTGATCGCGGTGCTGCCCCTGGCCGTGATGTTCCTCCTCATTCAACGACGCTTCATCGAGAGCGTCGCAACGACGGGAATCAAATGACCGAGCCCAGATGGTTCGAAGACGGCAGACTCCGGTTCGGGCTCGGCATCGAGAACACCTTCGTCCCGCAGGCGCGCGACGGCGAGCGCGCGATCGACGAGTACGAGCTCACCGAGCATTACCGCTGGTTCGCCGAGGACTTCAGGAAGGCCGCCGCGGTCGGCTCGGAATTCCTGCGCTGGGGGGTGCCCTGGTACCGGATCGCACCGGCGCCCGGGCGATGGGACTGGGGCTGGGTGGACCAGGCGATGGAGTCGCTGGTCGAAGCGGGTCTCCGTCCGATCATCGACCTGCTGCATTACGGAACGCCGCTCTGGCTCGAAGGCGAGTTCTCCAACCGCGACTATCCCGACCGGGTGGCGGAATACGCTCACCGCTTCGCCGAGCGCTATGGCGAGGTGGCCGTCGACTACACCCCCGTCAATGAACCGATGATCCACGCGCTGTTCTCGGGGGAGTACGGCTACTGGCCGCCCTACGGTCGTGGGGAGCGCGGTGTGGTGGACATCTCCCTCGCGCTGGCGGAAGGCTTCGTGAAGACGCAGCACGCTGTGTCGTCCGTGCTCGGCGACCGTGCGATCTTCGTGCACGTCGACGCCGGCCTCCGCTACACCGGTGACCTCGAGGCGCACGAGCACCGAATCGACGCGAAGAGACTGGTCTCGCAGCGCTTTCTCGTCGAGGATCTCGCCACCGGGCGGGTCGGCGAAGGTCACGAGCTGCTGGACACTCTGCGAGCGAACGGCGCTCCAGACGACCTGCTCGCCTGGTTCCGCGACAACGCTGTGCAGCCCGACATCATGGGTGTCAACTACTACCCGCGGCACTCCACCGAGGTCTTCGAGCTCGGCATCCACCATGGAGGGGGCTTCGCGGATCCCCGTCCTTCCTTCGACGCGGGTGTCGAAGGCCTCAGCGACGTCCTCAATCTCTGGTGGGAACGATACGGCGCGCCCGTCATGCTCACGGAGACCTGCGTCACAGGCACGGTCGAAGAGCGCATCGAGTGGCTGGACGACTCCGTCGCCGAGATCGATCGCCTTCGTGCCGGGGGGATGCCGATCGTCGGCTACACCTGGTGGCCGCTGTTCGACATGTACGAGTGGACCTTCCGGCACAGCAGCGGCCCGAGGGCAGATCACCTTCTCACGATGGGTCTCTTCGACCTGGTGGAGACGGAGTCCGGGCTCGCTCGACGCCGGAACCCCACCGCCGACCGTTTCTCCCACCACGCCACGGCACATCGCCTCCACTCGAATGGAACCCAGGGAACACATGCTGCACGCGCGCCTCGCCCTTGATCCCGCCGCCACAGTCGGTGCGGTCAACCCACGCCTCTTCGGCAGTTTCGTCGAACACCTCGGTCGATCCGTCTATGACGGCATCTACGAACCCGCGCACCCGTCGGCGGACGAGAATGGCTTCCGGCGCGATGTGATCGAACTCGTCCGCGAGCTCGGCGTCACGACGATCAGATACCCCGGCGGAAACTTCGTCTCGGGCTTCCGGTGGGAGGACAGCGTCGGGCCGAAGGAGTCGCGACCGCGGAGGGTCGACCTCGCCTGGCACTCGACCGAGACGAACGAGGTCGGCATCCACGAGTTCTCCCAGTGGCTCGAGAACATCGGCAGCGAACTGATGCTCGCCGTGAACCTCGGTACCAGAGGCACGCTCGAGGCGCTCGATCTGCTCGAGTACGCGAACCTGCCGTCCGGCTCCGCGCTCGCCGACCAGCGTGCCGCGAACGGACGCAGCGCCCCCTTCGACGTGCGGATGTGGTGCCTCGGCAACGAGATGGACGGCCCGTGGCAGCTCGGTCACCGTTCCGCCGACGACTACGGCAAGCTCGCCGCCCAGACGGCTCGGGCGATGCGGTCGTTCGACCCGTCTGTGGAGCTCGTCGTCTGCGGCTCATCCAGCGCATCGATGCCGACGTTCGGCGAATGGGAGCGGACTGTCCTCAGCCACACCTACGACGTCGTGGACTACATCTCCTGTCACGCGTACTACGAGCTCAAGAACGGTGATGTCGGAAGCTTCCTGGCTTCAGGTGTCAACATGGATCACTTCATCGAGTCCGTCGTCGCAACCGCCGATCACGTCAAGGCGGTTCGGGGGAGCGACAAGACGATGGCGATCTCTTTCGACGAGTGGAACGTCTGGTACAACGAGCGCTTCGAGACCTTGGACAAGATCACCGGCGTCGACAATTGGCCGGTCGCTCCTCGTCTGCTCGAGGATGTGTACACGGTCGCGGACGCCGTGGTGTTCGGAAGCCTCCTCATCTCCCTCCTGAAGCACGCCGACCGCGTGACGAGCGCTTCGCTCGCACAGCTGGTGAACGTCATCGCGCCGATCATGACCGAACCGGGCGGCCCAGCGTGGAGGCAGACCACGTTCTTCCCGTTCGCCGCAGCCGCGAGCAACGCCCGGGGGACCGCCCTCCGGATCACCGTCGACACCGATCACTACGAAACCGACGTCTACGGGGCCGTTCCGGTCGTCGACGCGGTCGCCACGATCGACGAGGCGTCGAACGTGGCGCTGTACCTGGTCAACCGGTCTCAGGATGAAAGCGTGGAGGTGACCGCCGAGATCGGGCGCCTGAACGGTACCTACTCCCTTATCGCTCAGTCGCTCCACGACGACGACATCTTCGCCGCCAACACTCTGGCGAATCCGGAGCGCGTGGCGCCGAGGGACAATTCCACCGCTCGGATCGACGGCGAGCATTTCAGCGTCACACTTCCGCCGGTCTCATGGACAGAGGTGCTGTTCTCGCCGGGGGAGTGAGCTGTCATGGACGCCGATCCGTCCCTCACCTCGGCAGCCGCCGAACTGGCAGTTCCCGGGCACGGCCTGCTCACCGGGCGGCAGCGGGGAAGACTCGTCCTTGACCAGTGCGGCGTCGGGTTCCCCGACCAGCGGAAGGATGTCTCATGAAGTACCGGTATCTCGGCAACAGCGGTGTCAAAGTCTCGGCGGTGACGTACGGCAACTGGCTGACGCATGGGTCGCAGGTGGAGAACGATGCGGCGATCGCGTGTGTGCATGCGGCCCTCGATGCGGGAATCAGCACCTTCGACACCGCGGACGTCTACGCGAACACGGTCGCCGAGGAGGTGCTCGGCACCGCGCTGGATGGGCAGCGCCGGGAGTCCCTGGAGATCTGCACGAAGGTCTTCGGTCCCACCGGGCCGAAGGGGCACAACGATGTCGGGCTGTCCCGCAAGCACATCCTGGAATCGATCAACGGTTCCCTGCGGCGGCTGAAGACCGACTACGTCGACCTGTATCAGGCGCACCGCTACGACGTCGAGACGCCGATCGAGGAGACCATGCAGGCCTTCGCCGACATCGTGCGACAGGGGAAGGTCTTGTACATCGGAGTCAGCGAGTGGACCGCAGACCAGATCCGTGAGGGGCACGAGCTCGCCCAGGAGCTGGGCGTGCAACTGATCTCCAACCAGCCGCAGTACTCCCTCCTGTGGCGGGTGATCGACGCGGAGGTCGTGCCGACGTCCGCGGAGCTCGGCATCTCGCAGATCGTGTGGTCCCCGCTCGCCCAAGGTGTGCTGACGGGCAAATACGAGCCGGGCGCCGCACCGCCCGAGGGTAGCCGGGCGACCGACTCGAAGGGCGGAGCCGACATGATCGCCCGCTGGATGAAGGACGACATCCTCGAAGGCGTCCAGCGTCTCCGCCCGATCGCCGACGACCTCGGCATCAGTATGGGACAGCTCGCCCTCGCCTGGGTGCTCAAGAACGACAATGTCGCGTCGGCGATCATCGGCGCGTCGCGGCCGGAGCAGGTCGGCGAGAACGCGGCCGCAGTCGATGTGGAGCTCGACGATGAGGCGATGGGCCGTATCGAGCAGGCGGTTGGCGGCCTCGCAGAGCGAGACGCGGCGCTCACCGCGAAGTCGTCTCCTGCGCAACGGGAGGCCTGACCGCCACGAGGATGAGGGTGCGCCCCGCGATGCGGTGCCTCCCCGGCGGACGCTTCACCGGCCGCAGGCAGGACCCGCACCGGAGAGGCTGCGAGTGCCTCCGGGTCGAGTGCATGCCGCGAGAAGCTCGGCACCTCGCAGCCGACGCACGCCGGCGCACTGCGGGCAGGTTCGGACACGTCAGTCACACCGGGTCAATGCGCGAGGTGCGTGGCGCAGGCCGTCCTGCTGGCGCCATTCGTGGTGTCGAGGAACGGGGTGCCGCAGCGGCGGCAGCGCTTGATCCTTCGCCAGCCATCCACCGTCACCAGGCGCGCCAGCATGACGGCCGCCTGCAGCGCCTCGTCCGGCTCACCCGCGTCGGAGTACGGCGAGAGCCGCCATGCTCCGCCTTCCCGGCGGAGCTGCCAGCTGGCGCGCCCCTGCTGGAGGATGTCGTTGAGTGCGCCGGCGGCGCGGTCCTCGTGCGGGAGGGCGTCCGCCACGACCCTCCACCGCGCGTCCTCCGCGAGAAGGCTGTCGATCAGGCCGAAGACAGGCCGGAGCTCGCGCAGATGACGCGCGTCGTGTCTCGGCACCGGCGATGGTGCGGCTCTCACCCGTCGTTCGCTCAATCGCGCACCGCGACACCCATCGATCGCGCGGTTCCCTCGATCTGGCGCATCGCGGCATCGAGGTCGGCGGTGTTCAGGTCGGGGAGCTTGCGCTCAGCGATCGCCTTCAGCTGCGCCCGCGAGAGGGACCCGGCCGGCTCGTGCCCGGCCTTCGCGGAGCCGGAACGCCCGATCGCCCGCCTGATCAGGAACGAGGTCGGCGGCGTCTTGTAGCTGATCGACCAGGATCGGTCGTCGGCGATGGTCACGACGGCAGGAATCCGTTCGCCGCGATAACGCGCAGTGTCGTCGTCGTAACGCCGCTTCACCTCGTGCGGGGGTACACCGGTCGGGCCGAGCATCTTGCCCAGCTCGACCATTGCTGCATTTCCCGCGTCGAGCTCGATCGTCAGGACGCGGACAATTCGGGGAGCCATCGGTTCGCCTTCTTACTCGTGGAATGAGGACGAACAGCGACGGTAGTTCTTGACGCAACGTAAAGGTCAAGCCCCGTCTTCGAATCAGGTTCCGCAATGAATCAGCGCAGTGATCCGGCGGTGCGATGGATCGATGAGAGTCCGAGCCACATCGCCGAGGGTGTGGCGAACAGGGTCACGACGAGGAGCGCCGGGTTGATCCTGGCATCATTCGCGAGCAGCAGCATCACCGGCCCCTGGACCGCCGCGGTGCAGCACCCGACGAAGCCGAGCATCCATCGCACCCGGGGGCGCGGGCGCTCGCCGGCGGCCAACAGCACTCCACACCCGAGCAGGCTGAGGATCGCCACGACGACCAGCACGACCCGTTGCGCGAGCGACTCCCACCCGGCGAGGCCGGCCGACGTCGGCGCGACCGCCCAGAACAGCATCGCCGCGGAGAACGGAAGGATCCCGCCCGCCGTGACGACGCGTATCCACCGGGAGTGCGGGCGCCGCGGAGCCGCGTCCACCACCCTCGACCAGCGACGCTCGACGTAGTCGGCGAACAGCACGGCAAGCGCGATGCCGAACACGGCGAAGCCGCCGTAGACGAGGGCGAACACCCAGTCGGTCAGGTTGCCCTCGCCGCCGGATCGCACCGTGCCCGCCACGATCGCCTGCAGCACCGCGCCGACCGGCAGGCCGAGGGCGATCGGCGCGAGCGCACCGGTCGCGGCCGCCGCAGGGAGAACGACGGTCCACCATGGCAGGCGCTGCCCCCATCGCTGGCTGAGGGCGAGCGCCACGACGGCCCCGGTCACCGCCGCGACGACGGTGACGACGTTGCCGATCTCCATCCGGGTGTCGTGCATGAGGCCGGGCCCAGACCCGGGAACCATGCCGAATTCAGAGCCGCTCAGCCACAGCACCTTGAGGGCGGTGTACGGCAGGATGGCGATGACCGCGAGCGCGGCGAGCGCCCGACGGATCGGGATCGGCACCAGGCCGCGCGGTGCCGGCGCGGCGGGGCGGACGCCGGGCTCCCGGTGGTCGGTCGTCATTGCCGGTCTTCTCCCTGAGTCGAATCGTGCGCATCTGCGGGGCCGTGCCCAGGTGGGTCGGCGCCCAGGGCGGCCCACCGGAATGCGAGCCGCAGGACGTCCTCGTGTGTCCGGGGAGACAGGTCGTACCGCATCACATGGCTGGCCAGCCACACCCCGGCCGTCAGCGCGGCGCGGCACGGGCGGCCGCCTCGTCGGGGTCACCGGTCGCCTCGAGGAACAGGCGGTACAGGTACTCCATCCGCGCCCTGTCCACCCGGCGGATGCGCTCGGCGGCGCCGTCGTCACGGCGGGCCCAGTCCCGCACCGCGAGTTCGGTCTGCCGCAGGCCGATGCGCGCCTGCACACTGCGGGTCAACGCGTGCAGCCGATCGGCCGCATCCGGTCCACCCGCAGTCTCGGCCTCCTCGATCACCGCGTTCGCCGCCTCGCGCTCCCACGAGTCGAGCACCTCGGCGAGCAGTTGCTCCCGGCCATCGAAATAGCCGTAGAACCCGCCCTTGGTGACTCCGAGCCGGCGTGCGAGCTCCTCCACCCGGACCGCGGCCGGACCGCCGTCGCCGAGTGCCTCCATGCCGGCCTGTATCCACGCTTGGCGGGGCGTCCGCTGACGCGTCATGTGTGGTGCCCCTCGTTCGGACATCTCGCTCTATACGGAACCGTACATAACGGCGCCATTTCAGCTTATACGGAGGCGTACAATCGGCGGCACGGAGCCGGGCAGCCTGCGACGAACGTGCAATGAACCTTCAGGCGAGGAGCTGTTCCGGCCGGCTCAGCCGAGCCAGCGCCGCCACCGCGACGGCTCGGGATCCGGATCCTGCCCCTCGCCCAACGCGCGCGCGGCCTCCGCGATGTCGTCCGCGGTGAGCGTCGTCACGTCGTCAGGGTCGAGCGCATCGAGGCTGCGAGTCTGATCACGCGACAGCCGCAGCGCCTGGCGGTTGAGCGACTGCTCGAACAGCGTGCGGGTGAAGCGCGCATTGCCCGAGTCTTCACGGGCCTCGAGGCCGGCCAGGATGCGGCGCAGCGTCTGCTCGGCGCCGGGCTCCAACGTGTACTGATGCTGGGCCACGATGTTCCCGAAGATCGACTGGAGCTCCTCGACCGAATAGTCCGGGAAGGTGATCTCCCGCGCGAATCGTGAGCGCAGGCCAGGGTTCGAGCGCAGGAACGACTCCATGAGCCGCGGATAGCCGGCGACGATCACCACCAGCCGATGGCGGTGGTCCTCCATCCGCTTGAGCAGGACCTCGATCGCCTCAGGTCCGAAGTCGCCTCGGCCGTCCTCCGGGGCGAGCGCGTACGCCTCGTCGATGAAGAGGACCCCGTCGAGCGCCCGCCGGATCACCCGGTCGGTCTTGAGGGCGGTCGCGCCGACGTATTGCCCCACGAGGCCCGACCGGTCGACCTCGACCAGATGACCCTTCGGGAGCAGGCCGACGGCCCGGTACATCTCGGCGAGGAGCCGCGCCACCGTAGTCTTGCCTGTGCCCGGATTGCCGAGGAACACCAGGTGCTGCGACGTCGCCACCTCGGGGAGCCCGTGGGCCTTGCGGGCGGCCTGGACCTGCAGGAACGCGACGAGGCCACGCACCTGTTCCTTCACCGTCTCGAGCCCGATCAGCCCATCAAGCTCGGCCTGCACCTCCGAGAGCGGTCGGGCGGGCCCGGGCCGCCCGGCGAAGAGGTCGCCAGTCACCCCGTCGGCCCGCTGGAGATTCTGCTGCTTCAGTTGGTCGGCCACGTGCCCGACCGTGTCACGCAGAACCTCGAGCGGGGTGCGGCTGGCGACCATGCCGGGAGCCTAATACCGCAGGCTTCGCGGAAGCGGGGCGAAATGACCGAGTGATCCGGGAACAACGAGATCCTCCACACTCCAAGGACCAAGACATCGAGTCCTGTTGACCCACCGGCGCCCCTGGCACAGGCTCTGAAAGGAAAGAAAGAGGAACGTCATGGCGACAGCAAACTCCGATTATCGGGTCCGGCCCGCCGCTCACGGCGACGCAGAGACCATCGGCAGGCTCCTTCACGACTTCAATATGGAGTTCGAGTCGCCGACGCCGACGGCTCAGATGCTCGGCGATCGATTCCGTCGACTCCTGGCGTCGCCCGACGTCCTCGTGCCCCTCGCCGAGAACGACAGGAGGGAGCCGATCGGATTCGCGTTCCTCACGCTGCGCCCGACTCCGTATTACGACGGGCCGCTCGCGCAGCTGGAGGAGCTGTACGTCCGTCCAGCACTGCGCGATCGAGGGATCGGCACCGAGCTGCTGACCCAGGCGATCGAGCTCGTGCGCGCCCGCGGCGCCGGCGAGATGCACATCAACGTGGACGAGATCGACGCCGACACCAGGCGGTTCTACGAGCGCCACGGCTTCGTCAACATCGAACCCGGCGCCGACTACCGGATGCTCTGCTACATCCGTGAGCTGTGAGCTGACCCACGCAGCGGATACCGGTCCTCTCGCCGGAAAGCAGTGCGTTCGCCCGCCCGCGAATGGCCCGCCCGCGAATAGATTGGTTCCGCGCAGACCGAGCACGCGCAGAGCCGAGTCCTGATGACCGAACCTGAAGCCGGCTACACCCCCGCCCGCGCGCAGGTCATCGAAGCCAAGTGGCAACACCGCTGGCGCGAGAGCCGCATCTTCCACGCCGACAACCCCACCGGGGCCCTCGCTGGACCGAAGGCCGCACGCGAAGCTGAGTTCGTCCTCGACATGTTCCCATACCCGTCGGGGTCCGGTCTCCACGTCGGACATCCCCTCGGGTTCATCGCGACCGACGTCTACGCGCGGTATCAGCGCAGCGAAGGCAAGAACGTCCTGTACACCATGGGATTCGACGCGTTCGGGCTTCCGGCCGAGCAGTTCGCGGTGCAGACAGGCATCCACCCCGGGGTCGCCACTCGCGACAACATCGAGCGCTACCGGCGGCAGCTCGAACGGCTCGGGATGTCCCACGACGAGCGCCGCTCACTCGCGACGACCGAGCCGTCGTATTACAAGTGGACACAGTGGGTATTCCTCCAGCTCTATGGGTCCTGGTTCGACCCGGAGGTGAACCGTGCCCGGGCCATCGCCACGCTGATCCCACGGCTTCGGGCTCGGCTTGCGGAGGCGGGACTGGATTGGGACAACGTCGGCAGGGCGCGGCAAGAGGAACTGCTGGGCGAGTACCGGCTCGCCTACCGGAAGGAATCCGAGGTCAACTAGTGCCCGGGGCTGGGAACCGTGCTCGCGGACGAGGAGGTGACGAACGACAGCAGATCGGAGCGGGGCAACTATCCCGTCTTCCGCAAGACCCTCCGGCAGTGGCACCTTCGGATCACCGCATACGCTGAGCGCCTGGTGGCTGACCTGGAGCCGCTGGACTGGCCGGAGTCGATCAAGCTGCAGCAGCGGAACTGGATCGGCCAATCAGCCGGCGCCGCCATCGAATTCCCCATCGTGGGCGGCTCCGGCGGGCGCGTCACCGTCTACTCCACTCGCCCCGAGACGATTTTCGGCGCGACGTTCCTCGCGCTGAGCCCCAGTCACCCGCTGGCCAAGACGGCACCCGCCGCTCCCGCCGGCCAGGCGACGAGAAGCGAGCACCTGGTCAGCCACCCCGTGACCGGGCAGCAGCTGCCCGTCTACATCGCCGACTACGTGCTGAGCGACTACGGCACCGGAGCCGTCATGGGGGTGCCGGCACATGACGATCGGGACGCCGTGCTCGCCCGAGCCGAGCGCCTCCCGGTGCGGAGCATCTTCGACGGCGACGGCCTCCCTGGGGAGGACGAGCCGACACTCATCGACTCCGCCCATGGAAACCTGAACCTCAACGGGACCACCATCTCGCACGCGCGCGAGCTCGTCACCGAGTGGCTGGAGCGATCCGGCCTGGGCGGGAGGCAGTACCGATATCGTCTGCGCGACTGGCTGTTCAGCCGGCAGCGATACTGGGGCGAGCCGTTCCCAATCGTCTATGACGAGTTCGATGTGCCGCATGCCGTACCCATGTCGCAGCTCCCCGTGGAGCTGCCCGCGCTCGACGACTACAAGCCCTTCGCCTATGACCCGGATGATGCCGATTCGGTTCCCAAGGCTCCCCTCGGCAGGGCGCCGGAGTGGGTCCACGCGGAGCTGGACCTCGGTGACGGCCCGCGACGCTATCGCCGCGAAACGGACACCATGCCGAACTGGGCAGGGTCGTCCTGGTATGAGCTCCGGTATCTCGATCCGGGACTCGAAGCGTCCGCCTGGGATCCCGGCAACGAGCGCTATTGGCTCGGCCCCGACATCGGCAAGCCGAGCGGCGGCGCCGACCTCTACGTCGGCGGAGCAGAACACGCGGTCCTGCATCTGCTCTACGCGCGCTTCTGGCACAAGGTGCTGCACGACCTCGGGCACGTGTCCTCTTCAGAACCGTTCCACCGGCTGTACAACCAGGGGGTGATCCAGGCGTACGTCTACCGCGATCCTCGCGGTATCGCGGTCGAGGCGACGGAAGTCCAAGAACAGGACGGGGAGTTCGTCTGGCGCGGCGAGCGGGTGACCAGGCACCTCGGCAAGATGGGCAAGTCGCTGAAGAACTCCATCACCCCGGACGAGGTCTGTGAGCTGTACGGAGCCGACACCCTTCGGCTCTACGAGATGTCGATGGGACCGCTCGACACCTCCCGGCCATGGGATACGCGGGCGGTGGTCGGTGGACTGCGGTTCCTCCAGCGTGTCTGGCGAAACGTCGTGGCCGACGATGACGGCTCACGAGTCACGGACGACCCACCGTCCGAGTCGTTGACGAGGCAGCTGCACCGAGTGCTCCGCTCCTACCATCAGGACGTCCCGCAACTCCGGCTCAACACCGCCATCTCGAAACTCATCGAACTCAACAACAGCGTGACGCGAGCAGGAACAGCCCCTCGCGAGGTGCTGGTGCCACTCGTCCAGATGCTCGCCCCGTTCGCGCCGCATGTGGCCGAGGAGTTGTGGGAGCGGATGGGGGAGCGCGGCTCAGTGTCGCAGCACCCTGTTCCCAGAGCCGACCATCATCTGCTCGCCGATGAGCTGGTGACCTGCGTGATTCAGGTCAACGGCAAGGTCAGGGCCCGCATCTCGGTTCCGGACGGTATCGATGCGGAGAGCCTCGAGTCGCTGGCGCTGAAGAACGAGCGAGTCCAGCAGACGATCCGCAACGGGGCGTTGGTGCGCGTGATCGTCAAGCCGCCGAACGTGGTCAACGTGGTCGTCAGGATCGACCTGTAGGGCGCCGGCCAACGCCGCGGACGGCCCCGCAGACGTTGGCTGCGGGGCTCGTTCACGTCGGACCGGTCAGGCGCTGCGGCGCCACCGGTCCCCGGGCTCCTTCACGTAGCGCTTCCACACGTAATCCCACGGGGTGACGGCGATGATAATCACGACCCAGAGCACGCTCGAGAAGAGCTTCTCGGTCGGAGCATCCATGTCGTTCGCCAGCAGGTGCGGCACGGCCACGACAGCGAGCCAGAGCAGCTTCCACGCCACCTCGAACACCAGGACCGGCATCATCGCGATCGGGTACCTCAGGCCGAGGAAGGCGAGGAGCGAAAGCGCGACCATCAGGCAGACGACCGCCCCTTCCATCACCGAGAGCGAGGAGGCCTGCAGCAGAGACGGCCACCGGAAGACGACGAGGCCGACACCCATCACCAGATAGCCGAATCGCATGAGATTCAGGCGGTAGGCGGGCAGGCGGTATTCATCGGCAGCACGATGTTCCGTGGCGCTCCCGGCTTGAGTGGTCGGCATGGTGGTCTCCTGGGTTCGTGGGGTGGATGCGTCCGGCAACGCCGGGAAGCGGTGGATTTCGTGGAGGATGAACACGCGTGCGTGAGCATCGGCAGGGTGCTGTGGCCGGCCCGGTCGTGGCCGTCCGGCCCCTCGACGAGTAGAGTCCCACCCATACCGGGAGACGCCCATGACCCCAGGAATCAGATACTTGTCCTCAGGCGCCAATCTGAGCCCGACGCGTGGCTGACCCCACGGTCTCGGCGGGGAACGCCGCGAGTTTGATCGAGCTCGCGGTGAGCGAAGGCGCAAGTCGAGCGGCGCTGCACCGGCGCTCGGGCATCGACCCGGAGCGGCTGCGGGACCAGGACAACCGCGTCACGATGTCCGAGTACCACCGGCTTATGCTGGCGAGCAAAGAGCTGACCGGGGACCCGGCCTTCGGACTCCGATTCGGCAAGAGCGTGCATATGCAAGAGTTCTCGATCCTCGGGCTGATCTTCCATGCCTGCGAGACGGTGCGGGATGCGATCGTGCAGGCGAACCGCTACGGACAGCTGGTGATCGACGTGGATGTCGGGACGGCCGATCGCTTTCAATGGCAGCGCCGGAACGGGCAGCTGTGGCTCGTGGACACACGGCCCGACCCGAACGACTTTCCGGAGCTCACCGAGGTCACGTTCGGCAGGTTCATGCGCCTCACCCGGCCGTTCTGGGACACCCCGCTCGTCAGGGAAGTGAACGTCACGCATCCGGCGCCAGGCTACCAAGCGGAGTATGACCGGTACTTCGAGTCTCCGACGACGTTCTCGAGCGGGTGGAACGCCATGCGGGTGGAGGAGGCACGGCTGACCCAGCAGATCGCCGTTCAGCCGCGCTACGCCTTCGGCATCCTGAGCGAGCATGCCGACCACCTGCTCCAGTCGCTCGAGGGATCGAAGTCCACACGAGGCCGAGTCGAGAGCCTGCTCATGCCGATCCTGCACACAGGCACCGCATCCATGGAACTGATCGCCGACAAGCTGGCCGTGAGCCGCCAGACTCTCTACCGCCAACTCAAGGCGGAAGGGGTCACGTTCGAGACGGTGCTCGACGAGCTGCGTCACAAACTCGCCCTGCACTATCTCGGTGGCCAGAAGACATCCGTGAACGAGACGGCCTATCTCGTCGGGTTCTCGGAGCCGGCAGCATTCTCGCGGGCCTTCAAGCGATGGACCGGCAACAGCCCGCGAGCCGCATATCGGTTGCAGGCCGCCGCGCCTTCACCCGGGTCCGCAACGCCCGCCGGGAGCCGATCGGCATGAAGGCGGTCGTGTACGACCGCTACGGCGGACCGGAGGTGCTGGGGATCGAGGAGATCCCGGAGCCGTCGCCGGGCCACAAGCAGGTGCTCATCCAGATTGCCGCCACCTCCGTCAATCTCTCCGATTGGGAGGGGCTGACCGGCAGCCCAGGATACGCGCGGATCGGCGGACTGCGGGCCCCCCGCCGCCGGGTGCTCGGGTCCGATATCGCCGGCCGTGTCACGGCGATCGGCTCGGGCGTCACCCGCTTCCGTGTGGGCGACGAGGTGTACGGCGACATTCTCGACCTGATGGGCGGCTTCGCCGAGTATGCCGTGGCGGCCGAGTCCTCGCTCGCGCCGAAGCCGACAGAGCTGACCTTCGCCGAGGCCGCGACCCTGCCGCAGGCGGGCGCCATCGCGCTGCAGGGAACCGCAACGGCTCGCCGTGGGCAGCGCGTGCTGATCAACGGCGGAGGCGGCGGCACCGGCTCCTTCGCGATCCAGCTCGCGAAGCTGTCCGGAGCCCATGTCACGGCAGTCGACAACGCGGGGAAGCTCCAGTACATGCGTGAGCTCGGCGCCGACGAGGTCGTCGACTACCGCACGCAGGACTTCACCCGGCTTGGCTCCTTCGACCTCATCCTCGACCTCGTCGCGCAGCGATCCGTGTTCGCGTACCGGCGGGCGCTCGCCCGCGGCGGCCGCTACCTCTGCGTCGGCGGTACGGTGCGGACGCTCCTGCGCGTCGTTACCGTCGGGGCGCTGGCCGCCCGGCTCACCGGACGCCGGCTTGGGCTGCTGATCGTCCGTACGGGGCCGACGCATTTCGAGCCGCTCACGCAGCGCTGCATCGACGGTGAGGTGCGGATTCGGATCGACCGCACCTTCACGCTCGCCGAGGCGCCGCAGGCGCTGGCCCGGGTCGGCGAGGGTCATGCGCTCGGGAAAGTGATCGTCACCCCGTAACGGGCCGGTTTGTTCCGTGCGGCCACTCGGCGTGACGAGCCGCTCAGAGGCGGAGGCGCCGCCGGGTACCGGCGACGCCTCGTCGTCAAGCCGTCCGATTCAGCGTCACCGCACGTGCAGGAACTCCGACTCGCTCACGAAGGTGTCTGCGCCGACAAGACAGAACTGCACCCAGGCCTCGCCCTTGCCGAGCTCGCCGTACCCCTGTTCGATCTGATCCACGGTGAACTTGGTGACGTGGCTCTTGCCGGGGTCGGATCCGACACGTTCGTCGTCCGCTACGGGCCGGCGACGAAGGAGGCCAGCCGCGCCGCGACCTGCTCCGGCTGGTCCTCGACGAGGAAGTGCGCCGCATCGATGGGCTCGCCGCGAACGTTCCGAGCCCAGGCGCGCCAGACCTCGAGCACGTCGGGGTAGACGCGCGGCAGGCTGCCGCGGCCGGCCCACAGCACCAGCACCGGGCAGTCGATGCGCGCGCCGGCGGCGGCATCCGCCTCATCCGCCTCCCGATCAGCGCCGGCGCCCGCCCGGTAGTCCTCGCACATCCCCTCGACGAGGCCGGGATCGTCGAGCGCCTGCCGGTAGCCCAGCATGATCTCCGCCGGGTACCTGCCCTCGGTCGCGCCGAGCCCCATACCCGCCCGCACGTGGAGGTCGAAGAACGCGTCGCGGTCGCCGCCGATGAGGCGCTCGGGAAGGGGGGCGGGCTGTGCGAGGAACGACCAGTGCCAATAGAACCGTCCGAACAGCGTCCCGTTCAGCCGGTACACCTCCGCCGTCGGGACGATGTCGAGCACCGCCAGTCGAGCTACGTGCGCGGGGTGGTCGAGGGCCATCCGGTAGGCGACCCGGCCGCCGCGGTCATGTCCGGCGACGGAGAACCGGTCGAAGCCGAGCGCCTGCATGGTCTCCAGCTGGTCCCCTCCCATCGTCCGCTTGTCGTGGGCGCGGTGATCGGCTGTTGGTGCGGGCCGGAATGAACGGCCGTACCCCGCCAGGTCGGTCGCCACGACGGTGCACCGCTTCGCGAGCAGCGTCGCGGCGTCGCGCCACATCATGCTGGATTGCGGATACCCGTGGAGGAGAAGGACCGGCGGGCCGCTTCCGCCGACCATCGCGTGCACCTCCCCCCGGGAGGTTCGCACGGACCGAGCGTCGAAATCGCCGAAGCCCGGGCGTGCGGCCCGAGCTGGGCCGTCGGGTGAGAGCGTGGCGTGAACCGCCTGCTGAGCCTCCGTCACCGCAGAACTCCTGTGTGATCCGGCTCGACGAGCTAACCCGCCCTCGCCGCCGTCATCGTCTGGCGTTCACCCGGTGCGTCGGCTGACCCCAAGAACTTCACGAGCAGCCGACTGGCTTCATCGGCGTGAGTCCACAGGAAGCCGTGGGGTGCGCCGGGAATCTCGACGTATTCGGCCTCCGGGAACGCGGCGTGGAACGGCCGGCCGGCCGAGTCGATCGGAAGGATCCGGTCGTCGACGCCATGCACGATGAGTGAGGGGACCCCGGAGGCTCGGACCTTCTCCACGTCGCCTCGGAAGTCCTCGATCCATGACGGCACGACGGCGTACGCGGCGACCGGGGCGCTGGCGATCGCCGAAATCCACGACGCTTGCACCAGTTCTTCGCTCGCGAGGGTGCCGAGGTTCTGGTCGAGGTTGTAGAAGTTTTCGTAGAACTTCGTGTACCAGGCGTACCGGTCGGCGCGCGCGGCGGCCATGATGTCATCGAACACGGCCTGCGGCACGCCGGTGGGGTTGCCGTCGGTCAGCAGGAGGAACGGCTCAACGGTCGCGAGGAACACGGCCTTCGACACGCGATCGGCACCGTAGTTCGCCAGATAGCGTCCGACTTCACCGGTTCCCATGGAGAATCCGACGAGCGCGACGTCCCGGAGGTCGAGTACCTCCACCAGGGTGTTGAGGTCGGCCGCGAACGTGTCGTAGTCGTATCCGCCCGCAGGCTGGCTCGACTTGCCGAACCCGCGGCGGTCGTAGGTGATCACGCGGTGACCGGCCTCGAGCAGCGCGATCGTCTGCTTCTCCCAGGAGCGGCCGTCCAACGGGTAGCCGTGGATCAGGAGCACGGCTGGCCCGTCGCCCTGATCCTCGTAATACAGATTGATGTCGGTCGAGTTCTCGGTGCCGACGGTGATGTATGCCATGTCGCGACGCTATTCCGGCGCTGCGACCCGCGCATTCACTGGCCGTGCAACTTGTTGTGCGTCCAGTGCACGACCCACGCGGACCCCGCGGCTCCGAGCGGCCTGGTGGGCGGGATTCCAGCGCTGCGGTCGCGCCATTCGGTCGGCGTGCTGCCGTACTTCGTCTTGAACGCGCGGGAGAACGACGAATGATCGAGGAACCCAGACTGGTGGGCGATCGCTGCGATCGAGACGTGTGCATCGGCCGGGTTCGCGAGCGCGTCCGCCGCTCGCTGCAGCCGCTCATCGCGCACCCACTCGGCCAGGGAGACGTCGAGTCGGCTCAGCAGCAGATAGAGGTAACGCCGGGAGATGCCGAACGTGGCGGCGATCGAGTCGGCCGAGAGCGTCGGGTCGGTGACATTCCCCTGGATATGCAGCATGATGCGCACGCCGAGTGTCCGGTGGAGCGGTTCGCGACTGGAGAATTCATCGCCGGCGGCCGTCGACAGCAGCGCTCGCAGCAGCTCGATGGTCACTCGGGAGAGTGTGGCCATCACGGTCGGGCTCATCTCAGGCAGCCGAAGCGTGTTGTCGAGGTGGTCAGAGAAGAGGCGACCGAGCGGGCTCGCACCAAGGTCGGTCGCCAGGAGGTCGTGGATCAGCAGATGCGGCAGACCGATCGCGTCCAACGGAACCGACACCGCGCGGATCGTCTGAACCTCACCCGCTCGCACCGTCCAGGCGCTCACACTCCACCACGGCACGATGGAGCCGCGGCTGCTCGCCACGTGACGGCCCTCTTGCTCAACCCGGAGCGGCCCGCCCGTGGTGTCCAGCGCGATCACGAGGCGAGGCTCGGATGAGTCTCGAGCCTGAGCGGGCGATCGGTGGCCGACATAATTGCCGAGCGTCGTCTGGTTGATCCCGAGCGGGCCGAGCATCAAGGAGTCATGCGCGTACCGGAGAAGTCGGGAGGGATCCAACCGCTGCGCGCGGAACGGCACGGATGAGCGGCCGGCAACCTCGTCGAGGACGGTGAGCCGATCGCGCGGTGCGACCTCGCGGAGGTCGAATCGCTGGCGCACCACCGCGCCCGTCGACGACGTCATCGTCTTGCACTCACCATTCGGCCACACGACCTCGGTCAAGGCGGGCTTGAAGAGGGCCGATGTCGTCCGGCCGTCCATGCGCCTTGACCTTCAATGATGCGCCGGGTCGGTGCCACGGACAAGTGGTGGGAGAAGAGGTGGCCGTCACACCGTCGGGACCGGCCGGTGCACCCCGGCCACAGCGTAGATCGCGTCGATCACCACCATGTTCGCCACGGGATCGTCGCCCTCGGTCGGCAGCGGAGTACCGTCTTTGAGCGCCTGGACGATCGCGGCGAGCTGGTGGTCGTACGTCTCGTCGCCCCCCACGGTCTGCACTCGCTCCACGCCGGAAATCCGGCTCCGAATGCTGTGCCCGCGCGCGGGGAACACGACCCCCTCGATCTCGACCCGGCCGGTGTCGGACTCGAAACGGATCCAGTTCGCGAACTCGGCGGCCATGCTGGCGCGCACCATCGCGATCGCGCCGGATGGAAACTCCAGCCGGGCCTCGATCGACTCGTCGACGCCCGCCGGGCCGAGCACCGCGGTGGCGCTGACCACGGTCGGCTCCTCGCCGAGCAGGCGGCGCACGCCATGCACCGCGTAGCAGCCGAGATCCATGAGCGCGCCGCCGCCGAGGCTCGGCTCGTGGCGCAGCGCCCCCGGCTCGAAGCGATTGGTCACCAGGAACACGGCCTCGACCGAGCGGATCGGGCCGATCTCGGCCGCGAGCTCAGCGGTCCGGGCCGCGAGCGGATGGTAGTCGTCGTGGAATGCCTCGATGAGACGTCGGCCGGTCTCTCCGGCGGCCTCCGTCATGCGGCGCGCCTCGGTGGCGTTCATGGCGAACGGCTTCTCGCACAGCACGTGCTTGCCGGCGCGCAGTGCGGCGATCGACCACTCGGCGTGGAGCGAGTTGGGCAGCGCGACATAGACCAGATCGATCGCCGGATCGGCTACCAGCTCCTCGTACGACCCGTACGCCCGGGCGATGCCGTGCTGACGCGCGTAGGCGTCGGCGCGCTCGGCGCTGCGGGCCGCCACCGCGGCGACCTCGACGTCGTCGCGACGGCGCGCGGGCCGGAGAACGGCGGCCGGGGCGATCGCTGCCGCGCCGAGGATTCCGATGCGAAGGCTCACCCGCTCACCCTAAGGCTCGATTCGGCGGCGGCTCCCAGCGGCGTTGCCTAGCGTCGCAGGGTGACTGCAGACCAGAACCCAGACTCCCCTCCGAACCCATATCGCATGCTCGGCCGCAGCGGCGCCGTCGTCTTCGCCCAGGCGCTGGGCACGATGACCTTCGGCGCCGAGGCTGACGAGTCGACCTCACACGCGATCCTCGACGCCTACGTCGCCGGTGGCGGCAACTTCCTCGACACGGCGGACGTCTACAGTTCCGGCCGGAGCGAGGAGATTCTCGGCACCTGGCTCGCGGCGAACCCGACGGAGGCGGCGCAGCTGGTGCTGGCCACCAAGGCGCGGTTCCCGATGGGCGCGGGCCCGAACGACCTCGGCACCTCGCGACGCCACCTGCGCACCGCGCTGGAGGATTCGCTGCGTCGCCTCGGGGTCGAGCACATCGACCTCTACCAGATGCACGCGTGGGACGCGCTCACACCGCTCGAAGAGACACTGCGGTTCCTCGACGACGCCGTCCGAGCGGGCAAGATCGGCTACTACGGATTCTCGAACTTCACGGGCTGGCAGCTGACGAAGGCCGTGATGCTCGCCGAGCGCCATGGGTGGGCAATGCCCGTGACCCTCCAGCCGCAGTACAACCTGCTGGTCCGCGGCATCGAGCACGAGATCGTTCCGGCCGCCCTCGATGCCGGGATCGGTCTGCTGCCGTGGTCGCCGCTCGGCGGCGGCTGGCTGAGCGGCAAGTACCAGCGCGACGTGCCGCCGACGGGCACGACGCGGCTGGGGGAGAACCCGGAGCGCGGGCTGGAGGCGTGGAAGCAGCGGAACGCGAGCGAGCGCACCTGGCGGGTGATCGACGCGGTCCGCGAGATCGCCGAGGCGCACGGGGTGTCCCCCTCGCAGGCCGCGCTGGCGTGGCTCGGGGCGCAGCCGGCCGTGACGTCGGTGATCCTCGGCGCCCGCTCCGTCGAGCAGCTGCAGGACAACATGGCTGCCGTCGCGCTGCAGCTGGATGCCGCCGAACTCGAACGGCTGACGGAGGTCAGCGCGCCGCCGGCGGACGACTACCCGTATGGGGCGCCCGGTAGGGAACAGCGGCACCGGAAAATCAGCGGCGGCAGGTGAGCGCCGCCCGGTCACGATTCACCGATGAGCAGCGATCGTTCAACGGAACGGTCGGCTGATCGCGACCACCCCGTGTTTCACGCACACGTGCAAGAGCGCGATGTCCCGCGGCTCCAGGATCCAGAGCTCGATTTCGAGTGCACCGTTGCACTCGCTGCAGCACGGAACGCGCTCAGTGGTGTCCTCTGCGGTGTCCTCGGCGTCCATTGCGGTGTACGGCCTTCGTGAGTCGGATGAGGGTAGGTGGGGGCCGCCCGATCGGCCCCCACCTACATCAGGAGCACCAGCGCGATCGTCGCCAGCACCAGCCCGGTGATCCCGGTGAGCACGATGACGGCCAGGGGATCCGCTGTTCTGGGCGACCGCCCGGTTTTCAGGGTCATCCGAACCTCGTGCCGCGTTCAAGCGTCCAGCAAGATGCGTGTCGCCGGGAGGCCGAGCGCTGAGGACAGGCGCGAACTCGCGGGCGCCTCAGGGTAGGCGGGGTCTGGGTCGACTCCTGAGCATGAATCAGCCATCACGGGGTCCTGGTGGCGGCTGCTGCTCACAGGGTACGCCCGCGAGGCCGCGTGTGCGAGCGGGACCGGACAACTTCAGCGGCGCGGCCGCGCCTCACGCCGTCGGCAGCGGCGCGTTCGGGTCGCGGTCGTCGTGCCGGGTGGTCACGCCGTAGAGCACCCGGTCAGGGTTCCCATGGGTGCCGCCGATGATGCATTCACTCGCGGTGTCGTTCATCATCCATTCGTCGTGGTTGCGGTCGGTCACTTCGATGTAGGTGTAGATGTACCCGTCTTCGCGCGTGACCACCTGGGCTTCGTCGAATGGGGTGAACTCGATGAGCGAGTGGTCGCCCTGGTAGTAGGTCAGCGCCAGCTCGATGCACATGTCGTAGACCTCGAGCGCGGTCAGCGGGCTGTCGGGGCCGGGCGCCGGAGTGGGCGTCTCGGGGACCGCCGTCGCGACGGGTTCAGGGCCTCCAGGCGCCTCGGCGGCGGGGCCGGCCTGCACGGTGATGCAGCCGGTGAGGGAGACAGCGAGAACGGGGATTGCGACGAGGGCGAGAGCTTTCATAGCCGCGACGCTATGTTCGGGTCGCGTCCCGCCGGAAGTGACCCCACGGCACAGTCGACGGGACACACGCACCCCTCCCAGGCGTGGATGTCCCGTCCGGCACAGATCTCCAGAACAAACAGCGTGCACTGCGTGTCGATCCGCACTTCACCCGTTCGACCTATGGGTGAGAGGGTCGAGAGAATCCTCCGGACAACAAGGAGCACAACATGGCCAAGTACATGCTGATCATGCGGTCCACCGACGAGGCACTCGCGAAGCTCGAGAACGTCGACTTCAACGAGATGCTCGAGACGATGGGCCGGTTCAACGACGAGCTGATCCGCGCCGGCGTCCTGCTTGCCGCTGAAGGCCTCGACCCCGCGACGGAGGGTGTGGTCGTGGACTTCAGCGGCGAGACGCCCGTTGTCACCGACGGGCCATACGGGGAGACGAAGGAGCTGTTCAACGGCTTCTACCTCCTGAACGTCGCGTCGAAGGAGGAGGCCGTCGAGTGGACGAAGCGGATGCCCCGCTTCGAGGGCACCAAGGTCGAGATCCGCCGGGTGCCAACCATCGACGAGTTCCCGCAGGACAACGAGTGGATCCAGAAGGAGCGCGCCTGGCGTGAGGCGACAGGGCAGCTGTGAGTGAGGCGCGGCGCGCCGTCGAGGCGGTGTGGCGGATCGAGTCCGCACGCATCGTCGGCGCGCTGGCCCGCTACACCCGCGACTTCGCGCTCGCCGAGGATGTCGCCCAGGAGGCGCTCGCGGAAGCCCTCGTCGGGTGGGAGACCGGTGGGATCCCGGACAATCCGACGACGTGGCTCCTGGCGGTCGGCCGACGGCGGGCGATCGACGCGTTCCGGCGCCGGTCCGCCGGGGATGAGCGCTACGCCGTGCTCGCCCGAGACCTGGACGAGACGACCCCGGGTCCGGACACACTGTTCGACCCGGACGCCATCGACGACGACGTGCTCGCGCTCATGTTCACCGCCTGCCACCCGGTGCTGTCGAAGGAGGCGCGGATCGCGCTGACCCTGCGGGTGGTCGGCGGACTGACCACCGACGAGATCGCGAGGGCCTTCCTCGTGCCGGTCGCGACGGTGCAGGCGCGGATCACGCGGGCGAAGAAGACCCTCGCCGCGGCGCAGGTCGGCTTCTCCGTGCCCGAACCGCACGAGCGGCGCGAACGGCTCGGGTCCGTGCTGAGCGTCGTATACCTGATCTTCACGGAGGGGTCATCGGCATCCAGCGGCGACGCGTGGATCCGGACGGACCTCGCCGAGGAGGCGCTGCGGCTGGTGCGGGTGCTCGCCCGGCTGGTGCCGGAACCGGAAGTGTGGGGGCTTCTCGCGCTGCTCGAGCTGACCGCCGCCCGGTTCCCGGCACGGCTCGACCGGGCCGGTCGTCCGGTGCTGCTGGAGCATCAGGACCGGCGCCGGTGGGACCGTTCGGCCATCCTGCGCGGCCGGGCGGCGCTCGCTCGGGCGGCGGCCGCCGGACGCGGGCTCGGCCCGTACGGCCTGCAGGCGTCGATGGCGGAATGTCACGCGGTTGCGGCATCCGTCTCCGAGACCGACTGGAACCGCATCGTGCTGCTGTACGAGGCGCTCGGACAGGTTGCACCATCGCCGATCGTGAACCTGAACCGGGCGGTCGCCGTGGCGATGGCGTCTGGTCCGGCCGCGGGCCTGCGGCTGGTGGACGAGATCGAGGAACGCGGCGGGCTGCAGGGGCACCATCTTGTGCCGGCCGTGCGGGCGGAGATGCTCGCGCGACTGGGCCGTGGCAGCGAAGCACGCGACGAGTATCTGCGTGCCGCGGAGCTGTGCGAGAACGCCGCCGAACGCGCCGTCCTGCTGGCGAAGGCTGCGCAGCCTTAGACCGCGCGCGAATTCCGGAGCCATCCAGGCAGCCGCGTCAGGCTGGGGTCATGGCAGAGGGAATCCCAGTCGCTGTGATCGGTACGGGCTGGTGGGCGACCACTCATCACCTTCCCGCGCTCGCGGCGGACAGCAGGGTCAGGCTCGTGGCGGTGTGCGACCGGGAGGTGGATCGCGCCCGAGTGGTGGCCGAACGGTTCGGCGTGCCGGCCTGGTATTCGTCGGTCGACGAGCTGCTCGCCGCCGGGGACGTCGCGGCGGCCGTCGTGGCGGTGAGCTCTTCGGCGCACCACGACATCGTGGCGCAACTGCTGGAAGCCGGCGCCCATGTGCTCGTCGAGAAGCCCATCGCGACGACGGCCGCTGACGCATACGAGCTGGTCCGGCTGGCGCAGGAGCACCGGCGCGAGCTCGTCGTGGGGTACACCTCCCAGTTCGCGCCCGCGGCGCTCGCCGTGCGGGACTGGGTGCGGAATGAGCTCGGCGAGCTCGTCACCGTCAGCGTCGAGTTCACCTCCAACATGGTGCGGCTCTTCGACGACACGGGCGACCCCGATGACCCAGGACGACCGCATCCCTCCTCCTACCGCAGCGACACCGGTGGCGGGCAGGCGCTCACCCAGCTGACCCACGCCGTTGGCATGGTCGCGTGGGTGACCGGCCGCCGGTTCGAGCAGACGGCCGCACAGGTGAGCGCTCGCGGACTGGAGGTCGACCTCGTCGACTCGGTGGCGTTCCGTCTCGAAGGCGACGTGCTCGGCGTTGCCATGTCTTCCGGAGCGATCCCGGCCGGGCTGCCGTCGCGGCAGGTGGTTCGATACACGGGAACCGCCGGAATGGTCGAACAGGATCTGAAGGCAGGGACCGCCCGCCTGTTCCTGCCGGATGGCGCGGAGCGTGTCGCGGCCCCGGACAGCGACCAGCCCGGCTATCCGACCCACAGGCCGGCGGAGTATCTGATCGACGTGGTGGACGGCGCGGCGAACGTCTGCGGGGAGCCCATGCCGGCGGCGCACGCGGCGGCGTTCATCGCGGCGGTCTACCGGGCCGCAGAGACGGGGCGGTGGGAATCCGTCCCAGGAGCGGGCGCGGAGTAGCGGGATTCCGCTCAGCGATCCAGCTCGGCGTCGGTCGACGGGTCCGGCTTGGGTGCGGGAGCATCATCCGGAACCGGCTGCGTCTCGCCCACCGCCACATCCGCGGTCGCGTTCTGCCTCCGGCTGAGGTACAGGAAGGGCAGCGCGACCGCGCTGATGGCGCCGCTCACGACGAGCGAGAACGAGTAGCCGCCGAGATCCGCGGTGCGGCCGAGCGCCGGCTGGATGGCCACCCCGCCGACATTGCCCATCAGCGAGTCGAATGACAGGACGGTCGCGCGCTGCTTCGACGGGATCAGATCGTTGATGTACGCCTGGCCGATCGGCTCGCCGATTGCCGAGACCACGCCCCAGAGGGTCAGCAGCAGCAGCGCGATCCAGAAGTGCGAGGTGAGACCGAGGCTGAGCAGCAGGGCGACCCCGGCGGCCGCCGAAAGCAGCATCGTGGTCGTCCGCTTCCGGAACATCCGGCGGACAATCGGCGCGAGGAACCCGCCGGCGATCTGCGACCCCGCGACGATCGCCGCTGCGAGACCCGCGATGGAGTACGCCTCCTCGTCGCCCCACAGTTGCAGCAGATACGGCTGGAGCGCGTAGAAGACGTAGATGCCGACCCCCGCGGTGAACGGCGCCGCGAGCATCAGGTACCGCACGGGCGGGTTGCCGAGCCCGTGCTTGACCGAGGTGCGGAACAGTGTCTTCACCGCTCCGAGCGGCCGCTGCGACTTGTCGGGCGTGAACCCCAGGTCGCGCATCACCATGAACGCGACGACGAACATGGCAAGGAGCACGCCGGCACGCACCAGGAACGGGACGCCCAAATCCGTCGCCTGCGCCAGCACGCCGCCGGCGACGGACCCGAGCAGCATCGCCGCGCCGGACACCATCAGGCCCTTCGCGAACACCGGTTCGAGTTCGCCCTCGTATCCGGAGGCGCGGAGGGCATCGACGAGCCACGCCTCGACCGCGCCGGAGAAGAAGGTGAAGCCGAGGCCCAGCAGCACCGAGACCATCGCCCACGCCCAGAACGGCGCGGACCAGAGCCACATCAGCCAGTACAGGACGGTGCTGGCCGCGAGGGTGACGGTGCCGAGCAGGTAGGACGCGCGCCGGCCGACCGTGTCGGCGACGACACCGGTGGGAACCTCGAAGATCACCATGCCGGCGGTGAAGAACGCGTTCGCAGCGAACGCCTCGAGGTTGGTGAGCCCCGCGTCGAGCAGGAACAGGGTGTTGATGCCCCAGATGAACGAGGCCGCCAGGGTGTTCCCGAGAAGCAGCACAAGGTAGATCCGCTGGATCTTCCGGGCCGCCGCGGGCAACTTCGCCACCGTGCTCCTCGCCGTCCCCGCCATCACGTCTCCAATCCGTCGGATGGGCCCGATGCTAGACCCGGCGGACGACGTGGACCAGCGTCGACTTGGTGCTCCGCCCCGGCGCCGTTAGCCTCCTCGGATGACCGGAGACGAGGACGTGCTCGCCGAGGGCGGCGTGACCCGAGTCGTCCGGCTCGGGGACACCGTGCGGAGGCCGGTGCGACCCTTCACCGCCACCGTGCACGCGTTCCTCCGCCATCTGCATGAGTCCCGGGTCGACTTCGTGCCGGCGCCGCTCGGCTATGACGACGAGGGGCGTGAGGTGCTCTCGTTCGTCCCAGGCGACATCCCGGTGGAACCGCTCCCCGCGTGGGCGACCCGGGAAGCCGTCCTCGTGGGCCTCGCCAGGCTGATCCGCCGGATGCACGATGCGGCGGAAGAGTGGACCGCTCCGCCCGATGCCGTCTGGGGCCGGATTCCCGGCGCTCCGGTCGCGAACGTCGTGCCCCTGTTCGAGACGCCGGAACTGGTCGCGCACTCGGATTACTGCCCAGGGAACGTCGTGTTCCGCGACGGCGTTCCGGCGGCCTTCATCGACTTCGACCTCGCTCGGCCGACGACGCGGGTCGCCGACTGCGTCAATGCGCTGTACTGGTGGGCGCCACTGCTTCATCCGGCCGACCGCGCGGCATCGCTGGCGGACGCCGACGTCGCCCAGCGGGTCCGCGTCTTCGCCGATGCCTATGGGCTCGATGCGGCCCAGCGGGCGCTCGTCGTGCGAACGGCGGTGCAGCGCTCCCGGAACTCCCTGCTGACGATGCGCGCCGCTGCGGACGCGGATCCGCTGTTCGAGCGGTGGTGGGACGAGGGTGTCAAGGACCGCCTGGCACGCGCGGAGCGCTGGCTCGCCGCTGAAGCGCCGCACATCGACGCAACGCTTCGCTGCTGATCAGTTCAGCCACTCCCGCGCGGCGGCCACCAGCGTTCTCACGCCGGTCGACAGCGTCGGCTCGAGCAGGGGCGCGAAGTAGGGCGAGTGGTTCGACGGCACATCCTCCGGCATCCGGCCAGACTCCAGGGAGTCCGCGAACAGCGCCGGGTCGAAGCCGCCGAGGAACCAGTACACGAGCGGGGCGCCTGCCGCGGTCGCCAGCACCCCGACGTCCTCGCTGCCGGAGATCGGCCCCGGATCGAGCACCCGTCCCTGACCGAGCACGTTCCGCAGTGCCTCCACGGTCCGCGCGGTCGCCGCATGATCGTTCACCGTCAGCGGGAAGCGCTCGACGTAGTCGAACTCCGGCGCCCTCGGTGCGCCGGACGCGTCCGCTTCCGCCCGGGTGACCCGCTCGATCGCGGCGACGACCTTGTCGCGCACGGCGTCGTCGAAGGTCCGCACGCTGAGGCCGAGCCGCGCGGACGGCGGAATGATGTTGTTCTTGGTGCCCGCGTGAAGCTGCCCGACGGTGACCACCGCACTGTCCGCCGGGGCGACCTCTCGGGACACGATGCCCTGCAGTCGCGTCACCACGTTCGCGGCGAGATAGACGGGGTCCACCGTGGTCTCCGGGCGGGACCCGTGTCCGCCGGTGCCGTGCAGCGTGATGTCGATCGAGTCGGCGGCCGCCATGGCCGCGCCGGCGCGGACAGCGGCGAAACCGGCGGGGAACGGCGCCACGTGCTGACCGAGCACGATATCGGGTCGCGGCACCCGGTCGTACAGTCCGTCCGCGACCATGCGGTCCGCGCCGCCGCCCCACTCCTCGGCGGGCTGGAAGAGCACGACGAGGATTCCGGACCACTCGTCCGCGACGGCGGCGAGCGTCTCTGCCGCGCCCAGCAGGCAGGTCACGTGCACGTCGTGTCCGCAGGCGTGCATGACGGGAACGTCGGCGCCGTCGGGGTCGGTCCCGCGGGCGGTGCTGGCGTAGTCCAGCCCGGTCTCCTCGAGCACCGGAAGGCCGTCCATGTCGGCGCGGAGCAGCACCGTGGGCCCGGCGCCGTTCTCGAGCACGCCGACGACGCCGGTGCCGCCCACGCCGGTGGTGACCGCGTAGCTCAGCGCGGACAGGTGGTCGGCGACGATGCCGGCCGTGCGGTGCTCCTGGAAGGAGAGCTCCGGGTGTGCGTGCAGATCGCGGTAGACGGCAGCGAGATCGATGGCCATGGCACGAGCGTATTCGCGGGGATGCTCGTCATGCGAGGGAGCGTTCCAGCGCCGGCGCCCGGGAGGGTCGAGAATAGAGGGGTGGGCAACGGATTGCCAGAGCGGGTCGCGATCGTGACGGGGGCCGCGCGGGGGATCGGCGCGGCGATCTCGAAGCGCCTCGCCGCGGACGGCCGCGCCGTCGCCGTGCTCGATCTCGCTGAGAGGACCACTCAGGACACCGTTGAGGCCATCCGTGCGGCCGGCGGCCGGGCGATCGGCGTCGCCGCTGACGTGGCGGATGCGGAGCAGGTGCGGACCGCCGTCGACCGGATCGCCGAAGAGCTCGGCGCGCCGACGATCCTGGTGAACAACGCCGGCATCCTCCGCGACAACCTGCTGTTCAGGATGACCGACGACGACTGGGACTCGGTCGTCGCGGTGCACCTGCGGGGCGCGTTTCTGATGACCCGGGCCGTGCAGGCGCATCAGGTCGCCGCGAAGTGGGGGCGGATCGTGACCCTCTCCTCGATCAGCGCCCTCGGCAACCGCGGGCAGGCGAACTACGCCGCCGTGAAGGCCGGCCTGCAGGGCTTCACGAAGTCGGTCGCCATCGAACTCGGCCCGTTCAATATCACGGCCAACGTGATCGCGCCCGGGTACATCGCCACGGACATGACGCGAGCGACAGCCGAGCGGCTCGGCATGACGTTCGACGACTTCCTCGCCCAGGTCGCGAAGGACATCCCGGTCGGCCGGCCCGGAACGCCGGACGACATCGCGGCGGCCGCAGCGTTCTTCACCTCGGATGAGGCGTCGTTCGTGTCCGGCCAGGTGCTCTACGTCGCAGGGGGGCCGAAGGTATGACCGACCGGCACCGGAGCGGCTCGCTCGAGGAGGAAGCATGACCACAACCGACGCCGCCCCACCCCGCACGCACGAGGGAGTGGGAGTGCGGGAACCGGAATACCGGCTCTCCGAGCCGCTCGATCCGGACATGGCAGGCGTCTTCCGCGGCCTCCCCGCCCAGGCGCTGGAGTACCGCGATCGGGCGCGACGTTTCGTGCAGGAGGAGGTGCTGCCCGTCATCGACGGGTACTGGGACCGCGCCGAGTACCCGCTGCAGCTCGCCCGCCGGCTCGGCGAGCTCGACCTCGTCCGGGACGGCATCGAGGTGCCCGGATTTCCCGACATGGGCCTGCTGGCGGCATGCCTCGTCCAGGCGGAGCTGAGCCGCGGCGACGGATCCGTGGGCACCATGATGGGCGTGCAGGGCGGACTCACCCTGCGATCGGTCTCGCTGCTCGGGTCGCCTGAGCAGAAGGAGCACTGGCTGCCGAAGCTCGCGCGGGTGGATGAGTTCGGCGCGTTCGCGCTCACCGAGCCGACCCACGGCTCCGACTCCGTGAGCCTCGAGACGCGGGCCACCACGGTCGACGGCGGCTACGTGCTGAACGGGGAGAAGAAGTGGATCGGCAACGGCTCCGTCGGCGGAGTCACCGTCGTCTGGGCACGCGGCGACGACGATGCGGTGCACGGCTACCTGGTGCCCCAGTCGACGCCCGGCTACACCGCGACGGTGATCGAGGGGAAGCTCGCGCTGCGCGCGCTGTGGCAGGCGCACATCCGGCTGGAGGCCGTCTTCGTGCCGACCGGCGCCCGCCTGCCCCACGCCCGCAGCTTCAAGGACACCGCCCGCGTGCTCAAGGCCACACGCCTCGGCGTCGCCTGGTCGGCGCTCGGCCACGCCACCGCCTGCTACGAGACAGCCGTGCACTACAGCCGGCAGCGGGTGCAGTTCGGCCGGCCGCTCGCCGCATCGCAGGTGGTGCAGGAGCGGCTGGCGCGGATGCTGAGTGAGCTCACGCAGCTGCAGACGCTGCTCATGTCGCTGACCCGGCTGGAGGGGGAGGAGGGGCTCAGCGGCCCGCAGGCGTCGCTCGCCAAGTACAGCGCCACCCGTTCGGCCCGGTCGATCGCGGCGAACGCCCGCGACCTGCTCGGCGGCAACGGCATCCTGATCGGCAACCGGGTCGCGCGGCACTTCGCCGACATCGAAGCGGTGCACACCTACGAAGGCACCGAGACGGTGCAGGCCCTGATCCTCGGGCGCGACATCACCGGCCTCTCGGCCTTCGCCTGAACGGAAGGGGCTCGCATGAGCAACGACACGATACCGGTGATCCTCGGCGGCGCCCGCACGCCGTTCGCGAAATTCAACGGCGCCTTCGCCTCGCTGCCGGCGACGGTGCTCGGGGCCCACGCGATCCGGGCTGCGCTGCAGCGGGCGAGTGTCCCGGCCGACGCGGTCGACACGGTGATCCTGGGGCAGGTGATCCAGGCCGGCGCGGGGCAGGGGCAGGGCCGGCAGGCGAGCATCGGAGCCGGCATCGGCTGGGACGTGCCCGCCATCACGATCAACAAGCTCTGCCTGTCCGGGTTGACCGCCGTGATCGATGCCGCTCGTCTCATCCGAACCGGCGAGGCCTCGGTGGTCGTCGCCGGCGGCCAGGAGTCGATGACCAACGCCCCGCACCTGCTGCTCAAGTCGCGGGAGCCGTTCGGCCTCGGCGCCAGAGGACTGGAGGATGCGCTGTACTACGACGGTCTGCTCGACCCGTTCGACTCCCTCCTGATGGGGCGTGCGACCGACGAGGGCAATGAGGGCAGGCGCATCCCGAGGGAGCGGCAGGACGAGTACGCGGCGATGTCGCAGCAGCGGGCGGGCGCGGCGCGCGAACGCGGCGAGTTCGACGCGGAGATCGATCCGGTGAAAGTTCCGCAGCCGCGGGCGGAGCCGGCCGAGGTGGCCCACGACGACGGCATTCGCCCCGACACCACGGTGGAATCGCTCGCGCGGCTGAAGCCCGCCTTCCGCGAGGGCGGCACGGTGACCGCCGGCAACGCCTCCCAGATCACAGACGGCGCGGCGGCGCTGGTCGTCGCGAGCAAGGGCTGGGCGCGAGCCAACGGACTGAGCTGGCTGGCGGAGGTCGGCGCGGCCGGGCAGGTCGCGGGCCCTGACCGGTCGCTGCACTCGCAGCCCGCGAACGCGATCCGCCGCGCGCTCGGCCGCGAACACCTCGAGGTCGGCGATCTGCAGGCCGTGGAGATCAACGAGGCGTTCGCCTCCGTCGTCCTTCAGTCGGCCGACGACCTCGGAATCGAGCCCGAGCGGATCAACCGCGCGGGCGGCGCGATCGCGCTCGGGCACCCGGTCGGTGCATCCGGAGCCCGGCTGGCGCTGCACCTCGCGCACGTGCTGCACCGCGACGGCGGTGTCGGCGTCGCCGCGCTCTGCGGCGGGGGCGGTCAGGGCGAGGCGCTCATCCTGCGCTCCACCGGCTAGCCCATCGACTCGGGTGGGACTGCGGTCGCTGAGCTCGTCGAAGCGGCCGCCGGGATGCTGCGGATTTGTGGGCGAATCCAGAACAGTCTGCCGACGAGCAGGAGGAGCAGCGCGCCGACGACGCCCAGCGGGCCGGCGACGACGAGACCGGTCCCCGGCGCGAGGAGGATCAGCATCGGCGCCAGCGCGTTGAAGATGCCGTGTGCGGCGGCGACAGGGAGTACGCTGCCGGTGCGCTCGCGCAGCGCGGTGAGGAAGTACGACATCCCGATGCAGAAGGCCACCATCGCCGGGACGCCGAGCAGCGGGGAACCATAGTTGTAGCCCTGCAGGATCACCGGTGCGTGCCAGAGGCCCCACGCCGTGCCGATTGCGAGATTCGCCCGCCCGCCCCCCAGGTGCTTCAGCTCATCCCACAGGAGTCCGCGCCAGCCGTATTCCTCGCCCATCGCGAACAGTCCGTTGAGTGTCCACCCCGCGACGAGGGCACCCCACATGCCTGCGAGCAACAGCACGAACGCGGGCGGGGGCGGACCGGCCGCAGCGACGGCCTTTTCGCCGAGGAGATCGGCGGCTCCGGCAGCGACCTGCGCCTGCGTGGTGGCGAGTCCGCCGAAGCCCGGGAGGCCGAGCAGGTCGCCACCGACGAAGACGGCGCCCAGGTACAGCAGTGCGAATGCGAACACTCCGGCTGCCGGCGCGAGCAGGAACGCGAGCACTCGGCGGGCCCCGCCGCGGGGAAGTCGGAATCGGTCCCGGCGGATTCCACGCTCGGCGATCACCGCCGCGACGAATGGGGACGGCATGTACAGAGCCGCCAAGACGAGAATGCCTTCGAGCGAGTCGAGGGAGGTGCCGGTGACGAACAGGCCGGCGCCGACGAGGCACGCCCATCCGAGGGAGATGGCGAGAAACGTGAAGACCTTCCGCGACACGCGGCGGCTCCTTTCCTGGGGATTGGGTTGTCGGCGCGGCTTCTACGGGGCGGCCGGAGCCACGGGAATCCGAACGGTGAGGAATGCGGTTCTCGAGGACCGGTGCTGCAGCACGGCCACCACTCCGGCTGTGGCCGCGGTGAGCGCCACGAGGATCCAGAACAGCGACTCCGCACCCCACAACGCGTTCGTCGCGGCCCACCAGGTGTTCATTGCGGCGTGGAACAGCGCGGCGATGAGCACGCTGCCCCCCGTGCGGTCGAAGATCCAGGTCATGATCACGGTGATCGAGATCGCGAGGATCACGAAACCGACGAACGGGTAGCTCTGCCGGCTCCCAGGGAGCAGGAACAGCGGGATGTGCCAGGCCGCCCAGACTGAGCCGAGAACCAGGCTTGCAGTGAGCGGTCCGAATCGTGCACGCAGACGCGGGAGCGCGACGCCGCGCCAGCCCAATTCCTCCGTGAGCAGGTGCAGCAGGACCTGCGTCAGCAGGAGCGGCGCGACGGCGGTGAGCGGCACCAGCGCGTCCAAGTCATGGGTGCCGCCGAGCGCCGCGTGCATGCCGATCGCGGCGAGTGCCGGGATCCCCGGAATGACGAGCGCCGCCAGGTACCACCTGACGTGCACCCGCCACAGCACCATTCGTGCCAGCAGGCTCTTCACCGCCCCTGCGCCGGCGAAACGGCCGGTCACCGCGATCGCCGCGACGGTGATCGCGAGATAGGACAGCGGGTCGCCCGGCAGCTTCCACTGGAGCAGGCCGTGCTGGAATGCAAGGCCCGTGCCCCACACGCCCCAGGAGAGGGCGAACGTCAGGGCGAAGAAGGCGATGAGTGTTCGGCGGTCGGAGCGGGGCATGGGTGCTGAGTCTCGATTCTGTCGTCGCGCGGGGAGGGCGAGCATCGGTCGAGGATGCGGACCGCCCTAGCCGTTCTTACAAATGAGAATGTACAACAGCGCGAGCACCGTTCGCAATAGTGAGAATGGATGTGCATTCCGACCCGGGCCGCCGTGTCGTTTGGGGGGAAGGCGCCGGCGGTGGCGACCTCCGGGCGGGGGTATCCGCCGTCCGCCTCGCGATCGTTCCCGGTGACGGACCCCCGTGGAAGGTCGCCGGAATCCTCACATCCACGCCTCCGGCCTCAGGTCAGCTGGACCTGCGCACCACCGGCTGCGAGCGCTCCGGGAGCCGGATCGGCAGCGGGTCCTCGCCGCCCGCCACCCGTGCCACGTTCTGCGCGAACGCCGTCACGAACTCGTGCACGTCGGCCTCGACGGTCGACAGTGCGGGAATGGCCAGGGTGCCGAACGGGTGGTTGTCGACGCCGATCACCGCGATGCGGTCCGGGACGGCGACGTCCGCATCGCTCGCGGCGGCGAGCACCGCGAAGGCCACCGCGTCGTTGTAGGCGCAGATGCCGTCGACGTCCGGGTGTGCATCAAGCAGTTCGATCAGCGCCGTCGTCGCGGCGGAGCGGTCGTCCGGTGCATCGAATCGCACAGGGGCCTCAAGGTCGAGCCGCCGGGCGGCGTCCTGCACGGCCGCCCAGCGGATCTCGGCCGTCGGCTGCAGCTGGGCCACGCCTGGGAAGGCGAATGCCAGTCTTCTTCGTCCGCGCTCGACGAGGTGCTCGACCTGTGCGGAGGCCGCGCCGCCGATGAAGCCTGGGAGCCCGGGGAACGCCGCCAGCACCGGCACGTCGAACTGCTGCACCAGCTTCGCGAACGTCTCCTCGTCCTCCGTGGCGGACGACAGCACCACGGCCGGTGCGAGGTCGACTGAGGCCCCGTGCAGCTCCGTGTCCCCGAGTTGCCAGACGAGGTGCAAGCCCTTCGTCGCCAGCTCCTCGCCGAGCTGGCTGATGATGCCGGCCGCCACGAAGTCCGCAGCGCGCTGCAGCCCCGGAGTCAGCATGAGCACGACCTTGCTGCGTGCACCGCGCAGGAGCCGGGCCGGACCGTATGGCCGGTACCCGAGGCGGGCTGCAGCCTCCAGCACCCGCTGCCGCGTCGGCTCGGGGATCTGCTGACGCGGATCGCCGTTCAGCACGTAGCTGACCGTGGCGCGCGAAAGGCCGGCTTCGCGCGCCACATCGGTGCTCGTCACGCGTTGGCTCAAACGGCTCACACTCCCGGGAAATCGGTGTCTCGGCGCCACTCTACCGAAATCGTTACTTGCACGTGTCACGGGTCGTTGACACGTGCAAGTAGATCGGTCTACGATCCAACCCATCGGGACAAAGTCCGTCCCGATTCCAAGCCCTGGAGGTCCCATGCGATTCAAGCCCGCCGCCGTCGCAGCCGGCGCAGCTATTGCCCTGACTTTGAGCGCGTGCGCCGGTCAGGGAACGTCACCGGCACCCGCCGGTCCCCTCGAAATCTCCTTCCTGACTGGCTCCGCCGAGGGCACGGGAAGCGCGCTCGTCATGCAAACCCTCGTGGATGAGTACGGCGAGGACGCGTCCCTGGAGATGGACTACCTCGGCGCGGACATGGATCAGAAGATCCAGCTGCTCGCCTCGCAGGATGCCCTGCCCACGTTCTTCCAGGTCGGAACACCGTCGCAGATCATCGAACTCGCCGATGCCGGCAAGATCGTCGACCTGGAGCCGGTGCTCGAGGAACTCGGCGTGCTCGACAAGCTCAGCCCCTTCTCGGTCGACATCATCAAGGGGCTCTACGGAGGCAAGCTCGTGGGTCTGCCGCTCGAGGTGGCGATCGAGGGCTTCTGGTACAACACGGCGCTGTTCGAGGAGCACGGACTCGAGACGCCGGAGACCTGGGCGGACCTGGACGAAGCGGCCGCGACGCTGCAGGAGGCCGGGATCCAGCCGATCGCGACGGCGGGCAAGGCCGGCTGGCCGGTCACCCGGCTCGTCAGCGGCTACATCCACCGCAATGTGGGCCCGGATGCACTGACCGCGGTTCGCGACGGCGACGCTGAGTTCACCGACCCCGAGTACCTTGCCGGGGCCGAGGCCATCGCCGACTTCGCGGATAAGGGGTACTTCGGCGAGGGCGTCGCCGCACTCGACTACGATCCGGCGCTCGACCTGTTCCTCCAGGGCAAGGCCGCGATCTACTACATGGGCACGTGGGCCACTGCGGCGTTCAATGACGCGGAGCGGAACCAGATCGGTGAGGAGAACATCGGCTTCTTCCCGATCCCCGCGGTGGACGGCGGGGCCGGCAACGCGGAGCAGACGCCCGCCAACGTCGGACTGCCGATGGCGGTGACCGCCAAGACGCTGACGCCCGAAGTGGAGCAGTTCTTGAAGTACCTGGTGGAGAACTACGGCGACGTGGCGATGGAGAAGCTGGACCTGATCACCGGCTTCGAAACCGATCTCGAGCCGAAGTCGCGTCTCGTGGCCGAGATCGCCGATCGGCTCGACGGCATCACCGACGCGGTGCCCTGGTTCGAGTCCCACCAGAGCCCCGAGGGCACGTCTGTGTCTCAAGGAGCCGGCGGCGCGCTCGCGGCCGGCGACATCACCGCCCAGCAGTTCATGGAACAGGTGCAGGCCGCGCAGTAATTGCCTGTCGCTCGCACCGAGAACAGCGAGGGGCCCGGAGCGTTCCCACACTCCGGGCCCCTCCTTCCGTAAGGAGATCCATGGAGAAGGTACTCGGCGATCGTCGGGCGATCCTCCTGTTCATCACCCCGGCCCTGCTCCTCTACACGGTCATCATGATCGTGCCGATCGTGTGGTCGACCGGATACACGTTCTTCGAGGGCAACCCGATCTCCGGCTTCGACTCGGTCGGCTTGGGCAACTACACGGAGCTCGCAGCCGACCCGGTCTTCTGGCAGGCGACCTGGTTCAGCCTCAGATACGCGGTCGTCGTGACGGTGCTGCAGGTCGCGGCCGGCTTCGGGCTCTCGCTGCTCTACGTGTTCTTTCTGCGGAAGTCGTCCGCGCTCGTGCGGACGCTGGTCTTCTTCCCGATCGTGCTGCCGACCGCCGCCGTCGCCCAGATGTTCGTGAAGCTGTTCGAGCTGGTGCCGCAGCACGGGCTGGTGAACGCCTTCACCTCCGGCCTCGGGCTCGGCGCGACCGACTGGCTCGGATCGCCCGACAACGCGTTCGTCGTGCTGGTGATCATGGATGTCTGGCGCTCCATGGGGTTTTATGCCGTGCTGCTGTACGCGGGGCTCGTCGCCATCCCCGACGACATGATCGAGGCCGCCCGGCTCGACGGCGCCCATCGCTGGACGCTGGTGCGGCACATGATCCTGCCGTTCCTCACCCCGGTGCTGGTCTCCGCCCTCATCTTCAGCATCAACGGATCCATCAAGGTATTCGATTCGGTGTTCGCGCTGACTGCCGGCGGTCCGAACGGTGCGACCACACCGCTCACCCTGCTGATGTTCCGCACCTCATTCAACTTCGGCCAGTACGGATACGGCAGCACCATCGCCATGGCACTGACGCTGCTGAGCCTCGTGGTGACCGTCGCGATCTTCCGGAGCGCCCGGAAGGACGTGACCGCATGACCGCCACGGTCGCACCCGTGCGCCCCGCCGGACGGGCCGACGAGCCGGCGCCTCCGGCGCGGCCGGCAGCACGACGCCGGATCAGCGTGGGCCGGCTGCTCGGCTGGATCGGCATCGTGCTTCTGCTGGTGATCGAGATCGTGCCGCTGCTCTGGCTGCTGCTGTCGTCGCTGAAGGGGCCGGCGGAGTTCAGCACGAAGCCGATGTGGGCGCTCCCGGACGGGCTGCACTGGCAGAACTATGTCGACGCCTGGGTGCGCGGGAACATGGACACCTACATCCTGAACAGCGCCCTGGCGACGTTCCCGGCCATCGCACTGCTGATTGCGGTCGGGGTCATGGCGGGGTTCGCCCTCGAGGTGCTGAAGTGGCGAGGCCAGAACGGGGTGCTGCTCGGATTCCTCGTCGGTCTCATGGTGCCGACGCAGATGATCTTGCTGCCGCTGTTCACGATGTACTTCCACGCTCAGCTGTTGAACAATCCGCTCGCGCTCATCCTCACGTACACCGCTACGGGACTGCCCCTGACCGTGTTCATGATGGCCGGCTACTACCGCTCGGTGCCGCGGGAGATGATCGAGGCGGCCGTCGTGGACGGGGCGAGCATCTACCGCGTCTTCTGGAGCATCACGCTGCCGGTGCTGCGCAACGCGATCATGACCATCGCAATCGTGCAGTTCTTCTTCTTCTGGAACGACCTGCTGTTCGCGCTGACGTTCATGGGGTCGAACGACTCGAAGACAATCCAGGCGGGTCTGCTGGCGTTCATCGGCCAGTACGGGCAGACGGAGTGGGGACCGACCTTCGCGTCGATCTGCATCTCCATCGTGCCGACGCTGCTGATCTACCTGGTGCTGAACCAGAAGGTCATGAAGGGCCTCACCGACGGAGCCGTGAAGGGCTGACCGCGAACGAAAGGAGGGGCCGGGTGCAACCCCGGCCCCTCCTCCCGTGCGTGCCTCAGTCGAAGTCCTCGACTCGCCACTCCTCGTGCCAGTCGATGTATGCCATCGACCCGTCGAACCGCAGCGGCAGCCACACGTAGGCCGCTTGCGACGTGTCGATCGTGGTCAGCTCCGCCATCGGCTCGACATCGCCGCCCTGCTCCTGCCCGAAGTGCTCCTCGAACGCCTTCAGCGCCGCGCTGCTGTCCGCCGTGTAGTGGGGCAGCCAGCGGTCGCCGAGCGCGATGTACAGGTCCCTCTTTCCCGGATGCTTGAACACCGAGGAGATCTGCGTGTGGAAGGACGTGCGGCTCGGATCGTCCGGATGCGGGTCGCCGAGCACCGTGAACGGCCCGTGGTACGACGGCGCGACCGCCACCTCGGAGGGATTCGGGTAGTAGCCCGTCGTGCCGGACGTGATCAGGTAGTGCAACCCATCCCGAGCGAAGTACGAGGGCGCCTCCCGCACGAACGGCGGCTGCTTCCGTGGAAAGTGAGTCGAGTAGTAGCCGGTCACGTCGGTGTAGTCGTCGGTCAGGTCCGCGCAGATCAACTCCGTGTGGATGCGGCCGAAGTAGTAGTAGCCCTTTCCGTCCGTGGGGTCCACGGCGAGGTCGAAATCGCCGGCGTTCATCCCGAGCGGCCTCAGCCAGGAGCGCACCTCCGTGTAGGGACCGAGGATCGAATCGGCCTCGAGCACCGTCGAGCGCTGTGTGGGCTCACCGGGCGTCATCACCTTGATCCAGCAGACGAACTTCTCCGTCCGCTCGTTGTAGATGATGTGCGGGCGGTCGAGGTACTGCTGCGGGTGTAGCGGGGACGTCGGGTCGTTCACGTCCGGCGGGATGATGAGGCCGCGGTCCTCCCAGTTGTACAGGTCCGTCGATGAATAGCAGCGGACGCCCCAGTGCCAGATCCCGCTGCCGGGCGTCGACTTCTCTTTGTTCTCGCCGTACCAGTAGAAGACCCCGTCGACGGCGAGGATGGAGCCGCCGTGGGCCTGAATCCGGTCGCCCTTCGTGTCGAGCCAGATCTGTCCTGGAGTGATCGAGCTGCGTGCGGTCTGCAGCATCCGGTTCCTTTCGTGCGGTGGATGGTCAATGCGATTCATCGTACTGGCACGTGTAAGCGTTGTCGATGCTGGCGTCCGCGAGTGTCACCTACGCTCCGCATCCGGCGTCACGCGGATCACGATCTTCGCCCGCGCGTGCCGCTCCGCGAAGTGGCGGATCGCCTGGCCGGTCTCAGCGAGCGGGTACGCCCGTTCGATCACCGGTGTCACCTCGCCGGCCTCGACGAGCTCGGTGATCCGGTCGAGGGGGAGGCCACTCGTGAAGGTGCGGAGGGTCTGGCTGACGAACGGTGTCATCAGGAGCGCCTGGAGGATTCTGCCCATCGGCCCGAGCACCCGTCCGCCGGTGCCGCTCGAGAGCACCAGCGTCCCGCGGCGGGTGAGGACGCCGCGCAGGCGGCTGAGCGAATGGTTCCCGATGCTGTCGAAGATCACGTCATACCGCTCGGCTCCAGTCGTGAAGTCCGTCTCGGTGTAGTCGATGACGTGGTCGGCGCCGAGGGAGCGGGCAAGCTCCGCGTTCCGTGCGCTGCACACCGCCGTCACCTCGGCGCCGAGCGACTTGGCGATCTGCACCGCGAACGTTCCCACTCCTCCGGACGCACCGTTGATCAGCACGTGGCTGTCGGGGCGCACGTCATCCGCGATGGTGAGCCCCTGCAGGGCCGTGCGGGCGGAGAGCGGCACGACGGCCGCCTGCTCGAATGTGAGGTTCGCGGGCTTCAATGCCACCGCGCGTTCGGGTGCCGCGGCGTACTCCGCGAAGGTGCCGGTGTCCAGCTCCCCGTACACGGCGTCGCCCGGGCGGAACCGGGTGACGGCCGGGCCGACCGCGTGGATCACGCCGGCGACGTCCCTGCCGCGCACCGGCTGTTTCGGGCGCCGCAAGCCGAATGCCAGCCGGCCGATCAGGGGCTCGCCCGTCGTGGAGACCCAGTCGGCATGATTCACGCCTGCCGCGTGGACGCGGATCAGCACTTCATCGTCAGTGATCGCCGGGATGCTGATCGCCTTCAGTCGGAGCACGGCTGAGTCGCCGTACTCGCGTTGCACGATGGCGCTCATCGTGGTGCTCTCGGGCGGTGCGGAAACGGTTGCCGGGTGGCTCGTCGTGGTCATGAGTGTGCGTTCCTTCGGTTCGGTCGGGATTCGCCGCTGCAGGCGTCCGGCGGGAAGCCGACGCCGGTGAGCGCCTCGGATGCCGCCCAGAGCCGAGCGGCGGTGAGCGCCGGTGAGGTTCGGCATGCGCGCCGCGGTCCAGGCGGTCGCGGCGCTCATGCGCGGGCCGACCGCGTGGCGACGGGCCGGAAGCCCTTGGCGATCAGCCAGATGCCGAAGGCGACCTCGAAGCCGGCGCCGGGGATGGTGGAGACCAGTCCTGCGCCGGTCACGCCGGCGAGCTCAAGGAGGCATCCGGTGGCGAAGGTGGCGTACCCGACGAAGCCCCAGACGGCGAGGATGCGGGGAGCCAGCCCGGAGCGGAACAGCAGCGCGCAGAACGCGAGGCTGCCGATGCCGAGGCCTGCCATGGCGACGTTGTAGGCGACGAAGTTGGTCTCGATGGCGGCGGAGCCGGTCAGCGTCAGCAGGGCAACCGCTCCGGTTCCGAGGCCGATGCCCTCGAAGATACGCGTGCCGAGATACAGCCGGGCGACCGGCCTGCTGAAGCGGCCGAGGATCGGGAACACCAGGGCTCCGATCGCGACGACCATGGCGGAGTTGATCAGCATGGACCCGACGCCCGCGACGAGCAGGGCCGATGCGCCATCGTCGCCGGTGCTGGCCAGCGCGACACTGCTGCCGATGCCGTACGTCAGAAAGGCGCCGAGCATGAGGATCCCGACCGCGCGTGCCGCAGCCCGGAACCGTGCGCGCTGCGGAGCGGACAGTTCGAGCGACGCGTGCGGGACGGACCCGGTGTGGGAGGTGGGGAGCATTTCGGCTCGCGAGGTGGTGGTCATGACTTCCTTCGATCGGCTGCCGCGACTCTTACGGTGTAAGGTCGCCGTACCCGGTCTACCATACGGTGTAAGGTGAAGTCAACGCAACGACGGAAATGGAGGGCACGTGACGGCAACCGGGGCCGGGCGAACGGTTCGAGCGAAGGATGGCGGCAGGACGCCGGTGACCCGCGAACGCGCGCTGCAGACCGCGATGGGGCTCGCCGATGCCGGCGGGATCGGGTCGCTGAGCATGCGGAAGCTCGCCGCCGAGCTGGGGATCGAGGCCATGTCGCTCTATCACCACGTGAGGAGCAAGGAGGACATCCTCGACGGAATGGTCGACATCGTCTTCAGTGAGATGGAGCTTCCGCTCCCGGGAGAGGAGTGGAAGACGGCGATGCGCCGGCGGGCGGAGTCGACGCGAGCAGTGCTGGCGAAGCACCCATGGGCGATCGGCATCCTGGACTCGCGCACCAGCCCCGGGACCGCGACGCTTCGATACCTCGACACCGTGATCGCGTTCCTGCGTGCTGCCGGCTTCTCCATCGCCATGGCCGCGCACGCGCTGTCGGTGCTCGACAGCTACGTGCGGGGATTCGCGATGCAGGAGGCGTCGCTGCCGCTTGACCAGTCGGGCAGCATCGAGGCCGCCACCGAGAGCATTCTGGAGCAGCAGCACATGATGTCCAACGCATTTCCGCACCTTGGCGAGATGGCCGCCGAGCTCATCCTGAAGCCGGGGTACGCCTACGGCAACGAGTTCGAGTTCGGGATCGGGCTGATCCTCGATGGCCTGGACGGCGCGCTCGCAGGAGAGGGCGCCGAGGCCGCCCGGAATGCACCGACCGGGGCTGGCTCGGCGGCGTCACCGACGGTGGGGTAGCCGGCGCTCAGCCGAAGTCGCCGAAGTCGCCGAAGTCGCCCAGGTCCCCGAGCCCATCGAGCAGGCCGCCGATTGCGAGCCCGCCGAGCACGCCGCCGAGGATCTGGCCGCCGCCGATGCTGATGCCGCCGCGCGGGCCGTACCCCTGCGGACCGTAGCCGCCATAGCCACCCGACCCGTAGCCCTGGAGGCGCTGGAGGTCGGCGTGGGCGAATGCCGCGGCGTCGGCTGCGAGGGCAGCGGCGCGACGCGCGCGGGCGAGCGCCAGCGCGGGATCGCGTTCCTCAGGAATGCCGGCGAACTGCAGCTCCGCTTCGGCGAGGCGGGTGCGGGCATCGGGCCCGATCGGAACGCGGTAGTCGGTGATCATCGAGCGCGCCGAGGCGATCTGTCGTTCCGCATCGTCCATCGCGGTGAGCAGCTGCGCCCGCAGGCGATCCTGCTCATGCGCCCGCTGGGTGCGCTCGGCAACCGCTTCGTCCAGCGCGGTGTTGGCCTGGCGCAGCGCCGACAGCGAGCCGATGGGATCGAGACGGGCGCCCGGAGCCGGCAGTGCTGCGAGGGCGCGCTCGAGGCTTGCGATCGCTCCATCGATCCTGCCGCGTCGCTCCGACTCCGGCAGGGCGCGCGCGGCGGACAGCTCCGCGTGCGACTCGGCGACCATGGCGGCGAGGGTCGACTCCGCCTGGAGCGCCTCGACCTCGAAGCTGTCGACGGCGTCGAGCAGTGCGTCAGCCCGGCGCGCCGCCTCCTCCGCGGCCCGCACCGCGGCGTCCGCCTCGGAGTCCCGGGAGGCGGCGAGGCGGGACTCGGCGACCTCGGTGCTCCGCTCCGCGAAGCGCAGCAGCTGCTCCGCCTGATCCGCGTTCGCGGCGACCGGGCTGAGGCTGGCGTCCGCGTACCGCTCCGCCAGCGCGGTCAGCGCCCTCCGTGCCGCTGGGATGGCCTGCCGGGTGCGTTCCACATCGGCGCGCACCCGCTGGATCTGCGATGGCGTGCGGCGGACCGTGTCGCGCCGGGCAGCGAAGGCGGACGCCTGCTCCGCGATCGCCGCCTCCGCCGACTGGCACAGCGAGACGATCCGCTCGTTCCACTCGCGGCGCTGCGCTTCGGTGTCGGGCACGTGGTCGCTCAGCAGCTGGTTGAGGTGGAACGCCTCGCTCAGCCGCTGCCTGGCCCGCTGCAGCGCGGCGCGGAAGTCCGCCACTGCGGTCTCACCGAACTCCGCGACGGCGAACCCGACCTCGTCGTCCGCCAGGCGGATCCGCTCATCCGCGCGCACGAGCGCGACGCCCGCAGCCCGCTCCAGCTCCGACAGCTGGGCGGCCGCCTGCTGCTCCTGCGCCAGCCGTTCCCGAGCGGCGCGGGCGCGGGAACGGCGTACCGCGGCCCCCACGACGATGGCGAGAACGGCCACTGCGGCGATGCCGACAAGCAGGAGCGCCAGATCCATGGCCCGATCCTAGAGCCGCTCGTTGTGCCCCAGCCCGGGAGCCCTCAACGCCGCGATGCGGCGCGGCTCGACCGGAACTGCCTGCGCCTGAAACCGTTCAGGTGAATTGCACGGTCAGCCGGGCAACCCTGCAGCGTGGGCACAGCCAGTACGGGTGCGCCGTCGTCCCGGTGATCTGCAGCGGGCTCGAGCAGTCCGCGCACTCCGGGGCTGCTCCGCTGACGTCCACCCGGGAAGACTAAGTTCCGCCGGGGACGACGCGCCAGTGGAGGGTTGCGCCTACGGCGTGTCCTCAGAAACGTCCACAAAACGGGGGACGATAGCACACCGACGCACGCGAACCTGAAAGGAACCTGAGATATGTACAGGTGTGGAAACCCTGTGGATAACTCTGCTCAGGCGGCGCGTGCGGTGGCCACCCGGGACCCGCGCGGCGCCGCCGGGCGGCCGGCCACGAGGGTGAGGCGCGCGCGAAGCGGGGCGGCCTCGGCGCGGTGGGCGGGGCGGCGGCGCGTCATGCGCGGAAGGAACACGACGATTCCGACGAGCGCGAGCATCACGCTCACGTTGCACACGACGACGAGGGCGATGAAATACGAGAGCGCGTGCTCGGCCATGACGTTCGACTCCTGGATCGGAGGGCGGGGTGCCCTTGCGTGTCCGCCGTATGGGGGACTGACGGTGTGTCCACGTTATGGAGGACACCGAAGCTGAGGTAAGCACCCAGTTCGGGGGACGGGGCGCCGGCATGGACGGGGCTGGCACCGGCGGATAGGCTCGGTCCCGAGGTGGTTTCGATGACGAAAGAGAACCCTCCGGCGATCGATCCCCGGTACGATCCGGTCTTTCAGCGGGGCTTCGCCGGTGCCGCCGCGCACGCCCGCATCCGTGCCGTGGAGACGCCGAAGGAGGCGCGTCCTCTCGCCGGGCAGCGATCCGAGCCGCCGCGAGCCGCCGGGTTCCGTGCGCCTTCCGAGGAGCGCGTCGACCCGTTCGTCGTGCCTCCCGCAACGGCGGCAGCGCATGATGAGATGCTCGCCGAAGAGGCGGCACCGCAGACGCAGACCGAGTTCCCCGTGGCCGGCAGGATGGTGCTGCGCGGCAACCCATGGGTGGCGACGCTCTGGGTCGTCGGCGTGCTGCTGATCACGGCGGGCTTCTTCGGCACCTGGCGTTCCCAGTCGATTTACGTCGGCGCCACACCCGTCGACGACATGAACGAGATCGTGACCATGGAGGTGCTCGACCTCCTGTCGCCTCCGCTCATGCTGGTCGGGCTGCTGGTTCTCGCCGGGGTGCTGTTCCTGCACGCGATCGCCTGGCGGGCGCGGCGAGCCGAAGATGAAGACGAAGACGAAGACGTCTGAGCGTCAGCGCTGGCAGTTCGGACACCAGTAGGTGTCCCGTTCCTGCAGCTCGTCCCGCCCGAGCCGGCCGGCGAGGATCCGGGTGCCGCAGCGCGGGCACGGCTGTCCGGCGCGGCCGTAGACATAGCTGCGCCGGCCGGGCCGCAGGTCGCCCGTCGTCGAACGCTGCGGGCGGTCCTTGTTCGCCTGCAGCATCCGGTGTGCGAGATCGACCGCCGCCACCGTGTCGACTTCCCCCGCCGGCCGGGTCGGCAGGACTCCGCGCAGGAAGCACAGCTCGTTGGCGAAGACGTTCCCGACCCCGGCCAGGTTCCGCTGATCCAGCATCGCGACGAAGATCGGCACCTCCGGCTGCTCCGTGATGCGGCGGATCGCCTCGACGGCATCCCAATCCGGACCCAGCAGGTCCGGGCCGAGGTGCCCGACGATCGAGTCCTCGTCGGCGGTCGGCAGCACTTCCGTGATGCCGAGGGAGAAGCCCACCGCCTGCCAGGGCGCCGTGGTGAGCACCGCCCGGGCCGTGAAGGCCGGCCGCCGCCAGCGCTCACCCGGCCGGTACAGCTGCCACATGCCCTCCATCTTCAGATGCGTGTGCAGTGTCCAGTCGCCGATGCGGTGCAGCAGGTGCTTGCCGCGGCTCACGACCTCGCGCACCGTCTCGCCAGTGAGGTCCACCGTCGCGTAGCGGGGAACCCGGATGTCGCATCCGGTGAGCGTCTGGCCGGCGAGCGCAGCGTGCTGCTGCCGCGCTTCGCGGTAGATGGTGTCGCCCTCCGGCATCGGCTACTCGTCGCGACCTACCGGCCGACGGCGTACCCCTGCATGCCGCGCGGGTTCGCCGCGGCGCGAAGCCTTCCGTCGGCATCCCGCGACACCGCCGACAGGCGACCGAGGGTCCAGTCGCTGCTGAGCGTCACATCATGGCCGCGCACCAGCAGCTCCGCGAGCAGTTCACCGCCGAGGGACTCCTCGGCGACCACGCCGGCCGGGATGCGCTCCCGCGGCCAGAACGACTCCGGCGCATTGGTCGAGTGGAGGCTCGGCGCGTCGATCGCCTGCTGCAGCTCCAGACCGCCCGCCAACACCCGGAGCAGGAACGGCAGCTGCCACTGATCTTGGCTGTCGCCGCCCGGCGTCCCGACCGAGAGCACCGCGACGCCGGCGCGCTCGACCAGGGTGGGACTCAGCGTGGTGCGCGGCCGCCGTCCGGGCGCGAGGCTCGACGGAAGCCCCTCGTCCAGCCACATCATCTGCAGCCGTGACCCGAGCGCGAACCCGAGCTCCGGGATGTACGGCGACGACTGCAGCCAGCCGCCGGACGGGGTGACCGAGATCATGTTGCCGTGCCGATCGACGATGTCGAGATGGCAGGTGTCGCCCTTGGTGACGCCCGTGCGGGCGACGGTGGGCTCGCCGGTGCCCGGTGCGCTCGCCGTGGCCGACCGTGTGGCGGGAAGCCGCAGCTGCAGCCCATCGATCCGGCCAGGCCGGAGATCGCGGCTGGCGCTCTCGCCGATCAGCGCCCGTCGCTGCGCCGCGTACTCCTCGCGCAGCAGCACGTCGGCCGCCGGCGTGGAGTCGCCGTAATACGCCTCGCGGTCGGCCATCGCGAGCTTCATCGCCTCCAGCATCCGGTGGGCGCCGCCGGGCGTTCCCGGGTCGAGCTCGTCGTCGGCGAAGCCGTCGAGGATGCTGAGCGCCTGGAGGAGCGTGGGCCCCTGCGTCCAGAACCCCGGCTTCAGCACGGTATGCCCGCGGAACGACGTTCGCACCGGCGCCTCCCACGACGCGCGCCAGCCGGCGAGGTCGGACGCACGCAGCACGCCGGGGTGGTCCTCGCCGGAGGAGTCGCGCACCGGCGTCCGCGCGAAGCGGTCGATCTCCTGCGCGATGAACCCCTCGGCCCATTCCCGTCGGACCGCATCGATGCGCTCTTCGCGGCTGTCACCCGTCCCCGCGGCGATCAGGCGGGTGAGGGTCTCGGCCCAGGCCGGCGAGGTGCGGAGCGTTCCCGCCTCGGGCGTGGCCCCGTCGGTCAGCCAGTTCTCCGCCGAGGTGGTCCAGGAATCCAGGAACAGGTTCCGCACCGTGCCGATCGTGCGGGCGATCGGAGGCAACACCGGATAACCGGTGTGCGCGTAGTGCAGAGCGAACTCCGCCACGTCGGCGAGTTCCCACGTTCCATGGTCTTTCAGCAGCAGCAGCCACGCGTCGAACGCACCGGGGACGGTCGCGGCGAGGAGTCCCGCGCCCGGCACCAGGTCCAGGCCGAAGCCGCGGTAGGTGTCGATGGTCGCTTCGGCCGGCGCCGTTCCCTGGCCGCAGAGCACCCGCGATGGTCCGCCGGCAGGCGCGACCATTCCGACGAGATCACCGCCGGGCCCGTTCAGGTGCGGTTCCACCACCTGGAGCACGAGCCCGCACGCCACCGCCGCGTCGAACGCGTTGCCGCCCCGCTCGAGCACTGCCATCGCGCTCTGCGAGGCGAGCCAATGGGTCGACGCCGCCATCCCGAACGACCCGTCGAGGGTCGGGCGGGTGGTGAACGCGGATCGGGTGGCGAACGTCACGAACCAAGACTGACAGAGCAACTGTCCCGGCGTGTCACGCGCGCAGGCGCAGACCCTGCGGAATCGCCGTGAACCCGGCGCTCTGCAACGCGGCGCCGAGGGCGGTGCCGATCACGAATTCGCCGTCTGCCTTCTCGACCCGCATGCGTCCACCGCTGGAGCGGACGGTTGCGGCGAGCGAGCGGGCGGCGGGCTCGAGCGCGTCCGCGTCGCCGAATGTGAGCATCGTCTTCCCGCCCTTTTCGACGTACAGCGTGAGCGCCCCGTCGACCAGCACCACGAGGGCGCCGTTCTTCCGCCCGGGCCGGTGCCCTTCGACCTGCGGCCAGGGGAGCGCCGCCCCGAAGGCGTTCGCCGGGTCGGTCGCGGCGAGCGTCACCACGACCGGCTCCGACCGCTCCTCAGCGTCGCGGGTGAAGGTGCGGAGGCGGTCGACGGTCGGTCCGGTGGCGAACTGCGCGGCGCCCAGCCCGTCGACGAAATAGCCGCGGCGGGCTCGTCCGCTCTCCTCGAACCCGCTCAGCACCCGGTAGACGAGCGCGAAGCCACCCGGCAGACCCTCCGCCTGCACCGCACCGCGGGTGACGATGCCGTACCGCTCGAGCAGCAGCTCGGCGGTGGCGGCGGCGCGGACGGTGGCCTGCTGCTCCGGCTCGGGCAGCAGCGACCACCGGCCGGAGACCGCGGGAGGCCCCGCCTGGGCGGGCATCGCGGGGCGCGCACGTCCGCGGTAGGCACGTGCGCGCGGCAGCCGCGGACGCGTCGTGCCGCCGCCGAGCTGCGCACGCAGCGGCGAGAAGGTGTCGTTCGTGAGACGGCCGCTCCAGACCAGCTCCCAGATCGCCGCGACCAGTTCGGCGTCGTCAGTGCTGCCGACCGCGTTCGACAGCTGACGGAAGAAGAACGCGCCGCCGCCGGCCAGCGCCGCCAGGATCCGGCCCTGCAGTTCGCCCGGCTCCGTGTCGTCCGGCACGGGCAGGGTGAGGTGCGCGGTGTCGGCGAGGTGCAGGCTGACCCAGCCGTCGCCGCCCGGGAGGGGACCCGCTCCCGACCACAGCACCTCGCCGGTGGCGGTGAGCTCGTCCAGCCACGACGGGGTGTAGCCGCTCACCCGTGCGGGAAGGATCAGCGTCTCCCATGCGGACGCCGGAAGGGGCAGGCCGCTCAGCTGGTCGATGGCCTGCACCACGCCGTCGATGCCCTTCAGCTTCGACGTCACGTGCTGCCAGGCGGGCAGGAACCGGGCGAGCGTGTCCTGCGACACCGGCTCGACCTCATGGCGCAGGGCGGCGAGCGACCGGCTCCGAAGCCGCCGCAGCACCTCGGCATCCACCCACTCGCTGCCCGTCGCGCCGGGCCGGAACTCGCCCTCCAGCACACGGCGCTCGCCCGCGAGCCGCCGGAGGGTGTCGAGCACCACGGCCGTGCCGAGGCCCAGCCGCTGCGCCGCCGCCTGCACGGGGAAGGGTCCGTGAGTGCGGGCGTAACGGCCGACGAGGTCGCCGACCGGGTCGGCCACCGGCTCGACGAATGCACTCGGCACCCCGATCGGCAGGGGGACACCGAGCGCGTCGCGCAGGCGACTGGCGTCCTCGATGACCGCCCACCGCTCAACCCCGGCGATACCGGCCCGCAGCACACGGTTGTGCCTGGCGAGGTCATCGAGCAGCTCCTGAGCGGGCTGTTCTACGGCTGCGTCCAGGCGTTCCGCCACCTCGTCGGTGCTCAGCGGGCCGAGGATGCGCAGCAGGTCGACGATGCCCTCCGCCCCGCGGGCCTTCCGGTCGTCGGCGAGGCGCTGCAGCTCCCGCTCGGTCTGCTCGATCACCGCGGCGTCCAGCAGCTCCCGCAGCTCGGCGCGGCCGAGCAGCTCGGCGAGGAGCGTGGAGTCGAGGCTGAGGGCGGCGGCGCGGCGCTCGGCGAGCGGGGAGTCGCCCTCGTACATGAACGCGGCGACGTAGCCGAACAGCAGCGAACGCGCGAACGGCGACGCCTGCTCCGTCTCCGCCTCGACGATGCGGATGCGGCGGCTGGCGATCTCCGCGGCGAGCCCGGTGAGCGACGGCAGGTCGTAGACGTCCTGCAGCACCTCCCGCACCGTCTCCAGGACGATGGGGAAGCTGGGGAACTTGCGCGCCACTTCGAGCAGCTGGGAGGCGCGCTGCCGCTGCTGCCACAGCGGCGAGCGGCGGCCCGGGTCCCGGCGGGGGAGCAGCAGCGCCCGGGCTGCGCACTCCCGGAAGCGGGCGGCGAACAGCGCCGAGCCGCCGACCTCGTCGGTGATGATCTGCTCGAGCTCGCCCTCCTCGAACAGGAACAGCTCCGCCCCGGGCGCCGCGGCATCCGTGTCGGGCAGCCGGACGATGATGCCGTCGTCACCCGCGACGGCCGCGCCGTCGTAGCCGAACTCATCCCGCACCCGCGCGGACACCGCGAGCGCCCAAGGCGCATGCACCTGCATCCCGTACGGCGAATGCAGCACCACACGCCAGTCGCCGAGCTCGTCGCGGAACCGCTCGACCAGGAGCGTCCGGTCGGTCGGCACGTGGGTGGTCGCCTGCTTCTGCGCGTCCAGGAACGCGAGCAGGTTGTTGGCGGCGCGGTCGTCGAGGCCGGTCGCGACGGCGCGCGTGCGGGCGGCCTCCTCGGATGCCCCGGACACCTCCCGCGTGAAGGCGCCGATGGCTCGGCCCAGCTCGGCCGGGCGGCCGATGCCGTCGCCCTTCCAGAACGGCACACGGCCGGGCTGGCCGAAGGCGGGGGAGACCAGCACCCGATCGTGGGTGATGTCCTCGATCTTCCAGCTGGTGGCGCCCAGGGCGAACACGTCCCCGACGCGGGATTCGTAGACCATCTCCTCGTCGAGCTCGCCGACCCGGCGGCTGCCGGCGGCGTGCTCGTCACCGCCGACGAGGAACACCCCGAACAGTCCGCGGTCGGGGATCGTGCCGCCGCTCGTCACGGCGAGCCGCTGGGCGCCGGGGCGGCCGGTGATGGTGCCGGCGACGCGGTCCCACACCAGCCTCGGGCGCAGCTCGGCGAACTCGTCGCTCGGGTAGCGGCCGCTCAGCAGGTCGAGCACGGCGTCGAAGGCGGATCGGGGCAGGGCGGCGAACGGGGCGCTGCGGCGCACCGTGTCGAACCACTCCTCGACATCGGCGCTGCCGAGGGCCACATGCGCGACGGTCTGCTGAGCCAGGACGTCGAGCGGGTTCGCCGGGATGGCGAGCGCCTCGATGAGGCCGGCCCGCATCCGCTCGCTTGCGACGGTGGCGTGGATGAGGTCGGCGCGGTGCTTGGGGTAGATCACCCCGCGGGAGACCTCACCCACCTGGTGGCCGGCGCGGCCCACACGCTGCAGCCCGCTCGCGACGGACGGCGGCGACTCCACCTGCACGACCAGGTCGACGGCACCCATGTCGATACCGAGCTCCAGGGAGGACGTCGCCACCACGCAGCGGAGCCGGCCGCTCTTCAGGTCGTCCTCGATGATGGCTCGCTGGTCCTTGCTCACCGAGCCGTGATGCGCTCGCGCGAGCAGCGGCTCGGCCCCGGACGTCGCGCCGGACTGCGCCATGAGCTGCGCGGGCGGCGACACGGTGAGCAAGCCGGAACCCCCGGTCCCCGAGCCTGTCGAAGGGACCGCACGGGTATCCGGGCCGGACCCTTCGACAAGCTCAGGGTCCGTGGGCACCTCCTCCAACGCCAGCCGGTCCGCGTAGACCTCATTGAGCCGCGCCGTCAGGCGCTCCGCGAGCCGCCGGGAATTCGCGAACACGATCGTCGAGCGATGCTCCAGCACCCGGTCGACGATGCTCTCCTCCACGTGCGGCCAGATCGATCCCTGCGGCTGCTCCCCCGGGATGGTCCCCTCGATGATCGTGGTGCCGAGCTCCGTCATGTCGTCCACCGGCACGACGACGCGCAGGTCGAACCGCTTGCTCGCCTTCGGCGCCACGATGGTGACCGGAGCGCTTCCGGCCAGGAACCGGGCCACCTCCTCGTGCGGGCGCACGGTTGCGGAGAGGCCGATCCGCTGCGTCGGGCGGTCGAGCAGCGCGTCGAGCCGCTCCAGAGACAGCGCGAGATGCGCGCCGCGCTTCGTGGCCGCGACGGCGTGGACCTCGTCGACGATGACCGTCTCCACACCGACCAGGGTCTCCCGCGCCGATGAGGTGAGCATCAGGAAGAGGCTCTCGGGTGTCGTGATGAGGATGTCGGGTGGCTCCCGCTGCAGCTGCCGGCGCTCACCCGAGGGCGTGTCGCCGCTGCGCACCCCGACGGTGATGTGCGGGGCCTCGATGCCGAGCCGCCGCGCGGTCTGGGTGACGCCGACGAGCGGAGAGCGGAGGTTCCGCTCCACGTCGACGCCGAGCGCCTTCAGCGGGGAGATGTAGAGAACACGGGTGCGGTGCATCCGCTCTGCCGGCGGTGATCCGGCAGCGAGGCGGTCGATCGCCCAGAGGAACGCGGCGAGCGTCTTGCCGGATCCGGTCGGCGCGACCACCAGCGCGTTGCCGCCGCCGGAGATCGCCTTCCACGCGCCGAGCTGCGCATCTGTGGCCGCCGCGAAGGCGCCCGAGAACCACTCCCGCGTGGCAGGGCTGAACTTCTCGAGCACCGAGCTCATGCGGCCATTGTTCCCCAAGCCGCTGACATCACGGCCCACCCACGGGCTGGCGTCCGGTCAGTACTGCTCGTGCAGGAAGGCGACGACGTCGCGCAGCTCAGCCTCCGACACGGCGTGGGCGAGCCCCTCGTAGATCCGCTCGTCGAGCGAGGAGTGCTCCGGCAGCCAGGACTGGGTGTACGCCACCGCGTCGCGCGGGATGACGGAGTCCAGCGTGCCGCGTCCCCAGAACACCGGGGGCCGCAGCTCACGAAGCTGCCGGTCGCCGGGCCGATCGCCTGGCAGCACGAAGCCCGCGATCGAGACGACGAACTCGACGAGGTCCGGCGCGGATCGCATCAGCTGCAGGCCCATCGCGCCGCCCTGCGAGAAGCCGAGCACGCCGACTGTGGAGGCGCCCGTGGACCGGATCCACTCGATCAGCGCATCCGTCGCCGCATCCACCGAGTCGGACAGCTCATCGAGGGTGACCTGCCCCGACAGCGGGAACCAGGCGAAGCCCGGTCCCTCCGGCAGCGGTGCGCGCACGGAGGCGAGCACGGGGGAGAGCGGCAGGTACGGCGCGAAGCCGAACAGGTCGCCCTCGTGCGACCCGAAGCCGTGCAGCAGGAGCAGCAGCGGCCGCTCCGACCGCTGTCGTTCCGGCGCCGACCACAGCACCGCGGACGGGTCGATCCTCACCATGCCGCCTCCAATCCGGATGCTGAGCCGGGGCTGCCGCCTGGGATCCGGCGTGGGGCACAACCCGACGTTCCCTCACGGTATCCCCTGATTCCGGGGCGCTTGCTGGGGAGCTGCGCCGCCCGCAGTTCTCGTTCCGTGCATGCGCCGGGTAAGAATGGAGCATGAGCTCCGTAGGCACCCCCGACCCGAACTCCGGCTGGCTGTCGGAGGAGGAGCTCGCGGACGCCCGCCGGCGGCTCCCGCTGCTCTACGTGGAGGCGGTGCCGGTGCGGGTGGACGGGCTCGGCATGGTCACCGAGGTCGGTGTCCTGCTGCGGGTGAACTCCGCCGGTTCGATGACCAGGACGCTCGTCTCCGGCCGCGTGATGTACGGCGAGACGCTGCGCGATGCCCTGTTCCGCCACCTGGAGAAGGACCTCGGGCCTATGGCGTTCCCGCAGCTGCCCGCGTCGCCGGTGCCGTTCTCGGTGGCAGAGTACTTCCCGTTCCCCGGCATCACGCGCTACACCGACGACCGGCAGCACTCCGTCGCGCTCGCCTATGTGGTGCCGGTGACCGGAACCTGCGACCCGCGTCAGGACGCCCTCGAGCTCACCTGGATGACGCCGGAGGAGGCGGCCTCCGACGGCGTCTTCGCCGAGATGGAGGGCGGCCGCGGCTCGCTCCTGCGCGCGGCGCTCGCTTCGGTGGGCGTCCTCTGACCCGACAACTCCTCCGTCCTGTTCCGGGAACGGGAACGATCAGCGCTCGAACCGGGTCCATTCCCCTTCGGAGATGACCTCGACGGAATCGTCGACGACCGTGATGGCGGTCTGCTCGTCGATGGCATAGGCGGGGACCCCGATGCCCGCGGCCCACCGCTCGGCGTGCGCCATGGTGTTCGTCGGGAACGCGTTCAGGTGCGGGAAGATCGAGAAGTCGACGACTCCGAGGGTGCGGTCGTCGGGCGCCGACGGCCACTCGACGAAGTACTCGCCGATGCGCGGAGTCATGACCATGCTTCCGGCGCTCACGCCCACCCAGACCAGTTCGGGCAGCGTCGGCAGCAGCTCGGCCAGCCCGGACTCCCGCATCCAATGGCAGAGGTAGGTCGCGTCGCCGCCGTCGACGAGCAGCACGTCCGCCTCCCGGACCCACGGAACCCAACGCTCCGCTCCGATGGTGGGGAGTGCCGTGAGCTCGAGCACGCCGAGCGATGCCCAGCCGAGACCCGAGAAGTGCTGCGCGTCGGGCCCCGCGGCGAGGAAACCGCGCACCGATTCGGGGCCGCACATCGGGTGCCCCCACTGTGCTGTCGGGACGCAGAGGGCGCGGCACTCGGCGATGGGCTTGCCGAGGAGCTCCACGAGCGCGGCGCGGATGCTCCGGTTCGTGACGCCGCCTGAGGTGAGCAGGAGCTTCAAGAGGCCTCCGGTTGCGGCGGATGGTGCGTGTGCGGAACCGACGCTGCGGTGCGGGATTCAGCGTAGTTCAGCGGACCAGGCGGATCTCCTCGAGGTTCTCCCACGATTCGTAGCTCCGCTCCAGGCCGTCCGGGACGAAGCCGTTGCGGCGGTAGAAGGCGTGCGCGCGGGGATTGCGCTTCGCCATCCACAGCGACGCGGGCGCATCGCCGAGCGCAGCGTCGAGCAGCCGCTGGCCGAGACCGAAGCCATGGTGCTCGGCGAGGAGGTAGAGCGACCAGAGCTCCAGCTCCCGCACCGGCGGCTCATCTCGCGACTTGCCCGAGCTGGAGAAGCCGACGATCCGGCCGTCGGCCGTTGCCACGTGCACGGACTGGCCGTCCGGGAGTGTGGCAAGCGCGTGCGTCCAGCGCTCGGCGGCCTGTTCGGGCGTTCGCCGGTCGAAGAACCCGACGGAAAGCAGGTGCGAGTACGCCTCTCGCCAGCACTGCATGTGCACGGCGCCGATCGCACGCGCGTCGTCGGCTGTCGCGCTCCGCACCGTCAACTCCATCACTCCACGCTACGTGCCCACGCTCGAGTGGCGGACGACGAAGGGCCGCCTCCCTGGGGAGACGGCCCTTCGCTCGTGCTGTTGCTGTGGTGCTGCGGAATGTGCCGCGGTCAGCGACCGCGGCGCTGTCCGCCGGTGCTGTTCGAGCGCACGACGTCGCCCACCCGGAGGCCACGGCTCGCACCCTGCTCGGATGACGCGCGACGCGGCCCGCGCTTCGCACGAGGCTCGGCGGCCGGCGCGCTGACCGGTGCCGCGTTCGAGACCGCCGGGCGGCCGGAGCGGTCACGGCGGGGCGCGGCCGATCGCTGTCCGGAGTTCGCGACAGCCCCCTCGCGGACGGCGCGCTTGCGCTGAGCGTTGGCACCCTGCGAGCGTCCGCCGCCGCCCTGCGGGCGGCTCCCGTTGCCGGCAACCGCAGCGCGCGGCGACGGCTTCACGTACTCCGCGACGGTGCCGACGAGCTTCGCCACGGCATCCGAATCCGCGGTGACCCGCTGCGGGGTCACCGTGATGGCGGCCTTCCGCAGCAGCGCCGCGGTGTCCTTCTCCTGCGCAGGCAGCACGATGGTGACGACGTCGCCCTCGCTGCCGGCACGCGCGGTGCGGCCGGAACGGTGGAGGTACGCCTTGTGCTCGGCCGGCGGGTCGACGTGGATGACGAGCTCGACGTTGTCGACGTGCACGCCGCGGGCGGCGACGTCGGTCGCGACGAGCACCTTCGCCTCACCGGCCGCGAAGGCCGCGAGGTTCCGGTCGCGCTGCGGCTGCGACAGGTTGCCGTGCAGGTCGACCGACGGGATGCCCGAATCGGTCAGCTGCTTCGCGAGCTTCTTGGCGTGGTGCTTGGTGCGCATGAAGAGGATGCGGCGGCCGGTGCCCGAGGCGAGCTTGGTCACGAGCGCCTTCTTCGCCTCCACGTCGGAGACGTGCAGCACGTGGTGGGTCATGGCGGCGACGTGGCTGGTGGCCTCGTCGACCGAGTGCAGCACCTCGTTCTTGAGGTACTTCTTCACCAGCTTGTCCACGCCGTTGTCCAGCGTGGCGCTGAACAGCAGACGCTGCCCGCCGGCCGGGGTCTTGTCCATGATGCGGGTGACGACGGGCAGGAAGCCGAGATCGGCCATGTGGTCCGCCTCGTCGAGCACGGTGATCTCCACCGCGTCGAGCGTCACGAAGCGCTGGTTCATGAGGTCCTCGAGGCGGCCGGGGCAGGCCACGACGATGTCGACGCCGGCCTTCAGGTCGGCGACCTGACGGTTCTGGCTGATCCCGCCGAAGATCGTGGTGATCTTCATGCCGTACGCGGCGGCGAGCGGCTCGATCACCGCGGCGATCTGGGTGGCGAGCTCGCGGGTCGGGGCGAGCACGAGCCCGAGCGGACGACCGGCGCGGCGGTTGCCGCCGGCCAGCTTGCCGCCGAGCCGGGCGACCATCGGGATCGCGAAGGCGAGGGTCTTGCCGGAGCCGGTCTTGCCGCGGCCGAGCACGTCGCGCCCGCCGAGGGTGTCGGGCAGCGTGTCGACCTGGATGGGAAACGCCTCGGTCTTGCCGTCCGCGGCGAGCGCGGCGACGATCGGGGCGGGCACGCCGAGCGTGCTGAAAGTGGGAGTACTCAAAGTGGTGCCTTTCGGGCATCGGGCTCTTCCGGGACCGCAGGGCGGTGCACCGGATTCCGGGAGCCATGGCGAAGGTGCCGATCGGCACATCCGTTCGCCGTGAGAAGAATGTCAGCCGGGCGGAGCCTTCGAGACTGGGCCTTCGAAGATCTGCGGCGAGGGAAGCGTTCTACGACGCGAGAAGCGCGTCAACGCGCTGCAAGTGGCTCAACTCTATCATTTCGGCCCGAACCGCCGACTGACCCCGTTCAGGCGCCACCCGCGCCACTGCCAGAACGCCCACAGCGCCGGCCACGCCAGCGCCGCGAGCGGTCCCTTCAGCTCCAGCCGGTCGCGGTACAGCGCGCGGCCGCCGGGCGCCGCCGACACCGCGAGACGGTGCCGCCACCCGCGGACGAACAGCGCGAGCGGACCGGTCCTCGGCCCACCGGCATCCGTCATCACGCGCACACCGTCGTCCCGTTCCGCGTAGGAGATGCGGATGAGGCTGACGCCCATGGGCAGCACGCCGAGGGCGCTCATCCGCACCGAGAAGTCGCCCTCCGGCCAGCGAGCCGGGAACGGGCGGTCGCCGTCCGGCGTCACCCGCACCAGCGGCGCCGACACCCGGACGAGTCCCTCCGGGGACCGGATCGCGTCCCAGAGGTCGTCGGGGGAGCAGTCCACCGTCTTTCGCAGTCCCAGGTGCATCAGGCCAGTCTGCACCGCTCGGCTACTGTCGGAGCGTGGAATCCGCATTCACTCAGAGCGCGTACCAGGTCCGCTTCGACTGGGAGGCCCAGGGCGCCGCCGCCATCACCGACGGGGTGGATGTCGTCGTGGTGGTGGACGTGCTGTCATTCGGCACGGCGGTGGACTGTGCGCTCGCCGCGGGCGTCGAGGTGTTCCCGTACTCCGGCGATGATGCGGCCGGGTATGCGGCGTCGCGCGACGCGGTGCTCGCACCACAGCTCCACTCACGCGACGAACCGAGCCTGTCGGCGGCGGGGTTCACCGGCGAGCACGCGGGCAAGCGCATCGTGCTGCCGTCACCGAACGGGTCTCGGCTGTGCTTCGAGCTGGCGGGCGGGCGTGCGGAGGTCGTCGTCGCCTCGCTCCGCAACCGCCGCGCCATCGCGGAGTGGGTGCTCGAGCGGCAGGCCGACAAGGGCGGGCGGTTCCGGGTCGCGGTCGTCGCCGCTGGCGAGCGCTGGCCGGACGGGGCTCCGCGCTTCGCGGTCGAGGACCTGCTCGGCGCGGGGGCGGTCATCGAGTCGCTCATCGACGTCGGCCTCGACCACTGCTCACCGGAGGCGGCGGCCGCCGGTGCCGCATTCGCCGGGATGAAGCAGGCCGTCCGGCATCTGCTGAAGGCATCCGGCAGCGGGCGGGAACTCGTCGAGGCGGGATGCGCCGACGACGTCGCGCTCGCGACCGAGCTGGACGTCTCCTCCCAGGTTCCGGTGCTCCGGGAATGGAGGTTCCGGCCGTAGCGTTCCCCTCCCTGTGCGCCCCCGACCGGGCGCACGTTCACCAAGCGAGGAGAACCACCCCATGAAGGCAGTGCTGAACGGAACCGTGCTGGCCGAGGCCCCCACCGAGGACCTCATCAAGATCGAGGGCAACTGGTACTTCCCGCCGGAGAGCGTGAAGGCCGAGCTGCTCCAGACGAGCCCGACCCCGTACACCTGCCCGTGGAAGGGCGACTGCCAGTACTTCAGCGTTCAGGATGGCGAGGTCGTTCTGCAGGACCGCGCGTGGACGTACCCGGAGATCCTCCCGGGCGCTGTGACCCGCGTCGGCAAGGACTTCAGCAACTACGTGGCCTTCTGGAAGGAAGTCCGGGTCACCGACTGACCATCGCGGTCCGTGAGCCGGCCGAATGGCTCAGCGGCCGATCGGACTACGCGGCGCGCTTCACCCAGGTGATCCGATTCGCCGCGTCGAACCGGGGAGCGCACGTTCCGCACGCGAGCGGCCGCGCGGGCTGCCGGTAGCGGTAGTGCGTGTGCCCGCGCGGGCAGGTGCCGACCCACGGGGCCAGCTCGACGGCGGTCGGCCCGTCGTGAGTGCGCTTGCCGATGTAGCCGAGGTCCTTCGCGACCTTGCGCCAGACCGGTCCATGGCCCGCACGCGGGCCGGCCAGCGCGTGCGCCACCTCATGCAGCAGCACCTGGTGGATGTCGTCGTCATCGAACCGCTGTGCCAGATGCCGGGAGACGGTGATCCGCTTGCGGCTGAAGTTGCACAGACCGGCTCGGGTCTTCGCCGAGTCGAAGCCGAACGACCATTCGTTCGGGTCCAGATGCACCCGGATGAGCGCTTCCGCCCACTTCCGAACGCGATCCAGATCTGCCACGCGTCGAGATTAACCCGACCGGCCGTCGCGGCCCGGGATCCCGCACGCAAGTGCTGAAGTGTCCCCGGAAGGCTGCTGTGAGCGACGAGGCGCCTCCGCGGGTGTTCCCGGCAAGCCTGTGAAGCCGGGGTGCGACACCGCTGAATCCGGTGGGAGTCCCGGCTCTTCCGGCGGATCGGCTTGCAGTCCCCGCCTGTCACCCGGAATCGTGGCCGCTTCCCGACGAAAGGACGCAACGTGCTCACTCTGACCGAAACCGCCAGCACCGTCGTGAAGACCATCGTGACGCAGAACACCGGCACCGACACCGGCGGGCTGCGCATCCACGGGACCGACTCGGATGCGGCGACGTTCGAGGTCGCCCTCGCCGGAGGCCCGGAGCCCGCCGACGCCGTTGTGGAGCGTGATGGCGCCCGGGTGTTCCTCGAGCCGGTCGCGGCGGCGGCGCTGGACGACCGCGAGCTCGACGCCCAGGTGGGCGAGGACGGCTCGATCCAGTTCGCGATCAACCCGCAGGGATGATCGATCCGGAGGGGTAGGGGCTCCGGTGCCCCGATCCGGTCGCGTCGCACTCAGCGAGCCGACCGGATCGGGCCCGGGTCAGCTCCCGTCCCGCGGAACGAGGGCGACCCGGAGCAGGCGGTCGTTGCCGGTGTCGTTGGTGAGGAACCAGAGCGAGCCGTCGGGCGCGATCACGACGTCGCGGATGCGGCCGTACTCCCCGACGAACCACTCGTCCGCCTGCGGGTCCCCGTCTGCCGAGTCGATGGTCCAGATGCGCTGCCCGCGCAGCGACGCCACGAACAGGGTGCCCTCGCTCCACGCCAGGCCGCTGGGGCTCGCCTCATCCGGCGACCACTGGAACACGGGGTCGACGAACTCGCCGCCGCCGCCGCGGCCCTCGACCACCGGCCAGCCGTAGTTCTGCCCCGGCTCGATGAGGTTCAGCTCGTCCCAGGTGTTCTGGCCGAACTCGGTCGCCCAGAGCCGGCCGGCGTCGTCCCACGCGATCCCCTGCGGGTTGCGATGCCCGTATGACCACACCGGGGAGCCGACGAACGGGTTGTCCGCGGGAACGTCCCCCTCCGGCGTGATGCGGAGGATCTTGCCCGCGAGCGCCTCGGGGTCCTGCGCCAGGTCCCGCAGCTGCGCGTCGCCGACCGTGACGTACAGCATCCCATCCGGGCCGAACTTGATCCGTCCGCCGTTGTGCGTCCCTGCCGCCGCGAGGCCGGTGAGCAGCTCTTCCGGCTCGCCGAGGCCCAACGATCCTGGATCGCCGGTGAGCGGCATCCGCACCACCCGGTTGTCGGGGCCGCTCGTGAAGTACGCGTAGAGCCAGGCGTCGGCGTCACCGGGTTCGCCGAGCAGGGCGATGCCGAGCAGGCCGCCCTCGCCGCCCGGTGCGACGCCGGGAACGCGTCCCGCTTCCCGCACCTCGCCGTCGGCAGTCAGCTCGACCACCCGGGCGCTGTTGCGCTCGCTGATCAGAGCGCCGCCGTCGTCCAGCGGGATCACCGACCAGGGGATCGAGAGCCCCTCGGCCAGCACGTCCACGTTCCCGGTCGGCTCCACGCCGGGGTTCGGCTCCTCCGCCGGTGTGGGCGTCTGCGTGTCGGTGGGCGACGGGCCGGCGGTGCGGGTCGCGGACGGTGCCGGCTCGGCGGACCCGGTGCATCCGGATGCGGCCAGCGCGACGACGGCCGCCCCTGCCAGCAGCGCCCGCCGACCGAGTCTCATGGGCCCAGCAAACACGACAAACCCCCACCGGTTCCAGCGGTCGCCGGGAAACCGGCTCGGCGGACAGCGCCTCAGGCCTTGCCGCGACCCACCTGGAAGATGGTGCGGCCGGGAGGCGGTGACGGGACGGCGGTGGCGTCGGTGACGACCGGTGCCCCGGCGATCCAGTCCCGCAGCTCACGCCCGAACACGATCCGTGAGGGGTGCGGACCCGCGGCGAGCAGGCGCGGCATCCACTCGAGCGGAAGCTCGCTCGGTGACGCGATGACCACGAAGTTGCCGTAGCGGCGTCCCTTCAGCACCTGCGCCTCCGCCAGGACCGCCACATGCGGCAGTGCGAACTCGAGGGTCGCGGCTTGGCTTCGGGCGAAGGACATCCCCGGCCCGTCCGCGACATTCACCGCGACCAGCCCATCGGGCTTCAGCAGCCGGATGACCTCGGTGTAGAACTCGATGCTCGTCACGTGCCCGGGCGTCCGGGCGCCGCTGAAGATGTCGACCACCACGAGGTCCGCGCTGCCCAGCAGTCCAGCCGGAAGCCGTCCCGCGACCTCACGCGCGTCGCCGTAGCGGATGCGGATCGAGGCGTCCTTCGGCAGCGGCAGGTGTTCGCGCACGAAGTCGACGAGGTCACGTTCCAGCTCCACCACCTGCTGCCGGCTGCCCGGGCGGGTGGCCTCGATGTAGCGGGGGAGGGTGAACGCACCCGCCCCGAAGTGCACCGCGGTGATCGGCTCACCCGCCGGCCGCAGCTGGTCGATCACGTGCCCGATGCGTCGCACGTATTCGAAGTACAGCTCGGTGGGCTCCTCCGGATGCACGTGCGACTGCGGCGTGCCGTCGACGATGAGCCGGTAGCTGCCCGGGTACCAGCGATCTTCTTCGAGAACCGCGCGGAGGCCGCTGAGGTTCAGCTCGATCGACACCGGCTCGGACACCCTCCGATCCTCCCATGCGCGCGCCGGCGTGGAGCCGGGCGATCTCGCTCTGCCACGCCGGACCGAGGTGCGCCGGACCCTGCTCGAGCGACACAATATGAGCGGGATCGGGAGCAGCATGAACAGCAGCCGGAACATCCGCACCATCACGAGGACCGCAGTCGCGGTGAGCGCCCTGCTCCTGGCGGGCGTCACGCTCTCCGGCTGCTCCGCGCTCCAAGACCTTCTCAGGGCGGAGCCGGAGGCGGTCCGCGACGAGAGCGGACGGGTCGTCGAGGGCGGTGAGAACGACGTCTTCAGCATCGAGGTGGGTGACTGCGTCACCCAGGATGTCTCGGCAGAGGCGGAGGAGGTCTCCGCTGTGCCCGTCGTCCCATGCAGCGAGCCGCACGATCTGGAGGTCTACGCGGAGTTCACGATCGACGGAGAGGAATACCCGGGGGACGAGCAGGCGGACACCCTCGCCACCGAGGGCTGCCTCGCCGAGTTCGGGGAGTTCGTCGGGTTGTCGTACGAGCAGTCGGCCCTCGACTACACCTTCTACCGCCCGACCGAGGAGAGCTGGAACGAGGCGGACGACCGGCTGGTGTCCTGCCTCGTCGGCGACCCGGCCGGTCAGGTCTCCGAATCGCTGAAGGGCGCCGCCCGCTGACCGGCACTCGAGCGCGGTCACGGCGGGAGATGCGAACTCCGGGCGGGAGTCGTTTCCCCGGCCGGGAGGGCTGGGCTTCAGCCATGACGTAAGAAGCCGGGCAGGGAATGGAGCGGGGGAACCGCCGGTTTATACCGGAGAACCAAACTCAGGTCAAGGAAGCGGTGGACATAGTGCCGCAGATTTGACTATGATTGACCTTTGCGCTCCCAGACTCCCTTCCCGTCATATAGAGGACGGTTGGCGCGCCCCGAGAATAGCGGCGGGGCAGATCTCGACAGAGATTCTGGTGGGTAACTCTTACCAATCCTTGAATCCTTGGCCCCACCGGGCCTTTCGGAGGTTGTTTCCTTGGCTGCTGCGCCCAACGCATCCACCAACAAGTCCCCCAAGAACGGCCGCGAAGCAAAGCGGCTCTCGTTCGCAAAAATCACAGACACCCTGACGGTTCCGGATCTGCTCGCATTGCAGACCGAGAGCTTCGACTGGCTCGTCGGCAACGAGGCGTGGAAGGCCCGGCTCGCCGAGGCCGCGACCGCCGGCACGGTCAAGACCGGCCTCGAGGAGATCTTCGAGGAGATCAGCCCCATCGAGGACCTGGGCGAGACCATGCAGCTCTCGTTCACGAGCCCCGAGCTCGAGGAGCCCAAGTACTCCATCGACGAGTGCAAGGAGCGTGGCAAGACCTACGCGGCACCGCTCTACGTCAACGCCGAGTTCATGAACCACATGACCGGTGAGATCAAGACGCAGACCGTCTTCATGGGCGACTTCCCGCTGATGACCGAGAAGGGCACCTTCATCATCAACGGCACCGAGCGTGTCGTGGTGTCCCAGCTCGTCCGCAGCCCCGGCGTCTACTTCGAGGCCGCGCAGGAGAAGACCTCCGACAAGGACATCTACTCCGCCCGCATCATCCCGAGCCGCGGCGCGTGGCTCGAGTTCGAGATCGACAAGCGCGACCAGGTCGGCGTCCGCATCGACCGGAAGCGCAAGCAGTCCGTCACGGTCTTCCTGAAGGCCCTCGGCCTCACCAGCGAGGAGATCCTCTCGGAGTTCCAGGGCTTCGCGTCGATCGAGGCGACCCTCGAGAAGGACGCCATCCTCACCAAGGAGGAGGCGCTCAAGGACATCTACCGCAAGCTCCGCCCGGGCGAGCAGGTCGCCGCGGAGGCCGCGCGCGCGCTCCTCGACAACTTCTACTTCAACCCCAAGCGCTACGACCTCGCGAAGGTCGGCCGCTACAAGGTCAACCGCAAGCTCGGCATCGACGCGGACATCAAGGACTCGGTGCTCAGCACCCAGGACATCCTCGCGACGATCAAGTACTTGGTGGCACTGCACGCCGGTCAGAAGACCCTGAACGGTGTCCGCGACGGCAAGCCGGTCGAGATCCGTCTCGACGTGGACGACATCGACCACTTCGGCAACCGCCGCATCCGCGCGGTCGGCGAGCTCATCCAGAACCAGGTTCGCACCGGACTCTCCCGCATGGAGCGCGTCGTGCGCGAGCGGATGACCACGCAGGACATCGAGGCGATCACCCCGCAGACCCTGATCAACGTGCGCCCCGTCGTCGCCGCGATCAAGGAGTTCTTCGGGACCAGCCAGCTGTCGCAGTTCATGGACCAGAACAACCCGCTCGCGGGTCTGACCCACAAGCGCCGCCTTTCGGCGCTCGGCCCCGGCGGTCTCTCCCGTGAGCGCGCCGGCGTCGAGGTCCGCGACGTGCACCCCAGCCACTACGGCCGCATGTGCCCGATCGAGACCCCGGAAGGCCCGAACATCGGCCTCATCGGCTCACTCGCGTCGTTCGCCCGGATCAACTCGTTCGGCTTCATCGAGACCCCGTACCGCAAGGTCGTCGACGGCAAGGTCACCGACCAGATCGACTACCTCACCGCCAGCGAGGAGGACGAGTACCTCGTCGCACAGGCGAACGCACCACTCACCAAGGACTTCCGCTTCGCGGAGCCCAAGGTGCTCGTCCGCCCCAAGGGCGGCGAGGTGGAGCTCGTCGACGCCGAGCGCGTGCACTACATGGACGTCTCCCCGCGCCAGATGGTGTCGGTCGCGACCTCGCTGATCCCGTTCCTCGAGCACGACGACGCGAACCGCGCCCTCATGGGTGCGAACATGCAGCGCCAGGCCGTGCCGCTGCTGCGGAGCGAGAGCCCCGTGGTCGGCACCGGCATGGAGGGCTACGCGGCGATCGACGCCGGTGACGTGATCACCGCCACGGCGGCGGGTGTGGTCTCCGAGGTCTCCGCCGACGTCGTCCACGTGATGCTCGACGAGGGCGGCACGCAGGAGTACTACCTCCGCAAGTTCGACCGCTCCAACCAGGGCACCAGCTACAACCACCGCGTCATCGTTCACGCCGGTGAGCGCGTCGAGGTCGGCCAGGTTCTCGCCGACGGACCCGCCACCGAGAACGGCGAGCTCGCGCTCGGCAAGAACCTGCTCGTCGCGTTCATGCCGTGGGAGGGTCACAACTTCGAAGACGCGATCATCCTCAGCCAGAACCTGGTGAAGGATGACGTGCTCTCCTCGATCCACATCGAGGAGTACGAGGTCGACGCCCGCGACACGAAGCTCGGCAAGGAGGAGATCACCCGTGATCTCCCGAACGTCAGCCCGGAGCTGCTCGCCGACCTCGACGAGCGCGGCATCATCCGCATCGGCGCCGAGGTCCGCCCCGGCGACATCCTGGTCGGCAAGGTCACCCCGAAGGGCGAGACCGAGCTGTCGGCCGAGGAGCGCCTGCTGCGGGCGATCTTCAACGAGAAGAGCCGCGAGGTGCGCGACACGTCGCTGAAGGTTCCGCACGGTGAAGAGGGCACCATCATCGGTGTCAAGGTCTTCGACGCGCAGGACGGCGACGACGAGCTCGGCTCCGGTGTGAACCAGCGCGTCGTGGTGTTCATCGCCCAGAAGCGCAAGATCACCGAGGGCGACAAGCTCGCCGGTCGTCACGGCAACAAGGGCGTCATCGCGAAGATTCTCCCCGTCGAGGACATGCCGTTCCTTGAGGACGGGACCCCGGTGGACGTCATCCTCAACCCGCTCGGCATCCCCGGCCGCATGAACTTCGGCCAGGTGCTGGAGACCCACCTCGGATGGGTCGCCAAGCAGGGCTGGAAGGTCGACGGGGCGCCTGCGTGGGCGAAGACCCTTCCACAGGACGCCTTCGAGGCCGCTCCCGGCACGAAGCTCGCGACCCCGGTGTTCGACGGTGCGCTCGAGGAGGAGATCTCGGGTCTGCTCGACTCGACGCTCCCGAACCGCGACGGCGTGCGTCTCATCGACTCGACCGGCAAGACGCGGCTGTTCGACGGCCGCTCCGGTGAGCCGTTCCCGGACCCGGTGTCGGTCGGCTACATGTACATCCTGAAGTTGCACCACCTGGTGGACGACAAGATCCACGCCCGCTCGACCGGTCCGTACTCGATGATCACCCAGCAGCCGCTCGGTGGTAAGGCGCAGTTCGGCGGTCAGCGGTTCGGTGAGATGGAGGTGTGGGCGCTCGAGGCATACGGCGCCGCCTATGCCCTCCAGGAGCTGCTCACGATCAAGTCCGACGACATCCTCGGCCGCGTGAAGGTCTACGAGGCGATCGTCAAGGGCGAGAACATCCAGGAGCCCGGTATTCCCGAGAGCTTCAAGGTGCTCATCAAGGAGATGCAGTCGCTGTGCCTGAACGTCGAGGTCCTCTCGGCGGACGGCCAGGCGGTCAGCCTCCGCGACACGGACGACGAGGTCTTCCGTGCCGCTGAGGAGCTGGGCATCAACATCTCCACGCGCTTCGAGTCGTCGAGCATCGACGACATCTGATCCGCACCCACTGGGTAATCCGAACAGTTCTTTAGATATACGAAGCTCAGAGAGAAGAACATTGCTCGACGCAACGACATTCGACCAGCTGAAGATCGGCCTGGCGACCGCTGACGACATCCGTCGCTGGTCGCACGGTGAGGTCAAGAAGCCGGAGACGATCAACTACCGCACGCTGAAGCCCGAGAAGGACGGTCTCTTCGGAGAGCAGATTTTCGGGCCGAGCCGTGACTGGGAGTGTGCCTGCGGCAAGTACAAGCGGGTCCGATTCAAGGGAATCGTGTGTGAGCGCTGTGGCGTGGAGGTCACCAAGTCCTCCGTGCGGCGCGAGCGCATGGGCCACATCGAGCTCGCCGCACCGGTCACGCACATCTGGTACTTCAAGGGTGTTCCGAGCCGTCTCGGCTACCTGCTCGACATGGCGCCGAAGGACCTGGAGAAGGTCATCTACTTCGCCGCCTACATGGTGATCTCGGTCGACGAGGACGCCCGTCACGACGACCTGCCGGGTCTCGAGAACGAGGTGCGCCTGGAGATCAAGCAGCTCGAGCAGCAGCGCGACGCGCAGGTCGCCGAGCGTCTGCAGCAGCTGGAGACCGACCTCGCCTCCCTGGAGGAGGAGGGCGCGAAGGCGGACCAGAAGCGCAAGACCAAGGACGCCGCCGAGAAGGAGATGGGGCAGACCCGCAAGTCGTACGACGAGCAGATCGCCCACCTCGAGCGCGTGTGGGACGACTTCCGCAACCTGAAGGTCGGCGACCTGAAGCCCGAGGACAGCGTCTTCCATGAGCTGCAGGACCGCTTCGGCATGTACTTCGAGGCCTACATGGGCGCCGAGGCCATCCAGAAGCGCCTCCTGGCCTTCGACCTGGCCGCGGAGAGCGAGGCACTGCACCTGCAGATCGCCGAGGGCAAGGGCCAGAAGAAGATCCGCGCCATCAAGCGTCTCCGGGTCGTGAACTCGTTCCTGCAGACCGGCTCCACCCCGGCCGCGATGGTGCTCGAGGTCGTCCCCGTGATCCCGCCGGAGCTGCGCCCGATGGTGCAGCTCGACGGTGGCCGCTTCGCGACCAGCGACCTGAACGACCTGTACCGCCGCGTCATCAACCGCAACAACCGTCTTCGTCGTCTGCTCGACCTCGGTGCCCCCGAGATCATCGTGAACAACGAGAAGCGGATGCTGCAGGAGGCCGTCGACGCCCTGTTCGACAACGGCCGCCGCGGCCGCCCGGTCACCGGCACCGGCAACCGCGCCCTGAAGAGCCTCAGCGACATGCTGAAGGGCAAGCAGGGCCGGTTCCGCCAGAACCTGCTCGGAAAGCGCGTCGACTACTCCGGCCGTTCGGTCATCGTCGTCGGTCCGCAGCTGAAGCTGCACCAGTGCGGTCTGCCGAAGCAGATGGCGCTGGAGCTGTTCAAGCCGTTCGTGATCAAGCGCCTCATCGACCTCAGCCACGCGCAGAACATCAAGAGCGCCAAGCGCATGGTCGAGCGCAGCCGTCCGCAGGTGTGGGACGTGCTCGAGGAGATCATCCGCGAGCGCCCCGTGCTGCTGAACCGCGCACCCACCCTGCACCGTCTCGGCATCCAGGCGTTCGAACCGCAGCTCGTTGAGGGCAAGGCCATCCAGCTGCACCCGCTCGTCTGCGCCGCGTTCAACGCGGACTTCGACGGTGACCAGATGGCCGTGCACCTTCCGCTGTCCGTCGAGGCCCAGGCCGAGGCGCGCATCCTGATGCTCGCGTCGAACAACATCCTGAAGCCGTCCGACGGCCGCCCGGTGACCCTGCCCTCGCAGGACATGATCATCGGCCTGCACCACCTGACCACCCTCAAGGAGGGTGCGACCGGTGAGGGCCGCGTGTTCTCGTCCGTCAGCGAGGCGATCATGGCGAAGGACCAGGGCAGCCTGGACCTGAACGCCAAGGTCAAGATCCGCCTGAACGGCGTCTACTTCGGCGAGGAGGAGGTGCCCGAGGGCTTCACCCAGGGCGGATCGCGTCTGATGGAGACCACCCTCGGCCGCGCCCTCTTCAACGAGGCGCTGCCGTCGGACTACCCCTACCAGGAGGTGCTGGCCGACAAGGGCCGGATCTCCGCGATCGTCAACGACCTCGCGGAGCGCTACCCGAAGGTGGAGGTCGCAGCCACGCTCGACCGCGTCAAGGACGCCGGCTTCTACTGGGCCACCCGGTCCGGTGTGACGGTGTCGCTGTCCGACATCGTGACCCCGCCGAACAAGGGTGAGATTCTGTCGGGCTACGAGAAGCAGGCCGCGAAGGTCCAGGGTCAGTTCGAGAAGGGTCTCACCACCGACGCCGAGCGTCGTCAGGAGCTCATCGAGATCTGGAACAAGGCCACCGCCGAGGTCGCCGACGCCATGCAGAAGAACCTGTCCACGGACAACAACATCAACCGCATGGTGTCGTCCGGTGCTCGTGGCAACTGGATGCAGGTGCGGCAGATCGCCGGTATGCGCGGACTCGTGTCGAACCCGAAGGGTGAGATCATCCCGCGTCCGATCGTGCACTCCTACCGTGAGGGCCTGACCGTCGCCGAGTACTTCATCTCGACGCACGGTGCCCGCAAGGGTCTGGCCGACACGGCGCTGCGCACCGCGGACTCCGGGTACCTCACCCGTCGTCTCGTGGACGTCTCGCAGGATGTGATCATCCGCGAGGACGACTGCGGCACCTCGCGCGGTCTCGACCTCACCATCGCCGCCGTCGACGCCTCCGGCACCCTGGTCCGCGACGCCAACGTCGAGAACGCGGTCTACGCCCGCACCCTCGCCGAGGACGTCGTCGACGCTCAGGGGACCGTGCTGGCGAGCCGGAACGACGACGTCGGTGACGTGCTCATCGACAAGCTCGTCGCCGGCGGCATCGAGACGATCAAGGTGCGCTCCGTGCTCACCTGTGAGTCGGCGGTCGGTGTCTGCGCGCACTGCTACGGCCGTTCCCTCGCAACCGGAAACCTCGTCGACATCGGCGAGGCGGTCGGCATCATCGCCGCCCAGTCGATCGGTGAGCCGGGCACGCAGCTGACGATGCGCACCTTCCACACCGGTGGTGTCGCGTCGGCGGATGACATCACGCAGGGTCTTCCTCGCGTGACGGAGCTGTTCGAGGCCCGCACCCCGAAGGGCGCCAGCCCGATCGCGGAGGCGGCCGGCCGGATCACGATCGAGGAGACCGACAAGCAGCGTCGCCTCATCCTGACCCCGGACAACGGCGACGAGCCGCACGTCTACCCGGTGCTGAAGCGTGCCACCCTCCTCGTCGAGGACGGCCAGCACGTCGAGCTCGGGCAGCAGCTGCACGTCGGCAACGTCGACCCGAAGGAGGTGCTGCGCGTCAAGGGTGTCCGTGCCGTGCAGCTGCACCTGGTGGACGGCGTGCAGGGCGTGTACCGCTCGCAGGGTGTGCCCATCCACGACAAGCACATCGAGGTCATCGTCCGGCAGATGCTCCGCAAGGTCACCGTGGTGGACCACGGCGACACGGACCTGCTGCCGGGTGAGCTCGTCGACCGGTCGAAGTACAACGAGATCAACCGGTCGACCCTGACCGAGGGCAAGCGGACCGCATCCGCCCGCCAGGAGGTCATGGGCATCACCAAGGCGTCGCTCGCGACCGAGTCGTGGCTGTCGGCCGCGTCCTTCCAGGAGACCACCCGCGTGCTCACGCAGGCGGCGATGGAGGGCAAGTCCGACCCGCTGATGGGCCTCAAGGAGAACGTCATCATCGGAAAGCTCATCCCGGCCGGAACCGGACTCGCGAAGTACCGCGACGTCAAGGTCGAGGCCACGGAGGAGGCGAAGGCCGAGCGGTACCCCAACCGCATCTTCGCCGACGACTCGATGTTCACCGAGTCGGACCTGAGCTTCGTCGACTTCGACAGCTTCTCCAGCGACGACTACCGCCCGGGCACCTACAGCTAGCAGGTGCTCCGGTACGACGAAAGGCCCCCGCTCCGGCGGGGGCCTTTCTCGTTGGGCGTCACGCACGTTCGCCGGAACGGGAACCTGTTGCGCGGTGGTGCGTCAGGCGTGAGCGATGTCGGAGAGCTTCGCGCGCAGCGGCCAGTCGCTGGAGTCGAGGATCACCTGGGCGGCGCGGCCGTCGTCGGAGTTCACCAGGATGGGGGCGAGCAGGTTCACGACGGGCTCGCCCTCGTCGAGCGTCGCGACGACGAAGACGGATGCCGAGTCGGGCCCGCCGACCGGCGCCACCTGCTCCTCCGTGAACTCGGGAGCGTAGCCCGGCAGATACTGGTCCGGCTCGATCAGGAAGAGCCGCAGGCCGACCTCCGGGTCCGCGCGCATCGCGAAGAGCCCGGGAGCACCCTCGATCGCGTCGAGGGTGAAGTCGCGCAGCGGCGACAGACCGGGAGGCGGCACCTCGAAATGCAGCCGCCGTGCTGAGCCTGTCGAGGGGGCCCGGGAAGGTGCGGCGATCATGCCAGGAACGACATCAGGGTCGGCTGCAGGGCGCGTGAGGTCACCGCGAGGGCAGTCTGGTACGCGATCTCCTGCGACTTCAGGTCGATGATGACGCGGCCGAGGTCCACGTCCTCGATCCCCGCGAGCTGGCTCTCGAGAGACAGGGACTGGTCCATCGTGACGCTCCTCACTCGTTCGAGCTGCGTATAGCGCGAACCTACCAGAGCGTGCTCGCCGAGCACCGTCGTGATCCGGGTGTCGAGCTCGCTGAGCTGGGGTCCGAGGTTGTTCCCGGCGCGGAGGCCCGCCACGGCGTCGGTGATGAGCGCGAACACGGAGTCCGCTCCCTCGCCGAAGATCTTGGCGCCATCGGCGTCCACCTGGATCGTGGACGCGGTGCCCACCCGGCGGTCGACCTTGCTGCCGTCGACGCCGGTGTGGGTGTACGTGGCGTCGAACGCGACCGAGTCGGTGGAGTTGCCGGCGAACACCGGCTGCCCGAGGTACTCGGTGTTCGCCTGCTTGAGCAGCTCGTCGCGGAGGCTCTCGAGCTCCAGCGCAATCGCCTCACGTGCGGGCTGGGAGAGGCTTCCGCTGTTGTTGCCCTGCACGACGAGGTCGCGGGCCTTCTGCAGGATCGACGTCGACGTCTTCAGCGCGGCGTCGATCGTCGTGAGCCATCCTTCACCGTCCGCGATGTTGCGGGCGTACTGCTCGGCGGCGCGCTGCTGCCCGCGCACCTGCATCGCCTCCGACACACCCTGCGGATCGTCGGACGGCTTCGTGAGCCGCTTCTGGCTGGAGGCCTGGTCCTGAAGCCGGCCCAGCTGCGACATCGAGGACTGGAGGTTTCGCTGCGCCGATGCAAGCAGCATCGAGTTCGTCACGCGGCTGATCATTCTGGCTACCTTCCCACCACGCCGGTGCGGTTGATGAGGGTGTCGAGCATCTCATCGATCGCGGTCATCACCCGGGCGGCGCCCTGATAGGCGTGCTGATACGTCAAGAGGAGCGTCGTCTCCTCGTCGAGGTCGACGGAGGACTGTGCGAGCTGCTGGGTCGAGGCGGCGCGGGCCGCACGGTCGGCGAGCTCCAGCTGCTGCCCGGTGGCCCGGGACTCGACGCCGATGCGGACGACGTAGGAGCTCCACACGTCGTCCGGGCCGCCGTCCTTCGTGCCGAGCTGCGAGATCTTGTCGGCGGTGCTGCCCTTGCCCTCGCCGGCGGCGGTGCCACCGGCCGCGATCTGCGTCGCATCGGTGGGCACCACCCGGAGCCCGAGGGCGGCGGGAACGCCGGCCGCGAGCTCGAAGAAGTCGCCGCCGGCGACACCGCCCCCCGTGACACCCGTGGTGTGGACGGCGTTGACCTGGTCGTGCAGGGAAGTGGCGAGGGCGTTGTACGCCGCAGCGGCCTCGGCGATGGCGCCGCCCTTGCCGGTGCCGTCCGCCGGGGCGAGCACGGAGAGCGCGCCGAGCAGCTCGCCGCCGTCAACGGTCACGGCGACGCCCGGCCGGTCGGCCCATTCCAGCTGGACGGGTGCGCCGCCGGCGTCTTCGAGGCGGAGCGCGCCGGTGATCACCACCTCGCGTGCGCGGCCGCTCGAGACCAGAGCGTCGCCGCCGAGCACGATGTCGACGGTGCCGTCGTCGCGGGGGCGGACGGCCGCGCCGGTGAGCGCAGCAAGCTGGGTGGCCTTGAGGTCGCGCTGGTCGAGGAGCTCGTTCGCCGACGAGCCGGAGGCGAGGGCCTGCCGGATCTGCGCGTTCAGCTCGGCGACGTCCGTCGCCAGCGAGTTGACATCCGCCGCGATGGCCTGGGTCTGGCTGCGCATGCCGCTCCACTCGGCCGTCGCGTCGGCGTAGCCCTGCGCGATGTGGGAGGCGAGCAGCGAGCTGCGCTCCAGCAGCACGCCGCCTGCGGCGAAGTCGCCCGGCCGGTTCGAGACATCCTGCCAGCCGGCCCAGAAGTCCTGCAGCGTCGAGGAGAGCCCCGCATCGCTCGGCTCGCGGAGCGCCGTCTCGAGTCGGCCCAGCACCGTGGAGCGGACGCCCCAGTAACCGGTCTCCGCGGCGGTGGTGCGGACCCGGCCGTTCAGCATCTCGTTGCTGAGCCTGTTGATCGCATCGACGCTGACTCCGGCACCCGGCTCCACGCCGGTGCGGAACATCGAGACGCTTCCCGGAGCCGCCACGGCGGAGGTCTCGATCCGCTGCCTCGTGTACCCGGCGGTCGTCGCGTTGGTGATGTTCTGGCCGACGACCTCCATGCCACGTCGCGCGGCCGTGAGGCCGGAGTACGCGGTGTTCAGTCCTCCGAAGGTGCTCATCGGTCCTCAGATGTCGCTGTCGAACAGATGCGACTGCCTGGGGGAAGCGGTCGATCCGCCCTGCGAGTCGTACGTCGAGGGGGAGGGGTAGAGGTTCGTGAGGGTCTCCGAAGTCGACCGGGCGACGCTGCGGAGGTAGCGGAGGTTCGAGTCGCGCACCTCGGCGATCTTGCCGGTGATGTCGGTCAGCTCCTTGAGGTGCGACGTGAAGACGTCGCGCCATGACTCGCTCGGCGCACTCGCGATGATCTCGCGCAGCGTGGCGTCCTCGCTCGTGCCCCAGGCCACGGCGAGCGCGGAGACGGCGACCGCGCGCTCCAGGCCGGTCTGCCGGAGGCGCTCGAGAACCTGCTCGACCTCGCGGGTCGCGAACGGCAACCAGCGAGTGGTGCCGGACGTGAGCAGCAGCTGCTCCTCCTCCAGCTTGAACAGCAGCATTTCGAGCAGTTCCCGTTCGCGCCACAGAATGGCGGAGAGTCCCTGCGGTCCCATGTCGCTCCGCCCTTCGGCCTGGCGGGAACTGGGGGAGAGGTGCCGGCTGTCCCTGCTCGCGGTCATGGTGTTCATCAGCCGCTACTTTCGGCCGATACCCGGATCGCGTTAGGCAGTTCCCTGGGAAACGTCTGCGCTGTCGCCAACTATAGGTCGCGCAAACCGACGCGTGTCGTACGACCCCGTATGGGGGCTGGCCGCATAGATTCCTGAGAAGGAACACTGAAACCGGCGAAGCTGGGGGGCACGCCCCTCCACAACTTTCGCCGGGGAAGCGTTTCGTGGGGGATCTCTTGGGGGGAACAACGGTGGACCGTTCTGCGCGGAATCGGCTCGTGGTCGAGAATCTGCCGCTCGTCGGCTACCTGGTGACCGAGCTGTGTGCACGGGCGACGCACCTGTCCCGAGACGACCTCGCGAGCGCCGGGGCGCTCGCCCTCGTGAACGCGGCGGGCTCCTTCGACGAGAGCCTGGGCGTTCCGTTCGGCGCCTTCGCCCGCCGCCGCATCGTCGGCGCGTTCGCCGACGAGATGCGGTCGCAGGACTGGGCGACGCGATCGGCTCGCAAGCGCATCCGGGAGACCCTCGCCGTGCAGGAGACGCTCATGGCGGCACTCGGCCGCACACCGTCGGTCGACGAGATCGCCACCGCTCTGGGAGTCGACCGCCAGGAGGCCGCCGAGGCGCTCACCGACGCGGCGCGGAGCGTCTCGAGCCTTGACGACACCGTGGGCGACAGCATCGCGGCGGAGATCACCGGACCGGAGGATGCCGTCGTCGCATCCGAGCGCGGCGCCTTCCTGCGCGCGGCCATCGAGGCGCTGCCCGAGAAGATGCGCTACATCGTCGAGCAGATCTACTTCGAAGACCGCACGGTGAAGGAGCTCGCCGAAGAGCTCGGCGCCACGCACTCCGCCGTGTCGCAGCAGCGCTCCGAGGCAGTCCGCCTGCTCCGTGATGGGCTCTCCACGCATTTCGCCGACGAGCCGGACGAGGAGCCGGAGCTCGTCTCCCGCGTCGCCCCGTCCCGCCGGAACGCCTACCTCGCGCGCCTCGCGCAGTACGCCGAGCTCGGCATCGCGCAGCGGATGCCCGACGAGGCCGCAGAGGCCGTCGCCTCCTGAGCCACTTTTTTCGCGAACTTGCTAACGGACTCGACAGCCGAGCCGATAGCTCGAAGCGTCGGACCATGGATGGGCCGGCGCACCACCACCCAGTCATGGAGGAAACATCATGGGTATGCAGATCAACACCAACATCGCGGCGCTCAACTCGTACCGCAACCTGAGCAACACGCAGAACGACATGTCGAAGTCGCTCGAGAAGCTCTCGAGCGGTCTCCGCATCAACCGTGCTGCGGACGACGCCGCGGGTCTCGCCATCTCCGAGGGTCTGCGCTCGCAGATCAACGGCCTGAACGTTGCATCCCGCAACGCGCAGGACGGCATCAGCGTGATCCAGACCGCGGAAGGAACGCTGACCGAGGTTCACTCGATCCTTCAGCGTGTGCGTGACCTCGCCGTCCAGGCCGGTAACGACTCGAACTCCGATGAGGCGCGTGCCGCCATCGGCAACGAGGCGAAGGGTCTGGTCGAGGAGCTCGACCGCATCTCGCAGGCGACCAACTTCAACGGCATCCAGCTGCTGGACGGGTCGGTTCCGACGCTGAACTTCCAGATCGGTGCGAACGGCGACGCCAGCAGCCAGATCTCGGTCGACCTCGCGCAGGCTGACATCACCGCCGTCGTGACCGCGCTCGGGTTCGGCAGCACCGCCGTCGAGACCGCCACGCTGGACACCACCGACGCCGACTTCGACCTCGCGGCCGGCTTCGAGATCACCCAGGGCGGCACCGTCGTGACCGTGGCAGCTCCGGCTGCTGCAGTCGCCGACAACGCGGCGATGGTGAAGCACCTGAACGACGACAAGGGCTTCGCGCAGAACTTCACCGCGGCACTCGATGCGAACGACGACATCGTGATCACCTCGCGCACCACCGCGACCGACGCGATCACGGTGAACTCCGACGTCTCCGCTGCCGGCACCTACGCCGACACGGTGACCGTCAGCGCCGGCGCCGTCACGCTCGGGTTCGACAGCGCGGCCGCCGCTCAGGCGTCGATCACCGCGATCGACACGCAGATCCAGAGCATCTCGACCGCTCGCGCGAACCTCGGTGCTATCCAGAACCGGTTCGAGTCGACGATCAACTCGCTCAACGTGTCTGCGGAGAACCTGTCCGCTGCCGAGTCCCGCATCCGCGACACCGACATGGCGCAGGAGATGGTCAACTTCACCCGCGCTCAGATCCTGTCGCAGGCCGGCACGGCGATGCTCGCGCAGGCGAACACGTCGAACCAGGGCGTGCTGCAGCTGCTCCGCGGCTAGTCCCGAGCAGTGAAGTGATGTCGCCCGGCGGCGTCCAGGTGATCCTGAACCGTCACCCGACGCCGCCGGGCGATTCCCTTGAGTCCCACAACCCAGCCCGCTAGAGAACAGGACGGAGAGCGAGAATGGCACTCGGAATCGACGGCCTCGTCAGCGGGCTCGACACGACCTCGCTGATCAACGCCCTGATGCAGGCGGAGGCGCTGCCGCAGGCCGCCCTCAAGAAGAAGGTCACCTCCACCCAGTCGCTGATCAGTGCCTTCCAGAAGCTCAACACGGCCGTCGCGAAGGTCGGCACCGTCGCCCAGGCGACCGGCAAGCCCGACGCGCTTCAGACGTTCAAGACCACCAGCAGCGCGGCCAGCGTCACGGTGACGGCCGGCAGCGCCGCGACGCCCGGCGACCTGCAGTTCACGGTCGGCTCCACCGCGGCGGCCCATCGGATCGTCAGTGCGCCGATGGGCGCGTGGCCCGACGACCCGCCGGTGCTGACATTCGTGAAGGGCGGTGTGACGACGACCGTCACCGCCAAGTCGACGTCGCTCACCGACGTTGCCGCCGCCGTCGGTGCGGCCGATGCCGGAGTGACCGTCTCGCGTGTGGCGGCGGGCACCGATGCCGGCGGGAACCCTCTCTACCGACTTCAGTTCACCGCCTCGGAGACCGGCGCCGAGAACGCGTTCTCCGTGCGTCGCGGCTCGGGCGCCAGCGCGATCGACCTCGAGGACGAGGGCGCGACCGTAGTGCAGCAGGCCAAGGACGCGAAGATCCTGCTCTGGGCAGGCACCGCCGCGCAGCAGGAGATCAGCTCGGCGAGCAACCGCTTCGAAGGCGTGCTGCCGGGCGTCGACATCACGGTCGCCAAGTCGGAGACTGACCCGGTCACGGTGACCGTCGCCCGGGACGCCGACAAGGCGGCTGCCGTCGTCAAGTCCCTCGTGAGCTCGATCGCCGAGGCGCTCGCGCTGATCCAGGTGCACAGCACCGTCACCACCTCCACGGGAAGCGATGGGCAGTCGAGCGCCCGCGGGGGCGTCTTCACCGGTGACTCCACCGTCCGCGACGTCGCTGCCCGGCTTCGCACCGCAGCGAGTGCTCCGGTCGACGGCAGGTCGCCGTCCGAGTACGGGATCGTGCTGACGAAGACCGGGAACATCGAATTCGACGCGGAGAAGTTCGCGAAGGCGCTCGAAGCGGACCCGGCGCGCACCGCCGCCGCGGTCGACGCGATCTCCGGCCGTCTGCAGGACGCGTCGAAGGTCGTCTCCGACAAGTTCGAGGGCACCCTCACCTCGCGGATCACCGGCCAGGAGTCGGTGCTCCGAAGCCTCAGCACGCAGGTCGAGTCGTGGGACCGCCGACTCGAATCCCGGCGCGCGGTGCTCGAGCGCACCTACGCGGCGATGGAGGTGCAGCTGGGCAAGCTCAACTCACAGTCCACCTGGCTCGCCGGCCAGCTCGGCTCACTTCCCACCTCATCTGGAGCAAGCTCATGATCCAAACCCCTCAGGCGAAGGCGGCGCTCGCCCGCTACCAGAGCGACTCGATCCTGTCCGCGACACCAGGCCAGCTCGTCACGATGCTGTACGGCCGGCTGGTGCTCGACCTCCGCCGCGCGGAGGCTGCGCAGCTGGAGCAGGACTGGGTCCACGCCTCCAGCGAGCTCGTGCACGCTCAGGCGATCGTCGCCGAGCTCAGCTCGGCGCTGCGGCCCGACGTGTGGGAAGGCGGCACGCAGCTGCTCGGCATCTACACGTACGCGACGCGACTGCTCGTCGACGCCAATGTGAAGCGCGACATCGAGCCGACGCGTGAGGCGCTCGCGCTCCTCGAACCGCTGAAGATCGCGTGGGATGAGGCGGCGGCGACCCTCGCAGGCGCACCCGCGGCTGCCGACCACGTTGCCTGACTCCCGGCTCGCCGCCTGGGATGCGGCGCTGGCCGAGCTCGAGCGCAGTGTCATCGCGGCAGAGGCCGCGGACGACGACACCTCGCCGTGGACGCCGCCGGCCGGGCTGGGGCCGTTGCCGGGGGAGTACCGCGACCGAGCTCTGCGGCTCGCCGCCCGCCAGGCCGCCGCGATCGGGGAGCTCCGCGAGGCGCGGGTCACGGTGAGCCGGCATCTCGCCGCCGTCCAGGCGGTCCCAGGCGGGCGTTCGCACGCGCCGTCCGCCTACCTCGACGTCACCGGCTGAGGCGGAGTGCAGCGCGTTCGGAGGCGCCCGGGGGAGGCGTGTCACCCGAAGTGGGGGTCCGCCGGCTGAGAGTTCACACCGAATCCTCCTAACAGCGCGATTCCGCCGGCCGATAGCTAGCGACGAGCAGGGATCGCTCACGCAGAGGCCACGGATCGGCCGACTCGCCCACCTTCTGGGAACAGGCAGTACGTGTTCGATTCCGTCACCCTTTCCGCGCTGACCAGCGCGCTGGACGGCCTTGCCGCGCGCCAGCGCGCGATCGCGGACAACATCGCCAACGTCAACACTCCGAACTACGCCGCGAAGCGCATCGCGTTCGAGGATGCACTCGCGAAGTCCGTCGAGAACGGCAGCGGACGGGTGCAGGCGACGATGGCCACCTCACTCGAGCCGACCCGCCTGGACGGCAACAACGTCAATCTCGACACCGAGACGCTGTCGAACATCGACACGGTGCTCCGCTACCAGTTCGCCTCGCGCGCCGTCGAGGGCACATTCACCAGCGTTCGCAGCGCATTGAGGACCAACGGATGACCTTCGACGCGATCGGCATCGCCGGCACGGCGCTGACCACACACCGGAAGTGGCTCGACGCCATCTCCGACAACATGGCCAACATGAACACGGTGCGCAGCACCGACGACGCCGCCTTCCAGGCCCGCTACATCGAGGTGGCGGCAGGCGACGAGCACGGCGTGTATGTCAAGGGCGCCCTCTTCGGCGACCCTGAGGGCCGCCTCGTGCACGAGCCCACTCATCCGCTCGCGGATGAGGAGGGCTACGTGCGCTACCCCGACATCGACCTCGCCTCGCAGATGAGCTCGCTGATCATGGCACAGCGCGGCTACCAGGCGAACGCCGCGGTGGTCGACCGTGCCAAGGAGACCTACCAGGCGGCCCTTCAGATCGGGAGGTCCTGATGCCCATCGACGCACTCGGCGCGGTCGGCGGTGTGCTGCCGACCGGGTACCTGCGCCCGACGACCTCCACCGACGGCGCCTCGTTCGCCGACGCGCTCACCGGCGCGGTCGACGGGCTGCGCGCCCAGCAGTCCGTGTCGAGCGACCTGGCCATCAAGGCGGTCACCGGCGACCTCACCGACATCCATCAGGCCACCCTCGCCGCGACCCGCGCCCAGGTGACCATGGAGCTCGTCGCGGGCGTGCGGAACAAGGGCGTTGAGGCGTTCAACGAGATCATGAGGATGCAGGCCTGATGCCCGCCCCCGTCACCGCGCTCTTCGGTCGCTTCACGCATGCGCTCCGCGAGTTCACCGTCGCCCAGCGCACCCTGGCCCTGCTCGCCGTCGCCGTGCTGGTGCTCGGCGGCATCGCACTCGCCACCTGGCTGAGCCGTCCCTCGTACACTCCGTTGTTCTCGGGGATCTCCGGCGCCGACGCGAGTGCCATCGTCGAGCAGCTGAAGGCCGATGGGGTGCCGTACGAGCTCACCGACGGCGGGTCCACCGTGCTGGTGCCCGACGCGGAGGTGGACGAGCAGCGGCTGAAGGCCGCAGCGGCCGGGCTGCCGGCGCTCGACAGCACCGGCTACGGGCTCCTCGACACCATGGGTGTCACCGCGTCGGAGTTCCAGCAGTCGGTCACCTACAAGCGCGCGCTCGAGGGCGAGCTGGCGTCGACGGTCGCGGCGCTGAACGGCGTGGCCACCGCATCCGTGCGGCTCGCCATCCCAGAGGAGACCGTGTTCTCCGAGTCGAAGGCCGACCCCACGGCGTCGGTCTTCGTCGACACCGAGCGTGGGCGCTCCCTCTCCACCGACCAGGTGCAGGCGATCGTGCACCTCACCTCCGCCGCGGTCGACGGACTGAAGCCGGACAACGTCGCCGTGGTCGACGCGGACGGCAACGTGCTCTCCGCGGTCGGCGTCGGCGCCACCGGCGGAGTCGACCGGCAGGCATCCGACCAGGAGCAGGCGAAGCGCGACGCGGTGCAGGCCATGCTCGACCAGGTGGTCGGGCCCGGCAACGCCACCGTCACCGTCACCGTCGACGTCAGCAACGAATCCGCCGAGCGGGTTGAGGAGACGTTCACGAGCCCCGAGGACCCGCTGGTGCTGAGCGAGTCCACGCAGAGCGAGTCGTATCAGGGCACCGGCGGCGGCACCGGCAGCGGCGTGCTCGGCCCCGACAACGTCGCGGTGCCGGCCGGGCAGGGCGGCGACGGGCAGTACGAGTCCGAGCAGGCCACCCGCAACAACGCCATCAACAAGGTCACCGAGACGCGGACGATCCCGGCCGGCGAGCTGACCCGTCAGTCGGTCTCGGTCGCCCTGAACGCGAACGCCATCGACGGTGTCAACGTGGCGAACCTCGCCGACCTCGTCGCGACCGCCGCCGGCATCGACCCGGAACGAGGCGACGAGGTGGCGGTCGAGGTCGTGCCGTTCACCACGGCGGTCGCCGACGAGGCGACGGCGGCGCTCGAGGAGGCGCGCGCCGCGGAGGAGCGGCAGTCGATCACCTCCCTCATCACCATCGGCATTCTCGCCCTGGCCGCGACCATCGCCTTCGGCATCCTCACCGCCGTCGTCGGGAAGCGCCGCAAGCGGAACCGCGAGCCAGTGGACATCGGCAGCATGGCGGTGCAGAAGGACAAGGTCCCAACAGAGTCGCTGGAATCCCTGCTGGGCCCGCAGCCGACGCTCGCCATGCCCACCGGCACCCCGATGGAGCCCGGCAAGCTCGACCGGATGCGGGCCGATGTCAACGCCCTCGCGCAAGCGAGCCCTGAGCGCACCGCCGAGTACCTCCGCAGCCTCCTCGAGGACCGCGCGTGACCGACGCCACGAAGACGATCAGCGGCACCGCGAAACCGCTGACCGGGGCGCAGAAGGCCGCGCTGGTGATCATGCAGCTGAACCAGGACCGCGCCGCCGAGGTGATGCGTCAGCTCAGCGAGCCGGAGGCTGAGGAGATCGCGGCCGAGATCGTCCGCCTTCGCCGGGTCGACGCCGCCACCACCGAGGCGGCGCTCACGGAGTTCCACGAGCGCAGCCAGATGGGAGGCTTCCAGACCCGCGGCGGGCACGATTTCGCCGCAGGCCTCCTGGCCGCGTCCTTCGGATCCGAGCGCGCCACCGGGCTGATGGACCGGCTCGCCTCCTCGATGGCAGGCAAGGCCTTCGAGTTCCTCGACCTCGCCGAGCCGGCGCAGGTGTCCACGCTGCTCGACGGCGAGCTCGCAGAGACGGTGGCGCTCGTGCTCGCGCACCTCCGCGCCGAGCACGCCTCCGCCGTGCTCACCCGGTTCGACCCAGCCATGCGGGCGGACGTCGCGCAGTGCATCGCCACCATGGGCACCGCCACGCCCGAGGCGGTCGGCATCGTCGCCGAGACCCTCAAGCAGCGCGCCCGCGCCGTCGTCGTCCCGCAGGAGCAGGTGGAGGTCGTCGGCGGCGTGCAGCCGCTCGTCGACATCATCAACCGGTCGGATGTCGCGACCGAGCGCGATCTGCTCGCCGCGCTCGATGAGCGCGATCCGGAGCTTGCCGAGAACGTCCGCGCCCGCATGCTGACCTTCGACGACCTGGTCCGCCTCGACGCACGCGACGTGCAGCAGGTGCTCCGCGGCGTGGAGCCGCTGATCCTCGCCACGGCGATGAAGGGTGCTTCGCCGCTCGTCGTCGAGCGCATCCGCGAGAACATCTCCGATCGCAAGAAGGAGCTGCTGGAGGAGGAGTCCGAGTCGCTCGGCAAGCTCCGCAAGTCGGAGGTCGACGAGGCGCGCGCCGAGGTGGTGCGGGCGATCCGGGCCCTCGAGGTCGCAGGCGAGATCCAGGTGCACCGCGGGGAGGAGGACGAGTATGTCGACTGAGACGGCGTTCGCCCCACTCGCCTACCCGGTTCTCCGGGACGACTCGCGGCAGCGTGCCGAGGAACGTGCGCGGGTGCGCGGCCACGCCGCCGGCCACGCGGCCGGACTCCGCGCGGCGGAGCTCGAGGCGAGCGCGATGCGCGCCGCGCTGCAGGAGGAGTTCGACCGGCGGCTGGCGGAGCGACTGGCGGAGGTCTCCGCCGCCGCCGCCGCGCTGGGTCGCGCCGCCGCATCCCTCAACGCCCGCACCGCCCCGGTGCTCGCCGAGGCGGACGAGACGCTCGCCGCCGCGACCGTCGAGCTCACCGAGGCGCTCCTTGGACGCGCGCGAGAGGACGCGACGCCGTTCGCGCGCGCCGCCCTCGACCGCGCCCTCGACACGGCCGCGAGCGAGGTGGTGCAACGGGTGCGCATGAACCCCTCGGACCTTGCCCTCGTCTCCGAGATCGTCGCCGTCACCGACGGTATCGAGTTCGTCGCGGATCCCGCGCTCGACCGTGGGGATGCCGTCACCGAGCTCCAGAGCGGACTGATCGACGCACGGCTCACGTCCGCCGTCGAACGCGCCCGCGCGGCACTGCTCGGGGGTTCCGCATGACCCTGACGCTCCCCAGCCGGCTGTCCGCCGCCGCCGAGGCTGCCCGCCCGGAGCGGGTCGGCAGCGTGGCGTCCATCGTCGGCCTTGCGGTGCAGATCACCGGGCTGCCCGCGCGGATCGGCGACGTCGTCGCGCTCGGCGACGCGGACCGGAGCCGGGCGGAGATCGTCGCCGTCGCGAGGGATTCGGTCACCGCCATGGCCCTCGAGCGGCTCGACGGCATCACCGCGGGCTCATCCGCGAGGCTCGAACGCGGCCAGGCAGGGATTCCGGTCGGCGCGGAGCTGCTCGGCCGCGTGATCGACGCCATGGGCCGGCCTGTGGACGGCCGCGGCCCGCTGTCCACCCGCCGGACCGTGCCGGTCGAGAACGAGGCGCCGGCCGCGATGTCGCGCACCCGGATCGACACCGCCCTGTCGCTCGGCGTCCGTGTGCTCGACACCCTCACCGCCGCGGGACGCGGGCAGCGGCTCGGTCTCTTCGCCGGCTCCGGGGTCGGCAAGTCGTCGCTCATGTCGATGATCGCGCGCGGCAGCCACGCCGATGTCGCCGTGATCGCCCTGGTGGGGGAGCGCGGCCGCGAGGTGCGCGAGTTCCTCGAGGAGGACCTCGGCAAGGCGGGGCTCGCCCGCTCCGTGGTCGTCGTCTCGACCGCCGACGAACCGCCGCTCATGCGGGTGCGTGCGGCGTTCGCCGCCACCCGGATCGCGGAGGCGTACCGCGATGAGGGCAAGAACGTGCTGCTGATGATGGACTCGCTCACGCGCGTTGCGATGGCGCAGCGCGAGATCGGGCTGTCGGCCGGGGAGCCGCCCGCAACCCGCGGATACCCGCCGTCGGTGTTCTCACTGCTCGCGCGGCTGCTGGAGCGTGCCGGCACGGGGCCGACCGGATCCGTCACCGGCATCTACACCGTGCTGGTCGACGGCGACGACCACAATGAGCCCGTCGCCGACGCCGTCCGGGGCATCCTCGACGGTCACGTGGTCCTCGACCGGAAGCTCGCCGTCGGCGGACACTTCCCCGCCATCGACCCGCTCGCCTCTGTGTCCCGGGTCGCCTCGAAGGTCACCACCAAGCAGCAGCAGTCGCTGAGCCTCGCGCTGCGGCGGGTGCTTGCCGCGAAGCGCTCCGCCCAGGACCTCCTGGACGTCGGTGCCTACGCCCGCGGCTCGAACCCGCTCGTCGACGCCGCCGTGGACTTCGAGGCGCAGATCCTCGCCTTCCTGCGGCAGGACATCGACGAGCCCTGCGACGCCGCCGAGGCGTGGCAGCGCCTCGGCCAGCTGGTCACGACGCTCGGAGGCACACGATGACGAACCCGAAGTCGTTCCCGCTCGCGGGGCTGCTCCGTCTGCGGAAGCTGCAGGAGGACCAGGCAGCCGCGGCGCTGTCCGCCACCCGCGCCCGCGCCGAGCAGGTGCGGCAGCGCAACCGCCGACTGCGCGAGACGCTCGTCGCCAGTGGTCTGGAGGCGAGCTCCGTCGAGCACATCGTCGCCATCGCCGCGGCCCGCGCATCGACCTCCAGCATGCTCTCGGAGCTCGAGGCGCTCGGACGGTCGACGGCCGACGAGGAGTCCCGCGCGCTGGCGGATCACCAGGAGAGCCGGCGCCGCGCGCTGACCCTCGAGAAGCTCGAGGCTGGACACCAGGCCGCACAGGTCCAGGAGCAGAGCATCGAGGAGCAGCGGGCGCTCGACGAGCTCGCCGTCCGCGGCTGGGCGGCATCGCGGGCGGGGACCATTCGACCGGGTTCTGCGCAGGCGCACGGATGAGCGTGATGGATGCCGTCGCCTCGATGCGCGAGGTGCAGGCGACCCTGCAGAGCCTGTTTCCGCCGGTGCGCAGCACTGCTGCGAACCCGGCGTCCGCCGCGAGCTTCGCGACCATGCTGGCGGGGGTCACCGCCACGCCGGCGCCCACCGCGCTGACCGGCGTCGGGGGAACCGCCTCCGGCAACGACGTCGTGACCGCCGCGCTCAAGTACGTCGGGGTGCCGTACGTGCTCGGCGGTGAGGACTCGAGCGGCATCGACTGCTCCGGGCTGGTGCAGCGCGCGTTCGCCGACCTCGGCATCGAGGTGCCCCGGCTCGTGCGCGATCAGAAGCTGATCGGCACGGAAGTGCCGTCCCTCGCGGAGGCCAAGCCCGGCGACCTCATCGTCACCGCCGGCGGCGACCACATCAGCATCTACCTGGGCAACAACATGGTGGTCCACGCACCGTACGCCGGTCGTGACGTGTCCGTGCAGAAACTCTGGGTCGGCGAGGACGGCATCGACACGATCCGCCGGGTCCTCCCGGACAACTCCGCCCTGAGCGCCGGGATCGCATCGCTGGCCGGCGGAACCACCACCGCATCGGCCCTCGCCGGCCTGCTCGGCGGGACCGGAGGCACAGCAGGATCCGGTGACCCTTCGACCGGGCTCAGCGCAGCCGCGCTGCAAGCGGCACAGGCGGCATATTCGAGGAGCGCCACATGAGCATGATCCTGGGAGCCGCCGCGCCGCGGCCGGCCGCCGCCTCCGGCACGACAGCGGCCCAGACCGGGGATGGCGGGTCGGGCTTCGCGGCAGAGCTCGCCCTCGCGAGCGCGGGCATGGGCACCGGCGCCGAGGGCGGCACCACGGCCTCCGCGACTCCGGAGGCCGCTCCGCCCGCGCCAATCGCGGAGCCGGGAACGGGAGTCCCAGCGGCGATCGCCCATGATGCCGCCCTCGCGCAGGCGCTGGCCGATGCGGCCGTCGGTGCGCCGTCGCCGGAACGCTCTGACGCGGCGCCCGCCGGCGCCAGCCATGCTGACGGTACGACCGATGGCCCGGCGGAGGCCGGCGAGGTCGCACCGGTGCCCGTCGTTCCTCCGGCGGCGGCCCAGCCCGCGCAGGCGGCCGAGCTGCCGGCATCCGCTCCGCCTGCCGGCATGCTCACGCCGGCGGCGGGCGCCCCGGTGGCGGGCCAGGCCACCCCTGCCCCGGGAGCTCCCACTCCGGTTCCCGGGCCGGCGCCCGCCCCGGTCGCCGCCCCGGTCAACGCGGCCACGGGCAGCGAGCCGCACGCGACCGCTGGAACCGCACTCGGGGAGCCTGCCGACGCCACGCCGCCCGCGCGCAACCCCGCGGACACCCATCCCGCGCACACCCATCGCTCGGACACCCAGGCAGCGGTGCCGCAGCGTTCCGCCGCATCGCCGAATCCTACGCTGCCCGGCATCCCGGCGCCGGTTCCCATCCCCGAGGGGCTCGAGGCCGCGGCCGCCCTGCGGATGGCCGGCCCACGCCCCGCGCAGCCAGCAGCCGAAGCGGCGGCACCGGCGGCGGACGCGGTCGCCCTGCCGGAGGCCGCATCGCCGACCGCGCAATCGGTGCGCACCGAAGTGCCCGCGGCCCCGGTCGCCGCTCCGCGCACCGCCGCGACCCCGCTCAATGAGCAGCTCGCGAAGCCATTGTTCACCCTGCGAAACGCACCGAGCGGCGATCACGTGATGACCGTGCAGGTCACCCCGGAGAACGTCGGACCGGTCACCGTCCGCGCCCACGTCGGCGCCGAGGGTGTGCGGATCGAGCTCATCGCACCGAACGAGCAGGCGCGGGAGGCGCTGCGCGGTATGCTCGGCGATCTGAAGCGCGACCTCTCGAGCGGTGGCATGACCGCGTCGCTCGACATCTCGCCGGACGACCAGTCCAGCGACGGCCGCGAAACGTCGCCGGAGCGCCGCGAGCGTGGGGAGGCCCGGTCGCCGTTCACGTCGTCGGCGCCTGCTGCTTCCGCTGCTCCCCGTCCGCCCGCCGACCCATCGTCACGACTCGACGTCGTGGTGTGAGAAAGAGGGATCACCATGCCAGTCGACTCAGTGACCGGGACCGCGGCCACCACGCACCCGACCGCGACCGCCCGAGCGCCGAAGCAGACCATGGACAGCGAGATGTTCCTGCAGCTGCTCGTCGCGCAGCTTCGCGCTCAGGACCCGAGTTCCCCCATGGACACCAACGAGATGATGGCGCAGACCACCCAGCTCGCCTCCATGGAGCAGCTCACCACCATGACCAAGATGACGCAGGAGAGCTTCTCGCTGCAGATGCGGGTCGCCGCATCCGCCCTGATCGGTCAGGAGGTCAGCTACAAGAAGGAGGACGGCACGACCGCCACCGGCGTCGTCACGTCCGTCTCCTTCGAGAAGCCCGTCCCCACCGTCAAGGTGGGCGACGTGGAGCTCCCGCTCGACGCTGTCGCCGGGGTCCGCCCCGTGCCTTCGACCTCCAACTGATTCGCCCATCCAGAAAGGCTCACCATGCTCCGCTCACTCTTCTCCGGCATCTCCGGGCTCCGGTCCCACCAGACCATGCTCGACGTCGCCGGCAACAACATCGCCAACGTGAACACCACCGCGTTCAAGGCCTCCGCCACCCAGTTCCAGGACACCCTCTCGCAGATGACGCAGGGCGCCGGAACTCCGCAGGTCGGCATGGGAGGCACGAACCCCGCGCAGGTCGGCCTGGGAGTGCAGGTCGCCGGAATCTCCACCAACTTCACGCAGGGATCCACGCAGACCACCGGCCGGGCCGAGGACATGATGATCTCCGGCGACGGCTTCTTCATGGTCCGCTCCGGCACCGAGACGCTCTACACCCGCGCCGGCTCGTTCGGCTTCGACGCGGAGGACCGCCTGGTCACGCCGGATGGCGCGTTCGTGCTCGGCTGGGCCGCATCCAACGGTGCCATCAACACGGGTGGACCGGTGGGACCGATCTCGCTGCCGCGCAACCTCGTCGCCCCCGCCATCGCCACCACGACCGCGGGCGTCACCGGCAACCTCCCGGCGGACGCCGAGGTCGGGGCCGAGATCATCCGCGACATCGAGGTGTTCGATGCAGAGGGTGAAGTCAGCAAGCTGACGCTGACCTTCACGCGCACCGCCGCCGGCTGGGATGTCGAGGGGACGCGCGGCGCGGTCACCGCCACCGAGTCCCTCACCTTCACCGACGGCGAGCTGGACTCCGGCGGACCGCTCACCGTCGGCGGGATCACCGTGAATCTCGGGGACCTGACTTCCTACGCCCAGCTGACCTCCGTGTCGATCTCCGAGGCGAACGGTCGTGAGGCCGGCGCGCTGGAGTCCTACAGCATGTCCTCGAACGGCGAGCTCGTCGGCTCGTTCAGCAACGGCGCCATCATGCCGATCGCGAGCCTGGCGCTCGGGACCTTCGTGAACCCGGGGGGTCTTGAGAAGGCCGGCGGATCCACCTACCGCGCCACCGCCAACTCCGGGAACGCCCTCGTCTCGACGCCGGGCGCGAACGGTGCCGGCACCGTCGTCGGCGGTGCCCTCGAGATGTCGAACGTCGACCTCTCGCAGGAGTTCACCAACCTCATCGTCGCGCAGCGTGGCTTCCAGGCGAACGCCCGCATCATCACCACGAGCGACGAGGTGCTGCAGGAGCTCACCAACCTGAAGCGCTGATCCAGTCCGTTCTAGCTGGAGCTGGTACCCCGCGGCAGGAGAAACAACCCGCCCGGGGCACCAGCTCCAGCTATGACGTGTTCTGGTGCTCCTACCACCCACTGCTAACGGCGCATGGCGACGCGCCGATAGTGGGCTTCGAACGGGCCATGAAGGCCGCAACGTTGGCCAGGATGGCCAGAATTTGGAGTTCGAGCGCAATGATCGTCGTCACGCGCCTCAACCACAGCCGCTTCGCGGTCAACCCGGACCTGATCGAGCGCATCCAGGCGAGCCCGGACACCACGCTCGTGCTGGCGGACGGGACCACCTACGTCGTCACCGAGACCCTCGAGCAGGTGATCGACCTGGTCACCGACTTCCGCGCCCGCGTCATCGCGCGCGCCAGGACCGCGGTGGACACCATCCAGCCGGACAGCGTCGTCACACAGCTGCCGACCCGACGGGGATCCCGCTGATGGATCCGGCCACGCTGATCGGCATCGTCGGCGCGCTCGGCGCGCTGCTGGCGATGATCTACCTGGAGGGCGCGAGTGTCACCTCCATCCTGCTGCCTGCCCCGATGCTCCTCGTCTTCGGAGGCAGCCTCGCCGTCACGGTCGCGAGCGTCACCCTTCCGGACTCGATCCGCGCGTTCAAGGCGCTGCCGAAGGCCTTCACTGCGAAGGTGCCGTCGCCGCACGCCCAGATCGAGCAGGTGGTCAGCCTCGCCGAGCGTGCCCGCAAGGACGGACTGCTCGCGCTGGAGCAGGAGGCCGAGAACGTCAATGACCCGTTCCTGAAACGGGCGCTGCAGGGCATCGCCGACGGTGTGGACCCTGAGGACCTCCGGGCGATGCTCGAGGAGGAGATGATCACGCGCGAGCGGACGAGCCGCGCGGACGCGAAGTTCTACACCACCATGGGCGGCTACGCCCCGACCATCGGCATCATCGGCACGGTCGTCTCCCTGACGCACGTGCTGGAGAACCTGTCGGATCCCGAACACCTCGGCCACATGATCGCCGCGGCCTTCGTCGCCACCCTGTGGGGCGTCCTCTCCGCGAACATGATCTTCCTGCCCGTGGGCAACCGGCTGGTGCGCGTCGCGGAGCTCGAGACGGAGCGGATGACCCTGCTCCTCGAGGGGATGATGGCCGTGCAGGCCGGAAGTCAGCCGCGGGCGCTGCGCGAACGGCTCCTCGTCATGGTGCCGCCCGGACCCGCGCCCAAGGCGAAGGCCGCGAAGGATGACGCGCCGGCGGCGGCACCTGCGGCGGCCGAGGCGGTATGAGCCGCGCTGGGCGCCGCAAGCACGGCGCGGCGCATGGATCCGACCACCCTGACGAGCGCTGGATGGCGTCCTATCTGGACATGATCACGGTGCTGATGTGCCTGTTCATCGTGCTGTACGCCATGTCGAACGTCGACAAGGGCAAGTACGAGGAGCTGAAGGACTCCCTCTCCGCGGCATTCGGCCGCGAGGTGGTCGAGGGCGAGCCGGTGCTGAGCGGCGGGGTCGACGAGGAGGGTGACGCCGAGGAGCCCGAGGTTCTGACGGACGTCGAGCGGGCAGTCGCCGAGCTTCAGCATCTGCGCCGGCTGCAGGCCGAGATCACGAAGCGGCTGGAGTCCCGGGGACTGCACCACCTCGTCGAGTTCGGCATCGACGCCCGGGGACTCAGCATCAAGCTCGTCGGCTCGGAGACGTTCTTCGACGGCAACAGCGCGGCACTCCGCGCCGAGGCGGAAGCGGTGCTCAAGTCCGTCGCGCCGGTGCTGCAGAGCATCGACAACCAGGTGACCATCGAGGGGCACGCCGACCCACGCGGCAACCCTGCGCCGTTCCCGACCGACTGGGAGCTGTCATCGAGCCGAGCCACCGCGGTGCTCCGGAACCTGGTCGAGTCGGGCGGAGTCGCTCCGGCGCGGATCTCGTCCGTCGGCTTCGGCTCATCCCGGCCCGTCGCCACGGCGGGTGGCGCGGCTGCAGGCGCACTGAACCGGCGCGTCGACATCGTCGTCCTGTCCCAGGAGCCGGAAGCGATCCGCGGGCTGATCCCCGAGCTCATCGAGAAGGAGGCTCAGGCGAAAGACCTCGCGCAGGCGAAGGCAGAGGAGGCCGCGGCCGAGAAGGCGGCGGCCGAGGAGCACGGCGCCGCAGAGTCGACAACCGAGAAGCACGGCACCGAGGAGGTGGAGGCCACGGGTCACTGAGCCCGAGCCGGTATTCCGCCCCGAATCCTCCGCGAACACCTAACGCTCCTGAAGTCGCGTCCGATAGTCCCGGTCGTGACGGTTCAGGAACGATTGCGCGAGCCTACCCTCCGGCCGTCCGAACCCGACGTCGAGGTGTACGACTTCCGCCGGCCGACGACCCTCGCGCGCGAGCAGTCACGCGTGCTCGAGCTCGCCTTCGAGACCTTCGCCCGCCAGTGGGGCACGCAGCTCACCGCCAAGGTGCGCGTCGTCTCCCGGGTGCACCTCGATCAGGTGCTCATGCAGAGTTACGACCAGTACGCGTCCTCGCTGCCGTCCACCACCGCGATGGTGCTCTGCACCCTCGAGGGTGTCGCCGCGCGTGCCGTCATCCAGTTCCCCACCTCCGCGGCGCTCTCCTGGGTCGGCCGGATGCTCGGGGGAGCCGGCACCGTTCCCGCGCCCGACCGCAAGTTCACCGGCCTCGAGCAGGCGATCATCCGGCAGCTGATCATGGACGCGCTCGAAGACCTCCGCTACTCCCTCGGATCCCTGCTCACCGCTGACCTGGCGGTGGAGAGCATCCACTACAACTCGCAGTTCGCGCAGGCCGCCGCAACCAACGACCTGATGATCGTCGCCAAGTTCGGCGTCACCGTCGGCCCGGCCGCCACCACGGCGACCGTCGCCTTCCCGGCCGATGTGCTCATGGCGGAGCTCGGCCAGAAGTACCGTGACCCGGGCCTGTCGAACCCGGCGGAGCTCATCCGCAACCAGGTGCACAGCGTCCCGGTCGATGTCGCGCTGCGCCTCAAGCCCGCCCCGATCAGCCCGCGTGCGGTGCTCGACCTCGCCGTCGGCGACCTGCTCACACTCCCGCACCCGCACTACAAGCCGCTCGACATCGCGGTCGGCGACCACATCATCGGCTCCGCAGCAGTGGGGGCGAACGGTTCGCGACTGGCATGCGTCGTCGTCGACACACAGGAGGCCTCGTGACCGAGACCATGACCGACAACACCCTGCAGACCGCCGCAGCGGAGGCGTTCGCCAAGCTGGTGCCCGCCTCGGCACGGCTCGCGGTGCGCCGCCTCGGTCCCGCCGAGCGGAAGGTGCCGACGTCGGATGCCATCGTCGTCACCTTCGTCGGCAAGCGATCGGCGGACCTCGCGGTGGTCCTGCGCGACCCGCGGAGCCTCGACGCCGCGGCCGGCGACGCCACCGGGCTCGACGCCACCGTCCTTGACACATCCGACATCCTGCGGCCGGCGCTCGAGGCTGCCGTCGAGGGGCTCGGCAGCGGGGTGCTCGGCGAGGCGGACGCCTCGCGTGCCACCGATCTGTTCGCCGACCCGGAGACAGCGGCGTTCGAGCTGTCCGGCGCCGACGGATTCGTCGCCTGGTTCGCCATCCGCATCCGGCGGGAGCAGTCGGCGCCGCGTCCGGTGTCGGGATTCAGCGAGAAGCTCGGCCGTATCAGCGACGTGGAGATGGCGCTGACCGTCGAGATCGGCCGGACCCGGATGTCGGTGCGCGAAGTGCTCGGCCTCGAGCCGGGCGCGGTGATCGAGCTCGACCGCTCCGCCGGAGCACCGGCCGACGTGCTCCTGAACGGGCGCCTGATCGCGCATGGGGAGATCGTCGTCGTCGACCAGGACTACGCCGTCCGCATCACGCAGATCCTCGACACCACGGAAGCGGCCCGCTAGGTGGACACGGTTTTCCTCGCGCTGCGGGTGATCGTCTCACTCGCCGTGGTGCTCGGCGTGCTCTGGTATCTCCAGAAGAAGCTGAGCAAGCGCGGGATCGGGAGGGCCGCAGGCAAGGCGGTCACCCTCATCGGACGCCAGGCCGTCGGGCCGAAGGCGTCCGTCGCGGTCGTCGAGATCGACGGCCGGCGCCTGGTGCTCGGGGTCACCGAGCATCAGATCACGGTGCTCCACAGCGCTGAAGCCCACCTGACGGTGGCTGACCCGGCGGATCGCGCGCTGCATCCGTTCGAGGTGTCGATGAACGAGGTGTCGGCCCCGGTCTACCCGGACAATGTGCGCCCGATCACCGCCCCCATCCCGATCCGCGCCGTGGTCAGCACGCCAGACACGGCGCCCGACCAGGAGCTCCGCCGTCCGCGCAGGCACCGCCAGCAGCCCACGAGCCGGATGGCCGGGTCGATCCTCTCCCCGGAGACCTGGCGGCAGGCATCCGCCGCGATCCGCGAGGTGCGGTGAACGCTCTCGTCGATGGGCGGCGGTTCTTGCTGAGGCAGCTGCTGCCGCTCCTCCTGCTGACCGTGGCGCTGCTCCTCGCCGGGGCGGGCCCGGCGTTCGCCGACCCGATCGGTGTCGCCCCTGCTGTGCCGGTCGACCCCGTCGAGCCGGTGGAGCCGGTCGCCCCGACCGACCCCTCCGCGCCCGCCGAGAACTCCGACGGCGAGATCTCCATCGAGATCAACGGGCCGGACGACGCCCCCTCCAGCTCGATCGTGGTGCTGCTCGGCATCACCCTGCTGTCGGTGGCGCCGGCGCTGCTGCTGATGATGTCGTCGTTCACCAAGATCTTCATCGTGCTGGCGATGACCCGGAACGCGCTGTCGCTTCCGTCCATCCCGCCGAACCAGGTGCTCGCGGGCCTCGCGCTCTTCCTGTCGCTGTTCATCATGTCCCCGGTGCTGGGGGAGATCAACGAGACCGCGCTGCAGCCCTACCTCGCCGGGGACATCGACTTCGCGACGACCTTCGAGATCGCGTCGGGTCCGCTGCGGGAGTTCATGCTCCTCCACACCCGCGAGGAGGACCTGGCGCTGATCACCAGGGCGGCGGGACTCGAGAATCCCGAGAACATCGCCGCCGTGCCGCTCACCACGGTGATCCCGGCGTTCATGATCTCGGAGCTGCGGGCCGCGTTCATCATCGGGTTCGTCATCTTCATCCCGTTCCTCGTCATCGACCTGGTGGTCTCCGCGGCGCTGATGGCGATGGGCATGATGATGCTGCCGCCGGTGATGATCTCGCTGCCGTTCAAGATCCTGCTGTTCGTGCTCATCGACGGCTGGGGACTCATCATCACCGCCCTCGTCGGAAGCTACAGGTAGGCCATGGAAACGTCGGCGGTCCTCGACATCGCGGTGCAGGCCCTCTGGGTCAGCGCCAAGCTCGCCGCGCCCGTGCTCATCACGGCGCTCGTCGTCGGCTTCGCGATCTCGGTGCTGCAGTCGATCACCCAGATCCAGGAGATCACCCTTTCCTTCGTGCCGAAGGCGGCGGCCGTCGGCATCGTGCTGCTGGTCAGCGGGCATTGGATGATCACCGAGATGATCTCCTTCACCCACGCGATGTTCGACATGATCCCGGCGCTGATCGGCGGGGGATGATGGAACTCGCGCTCAGCATGGGGTGGCTCGAGGCCGTGATGCTGGGAGGCGTCCGGCTCGTTGCCTTCCTCGTGGTGGCGCCCCCGTTCTCGTACGGCTCCTTCCCGATCCGGATCAAGGCGATGCTGGCGGTGGCCCTCGCGATCGCGGTCGCGCCGAGGATCTCCGAGGGATATCAGCCGATGGACACCGCCGGCTATTTCTCGGCGCTCGCGCTCGAGCTGCTGCTCGGCCTGCTGCTCGGCTTCCTCGTCTACGTCGGCTTCGCGGCCGTGCAGTCCGCCGGAAACCTGGTCGACCTCTTCGGAGGTTTCCAGCTGGCGCAGGCCTTCGACCCGCAGTCGATGGTGAACGGCGCCCAGTTCACGCGGCTCTTCCACATGGCCGCGCTCGCGCTCATGTTCTCCACCGACGGGTACCAGCTCGTCCTCGCGGGCCTGATGCGCACCTTCAACGCCATCCCGGTCGGGTCGGGGGTGGATCTGTCCGCATCGACCCAGACCCTCGTCGACGGCGTGCCCGCCATGTTCCTCGCGGCGCTGCAGATCGCCGGCCCGCTGCTCGTCGTGCTGTTCCTCGCCGATGTCGGCATCGGCCTGCTCACCCGTGTCGCCCCCGCCATCAACGCCTTCGCGATGGGGTTCCCGCTGAAGATCCTGCTCACCGTCGTGTTCGCCGGGACCCTGTTCCTCGGCCTGCCGCGCATCGTGGCCGCCATCGTGGAGCAGGCCACCACCACGCTGCTGGGGGTGAACTGATGTCCGACGCCCAGGAGCGCACAGAGCAAGCCACTCAGCACCGTATGAAAGAGGTGCGGTCGAAGGGCCAGCTGTCGAAGTCGACCGACCTGACCGCGTGGCTGGGTGTCGCGGCCGCCGGCCTGTCGCTGCCGATGGTGATCGCCGAGTCGAGCGACGTCACCTCCGCGCTCGTCATCGAGCTGCGGACGGTGATGGACAACCCCGAGCCCGCCGTCGCCGCCGCCCTCTTCGGGGACGCGCTCTCCTCCGTGGTGCCGCTGCTGACCCCGATGTTCCTCGCCGTCGTGATCGCGGTCGTGATCGGCGCCGGGATGCAGGGCGGCATCCACCTCAAGAAGTTCAAGCTGCACAGCGAGGGCCTGCAGATGCTGCCCGGGCTGAAGCGCATCCTCGGCCCGCAGGCGTGGTGGGAGGGCCTCAAGGCAGTGCTGAAGACCGCCGTCGTCGGCGGGGTGCTCTACCTGGTGCTGCAGGGCCTCGTCCCGGTGCTGATGACGGCCGGCGGGATGTCGGTCGCCGCCGTGCTGGAGGTCGCCTCGGGCGGTGCGGGTGCGCTGCTGCAGACCGCCATCGCAGCCGGGCTCGTGCTCGCCGTTCTGGATGTGATGGTGATCGCCCGGCGGAACCGCAAGCGGACCCGCATGTCGAAGAGGGAAGTCAAGGACGAGGCCAAGAACAGCGACGGCGACCCGCTCGTGCGCGCCCAGCGCCGCTCGAAGCAGCTGGCGATGAGCCGCAACCGGATGATCGCCGCCGTCGCCGGCGCCGACGTCGTGCTGCTGAACCCGACCCACATCGCCGTCGCCCTGAAATACGAGCCCGGCAAGTCGGCTCCCCGGGTCGTCGCGAAGGGTGCAGGCGAGGTTGCGGCGAAGATGAGGGAGAAGGCCCGCGACGCGGGCGTGCCGATGGTGCACGAGATCCTGCTGGCGCGCGCCCTGCACGCCGCGTGCGAGGTGGGGGAAGAGGTGCCCGTGGAGCTCTACACCGCCGTCGCCAGGGTGCTGGCCTTCGTGATGTCCCTGCGAGCGAGAGGAGCAGCGCAAGGTGTCCACCGTTTCGCCGCATTCGCCGCTTGATCCGACGACTCAGCATCTGAGAATCCACCGCCGAGGAGGCAGATCATGAGCAAAGCCCTGGGGACCCTCGGGGTGCCGATCGGTGTGGTCGGCATCATCCTGCTGCTCATCGTGCCGGTGCCCACCTGGATGCTCGACATCCTCATCATCGTCAACATCCTCTTCACCCTCGTGGTGCTGCTCACCGCGATGTTCGTGAAGCGGCCGCTCGACTTCTCCGTCTTCCCGTCGCTGCTGCTCGTCGCCACGCTGTTCCGGCTCGGCCTGAACGTCGCCTCCACCCGGCTCGTGCTCGGTGAAGCGCACGCCGGCCAGGTGATCCAGGCGTTCGGCCAGATCGCGGTCGGCGGATCGCTCGTCATCGGCGCGGTGGTGTTCCTGATCCTCGTCGTCATCCAGTTCGTGGTGGTCACGAAGGGTGCCGAACGCGTCGCCGAGGTCGGCGCCCGCTTCACCCTCGACGCGATGCCGGGCAAGCAGATGGCGATCGACGCCGACCTGAACGCCGGCCTCATCACCGAGGAGCAGGCGAGGGCGCGCCGCGCCGAGGTCGCCGCGGAGGCCGACTTCTACGGCGCCATGGACGGTGCGTCGAAGTTCGTGAAGGGCGACGCGATCGCCGGCGCCATCATCATCGTGATCAACGTGGTCGGCGGCATCGCGATCGGGATGCTCCAGCGCGGCATGGAGGTCGGCGAGGCTGTCAACACCTACTCGCTGCTGACCATCGGCGACGGCCTCGTCACGCAGATCCCCGCGCTGCTGATGGCGGTCAGCACGGGCATGATCGTCACCCGCTCGAACGCGGAGTCTGACCTCGGATCGTCGACCTCCAGTCAGCTGTCCCAGTCGCGCACCGCGCTGCTCATCGCCGGCGCAGCATCCGTCGTCCTGGGGTTCATCCCCGGCATGCCGATCCTCGCGTTCCTCGTCGTCGGTGCGCTGCTGATCCTGGTTGCGCAGCGGATCAAGGCGGCCGAGAAGGCGAAGCAGGAGCTCGAGGAAGCCGCCGCCGGCACGGAGGTGGCCAGACAGCCGGACAGCACCGAGGACCTGCTCGAGCAGATGCGGGTGAACGCGCTCGAGGTGCAGCTCGCCCCTGACCTGATCGATCTCGTCTCCGGCTCCGCCGACGACCTGCTCGCCCGGGTGCGAGGACTCCGCCGCAGGATCGCGCTCGACTACGGCTTCGTGGTCCCGCCGGTGCGCACCCGTGACAGCCTCGACCTGCCGCCGTCCACCTACGTCATCCGCGTCGCCGGGATCGAGACCGGTCGCGGCATCGCTCCGCCCGGCCGGGTGCTGGCGCTCGGCGACGACCTCGGCGGGCTCCCCGGAGCGGTCACCGTCGAGCCGGTGTTCGGGCTGCCCGGCAAGTGGGTGCCGGCGGAGATGCGGCACAGCGCCGAGCTGACCGGCGCCACCGTCATCGACCGCGGCTCCGTTGTCGTCACCCACCTGTCGTCGGTGATCGTCAGCAATGCGGCGCGGCTGCTCAGCCGGGAGGACGTCCGCGTGCTCACCGAGAGCCTGAAAAGCGTCAACCCCTCGGCGGTCGAGGAGCTGGTGCCGAACCTGCTCACGCTCGCCGACGTGCAGCGGGTGCTGCAGGGACTGCTCGAGGAGAAGGTGCCGATCAACGACCTGGCCCGGATCTACGAGGCGCTCACCCTGCGCGCGAAGGCGTCGCACGACCCCGAGGGGCTTATCGAGGCCGCGCGCCAGGCGCTCGGCCCGGTGATCGTCTCCCGGCACGTGGACGACAACGTGCTGCGGGTGCTCATGATCGATCCGGGGCTCGAGCAGAACATGCTGGAGTCGATGCGGCCGTCGGAGCTCGGCAGTCAGATCGTGCTCGACGCCAACCGGCTCGATGCGCTGCTCACGTCGGTGCGCAACACCGTCGACGCCGCCGCCGAGCGGGGGCTGTCACCCGTGCTCGTCTGCGCCCCGGCGCTCCGGCCCGCCATCCGCCGGCTCGTCGCTCCGCAGCGCGACGGGCTCCCCGTCCTGTCCTATTCAGAGGTGACCTCCGCGCAGGTGGCCATCGAGACCGTCGGTGTGATCCGTGCCCTCGATCCGATTCCAGCTTGACGCGCCGCTCGCCCGTGTCGAAGCGCACGTGCGGGCGACGTACGGCACCGCGGCGCGCGTCGTCTCGGTCCGCGAGGTGCGCACGGGCGGGGTCGGCGGCTTCTTCGCGCGCCGGACGCTTGATGTCGAGGTGGATGTGCCGGCTGAAGCTCACGCCCCCGGAACTCGCGGCGCAGCCACCGCGGCCGGGCATGCCGCCGCGGCGGGGTCCGGCGCGCCGGCTGCGGGACTCGCCGGCCTCCTCGCCGAGGCCGACGCCGGTGACGGGATCGGCGTCGACGCGCCAACCCTCCCACCGGACTTCGGGATTCCGCCGGAGCAGCCGACGCGGCGGAGCATGCGGGCAGCCGAAGCCGCCGCACGGGCACGGCCGGCTGCCCCCGGTGCCGGCGTCCGCACCGAGCAGCCGACCATCTCGACGCAGTCCCGGCGGTTCGCCGAGGTGCTCGACGGGGTGCGGGCCGAGATCGCGCCACCGAAGCCGTCCGTGCCGGAGACCATCCGCATCGCGCCGGCGCTGTCCCGGCTCGCCGGCGACCTGGTGGTGATCGCCGGGCTCGGCTCGGACGCCGCCGCCGTCGCCGACGCGCTCGCCGACGCGCGGGGACCGTACCTCCGCGGCGTCGGCGGCGACCTCACCGCCCCTGGTGCCCGCGCCGACGACCGCCGGGGGGCGATCGGCCTCCGGGCGGCAGGGGTCGAGCGCGGGCTGCCGGCGCTCGTCTCCTTCGGGCTCGGCTCCGGCGGCCCGACGCTGCGGGCGGCAGTGGACGCCCTGCGTGCTCTCGCACCCGACCAGGTGTGGGTGGTCATCGACGTGTCGCGCAAGCCCGAGGACACCGTGCGCTGGGTCACCGCGGTGCGCGCAGCCGTCGCGGTCGACGCGATGGCGGTGATCTCCGGAGCGTTCACCGCCTCCGAGAACACCGCAGCGACCCTCGGCCTGCCTGAGGGCTGGTCGGATGCGGGGCGGTAGTCTGACCTGATGCTGGTTCTGACACGCAAGCGGGGCGAGCGCGTGCTCATCGGCGACGACATCATCATCACCGTCATCGATGTGCGGGGCGAGGGCGTGCGGATCGGCTTCGAGGCGCCGAAGGGCATTCCGATCCAGCGGCACGAGGTCGTGGCCGCCGTCTCCGAGGCGAACCTCGCCGCCGCGTCCACCGGCGCGGGCGACGCCGACAGACTCGCCGATCTCCTCAAACGCACGTCGGAGAAACCCGCCGCCGAGTAGCTCCTTCTGGAGCGACGGGCTCAGGGTCCGGGCACCGCTGACCCCCATTCGCGGGGCTGTCGAGCGCCGCGGCGCGTCCCCTATTGTGAGGACACGCCCGAACCCGAATCGGGCGCACGCCGCGGCCCACCCAGCCGCGACGGCCCGCTTACCCGAACCGAGCCGTGACCACGAACCCGAAGATCGTGGCCGACCGCGCGTACCCCCACGCCGCTTCGTCGACCACGCCACGCCCCCGCGCGATCGCCGCCGCCCCCGCCGCCGCTCGCCCCACCGATGACCCCCGACCGGGAGCCGACTCCGGGCCCGTCGCCGCGCTGCTCACAGTGCTGCGTTGGCTCGAGTCCGTGAACGGCTCAGACCTTCACATCACCACCGACCGCCGCCCATCGGCGCGGATCGACGGGTGCCTCGTTGAGGTGGCGGACGTCGGCGTGTGGGACGAGCCCTTCGTCGAGTCCGCACTCCGTTCGATGATCGGATCCGACCGATGGGCGCGTTTCGAGTCGGCTCGCGAAGCGGACGTCGCGCTCGATCTGCCGGACACGGGGCAGGAGGACTCACGGTTCCGCGTCAACGTCTCGCGGCAGCGGGGAAGCGTCGTCGCGGCGTTCCGCCGCATCCCCCGCCGGATCCGGACGCTCGACGACCTGGGCCTCCCCCAAGCGATCGGGGACCTCGCCGATCTGCCTCGCGGCCTGGTGCTCGTGACCGGACCCGCCGGCGTCGGCAAGTCCACCACCCTCGCCGCGATCGTCGACCGCATCAACCGCAGCCGTGCCGCCCACGTGGTGACGATCGAGGATCCGATCGAATACGTCCACACCGAGGGCCGGGCCCTGATCCACCAGCGGGAGATCGGCGTCGACACCGTCGACTTCCCGACCGCGCTCCGCCAAGTGCTGCGCCAGGACCCCGACGTCATCCTCCTCGGAGAGCTGCGCGACGTGGAGACCATATCCGGTGCGCTGAGCGCCGCTGAGACCGGCCATCTCGTCCTCGCAACGCTGCACACGCAGAGCGCCGCCCAGAGCATCGACCGCATCGTCGACATGTTCCCCGGGCATCGGCACGACCAGGTGCGCGCGCAGCTCGCGCTCACGCTCAAGGCAGTGATCTCGCAAGAGCTGCTGCCCCGTGCCACGGATACCGGCCGGGTCGTGGCTGCGGAGATCATGGTCACCACCCCGGCGATCAGCAATCTCATCCGGGACGCCCGGCACTACCAGATCCCCACGGCGATGATGGCCGGGGGTTCGCTGGGCATGCAGACGATGGATCAGGCGCTGGCCGGTCTGGTGCTCAAGGGCGTCATCACCTCCGGGATCGCGCAGCAGGTCGCGCACGACCGGGGACTGCTGACCAGCATGGTCGGCCACGACACGACGTCCTGGACCTCCGAGCCGGTCCGCCCCCGGACTGCGCTGCCGAGGACTGCATGATGGCGGGCTCGACGATCTGGCTCGAGCGTGAAGTCGGCGCGCTCATCGTCCGGTGGCTGGACCGACTGCCTGACTGGACACCGTTCAGCGATCGCGACGAGGGCGCGGCATGCCTCACCTGCGCCCGCTACTCCGCATCCCTTCAGCTCAGCGACGTGCCGCACACACTCGTGCACCAGATCGCTTCCCCGATCGACGATCTGGTGACGAACTGCTTCCTGACGGTCGCGGCAGAACGCTACGAACCTCTGCTGGCGGCCGGATGGAGCATCTCCGTCGACAACGGGCTCGTCCGGCTCGTGGCGCCGGTTCACGCCCCGCCACGTGAGCGCCACCCGGCGCCGGCGGCTGATGTCGCCGGGTTGCGCCTCGCGCTGACCGAGCTCCACACCGACCTGCTCGGGCGCGCGGTCTACACCGTCCAGCAGAACCAGCGCGCGATCGCGGGTGCGGTGCGGGCGACCGTCGAACCGGTGGTGTGGCGCATGGCCGCGGAGCTGATCGACGAGGTCTGCGGGCCCTGATGCCGGTGGCGGGCTTGTCCCGCGTACTGGGGTTGGCGCGATGAGCACGCCCCGCGGTTGACTTGAGCAACCAGGGGAGGGGGATCCCCGGGTTTCTGCATGCCGGGGGAGGTGCGCATGACGACCGTCACGGACATTCTCATCATCCGTGGGCTGCTGCCGATCGAGTCACTCGATGTCCTGAGTGGCGAGCCGCAGCGTGACGAAGCGCACGTTCGGGAGCTGGTGACCTCTGGGAAGCTGACGGAGGCGCAGCTCGCATCGGCCCGCGCGGCGCTCGCCGGGCTGCCTTTCGTGGAGCTGCTCGACTATCCGGTGGACCCGGAGGCGGTCTCGCTGGTGCCCGCCGGACTCTGCAGGCGACACCGCGTGCTCCCGCTCTCGATCGACGGCGACAGCCTGCTCGTCGCGATGGCCGACCCGACCGATGTTCTGGCGCTCGACGACGTGCGGGCCGCTGCGCGGATGCCGATCAAGCAGGCCGTCGCCGAGTCGGCCGACCTTCTCGCGGCGATCCAGCGCCTCCACCGGTCGGACGACGAGCTGAACGACCTCGCCACCGCGTTCCAGGACGAGCATGCCGTGGCCGAGCCGGCACAGAGTGCCGCGGTCGAAGCCGGCGACGACGACGCCCCGATCGTCCGCTTCGTGAACCTGCTCATCAGCCAGGCGATCCAGGATCAGGCGTCCGACGTCCATATCGAACCGGGCGAGGAATCCCTCCGGGTGCGCTACCGCATCGACGGTGTGCTCCACGACGTCCAGCAGGCCCCGCGCAACATCCAGAACGGCGTCATCTCGCGCCTGAAGATCATGGCCGACATCAACATCGCCGAGCGCCGGAAGCCCCAGGACGGCCGCATGGCGATCATGCACGCCGGCCGGAAGATCGACCTCCGGGTGGCGACGCTCCCCACGGTGCACGGCGAGAAGGTCGTCATGCGCATCCTCGACAACAACGCCAGCGGCCGCAGCATGAGCGACCTGCACCTGCTGGACCGCAACCGTGACACCTACCGGAGCTCGTACACCAAGCCCTACGGGATGATCCTCGTCACCGGGCCGACCGGGTCCGGCAAGTCGACGACGCTCTACACCACACTTCAGGAGGTGTCGAAGCCGGAGATCAACGTCATCACGGTCGAGGACCCGGTGGAGTACCGGATGGCAGGCGTCAACCAGGTGCAGGTCAATCCGAAGGCCGGGCTCACATTCGCGAGCGCGCTGCGCTCGATTCTGCGGGCCGACCCTGACGTCGTGCTCATCGGTGAGATCCGTGACCAGGAGACGGCGCAGATCGCCATCGAGGCGTCCCTGACCGGTCACCTCGTTCTGTCGACGCTGCACACCAACGACGCTCCGAGTGCCGTCACGCGGCTCATCGAGATGGACATCGAGCCGTTCCTCGTCGGGTCGGCCCTCGACTGCGTCGTCGCACAGCGGCTCGCGCGGCGGCTGTGCCAGCGATGCAAGCAGCCATACGAGCACTCGACGGAGGAGCTGCAGCTCCTCGGATTCCTGTCTGCACCCGACGAGCAGCCGCCGGCGCTGTACAAGCCCGTCGGATGCACGTCGTGCTCCGGCACCGGTTACCGCGGACGCGTGGCGGTGCACGAGGTCATGGCGGTCACGGAGGAGATCGAGCGACTCGCCGTCTCCCGGGCCTCGAGTGCGGAGATCGGGCGTACGGCACGCGAGCAGGGCATGCTGACGCTGCGTCAGGACGGCTGGGCGAAGGTGCGGCTCGGGCTCACCTCGATCGAGGAAGTGCTCCGCGTCGTCGCCTGACGGGCGCAGCCACGAAGGAGAAAGCAATGGACGAGGCGATCTACGAGGTGCCGGTTCTCGAGGGCTACCAGCCGAGGACGGCGGGCTACCAGCCGCGAGACGAGCAGTACGCGGTGCAGTTCACCCCGGTCGTGCCGGCGCCGCAGCGGCACGACGACCCCATGCCGAATGTCGCCGATGCCGCTGCCGCGGCGGAGCTCCGCTCCGCGCTCAAGCAGGTGCTCGACCGTCGCGGGTCCGACCTGCACATCAGTGCCAACGCCGCCCCGCTGATCCGCGTGGACGGGTCCCTCGCGCCGATCGACGGCCTCCAGCCGTGGAGCGCGGAGCAGACGGAGCGGGTGCTGACGGCCATCATGTCGCCGCAGCAGCGGGAGGCGTTCGAGCGGGAGCTCGAGCTCGACTTCGCCTACACGCTGTCCGAGAGCGCACGGTTCCGCGTGAACGTCTACCAGCAGCGCGGCGCGATGGGTGCCGCCTTCCGTCTCATCCCGACGGAGATCAAGAACCTCGATGCCCTCGGCGTGCCGGACAGTGTCGGAAGGTTCGCGAGCCTCCCGCGCGGGCTGGTGCTGGTCACCGGGCCCACCGGATCCGGCAAGTCGACGACGCTCGCGGCGCTCATCGACCTCGCGAACTCGACTCGCTCCGACCACATCATGACCGTGGAGGACCCGATCGAGTTCCTGCACGGCAACAAGAAGTCGCTGGTCAACCAGCGCGAGGTCGGCGGTGACACCCACAGCTTCGCCGCCGCGCTGAAGCACGTCCTGCGGCAGGACCCCGACATCATCCTGGTCGGCGAGATGCGGGATCTGGAGACGGTCTCCGTCGCGCTCACCGCCGCGGAGACCGGGCACCTGGTCTTCGCCACGCTGCACACACAGGATGCGCCGCAGACGGTCGACCGCGTCATCGATGTATTCCCGCCGTTCCAGCAGGAGCAGGTGCGGGCCCAGCTCGCGGCGACTTTGCAGGGTGTCGTCTGCCAGACACTGGTGCCGCGCGCCTCCGGCCAGGGCCGTGTCGTCGCGACCGAGGTGATGATCGCGACGCCCGCGGTCGCCAACCTCATCCGTGAGGGCAAGACCCATCAGATCCCCACGGCGATGCAGGCCGGTCGCGGGCTCGGCATGCACACCATGGATCAGCATCTCGCCGAGCTGGTGAAGGCGGGGGACATCACGTACGAGGCGGCGCTCGAGAAGGTGCACGACGCTGCCGAGTTCGCGCGGCTCACCGGGCGTGGGGCCGGCGGCAGCGCGGCGGCGGACCTCGACTTCGGGGACGCGTTCTCGGCTCGGAGAACCTTCTGATGACCGCGACGATCCAGAGCTTCGCATACCGGGGCCGGAACACGGCTGGCAAGCTCGTCAAGGGAAAGGTCGACGCGCCGAGCGAGAGCTCTGTCGCAGCGCGGCTGCGCGGGATGGGGATCGCTCCGCTCGCGATCGAAGAGGCGAAGCCGGGCACCGGCATCAACCGCGAGATCAACCTGAAGTTCCTCGAGAAGCGGGTGGGCCTCAAGGATCTCGCGGTGATGAGCCGCCAGATGGCCACCATGATCGCGTCAGGCCTGGCGCTGCTGCGGACGCTGCGCATCCTGGCCGAACAGACCGAGAACAAGAAGCTCGCTGCGACACTCGACGCCGTCCGTGCGGACGTGGAGGCCGGTCGATCGCTCTCCGACGCCCTGGCGAAGCATCCGGACGACTTCCCGCCGCTCATGATCAGCCTGGTCCGCGGCGGTGAGACCGGCGGCTTCCTCGAGCAGGCGCTCGAGTCGGTCGCCGAGAACTACGAGAAGGAGGTCAAGCTGCGGGCGACCATCAAGTCCGCGCTGACCTACCCGGTCGCGGTGCTCGGCATGGCCGTGCTCGCGGTGATCGGCATGCTGATCTTCATCGTTCCGGTGTTCCAGGGCATGTTCGAGGGTCTCGGCGGCGAGCTGCCGCTGCCCACCCAGTTCCTGGTGTGGCTGTCCGGTCTCATGATCTGGCTCGGGCCACTGCTCCTCGTGGCCGCGGTCGCGTTCTCCTTCTGGTGGCGCGCCAACCGCAACTCGCCGGACGTCCGGAAGGTCTGGGAGCCGGCGCTGCTGAAGCTGCCCGTGTTCGGATCCCTCTTCCGCAAGGTGGCGATCGCCCGGTTCAGCCGCAACTTCTCGACGATGCTCGCCTCCGGCGTTCCGATCCTGCAGGCACTGTCGGTCGTCGGGGACACCTCGGGAAACTGGGTGGTCGAGCAGGCCCTCATGAAGGTGCAGGAGTCCGTGCGGAAGGGCAACTCGGTCGCCGCTCCGCTGGCGCAGGAGCCCGTCTTCCCGCCGATGGTGACGCAGATGGTCGCGGTCGGCGAGGACTCCGGAACGCTCGAGCAGATGCTCGCGAAGGTCGCGGACTTCTACGACGACGAGGTGCTCTCGACCACCGAGCAGCTGACGGCGCTCATCGAGCCGATCATGATCGCGTTCATCGGTGTGGTCATCGGCGGCATGATCGTCGCGCTGTACATGCCGGTGTTCTCCATCTTCCAGCAGGTCCAGTAGCGAAAACGCTGGTCCGCGGGTAGAAAACCCCGCAAACTGGGGGCGTTTCGCAACCCAAAACCCCCCTTCTGAGGGATTCTCACCGGCGCCGGCGGCGCCGACCATTGTGAGTGGGGGCTTTACATGAGGGGGCCGCCTGCACGTTCTCAAACGTTGAACAGGATGGAAAAAATGATCTCTGCAATCCACAAGGCGCTCGACGCCAAGCGCGCCCGTCTGGAGGAGGACGAGAAGGGCTTCACCCTGATCGAGCTCCTCGTCGTCGTGCTCATCATCGGCATTCTCGCCGCGATCGCGATCCCGGTCTTCCTCTCGCAGCAGGACTCGGCGAAGGACGGCGCGGCGAAGTCGGACCTCGGCAGCGCGAAGGTCGCCGTCATCTCCTATGTGACGACCACGAACGGGACTTACCCCACCACGCTGGCGCAGCTCGCGACCGAAGGCTTCACCCCCACCGCTGGGGTGACCGTCACCATCCCGACCTCCTCCAGCGCGGGTGTCTGCATCCAGGCGGTGTCGTCGACGTCGAACGTCTTCCACATCACCGACACCTCCGGTGTCACCACGGGCGCCTGCCCGTAAACCACCGTTCGAGTGCCGGGCTGGGCTGCCGCGAGAGCGGCACCCGGCCCGGCACCTGCATATCCAGTGGGGAGGGGGCACACACATGAGCACGACGGAATCCGCGCCGGCAGGCGCAACCCGCGACGATGAGGGGTTCAGCCTCATCGAGATCGTCGTGTCGATGTTCCTCATCGCCTTCCTCGCGATGGCGTTCGCGCCGGTGCTCGTGCAGTCCATGAAGACCAGCGTGCGCAACACCACGATCGCGACCGGCACGCAACTGCTGAACCGGGAGCTCGACCGCCTCCGTGCCACACCCGCATTCTGCGACGCTGTCACCGCGTTCGGCGCGGCGACCGTCGCCCCCACCACGGATGCCCGCGGCGTGGCCTTCCAGCCCACCCGTCAGGTCGGCGGCTGCCCGGCCAACTATCCGGGAGTCGTCCGCGTGACGATCTCGGTCAGCACGGCGGGCGTCGCGAGCACCGCTCTGACCGCCAGGACGCTCTTCTACGTCGACGCCGCCACGGAGCCGACCTCGTGAGCGCGCGTCCCCGCGAGGACCGCGGCTTCACGCTCATCGAGCTCATGGTCTCGTCGGCGCTCCTCGTGCTCGTCCTCAGCGCGGTCGGCGGAATGTTGATCAGCTCGATGTCGGCCGAGGACACGGTGCGGGACACCACGAGCGCCGCACGCTCCGGCCAGCTCGCCGCCGCAACCCTGACCAAGGGCGTCCGCCAGGCGCGCGCCGTGGAGGTCACCACACCGTTCGCCGGCGCCGTGCTCGTGCGCACGCTGATCATCGACGATCCGACGGTGGGCAGCGCTCGGGCGCACTGCGAGGCGTGGGTGTTCGCCGGCGGGGAGATCCGCACGCAGCGCTCCGCGACAGCGATTCCTGCTCCCGTGAGTGTCGCCGCCACGAGCGGCTGGACGCTGCTCACCTCGGGGGTCCAACCGGTCGCCGGCCGGGCGATCGCCTCAGCGAACGGGGCGGGGGTCGATATCGCGTTCCAGGTGTCGCACGACGACGGACCGAAGGCGCTCATCGAGACCCAGGCCGTCAGCCGCCAGGCCGACCCGGTCAGCGGCGATCTCGCCCCGCTGCCCGCGCCGCTCGAGGAGGACCAGTGCTTCTGATCCTTCGACGGCGCCTTCAGACAGATGAGCACGGTGCGGCGCTCGCCGCCGTCATCGGCCTGATGGCCGTCCTGCTGCTCCTCGGCGCGACGATGGCCTCGGCCACGATCGGCGCGCTGAAGCACACGAGCTCGGACCGTGCGTCGGTGCAGGCGCGCGCCGCGGCCGAGGCCGGTATCGACGCCGCGAGTGCAGGGCTCCGAACCACCAACGACTGCGCCGACCCGTCGATTCCGGGCATCGATCCGGCGTCCCCCGCGGGCTCGTACCGGTCCATCGCCGGACAGACCCCGAAGTTCGCCGCCGTCATCGAGAGCTTCGACAGCGGAAGCGGCTGGCGGGCAGGATGCCCCGGCAACAACACCACCAGCGTGCGAGTGACCTCCACCGGCACCGCGTCGAGCCCCGGCGTCGCAGGCGCGACCGCGGGTGACGAGGTGACGATGGAGGCGCTGTTCGACTACGAGCCCGTCATCGTGCAGGTGCCGCAGGTCGGCTCGGCGGTGTATGCGCACACCGTCGACGGGGTGCTGAAGAAGTTCCAGCTCTCCACGGAGTCGAACAGCGTCGCGACGTCCGTCGCGATCAAGCACGGCGACGTCGAATGCACCAACGGTGCAGAGATCGGCGGAGACCTCCTGCTCGAGGACGGCAGCGCAAACCTCGACATGTGCGACGTGCTCGGCTCCGTGCACGTCTCCGGGAACGCCATCGTGCACAAGAGCGTCATCGGCGCGCACGTCCGGGCCCGCGGCACCGCATCGGTCACGCAATCCACGGTCGGCGGAACCGTGACCTTCGGCCCCACGACGCCCCCACCTTCCATCCCGGACTGGACCGACGTGCCTTACGACCCGGCGTTCTGGACCGCGCGGGGCTACACGATCGTGAACTGGACGGGACCCTGCAGCATCGACAAGACGACGGCGCAGTGGAACGCGCTGGCGAACTACACGACGCCGACCGTGATCAACTTCCTCACGAAGTGCGCCACCTCACCGGTGCGGACGCAGAGCGACATCAACACCATCGAGCTCGACACCGACCTCGTCCTCTTCGCTCACCAGTTCACCTTCGGGAAGCTGTATTTCAGCACCGACACCGCAGGGGAGACCCGGGACCTCACGTTCATCGTGCCGGATGGCACCGCCAACGAGCTGCCGACCTGCGCGCCCCCGAGTGGCATGTCGGGTGAGATCCGGCTGACGAACGAAGCGGACTTCTCCGCGGCCATCGCCGCCATGGTGTACACACCGTGCAAGATCTACAGCGACCGCAACGGCTTCCGCGGTCAGCTCTACGGCGGTGAGGTCGAGTTCGGCCAGCAGGCCTCCCTGACCTTCCGGGCCGTCGGCATCGACGGCTACGACCTCACGGGCGGCGCCACCACGCCGGTGCAGACCGGCATGCAGCTGGGCGGCCGCGTGGCGCTGCGCGAGACGGCGGCGGGGTCGTGATCGCCATGACCGTCGCCGCAGGAGTGTTCGGGGCCCTGATCGGGTCCTTCCTCAACGTCGTCATCGCGCGGGTGCCGGAGGGACGGTCCATCGTGCGTCCGGCGAGCGCGTGCGGCGCCTGTGGGCATGAGATCCGCTGGTACGACAACGTGCCGGTGCTCTCCTGGCTGCTGCTGCGCGCCCGATGCCGTGACTGCGGCGCACCGATCTCCGCCCGCTACCCGCTCGTCGAGATCGGCACGGCACTGTTCTTCGCCCTGGTGACCTTTGTCTTCCTCGAGCCGGTGCTCGATTCCAGGAGCTCGCTCGAGGTCGTGGGCGCGGCGCTGGCGCTCGCCGCCTACCTCTACCTCGCCGCCATCAGCGTGGCGCTCGCCGCCATCGACCTCGACGTCTCGCGCCTGCCCAACAAGATCGTCCTGCCCGGGTATCCGGTCGGCGCGGTGCTGCTGGGCGCTTCGGCGCTGCTGACGGGGGAGCCCATCCGCCTCGGGACGGCTGCGATCGGGATGGCGGCCATGTTCGGGCTCTACCTGATCCTTGCGCTGTCGTATCCGGGTGGCATGGGCCTCGGCGATGTGAAGCTCGCGGGCGTGCTCGGCCTCTTCACGGGCTGGCTCGGCTGGGCGCCGCTGCTCGTCGGGTTCCTGCTCGCCTTCCTCCTCGGCGGTGCCCTCAGCCTCGCGCTGCTGGCCACCCGCCGGGCGACGGGCAAGACCGGCATCCCGTTCGGGCCGTGGATGCTGGCCGGCGCGTGGGGCGGAATTCTTGCCGGGAGTGCGATCGCCTCCTGGTACCTGGGTGTTTTCGGATTGGTCTGAGAGGAAATCATGGCAACGCACATCGTGGGTGTCGACATCGGGAGCACCAGTCTCCGGGCAGTCGAGCTGGAAGGACCGGGAAAGGCACGTCCCGTGCTGACCCGGTATCACGAGGTGCCGCTCCCCGAGGGGGCGGTCAAGCGGGGAGAGGTCCTCGAGGTGAACACCGTCGCGGCGGCGTTCAAACAGCTCTGGGCCGAGGGCGCCTTCGCCGGCAAGAAGGTGGTGCTCGGCATCGGCGGCCAGAGCGTGATCTCCCGGGACCTCACGGTGCCCAGCATGCCGCTCGATCAGATCCGCGAGTCGCTCCAGTTCCACGCGCAGGACCTGATCCCTGTGCCGGTCGAGGAGGCCGTGCTCGACTTCTACCCGATCGCCAGCGAGCCGGGTGACGGGCCGCCGATGGTCCGTGGCCTGCTCATCGCGGCCATCAAGCAGGCGGTCACCTCGAACCTCACCGCGGCGATGGAGGCCGGGCTCAACCCGGTGCAGATGGACCTCATCCCGTTCGCGCTGACCCGCGCGGTCGCGGCCTCGGGTGGCGACGGCACAGCGGTGGCGCACATCGACGTCGGTGCGAACACCACCAACATCATCATCTGCATCGGCGGCGTGCCGCAGTTCGTGCGCATCATCCCGGCCGGGGGCGACGATGTGACGCGCGCGCTGATGCGCCGCCTGGAACTGCCTCGCGAGCACGCCGAAGACCTCAAGCTGCGGCTCGGTCTGTCCGCCGGCTCGACGCCCGAGGAACACGCGGCGGCCGAGGTGATCTACGGATCCGTCGGTGAGCTGCTGACCAGCGTCCGGAACACACTCGCGTACTTCTCGGCCCACTCGCCTGCGCGGCTCGACACCATCGTGCTGAGCGGCGGCGGCTCCCGCCTCGCCGGCTTCGGGAAGGCGACGGGTGACATGACGAGGACCACGGTGGTGCCGGCGGAGCCCGGGCGGAAGATCAGCATCGCCCCCCGGATCGCCAAGTCCGCCGACGCCGAGACCGTCGAGCGGTACTCCGTCGCGCTCGGCCTCGCCCTCGGGAGTGCCGCATGAACGTCGAACTGCCGGGCAGCAACGCCAAGAAGAACACGCTCTCGCTCGGCGCAGTCCCGCGCGTCGACCTGCTTCCTCCGGAGATCAGGCTCCATCAGCAGTCCAGGAGGCTCCGCCGGAAGCTCGCCACCGGTGTCGCGGGCGCAGCGCTCGTCGTCGCCGTCGGCTTCGGCGGCACGGTCGTCCTCGAGCTGCAGGCCGAAGCGCGGCTGGCCGCAGAGCAGCAGCGGACGGCGGCACTCGTGGCCGAGCAGGCCCAATACTCCGAAGTGATCGATGTCAATCGCCGAATCGGGCTCATCGAGACGGCTCGCTCCCTCGGCACGTCCACTGAGGTGCTCTGGAAGCGCATCCTCGACGAGTACCGCTCCGCCCTCCCCGATGGCGCGACGATCACCAGCGCCGCGCTCACCGGCAGGGCACCGTGGGAGCCGCAGGCGGCGCCGGCGGGTCCCCTCCGCAGCGCGTCCGTCGCGCAGGTCGCCATCACGGCGGTCACCGACGCCGTGCCGGACGCGACCGCATGGCTCCGCCGGATCGCAGAGCTTCCGACGATCGCCGACGCCTCGCTCAACACCATCGCGAGCGTCGACGGCGCGTGGACGACCACCGTGACCTTCAATGTGAACACCGAGGGCCTCGCCGGACGGTTCCCGGACCCGGAGGGCGCTCCCGCGTCCGTGCCCGGAACGGGCTCCGACGCCGAGCCCGTTGAAGCCGCTGCTGCGACAGGAGCGAACGAATGAGCATCAACCGACTGCTTGCCGCAGCCGCCGGAGCGGGAGCCATCGGGATCCTGCTCCTCGGCTGGCTGCTCGGCGTCTCGCCGAAGCTCGCCGAGATCGCGGCCGCAGATGCGGAGACGGCCACCGCCGCTGCCCAGAATGCCGCCCTCGAGGCGTCGAACGCGGCGCTGCGGAAGCAGTTCGAGTCGATCGAGGAGCACCGCAGAGAGCTGGAGGCGCTCGTCGAGGCGGTGCCGGCCGATGCGGCCACCGACGACTTCGTCGACGCGGTCGAGAACACCGCGATCGCCTCGGACGTCGTGCTGCAGAGCATCTCCTTCGGAGAGGGAGTCTCGTACGGGGCCGGGGGAGCAGGCGTGGTTCCGGTCGCTGACGGCGCCGCTGCGCCCGCGGCTCCCGAGGAGCTCGCTGGCCTCGTGACCGTCGAGGTGAACCTCACGGTCGCCGGCGATCCGGCGCGGGCGATGGAGTTCGTCGACGATCTGCAGACGGGTGACCGGCTGCTCACCGTGACGCAGGTCATCACCGATGGCAGTGCGCCCGGGATGACGACGCTTCGGGGGTTCCTGTACGTGCTGCTCGGCGAGGCAGCGCCAGAGAGCTGACACGACGCCGTCGCTAGAGTTGGTGACGGATGAGGCCCGCGCCGCACGTCACGGCGGGGCGAAGGAGCGACCATGGATGCCACGACGCCGCCGCGAGGCGACGACGAGCCCACCCGGGCGGACCCGGCCGGACCACCCCCGCTCGTCGAGCCGACGGAGGAGGGGGGCGCCGCCGCCGCGGGGGCGACGCGCGCCGGAGATGCCGCTCCGGTGGACGGTCCCGACCGACGCCTTGACCGCGGCCCCGAGGACCCGACCGCCCCCGACACCGCGGTCGAGGCGACCCTCGACCGGGAGCCGGCGGGCAGCTCCGCGGACGAGCCCGTGGTGCCGACGGCGAATGCGGACGAGGTCGTGACCACGTCGGCCGCAGTCGCGGACGAACCGGCCGACGACGCGGAGGAGCACGAGGCGTCGGCCGACGAGCACCCGGGTGGCCAGCCGGAGCCCGTCCCGGCGTCCGCGCACCTCGGCTCCGGCCGTGCAGCATCCGGGATGCCGGACGCCGCTGCGGAGCATGCGGCGCCGCAGCGCGAGATCGTGTACGTCGCCGCGCCGCAGCCGCCGAAGCGCAAGGGCAACCGCGGCATGGGCGCGCTGATCGCCCTTCTGGCGGCCGTCATCTTCCTCGTCGTCTACGTCCTGTTCATCCTCCTGCTGCAGCCCGTGTTCGGGACCGGCTTGGACACCGACTTCCTGCGGAACCCGCGGTTCTACATCCCGGTCCTGCTCTTCGCGATCGCGTTCATCCTGCTTGCGCTCATCGTGAACCGTGCCGGCTGGTGGTCGTTCGTGCTCGGCAGCCTGTTCGTCGGGATGATCACCTACTTCGGCACCATCGGCGCGCTCCTGCTGCTTCGCGCCACCGCGCTGACGCCGGAGACCGCCGTGCTCGCCTTCCGCCAGCTGCTCGTCAGCCCGACCGCGATCGCCGCCGGCTTGGTGGCTCGTGAGGTCGCGCTGTGGGCGGGTGCCGTCATCAGCGCCCGCGGGCGCCGGGTGACGGCGAGGAACGCTGAAGCGCGCGCCGAGTTCGAGCGCGATGAGGCGGAGCGCAAGGCGGAGATCGAGCGGAACGGTGCGGTCATCCGGGAGCGCGTGAACGTTCGCTGAGGGCGTTCCGTCGGGCACTCGCGACGCCCAGGCTCATTTGACCGACGGGACACCGAGCGGCTATTCTTGTCCGGGTGTGCGCGTTGACGCGCGCCCGATTTCCCGGCGAAGCTGGATTTCCGCGTGAGGCTCGCTGACGCGCACATCCCCACCGCCGCCCAACCAGCAGCGCACAGGCCAGCAGTACTCAAGCATGTGACCGCCGGTGGGACATGACGAAACCCCCGTGTCGCCGCGAAACGGCGAGCCGCGCGGCGGATAAACCGGCAGTACAACCCAAGGAGCAAGACCAGTGCCAACGATTCAGCAGTTGGTCCGAAAGGGACGCAGCCCCAAGGTCACGAAGACCAAGGCGCCCGCCCTGAAGGCCAACCCCCAGCAGCGCGGCGTGTGCACCCGCGTCTACACCACGACCCCGAAGAAGCCGAACTCGGCTCTGCGGAAGGTCGCGCGTGTGAAGCTGTCGAACGGCACCGAGGTCACCGCCTACATCCCCGGTGAGGGCCACAACCTGCAGGAGCACTCCATGGTGCTCGTGCGCGGCGGTCGTGTGAAGGACCTGCCGGGTGTGCGCTACAAGATCGTCCGCGGCGCTCTGGACACCCAGGCCGTGAAGAACCGCAAGCAGGCTCGCAGCCGGTACGGCGCGAAGATGGAGAAGAAGTAATGCCTCGCAAGGGTCCCGCCCCGAAGCGTCCTGTCGTCGCCGACCCGGTGTACGGCGCCCCCGTCGTGAGCCAGCTGGTCAACAAGATCCTGCTCGACGGCAAGAAGGGCCTGGCGGAGAAGATCGTCTACGGCGCGCTCGAGGGTGTCTCCAGCAAGACCGGCCAGGACGCCGTCGTCACGCTGAAGAAGGCGCTCGACAACGTCCGGCCGACCCTCGAGGTCAAGAGCCGCCGCGTCGGTGGCTCCACCTACCAGGTGCCGGTCGAAGTCAAGCCGCACCGCGCCAACACCCTCGCGCTGCGCTGGCTGACGAGCTACGCCAAGGCCCGCCGCGAGAAGACGATGACCGAGCGCCTCACCAACGAGATCCTCGACGCGTCGAACGGCCTCGGTGCCGCGGTCAAGCGCCGCGAGGACACTCACAAGATGGCCGAGTCGAACAAGGCCTTCGCGCACTACCGCTGGTAGGCGACCTCGCTGGTTGAGGAGGCGGCGCAGCCGTCGTATCGAAGCCAGCATCGCCGATCCGGCACCCTTCTGGTTTCGATACGCCGCATCGCGGCTGCTCAACCAGCGAAAAACAATCTTTCGGAGGAACCCCCGTGGCACAGGACGTGCTCACCGACCTGAACAAGGTCCGCAACATCGGCATCATGGCGCACATCGATGCCGGCAAGACCACCACCACCGAGCGCATCCTGTTCTACACCGGCATCACCCACAAGATCGGTGAGGTGCACGACGGTGCGGCGACGATGGACTGGATGGCGCAGGAGCAAGAGCGCGGCATCACGATCACGTCCGCCGCGACGACCTGCTTCTGGAACGGCACCCAGATCAACATCATCGACACCCCGGGCCACGTGGACTTCACCGTCGAGGTGGAGCGGTCGCTCCGCGTGCTCGACGGCGCCGTCGCGGTGTTCGACGGCAAGGAGGGCGTCGAGCCCCAGTCGGAGACCGTGTGGCGTCAGGCCGACAAGTACGACGTCCCGCGCATCTGCTTCGTCAACAAGATGGACAAGCTCGGCGCCGACTTCTACTTCACGGTCGACACCATCATCAAGCGCCTCGGCGCGAAGCCGCTCGTCATCCAGCTGCCGATCGGCTCCGAGTCGAACTTCGAGGGTGTCGTCGACCTGGTCGAGATGCGCGCGCTGACCTGGCGCGGCGACTCCAAGGGTGACGTCCAGATGGGCGCCAAGTACGAGATCGAGGAGATCCCGGCCGACCTCAAGGAGAAGGCCGACGAGTACCGCCACGCGCTGCTCGAGACCGTCGCCGAGTCCGACGACACGCTGCTCGAGAAGTACTTCGGGGGCGAGGAGCTCACGGTCGCCGAGATCAAGGGTGCGATCCGCAAGCTGACCATCTCGAGCCAGCTCTACCCCGTGCTCTGCGGCTCCGCGTTCAAGAACCGCGGCGTGCAGCCGATGCTCGACGCCGTCGTGGACTACCTGCCGAGCCCGCTGGACGTTCCGGCGGTCGAGGGCCACGACGTCCGCGACGAGGAGAAGATCATCGAGCGTCACGCCGACGCGAAGGAGCCCTTCTCGGCGCTCGCCTTCAAGATCGCCGTGCACCCGTTCTTCGGCCGGCTCACCTACGTGCGGGTCTACTCCGGCACCATCGACTCCGGCGCCCAGGTCATCAACTCGACCAAGGGTCGCAAGGAGCGCATCGGCAAGATCTTCCAGATGCACGCGAACAAGGAGAACCCGGTCGACAGCGTCACCGCCGGGCACATCTACGCCGTCATCGGCCTGAAGGACACCACCACCGGCGACACCCTCTCGGATGTCAACAACCAGGTGATCCTGGAGTCGATGACCTTCCCTGAGCCGGTCATCGAGGTGGCCATCGAGCCGAAGACCAAGGCCGACCAGGAGAAGCTGGGCACCGCGATCCAGAAGCTCGCCGAGGAGGACCCAACCTTCCGGACCGAGCAGAACCAGGAGACCGGCCAGACCATCATCAAGGGCATGGGCGAGCTCCACCTCGACATCCTCGTCGACCGCATGAAGCGGGAGTTCAAGGTCGAGGCGAACGTCGGAAAGCCGCAGGTGGCCTACCGCGAGACGCTGAAGCGTGCGGTCGAGCGCTACGACTACACCCACAAGAAGCAGACCGGTGGATCCGGTCAGTTCGCGAAGGTGCAGATCGCGCTCGAGCCGATGGAGGTGACCACCGACAAGATCTACGAGTTCGACAACAAGGTCACCGGTGGCCGCGTTCCGCGCGAGTACATCCCCTCGGTGGATGCCGGCATCCAGGACGCGATGCAGGTCGGCGTGCTCGCCGGCTTCCCTACGGTGGGCGTCAAGGCGACCCTGCTCGACGGTGCAGCGCACGACGTCGACTCCTCGGAGATGGCGTTCAAGATCGCCGGATCGATGGCGTACAAGGAGGCTGCCCGCAAGGCGAACCCGGTGCTCCTCGAGCCGATCATGGCCGTCGAGGTCCGCACGCCCGAGGAGTACATGGGCGACGTCATCGGCGACCTGAACTCGCGTCGCGGTCAGATCCAGTCGATGGAGGACGCGACCGGCGTCAAGGTGGTCCGTGCCAACGTGCCGCTGTCGGAGATGTTCGGATACGTGGGTGACCTGCGGTCGCGCACGTCGGGCCGCGCCGTGTACTCGATGCAGTTCGAGACGTACGCTGAGGTGCCCAAGAACGTCGCGGACGAGATCGTCCAGAAGAGCAAGGGCGAGTAGCCCGCTCCCAGAGGCTGAGCCCACGGTTCGTCGCCTCAAGCAACACAACCTAAAGTAGATACACACCAAATCGCAGAGCGTCCGGCGGCAACCAGCTGCCGGATGCCCAGCATTCGAGTCCTGAGGAGGACACCAAGTGGCCAAGGCCAAGTTCGAGCGGACCAAGCCGCACGTCAACATCGGAACGATCGGTCACGTCGACCACGGCAAGACCACGCTCACCGCGGCGATCTCGAAGGTGCTTGCCGACAAGTACCCGTCGGCGACCAACGTGAAGCGCGACTTCGCGTCGATCGACTCCGCTCCGGAGGAGCGCCAGCGCGGTATCACGATCAACATCTCGCACGTCGAGTACGAGACCCCGAAGCGTCACTACGCGCACGTCGACGCTCCCGGCCACGCCGACTACATCAAGAACATGATCACCGGTGCCGCACAGATGGACGGCGCGATCCTCGTGGTCGCCGCCACCGACGGCCCGATGGCGCAGACCCGTGAGCACGTGCTGCTCGCCAAGCAGGTCGGCGTGCCCTACCTGCTCGTCGCGCTGAACAAGTCCGACATGGTCGACGACGAGGAGATCCTGGAGCTCGTCGAGCTCGAGGTCCGCGAGCTGCTCTCCAGCCAGGACTTCGACGGCGACAACGCGCCGGTCATCCGCGTCTCGGGCCTGAAGGCCCTCGAGGGCGACGAGAAGTGGACCCAGTCGGTCCTCGAGCTCATGGAGGCCGTCGACGAGTCCGTTCCGGACCCGGTGCGCGACAAGGACAAGCCGTTCCTGATGCCGATCGAGGACGTCTTCACGATCACCGGTCGTGGCACCGTCGTCACCGGCCGTGCCGAGCGCGGAACGCTCAAGATCAACTCGGACGTCGAGATCGTGGGCATCCGTCCCACCCAGAAGACGACCGTCACCGGTATCGAGATGTTCCACAAGCAGCTCGACGAGGCATGGGCCGGCGAGAACTGTGGTCTGCTCCTCCGTGGCACCAAGCGCGAGGACGTGGAGCGCGGCCAGGTCGTCGTGAAGCCGGGTTCGGTCACGCCGCACACCGTCTTCGAGGGCACCGCCTACATCCTGTCCAAGGATGAGGGTGGCCGTCACAACCCGTTCTACGGCAACTACCGCCCGCAGTTCTACTTCCGCACCACCGACGTCACCGGCGTCATCACGCTGCCTGAGGGCACCGAGATGGTCATGCCCGGCGACACCACCGACATGTCGGTCGAGCTGATCCAGCCGATCGCCATGGAGGAGGGCCTCGGCTTCGCCATCCGTGAGGGTGGCCGCACCGTGGGCGCCGGCAAGGTCACGAAGATCATCAAGTAACACCTGTTCCACACGAAGGGCCGCACCCCAGGGTGCGGCCCTTCGTCGTTCCGAACGATCGCGACTGTTCCCGTTCCGGCCTGATGCACCCGTTCCGCCAGACGTACTCGGCCGGAACTGGAACTATCGGGCCGTCCGGTAGGCGGCTGCCAGCCGGCGGAGGCCCTCGTCGAGCGACACGGCCGGGGTCCACTGCAGGTCGGCTCGGGTGCGACGCTGGTCGAACCAGTGCGACGTGGACAGCTGCTCCGCGAGAAATCTCGTCATCGGCGGCTCGTCGGCGCCCGGCCGCACTCGCCACACGGCCTCCACCGCGGCGCCCGCCGAGCGGGCGAGCCCCGCACGCACATGCCGGCTCGGCGACCGCACGCCGGCGGCGCGGCAGATTCCGGCGAGCATCTCGGCGACAGGCCGCGGTTCGCCGTTCGTGACGACGTACGCCTGCCCGTGCACGTCCTCCGCGCGATCGAGCGCCGCGGCGATCGCGGTGGCTGCGTTGTCGAGGTACGTGGTGTCGATGAGCGCCGCGCCAGAGCCGATCAGCGGCAGCCGGCCGGCGGCGGCGCGCTGGACGATCCGCGCGACCAACTGGGTGTCGCCGGGACCCCACACGAGATGAGGCCGCACCGCGACGACCGCGAAGCCGGGCGAGTCCGCCGCGAGGGCGAGGCGCTCGGCGATCGCCTTCGTGCGCGCGTAGTCGCCCCGGGCGTGTGCCGGATCGGCCGGCCGGGCGTCGTCCCCGGCGATCGACATGCCTGCATGGGCCACCGACGGCGACGAGATGTGCACGAAGCGGCGGACCCCGGCACGTGCGGCCTCGGCGATCAAGCGCCGTGTCCCTTCCACGTTCACCGCCGAGAACTCGGCCGGATCCCCTGCGAGCGACACCTTTGCGGCGAGATGCACCACCGCATCCATGCCGGCGACTGCCCGCCGCACCGCGTCGGTATCGGTGACAGAGCCGGGCGCATCTTCGACACCCGGCAGCTCGGCGGGTCGGCGCTGGAACGAGCGAACCTCATGCCCACGGGAGGCCAGCTCGCGCGCCACGGCACCGCCCAGCAGCCCGCTGGCGCCGGTGACGAGCACGCTCATGGGCTGGTCATACGTCCGCCGGCGAGCACGCGGGTCGCCCAGTCGGCCAACCGGCTGCGGTCGATCTTGGAGTTGTGCCGGATGTCGGTGGGGAGCTTCGGCACGACGAGCACCGCCGCCAGCGGAAGCGGGCTGGCCTCGCGGACCGCGGCGGTGAGATCCGCCTCAGCGAGCCGCGGTGCGGCTCCCGCCGGCACCGTCTCGAGCACCGCGACCGCCTGCTGCGCGCCGATCGGGCCGACGCCGACGACGGCGGCCCGCACGACGTTCGGCACCCGTTCGATCCGTTGTTCCGGGCCGACGGGGGTGCGCACGCCGTCCGCGGTGACGAGCACGTGCTGCAGGCGGCCCTCCACCCAGAGGCGGCCGCCGTCGTCGAGGTGGCCGACGTCATTGGTGCGGTGCCAACGCTCCTCCGGCCCGCTGTCGCGGCGGCTCGCGCGGTCCGTGAGCCAGAGCCGGTCGTATGCGTCCTTGACGTGCGGGGCAGAGACGACGATCTCGCCGGTCACCCCGGGTTCGTCGGTGAGCTCACCGGTCGGGCGGCCGTCCGAGTCGAGCGGCGCGATGCGGATCCGAGTGGACGCCGTCGGCGTCCCGACGCAGACGCCGCCCAGTGGGTCCGCATCCTCGATCGCCGCGCGGATGCCGTCGAGCGAGATGTCGGTGAGGAGCAGCCCTTCCGTCATCCCGTAGGGGGTGTGCGGCTCGGCATTGGGGAAGAGCATGGCGGCCTCGGCGAGGAGCGGCTCCGGAACCGGCGCGCCGGCGGAGAGGAACGTCCGCACCTGCCGGAAGGTCTCCCGGCTCTCCCGGTCGAGGTCCTTGGCGGTCGCCACGACGTTCTCGAGGGCGGCGGGGGAGAGGAAGAGCACCTCGCCGTGGACAGCGGAGATCGCCTCCGCGGTGGCCCGGGCGGTGAGGGTAGCGGGTTTCGTGACGTCCATGTCCGGGGTCGCAGAGGTGGCCCCGAGCGCCGGCCCGAGCAGGGCGAACGGCGCAAAGCCGGCGACGAGGCCGGTGCCCGTGCGGATGTCGTACTGCGCCGCCAGAGCGTCGCGGAGCGCCGCGAGTCGCGCGTGGCTGTACACCACGCCCTTGGCAGGACCGGTGGACCCGGAGGTGAACAGCACCGCGGCGGGATCCTCCGGGGATGGCTCCGGCGGCAGTTTCGCGCCGACGCCGCGACCGGCGAGCTCCGTCAGCGTGTGTGAGACGCCGAGCGCGCGTCGCACCGGGGGGCTGAGGCGCAGCGTCGAGATCCGCCGTCCGGGCCAGCCGAGCGTCTTCGCGGCGGTGAGGCCGGGCAGCGCGCCGATCACGTGGTCGGGCCAGGCGCCGCGCACCGCTCGAGTGAGGCCCTGCAGGCCGAGGCCGGCATCCGCGACGACCACGACCGCACCGATCCGAAGGCACGCGTAGAGCACCGCGGTGAGGTCAGCGCCGGGGGGAATCAGCAGCGAGACCCGGTCGCCCTTCTTCACGCCCGCCCAGGCGAGTCCCGCCGCGAGTTCACGCACACGACGCGACAGCAGGCGCCAGCTGACGACCCGCGGCCCCTGGCCGGCCGGCGGGGCGAGCTCGACGAGCGCCGGGGCGTAGTGCTCGGAGTGCCGATCGATCGCCGACCAGAGGGGACGGTATGGGGTGCCGTCCGCCGACCCCTCCACAGCCGGCTCCATGCGGACATCCTCGGCGCGCGACTCGGCTGAGCCCGGCCGGGTGCGCCGGCGCACCTTCTCGTCGAGCCAGGACAGGGCGGGCGTCGCGATGTCGACGTCCTCGGCGAGCAGGTGCCCGGCGCCCTCGAAGCGGTGCACGTCGGCGTGCGGCATCCGGGAGATCAGGTCGTTGAGGTAGCGATCGCCGAACACCGGATCGCGCGGTCCCCACAGCATCAGTGCCGGCACGTCGAGCGACCGGATGCCCTGGTTGATCCGGTACAGCTCCGGTGCGGTCTCGTCGGTGGCGTAGACCGGGATGTCGGCGACGAACTGCCCGATGCCGCCGCGGTCCGCCCGCGTGCGGTAGGGGGCGCGGTACGCCTCCTTCACATCCGGGGGGAGCGGGGGGTGCGCGAGCGCCAGGGTCGTCTCGAGGAACGCGGGCGTGGTCACCGTGGCGGTGCCGAGCACTCCGGGTGCGAGCGCGACCCGAAGCGGTGACGGGATCCGGGTGTCGGCAGGCTGGTGCACGGCGGTGTTGAAAAGCATCACGCCGGCCAGCTGGTCCGGGTGGTCGAGGGCCCAGCCGAGCGAGATCACACCCCCCCAGTCGTGGCCGAAGGTCACCACCGGGCCGGTGAGCCACAGCGCGTTCGTCAGCCGCCCGAGCACCTCCACCCGGTCTGGGAGCGTGCGGCGCGCGCCGGTGCGCTCGGAGAAGCCCATCTCGAGGTGGTCCACCGCGATGACCCGCCACGCCGGACCGCCCGCGAGGGCCTGTGCGGTGGCGTGCTCGAGCACGCTGCGCCACATGTACGACCAGGTCGGGTTGCCGTGCACGCACAGCACCGTGCCGACCGGGGTGATGTCGGCCTCCGTCAGCTCTGCAGCGTTGTCGAGCACGTGCCAGTCGACGGTGGGCCGTCCGCCGCCCTCCTGCACGCGGACGATGCGCGACCAGCGCGGATTCAGGCCAGGGAGGCCCGGAGGCGGGATGCGCGCAGCGCTCGTCGCCGTCGCTGCCGATGGCAGCCGCCGCTTCACCAGGCCAGTTCCATCATCGCCGTGTTGAGGCCGGATCCGACCCCCATGAGCAGCACGCGGTCACCCGAGCGGAGCTTCGGCGCCTCCTCGGCCAGGGTGATCGGAATGGACGCGGGGCCGACGTTGCCGAATTTCGGGTAGGTGACCGGCACGCGCGAACGGTCGAGCTTCGCGGCCTTCACGATCGCGTTGGTGTGCACGTCGGAGACCTGGTGCAGGATGTAGCGGTCCATGTTGGACCAGTTCCAGTCCCGCTTCGCCTCCCGCCAGGCGGAGACGACGAGCTCCATGCCGCCCTTCAGCAGCGCCTTCGCGTCGGTGAACATCCCGTCGACGCTGCCGACGCAGAGGTTGTTGAACTGCGTCGCGGCCCGGGTGACGCCGCCGAGGATGCGGTGGCCGGACGGGTGGGCGTCGGCACGGCCGATCACGGCGGCGGCCGCGCCGGAGCCGAGGGTGAGGCTCGCGAACTCGCTCATGAAGTCGTCGCGGTTGATGTCGCCCTCAGTGAGCCGGCGGAGGGTGTTCTGCTGGATTTCGTCGGCATCCTCACCGTCGATGATCACCGCGTAGTCGACCTGGCCTGCGTCGACGAGCTGAGAGGCGAGGCTCATCCCGTTCACGAAGCCGAGGCAGGCGTTCGCGATGTCGAAGTTCAGCGCGGAGGTCGGGAGGCCGAGCCCATGGTGGATCCGCACCGCGACCGACGGCTCGAGGTGCTTCCGGGTGACCGACGTGTTGATGAGGAGCCCGACCTGGTCCGGGCGGATGCCCGCCTCAGCGAGCGCGTTCCGTCCGGCGGTGATGGCGGCGTCATCGAACGTCTGCTCACCACCCCAGTTGCGGCGCTCCACGACCCCCGCAACCCGCTGCAGCAGACCGGTGGGGAGCTTCAGTCTCCGCAGCACCGGTTCGAGCTTGCGATCGATGGCTTCCGACGTGGTGACCAGCGTCGGGGTGATGGCTGCGACGGCGAGGAGCGCGACATTCCGATGCCTCGTCGTGGCATTCCCGTCCAACGGCTCTCCTGTCGAAAGTGGTCAACCCTTATTCTCTCGTGCGAACCCTGACCATTCGCCCGGAGAACGCACATCTTCAGGTCGGGTTGCTTGCGGCAAACGGTCAGACAAGTGAGGTTCAGGCGGCCGACCGGTTATCTTCACACCGTGCCACGACTGCGCAGGAGCCGGACCTCGGGTCCCGGGATCACGCGCGTCCGCGCCGGGAAGGGGTTCTCCTACCGTGACGAGCGGGGGAGGACCATCCGCGATCCCGGGGTGAAGCAGCGGATCGAGGCGCTCGCGATCCCGCCCGCATGGAAGCAGGTCTGGATCTGTCCGTACGAGAACGGCCACGTGCAGGCGGTCGGCATCGACGCTGCCGGGCGGAAGCAGTACCGCTACCATCCGCTGTGGCGGGAGCAGAAGGACCAGGTCAAGTACGACCGGGCGCTGGCGCTCGGCGAGACGCTGCCGGCGGCGCGTCGGCAGGTGACGAAGTCACTCCGGCTCGACGGCTTCCAGCGCGAGCGCATCCTCGCCGCCGCGTTCCGGCTGCTCGACACCGGCTCCCTCCGGGTCGGCTCTGAGCGGTACGCGACGGACAACGGCAGCTTCGGGCTGTCGACGCTGCTCTGCGCGCACGTCACCGTGAGCGGCGACACCGTGCAGTTGCGCTTCCCGGCGAAGAGCGGCAAGGAATGGGACTCCGACATCACCGATCCGGACCTCGCACCCCTCGTGCGGAACCTCAAGCGACGCGGCCCGAACGCCCGGCTCCTCGCGTGGAAGGACGACGACGGGGAGTGGCATCCGCTCACCGCCGAGGAGATCAACGAGTACGTGCGCGAGCGGACCGGGGGAGACTTCACCGCGAAGGACTTCCGCACCTTCCACGGGACCCTCGCGGCGGCGATCAGTCTCGCCAAGCAGGGGCCGGCAGAGTCGAAGACCGCCCGCTCGAGGGCACTCACCCAGGCGATGCGCGACGCGGCGGAGGAGCTGAGCAACACCCCGGCGATCGCGAAGACGAGCTACGTCGACCCGCGGGTGGTGGAGGCGTTCGAGGACGGGGTGACGATCGACCCGAACCGGCTGCACGCCGCGGAGAGCGAGCTGCGGGACCTGCTGGAGGATTGACCGGCCCCCGGCCCGCATTTGTTCCCGTTTCGGCTGGATGTGCCCGCCGCGGCGGCAACATCGAGCCGAAACGGGAACAGTCGGCGGTGGAACGGGCGTAACCGGCGGTGGCGCCTCGCCGCTGCACGGGCCCGGGGGCGCTATCTTCTGGTCCATGCGCATCCTTGCGGAGACCGTCGTCGGCATCCTGCTCACCCTGCTCCTCACACTGCTCGTCACCGGCGCGCTGGTGTCGATCGACAACCCCGATCCGGCCGGGGCCTTCTTCGGCGAAGGGCCGGCGCTCGTCTTCGGCGCGTTCTGGATCGGGCTGGTGCTGTGGGGGATCCTCGTCGTGATCGGGAACGTGCTGCACCGCAACCGGCGGCCCGGCGCGCGTGTCCTGCACAACCTGCTCGCTGCGCTGGTCGCCGGGATTCTGACGCTGATCGTCTACATCGTGATCGGCGCGACGGCGGGCGGCTGGGGGCTCCTCATCGTCGGCATCGTGCTGGTCCCCACGATCGCCTTCCTCGTCGGCGCCGCCGTCGCCATCCCCCTCACCCATCTGGTTCTCTTCCGCCCCCGCACCACCGCAGCTCCTCCCGCGGCCACCGCCTCCTCCGCCAGACCGAGGTAACTGTTCCCGTTTCGGCTCGATGTGCCTGCCGCGGCGGGAACATCGAGCCGAACCGGGAACATTCACCCCGGTGTCGGCTGGCAGGCGGGCCCGTCGCTCACGCGGGTCCGCTTCCTGGATCGATGCACAGCGCTGATCCTGTGAGGTGCTACCAGGGGAGGTGGCGAGACGCTTCTGGTGTGGAACATGTAGCCGGCGCAGATCCGTTGTCCACGACGCGGCATTACGTGGCTGTCGGCGCCGACGACCGGGCATTGCGACGGAGCCACCAGAGCGGCGCCTTGGTGCGGGTGCGCCGAGGCGCATACGCCGCCACGTCGGAATGGGCGCTCCTCCGAGACGACGAGCGGTACGACCTGAGGATCGCCGCCGTGTTGGCGACCCGGCGGTCCGAGGTGGTGCTGTCGCACCACTCGGCCGCGCGGCTCTGGGGCTTGCCGCTGATCGACTGGCCTTCGGTGGTGCACATCACCGAGCCACTGGATTCCCGACGACGGAGCAAGAATGGCGTCGCTGTGCACCGGCGCGATCTCGACGCGTCGAGTGTGACCGTCCTGGGCGACGTGCGGGTGACGACGCTCATCCGGACGCTCATCGATCTCGCCTGCGATGCCGCCTTCCGGGACGCTGTGGCGGCGATCGACTGCGCGCGCTCCCGATACGGCGAGGCGCTCAGCCTGGAGGTGCTTCTCCGCGCGCTCGATTTCTTCGGTTCGCGAAACACGAGTCGGGCGCGCCGGGCAACCGAGTTCTCGACCGACCTGGCAATGTCCCCGCTCGAGTCGTTCAGCAGGGTGGTCATCGCCGAACTGGGGTTCCCCGAACCAGTTCTGCAGCACGTCGTTCGAACGCGCCGTGGGCGGCGCCTCACGGACTTCTGGTGGCCGGCCGAGCGGGTGATGGGGGAGTGCGATGGGAAGGTGAAATACGAGGATGTGCGCTTCCTCGCCGGCCGAAGTGCGGCCGACGTCGTCTGGGACGAGAAGCTGCGCGAGAACGAGCTGAGTGATGACGGCGTTCGATTCGCGCGGTGGACCTGGAGCGAGTGTGCCGAACCTTGGCGTCTTGCCACTCGCCTCCGCGCGGCCGGTCTGCGTCAGTCGCCTACCGCGCCCCGGGTGAAGGTGAACTGACGCGGGGGCTGTTTCCGTTTCGGCTGGATGTGCCCGCCGCGGCGGCAACATCGAGCCGGAACGGGAACAATAGGGCGGGGCGGGGCGGGGCGTGCGCGACACGCCCGGGTTGCAGCACATGAAGCGGTATGGCAAACTCTTCTAGTTCGACATTTCGCGCGTCTGCGCGGATCACCACCAGGCAGTGCATAGAAGCGGAACGACTTCTAGGCCGCGGGTGGCAGAACCAACACCGACTCCTTCGCACCTTGGGAAACCTGTGTGCCTCGCGGGGGTAAGCGCTTCAGCGTGTGGGTCGGCCTGAAACAAGAACAGTGGTGCGCCAGCAAGAGTGCTGTGCGGCGTCCGTGTCCCCAGGGATGCGCTACGTACCTAGAGAAAAGAGTTGTCAATGGCGGGACAGAAGATCCGCATTCGACTTAAGTCGTATGACCACGAGGTCATCGACACCTCGGCGCGGAAGATCGTCGACACCGTGACCCGTGCGGGCGCGACCGTGGTGGGCCCTGTGCCCCTGCCCACGGAGAAGAACGTGGTCGTCGTGATCCGTTCCCCCCACAAGTACAAGGACGCTCGCGAGCACTTCGAGAAGCGCACGCACAAGCGTCTCATCGACATCATCGACCCCACGCCGAAGGCGGTCGACTCGCTGATGCGCCTCGACCTGCCGGCCGACGTCAACATCGAGATCAAGCTCTAAGGAAACCCATGTCTACGCTTACGAAGACGACCAAGGGTCTGCTGGGCAAGAAGCTCGGCATGACGCAGGTGTGGGACGAGAACAACCGCCTCGTGCCGGTCACCGTGGTCGAGATCACCCCGAACGTCGTGACGCAGGTGCGCACGCCCGAGGTCGACGGCTACAGCGCCGTGCAGATCGCCTACGGCCAGATCGACCCGCGCAAGGTCAACAAGCCGGCAGCCGGCCACTTCGACAAGGCGGGCGTCACCCCGCGCCGCCACCTCACCGAGGTCCGCACCGCCGACGCCGGCGAGTACTCCGCCGGCCAGGAGCTCCCCGTCGACTCGGTGTTCGAGCCCGGCCAGCTGGTCGACGTCGTCGGCACCAGCAAGGGCAAGGGCTTCGCCGGTGTCATGAAGCGCCACAACTTCAAGGGCGTCAGCGCCTCGCACGGTGCACACCGCAACCACCGCAAGCCGGGATCGATCGGTGCGTCCTCGACGCCCAGCCGCGTCTTCAAGGGCATGCGGATGGCCGGTCGCATGGGTGGCGAGCGCGTGACCGTTCTGAACCTCAAGGTCCACTCGGTCGACGCCGAGAAGGGCCTGCTGCTGGTCAAGGGCGCCGTCCCCGGCGCGCGCGGCCGCATCGTCTTCGTCCGCAACGCCGTGAAGGGAGCGTAGCCAGATGGCCAACGCCACCACGCTCGACGTCCTCGACGCCACGGGACAGAAGACCGGCTCGGTCGACCTGCCCGCTGACCTCTTCGACGCATCGACCAACGTTCCGCTGATCCACCAGGTCGTCGTCGCCCAGCTCGCAGCCGCGCGCCAGGGCACGCACAAGACCAAGGGTCGCGGCGAGGTCTCCGGATCCGGTGTCAAGCCGTTCAAGCAGAAGGGCACCGGGCGCGCCCGCCAGGGTTCGGTCCGCATGCCGCAGCACCGCGGCGGTGGAATCGTCCACGGACCGGTGCCGCGCGACTACGCGCAGCGCACCCCCAAGAAGATGATCGCCGCAGCGCTGCTCGGCGCCCTCTCCGACCGGGTCCGCGCCGGACGGCTGCACGTCGTCGACTCCCTCGTCGTGGGCGATGCCCCGTCGACCAAGGTCGTGAACGAGCTGCTCCTCCGAATCGCCTCGAGCAAGAACGTGCTCGTCGTGCTGGAGCGGGACGACGAGCTCAGCTTCAAGAGCGTCCGCAACATCTCCACCATCCACGTGCTGCCGGCCGACCAGCTGAACGCGTACGACGTGCTGGTGAGCGACGACATCATCTTCACCCGCGCAGCATTCGACTCGTTCGTCGCCGCCAAGGCGACGAAGCAGGACGACACTGCCGTGGCGTCGACTCCTGAGAACACGGAAGAGGTGACCGCATGAGCGGCGGCCGCAACAAGGACCCGCGCGACATCATCCTCGCGCCCGTCGTGAGCGAGAAGAGCTACGCCCTGATCGACGACGGCAAGTACACCTTCACGGTGGACCCGCGCTCGAACAAGACCGAGATCAAGCTCGCCATCGAGAAGATCTTCGACGTCAAGGTGGACACGGTGAACACGCTGAACCGCACCGGCAAGACGCGCCGCACCAAGTTCGGGCTCGGCAAGCGCAAGGACACCAAGCGCGCCATCGTCACGCTCAAGTCCGGCTCCATCGACATCTTCACGGCTGTCGGCTAAGGACCAGAGGAATACATCATGGCTATTCGCAATTACAAGCCGACGACCCCGGGTCGCCGCGGTTCGTCCGTGGCGGACTTCGCGGAGATCACGCGCTCGACGCCTGAGAAGTCGCTGCTCCGCCCGCTGCCGAAGACCGGTGGACGCAACAACGCCGGCCGGATCACCACCCGCCACATCGGCGGCGGCCACAAGCGCCAGTACCGCGTCATCGACTTCCGTCGCAACGACAAGGACGGCGTCAACGCCAAGGTCGCGCACATCGAGTACGACCCGAACCGCACGGCGCGCATCGCGCTGCTGCATTTCGTGGACGGTACCAAGCGCTACATCCTCGCGCCGAACAAGCTCAGCCAGGGCGACATCGTCGAGTCGGGTGCCGGCGCGGACATCAAGCCGGGCAACAACCTGCCGCTGCGCAACATCCCGGTCGGTACCGTGATCCACGCGATCGAGCTGAAGCCCGGTGGCGGCGCCAAGATGGCCCGCTCCGCCGGCGCCTCGGTGCGTCTCGTCGCGAAGGACGGACCCTACGCGCAGCTGCGTCTGCCGTCGGGCGAGGTCCGCAACGTCGACGCCCGCTGCCGCGCAACGATCGGCGAGGTCGGCAACGCCGAGCAGTCGAACATCAACTGGGGCAAGGCCGGCCGCGCCCGCTGGAAGGGCGTGCGCCCGACCGTCCGCGGTGTGGCCATGAACCCGATCGACCACCCGCACGGTGGTGGTGAGGGCAAGACCTCCGGTGGTCGCCACCCGGTCAGCCCGTGGGGCCAGAAGGAAGGCCGCACGCGTCACCCCAACAAGGAGAGCGACAAGCTCATCGTCCGCCGCCGCAATGTCGGCAAGAAGCGTTAGTAGGAGACCAAGAGGATGCCACGCAGTCTGAAGAAGGGCCCCTTCGTCGACGAGCACCTGCTTCGCAAGGTGACGACACAGAACGAGGCCAAGACCAAGAACGTGATCAAGACCTGGTCGCGCCGCTCGATGATCGTGCCGTCGATGCTCGGCCACACGATCGCGGTGCACGACGGTCGCAAGCACATCCCGGTGTTCGTCACCGAGACCATGGTCGGTCACAAGCTCGGCGAGTTCGCGCCGACCCGCACCTTCCGCGGCCACGAGAAGGACGACAAGAAGGGTCGTCGCCGCTGACGCGGTGACGAAGAGGAGGAGAAGAAATGGTGGAGTCGATCGCACGCGTGCGACACATCCGCGTTACGCCTCAGAAGGCCCGTCGCGTCGTGGACCTCATCCGCGGCAAGCAGGCCGTCGAGGCCCTGGCCATCCTGAAGTTCGCCCCGCAGGGTGCGAGCGAGCCGGTCTACAAGCTGGTCGCCTCCGCGATCGCGAACGCCCGGGTCAAGGCGGATGCCGAGAACAGCTACCTGGATGAGCAGGACCTCTACGTGAGCCGCGCGTTCGTCGACGAGGGAACCACCCTCAAGCGATTCCAGCCGCGTGCCCAGGGACGTGCCTTCCGCATCAACAAGCGCACCAGCCACATCACGGTCGTCCTCGCCACCCCTGAGGGTGCCGATGTGGCGCCGGCCGGCCGTGCCACGAGCAAGAAGGCGAGCAAGTAATGGGCCAGAAGGTCAACCCGTACGGCTTCCGTCTCGGAATCACCACCGACCACGTGTCGCGCTGGTTCTCTGACTCCACGAAGCGCGGTCAGCGGTACAGCGACTTCGTCGCCGAGGACGTCAAGATCCGCCGCCTGCTGTCGACGAGCCTCGACCGCGCCGGTGTGGCGCGCATCGAGATCGAGCGCACCCGCGACCGCGTCCGCGTGGACATCCACACGGCCCGTCCCGGCATCGTCATCGGCCGCCGCGGCGCCGAGGCCGAGCGCATCCGCGCCGACCTCGAGAAGCTCACCGGCAAGCAGATCCAGCTGAACATCCTCGAGGTGAAGAACCCCGAGGCCGAGGCGCAGCTCGTCGCACAGGGCATCGCCGAGCAGCTGAGCGCCCGTGTGGCGTTCCGCCGCGCGATGCGCAAGGGTCTCCAGGGCGCCCAGCGCGCCGGCGCCAAGGGCGTGCGGATCCAGGTGTCCGGCCGCCTCGGCGGCGCGGAGATGAGCCGCAGCGAGTTCTACCGCGAGGGCCGCGTCCCGCTGCACACCCTGCGCGCCAACATCGACTACGGCTTCTACGAGGCCAAGACGACGTTCGGCCGCATCGGCGTGAAGGTCTGGATCTACAAGGGTGACATCACCAACAAGGAACTCGCTCGGGAGCAGGCGAACCAGAAGTCGTCGCGCCCCGAGCGACGGGATGGCGACCGCCGCCGTGGCCCTCGTGCCGAGGCGCCGGCGACCGCAGGAGCTGAGGCATAGAAATGTTGATTCCCCGTCGAGTCAAGCACCGCAAGCAGCACCACCCCAAGCGGAGTGGTCAGGCGACCGGTGGCACCCAGGTGTCGTTCGGTGAGTTCGGCATCCAGGCCCTCACCCCCGCCTATGTGACGAACCGTCAGATCGAGTCCGCTCGTATCGCGATGACCCGTCACATCAAGCGTGGCGGAAAGGTGTGGATCAACATCTACCCCGACCGCCCGCTGACCAAGAAGCCCGCCGAGACCCGCATGGGTTCCGGCAAGGGCTCGCCCGAGTGGTGGGTCGCCAACGTCAAGCCGGGTCGCGTCCTCTTCGAGGTCGCCGGTGTCAACGAGCAGCTCGCTCGTGAGGCCATGACCCGTGCCATCCACAAGCTGCCCCTGAAGGCACGCATCATCAAGCGCGAGGAGGGCGACGCGTAATGGCGATCGGATCCAAGGAGCTGCTTCCCGCCGAACTCGACACCTTCGAGGACGACCGTCTGGCGGATGCGCTGAAGAAGGCCAAGGAAGAGCTGTTCAACCTGCGCTTCCAGGCCGCAACCGGACAGCTGGAGAGCCACGGGCGTCTCCGCGCAGTCAAGCGCGACATCGCGCGCATCTACACCGTGCAGCGCGAGCGCGAGCTCGGCATCCGTGCCGTCCCGGCCCCGGTCGAGGCGCCCGCGAAGCCGGAGAAGAAGAGCCGCAAGAAGGCGGAGACCACGGCCGCTGAGCCCGTCGAAGCGGTCGAAGAGGAGAGCAAGTAATGGCTAAGGCAGACGCAGCGGCCCAGCCGCAGCAGGCCGCGGAGGGCCGCCCGTACCGCAAGGTGCGCCGCGGCTACGTGATCAGCGACAAGATGCAGAAGACCATCGTCGTCGAGGTCGAGGACCGCGTGAAGCACCCGCTCTACGGCAAGGTCATCCGCCGCACCTCCAAGGTCAAGGCGCACGACGAGCAGCAGACCGCCGGCATCGGCGACCTGGTGGTCATCGCCGAGACCCGCCCCCTCTCCGCCTCGAAGCGGTGGCGGCTCGTCGAGATTCTCGAGAAGGCCAAGTAAGCCCCCCGGCTTGCTTGAACGAAGGACACTCACATGCTTCAGCAGGAATCACGAGTCAAGGTCGCCGACAACACCGGCGCCAAGGAGCTGCTCACCATCCGCGTGCTCGGCGGCTCCGGCCGTCGCTACGCCGGCCTCGGTGACGTCATCGTCGCCACGGTCAAGGACGCGATCCCCGGCGGCAACGTCAAGAAGGGCGACGTCGTCAAGGCGGTCATCGTCCGCACGGTGAAGCAGACCCGGCGCCCGGACGGCTCGTACATCAAGTTCGACGAGAACGCCGCCGTCATCCTGAAGAACGACGGGGACCCCCGCGGCACCCGCATCTTCGGCCCGGTCGGCCGCGAGCTTCGCGACAAGAAGTTCATGAAGATCATCTCGCTCGCACCGGAGGTGCTGTAAACAATGGCGAACATCAAGAAGGGCGACCTGGTGCAGGTCGTCAGTGGCCCGACCCAGGACCGTGGCGGTGACCGCGGCAAGCAGGGTCGCGTTCTCGAGGTGCAGCGGGAGAAGAACCGCGTCATCGTCGAGGGTGTGAACTTCGTCACGAAGCACGTCCGCGTCGGCCAGACCCAGCGCGGCTCGAAGACCGGCGGCATCGAGACCCACGAGGCCCCGATCCACATCTCGAACGTGGCGCTCGTCGACCCCGACACCAAGCAGCCGGCCCGCGTCGGCTTCCGGGTGGAGACGGACGACAACGGCAAGACCACGCGCGTGCGCTACTTCAAGCCGTCGCGTCGTGCCGCCAAGCCCGCGAAGGACGACACCAAGCCCGCCAAGGCGAAGAAGGCCCCGGCGAAGAAGGACTCCGGGTCCGTCAAGGCCGCTGAGGCCGAGACCGACTCGACAGTGAAGGACGCAGAGTAATGGCTAGAACCGCGACCGCGGCGCCCACGGGCACCGCCACCGCAGCAGCGATCCAGCCGCGGCTGAAGACGAAGTACCGCACCGAGATCCTGCCGCAGCTCAAGGAGCAGTTCGGCTTCACGAACGTGCACCAGGTTCCCGGTCTCGTGAAGATCGTCGTCAACACCGGTGTCGGCGAGGCAGCTCGCGACAGCAAGGTGATCGACGGCGCCGTGCGCGACCTCACCCTGATCACCGGCCAGAAGCCGCAGGTCACCAAGGCCCGCAAGTCCATCGCGCAGTTCAAGCTGCGTGAGGGCATGCCGATCGGTGCGCACGTCACGCTGCGCGGCGACCGGGCGTGGGAGTTCCTCGACCGGCTGCTCAGCCTCGCCCTGCCCCGCATCCGCGACTTCCGCGGGCTGTCGGACTCGCAGTTCGACGGCAACGGCAACTACACGTTCGGTCTCAACGAGCAGAGCATGTTCCACGAGATCAACCAGGACCAGATCGACCGGGTCCGCGGCTTCGACATCACCGTCGTCACCACCGCGAAGAACGACGAAGAGGGTCGCGCGCTGCTGCGTGCGCTCGGCTTCCCGTTCACGTCGAACCGAACCGAAAACCAGTAACACCGATTCGGACAGGTCGGCCCCGGTGTACCGGGAGCCGAAACCGGCCGAGATAGGAACCGCACCACATGACGATGACAGATCCGGTCGCAGACCTGCTGACCAGACTGCGCAACGCGAACTCGGCGTACCACGACACCGTGTCGCTGCCGAGCTCGAAGCTCAAGACCCACATCGCCGACATCCTGAAGGCGGAGGGCTACATCGCCGACTGGAAGGTCGAGGACGCCCGCGTCGGCTCCACGCTGACCATCAGCCTGAAGTACGGCCCCAACCGCGAGCGGAGCATCGCGGGCATCAAGCGCGTCTCGAAGCCCGGCCTCCGCGTCTACGCGAAGTCCACCGAGATCCCGCACGTGCTCGGCGGTCTCGGCGTCGCCATCCTGTCCACCTCCTCCGGGCTCCTCACGGACCGCCAGGCGACCAAGAAGGGCGTGGGTGGGGAAGTCCTCGCCTACGTGTGGTGATCTGATGTCGCGTATCGGTCGTCTCCCCATCGAAATTCCGGCCGGCGTCGACGTGACCGTCGACGGTGCCGACGTGCGGGTCAAGGGCCCGAAGGGCGAGCTGTCGCTCACCGTGGCCCAGCCCATCGAGGTCCGGATCGAGGACGGCAGCGTCCTCGTCACCCGCCCCGATGACGAGCGCGCGTCGCGCTCGCTCCACGGCCTCACCCGTACCCTGATCGCCAACCAGATCCTCGGCGTCACGCAGGGCTACTCGAAGGGCCTCGAGATCGTCGGCACCGGATACCGGGTCGCCGCCAAGGGCAACGGGGTCGAGTTCGCGCTCGGCTACTCGCACCCCATCACCGTCGAGCCTCCCGCGGGCATCTCGTTCGCGGTGGAGGGCAACAACAGGCTCATCGTCTCCGGCATCGACAAGCAGGCCGTCGGCGAGGTAGCCGCGAACATCCGCAAGCTCCGCAAGCCCGAGCCCTACAAGGGCAAGGGTGTGCGGTACGCCGGCGAGGTCGTTCGCCGCAAGAGCGGAAAGAGTGGGAAGTAGTCATGGCTCTCGGAACTAGAGGAAAGAGCAAGACGGCGGCCAAGGGCCGTCGCCACGCTCGGCTGCGCAAGCGCATCGTCGGCTCCGCCGAGCGCCCGCGCCTCGTCGTCACCCGCTCCGCACGTCACGTGTTCGTTCAGATCGTCGACGACGCCAAGGGTCACACCCTGGCGTCGGCGTCGACCCTCGAGACCGACCTGCGCAGCTTCGACGGCGACAAGACCGCCAAGGCACGCCGCGTCGGTGAGCTCCTCGCGGAGCGCGCCAAGCAGGCGGGCATCGACGCCGTGGTCTTCGACCGCGGCGGCAACAAGTACGCGGGCCGCGTTGCGGCTATCGCAGATGGAGCTCGAGAAGGAGGGCTCAGCCTGTGAGCGACACCACCAACACTCAGAACACCACCCCCGTCGAGCAGAAGGACGTGGCCGTGGTCAACGAGGCGCCGGTCGAGACCGCCGCGTCGAGCGCACCGCAGACCGGTGAGCGTGAGGGCCGCCGCGGTGGCCGTGAGCGCAACCCCAACCGCGACCGCGGGTCCAGGGACGCCGACAAGAGCCAGTTCCTGGAGCGCGTCGTCACCATCAACCGTGTCTCCAAGGTCGTGAAGGGTGGTCGTCGCTTCAGCTTCACCGCCCTCGTGGTCGTCGGCGACGGCAACGGCATGGTCGGCGTCGGTTACGGCAAGGCCCGCGAGGTGCCGCTGGCGATCTCGAAGGGCGTCGAGGAGGCGAAGAAGAACTTCTTCCGCGTCCCGCGCGTGCAGCAGTCGATCCCGCACCCGGTGCAGGGTGAGGCGGCCGCCGGTGTGGTGCTCCTGCGCCCCGCCGCAGCCGGTACCGGCGTCATCGCCGGTGGCCCGGTGCGTGCCGTCCTCGAGTGCGCCGGAATCCACGACGTGCTGAGCAAGTCGCTCGGCTCGTCCAACACGATCAACATCGTCCACGCGACGGTGGAGGCGCTGAAGCAGCTCGAGGAGCCCCGCGCCGTCGCCGCGCGCCGTGGCCGCGACTTCGAGGACATCGCCCCCGACCGTCTGGTGCGGGCGGACAGCGAGGCCCGTGCGGCCCTGACTGCGAAGGCAGGTGCGTGATGGCGCAGCTTCGCGTGACCCAGATCAAGGGCAAGATCAGTGAGAAGCAGAACCAGCGGAACACGCTGCGCAGCCTCGGGCTGAAGCGCATCGGCGACGTGGTGGTCCGTGAGGACAACGCCCAGAACCGCGGATACGTCCGCACCGTCGCCCACCTGGTGAAGGTCGAGGAGATTGACTGATGGCAGAAGCGAAGAAGACTGAGGACACGGCTGCGGCCGCTCCGAAGTCGACGACGAAGAAGAAGGCCGTCGCGACCGAGGAGGTGCGTGCCGAGCGCCAGCAGGTGCTGAAGGTGCACCACCTCCGGCCGGCCGCCGGCGCCAAAAAGGCTCGCACCCGCGTCGGACGCGGTGAGGGATCGAAGGGCAAGACCGCGGGACGCGGCACCAAGGGCACGAAGGCCCGCTACTCGGTGTCCGCCGGCCTCGAGGGCGGCAACCTGAACCAGATCATGCGTGCGCCCAAGCTGCGCGGGTTCAAGAACCCGTTCCGCGTGGAGTACCAGGTCGTGAACCTCGAGAAGCTCGCCGAGCTCTACCCGGATGGTGGCAGCGTCACGATCAGTGACCTGGTCGCCAAGGGCGCCGTCCGCAAGAACGAGAAGGTCAAGGTTCTCGGCAACGGTGAGATTGCGGTTAAGCTGAACGTTGCGGTTGACAAGGTCTCCAGCTCTGCTGAGCAGAAGATCGTCGCTGCGGGCGGTTCCGTACAGTAAGACACCTTGCGCATGACGGTGGCCGCTTCGCGCGGCCACCGTCATCGCATATCTGGAGCGGACGCGCTGAGAACTGCGCCGCTCCACCCGATGCAACACCCAGGAGGACCCGTGTTCAGAGCCGTCGCGCGGATCTTCCGCACGCCCGACCTGCGCCGCAAGATCGCCTTCACCCTCGGGATCATCGCGATCTTCCGTCTCGGCTCCTTCATCCCGGCGCCATTCGTCGACTTCGGCAACGTGCAGCTGTGTCTCGCCGGCAACGCCGGCGCTTCCGGCCTCTACGAGCTGGTCAACCTCTTCAGCGGTGGTGCGCTGCTGCAGCTGTCGATCTTCGCGCTCGGCATCATGCCGTACATCACCGCGTCGATCATCACGCAGCTGCTGCGCGTCGTCATCCCGCACTTCGACACCCTCTACAAGGAGGGTCAGGCGGGTCAGGCGAAGCTCACGCAGTACACGCGCTACCTCACCATCGCGCTGGGCGTGCTGCAGTCCACCACCCTGATCACCGTGGCGCGCAGCGGCGCCCTGTTCAACAACAGCGGTGTCGCGCAGTGCTCGCAGCTGATCACCGACGACGCCTGGTACGCCATCCTGCTCATGGTCATCACCATGACAGCGGGCACCGGCCTCATCATGTGGCTCGGCGAGCTCATCACCGAGCGCGGCATCGGCAACGGCATGTCCCTGCTGATCTTCACGTCCATCGCCGCGACGTTCCCGTCCTCCCTCTGGCTGATCCAGCAGACGAACGGCTGGGAGGTGTTCTTCATGGTGATCGGCATCGGCGTGATCATCATGGGCCTCGTCGTCTTCGTCGAGCAGTCGCAACGGCGGATCCCGGTGCAGTACGCGAAGCGGATGGTCGGACGGCGCACATTCGGCGGGAACAACACCTACATCCCGATCAAGGTCAACATGGCCGGTGTCGTGCCCGTCATCTTCGCTTCGTCGCTGCTCTACCTGCCGGCGCTCGTCGCGCAGTTCAACCAGCCCGCCGACGGCGGCGTCGCCCCGGAGTGGGTGGTGTGGATCACCAACAACTTCCAGTCCGGGGACAACCCGCTCTACATGGCGGTCTACTTCCTGCTCATCGTGGGCTTCACGTACTTCTACGTCGCGATCACCTTCAACCCGGAAGAGGTCGCCGACAACATGAAGAAGTACGGCGGCTTCATCCCCGGCATCCGTGCCGGCCGGCCGACCGCCGAGTACCTCGACTACGTGCTGACGCGTGTGACGCTGCCCGGCTCGCTCTACCTCGGTCTCGTCGCACTCATCCCGCTGATCGCCCTGGCGACCGTCGGCGCCAACGCGAACTTCCCCTTCGGCGGCGCGAGCATCCTGATCATCGTCGGCGTGGGCCTCGAGACGGTGAAGCAGATCGACTCGCAGCTCCAGCAGCGGCACTACGAGGGACTGCTCCGTTGACCCGGTTGCTCATCGTCGGCCCGCCTGGCGCCGGCAAGGGCACGCAGGCGGCGCTCCTCTCCCAGCTGTTCGACGTCCCCACCATCTCGACGGGTGACATCTTCCGCGCGAACATCGCCGGGGAGACCGAGCTCGGCCTGCAGGTGAAGGCCATCGTCGACGCCGGCGACTACGTGCCCGACACGCTCACCAACGCACTGGTCACCGACCGGCTCTCCGAGGCCGACGCGGATGGCGGCTTCCTGCTGGACGGGTATCCCCGCACGGTCGATCAGGTCCGCTACCTTGAGGAGCTGCTCTCCTCCCGCGGGCACCAGCTGGACGCGGTCGTCCGCCTGGTCGCCGACACCGAGGCCGTGGTGGAGCGTCTGCGGCTGCGCGCGGTGCAGCTCGGGCGCACGGACGACACCGAGGAGGCGATCCGCCACCGGCAGGATGTCTACCGCCGGGAGACCGAGCCGCTGCTCGCCGTGTTCCGCGAGAAGGGCCTGCTCATCGAGGTCGACGGCCTCGGCCCCATCGACGAGGTGTCCGGCCGCATCCTCGAGCAGCTTGCTGCCCGGGGAATCACCGCTCCGAACCCGTCCGCTGCCAGCGGATCGGGAGTATAGGGCCAACTTGGCGATTCCTCGCCGAATGACCTAAGCTAGACCCTTGGTGTTTCACACCGTCATTTCGGCATGGCCGGTTCCCATGATCGTCTCGATCCGAACCGCGTGAGCTGAAGCACCAATCCACCGCAGGACCTGCGATCCACACTGCAAGCGACGAAGAGGCGAATGGCCAAGAAAGACGGCGTAATCGAACTCGAGGGCTCTGTCCTCGAGGCGCTGCCCAACGCGATGTTCCGCGTTGAGCTGACGAACGGGCACAAGGTGCTCGCCCACATCTCCGGCAAGATGCGGCAGAACTACATCCGCATCCTCCCCGAGGATCGGGTCGTCGTCGAGCTGAGCCCCTACGACCTCACCCGAGGCCGGATCGTCTACCGCTACAAGTAAGGATCGCCGGAAAGTAACGGCCGCCCGGCACCTCGGGCGGTACGAGGACGGCGAAAGAGAAGAACAATGAAGGTCAACCCCAGCGTCAAGCGCATCTGCGACAAGTGCAAGGTCATCCGTCGCAACGGACGCGTCATGGTCATCTGCGAGAACCCGCGCCACAAGCAGCGCCAGGGCTAGTCGCAATCCCCGGTCGCTTCGACAGGCTCAGGGACCCAGCAACGCATAACTCAATAGAAATCAAGGCAGCACCAACGCGTTCCCGATGGCCGAGACGGCCATCGGCGCTGGGGTCGCGGCGAAGGCCAGAAATGGCCTTCGCTCCCAGCTCCACCGCGCACCTCGGGATGAAGGCCCGGGCACCGGCGCTGTCTCACACCTTCACTCATCAACTGGAGAAGCCAAAATGGCACGTCTCGCCGGCGTAGACATCCCGCGCGACAAGCGCGTCGAGGTCGCACTGACGTACATCTACGGAGTCGGTCGCACCCGCGCTCTGAGCACCCTGAAGGACACCGGGATCAGCGGGGAGACCCGCGTCAAGGACCTGACCGACGAGCAGCTCGTCGCACTCCGCGATCACATCGAGGGCAATTTCAAGGTGGAGGGTGACCTTCGCCGTGAGGTCGCTGCCGACATCCGCCGCAAGGTCGAGATCGGCAGCTACGAGGGCATCCGCCACCGCCGCGGCCTGCCCGTGCGCGGCCAGCGCACCAAGACCAACGCTCGCACCCGCAAGGGCCCGAAGCGCACCGTCGCCGGCAAGAAGAAGGCCGGCCGCAAGTAACCGCCTGCCCCCGCCGGGTCGGCGGAGGGCGCCAAGATGTCGGCAGCCGCCTCGCGGATGCCGGAAAACCTCCAGGAGAGAAAACGCATGGCAACACCCAAGGCGGCAGCTCGCAAGCCGCGTCGCAAGGAGAAGAAGAACATCGCCGTGGGCCAGGCCCACATCAAGTCGACGTTCAACAACACCATCGTGTCGATCACCGACCCGACCGGTGCCGTCATCAGCTGGGCGTCGTCCGGCGGTGTGGGCTTCAAGGGCTCGCGCAAGTCGACGCCGTTCGCCGCGCAGCTCGCCGCCGAGTCGGCCGCGCGCCAGGCGCAGGAGCACGGCATGAAGAAGGTCGACGTCTTCGTCAAGGGCCCGGGCTCCGGTCGGGAGACGGCGATCCGCTCCCTGCAGGCCGCAGGCCTCGAGGTCGGCTCGATCAACGACGTCACCCCGCAGGCGCACAATGGCTGCCGCCCGCCGAAGCGTCGTCGAGTCTGACCGCTCTCCTCGATTCCATCCGCGCGCTAGTACCGGGGCCCGGGACGGGCCCCGGCGCTGGCGTCGCGGCGGAGGCCAGAAATGGCTTCCGCTCCAAGCTCCAGCGCGCTCAATAACTCAATAGAACGAACGGGACTCACCCGCCCGCTCGAACCTCACAGATGTCATATAGCGGACATCTCGCCGAAAGGAATCCATCGTGCTCATCGCACAGCGCCCCACTCTTACCGAAGAGAACATCTCGGAGTTCCGTTCGCGGTTCATCATCGAGCCCCTCGAGCCCGGCTTCGGCTACACGCTCGGCAACTCGCTGCGCCGCACACTGCTCTCCTCCATCCCCGGCGCGGCCGTGACCAGCATCCGGATCGACGGCGTGCTGCACGAGTTCAGCACCATCCCGGGTGTGAAGGAAGACGTCACGGAGATCATCCTGAACGTCAAGAACCTCGTGGTCTCCAGCGAGCACGATGAGCCCATCACCGCCTACCTCCGCAAGCAGGGCGCCGGCGAGGTCACCGCCGCCGACATCTCCGCTCCGGCCGGTGTCGAGATCCACAACCCGGACCTGGTGATCGCCACCCTCAACGACAAGGCGAAGTTCGAGCTCGAGCTCACCATCGAGCGCGGCCGCGGCTACGTGTCCGCCACCCAGAACCGCAGCGAGTTCAGCGAGGCGGGCCAGATCCCGATCGACTCGATCTACTCCCCGGTGCTCAAGGTCACCTACCGCGTCGAGGCGACGCGTGCCGGTGAGCGCACCGACTTCGACCGCCTGGTCGTCGACGTCGAGACGAAGGCGGCCATCACGCCGCGCGACGCCATCGCATCCGCCGGCAAGACGCTGGTCGAGCTCTTCGGTCTCGCCCGTGAGCTGAACACCGCCGCCGAGGGCATCGAGATCGGCCCGGCACCGGTCGACGCCGTGCTCTCCAGCGAGCTCAGCATGCCGATCGAGGACCTCGACCTCTCCGTGCGCAGCTACAACTGCCTTAAGCGCGAGGGCATCAACACCGTCAGCGAGCTGGTCGCCCTCTCGGAGACGCAGCTGATGAACATCCGCAACTTCGGGCAGAAGTCGGTGGACGAGGTCAAGGACAAGCTCACCGAGATGGGCCTGTCGCTGAAGGACACCGTGCCCGGCTTCGACGGCGCGCACTTCTACGGCGGCTACGACGAGGACGACAACATCTGAGTCCCTTCGGGCTCAGAACTGTTGCGGAACAACTGGAGATAACGAATCATGCCTAAGCCAACCAAGGGTCCCCGTCTCGGTGGAGGACCGGCGCACGAGCGCCTGATGCTCGCGAACCTCGCCGCCGCGCTCTTCACCCACAAGAGCATCACCACGACCGAGACGAAGGCCAAGCGCCTCCGTCCGCTCGCCGAGCGTCTCATCACGTTCGCGAAGCGTGGCGACCTGCACGCCCGCCGTCGCGTACTGAGCGTCATCTCGGACAAGGGCGTCGTGCACGAGCTGTTCAGCGAGATCGCTCCGCTGCTCGCCGAGCGTGAGGGCGGCTACACCCGCATCACGAAGATCGGCTACCGCAAGGGTGACAACGCGCCCCTCGCGGTCATCGAGCTCGTGCTCGAGCCGGTCGTGAAAAAGTCGAAGGCGCCGAAGCGCACCACGGCCGCCACTGCTCCGGCCGCTCCGGCCGAGGAGGCCACGGCTCCTGCCGATGAGGCTCCGGCCACCGAAGCGGTCTCGGTCGATGAGGCCGTCGCCGTGGATGCGGCCGACGAGGCTCCGGCAGGGGAGGCCGCGGCTGACACCACGGATGCTCCCGTCGCCGCTCCGGCCGACGACGCAGCGACCGAGACGGTCGAGGCCGACCCGGCCGACGTCGCCGAGCAGCAGCAGAACGCATAGGCACTCCTCCGGAGAACCGACCAGAACCCCGCCTTCCGGCGGGGTTCTAGTCTTGAAGCCGTGACCACGGACACCTCCGCCCCTGTCCAACCCGCACGCGGCGACGACGTCCCGCTCCGCGACCGCGTGACTGCGCCAGTGCACCTCGAGCTCCCCGAGACGGATGGCGTCGAGTGGCGACCGGCGACTCTCGACGACCTGGATGCGCTCGTGTCGCTGCACGCGGCCCTGGGACGGGCCGATCATCCGAACTACCTGATCTCCCGCGAGGAGCTCGAGGATGAGCTGAGCCACTCCTGGGTCGACAGGGCAGCGGACACGCTGGTCGGCTTCCGCCGCGACGGTGCCGCCGTCGCGTTCGGTCTCGTCGCGCTGAGCCCCGGCAAGGAGACCCTCGTTCGGTCGATCCTCTGGGGCGGTGTGCACCCTGAGCTCCGCGGTCAGGGGCTCGGCCGGCAGCTGCTCGCCTGGCAGGAGGCGCGGGCGCTGCAGCAGCTGGCCACGGTCGACCTCGCGCTGCCCGGGTGGATCATGCTCTACGCCGACGACCGGTCGCAGCGCACCCATCGCTTGGCCGCATCCGCCGGATTCGCGCCGGCGCGCTATTTCACCGGCCTGAGCCGGGTGCTCGCCGACCCTGTCCCGCAGCTTCAGCTCCCGGACGGTGTGCGGATCGAGCCGTACCGCGCAGAGCGCGGCGCCGCGACGCTCGAGGCGAAGAACGCAGCCTTCCGCGATCACTGGGGCAGCCAGCCGATGACCGCCGAGCAGTGGGAGTCGATGCTCGGGCTGAGCGTCTTCCGGCCCGACCTGTCATTCCTCGCCCTCGCCGGCGACGAGGTCATCGGATTCCTCACGAGCGAGGTGAACGAGGACGACTGGGCCGGGCAGGGATTCTCCTCGGCGTACATCCCCCTCGTCGGCGTGGTCCGGGAGTGGCGGAGGAAGGGGATCGCCCCGGCGCTCCTCGCCCGCGCCTTCTCCGCCTTCCGCGACGAAGGGCTCGAGCGCGCGGTGCTCGACGTCGACAGTGACAACCCGACCGGCGCGCTCGGCCTCTACACCGGGATGGGCTTCGTGCCGGAGACGCGGGAGACGGCGTTCAGCAAGGTGTTCTGAATCCGCGCTGCCGCTAGGTTGGGGCAATGGCGAGCGAGGCGGTCACCCTTGAAGTCCCCGGTCCCGACGGTGCGCGCGAGATGCGGGTCTCGAGCCCGAGCCGCGTGCTGTATCCCGAGCTCGGGTTCACCAAGCTGGATCTCGCGAACTACCTGATCGCCGTCGGCGACGCGTTCGTCGAGGCGAACGGCGACCGGCCGGTCTCGCTCCAGCGCTACCCGGGCGGCATCGACGGTGAGATGTTCTTCGCGAAGAATCCGATGAAGGGCGCGCCCGGATTCATCCGGACTGTGATGTGTGTGTATCCCAGCGGTCGGCAGCATCCGCAGCTCGTGATCGACGAGCCGGCCGCGGCCGTCTGGATGGCGCAGATGAACACCGTCGTGTTCCACCCGTGGGCGTCGCGGGCGTCGAACATCGACAACCCGGACGAGCTGAGGCTCGATCTCGATCCGCAGCCCGGCCGCGACTTCGACGACGCCATCCCGGCGGCGTTCGCCCTCCGCGACGTGCTGGCGGAGGCCGGGCTGACCACCTTCGTGAAGACCTCCGGAAACCGGGGCCTGCACGTCTTCTCGCCGATCCGACCGCACCACGAGTTCGTCGACGTACGCCACGCCGTCATCGCCGCGGCGCGGGAGCTGGAGCGACGGATGCCCGATCAGGTCACCACCGCCTGGTGGAAAGAGGAGCGCGGGGAAAGGGTCTTCGTCGACTTCAACCAGGCGGCGCGGGACCGGACGATCGCCGGCGCCTACAGCCCCCGAGCGATCGCGCACGGCGCGGTGTCCTGCCCGGTGTCGTGGAAGGAGCTCGAGAACGTCGACCCGCGCGCGCTGACGGTGCTGACCGTGCCGGACCGGCTCGCCGCGACCGGCGACCCGTGGCACGGCATGCACGACAGTCCGGGCGAGCTGACCACGCTGCTCGAATGGTGGGAGCGAGACCTCGAGAACGGGCTCGGCGAGATGCCGTTCCCGCCCGACTACCCGAAGATGCCAGGCGAGCCGCCGCGGGTGCAGCCCAGCAAGAAGAACCCGGCCAACTGGCCGAAGGAGTGAACCCGGTGACCGAGGATGGCGCGCCTCCTCAATCACCGGGTGCTAGCTGAGGACCTCTTCGAGGTCGTAGGCGAGAGGGCGCTCGAGCTGCTCGAAGGTGCAGGAGCGTGGCTCGCGGTCGGGGCGCCAGCGCACGAACTGGGCGGTGTGGCGGAACCGCCAGCCCTCCATCTGGTCGTACGCGACCTCGGCCACCCTCTCGGGGCGGAGCTTCACGAAGCTGGTGTCCTTTGCCGCGGAGAAGCGACTCCGCTCGCCCTCGCCCTTGACCGCGTCGCCCGCCTCGTCACGCTGGACCAGCGGCTGCAGCTCCTCGATGAGCTCGAGGCGGCGCTTGTCGCTGAACGCCGACGCGCCCCCGACGTTCATCAGCTGGCCGTCCGCGTTGTAGAGGCCGAGCAGCAGCGAGCCCACGCCGTTGCCGCTTTTGTGCACGCGGTACCCGGTGAGCACCACGTCTGCGGTCCGGGCGTGCTTGATCTTCTGCATGATCCGCTTGCCGGGGGAGTAGACCGCCTCGACCGGCTTCGCGACGACTCCGTCGAGGCCGGCACCCTCGAACTCCTCGAGCCAGCGCTCTGCGGTCGCCATATCGAACGTCTGGCGACTCAGATGCAGCGGTGCCGCGACGTTCGCGAGCACCTGCTCCAGCCGCCCACGGCGGTCCCGGAACGGCGCGTCGAGCAGCGACTCCTCCCCGACCGCGAGCAGGTCGAACGCGACGAAGGCCGCCGGCGTCTCCTTCGCCAGCCGGGTGATGCGGCTCTCTGCAGGGTGGATGCGCTGCGACAGCGCCTCCCAGTCGAGGCGCTCGCTGCCGGCGGAGCCGGTGCGCACGATGATCTCCCCGTCGACCACGCAGGGACCGGGCAGCTGCTTCCGGAACGCCTCCACCAGCTCAGGGAAGTACCGGGTGAGCGGCTTCGACCCTCGGCTGCCGATCTCGATCTCATCCCCGTCGAAGTACACGATCCCGCGGAACCCATCCCACTTCGGCTCGAACGCGAGCCCACCCTTCACGGTCGAAGGGTCCGGCACCTCCTTCACGGCCTTCGCGAGCATCGGGTCCAGCGGCATCTCGATCGGGGAACGCATGAAGCCCATCGTGGCGCATCCGCCCTACACTCGCTGGGTGGATATCCCGGGACCGACGACGCGGCTGCGCCTCGACGTCGCGTACGACGGCACTCGATTCTCCGGATGGACCAGGCAGCCGGAACTGCGGACGGTGCAGGGGGAGCTGGAGGCTGCGCTCGCGACGGTGTTCCGGCGTCATCCGCCCGCGCCGGCCCTGACCGTCGCCGGCCGCACGGATGCCGGCGTGCACGCCACCGGCCAGGTTGCACACCTGGACCTCGGCGAAGCGCAGCTCGCCGGGCTGACGGCGCGGCAGCGCGGAAAGGTCGCCCGGCCCGAGGAGGACCCGGCCGATGCCCTCCGCCGCCGCCTGAACGGCATCGCCGGGCTCGCGAGCGACCTCTACGTCTCCCGCGTCAGCGTGGCGCCCCTCGGCTTCGACGCGCGGTTCTCCGCGATCTGGCGGAGATACGAATACCGCGTGGCGGACACCCTCGCCGTGCGGAACCCGCTGCTGCAGAACCACACGCTGTGGCACCCCGCGGCACTCGACGCTGACGAGATGGATCGCGCCGCACGTGCCCTCGTCGGCCTCTGGGACTGGGCGGCGTTCTGCAAGCCTCGCGAGGGATCCACGACGGTCCGATCCCTGCAGGAGTTCACCTGGCATCGCGACGACTTCGGGGTGCTGATCGCCAGCGTGCAGGCCGACGCCTTCTGCCACAGCATGGTGCGGGCGCTCGTCGGCGCGTCGATCGCCGTGGGCGAGGGGAAGCTCCCGGCCGAGCGGCTGACCGAGCTGCGGGACGAGCAGCAGCGCGGAAGCGAATTCATCGTCGCACCCGCCAAGGGCCTGACGCTGCTCGAGGTCGGCTACCCGCAGCCTCGCGAGTACGGCGCCAGGGCGGAGCAGACGCGGGCGCGGCGCGATCCGGTGCCGGCCGGGGATCATGGAGCCGACGACTCGTCGACGGGGCCGGCCCGGTTTGACGCCTCCCAGCGCGATCGACTAATCTAGCGAGGTTGTCTCCGCATCACGGAGACCAGTCTGAGCCCTCCACCTGCAGGTTCTTCCTCAGAACGTGCGACCGGAGCGGGATTCACGAACACCTCGACAAGAAAGCAGCACAACTGTGACTCGCACGTTCTCTCCGAAGCCGGCTGATGTGCAGCGCGACTGGATCGTGATCGATGCGGCCGACGTCGTTCTCGGCCGCCTCGCCAGCCAGACCGCGGCGCTCCTGCGCGGAAAGCACAAGGCGACCTTCGCCCCGCACATGGACATGGGCGACTTCGTCATCATCGTCAACGCCGAGAAGGTCGCCCTCACCGGCGCGAAGCTCGAGAAGAAGATGGCGTACCGCCACTCCGGCTACCCGGGTGGCCTCACCGCCACCAGCTACAGCGAGATGCTCGAGAAGCACCCGACCCGTGCGGTCGAGAAGGCCGTGCGCGGCATGCTGCCGAAGAACTCGCTCGGCCGCGCGCAGATCAAGAAGCTGAAGGTGTACGCCGGTGCCGAGCACCCGCACGCCGCTCAGCAGCCGAAGCCGTACGTTTTCGACCAGGTCGCGCAGTAGCAGCGCCCGCTTTCGACTTTCTCAGACTTAAGGATTCCACCAGTGGCGAAGATCGCAGACTCCATCTCCGACGAGGTCATCTCGTCCTACTCGACGGCGACCCCGGCTGACCAGACGGTCTCCAGCGCCCCGCGCGCCGTGCTCAACGTGCCCGGCGCTGCCGTCGGCCGTCGCAAGCAGGCCATCGCCCGCGTGCGCCTCGTTCCCGGCAGCGGCACCTTCACGGTGAACGGCCGCACCCTCGAGGAGTACTTCCCGAACAAGCTGCACCAGCAGCTCATCAACGACCCGTTCAAGGTGCTCGACCTGCTCGGCAGCTACGACGTGATCGCCCGCATCACCGGCGGCGGCCCCTCGGGCCAGGCCGGTGCGCTCCGTCTCGGCATCGCCCGTGCGCTGAACGAGATCGACCTCGAGAACAACCGCCCGCGCCTGAAGAAGGAGGGCTTCCTCAGCCGCGACGCCCGGGTCAAGGAGCGCAAGAAGGCTGGGCTCAAGAAGGCCCGCAAGGCTCCTCAGTTCTCGAAGCGCTGATCCGACTCCTTCGGGAGCCAGACTCATGCCTCGATTGTTCGGCACGGACGGTGTGCGTGGGCTCGCCAACCGGGATCTGACCGCAAACCTCGCGATGAGCCTCGCTCAGGCGAGCGCTGTGGTGCTGACCCGGGGACGCAGCGCCGACGCGCGCCGCGCCGCCGGTCGCCGGCCCACCGCGGTCGTCGCTCGCGACCCACGGATCTCCGGCGAGTTCCTCACGGCGGCGGTCGCGGCCGGTCTCGCGAGCTCCGGCGTCGACGTGCTCGACGCGGGAGTCATCCCGACGCCTGCCGCCGCGTTCCTCGTCGCCGACAGCGGCGCGGACTTCGGCGTCATGGTGTCGGCGTCGCACAACCCGGCGCCGGACAACGGCATCAAGTTCTTCGCGGCCGGCGGGCAGAAGCTGCCCGACATCGTGGAGGACCGCATCGAGGCGATGCTCGACGGCGAGCGCCTCACTCCGATCGGTGCCGACGTCGGCCGCATCCGCCGGTTCGCGGACGCCGAGGACCGCTACGTCATGCATCTGCTCGGGGCGCTGCCGAACCGCCTCGCCGGGATGCACGTGGTGCTCGACTGCGCCAACGGCGCGGCCGCCGGCATCTCGCCTGAGGTGTTCACGGACGCGGGAGCGCGGGTGACCATCATCGGCGCCGACCCTGACGGGCTGAACATCAACGACGGCGTCGGGTCGACCCACCTCGACAAGCTCGCGACGGCCGTCGTCCAGCACGGCGCCGACGTGGGTATCGCCCACGACGGCGATGCGGACCGCTGCCTGGCTGTGGATGCCGACGGCAGGATCGTCGACGGAGACCAGATCATGGCGATCCTCGCGCTCGCGGCAGCGGAGCGCGGCGCGCTGAGGCAGCGCACCCTCGTCACCACGGTGATGAGCAACCTCGGCCTCAAGCGGGCGATGGACGCGCACGGGATCAAGGTGGTCGAGACGAAGGTCGGCGACCGCTACGTGCTCGAGGCGCTGGTCGAGCACGGGCTCTCGCTCGGCGGCGAGCAGTCCGGCCATGTCATCATGACGGACTACGCCACCACCGGTGACGGCATCCTCACGGGCCTTCACATCGTCGCGGAGATGGCGCGCACCGGCAAGAGCCTCGCTGAGCTCGCCAGCGTGATGACCGTGTACCCGCAGGTGCTCGTCAACGTGCGCGACGTCGACCACCACGCGATGGCGACCGATGAGGGCATCGCCCAGGCCGTCGCCGCGGCGGAGGCGCAGCTCGCCGACACCGGCCGCGTGCTGCTGCGCCCGTCCGGCACGGAGCCGATGGTGCGCGTCATGGTGGAGGCCGCCGATCAGGAGACCGCCGAGCGGGTGGCGCAGTCCCTCGCCGGCACGGTGCGGGAGCGCCTCACCGTCAGCTGAGCGGCTGTCCGTCAGCTGAGCGGCTGTCCGTCAGCTGAGCCGAGGTCCCTTCGACGGACTCACGGACCGGTGCGGCCTCAGATCTTGCGGAGCAGGACCGTCGACACGGCGTGGTCGCTGTCCTTGCGGAGGACGAGTGTGGCCCGGGAGCGGGTGGGCAGGATGTTCCGCACCAGGTTCGGCTCGTTGATCGACGACCAGATCTGCCGCGCCCGGGCGATCGCCTGCTCCTCCGTGAGGCTTGCGAACCGGTGGAAGTAGGACTGCGGGTCGGCGAACGCGCCGCGCTGCAGCTCCAGGAACCGCTGCTCGTACCAGCGCGCGATGTCCTGGGTGCGGGCATCCACATAGACGCTGAAATCGAACAGATTGCTGACCGCGAGGCTGGTCCCGGGCGGCGGCGGCTGCAACACGTTGAGGCCCTCGACGATGAGCACATCGGGCCGCCGCACCGTGATGTGCTCTCCGGGGACGATGTCGTACTGCAGGTGCGAGTAGACCGGCGCTGCGACCTCCTCGACACCCGACTTCACCTCGATGACGAAGCGCAGCAGCGATCGCCGGTCGTAGCTCTCCGGAAAGCCTTTGCGCTCCAGCAGGCCGCGGCGCTCGAGCTCCGCGTTCGGGTAGAGGAACCCGTCGGTGGTGATCAGCTCGACTCGTGGTGTGTCCTCCCACCGGCACAGCAGCTCGCGCAGCAGGCGGGCGACCGTCGACTTGCCCACCGCGACGGAGCCGGCGACACCGATCACGAAGGGGGTCGTCGGGCCGCGCTCGCCGAGGAACTCGCTGGTCTGCTGGTGCAGCTGCCGCGATCCGGCGACGTAGAGGTTCAGCAGCCGGCTGAGCGGCAGGTAGACGTCGCGCACCTCTCGCAGATCCAGCACATCTCCAAGACCCCGGACGGCGCCGATCACGTCCTCGTCGAAGGGGAGCGGGGTGGTCGGGGCGAGCTCGGCCCAGCGCTCCCGGGGGATCTCGGTGAACGGCGACGTGCGGCCGCTTGTCCCGCCCGGATCAGACACCCGACCACAGTATCCGAACGGATCCGAGCATCCGGCTGGCCGCGCGTCGCCCGGACTGGGGCGAGAGGGCGGGGGAGGCGCGGAAGTAGACTCGACCGCATGTGTGGAATCGTGGGATACGTCGGGGACACCAAGACGGTGGATGTGCTGCTGAGCGGGCTCCGCCGTCTGGAGTACCGCGGCTACGACTCCGCGGGCGTCGCCGTTCTGGACTCGGACGGCCACATCGGCACCCGCAAGCGCGCGGGCAAGCTGCAGGTGCTGGCCGACGACCTGCAGACACTTCCCGTACGCGACGGTTCCACCGGCATCGGTCACACCCGGTGGGCCACTCACGGCGGACCGACCGACGTCAACGCGCATCCGCACCTCGGGGACGACGGCAAGCTCGCCCTCATCCACAACGGGATCATCGAGAACTTCGCCGAGCTGAAGAAGGAGCTGCTCGAACGTGGTGCCACGTTCACCAGCGAGACGGACAGCGAGGTCGCCGCGCTCCTCGTCGGCGAGGCGTACCGCGAGACCGGCGATCTGGCGGAGGGGCTCCGCCGCGTGGTCAATCGGCTCGAGGGCGCCTTCACCCTGCTCGCCATCCACAAGGATCAGCCGGGCGTCGTCGTCGGTGCGCGCCGCAACTCGCCCCTCGTGATCGGGATGGGGGACGGGGAGAACTTCCTCGGCTCGGACGTCGCAGCGTTCGTCGAGTACACCCGCAAGGCGCTCGAGATCGGCCAGGACCAGATCGTCACCATCCGCAAGGATTCCATCGAGGTCACCGACTTCGACGGCAACCCGGTCGAACCTCGCGAGTTCGAGGTCGCCTGGGATGCCTCCGCCGCCGAGAAGGGCGGCTGGTCGAGCTTCATGGCGAAGGAGATCAGTGAAGAGCCGGAGGCCGTCGCCAACACGCTGATCGGGCGGACCGCCGACGGTGCGGTGCACCTGGAGGAGCTGGCCCCTCTCGGCGACGAGGTGCTCGCCGGAATCGACCGCATCGTGGTCATCGCCTGCGGCACCGCCGCCTACGCGGGGATGCTCGCCAAGTATGCGGTGGAGAGCTGGTCGCGCATCCCCGTCGACGTCGAGCTGTCGCACGAGTTCCGCTACCGGAGCCCGGTGATCACCGAGCGGACGCTCGTCATCTCGATCAGCCAGTCCGGCGAGACGATGGACACCCTGATGGCGGTCAAGTTCGCCCGGGAGTCCGGCGCCAAGGTGCTCTCGGTCTGCAACACCCAGGGTTCGTCGATCCCCCGGGAGTCGGATGCGGTGCTCTACACCCACGCGGGGCCCGAGGTGGCGGTGGCGTCGACGAAGGCGTTCGTCGCGCAGGTGGCCGCGCTCTATCTGGTCGGCCTCCACCTCGCCACGGTTCGGGGCACGCTCGATGCCAAGGCGATCGCCAGAAACGTGCGGCAGCTGCACGACATCCCGGAGAAGCTCGCCAAGACGATCGAGTCCGCGAACCGGCTGCGGGAGTTGGCGCACTGGATGGCGGACACCCAGTCGGTGCTGTTCCTCGGCCGGAACGTCGGCTACCCGATCGCGATGGAGGGTGCGCTGAAGCTCAAGGAGCTGGCCTACATCCACGCCGAGGGGTTCGCGGCCGGTGAGCTGAAGCACGGGCCCATCGCCCTCATCGAGCCCGGTCAGGTGGTCTTCGTGATCGTGCCGAGCCCTCGCGACAAGCTGTCGCTGCACCCCAAGGTCGTGTCGAACATCCAGGAGATCCGCGCCCGCGGTGCCCGGGTGATCGCGATCGCCGAGCAGGGCGACGCCGCCGTGCATCCGTATGCGGACGAGGTCATCCCGATCCCGCTCGCCGCCCCGCTGTTCGAACCGATCCTCGCGGTGGCACCCCTGCACATCTTCGCCATGGAGCTCGCCGCGGCGAAGGGTCTGGACGTGGATCAGCCGCGGAACCTCGCGAAGTCCGTCACGGTGGAGTGAAGCGGTGATCGTCGGCGTCGGCGTGGACATCGTCGATCTGGCACGGTTCGAGCGGGCACTGTCGCGCACACCCAGGCTCGCCCCGCGGCTGTTCACCGACGCCGAACGCGTTTCCGGCGACGCGCCGCTTCCGTTGCGCAGCCTCGCCGGCCGCTTCGCGGCGAAGGAGGCGCTGATCAAGGCGCTCGGCGGTTCCGCCGGCATCGGGTGGCATGACATGCGGGTGATCCGGGACGACGACCGGAACCCCGCGTTTGCGGTTGAGCCGCCGCTTCAGCAGCTGCTGAACGATCGCGGCATCCGCCGCATCCATCTCTCGATGGCACACGACGCGGGCGTCGCGATCGCCTATGTGGTGACCGAGACGTGACGCTCCGCGAGGCGCGCGTCGACCTCGACGCCATCCGGCACAACGTGCGGACGCTGCTCGACGCCGTCGGCGTTCCCGGGATGGTGGTGGTCAAGGCGGACGGCTACGGCCACGGCGCGGTGCGCGTCGCGCGGGCCGCGCTCGAGGGTGGGGCGAGCGGTCTCGGCGTCGCTGATGTCACGGAGGCGCTGCAGCTGCGCGCCGCCGGGATCGAAGCGCCGGTGCTGGCATGGATCCACGGCGCCGAGGCGGACTTCGACGCCGCCGTCGCGCACAATGTCGAGCTCGGTGTGAGTAGCCTCGAGCAGCTGTGCCGCGCCGCGGATGCCGGCGCGACCGTGCAGCTGAAGACCGACACCGGGCTGAGCAGGAACGGCGTGGCGGAGGACCAGCTTCAGGCGGTGTTCGCGGAGGCCGCCCGGCTGGAGCGCTCCACCGGGCTGCGGGTGCGCGGCATCTGGAGCCACCTCGCGAACGCGTCACTGGAGGACGACCTCGCGCAGGTCGCCGCCTTCGAGGCGCACGTCGCCGCCGCGCGCGCGGCGGGTCTCCACCCGGAGGTGCTGCACCTCGCGGCCACAGAGGGCGCCCTCCGGCGGCCGTCGGCGCGCTTCGACCAGGTGCGGTTCGGCATCGGCGTCTACGGCCTCAGTCCGCTCGATGGTGTGCGGTCGGCGGACCTCGGGCTCCGGCCGGCGATGGAGCTGAGCGCCGAGATCGTCGCCGTCCGGCGGGTCCGTGCCGGCCGCGGTGTCTCCTACGGCTACACGTACCGCACCGCCGGCGACACGACACTGGCGCTGGTCGGGATCGGCTACGCGGACGGTGTGCCTCGCCAGGCCTCGAACAGCGGGCCGGTGGTCGTGAACGGTGAGCGGTTCACCGTGAGCGGCAGGATCGCGATGGACCAGTTCATCGTCGACGTCGGGGACGCGCAGGTGCAGGCCGGGGACCGCGCGGTGCTCTTCGGCGACCCGGCGACCGGCGCCCCGAGCGCCGACGAGTGGGCCCGGGCGGCATCCACGATCAACTACGAGATCGTCACCAGGATCGGGCCGAGGGTGCCGCGACGGTACGTGCCGTGATCGAGCAACTCATCGCCACTCCGGAGGACATGGAGGCATTGGGTGCACGCGTCGCCTCCCGCCTCCGCGCCGGCGACGTGCTGGCGCTGAACGGCGAGCTGGGCGCCGGGAAGACGACGTTCACCCGCGGCCTCGGGCAGGCCCTCGGGGTGCGGGGGACCGTGACCAGCCCCACCTTCGTGCTGGCTCGGTCCCATCCCCGCGCTGACGGCGCCCCGCTGGTGCACATGGACGCCTACCGGCTCGGGAGCGGACTCGAGCTCGACGACCTCGACGTCGACGTCGACGCCTCGATCGTGGTGGTCGAATGGGCGGGGGACTATGTCGGCCTGCTCGCCGACGAGTGGCTGCAGATCGACATCGACCGCCGCACCGCGGAGGCGGACGACGACGGCGTCGCACCGCGGAAGGTCACGGTGCGGGGGCACGGCGCCCGCTGGGCCGACCTGGAGTGGCTGCGCTGAGCAGACAGACGGCCATCGTGCGACCCGTCAATGCTGCTGTTCGGCGCGAGTGCGGCCGTGTGAACGACCGCATCCGCGCCGAACGGCAGCAGTCGTCACGCGGTCCGGAGTCCAGCGCCGGAAAGATGCTCGCGGAGCAGAGGCAGCGATCTCGCGACCTCCCAGTCCCACCTCGTGACACGCGGGCCGAGTGCGCGGAGACGGTCCTCGCGCTGCTTCTCTGCGAGCACGATGTCGGCGGTCGATCTTCCGCGCGTGTACTCCTCCCGCAGATACTTGCCGTGACCGTCGAACTCGCCGACGAGGTTGAACTGCGGCCACCAGAAGTCGACGATCATCCGACCCCGGCGGTCGTGGAACTCCTGCTGCAGCACGGGGGCGGGGAAGCCGAGCCATCGGATGTTGACTCGGCTGAGTGATTCGCCGGCCGACTCGGACCGGGCGTCCGCGAAGGCGACGACCTCCCGCGCGCGGACGCATCCGCGCGCTCCGGTCAGGCGGGCGATCTCATCCTCCAGCGCAGGGCGGGGCAGCGGCGCCCTGAGCCAGCCGCCGGTGCTGCGGGTGCGCAGTCCGTGAAGGGCGGCGTCCGCCATCGCGACCCCCACTTCGAACGGGGCGCATCGCGCCACGTCGATGACCGTCTTCACCAGCGGCGTCACCCGGAGTCCGTTCAGGTCGACGCTGACATCGGGAAGACCCCAATTGTGGCGCACCAACCCGGCGGTGGACCGGCTCCCGTCGCGACGCTCGTCTGTGACATGAACCGTTCTCGGCCATTGGCCGATGATCGGAAGCTGCCAGATCCGGGCAGCCGACATCTGCACGAACACGAGGTCCGTCCTCGCGGCCAGCTGCGTCCCCCGCAGGAGTGCGAGATACCGATCGTCGTCGTCTTCGGACGCGAACCCGGCTCGCCGGTAGATGCCACGACAGACCGGAACCAGCGATCCGGTGCGCACGCCGCGCACCAAGTCGGATCGGTGGCCGACCTTGCGCATGTCGGCGGCGCGCACGAACTCATCCTGCCAGGCGCGACGGTGGCCGGCGACGTCGATCATCCGGCCACCCTCCCATTCGGCGCGGGTCGGCGAAGTGTCGTCTCGTCGAGCTGGGGAGAGTCTCCAGCTGTGGGAGAGAAGACCGCCTCCCGACGAGTGCGGTCGCTTGGCGCCAGTGCGGCCGTTCGAACGACCGCATTCGCGTCAAACGGCAGCATTCGAGTACCGCACGCGAACGCGTAGGCTGGTCGCCGTGCTGCTGGCGATCGACACCTCCGCCGGCACCAGCGTCGCCGTGGTCGATCGAGACCGCGGCGTGCTCTCCGAACACTCGGTGGAAGACACCCGCCGCCACGCCGAGGTGATCGGCGACCTGATCGAGCGCGCGCTGCGTGACGCCGGCATCTCTGCCCGGAAGCTGTCGGGCGTCGCCGTCGGCATGGGACCGGGCCCCTTCACCGGACTCCGGGTGGGGATCGCGGCGGCACGGGCCTTCGCGTTCGGCGCAGGCAAGCCCGTCGTGCCGGTCGTGAGTCACGACGCCGTCGCGTTCGGCAGGGTCACACCGGTCACGGTCGTCACCGACGCGCGGAGGAGAGAGGTGTACTGGTCGTCGTACGACAGCCCGGACGCCGCCGGCCTCCCGCGGCGGGACCGCGGCCCCTCCCTCGCCGCGCCCGATGAGGTGCCCGCCGACCGGGAGCGCGTCGACGCGCGCTGGGTCTCCGCCGCGTCGGTCGGCCTGTTGGCCGAGGCGCTGTACGCCGCCGGTCGTCCGTTCGCTCCAGACGAGCCGCTCTACCTGCGCTCACCGGACGTCACGATGTCGACGACCAACGCATCCGGCCGGAGGGTGACGTGACCGCTGAGCTGCGCCCCGCCCGCGCGACGGACCTCGGCGCCGTGATCGCGATCGAACGGGCCGCATACCCGGAAGACGCCTGGTCGGAGGACGCCATGGCCTCCCAGCTGGAGAACCCGAACACGCGGTATCTGGTCGCGGAGGAGGGCGGCGTGATCGTCGGCTACGCGGGCCTGCTGGCACCCGTCGGCGCCGAAACCGCGGAGGTGCACACCGTGACGGTGACGGAGACGCATCGGCGGCGCGGGATCGGTCGCAGGATGCTGGCCGAACTGCTCGAGGCTGCCGCGGCCCGCGGTGCCGCCGAGGTGTTCCTCGAGGTGCGGATCGACAACCCCGCCGCCCAGGATCTCTATCGTTCGCTCGGCTTCGAGGCGGTCGGAGTCCGGCGGAAGTACTACCAGCCGGAGGGTGTCGACGCGCTCGTCATGCGGGCGCCCGTGCCTGAGAGGGGGGAACGTTGAGCGCGCCGCTGGTCCTCGGAATCGAGACCAGCTGCGACGAGACCGGTGTGGGGGTCGTCCGTGGACGACAGCTGCTCGCGAACGTGATCGCCTCCTCGATGGACGAGCACGCGCGATTCGGCGGAGTGGTTCCGGAGGTCGCCGCACGGGCGCATCTCGAGGCGCTCACCCCCACACTCACGGCTGCGCTCGCCGAGGCGGACGTCGCACTCGACGACCTCGACGCGATCGCGGTGACCAGCGGTCCGGGACTCTCCGGCGCCCTGATGGTCGGCATCGGGGCAGCCAAGGCGCTCGCGCTGGCGACCGGCAAGCCGCTCTACGCCGTGAACCACCTCGTCGGCCACGTCGGCGCGGACGTGCTCCGCAGCGACGGGACGGAGATCGAGCTGCCGACGATCGCGCTGCTCGTGTCCGGCGGCCACACCTCGCTGCTCCTGGTGCGGGACCTCCTCAACGACGTCGAGCTGCTCGGCGAGACGATCGACGACGCCGCCGGGGAGGCGTTCGACAAGGTGGCCCGGCTGCTCGGCCTCGGCTACCCGGGCGGTCCGCGCATCGACGAGGCGGCAGCGTCCGGCGACCCGGACGCCATCCGCTTCCCGCGGGGGCTGACGCAGCCGAAGGATCGGGAGCGGCACCGCTATGACTTCTCCTTCTCCGGACTGAAGACGGCGGTCGCCCGCTTCGTCGAGCAGCGTCGTGACGCCGGGCTGGAGGTGCCGGTGGCAGATGTCGCCGCCGGCTTCCGTGAATCGGTCGCGGACGTGCTGACCGCCAAGGCCGTGGACGCCTGCCTCGAACACCGAATCCCCCGGCTGCTGCTCGGGGGAGGCGTGGCGGCGAACGCGCGGATCCGGGATCTCGCCGCCGAGCGGACCACCGCGGCAGGCATCGAGCTGCGCGTCCCGCCGCTGCCGCTGTGCACCGACAACGGCGCAATGATCGCGGCGATCGGCGCCGCGTTGGTGGCCGCCGGCCGCGCGCCCTCGGCCGGGGGCTTCGGTGCGGACTCCACATTGCCCGTGACAACCGTGCAAGCCTGATGCGGCGTGCCGGGGTGGATGATTGACACGGCCCGAACCCCCTGGGACTATGGCACCGCTAAGAGGATTCTCACCTCATTCATAAGGAGCCCTTCACATGACCAACGTTCCTCCGCCTCCTCCGGGCGACGTTCCTCCTCCGGCGGGGAATGTTCCGCCGGCGGGCAGCGTGCCGCCCGCGGGCAACGTGCCCCCGGCAGCCAGCGTTCCGCCGCCCGCGTCGGGTGCCGGGGCGTACAGCGCTCCTGGGCCCGGCCCGTCGCCCTACGCCGCGCCGCCCAGCGGCGGCGGTGGACCGAAGCAGGGCCTCAGCCTCACCTCGTTCATCGTCGGTCTCGCCGGTCTGCTCATCCTGAGCTGGATCCCGATCCTTGGCCTCCTCGCCGGTATCGCCGCGGTCGTCCTCGGTTTCATGGCGAAGGGCCGGGAGCCGGGCGCGCCGCAGTGGATGTGGATCGTCGGTGTGATCGCCGGTTTCGTCACCATCCTGCTGAACCTGATCTTCAGCTTCCTGTTCCTGATCCTGCCGATCATGCTGATCGGCTCGGTCGGAACCATTCCGACCTCGCCCTGAGCGATCGACACCTGTGGGCCCGCTCCGGCGGGCCCACAGCCGTCTCCGGAGGTCTCGTGAGCGAACCGCAGCCGGTGAGCAGCGCGCCGGACGACCGGATGCCCGTCGGCCGGTCGGTGCTCGCCGGGCTGCTGCTGCGCCGCTTCGGCCTGCTGCCCATGGTCGCGCTCGTGCTCGCCGGCCGCGGCCTCGCCCCGGCCCGCCGTCGCGGGATCCTGACCGCCGCGGCCGGTATCTACCTCGGCGCGCTCCTGCTGCTGGTGCTCCTCGTGCTGCTGCTCGTCGGTGGACTGACGTTCGTCGCCCTGACCGGCTGACTCAGACGCGCTGCGTGAGGAGCGCGATCCGCCGTCCGTCGCCGCGCGTGAGGATGAGCGTCGCCGCGCCGTCGCCCTTGAGACCGAGGCGCGTCCGGAACTGCGCGGGGTCGACATCGACCCCCCGCTTCTTGATCTCCAGCGTGCCGATCCCCCGAGCCGACAGTTCCTTCCTCAGGATCTTCACGTCCAGCGGGAGCACCGCCTCCACCCGGAAGCAGCTCGCGAACGGGGTCGCCACCGGCTCATCGGCCGTGAGGTACGCGATCTCCGGGTGCAGCATCCGAGCACCGACGGTGCGGGCGAGATCCCCGATCAGGCGGGCCCGGATGACCGCGCCGTCCGGCTCGAGCAGGAACTCTCCGAGCTGACCGGTCTCGGCGTCAGGGCTGTCGCCCGCGGCGGTGAGCTCGGCCGGCCCGCCCTCGGTGAGCACGAGCGCCGCGCGACCGACTCCAGACCTCGCGAGCGGGCCGAACCAGAGGCCGAGCTCCACCACGTCGCGGTCGACCGACACCCATTGCGCCTCGCATCCCGGCGGGATGAGGGACCGGTCGATTCCCGGCCCGAGCTTGATCCCGGTGGGAAAGCGCTCGGCCAGCCCGAACGCGAACTCCAGGCTCGGCGTCCAGTCAGCCGGGTCCGAGAGCCGCCTGCCCGCCGACCGCCGCGCCGGATCCAGGTAGACGCCGGCGATGCCCGTGAGGTCGAAGTCCTCCGCGGCGGCATGCTCGACCCGGGCGTTCGACCATGACGCGAGGTTATAGGCGGCGATCGCCGCCGTCACCTCGTCGCGTTCGACGGCGGTCACCTCCAGCTGCAGTGCCGCGAGGGCGAGTGCGTCGGCGCCGATCCCGCAGCCGAGGTCGGCGACCCAGTGGATTTCCGCCGCGGCGAAACGGCCCGCGTGCAGCGCGGCCACCTGCAGCCGGCTGGCCTGCTCGAGTCCCGCCTCGGTGAAGAGCATCGTCGACGCGAACTCGCCGAACTTCGTCCGGGCTCGCGCGCGCAGCTTCGCCTGGCTCAGCACGGCGGCGACGAGACCGGGGGAGTGGCCCTCTGCCCGGAGCCGCGACACGATCCGCACCACATCGCTCGCCGACTCGTACGGCGGCAGTGAGTCGAGGAGCCGAAGCCCCTCCGGCGACATCAGCTCCCGGAACTCCGACGCCTCCACGTCATCAGGCTACCGGCACGCCCGCTAGCACTCGGATTGACTGAGTGCTAGCCGGTCAATACGATGGATCTGGCACTCTCAGAGGGAGTGTGCCAGCCCCGGATTTTCAGAAAGAAGAGGTCAACCGTGTCGGTGTCCATCAAGCCGCTCGAGGATCGCATCGTCATCCGCCAGGTCGAGGCCGAGCAGACCACTGCGTCTGGCCTCGTCATCCCTGACACGGCGAAGGAGAAGCCCCAGGAGGGCGAGGTCGTCGCGGTCGGCCCCGGTCGCATCGACGACAACGGCAACCGTGTTCCGCTCGATGTCGCCGTCGGCGACCGGGTGCTCTACTCCAAGTACGGGGGAACCGAGGTCAAGTTCGGCACCGACGAGTTCCTCGTGCTGTCGGCCCGCGACGTCCTCGCGGTCGTGGTGCGCTAGCACGCACCCGTTCGAAACGGCCCGCCGGCTCTGCCGGCGGGCCGTTTCGCGTCTGCGGCGGCACCGCCGGGAGTACGCTCGGTCGGGTGAGATCCGCCGCGCCGAGCACCCAGGGCGCGGGTCTCGCCTTCGCTGTCGGTGCCTACGGGCTGTGGGGGCTGCTCCCGGTCTACTTCCTCTCCCTGGAGCCCACTGGCCCGGTCGAGATCGTCGCGTGGCGCATCGTGCTGTCGCTGGTGTTCTGCTTCCTCCTGCTGGCGGTCACGCGCGGCTGGGCGTCGCTTCGCCGCACGATCCTCGACCGGCGCGCGATGCTGCTGCTCGGCCTCGCCGGTGCGCTGATCGTGGTGAACTGGCTCACCTACGTCGTCGCCACCCTCACCGGGCACGTCGTCGAGGCGGCGCTGGGCTACTTCCTGAACCCCATCGTCACCGTGCTGCTCGGCGTGCTGGTGCTGCACGAGCGGCTGCGACCCGCGCAATGGGCGGCGATCGGCATCAGCGCCGTCGCGGCGCTCGTGCTCGCCGTCGGCTACGGCTCGGTGCCCGTGGTGGCGCTGACGCTCGCCTTCTCCTTCGGCTTCTACGGCCTCGTGAAGAAGAAGGTCGGCCCGAACGTCGACGCGATCGTCGGCCTCACCGTCGAGACCGCGTGGCTCACGCCGCTCGCCCTCGGTGGCCTCGCGATCCTGGCGGCGACCACGGGGCTCACCCTCGGTGCGGCAGGCCCCGTGCACCTCGTGCTCCTGCTCAGCGCCGGGGTGGTGACCGCCGTGCCACTGCTGTTCTTCGCCGCGGCCGCCCGACGTCTGCCGCTCACGCTGGTCGGCCTCGTGCAGTATCTGGCGCCCCTCCTTCAGTTCGTCCTCGGTGTCACCGTGCTGGCCGAGCCGATGCCGATCGAGCGCTGGGTCGGCTTCGGCCTCGTCTGGCTCGCCCTCCTCGTGCTCAGCATCGACCTGGTCGTCGCCGGACGCTCGCCGCGCCGCGCCTCCCTCGAACCGGCCTGACGCGCCGATAGGGTTTCGGCGTCCGACCGCCGAAAGGATCCCCGTGCGCGCTGCTGTCCCCGCGCTGTCGGCGGCGGCCGTCGTGATGTCCGCTCTGCTTGTCGGATGCGCGGAGCAGCCACCGGCCGTCGCGCCCACCGTTCCCGCCGCGCCGCAGCCGGATGCGAGCGGGGACGGGGTGCTCCGCTTCGGCACCCTGTTCTCCTCGACCGGTGCATACGCCGACTACTCCGGTGCCCAGGTCGCGGGCGTCGAGCTGGCGGTTCGTGATCTGAACGCCGCAGGCGGAGTCGGCGGCCGGCCGGTCGAGGTCGTTCACCGCAACGCGGCCGACGGCGGCCAGCCAGCCACGGATGCCCTCGCGCAGCTGATCGAGAAGGGCGTCGACGTCGTCCTCGGCCCCACCGCCACGTCGGTCGCGAAGAGCCTGCTTGCCGATCCCGCGATCGACGGCGTGCTGCTGCTCACACCCGCCTTCGTCGACGCGGGCCGAGCCGACGAGCTCGTGCCGACTGGGCTCTTCCGCACCGTCGCGGACGCCGGCACGCCGACTCGGGCGGACGACGACTTCCTCGGTCGGCTGACCGTGGTCGACCCGGGACTCACCGACACGGCACTCGCGGCTGAGGCGTACGACGCCACGCTGGCTGCCGCGCTCGCCGCCGTCGCCGCCGGGGACGACGGCGCAGCATCCGTCGCGTGGGCGCTGCCCACGGTCACCACCGGCGGCTACGGGTGCACGGTGCTCGGCGTGTGCCTGGAGGCACTCGCCGCCTCGATCGACATCGACTACGCCGGCGTCAGCGGCCCGTTCGACATCCCCGGCCCGGGGAACACGCGCGGCAGCGCGTCCGCGGGAAGGCCTCCCGGCGCGGCCGGCGACTGAGTTCGAGCCCACTGCGCACGGCCGCGCCGTTACACAACCGAAGCAGACGCGTAACACGCCCGTAACACGATCGGAATGTTTCGCGCATTTGGTCCGCCTACTGTGGCTATACCGCGGGCCAGTGTGCCCGCGTGTCCTGTACACGTAAAAGAGGAGCAACATGAGCCTGAGCTCGAAGGCCATCCGGTCCCGGTCTCGCAAGGCAGCCATCTCCGGCATCGCCCTTCTGGCGGGCGGAGCCCTGGCGCTGAGCGGCTGTTCGGCCGGAGGTGGCACCACTGAGACCGAGGAGCCGACCAGCGGAGGCGGCGCCCCGATCGAAGATCTGACCCTGAAGGTCGGCACGGCGCTGCCCGTGACCGGCAACCTCGCCTTCCTCGGCCCGCCCGAGATCGCGGGCGTCAACTACGCGGCATCCCAGATCAACGAGGCAGACCTGGGGATCACCGTCGAGGTCGTCGAGGGCGACTCCGGCGACCTCGACAACAAGGCGTACGAGACCGAGATCCCTCGCGTTCTGGGCGAGGACGTCTCGGCCATCATCGGTGCGGCGTCCAGCGGTGTCTCGCTGCAGTTCATCGACCAGGTCACGAGCGCCGGTGTCATCCAGTTCTCCCCGGCCAACACGTCCGCGGACTTCTCCACCTACGACGACAACGGCCTGTATTGGCGCACCGCACCCTCGGACATCCTCCAGGGTGAGGTGCTCGGCAACCTGATCGCCGAGGACGGCCACGAGACGCTCGGCATGATCGTGCTGAACGACTCCTACGGCACCGGCCTCGCCGGCTTCACGCAGGAGGCCTTCGAAGCCGCCGGCGGCGAGGTCGTCGCGATGGAGACCTACAACACGGGTGACACCAACTTCGACGCGCAGATCAGCGCGGTTCTGGCGGCGGACCCCGACGCGATCGCTCTGATCACCTTCGAGGAGGTCGTGACGATCCTTCCGGGACTGGTCGACAGCTTCCCCGCGGAGAACCTGTACTTCGTCGACGGCAACCTGAAGAACTTCAGCGAACAGCTCGACCCGGGCATGCTCGAGGGCGCGAAGGGCACCCTGCCCGGCCTGACGATCGACGACATCGCCTCGTTCACGGACGAGCTTCAGGCGTTCCAGGCGGACAACGGCGGCGAGGAGCTCGAGGACTTCAGCTACGCGGCCGAGTCCTACGACGCGGTGATCCTGCTGGCGCTGGCCGCCATGCAGGCACGCTCCGTCGAGGGCGCCGACATCGCGGCCGAGCTGCAGGCGGTCTCCGGCGGCGTCGACGAAGAGGGCGAGCAGTGCAGCACCTTCGCTGACTGCGCGCAGATCATCGTCGACGGCGGCACGCCGAACTACGACGGCGTCTCGGGACCGATCTCGTTCGACGAGAACGGCGACCCGACCCGCGCCTCGATCGGCATCTACCAGTACGGCCCGGACAACAACTACGCGGCCTACGAGGGCTAGACCCTCCGACGCGGCGTGCGGGGCTCCGACCTTCGGGTCGGGGCCCCGTTTCCGTTCACCGGGCGCACGCCACGACTACGTCGCAGCCGGAGCTGCGACGGATGAATGGCGGGCGTTACGCGCCCAGTGTGCCGAGGTAGAGGCCGATGACCTTGGGGTCGTTCAGCAGCTCGCGGCCGCTTCCGGTGTAGGCGTCGCGGCCCTGGTCGAGCACGTAGCCGCGGTCGCAGATCTGCAGGCACCGCCGGGCGTTCTGCTCGACCATGATCGTCGTGACGCCCGCCTTGTTGATCTCCGACACACGCAGGAACGCCTCGTCCTGACGCACCGGGGACAGCCCAGCACTCGGCTCGTCCAGCAGCAGCACGTGCGGATCCATCATCAGCGCCCGCGACATCGCCACCATCTGGCGCTCGCCGCCCGACAGCGACCCTGCACGCTGTTTGAGCCGCTTCCCGAGCTCCGCGAAGATGCCGGTGACGAAGTCCAGCCGCTCGGCATACGCCTTCGGCCGCTGGTAGAGCCCCATCTGCAGGTTCTCCTCGATGGTGAGGCTCGGGAAGACGTTGTTGTTCTGCGGCACGAAGCCGACGCCCCGGCCCACCAGCTTGTTCGCCTTGAGCCCGGTGATCTCCTCGCCCATCAGCTTGATGCTGCCGCTGCGGATCCGGACCTGACCGAAGATCGCCTTGAGCAGGGTCGACTTGCCGGCGCCGTTCGGACCGATGATGCCGATGAGCTCGCCTTCACGAGCCTGAAGGGAGCAGCCGTTCAGGATGTTCACGCCCGGCAGGTATCCGGCGACGAGGTCGTCGATGTCCACCACCAGTGTTCCCGGCGCGGCCTTCAGATCCGTTTCGATGTCCGTGTTCGGCCTCAGCCCGCCGAGCTCGGTGGCCTCGCTCACTTCGCCTCCTCCGCGCTGACCCGGCCGGTGACGACGCCGAGGTCGATCTCCTGGTGTGCGCCCAGGTAGGCGTCAATCACCGCGGGGTCGTTCATGACGGCGTCAGGCGGTCCCTCCGCGACGATCCTGCCCTCGGCCATGACGACCACCCAGTCCGCGATGTGCCGCACCATGTGCATGTCGTGCTCGACGAAGAGCACCGTCATCCCCTCGTCCTTCAGATCGAGGATGTGGTCGAGCAGCGACTGGGTGAGCGCAGGGTTGACACCCGCCATCGGCTCATCGAGCATCACCAGCCTGGGCTGCACCATGAGCGCACGCGCCATCTCGAGCAGCTTCCGCTGGCCGCCGGAGAGGCTCGCGGCGAAGTCGTCCTTCTTCGCGTCGAGCTTGAATTTCTCGAGGATCCGCATCGCACGGTCCTCGATGTCGAACTCCTGCTTGCGCCACATGCCGGGGATGAGGCTCTGCCAGAAGTGCTCACCGGTCTGCTTCGTGGCGCCCAGCTTCATGTTCTCGAGAACCGTGAGCAGGCCCAGCGCTTTGGTGAGCTGGAAGGTGCGGACCAGTCCCATCCTCGCTGCGCGGTACGCGGGCACCCCGTGCAGCGACTTGCCGTCGAAGGTCCAGGTGCCCGCATCCGGCTTGTCGAACCCGGTGAGGAGATTGAACAGGGTGGTCTTGCCCGCGCCGTTCGGCCCGATGAGCGCGGTGATGGCGTTGCGGGGTATCTCGAGGTGCTCGACGTCGACCGCCGTCAGGCCACCGAACGTGCGGGTGACGCCGTCGATGACGATGATCGGATCCACCTTCGCGGCGCCCGGCACCGCCTCGCCCTTGTGGAGGCCGGTGGACTTCATGCGCGGCTGATGCGGGACCGGGGTCGCACCGCTCGGAGCGCTACTTGACAAAGGTCAGCTCCTTCTTGTTGCCGAGGATGCCCTGCGGCCGGAAGATCACGATGAGCATCAGCGCCACACCGACCAGGATGAACCGTAGCGTCTGCGACTGTGAGGTGGTCATCGGCAGCACGCCGATGTTCACGAGGGCCGGCAGCAGGTTGCCGAGCAGGGTCTGGATCACCCAGAAGATCACCGACCCGAGCACAGGACCGAACACGGTCGCCGCTCCACCGAGCAGCAGCGCGGTGTAGACGAAGAAAGTGAGCGAGGTGACGTAGACGCCCGGGTTGACCGAGGCGGGAAGGGCGTACACGATGCCGCCGACCGCCGCGATCACACCGCCGAGGACGAGCGCCTGCAGCTTGTAGGAGAAGACGTTCTTGCCGAGCGCGCGAACCGCGTCCTCGTCCTCGCGGATGCCCTTGAGCACCCGGCCCCACGGGCTTCGCATGAGCGCCCAGACCATCAGCAGCGCCACCGCAAGGGCGAGCAGGCCCAGGATCCGCACCCACCACTGATCGTGGTTGTACGTCCACGGGCCGAACCCGTACGTGCCCGGCGGGATGGGGTTCGCCGCACGGAAGTCGAGGTGGTAGCCGCTCAGCCCGTCTGCGGATCCGGTGACGTCTTCGAAGGCGGTGGTGAGGAACAGCAGGCGAAGCACCTCGGCGGCGGCGATCGTGACGATGGCGAGATAGTCACCGCGCAGCCGCAGCGTCGGGATGCCGAGGATCAACGCGAAGATGATGGACCCGATGATCCCGACGAGCACCCCGATCCACCAGGGGAGTCCGAACGAGAGGATCGAGATGGCGTAGCCGTACGCGCCGATCGCCATGAACCCCGCGATGCCCATGTTGAGCAGGCCCGCGTACCCGAAATGCACCGCCAGACCGACGGTCGCGAGGGCATAGGCGAGGGTGACCGGGCTGAGCAGCGAGGCACCGGTGTTATTGAGGATCTGCAGCCAGTCCATGGAGGGCTCCTAACCGATTCTCGCTCGGCGGCCGAGGATTCCCTGGGGCCGGAACAGCAGGATGAGGATGAGCACGACGAGCGCGCCGGCGAAGCGGAGGTCGGCCGGGATCCAGAGGCTCGAGACCTCCGTGAGCATGCCCACGATCAGCGCACCGATGAGCGCTCCGAACGCGGTGCCGAGCCCGCCGAGGGTGACCGCCGCGAAGATGAGCAGCAGGATCTGCGCGCCCATGTCCCAGCGGATCCCGGGGCGGTAGTAGGCGTACAGCACGCCCGCGAGGCCCGCGAGCGTCGCGGCGACGACCCACACGATCCGGACCACCTGGTCGACGTCGATGCCGGACGCGGCCGCCAGCGACGGGTTGTCCGAGATCGCGCGGGTGGCCTTGCCGACGCGGGTGCGCAGCAGCCAGAAGGCGAACGCCACGATCACGAGGACGCTGATCGCCATGCTCACCATGTCGATCACGCTGAGGGACACCGCGCCGAACAGCTGGATCTGGGCGGAGTTGGAGCCCGGCAGCTGTTCGGTGCCGCCACCGATGAAGTACTGGAAGACGTAGCGGAGGGCGAGGCTGAGCCCGATGCTGACGATCATCAGCTGGACCACGCCGACGCCCTTTCGGCGAAGCGGGCGCCAGAGGCCTGCGTCCAGCGCCAGGCCGAACGCGGCGCTCGCGATCAGGGCGATCGGGATGGCGACCCAGATGGGTATGTCGAACCCGACGAAGAACAGGGCGGCGATCGCGCCGAACGTCACCATCTCGGCGTGCGCGAAGTTCGACAGCCCGGTGGTGCCGAACACGAGCGACAGGCCGATCGCGGCGAGGCCGAGCATCAGTCCGAAGTTGAGCCCGTTCACCATGCGCTCGACGAGCTGGTCGACGAAGCTGACCGTGTTCCGCTCGCCGCGGCCGATGAAGAAGTTCATCGTCACGCGGCCGCTCGGCCCGATCTCCGCCTCCTTCACGTTCGGGGTCTCGTCGGCACCGGTCTCGTCCACCACAGCGATGCCCTCGGGGAGGGTGTTCTCGTCGAGGGTGACGGTGTACTCCGCCTTTTCTGGGACGCCGACGCGCCACTGCCCTTCCGCGTTGGTCCAGACATCCGCCGTGTAGCCGCCGCCCGACACCGTGATGTGCACGCCTTCGAGCGGCTCACTGTTGAGCAGAACGTTGCCGCTGACCCGGTTCGGGTGCTCGTCGAGCCCGACCTCGCTGGGCTGGTCGGCGGGTGCGCCGGTCTCCTCCGCCATCGCCGGTGCGGGGCTCGCGAGGGTCAGGAACGCGATCAGGACGGCGAACAGCGCTGCGATGAGCGCTGCCGGCCGTCGAGCGCCCGGGGCTGTGGTTCCGGGCGACGCATGTGCCTGGCTCAATCGACCTCCAAGGTGCGCGGTGGACGCCCGCAGGACGTGAGCGCCATCGCAGAAACATAGTGTCGCCACATGTCGGCGGTGTTTCACGCGCGACATGTGGTCGGCTCATTATCCGGGCGGAATGCTCGGAGCGCGAACCGGTTAACATTGGATACCGGTATTCAGCGGCGCAACCGGATCCTCTTTTCTCAATTCGCTCTTCTTTTCGCAAGGGAATCATGGACCAGCCTGACCCGTTCGGTTTCATCGGCCTGACCTACGACGACGTGATGCTGCTGCCAGGGCACACCGACGTCATCCCGAGCGAGGCGGACACCAGCACCCGCCTCACGCGCCGCATCACCATGAGTGCGCCGCTGCTCTCCAGCGCCATGGACACCGTGACGGAGTCGCGGATGGCGATCGCGATGGCGCGGCAGGGCGGCATCGGCGTGCTGCACCGGAACCTCTCAATCGCCGACCAGGCTGAGCACGTCGACCGGGTGAAGCGCAGCGAATCCGGGATGATCACGAATCCGGTGACCACCACGCCCGACGCGACCGTCGCGGAGGTGGACGCCCTCTGCGGTCAGTTCCGCGTCTCCGGGCTCCCCGTGATCGAGGGAGACGGCAAGCTCGTCGGCATCATCACGAACCGCGACATGCGCTTCGTGTCGCCGTTCGAGAAGGCGACGACGCTCGTGCGCGACGTCATGACGAAGGCGCCGCTCATCACCGCGCCGGTCGGTGTGGACCCGGACAGCGCCGTCGCGATCTTCGCGCAGCACAAGATCGAGAAGCTGCCGCTCGTCGACGGGAACGGACGGCTCAGCGGCCTCATCACCGTCAAGGACTTCGAGAAGACGGAGAAGTACCCGAACGCGACGAAGGATGGCGAGGGCCGCCTGCGGGTCGGGGCGGCCATCGGCTTCTTCGGCGACGCCTGGGAGCGTGCGGGGGCCCTCCTCGACGCGGGCGTCGACGTGATCGTCGTCGACACCGCCAACGGGGACAGCTCCGGCGTGCTCGACATCATCCGCCGGCTGAAGAGCGACCCCGCGTTCGCCGCGGTCGACGTGATCGGCGGGAACGTGGCGACCCGAAGCGGCGCGAAGTCCCTGATCGAGGCCGGTGCGGACGCCATCAAGGTCGGGGTCGGGCCGGGCTCCATCTGCACCACCCGGGTCGTCGCCGGGGTCGGCGTGCCGCAGGTGACCGCCGTCTACGAGGCGTCGCTCGCCGCTCGCGAGGCCGACGTGCCGGTGATCGCCGACGGCGGCCTCCAGTACTCCGGCGACATCGCGAAGGCGCTCGTCGCCGGCGCCGAGACCGTGATGCTCGGTTCGCTGCTCGCCGGCACCGACGAGAGCCCCGGCGACCTCGTCTACGTGAACGGCAAGCAGTTCAAGAAGTACCGCGGCATGGGCTCGCTCGGCGCGCTGCAGACCCGAGGCAAGAAGACGTCGTACTCGCGGGACCGCTACTTCCAGTCCGACGTCCCGAGCGACGAGCAGCTCATCGCCGAGGGCATCGAGGGACAGGTGCCATACCGGGGACCCGTCGGCTCGGTCGTGTACCAGCTGCTCGGCGGCCTCCGGCAGTCGATGTTCTACACGGGCGCCCGCACCATCCCGGAGCTCCGCGCCAAGGGCAAGTTCGTGCGCATCACCGCCGCGGGCCTCAAGGAGTCCCATCCCCACGACGTGCAGATGGTGGTGGAGGCCCCCAACTACCGCCGCTGACCGACCCCCGACGAAACCGGGCCATTTCGGCGTGACCGGCCCGCCGCGGCGGCCCGCGAACGCCGAAGTGACCCGTGTTCGGCGATGCGGCGCGCGTCGCTCTCAGCGGTGACCGCTGCACCGGTGGGTGGTCCCGCGGAGCAGACGCATCTGACGGCCGCACGCTGGCCGGATGGACCCGATCGCATCCGGCACAGATTTCACGCTGATCTCCGAGGTCCGCCGAGTCGGCGCTGATGACCGGGCATACCGGCACGCCGCAAGCCGTGGCGATTACGTGCGGCTGCATCGCGGCGCCTCGACGCGACGGTGTGGCAGGGCCTCGAGCCGGAGGACCAGCATTGGATCCGCGCCGTCGCCGCCGCCAACGCCAGCCCGTCCCGACCTGTCCTCAGTCACGAGACCGCGGCGCTGTTCTGGGGTATCCCGCGGATCCGGCCCCTTCCCTCGCGGATCCATGTGCTCACCTCGAGGGCGTCGGGGAGTCGCACTGAGGGCGCCTTCCAGCGGCACGCCACCGATGATCAGGAGGTGTACGTCGTCGCGCAGCAGGGTGTGCGGATCACCGGCGTGCTCAGGACCCTCGTCGACCACTGTTCGGTGATGCCCTTCGCCGACGCGGTCGTCGCGCTGGACTGGGCGCTCGGACCTGAAGGTGCCGTGACATCGCGTTCCATGTTGCGGCTGCTGACGGACCGGCTGTCGTCGCCGCGCGCCCGTCCCAGGGTGCTCCGAGCACTGGAGTTCGCCGATCCGCTCGCCGGTTCTCCGGGGGAGTCGCTCAGTCGCGTCGTGCTCCACCAGCTCGGGTTCCCGCGTCCGGTGCTGCAGCAGCGTTTCGAGGACCGTAGGGGCTTCGTCGGCATGACGGATTTCTGGTGGCCGGAGCATGGGGTGATCGGCGAGTTCGACGGCGCGGTGAAGTACCTGGCTCCGGAGTTCGCTGCCGGAGCCGCTCCTGCGCAAGTGCTCATCGCCGAAAAGCGGCGAGAGAACCGCCTGCGTGCGCTCGGCCCGAAGATCGTCCGGTGGGACTGGCGTGCCGCGACGCACCCGGCCGAGCTGCGCGGACTGCTGCTGGAGGCCGGCCTCCCGCTCGAACGCGGCCGGAATCGGCGTTGACGGGCCGCCGCGGCGGCCCGGTGACGCCGAAGCGGGCCGTTTTCGCGAATCGGGGAGCCGGTAGGCTGGGGCGGTGAGTGACATCGAGATCGGGCGGGCGAAGCGCGCCCGGCGTGCCTACTCCTTCGACGACATCGCCGTGGTGCCGAGCCGCCGCACCCGGGACCCGAAGGATGTGTCGGTCACCTGGACTATCGACGCGTTCACCTTCACGATGCCGGTGCTGGCCGCCCCGATGGACTCGGTCGTCTCGCCGTCCACCGCGATCGCGATCGGCAAGCTCGGCGGTCTGGGAGTGCTCGACCTCGAGGGCCTGTGGACCCGCTACGAGGACGCCGAAGGCGCGCTCGCCGAGGTCCGGGGTCTGCCCGAGGCCGAGGCCACCGAACGGATGCAGCACCTCTACGCCGAGCCGATCAAGCCGGAGTTGATCAAGAGCCGCCTCGCGCAGATCCGTGCGGCGGGGGTGCCCGTCGCCGGCGCCCTCAGCCCCCAGCGCACCCAGCAGTTCCACAAGACCGTCATCGACGCCGGCGTCGACCTGTTCGTCATCCGGGGCACCACCGTGAGCGCTGAGCACGTGGCCAAGTCGAGCGAGCCCCTGAACCTCAAGGAGTTCATCTACGAGCTCGACGTCCCCGTGATCGTCGGCGGCGCCGCCACCTACACCGCCGCCCTGCACCTCATGCGCACCGGAGCCGCCGGCGTGCTCGTCGGATTCGGCGGGGGAGCCGCGTCCAGCACGCGCACCACGCTCGGCATCCACGCCCCGATGGCGAGCGCCGTGGCGGATGTCGCCGGCGCACGCCGGGACTACCTCGACGAATCGGGCGGACGCTACGTGCACGTCATCGCCGACGGCGGCCTCGGCACCAGCGGCGATCTCGTGAAGGCGATCTCGATGGGCGCCGACGCGGTGATGCTCGGCTCCACCCTCGCCCGCGCCACCGAAGCGCCCGGCGGCGGCTGGCATTGGGGGCCAGAGGCGCACCACGAGGAGCTCCCGCGCGGACGCCGTGTGCAGGTCGGCACGATCGCTCCCCTCGAGCAGATCCTCCTCGGCCCGTCCCACACCGCAGACGGCCGGGTCAACCTCATCGGGGCGCTGCGGCGCTCGATGGCCACCACCGGATACTCCGATCTCAAGGAGTTCCAGCGGGTCGAAGTGGTCGTCGCCCCGTACACCGCCCACTAGGCGGCGCCAGCCGAGCGCACAGAGCCGCCCGGGGAACCGGCGACACGCGAATCGGAGAGCGAAGTGGATACAGGCGTCTGGAAGGTCGCTCGGCGACCGCGCTGGATCGCCGCGCTGCTGCTCGCGCTCGCCATCGCGGGCACGCTCGCCTGGCTCGGGCAGTGGCAGCTCGAGCGCAGCTTCCGCGCCACCGACGCACCGACCATCGACACCGAGACCGCCGTTCCCCTGACCGAGCTCACCGAGCCGCAGACCAGCGTGACCGAGAACGAGGCGGGCCGGGTGGTCACCGTATCGGGCACCCTGCGAGCCGAGGAGCCGGTTCTGCTCACCGGACGCTCCGGCGGCGGAGCGCAATCCGTCTGGCTCGTCGGCCGGCTCGACACTGAAAACGGCGCCACCCTGCCGGTCGCGCTGGGCTGGGCGGAGAGCGAGGATGCGGCGCTCGCCGCAGCACCGACGGCGGAGCAGCCGGCCGAGTTCACCGGCCGCTACCTTCCCGGTGAGGGCCCCCAGGAGTCCGACTTCGAGGCGGGGGAGCGCACCGCGCTCGCGCCGGCGGAGCTCGTCAACCTGTGGGACGACGTCGACGCCATCTACGGCGGCTACCTGCTGCTCCACGACGAATGGCCGGGACTCGGCCGGATCGACAGTCCAGAGCCCGAGCCCCCCGTCGCGGTCAACTGGCTGAACCTCTTCTATGCGATCGAGTGGGCAGTCTTCGCCCTCTTCGCCCTGTTCATCTGGTACCGGCTGGTGGCGGACGAGCGCGAGCAGGAGGCGGAGCAGGACCGCGACCAGTCGCCGCAGGCGGCCGCCGTAGACTAGAGGCATGCCGCTGGGTCCCCGGAAAGCCGACGTCCCCCGCATCCGCCGCACACTCGCCGTGTACAAGGTCTCGTCGATCATCACCGGCACGTTCCTGCTGCTGCTGTGCCTGATGATGGTGCTCCGATACGGCGTCGGCGTCGACATCGAGCTCGCCGGTGCCTACGGATTCCTCGCGCTGACGCCGAAGGAGCTCATCACCGGCATCAACCTGTCGATGTTCATCCTCATCGTGCACGGGTGGCTGTACGTGCTCTACCTCGCCTGCGACTTCCTGCTCTGGCGCTACCTGCGCTTCTCGTTCGCGCGCTTCGTCGTCATCGCCCTCGGCGGTGTGATCCCCTTCCTGTCCTTCTTCCTGGAGCGGCGCGTGCCGCGCGACGTCGAGGAGCGGCTTCGCCCCCTCGTCGATGCGGAAGCCCCCGACCTCGTGGAGACCCGCCCGTGACCGAAACCGACCACAAGCCGGTCCTCGTCGTCGACTTCGGCGCGCAATACGCACAGCTGATCGCCCGTCGCGTGCGAGAGGCGAACGTCTATTCGGAGATCGTTCCGCACACCATCACCGCGGCGGAGATCGCCGCGAAGTCGCCCGCGGGCATCGTGCTGTCGGGAGGCCCGTCGAGCGTGTACGAGCCGGGCGCCCCGGCGCTCGACCCCGGCATCCTCGACCTCGGAGTGCCCGTGCTCGGCATCTGCTACGGCTTCCAGGCGATGGCGAAGTCCCTGGGCGGCGAGGTGGCGAACACCGGCCTGCGGGAATACGGTTCCACCGCCGTCAGGGTCGCCGGTGACGGCGGCAGCCTGCTGGGCGGATCCCCGGCGGACCAGACCGTGTGGATGAGCCACGGCGACTCCGTCTCCAAAGCGCCGGATGGCTTCGACGTCCTGGCATCCAGCGACGCCACCCCCGTCGCGGCGTTCGCCAGCGACGCGAAGAAGCTCTACGGCGTGCAATGGCACCCAGAGGTGAAGCACTCACCGTTCGGTCAGCAGGTGCTCGAGAACTTCCTGCACCGCGCCGCCGGCATCCCGTCCGACTGGAACAGCGGGAGCGTCATCGCCGAGCAGGTGGCGAAGATCCGCGAGCAGATCGGCGAGGGCCGGGTCATCTGTGGCCTGTCCGGCGGCGTCGACTCCGCCGTCGCGGCGGCGCTGGTGCACGAGGCGGTGGGCGACCAGCTGGTGTGCATCTTCGTCGACCACGGCCTGCTCCGGGCGGACGAACGCCGTCAGGTCGAAGAGGACTTCGTCGCGTCGACCGGCGTCCGGCTCGTCACCGTCGACGCGCGCCAGCAGTTCCTGGACGCGCTCGCCGGGGTCAGCGACCCGGAGCAGAAGCGCAAGATCATCGGGCGGGAGTTCATCCGCACGTTCGAGGGCGCCGCGGAGGCGCTCGTCCTCGAGGCGAAAGCGGAGGGCGACAAGGTGCGCTACCTGGTGCAGGGCACACTGTACCCCGACGTGGTGGAATCCGGTGGTGGCGCCGGAACTGCGAACATCAAGAGTCATCACAACGTCGGCGGGCTGCCTGAGGATCTGCAGTTCGAGCTGGTCGAGCCGCTGCGCACCCTGTTCAAGGACGAGGTGCGGGCCATCGGACGGGAGCTGGGCCTTCCTGAGGCGATCGTCGGCCGGCAGCCGTTCCCCGGCCCCGGGCTCGGCATCCGGATCGTGGGCGAGGTCACCGAGGAGCGCCTCGAGCTCCTCCGCGCCGCCGACGCGATCGTGCGCGCGGAGCTCACCGCGGCGGGACTGGACGAGGAGATCTGGCAGTGCCCGGTCGTGCTCCTCGCCGACGTGCGCTCCGTCGGCGTTCAGGGCGACGGACGGACCTATGGACACCCGATCGTCCTTCGCCCGGTGTCATCCGAGGACGCGATGACCGCGGACTGGACACGGGTGCCGTTCGAGGTGCTGGCGAAGATCTCCAACCGGATCACGAATGAGGTCGCCGGGGTGAACCGGGTCGTGCTCGACGTGACCTCGAAGCCTCCGGGCACCATCGAGTGGGAGTAGCCGGAGCCCGCTGACTGGAAGTGAGGCCGCGGATGCCGACCGCCGAGACCGAGCAGCAGCTCGCCCGGATCCGGACGCTGCTTCCGGACCTTCCCGTCCGGGAGGTGCCGATGTTCGGTGCTGTCGCCGTCATGGTCGACGGCGCCATGGTGGTCGCGGTCCACAAGGACGGAAGCCTGCTCGTGCGCGTCGACCCAGCGGAGGACGCCGAGCTGCTCCAGCGTCCGCACGCCTCCCGGGCGGAGATGGGCGCCGGCCGGTCCATGGGCATCGGATGGCTGCACGTCGACGCAGAAGGTCTCGAGAACGACGACGCCCTCGAGGACTGGGTGGAAGTCGCCCTTCGGTTCCGCCTCCGGCGCTGACCTCGCTGGGGAGCTTCCCACGGGAGCACGACCCCGGATCGCCGACCGGCGGAAACGGAAACGGGCCGCCCCGAGGGGCGGCCCGTTCGAGTGTTGCGTGTTACTCGCTGCCTCGCAGGATCGCGATGAGGCGGAGGATCTCGATGTAGAGCCACACGACGGTCACCATGATGCCGAAGGCGGCCTGCCAGGCGAACACCCGCGGAGCGCCGTTCCGCACGCCGCGCTGGATGTTGTCGAAGTCGAGCACCAGCGAGTACGCCGCCATGAAGATGACCAGAACGCCGAGCACGACGCCGAGGGGGATCCCCAGGCCCGGGATCTCCCAGCTCCGCATGCCGAAGGGCTGGTCGGTCGCGCCGAAGAACATCATGCCGAGGTTGATCAGCGAGAACACGGCGTAGCCGATCATGGCGATCAGGAAGATCTTCGTGGCCTTCTTGGAGGCACGGATCTTGCCGCTCGTGAACAGCGCGAGCGTCACACCCACCACGGTGAGCGTCGCGAGGACGGCCTGCACGGCGATGCCCGGGTAGATCGTCTCGAAGAACGCGGAGATGCCGCCGACGAACACGCCCTCGAAGGCCGCGTACGAGAGCACCAGGGCCTTCGACGGCTTCTTCTTGAAGATGTTGACCAGCGCCAGCACGAAGCCGATGAGGGCGGCGGGCAGCGCGAGGACGGGGAAGATCCAGCCGACGACCGCGCCGGCGAGGAGGATCGCGAACGAGAACACCGTCTTGACGATGGTGTCCTCATACGTCATCCGGTCGGTCTCGACCGGCGTCGCGGCCGGACGCCCGTACAGCTCGTCGAGCTGCTGCGCGCTGATCGCCGCGGGCACCGCTGCCTGCGCCTTGAACGCCGGTGAGTTCGTGAATGCGGGGTTTGAGCTTGCCATTGACATCCTCTGTTCGGGGCGGTCCGATGCTGTGAACTTGGGACCGCTCACTTGAACATCCTACCGGCGGAGGCCTTGGTTTTCCTGGCCGCGGCGAGGAATCGTGCCGCCCACGCCGAGCCCGAGAGGACCACCGCACTCATCAACAACGCCAGCGGCATCTGCGCGTATTCCCGGAACAGTACGATCGCCAGCACCCCGTTCGCCGCCACGGCGGGCACCGTGGTGTAGCTGACCGCGGGGCGGTGGCGCACCAGCAGCCAGGCGCAGTACGGGATGAGGAGCGTCCACATCGATTGCGGCCCCGTCAGCAGGAGCCACACCTGCACCCCGCACGCCAGCGGCACGACCAGCCGGCGCCACCCTGCCGCGGGCAGGATCCACCAGCCGATCGTGTGCGCCACGGTGCCCACCACCAGCGGCCACAGCAGGTGTGTGGTGGATGACTGCAGGTGCAGCAGACCGCCCACGATCAGCAGCAGCCCGGCCAGGTAGCGGCCGCGGTAGGTGCCCCAGCGCAGCGCGAGTCGCGTGGTCGGCTCCTGCCAGCGGAGCTCCGCCGCGCGCCGGCGTCTGCCCGGCCCTGCCCCGGCCGCGAACTCGACCCCCGCCATGGCGAGCAGTTTAGGGTGTGGCTCATGCCCCGCACGCCCCTTGTCATCGCGCACCGCGGTGCGAGCGGGTATCGGCCCGAGCACACCACGGCGGCGTACTCGCTCGCGTTCGCGCTCGGCGCCGACGCGGTCGAGCCGGATATCGTCGCGACTCGCGACGGCGTGCTGGTGCTGCGGCACGAGAACGAGATATCGGGCACCACCGACGTCGCGTCCCGCCCCGAGTTCGCGGACCGTCGCACCACGAAGCGCGTCGACGGGGTGGCGCTCACGGGCTGGTTCACCGAGGACTTCACCTGGGAGGAGCTGCGGACCCTCCGGTCCTTCGAGCGCATCCCGGGCGTGCGGGCCGCCAACACCGTCTTCAACGGCTGGTACGGCATCCTGCGCCTCAAGGACCTCATGCGGATGATCGACGACGCGTCGGACCGGGCGAGGCGGCAGATCGCGATGGTCGCAGAGATCAAGCATGCCGACTATTTCTCCTCGATCGGGATCCCGCTCGACGAGCTCCTCGCCGACGAGATCAGCGGCTGGGCGACGGGCGAGAACCTCATCGTCGAGGCGTTCGAGCAGACGGTCCTCGAGCGCATCCGAGCGCGCGGGGTGCCTGGCCGATACGTCTTCCTTCTCGAGGAGTCCGGATCGCCCGCCGACCTGGTGTCCCGGGACGGGGCGGGCGCCCGCACGTTCGCCGACCATCTGACCGACGGGGGCCTCGCGCGGCTCGCGACGGAGGTGCATGGCATCAGCGTGAACAAGCGGCTGCTGCTCGACATCGAGCGGGGCAGGCTGGTGGGGGCCACCGACCTGGCGCACCGCGCGCACGAGGCGGGGCTGAGCATCTACTGCTGGACGCTCCGCCCAGAGAACCGCTTCCTGCCGAGGTCGCTGCGGACCGGCTCGCGCGCCGGCGGGTACGGCGATTGGCCGACCGAGTTCCGCACCCTGATCGACAGCGGTGTCGACGGCGTGTTCGCAGATCATCCCGATCTCGTCCGCGAGCTCCTCACGACTGCCTGAAACGCCCCGGAAAGCACGGGACCGACCTCCCGACTGGTCGGGACAGCGGTCCCTGTGGCCTAGGGCGGCGGGACCGGCACGGTGGAATCCATCGGCCGCAGGGTGTGGCCGAGCGGCGCGAGCCGCTTCCCTCGAAATAAGGAAACCGCCATGAACACCCCTTCCCGACTGGGGGCCACAACCAAGCGCCGGCGTGCGCTCGCCACCGTCGCAACACTCCCCGTCCTCGCCGTCTCGCTCTCCGCCTGTATGCCGTTCGGCCTCGGCACCGCCACGCCGCCCGCAGGGGCGGCAGGCGGCGGAGGCGGAGGCGTCGACTTCGACGGCGTCCAGTCCGCAACCATCCAGATCGAGGCCATCGGCACCTTCGTCGACCCTGCCGAGGGCGCCTTCGAGGCGGCCGGCCGCGGCTCCGGCTTCATCATCAGCCCGGACGGCATCGCCGTCACCAACAACCACGTCGTGGTCGGCGCCGGCACCCTCGAGGTGTGGCGCGGCGGCGACACCACGGACACCCTGAACGCCAAGGTGCTCGGCTCCTCGGAGTGCCTCGACCTCGCGGTCATCGACCTGAATGGCGACGACTACCCGTACTTCGAGTGGCGGAAGAAGGACATCACGACCGCACAGGACGTGTACGCCGCCGGCTTCCCGCTCGGAGACCCGACCTTCACCATGACCCGCGGCATCGTGTCGAAGGCGGAGACCGCCGGTGAGACCCCGTGGGCCTCCATCGACTCGGTCATCGAGCACGACGCCCGCATCCGCGGCGGCAACTCCGGCGGACCGCTCGTCGACCCGGATGGGCGCATCGTCGGCGTGAACTACGCCGGCAACGACCAGCACGACACCAACCTCGCGATCCACCGTGACGAGGCGATGGAGGTCGTCGAGCAGCTCGCCGCCGGCGAGAGCGTGCTGAGCCTCGGCATCAACGCGCAGGCGCTGATGGGTGAGGACGGCACGGGTCTCGGCATCTGGGTCGCCTCCGTCGCAGCCGGCTCCGCGGCCGACAAGGCCGGTGTCGAGCCCGGCGACCTGCTCACCCGCATGCAGGGCGTCACCCTCGGCACGCAGGGCACGATGAGCGAGTACTGCGACGTGCTGCGCACCCACGGCCAGGACGCAGCCCTCGACGTGGAGCTCTACCGCCCGGCGGACGGCCTCTACTACCGCGGCCAGTTCAACGGCGAGGCCCCCATCGAAGCGGTCACCGTGCTCGGTCAGGACGGCGGCAACAGCGGCGGCGGCAGCGGCGGCGGCACGACCGGCGACTTCGTGAACGTGTCCGACGATTCGGGCATCGTCACGGTCGATGTGCCGGCCGACTGGTCCGACATCGACGGCTCCCCGTTCACCGACGAGGCCGGCAACAGCTGGGCGCGACTGGTGGCGAGCACCGACCTGGACTCCTACTTCAGCAGCTGGAACACCCCCGGGCTCGCGGTGATGGCGTCGCAGGATGCGCTCTCGAACATGTCCGTCGACGACATCCTCAACGACACGACGAACGCCCTGCCCGGTGCCGGCTGCACCGAGGACGCGCGGGACGCGTTCGAGGACAGCTACTACACCGGCACCTTCAGCTACTGGACCGGCTGCGGCGACACCGGCGCCTCCTACCTGGTGGTGGCCGCGACGGACATGAACCAGAGCCACGCGATCGTGGTCGCCGTCCAGGCGAACTCCGACGCGGACCTCGCGGTGGCAGACCGGGCGCTCGGAAGCTTCTTCGCCAGCTTCTGACGCCTGTGGGACCGGCGGCTTCCCCGAAAAGCGCCGGAAACCCGCACTCAGGACGGCATCGGCTGGTCGGGCAGGCGGTGCCGACGACACCCCGGTGGGGAGGATCTCCTCCCCCCGGGGTGTCGTTGTGTCTGGTCGCCGGACCGCCTCCGGAGGTCGGCGTCGGACGGCCGACCTACACTTGAATCGCAATGACCTCCGTATCCGGCGTCCCCGTCACCGTCCCCGCATCGGCAGGGCCTGGCGACACGCGTGACCGCCTGCTCGAGGGCCTCAACCCGCAGCAGCGGGAGGCCGTCGAGTACCGCGGGCCCGCCCTCCTGATCGTCGCGGGCGCCGGCTCCGGCAAGACGAGCGTGCTGACGCGCCGCATCGCGAGCCTGCTCGCATCTCGGGAGGCGTGGCCGAGCCAGATCCTCGCCATCACGTTCACCAACAAAGCGGCGAACGAGATGCGCGAGCGTGTGGAGGCGCTCGTCGGCCAGAAGGCCGAGGGGATGTGGATCTCCACGTTCCACTCCGCCTGCGTGCGGATCCTGCGGCGGGAGGCGGAGCACTTCGGCTTCACCCGCAACTTCACCATCTACGACTCCGCCGACAGCCGCGCGCTGATCAAGCGGATCGTCAAGGACCTCGACGCGGATGCGGTGGGTCTGACCGTCAGCGCCGTCGCCAACAAGATCTCGAAGCTCAAGAACGAGCTCAGCGATGTCGAGTCGTACGCCAGGCAGGCGAACTTCAACGACCCCAACGAGGTCATGTTCCTGGAGTGCTTCCGCCAGTACACCCGGGAGCTGCAGCGGGCGAATGCGTTCGACTTCGACGACCTCCTCGCGCAGACGGTGTACCTGTTCCGCGCCTTCCCCGGCGTCGCGGCGATCTATCAGCGCCGGTTCCGGCACATCCTGGTGGACGAGTACCAGGACACCAACCACGCGCAGTACTCGCTCATCCGCGAGCTGACCCGCTCGCCGGAGCCGGAGGCGCTCGGCCCCGGTGACACCAATGTGCGCATCCTCGACGACCGCGGCTCCGTGCCGCCCGCATCGCTCACGGTCGTCGGCGACTCCGATCAGTCGATCTACGCGTTCCGCGGTGCCGACATCCGCAACATCGTCGAGTTCGAGCGCGACTTCCCGAACACCAAGGTGATCCTCCTCGAGCAGAACTACCGCTCGACGCAGAACATCCTGGACGCCGCGAACTCGGTGATCTCGAACAACTTCGACCGCAAGGACAAGAAGCTGTTCACCACCATCGGCGCCGGTGAGAAGATCGTCGGCTACACCGGGTATTCGGGGCACGACGAGGCACAGTTCGTCGCGGACGAGATCAACGCGCTCCACAAGTCGGGCATCGCCTACAAGGACATGGCGGTCTTCTACCGCACGAACTCGCAGACGCGAGCCCTGGAGGAGATCTTCATCCGCTCGGCGCTGCCGTACCGGATCGTCGGCGGCACGAAGTTCTACGAGCGCGCCGAGATCAAAGACGTGATGGCGTACCTGGTGTGCATCGCGAACCCCGCCGACCCGCTGGCGCTGCGGCGGATCATGAACGTGCCCAAGCGGGGGATCGGGCCCGCCACAGAGGCGGCGCTGCAGGCGCACGCCGATCGCGACGAGGTCTCGCTGCGAGAGTCGATGCGATCCGTGGAGCTGCTCGGCCTCGGACCGAAGGTGACGGGTGCCATCCGCGAGCTGGTTGACCTGCTCGACGAGCTGACCGGCATCCAGGAGAAGACCATGGTGCCGAATCTGCTCCAGACACTGCTGGAGCGCACCAAGTACATCGACGCGCTCCGCGCATCGCGCGACCCGCAGGACGAGGCACGGGCCGAGAACGTCGAGGAGCTCCTGGCGGTGGCGAAGGAGTTCCAGCGGAACAACCCCGGCGGCCGGCTGCTCGACTTCCTCACCGAGGTGGCGCTGGTCGCTGCCGCCGACGAGCTCGACGACTCCAGCGGCACCGTCTCACTGATGACGCTCCACACCGCCAAGGGACTCGAGTACGAGGCGGTGTTCATCACCGGCGTCGAAGAGGACCTGCTGCCGCACCGGATGTCGGCCGGGGAGCCCGGGGGCCCGGCGGAGGAGCGGCGGCTGTTCTACGTGGGGATCACGCGTGCCCGCAAGCGGCTCTACCTGTCGCTCGCGATGACGCGGTCGATGTTCGGCGACGTGTCGGTGGCGATGCCGAGCCGGTATCTGCAGGAGATCCCCCCTGAGCTCATCGACTGGCGCCAGTCGCCCGGCGACGCGACCAGCCGTGGCGGAACGCAGCCGCGGGCGCTGAACGCGCGCCGCGAGAAGTTCTCATACGGCGGCTCGCTGCCGCCTGGTCCGTCGGCGACCCGACCGGCCATTCGGCAGCATGAGTGGGCCAACAAGGTCACCAACCAGGTGCGCGACAACGGCGACCTGACGCTGGAGAAGGGCGATCGCATCCGCCATGTCGACTTCGGCGACGGCCGCGTCGTGGATGTCACCGGGGCGGGCACGAAGCGGATCGCCGAGGTGCAGTTCGACACCGCGGGCCGCAAGCGCCTGCTCATCAAGATCGCCCCGATCGAGAAGCTGTAGGAGCAAACAGCCGAAGGGCCGGTGCGGATGCGGTCCCGAAACCCAGTGCCCATCGAGCTCCCGGGATCGGTGCGAGCCGACGGGGTAGGCTTCGTGCCGATCACACCGGCAGGGGGCGGATTCCATGGATGCTGAGGGGCTGCGACCTTCCGGCGGCGCTGTCCGCGCCGATCGGCCGATGCCGTCGATGTGGGTGCTGATCCTGCTGGTCGGGATCTCCGTCGTGGTGCTGAGCGTCTTCTCACGTGCACTCGGACCGGTGTCGATCGACGGCTGGTATGCCGACGGGAACCGGCTCTGGTGGGAGCTGCCGATGCCGGTCCGCAGCACCGTCTGGTACGCGGAGGTGCTGCTGGTGTCGGTCGCGGCGTGGCTGCTCTGGATGTACCCGCAGCCGGGACTCCGGGCGCGGGCGATCGCGCTCCTCTCCGGCAATCTGCTGCTGGCCGCCATCGTGCGGCCCGTATTGCTCGGCCTGGTGGCGGGGCAGGGCACGCAGGCGCTGTGGCTCGTGGTCGTGACGGTCACCGTCCTCGCCGGCGTCCTCACCGTGGCGGCCGTGCTCCTGAGCCGGACGCACCGGGTCTCGTCGCTGCTGATGATCCCCTGCGTGCTGTGGGCGCTGTATGTCGCCGCCGTCAACCTGGGGCACATTCTCGGCTAGTCGAGCACCTTGAGGAAGTGGTGCATCGGCCACTGCCGAAGGCGGCGCGGGAGCGGGCGGTACACCGCGGCCAGCACACGGAAGGCCCGCCCGAACCGTTGCTGGCGCAGCCTGCTCCACGGCAGGCCGTAGGCGGCGCGGATCTCAGCTGGGAGCAGCCCCGCGGTGAGCAGCCGGACAAGCGGCATCCCGGGCCGCAGCCACCACGGAAGCGCCGTCGGGTGCAGCAGGTCCTGCATCACCTTGCGCGCGTCGGCCGTCACCTCCAGGCGGGTTCGCCGTTCCTCCCAGTACGACCGGAATCCCGCGAGGTCCGGGGGCCACAGTTCCGGCGGCATCTGCAGGGCCGTGCCGAGGACGGCGTTGTCCCGGTACACCTGCTCGGCGCTCGCGGGGTCGAGCGGTCCCCAGATCCGCTCGTCGACATCCGCCCCTGTCGCGTAGAGCGTCGCAGCGACCCACAGCTGCAGTTCGGGGTCGGCGGCGCCCGGAACCGAAGCGTGCGCCCGGTCGACCATCGCGCGGACGGTCGCGACCTGATCGTCCCGCCCGAACACGACGGCGTACACGTACGACAGCGTGGTCCGGAGGCGCAGCAACGGTCGCGTGGCGAAGTCGCTGTGGCGAGCGACGCCCGCCGCGACGGTCGGCTCCGCGACCTGCAGCAGGATCGCGGCGCCGGCGCCTGCGAGGAGGGCGCCCTCCGCGGACACGTCTCGGATGCTCGCTCGGCGCACGCGAGCACTCTAGCCGTGCGATCGGGGGAAGCCGTTTACCACAGCCGAGAGCCCGCACAGAGGCGCATCGGCCTGCCAGGGCGAACCGGTAGAGTTCTCTGTGGCCCAACTGTCTTGACGTCGAGTTATTCCGGCGTCCGGGAGGGCCGTGGACTTGTCGCCGATGCGCGGATGGGATTGAGCAGCGTGGACCTTTTCGAGTACCAGGCACGGGACCTCTTCGAGTCGTACGGAGTGCCGGTGCTCGCCGGCATCACCGCTGACGACCCGGAGCAGGCGCGTGCCGCCGCGGAGAAGCTCGGCGGAACCGTCGTGGTCAAGGCTCAGGTGAAGACGGGCGGGCGGGGCAAGGCCGGCGGCGTGAAGCTCGCGCACTCGCCGGACGAGGCGTACTCCGTCGCCCAGCAGATCCTGGGTCTCGACATCAAGGGCCACGTCGTGAGGCGGGTGATGGTGGCGGCGGGAGCCCGGATCGCGCAGGAGTTCTACTTCTCGATCCTGCTCGACCGCGCGAACCGCTCGTTCCTCTCCCTCGCCAGCGTCGAGGGCGGCGTCGACATCGAGACCCTCGCCGTCGAGCGCCCTGAGGCGCTGGCCCGGGTCGACATCGATCCGCTCGCCGGGATCGACGAGGCGAAGGCCGGCGAGATCGCCAAGCAGGCAGGATTCCCGGACGAGATCCTGCCGAAGGTCGTCCCGGTCATCGTGCGACTCTGGGACCTGTTCAAGAACGAGGACGCCACGCTCGTCGAGGTGAACCCGCTGGTGCTCACGGAGAGCGGCGAGATCATCGCCCTGGACGGCAAGATCACCATCGACGAGAACGCGGAGTTCCGCCAGAGCGCGCACGCCGAGCTCGCGGAGGCCGGCGACGTCGACCCGCTCGAGGCGAAGGCCAAGGAACACGACCTCAACTACGTGAAGCTTGACGGCTCGGTCGGCATCATCGGCAACGGTGCCGGCCTCGTCATGTCGACGCTCGACGTCGTGAGCTACGCCGGCGAGAAGCACGGCGGCGTGAAGCCGGCCAACTTCCTCGACATCGGCGGCGGCGCCTCGGCCGAGGTGATGGCGGCCGGCCTCGACGTGATCCTTCACGACCCGCAGGTCAAGAGCGTCTTCGTCAACGTCTTCGGCGGCATCACCGCGTGCGACGCGGTCGCCAACGGCATCGTCGGCGCGCTCGACAAGCTCGGCGACACCGCGAGCAAGCCGCTCGTCGTGCGTCTGGACGGCAACAACGTCGAAGAGGGACGCCGGATTCTGGCGGAGGCGGGTCACCCGCTCGTCACCGTCGTCGACACCATGGACGACGCAGCCGACAAGGCCGCCGAACTCGCCAACGCGTAGGGACAAGGAACTAGAGATGTCGATCTTCCTCGACGAGAACTCCCGGATCATCGTTCAGGGCCTCACCGGCTCCGAGGGCACCAAGCATGCGACCCGCATGCTCGCCAGCGGCGCCTCCATCGTGGGCGGCGTCAACCCCCGCAAGGCGGGCACCAGCGTGGAGATCGGCGGCCAGTCGCTGCCGATCTACGGCACGGTCGCCGAGGCGATGAACGACACCGGCGCCAACGTGTCGGTCATCTTCGTGCCGCCCGCCTTCGCAAAGGACGCCGTGATCGAGGCCATCGAGGCGCAGATCCCGCTGGCGATTGTGATCACCGAGGGCATTCCGGTGCACGACTCGGCGGCGTTCTGGTCCCTCGCGAAGTCCAAGGGCGGCGTCACGCGCATCGTCGGCCCGAACTGCCCCGGCGTCATCAGCCCCGGCAAGTCGAACGCAGGGATCATCCCCGCCACCATCACCGGCCCTGGCCCGATCGGTCTCGTGTCGAAATCGGGCACGCTGACCTATCAGATGATGTTCGAGCTGCGCGACCTCGGCTTCTCCACCGCCGTCGGCATCGGCGGCGACCCGGTCATCGGCACCACCCACATCGATGCCCTCGAGGCGTTCGAAGCGGACCCGGAGACCAAGGCGATCGTCATGATCGGCGAGATCGGCGGCGACGCGGAAGAGCGGGCAGCGGAGTTCATCAAGGCGAATCTGTCGAAGCCGGTCGTCGCCTACGTGGCGGGCTTCACCGCCCCGGAGGGCAAGACGATGGGCCACGCCGGCGCGATCGTGTCCGGCTCGTCCGGCACCGCGCAGGCCAAGAAGGAAGCGCTCGAAGCAGCCGGCGTGCGCGTCGGCAAGACGCCGAGCGAGACCGCTGCCCTGATGCGCGAGGTCTTCACCTCGCTCTGAGCGGCGCCGGCTACCCAACGCCGTCGACCAGCTCCGGCAGGCGGCGAAGGAAGCGCTCGACGACCCCCTCCAGCTCCCAGCGGGACGCGTCCTCCTGGGCGCGGGAGATGCCCTCGTACGAGATCGCCTGGTACAGCTCGGTCACCGGGACCGCCAGCTCCATCGCCCGGGCGACGTCGGCGTGGGGACGGTGCCTGCGCCAGCGGGCCAGGTACGCGTCGATGACGTCGCGGTCGAGGCGGAAGCCGTCGCCCGGATCCGCCGGCTGCTCGACCGCGGACCGGGCCAGCAGCACCGCGTCCAGGAACGGATGGCCGACGGCCGCGTCGGTCCAGTCGAAGATGCGCACGCGGCTCCCGTCGTAGGCGACATTGCCGACGTGCAGGTCGCCATGGGTGAGCGTGTCGGGCAGACCACAGGCCCACAGCTCGTGCACCAGCTCCGCCATCCGCGGAGCCGCCGCACGTGCCAGGGCCTGTTCCTCTGCAGTCAGCCGTGCCAGCTCGAGGCTGTCGTGCAGCAGCATGGCCAACCCGTCGAGCACCGAGGGCGCGGCCCGGTCCGGGCAGCCGACGGCCCGCAGCTCGACAAGGTCGTCGACCGAGCGGGCCTGCAGATCCGCCAGGGTCGGTGCGAGCGCCAGGGCCACTCCCGGCTCCTGGTCCGGCTGGACTCCGCTGAGCTCCTCGAGCAGCATCCACACGCGACCTCGGCCCCGCGGGTCCGCGTCATCGGAGCCCGCGGCACCGGAGCCCGCGGTCGCGAGCACGGTCGGGATCAGCTCCCCGTGCCGCTTCGCGAGCAGCGCCGTCACCGCCGGCTCCGCGTCGAAGCCGCCGCCGGTCGCCTTGAAGTACACCGTGCCGGAGTCCGTCGCGACGCGGACGATCGCCGACAGGCTCCACATGCGAGTGACGATGCTGTTGCCGGTGCGCCGCCTGCCGACGGAGTGAAGGGCCGCGTCGATCCATTCGTCGACCGTGTCCAGCCAGCCCGGCGAGTACCATTCGGGGCGGCGGGGCGGCGCCGGCGCCCAGCCGAAGTGCTGCCGCGCGGCCGTGACGACCGCCGACCGGACGGCTGGCCCAAGCTCGTCCGGCGTCGCCTGTTCGGCGGTGAGGCCGCTCACCGCGATCCATTCGCCAGGCGGGCGCGACGGCGTCCGCCCGGCGACGGTGTGCACGAACACCTCGGAGCCGACACGGTGCACCGGCCCGGTGAACCTGTCGGCGCAGACGCGGTCGAGCACGTTCCGCTGCGAGTCCGGCTCGAGCAGCACCGGCAGCATGCCCGACTCGAGCAGCACGTCACCGTCCGACAGGAAGGCAATGATGTCCCGCGACGGCATCCCGGGACGCTACCAGGCGCCGCGGAACGGTCGCGCTGAGCACTGGGCCTGCGCACCCGTTGGGAAATCGGGCCGGCACAGCGGGGGAGCGTCGCTGCGCGGCGGCCCCCGGGTACCGTCGAGGGGATGAACCGCGCGACCACCGCCATGCTCTCTGCCTTCGAGGCGGTGCTGGTGATCGCCATCGGGGTCGGGCTCGCGTTGGCGCCGCTGACGGTGATGTGGGCGGTGCACTACGGGTTCTCACTCGACTGGCTGGTGTTCTGGCGCGCCGCAGTCGACATCTGGCTGCTCGGGCACGGGGTCGACCTGCGGCTGACTCTCGACCCGCTCACCGCGGCGTCGCTCGGAACGGCGGGCGCTGCCGAGCCGGTGACAGTGACGATCGCCGCCCTCGGATTCGCTCTCGTCACCGTGCTGTTCGCGGTCCGTGCGGGCCGCCGGATCGCCCAGTCGCCGCACCGGCACACGGGTGAGCTCGCGGCGCTCGCAACCTTCGCGCTGCTCTCCATCGCGCTCACGATGAGCGCCGACTATCCCCTGGCGCAGCCGTCGCGCTGGCAGGGCGTGGTGCTGCCCGCCGCGGTCTTCGCCGGTGGCATGCTCTTCGGGTCGACCCGGGAGCGGCTGCGCCGCCCGCGGGAGGACACCGGCAGCTCGCTGCGCGACTGGATCGAGGACTGGGTGCCGGCGGCGCGCGCGATGGCGACGACCGCGCTCCGCGGTGGGGCGGCGGCGGCGGCGTTCGTGCTCCTGGTCTCCTCGATCGCCGTCGCGGCGCTCGTCGTGCTGTCGTACGCCGAGATCATCACGCTGTACGAGCGCCTGCACGCTGACGTGCTCGGCGGCGCCGTGCTGACCCTGGGGGAGCTGGCATTCCTGCCGAACCTCGTCGTCTGGGCCGCTGCCTGGTTCGTAGGGCCGGGATTCGCGATCGGGACCGGCTCCGCGGTGAGCCCGCTCGCCACCACGCTCGGCCCCGTTCCCGCCATCCCGCTCCTCGGCGCGATCCCGGCGGGCGAGACGTCGTTCGGGTTCGCCGGCCTTGCGGTGCCGGTGATCGCGGGGTTCGTCGCCGGGGCGGTGACCGGGCGCGCTGTGCGTGATGAGTCGGCTGCGACGAGAGCGGTGACCGCGCTCGGAATCGGCGCCGTCGGCGGCGTCCTCCTCGGCGCCCTCGCCGCCGCATCGGCGGGTGCGGCAGGACCGGGCCGCCTCGCCTCGGTCGGCCCCGATCCGCTGCTGGTCGCCCTCTTCGGGGCGATCGAGATCGGCGTGGCGGCGCTGCTCGGGATGGCCACGCTCGACATCGGTCGCGGGCGGCGGGCGCGCGCGGACACCACATCGTCGCTGGCGGACGTCGAGGGCTGAGCCCCCGCGGGCTCGAAGCGGCTCCGGCCGCCCGCGGTAGGCTTTCCCGGTGCTTCGTCTCGTCGTTCTGATCTCCGGCGGCGGATCGAACCTCCGGGCGCTCCTCGAGGCGGCCGAAGACCCGGAGTTCCCCGCGCACGTCGTCGCCGTCGGCGCCGACCGCCCGGCCGACGGATTCGAGCACGCGGAGCGCTACGGCATTCCGACCTTCGACGTCAGCCCCACCGCCTTCCCAGACCGCGACGCGTGGGGTGAGGAGCTGCTCCGGCAGATCCGCGTCTGGCAGCCGGACCTCGTCATCCTCAGCGGCTTCATGCGTCTGCTCCCGGCCGGCGTGGTGGACGCGCTGTCACCGAACCTGATCAACACCCACCCGGCCTACCTGCCCGAGTTCCCCGGCGCGCACGCTGTGCGGGACGCGATCCAGGCGGGCGTCCCGGAGAGCGGGGCCAGTGTCATCGTGGTCGACGACGGTGTCGACACGGGGCCGGTGCTCGCCCAGCGCCGGGTGCCGGTGCTGCCGACGGACACGCAAGCCACGCTGCACGACCGCATCAAGGTGGTCGAGCGTGAGCTGCTGCTCGACGTCGTCGTGGGCGTGGCGACCGGCCGGATCGATCTGAGGGAATGGGTGAGGGCATGAGCGCAGCCGCGGGAACGAACGAGGAGCGGACGGAGCGGAACGCCATCCCGATCCGCCGGGCGCTGATCTCGGTGAGTGACAAGAGCGGGCTGCTGGAGCTCGCCGGGGCGCTCGCCGGGGCAGGTGTCGAGATCGTGTCGACCGGGTCCACTGCGCGGACGATCGCGGAGGCCGGGCACGCCGTCACCGAGGTGAGCGAGGTCACCGGCTTCCCGGAGTCCCTCGACGGCCGGGTGAAGACCCTCCATCCGAGCGTGCACGCCGGCATCCTCGCCGATCTCCGGCTCCGCTCCCACGAGGCGCAGCTGGAGGAGCTGCAGGTTCGGCCCTTCGAGCTCGTGGTCGTCAACCTCTACCCATTCGTCGAGACGGTGGCGTCCGGAGCGCAGGGGGACGCGGTGGTGGAGCAGATCGACATCGGCGGCCCGGCGATGGTGCGTGCCGCGGCGAAGAATCACGCGAACGTGGCGATCGTCGTGTCGCCCGCCGACTACGGGCAGGTGATCAAGTCGCTGACGCTCGGCGGCACCACGCTGGCCCAGCGCCGCCGCCTCGCCGCTGCCGCCTTCGCGCACACCGCCGCGTACGACACCGCGGTGGCCGAGTGGTTCGCGATCCAGGGGCCGACCACGGACGACGCGGTCGGCGCAGAAGCGGATGCCGCAACCGGGTTCGAGCCGGAGTTCCGGATCGCGCTGAGCCTCGCCAGCACGCTTCGCTACGGAGAGAACTCGCACCAGGCGGCCGCCCTCTACCGCGACCGCGACGGGCGTGGCATCGCCCAGGCGGAGCAGCTGCACGGCAAGGAGATGTCGTACAACAACTACGTCGATGCTGATGCCGCCGTGCGCGCCGCATACGACTTCGAGACTCCGGCGGTCGCCATCATCAAGCACGCCAACCCGTGCGGGATCGCCACGGCGGACAGCATCGTGGCGGCATACCGGCTGGCGCACGAGTGCGACCCCGTCTCGGCGTTCGGCGGGGTCATCGCGAGCAATCGCGCGGTCAGCGCCACGATGGCGGAGCGGATCGCCGACGTATTCACCGAAGTCGTCATCGCGCCCGGCTACGAGCCCCTGGCGCTCGAGATCCTCCGGGCGAAGAAGAACATCCGCCTGCTGCAGCTCCCGGACGGGTACCGCCGGTCGCCGATCGAATACCGCCACATCTCCGGCGGCGCCCTCGCACAGACGGTCGATCAGCACTTCGCCCCGGCGACCGAGTGGCAGCTCGTCTCCGGTTCGGCTGCGGACGAGGCGACGCTCGCGGACCTCGAGTTCGCCTGGCGGGCCTGCCGGGCCGTGAAGTCGAACGCCATCCTGCTGGCCGCCGGCCGCGCGTCCGTCGGCGTCGGGATGGGGCAGGTCAACCGCGTCGACTCCTGCCAGCTGGCCGTCTCCCGCGCGGGGGACCGCGCTGCGGGCAGTGTCGCCGCGTCAGACGCGTTCTTCCCCTTCGCCGACGGGCTGCAGGTGCTGCTGCAGGCCGGCGTCCGTGCGGTGGTGCAGCCGGGCGGCTCGGTGCGCGACGCGGAGGTGATCGCCGCAGCGGAGGCCGCCGGCGCCACCATGTACTTCACCGGCGAACGCCACTTCTTCCACTGACGGCTCCTCAGGACCCGGGGGAGGGACAGGAAAGGCCGGAGCCCGAGAGCTCCGGCCTGTTCTCTGTCGCCAGGTGTCAGGAGTTCTGCACGTTGTCCTTGGCCTCCTGGGTGCGGCCCTTGACGTCTTCGGCGGCGGACTGGCCCTCGGCCTTGACCGCCTCGACGCCCTCCTGAGCGGTGCCCTTGACGGCGTCGACCGCCTCCATCGCCGGCTCCTTGAGGTTCTGCGCGGCCTCCTTGGCGACCTGCGTCACCTCCTGGGCGAGCGGCTGCGCGGCCTCCTTCGCCTGCGAGGCGAGCTCTCGCTCCTTGCTGCTGGCGGGGATGAGCGACGCGGCGAGCCAGCCGACGCCGAAGGCGATGAGCCCGACGGCGAGCGGGTTGCCCTGCGCGGTCTGGACCGCCTTGGCGGGGGCGTTGCGGACGGCGGTGCCGACCGAGCTCGCGGCGGACGACACGGTGCCTCCGACGGAGGACGCCATGTCGCCGACGGACTCGCCGACGCCGGATGCGGCGTCACCGGTGCTGCTCTTGGCGTCGTGCGCGACGCCCATCACCCGGTTCTTCACCGAGCTGAGCTTGTCCTTCACCTTGTCGGTCCTCCGCTGCACGATCTTGGCCGGGTTCACCTTCTCGGCGAGCACGTCCACGTCGTAGCTGAGCTCGTTCCGGGTGCGCTCGATCTCCTCGCGGATCGCGTCCGGGTCGCCGGAGTTGAGCACATCGTCCGAGCGGGTCATCGGCACGTCGGTGGTGTCGCGGGTCACCGACGGGTCGGTGGTGCCGCGCGCCAGCGGGTCGTTGGTGCCGTAGGCATCAGGTCCATTGAGATTCGTCATGTTCGGTCTCGATTCACTTGAAGGTTTCGGGGATTTCTTTGATGGTTTCCGCGGTCTGCGGGGCGCCCTTGATCTTCTGGAACTCCTTCTTGCCCTGCAGTGCCAGGATGATCGCGACGATCGCCCAGAGGACGGCGACGATCACTGCCGACCAGCCGAGGCTCTCGATCAGGTCGCCGAGGCCCCACCACAGGGCGATCGACAGGAAGAGCAGCACGAAGTGCCCGGCGACGCCGGCGCCTCCGAAGAGACCCGCGCCCTTCCCGGCCTTCTTTCCCGAGTCGGTGACCTCCGCCTTGGCGAGGGCCACCTCCTGCCGGAAGAGCGTGGAGATGTCCTTCATCACCTCGCCGAGCAGGGTGCCGAGCGACGTGCGTGCCGCCTTGTCCTCCGCGCCGTTGTCGCCGCCCACGGCCGAGGCACCGGTATTCGTCATAGTCGGCTGCCTTCCGTGCCCTCGTAGCCGGCGCCGGGCTCATACCCGCCGCTCACGCCGCCGCCGCTGAGGCCGGTGCCGGTCGCCGGTGCTGACACCGGCGGGAACGCCGTCTCGCCCGCGACCTCTGGGCTCGGCGCCAGCGGGCTGTCGACGTTGGTGGTCGGCATCACGGAGGTCGTCGAGGAGTCGGCGAACGATGCTTCCGCCTTCTCGGCTTCCTTCGCCTCCTTGGCCTCGGTCACCAGCGAGGTGGTGAGCCGGCCGGCCACGATGCCGGCAAGTGCGGCGATGGCGATGAAGGTGCCCGGACGACGCGAGGCGAAGCTCTTCACCTCGCCGAGCAGGGAGCCCGGGTCGCGCGACTCGAGCCAGCTGGCCGCCGAGTCGGCGCGGTCGGCGACCGCGCGGACGATGGACAGCGCCGGGCCCTCTGTGGGCGTGCCGGTGCCGGAGGCCATCGAGTTCAGCTGCTCGCCGAGAGAGCGGATGCCCTGCGCGACGCGCTGCTGCTGGGTGTCGGCCTGCTGCTTCAGCTCACTGCCGGCCTGGCTGGCGAGTCCTCGAACCTGGGTGGCCGCCTCGGAGGTGACCTTCTTGGCCTGCTGCTTCGCGGTGCCGGCGACCTGCTTGCCCGCCTGTGCGGCATCCTGGGCGACGCCTGCAGCCTCCTGCTTGGCGGTGTCCTTCTTGCCTGTGCCACCGGTCTGCGTGTTCGTGGCGTCCAGCGAGATGTCCTCATAGACCGGGGTGCTGGGATCCGGTGTGAACCCATCTTGTGAATACGTGCTCATTGCATCCCTTTCCTTACGTGTTCTCCACACGATTTCGTGCCGCGCTGGGAAACGCGGAGCGCGGCTTTCCTCCACCATGCGTCGCACGCCTGAAAGCGACACCATCCCTGAGAGCATCCCCAGCAACCTGCCGACCGGCGTCCAGGCAGCATCCAGAAAGCACGATCTCTGATCGAGTAGTTGCGCCGCGACAGATCGCACGCATAGGCTGGAGGGCTCCGGCCGCGCGACAGGTTGACCGGAGCTTCGGGAGACACGGGAGGCCGCCATGCGATTCGAGACCATGCAGCGCAAAGCGTCCTTCCTGGCCGTCGGCGTCAACGCCGCCCTCCGCCTCCGGACCCCGTCCGCCGCCTAGCGGCCCGGTCCGGGCGCACCGCCCGCCAGCACGCCACCGAAGCCCCGCTGGGCTGCGGAATCCTGTCACGAACCATCCGAGCCCGCCGACGACCGTCGGGCCGACTCCCGGAAAACACATATGCCTGCGCCTTCTGAGCCCTCTGGCGGTCCGACCCTGTCCACCTTCAAGTCGATCGCCCGCATCTATCCGTACGCGCGCCCGGCGATCCCGCGCATCGCGCTCGGCATGGTCGCGGCCCTCATCGGCGCGCTTGTCGCCCTTGCGATCCCGCAGGTGCTCCGCTCACTGGTCGACGGGCCGCTGAAGGACGGTGACGGCAGCGCCGTGTGGGCCACGGGTGCCCTGGTGCTGGGACTCGGCGTGCTCGAGGCGGCGATGGTGGCTCTCCGTCGCTGGTTCGTGCTGGTGCCGAACACCGTCGTCGAGCGGCGGATGCGCACCGAGCTGTACGCGAAGCTGCAGGACCTGTCGGTCTCCTTCCACGACCGGTGGCCGAGCGGGCAGCTGCTCTCCCGGATCGTCAGCGATCTCAACCTGGTGCGGCGCTGGCTGAGCTTCGGCCTGGTGCTGTTCGTCGTGAACATCGTCACGATCGTCATCGGCTTCACAGTGCTGATCAGCATCAACTGGATGCTCGGCGTGCTGTTCGCGGTGTGCTCCATCCCGCTGTGGATCTTCGGCTACTTCTTCGAGCGCAAGTACTCGGTGGTGGCACGGCGCAGCCAGGATCAGGCGGGCGACCTGGCCACGACCGTCGAGCAGTCGGTGCACGGCATCCGGGTGCTCAAGGCCTTCGGCCGCGGCAAGCACGCCCTCCTGAACTTCGCGACGCAGGCGGACGACTTGCGGAAGACCGAGCTGGAGAAGGCGCGAGCGATCGCCGGGATCTGGCTGTGGCTGCTGCTCGTGCCCGACGTGACCTTCGCGCTGGCGCTCTTCGGTGGCGTGGTGCTCGCCGCGGACGGCCAGGTGAGCGTCGGCGAGCTCGTCGCGTTCTTCGCAACCGCCACCGTGCTCCGCTTCCCCGTCGAGTCGATCGGGTTCCTGCTGGCGATGACGTTCGACACGCGCACCGCGATCGACCGCTTCTTCGAGGTCATGGATGAGCCGGTGACCATCACCGACCCGGAGCACCCCCGCACCATCCCACGGCCGCACGGCCACCTGGTGTTCGAGGACGTGCACTTCCGCTACCAGGACTCAGCCGACTCGTACCCCGATCTCATCGACGGGGTCGACCTGGAGCTGATCCCCGGCGAGACGATGGCGCTCGTCGGCGTGACCGGATCGGGCAAGACGACGCTCACCGCGCTCACCTCGCGGCTCTACGACGTCACCGGCGGGCGGATCCTGCTCGACGGCGTCGACATCAGGGACCTCTCCCGGGCGGAGTTGCGCCGGCACATCGCGATGGCATTCGAGGACGCGACACTGTTCTCGGCGTCGGTGCGCGACAACGTGCTGCTCGGCCGCCCGGACGCGACCGACGACGAGCTGAAGGAGGCGCTGGAGATCGCGCAGGCCGGGTTCGTCTACGAGCTCCCGGACGGGCTCGACACCGTCGTCGGGGAGGAGGGGCTCAGCCTCTCCGGTGGGCAGCGGCAGCGGCTCGCACTGGCCCGCGCCGTCGCGGCGAAGCCGGCCGTGCTCGTGCTCGATGACCCGCTCTCGGCGCTCGACGTCGACACCGAGGCGCTCGTGGAGGCCGCCCTGCGCCGGATTCTGGCGTCGACGACCGCCCTCATCGTGGCGCACCGCCCATCGACCGTGCAGCTCGCGGACCGGGTCGCGGTGATGGAGGACGGCCGGATCTCCGCGGTCGGCAAGCACTCCGAGCTGCTCGCCACCAGTGAGCACTACCGGTTCGTCATCTCCAGCTTCGAGGACGACAGCGCCGATCAGAAACCTGAGAACGAGCGGGAAGGGGTGCGCGCATGAGCGTCGTCGGCGTCGAAGGTGAAGAGCGCGAGGACCTCAGCCGCGCGGAGAGCCGCTCCGTGCGGAAGCGGTCGCTGCGGCTCCTCGGCTCGCTGCTGCATCCGCTCCGGTGGAAGGTGGCCCTCGCTGTCGTCGTGGTGGTGGTGGGCACCGCGCTGCAGGTCGCGGGGCCGGCGCTGATCGCATTCGGCATCGACGACGGACTCCCCGCGCTGAGAGACGATGAGAACTGGCTGCCGATCAGCCTGACGGTCGGCGTATTCCTCGTCGCCGCGATCGTCGGTGCCGCGTTCGCCGCCTGGTACACCGTGCTCACCGCGCGGATCAGCCAGTCGATCCTGCTCGACCTCCGCAAGCGGGTCTTCCTCCACACCCAGCGACTCAGCCTGGAGTTCCATGAGAAGTACACCTCTGGGCGCATCATCGCGCGGCAGACGAGCGATCTCGACTCGATCAAGGAGCTGCTGAACGAGGGCATCAACCAGCTCATCCAGGGCCTGCTCTACATGACCTTCATCGTTCTCGCGCTGTTCAGTCGCGACTGGGTGAGCGGTGTGATCCTGCTGCTCGCGCTCATCCCGCTCGCCGGGCTGTCGCGCTGGTTCCAGGTGATGTCGCAGAAGCTGTTCCGCCGCACCCGCGTCACCTCGGCGCGGCTGATCGTGCATTTCGTCGAGACCATGACCGGAATCCGTGCGGTGAAGGCGTTCCGCAAGGAACGACGCAACGAAGACGAGTTCGGACGGCTCGCGGAGGACTACCGCGACGCGAACGCCAAGGTGATCCAGGTGTTCGGCACGTTCGATCCTGGGCTGGTGCTCATCGGCAATGTGACACTCGCCGCCGTGCTGGTCGTCGGCGGACTGCGGGTCGCGGATGGCGCACTGGAGATCGGCCTGCTGCTCGCGGCGCTGCTCTACACGCGGTCGTTCTTCGCGCCCGCGCAGGAGATGGCGATGTTCTACAACGGCTACCAGTCGGCGGCCGCGGCGCTCGAGAAGATCTCCGGCGTGCTCGAGGAGCAGCCGAGCGTTCCGGACCCGAAGGATCCGGTCGACCTGTGGACGTCGAAGGGGCACGTCCAGTTCGACAACGTTCGATTCGCGTACAAGAGCGACCGCGTCGTGCTGCCGCGGATCGACCTCGACATCCCGGCCGGGCAGACGATCGCGCTCGTCGGCACCACCGGCGCCGGCAAGTCGACGCTCGCGAAACTGGTGTCGCGGTTCTACGACCCGACCGAAGGCTCCGTGTCGCTCGACGGGGTCGACCTGCGCCGGCTGCACCCGAAGGATCTCCGTCGCGCCATCGTGATGGTGACGCAGGAGGCGTACCTCTTCTCCGGCACGGTTGCGGACAACATCGCGCTCGGGAAGCCGGACGCCACCGCCGAGGAGATCGTTGCGGCCGCGAGGGCGGTCGGCGCCGACACCTTCATCCGGGCACTGCCCGACGGCTACGACACCGACGTGAACAAGCGCGGCGGGCGCGTGTCGGCGGGCCAGCGGCAGCTGATCTCGTTCGCGCGCGCATTCCTCGCCGATCCCGCGGTGCTCATCCTCGACGAGGCGACCGCATCGCTCGACATCCCGAGCGAGCGGCTCGTGCAGCAGGGGCTGCAGACCCTGCTCGCGGACCGGACCGCGATCATCATCGCGCACCGGCTGTCGACGGTGTCCATCGCGGATCGGGTGCTCGTCATGGAGCACGGGGAGGTCATCGAGGACGGGTCACCCGACGAGCTCATCGGCGGTGACGGCAAGTTCGCGCAGCTGCACGCAGCCTGGCGCGACTCGCTGGTGTAGCCGCGGCGGTGGCAGAAGCTCAGCGGGGAGTGTGGCGCGCTCGCGCGAGGTCTACGCGCCAGGTGCCCGCGGCGGTGCGGACGATCGGGGTGCCCTCCGCGCGGTAGTGCTCGAGCGCCCGCGCCTCATGCCCCGCGGCCGCGTGCCCGCTGGCGCGCACCACCCGCCACCATGGCACGTCGGAGCCGTAGTACGCCATCACCTGGCCGACACCGCGCGCCGATCGCGAGCCGATCGCGGCCGCGACGTCGCCGTACGTCATCACCCTCCCCGGAGGGATGGCGTCGACCGCCTCCAGCACGCGGGAGACGAAGTCCGTGCCGCCGTGGGTCTCCGTGCTCAGGGCGCCAGCTCCTTGGCGCCCACGACCTCGCCGAAGAGCTCCTCGCCCGTCGGGACGAAGCCGCACTTCAGGTAGAACGGCTCCGGTCCGCCCTCGCCACGCTCCCACAGCACGGTGATGCGGCGGACACCGCGGGCCCGGGCCTCCCGCTCGACCTGCTCCACGGCGAACCGTCCTACTCCGCGTCCCTGCGCATCGGCGGCCACATTGAGGCGCCAGATCCCTGCCCGGAACGCCTCGATCTCATGGTCAGGGTCGAAGTTCGCCATCACGAAGCCGACGACCGTGTCGCCGTCGAGGATCACCCGCGGCCACGCGGTCGGGTTCACATACGCCTCGGCGATCGACTCGACGACGGGCGCGACGAACCGCTCCTGTCCCTCGGCGACGCGCAGTTTCACCGCGGCCGGCAGGTTGTCGACGCTCAGCTCCGCGAGCTTCAACCCAGTGGTCACTGCCGCCCGTTCAGAGCTTCAGCGTGCCGATGCGCTCGCCGTACTGCGTTTCGCCGGTGATCTCGAAGCCGATGCTGGTGAAGAAGCCCTCGGGGCCGTCCTCGCCGGGATCCCAGATCGCGTTCAGGGTCTCGAACCCACGGGAGCGGGCCTCCTCGGCCAGCGCGTGCACGGCGAATCGTCCGATGCCCTGGCCCTGGGCCTCCGCCGCGACGTTGACGCGCCAGACGCAGCTGCGGAACTCGGGCTGTTCGGCGTCCGGGTCGAAGTTGCCGCGGATGAAGCCGACCACGTTCTCCCCGTCGAGCACCACCCGCGGCCACGTGGTCGACGGGTTGATGTACGCATCAGCGATCGCGTATGAGACCGGCGTCACAAACTGCTCTTGCCCAGGTCGGAGTGTGAGGCTGTTCGCCGCCACGATCGTCTTCGCTGACAGTTCTTCCAGTCGCAGGTCGCCCATGACCAGAGACTAACGGCTCGGCCGAGGACTGCACAGCGCAGAATCGGCCACAGATATCTTGATGTCGAGATACCTGCGGCGGGCGGGTAAGCTGAACGACGGCCACCGGCGGAAGGAACGAAGTGTCGAAGATCAAGGTCGAGGGAACGGTCGTCGAGCTCGACGGCGACGAGATGACTCGCATCATCTGGCAGAAGATCAAGGACAGCCTGATCCACCCGTATCTCGATGTGAACCTCGAGTACTACGACCTGGGCATGGAGCACCGTGACGCCACCGACGACCAGGTGACGATCGACTCCGCCCACGCGATCCTCAAGCATGGCGTCGGCGTCAAGTGCGCCACGATCACCCCGGACGAGGCCCGCGTCGAGGAGTTCGGCCTGAAGAAGATGTGGCGGAGCCCGAACGGGACCATCCGCAACATCATCGGCGGCGTCATCTTCCGCGAGCCGATCGTCATCTCCAACGTGCCCCGTCTGGTGCCCGGCTGGACCAAGCCCATCATCGTCGGCCGCCACGCGTTCGGCGACCAGTACCGCGCCACAGACTTCACGTTCGACCGTCCCGGCACGCTCACCGTGAGCTTCGTGCCGGATGACGGCTCCGAGCCGATCGAGCACGAGGTGTTCAAGGCGCCCGGCGGCGGCGTGTCGCTGTCGATGTACAACCTCGACGACAGCATCCGCGACTTCGCCCGCGCCTCCCTCAACTACGGTCTCGCCCGCAACTACCCGGTCTACCTGTCGACCAAGAACACGATCCTCAAGGCGTACGACGGCCGCTTCAAGGACATCTTCCAGGAGGTGTTCGACGCCGAGTTCAAGGCGGACTTCGAGGCCGCCGGCCTCACCTACGAGCACCGGCTCATCGACGACATGGTGGCCGCGAGCCTCAAGTGGGAGGGCGGCTACGTCTGGGCCTGCAAGAACTATGACGGCGACGTGCAGAGCGACACCGTGGCACAGGGTTTCGGGTCGCTGGGCCTGATGACCAGCGTGCTCACCTCCGCAGACGGCAAGACCGTCGAGGCTGAGGCTGCCCACGGCACGGTGACGCGCCACTACCGGCAGCATCAGCAGGGCAAGCCCACCTCGACGAACCCCATCGCGTCGATCTACGCCTGGACGCGCGGCCTTGCGCACCGCGGCAAGCTCGACGGCAACCAGGAGCTGATCGGCTTCGCAGACACGCTCGAGGATGTCGTCATCAAGACGGTCGAGTCCGGTGCGATGACGAAGGACCTGGCGATGCTTGTCGGCCCGGACCAGTCGTGGCAGACCACGGAGGAGTTCCTCGCGACTCTCGACGACAACCTCAAGGCGCGGCTCGGCTGAGGCCGGGCCATCCGGCCATGCGGGTCACGGTCACCGGGGCCGCCGGGCAGATCGGCTACGCGCTGCTGTTCCGGATCGCCTCCGGAGCGATGCTCGGGGCAGACACCCGCGTCGATCTGCGGCTGCTCGAGCTGCCCGCGGCGGCCCGGGCGGCCGAGGGGATCGCGATGGAGCTGCAGGACTGCGCTTTTCCCACGCTCGGCACGGTGGACGTCTTCGATGACGCCGTGCCCGCCTTCGACGGCGCCGAGATCGCGCTGCTCGTCGGGTCACGTCCGCGCGGCCCTGGGATGGAGCGCCGCGACCTGCTCGAGGCGAACGGCGGCATCTTCGCCCCGCAGGGGCGCGCGCTGAACGCGGGGGCCGCTGCCGATGTGCGCGTGCTCGTCGTCGGCAACCCGGCGAACACGAACGCGCTGATCGCCGCCGCTCACGCCCCGGACATACCGGCCGAGCGCTTCACGGCGATGACTCGGCTCGACCACAACCGTGCCGTGGCGCAGCTGGCGGCGCACGAGTCCGTGCCGGTTCACCAAGTGTCGGGTGTCGCGATCTGGGGCAACCACTCCGCGACGCAGTACCCGGATCTCACCCACACGCGCGTCGACGGCCGGCCGCTCGGGCTCGACCGCGGCTGGTATGCGGACGAGTTCATTCCGACGGTGGCGAAGCGGGGAGCCGCGATCATCGAGGCGCGGGGCTCGTCGTCCGCGGCGAGTGCGGCCAGCGCGGCGATCGATCACGTGCGGGACTGGGTGGCGGGCACTCCCGGCGGCGAGTGGACGTCCGCGGCGCTGCCGAGCGACGGCTCGTACGGTGTGCCGGAGGGTGTGGTCAGCTCCTTTCCGGTTCGCAGCGTCGCGGGGGAGTGGCGCATCGTCCCGGGGCTCGAGATCGACGCATTCTCGCGGGAGCGCATCGACGCCTCCGTGGCCGAGCTCGTCGAGGAGCGGAACGCGGTGCGCGAGCTGGGTCTGCTCGGCTGACGCCGGTCGGCGATCCGGGCGTCGTCCTCAGCGCAGCACCCGGTACTGCGTCAGGATGTTCCTCGACCCGTCGAACCTCCGCACACCGATCGGCTCCAGCTCGACCCTGTCGGCGAATGTGGTCACGCCGCGCCCGACTGCACGGGGGCTGAGCATCAGGTGCACCTCGTCGACGAGGCCGGCGGTCAGCAACCCGTTCCACATGGTGCGACTGCCGAACACGACGACGTCGCCGTGCAGCGCCTCGCCGACCGAGTCGCGTGGCACCACGGTGGTCTGCGACGCCCACGGGTTGTCCGAGGGGACCACATAGGACTCGCTCACGACGATGATGGGGGTGCGGTTCCAGGCGCGGCCGATGGCACGGTTCACCTCGTCGACCATGCGGTTGCCCGGATCGTCGGGGGCGTCCGCGATGAACGGCCAGTGGGAGCTGAACATCTCGAATGACCGTCGTCCGAGCAGCACGGCGTCGGCCGCCTCGATGCGCTCCAGGTTGTAGGCGTCGAACGCCTCGTCCATCTCGAGGACGGTGAAATCGCCTCCTTCGCCCTCGTAAAAGCCGTCGAGCGAGACGATGTTGGAAACGATGACAGTGCGCACGGTGCGCTCCTTCCGTCGGGGGATGCTGTCATCGGTACTGAGACACGGCGAGGGCGGAACTCATCGGTCGCGCGGAAGAATCTCCGGATGCGGCAACCGGGCCAGGAGCGCCGGGTCCAGGAACGAGGCGATCCAGGAGATCTTCTGCTCGGCGTCCACGTGCAGCACCTGCAGTGCGCTGGCGCGAAGCACCCCATGCTGCTCCTGGTAGCCGAGCAGTGCCGGGCAGCCGGAGACGTCGGCCATGCGCACCTGTCGCCAGGGCGTCTCGAATACGCGGTGCTCGAAGAAGCCTGCCACCGCTTCCCTGCCGTCGAACCAGGCCGGAAGCGGCGGCATCGTGAACTGCACGTCCTCCGCGAGCACGGAGACCAGCGCATCGAGGTCGCGCGCCTCCATCGCCGTCACGAAGCGATCGACAACCGCCCGGTGCTCTCCCGGCACTCCGGCCGTCGCGATCGGCCGACGGCGGTCGAGGGTGTCGCGCGCCCGCTGCAGGGCGCTGGTCACCGACGCGACGGAGGTGTCGAGCAGCCGTGCAGTCTCGACCGCGGAGAACGCCAGCACGTCGCGCAGGATCAGCACCGCGCGCTGGTTCGGCGGCAGGTGCTGCAGGGCGGCGACGTACGCCAGCCCCAGCGTTTCGCGCCGCGAGGCGATGTCCTCGGGATCGCCGCCGATCCACGGACCGACCCAGCCGGCATCCTCGACCGCGGCGCCCAAGTCCTCCCACTGGTCGAGAGGCGGGTGACGCTCCTGCGAGAGCAGACGGGCGCGCTGCTCCGACCTTCGCAGGACGGCACGGGACGCGATCCGGTAGAGCCAGGTCCGGATGCTGCTGCGGCCCTCGAAGCCGGCGAGCCCCCGCCACGCGGCCAGCAGCGTCTCCTGCACGACGTCCTCAGCGTCGGGGGCGGAGCCGAGCATCCGGTAGCAGTACGCCTCCAGCTCGCGTCGATGAGGGGCAACCAGCTCGCCGAAGGCCCGCTCGTCGCCCTGGCGGGCGGCGTCGAGGAGCGTCATCACTCGAGTCTGCACCGTCCGCGGGTGCTCGCCAATCGCCCGCCTGACGGCGGAAGGGCCGGAACCCGGTGGGTACCGGCCCTTCCGCGTGAAGGGGTCAGGACGCGGTGACCTGGTGTTGCGAACCGGTCGTCGTGCTCGCCGAGACCTCGATCTTGCGCGGCTTGGCCCGCTCGCTGACCGGGACCGTGACGCTCAGCACACCGTTGTCGTAGGTGGCGCTGATGTTCTCCGTCGCGATGCCGTCGCCGAGGTTGAACTGCCGCAGGAACGAGCCGTACGGACGCTCGTGTGCGAGCCACTTCACGCCCTCCTGGCTGCGCGCGGTGCGCTCGGCGCGGATGGTGAGCACCTGGCCATCGACATCGAGGTCGATGGAGCCCGGGTCCACGCCCGGCAGATCGGCGTTCAGGACGTAGTGATCGCCTTCGCGGTAGATGTCCATCGGCATCAGCCGCGGCCCCTGGCGGGTGTCCAGCATGCTCGCGGCGAGGCGGTCCATCTCACGGAACGGGTCGAACAGCATTCCAGCCATTTTCTCCTCCATTTCGCATCGTTGGGATGTCCAACCGGACTTCGATCTGACACCGATTTTAGCACTCGGGCATGGAGAGTGCTAATGGAATTCGACGTCCGATTCGTTACATTTCCCCCTTGCCGATTGTTTGTTCGTAAGGTTTACTAACAAACGTGACGACGGGGTTTCTGCCAGACCGGGCACTGCGGCCGACCCGCAAGGTTCTGCCAGAACACGCCCGTCGGCATAACCGCTCGCTGGTGCTGCAGACCCTCTACCGCACCGGCAGCCAGAGCCGCGCCGATGTCGCCCGCAGCACCGGCCTCACCAGGGTGACGGTGTCCGACCTCGTCGCGGAGCTGCTCGCCGACGGGCTGGTCGTGGAGCTCGGGCAGCGCGAGGACGCGCGTCCGGGCAAGCCGGCGACCCTCATCGACATCCACCGCGAGGCGTTCCAGATCCTGGGCGTCGACCTCAGCGCCTACGCCACCTTCCACGGCGCGGTGCTCGACCTCGATGGCCGCATCCTCTCCCGCGCGGAAGAGCCGCTGGAGCAGGCGACCGGCGACGCCGCGGCCGCCAAGGTGGTCGCCCTCATCGAGCGGCTGGTCGGGCTGGCGACGCTTCCGGTGCTCGGCATCGGCGTCGGCTCCCCCGGCATCGTCGACCTCACGGGCCGAGTGCTCAGCGCGCCCAACCTCGGCTGGGCGGGGGAGGAGCTGCAGTCCGGGCTCGCGAAGCGGTTCGGTCTGCCGGTCGTCGTCGCCAACGACGCCAATGCGGCCGCGCTCGCCGAGCACGGATTCGGCGGAGCGGGAAGCGACATGATGCTGGTGAAGGTGGGGCACGGCGTCGGCGCCGGCCTGCTCCTGAACGGCAGCCCCCTCTTCGGCGGCCGGTTCGCGGCCGGCGAGATCGGTCACGTGGTCGTCGGGACGGACGGCGGCGCCGAATGCGTCTGCGGCAAACGCGGTTGCCTTGAGACGTGGCTTGCGACGCCGCGACTGGACCGCGCGCTCGCTGCCGCAGCCTCGGATGCGGAGCGATCGGCCGTCCGCCGCGAGGCTGGGCAGCGGCTCGGCATCGCCCTTGCACCCATCGTCGGTGCCCTGAACCTCTCGGAGGTCGTGCTGAGCGGCCCCGAGCACCTGATCGACGGCGAGCTCCTCGAGTCGGCCGTCACCACGCTCCGCAGCCGCACGATGGCAGAGTTCCACGGCCATCTGGATCTGCGGATGACAACGCTCGGCGAGGACATCGTCATGCGCGGCGCAGCCGTCATGGTCCTCTCGGGGCAACTCGGGGTCTCGTGACCCTGCGCTACCAAGGGTGCCGGCGCTCGCTGACACCATCGCCCTAGGAAAGGAACGAAAGAGATGAGGAAGCGCAATCGGCCCCTCGGCGTCATCGCGGCGCTGGGGGTGGCGGGCTCCCTGGCCCTCTCGGCGTGTGCGTCCGGTGGCAGCACCGGCGGAGGCGGCGGCGGAGGTTCCGAGGAAGCCGAGATCCGGGTCTGGCTGGTCGGCACCGACACGCCGCAAGAGGCCCGGGACTACCTGAAGGAGACGTTCGAGGAGCAGAACGAGGGGTCGACGCTGACCATCGAGGAGCAGTCGTGGACCGGTCTCGTCGACCTGCTCACCACCAACCTCTCCGGCAGCGACAGCCCGGACATCGTGGAGATCGGCAACACGCAGGCGGCGGCGTTCACGTCCTCGGGTGCGTTCATGGACCTCACCGAGCACTACGAGGAGCTCGGCGGCGACGACCTGCTGCCCGGATTTGTCGAGGCCGGTTCCTACGACGGCAAGTTCTACGCACCTCCGCTGTACTCCGGGTCCCGGCTCGTCTTTTACAACAAGGCGGCGATGGAGGATGCCGGCCTCGCGGTTCCCACGACGCTCGACGAGTACATCGAGAACGGAGAGGCGCTCGCGGAGGCCAACCCCGGCAAGTCGGGCATCTGGTGGCCCGGCCAGGACTGGTACAACGCCCTTCCCTTCATCTGGGAGAACGGCGGCGAGATCGCGACGTTCGAGGACGGCGAGTGGCAGGCGCAGTTCTCCAGCCCCGAGTCGATCGAGGGGCTCGAGCAGGTGCAGCGGGTGATGCAGAACGCGTCGAAGGCTCCGACGGACGCGAACGAGACGAACCCGCAGGTGGGCTACTGCGAGGGCACGGCCCTGCAGATCTCCGCGCCGAGCTGGGTGAAGTGGTCGATCCTCGCGCCCGAGGATGCCGAGACGCCCGGATGCCCGGACGAGGAGGAGAATCTGGGCGTGTACGCCCTGCCCGGCAAGGACGGCGGCGCCGCGCAGGTGTTCGCCGGGGGCTCCAACATCGCCATCTCCGCGAACTCGCAGAACCAGGAGCTCGCGCTCGAGGCGATGAAGATCATCCTCAGCGACGAGTACCAGACGATCTACGGGGAGAACGGCCTGGTTCCGGCCAAGCAGTCACTCGCCGGTACCCTCGGCACCGATGAGGTGGCGCAGGCGCAGACGGAGGCCGCGGCCAACGCGAGGCTCACCCCGGCGTCACCGAAGTGGGCCGACGTCGAGGCCGCGGGAGTCCTCACCGACTTCTTCGTGCAGATCGCCGAGGGGGGCGACGTGGAGTCGCTCGCCGCGGAGCTCGACGAGCAGATCAATGGGATCCTGAACGGCTGATCCCTGGAACGGGGGTGCTCGGCGCGACCGGCACGTCGCGCCGAGCACCCTGATCCGCCATCGCCCTAGGAAGTGGCTGAGGCTCCCTCATCGTAACTTCCCCGCACCGAAGCCCCGAGGAGGCGTCGTTGTCTTCCGTGACCACCCCGGTCGAGACGGTGCCGAGCCGCGGCACCGGCGATCGGCTCGCGACACCACTGCCGCCAGCAGGTCGCCCCCGCAGGCGCCGGGGCGGGATCGCGCCGTACGCGCTGCTCGTGCCCGCGACCGTCGCCCTCGCCGCCATCATCGGCTGGCCGCTCATCCAGCTGTTCATCATGTCGTTCCAGGAGTTCGGCCGCGCGCAGGTGTTCGGGGCTCCGGCGCCGTTCGTCGGCTTCGACAACTACACGGCCGTGCTCGGTGACGCCCAGTTCTGGAATGTGCTGGCCCGCAGCGTCCTGTTCTGCCTCGTCAACGTGGTGCTCACCATGGTCGGCGGCACCCTCATCGCGCTGCTGATGACGCGGCTGCCCGCCTTCTTCCGCGTGCTCATGTCGGTCGGCCTGCTGCTTGCCTGGGCGATGCCCGCGCTGACGGCGACGATTGTGTGGGGCTGGATGTTCGACACGTCCTACGGCGTGGTCAACTACGTCCTCACCAGTGGGTTCGGCCTCGACTACGACGACCACTCCTGGCTCATCGAGCCGATCAGCTTCTTCTTCGTCGCCACGCTCATCGTGGTGTGGGGCGCCATCCCGTTCGTGGCCTTCACGGTCTACGCGGGCCTCACGCAGGTGCCGGATGACGTGCTCGAGGCGAGTTCGCTCGACGGCGCGTCCGCGACGCAGCGCTTCCGGCTCATCATCGTGCCGTACCTCCGCTCGATCTTCCTCGTGGTGACGATCCTGCAGATCATCTGGGATCTGCGGGTGTTCACGCAGATCTTCGCGCTTCAGGGCATCGGCGGCGTGCGCGAGCAGACATCGACGCTGGGCGTCTACATCTACCAGGTGTCGCTCGGCACCGGCGAGTACGGCATGGGCGGGGCCATCGCGGTGATCACGGTGCTGCTCATGATGGCGATCTCCGCGTACTACGTCCGGCACATCGTCCGCGAGGAGGAGCTCTGATGGGCGCCGCGACATCCCCACGCCGCCGCGTCGCCACGGTGCTGTTCAGCGCGCTCTCCGTCGGAATCTTCGCCTGCTCGGTGTTCCCGGTGTACTGGATGGTGCAGACCTCGTTCCAGCCGAACAACGAGATCATCGGCTCCGACGTCAACTTCTGGCCGGAGACCTTCACGCTGCGCAACTACGAGACGGTGTTCTCCCCCGACGGACGTGCGCAGTTCCTTCCCGCGCTCGGCAACTCGCTCACGGTGACGCTGCTCACCGTGGCCGTCGCGCTCGTCTTCGCCTTCCTGGCGGCGCTCGCCGTCACCCGCTTCCGGTTCCGCACCCGGAAGGCGTTCATCCTCGCCATCCTGATCGTTCAGATGATCCCGGCCGAGGCGATGATCGTCTCGACCTTCCGGGTGCTCGACGGCTGGAACCTGCTCAACACGATCGCGGGGCTCACCTTCGTCTACATCGCGACGGTGCTGCCATTCACCATCTGGACGCTCCGCGGATTCGTGAACGGCGTGCCGATCGATCTGGAGGAGGCCGGGATGATCGACGGGCTGTCGCGCATGGGCGCGTTCTGGCGGATCACCTTCCCGCTGCTGGCGCCGGGTCTCGTCGCGACCGGGGTGTTCGGGTTCATTCAGGCCTGGAACGAGTTCCTGCTCGCTCTCGTGGTGAACTCCCGCCCCGAGATGATGACCCTGCCGGTGTGGCTGCGCACCTTCCAAGTGGCGACGGGAACCACGAACTGGGCAGCCATCATGGCCGGCTCGACCCTGATGGCGATCCCGGTCATCGTGTTCTTCCTCGTCGTGCAGGGCCGCATGACCAAGGGCCTCGTCAGCGGGGCGGTGAAGGGGTGAATGAAGCCGATGGCCCCGCGGTGCTCCTCCCGGGCTTCGCCGGCGCAGAGCTTCCCGGCTGGCTGGAGCAGCGGCTCGCCGACGGACTCGCCGGTGTGTGCATCTTCGGGTCCAACATCACCTCGCGCGGTCAGCTGCGCGAGCTCACCGACCGCATCCGGGCGGCGAATCCGGCGGCGATCATCGCGATCGACGAAGAAGGCGGCGACGTCACGCGACTGTTCCACGACACCGGATCGCCGTTCCCCGGAAACGCCGTGCTCGGGCGGATCGACGACGAACGGCTGACCGAGCGGGTCGCCCGCACGGTCGGCGAGGAGCTTCGCGGCGTCGGCGTGAACCTCGACTTCGCACCCGTCGCCGACGTCAACTCCAACCCGATGAACCCGGTCATCGGGGTCCGAAGCTTCGGCGCCGACGCCGCCGCGACGGCGCGCCATACGGCCGCCTGGGTGCGGGGACTGCAGTCCACCGGAGTCGCGGGGAGCGTCAAGCACTTCCCCGGCCACGGCGACACCGCACAGGACTCGCACCTCGCGCTGCCGGTCGTCGATCTGCCCCTGGAGGCGCTGCGCCGGCGCGAACTGCTGCCGTTCCGGGCTGCGATCGACACCGGTGTGCGCACCGTCATGACCTCCCACATCCTGCTTCCGCAGGTGGACGGGTCGGGCCCGGCCACCTTCTCGGAGCGCATCCTCACCTCGCTGCTGCGCGAGGAGCTGGCGTTCGACGGGGTGATCGTGACCGACGCGCTCGACATGGCCGGCGCCAGCGGGACATCGGGGCTCGCCGCCGCCGCCGCTCGTGCGATCTCCGGCGGAGCGGACCTGCTCTGCCTGGGCAGCGAGACGCCGGAGGCGCTGCTCGGCGAGGTGGAGTCGGCGCTCGCCGCCACGCGGGACCGGCGCCTGGCGGAGGCGGCGGCGCGGGTCCAGGCGCTGGGCACGGAGCTCGCGGTCGCCGCCGCCCCGTCCGCCTCCGGTGCGGCATCGGAGGCCGCCTTCCCGCTCGAGCCCACGATCGCGGCGTTCGACGTGCGCGCCGGCACGGTGGTTCCCGGCGGCGCCCGCATCGTGGTGCTGGAGACGGAGGCGAACATCGCCGTCGGAGCGGCGCCGTGGGGACCCGCCGCTGCGGGCGCCGACGTCATCGCGCTCCGAGCTGGGGACCGGCTGCCGTCAGCCGGTCCGCTCATCCTGGTGGGCAGGGACAATCACCGGCACGAATGGGCGCGCGGCGTAATTTCCACGGCCCGCGAAGCGCGCCCCGGTAGTGTCGCGGTCGACATGGGGTGGCCATCCGAGGATCGCGCGTTCGCCGACGTCGCAACGTTCGGCGCCTCCCGGCATGCCGGCGATGCCCTGCTGCGGTGGCTCGAGGAGCGGTCCTCATGAGGGCGGGCATCGACATCGGCGGCACCAAGACGGACGCCGTCGTGCTGGCGGACGACGGCACGCTCGCGCACCGGCTTCGGCTGCCGACCGGCTTCGGATCGGAAGTCGTGCTCGACACCGCGCACTCCGCGGTGCTCGGGCTCGCGGACCTGGCGAGCGTCGACCCAAGCGGGTTCGCCACCATCGGGGTCGGCATCCCCGGCACGGTGGACAGCTCCTCCGGTCGCGTCTCGCACGCCGTCAACCTGGGCTTCGACGACCTCGACCTCGGCGAGCGGCTGGCCACCCGGCTCGGCCGGGACGTGCGGATCGAGAACGACGTGAACGCCGCGGCGCTCGGCGCCTTCCACCTGCTCGGGCTGCCGGGATCGAGCTCGATGGCGTACCTGAACCTCGGCACCGGACTCGCCGCCGGACTCGTGCTGCGGGGATCGCTCTGGCGCGGAGCGCGCGGCGCCGCGGGGGAGATTGGGCACATCCCGATCGATCCGGCCGGCGCGGAGTGCCCGTGCGGCCAGCGGGGGTGCCTGGAGACGGTGGCGTCCGGATCGGCGGTGGCGCGGATGTGGCCGACGGCCGACTCGAGCCCCGTCACCGCGCTGTTCTCCGCGGCAGAGGCAGGGGACCCCGCGGCGATCGTGGTGGCGCGGAACCTGGTGGAGAACGTCGCCGCCGCGGTGCGGCTCCTTGTGCTGACCGTGGACGTCGAGACCGTCGTCATCGGGGGCGGTCTCAGCGCCCTCGGACCGCGGCTCATCTCAGAGGCGCGCGCGGTGCTCGGCGGGTGGGGCGCGCGCTCGCCGTTCCTCGCCTCCCTCGGGCTGGGCGACCGCGTTCAGCTCGTCCCGGCGGGTGCCCCGGCGGCGGCCATCGGCGCGGCGCTGATCGGCTGACGCGATGGCTGAGGTCGTGATCGTCCGCGATGCGGAGGCGGCGGGAGAGCTGGCCGCATCGGTGATCGAGCAGGTCCTGCGCGACAAGCCCGACGCGGTGCTGGGGCTCGCGACCGGGTCGACGCCGCTCACCACCTACGCGGCCCTCGCCGCCCGACGCCCCGACCTCGCCGCCGTGCGCGCATTCGCGCTGGACGAGTACGTGGGGCTGCCGGAGGGTCATCCGCAGAGCTATCGCGCCGTGATCGCCCGGGAGGCGGTGGCACCGCTGGGTCTCGATCCGGCGAAGGTGCGGGTTCCCGGCGACGACGGCGGACCGCTGGCCGGCGCCGGTGATCGGTACGAGCGCGCGATCGCGGAGGCCGGCGGGATCGACGTGCAGCTGCTGGGCATCGGCCGCACCGGACACATCGGGTTCAACGAGCCCGGCTCCTCGCTCGCCTCATCGACGCGGATCAAGACCCTGACGGAACAGACCCGCCGCGACAACGCCCGGTTCTTCGACTCGCCCGCAGAGGTGCCGAAGCACTGCCTCACCCAGGGGCTCGGCACGATCCTGCGCTCTCGTCGGCTGATCCTGCTCGCGTTCGGGGAGGCGAAGGCGGACGCGGTCGCGGGTGCCGTGGAGGGTCCGGTCACCGCGAGCCTGCCCGGATCGGTGATCCAGCTGCATCCCGAGGTGACGGTGATCGTCGATGAGGGGGCGGCGTCCCGGCTCGCGAACGCCGAGTACTACCGCTTCGCGTGGGAGAACCGCCCCGATCTCGGGTGAGTGACCGGGTGCTGAGCCCGTCGAAGGGACGATCGTCGTGCGTCAGACCGTCGGGAGCTCCCGGCCGTCCGCCCAGACCCGCTGCACCCGCCAGTCGGCGTCGAGCAGCACCGCGTCGGCGGCGTAGCCCTCGGCCAGCAGGCCGAAGCGGTCGTCGAGTCCCAGTGCCCGCGCTGGCGTCGACGTGACGGCCGCCACCGCGTCGGCGGGGTCGATGCCGAGCTCGAGCACCGCCCGGCGGAGCGCCGCGTCCTGGGTCAGCGTCGACCCCGCCAGCGTGCCGGCGCCGTCGAGAGTGGCGGTGCCGTCGCGCACGGTGACCGGCAGCGTTCCCAGCAGATATGCGCCGTCGCCGGAGCCGGCGGCCGCCATCGAGTCGGTGACGAGCGCGATGCGTCCGGGCGCCGCGGCGAAGAGGAGCCGGGCGACCAGCGAGTCCACGTGCCGCCCGTCGAGGATCAGCTCCAGCGTCACGCGGTCGTCGGCGACCGCCGCGCCGATGGGTCCCCCGCGCCGCGCCTCGATGCCGGCCATCGCGTTGAACGCGTGGGTGAGCAGCGTCGCCCCGCGATCGAACGCCGCGGATGCCCCCGCCGCGTCCGCGTCCGTGTGCCCCACCGCGACCGCGCATCCGGCAGCGACCAGCGCGTCGATCGCCTCCAGAGCGCCCGGCAGCTCGGGAGCGATCGTCGCCTGCCGCAGCGTGCCGCGAGCCGCCGTGAGCAGCGACTCCACGGATCGGTGCTCCGGATGGGTCAGCGCCTCGGCGGCGTGGGCGCCCCGCCGCGCGGGGGAGAGGAACGGGCCCTCGAGGTGTGAGCCCAGCACGAGCGGGTCGGATGCGGTGAGCTCGGCCACGAGAGCGAGGCGGCGGGCGAGGTCCTGCACCGGGGCCGCGACGAAGCTGACCACCGAGCGGGTCGTCCCGTGGGCGCGATGCGTCGCGAGGGCAGCCGCGATCGCCGCAGCGCCGTCCTCGAAGCTGCTGCCACCCCCGCCGTGACAGTGCAGGTCGACGAACCCTGGAACGAGCCGGGCACCAGCGGCATCGACCACCCAGCCGACGCTCGGCAGATCGTCGGTCGGTGGCGCACCGGTCCCGGCCGCCACGATGAGCCCCTCGCTGAACAGCACCCACGTGCCGGGCTCCTCGCCACGCACGTCCACGCCGAGGGCGTTGTGGATGAGGGTCCTCACCGGATGCCTCCCCGCCGCCGTCGCCGGCTCACTTGAAGATGATGGTGCGGGCGCCGTCCTGCAGCACCCGGTGCTCGGCGAACCACTTCACCGACTGGCTCAGCGTGCGCGACTCCTCGTCCTGGCCGATCGCCATCAGCTCGTTCGGGGTGCGGGTGTGATCCACGCGCACGACGTTCTGCTCGATGATCGGCCCCTCGTCCAGGTCGCTGGTGACGAAGTGCGCGGTCGCGCCGATCAGCTTGACCCCCCGGGCGTGCGCCTGACGGTAAGGGCTCGCGCCCTTGAACCCGGGGAGGAAGGAGTGGTGGATGTTGATGATCCGCCCGGCGAGAGCGGCGCAGAGCTCGGGGGAGAGGATCTGCATGTAGCGCGCCAGCACCACGAGCTCCACGTCATGCTCCGCCACCACATCGAGCACCGCGCGCTCGAACGCCTGCTTGCCGTCGGCATCCTGCACGGGCCGGTGCTCGAACGGCACCCCGTAGAAGGCGGCGAGCTCGGCGAGGTCCGGGTGGTTGCTCATCACGAGCGGCACCTCGATGCCCAGCTGCCCGGCCCGCTGCCGGAACAGCAGGTCGTTGAGGCAGTGACCCGCCTTCGACACGAGCACGAGCGTACGCAGCGGCCGCCCCACGACGTCGAGCTTCCACTCCATGTCATAGCGCGAGGTCACCGGCGCCAGGGCCGCCTCGAACGAGGCCCGGTCGATGCCGGACTCCACCTGCAGTCGCATGAAGAACCGGCCTGTGTCGGCGCTGGAGAACTGCTGCGACTCGGTGATGTTGCCGTGCGCCTCGACCACCGCGCCGCTCACGGCATGCACGATGCCCGGCTGGTCGTCGCAGACCAGGGTCAGGATCCAGTGGGTGGCGTCGCTCACCCGACAAGCGTATTGGCCGCGCCCGTCGTCCCCGGTATCTCGGCTAATGTCGATGCGACGACGCGTTCCGCGGTTCGTCCAGCGGGCGGCTTCACGCACCACTTCTTGTTCGTAAGGATCGTCGTATGGTCGCGCCCGCGGCACGCAGGCCCTTCCCGTGGCTTCCGCTGGTCACCCTCAGCGCCACGAGCTTCGTCGCCGTCACCGGAGAGTTCCTGCCCGGTGGCCTGCTCCCGCAGATGGCAGAGGATCTCGGCGTCTCACAGTCGCGGATCGGCCTGCTCGTCACGATCCTGGCCGCCACCATCGTGATCTCCGCGGCGCCGCTCACCGCGGTCACGCGACGGTTCTCCCGCAAGTCGCTGCTCGTCGCCACGCTGCTGACCTTCACGGTCGCGAACCTTCTGGCCGCCGCCGCGCCGACCTACGAAGTCCTCGCCGGCGCGCGGATCCTCAGTGGAGCGGCGCAGGGCCTCTTCTGGTCGGTGATCGGTCCCTACACCACACTGCTCGTGCACCGGACGCAGATCGCGAAGGGCATCGCCGTCACGAACTTCGGCGGCACGGCCGCGTTCGTGCTCGGCATCCCGGTCGGCACCGCGCTCGGCCAGGCGTTCGGCTGGCGGATGGCCTTCGTCGTGCTGGCGCTGCTGGTGCTGGTGCTGACCGCGATCGTGATCCTGCGCCTGCCGCAGGTCACGCACATCGAGCGGCTGGCCACCGGTGAGATCAGCGTGCCGGTCTACCGGGACCGCACCATCCCGACGGTCGCGGTCACCTGCCTCACGGTGCTGCTCGTGATGATGGGTCAGAACGTGTTCACGACCTACATCGTGCCGTGGATGCTCGAGGTGCCGGGAGTGGCCGAGGGGGCGATCAGTCCGCTGCTCTTCGCGCAGGGCGCTGCCGGCGCGGTCGGCGTGCTGCTCGCGGGCCGGTTCGGCGACCGATTCCCGCGCGCCAGCGTGCTGATCTTCCTGTGCGGCGTGATCGTGTTCGTTGCGTTGCTCGGCGCCTTCGGCCACGTGCCCGCCGTCGCGTTCGTCGGCCTGCTGATCTGGCCGCTGTTCTTCGGCGGCATCCCCGCACTCATGCACGCCCGGGTGATGGCGTCGGCGTCGCCGCGCATCCGGGATCAGGCGTCCGCCTTCCTCACCATCTCGTTCAACGTCGGCATCGGCGGCGGTGCGCTGCTCGGCGGGATCCTGATCGACGGACTCGGCATCCGCACCTTGCCGTGGGGCGAGGTCGCCTTCCTGACCGTGGCCGTGCTCTTCGTGATCGGGGCGAACGTCTATGCGGCCCGATCCGCGCGGGCGGCTGCGCCGGTCCCCTGACACGGCCCCGGAACGCTCAGGCCGAGCTTCCCTCGACAGCAGCGTCAGGCCGGGTGGCCGGTGCCCCGGGGTTCCGGCGGAAGTGCACGGCGACGAGCATCGTGGCGATTGCGACGCAGAACGCGACGGCGTTCGGAACGATGAGTGCTGGATCCCCTCGGGCGACGCCGTAACTGACCCACAGGACATAGCCCGGTAGCAGCAGCCCGAAGAATCTCAGCGAGACGTCCCTCGCGTTCCGGGTGCGCACCATCTTCCGGAGCTGCATGCCGGGTGCGATCGCCATGACGACGCCCCAAGTCCCGGCACAGATGCCCAGTACGTCGACGACCACGCTGTTCTCCCTGCCCACCGGATCCGGCGATCAGACGACGGTAACGTCCGGCCGCTGGGAATCTCTCGGGGCGGCGTCCGTTTCGCTAGACTGTGCGGGTCGCGACTGGCGTTCGGGTGGGCAACCACCGGGGAGCGATTGACAGGATTGTGGCCGTTCGCCTGGGCTCCGATCTGAATGCCACTGTCACGTCCGAAGGAGCGCCTCGTGTCCGACTCGCAATCCACTGCAACGCTGTCCGCCTTCAACTCCCCGCTCTCGGTGGTCGACCCCGAGATCGCGGCGGTGCTCGAGCAGGAGCTCGGCCGCCAGCGGGAGACGCTGGAGATGATCGCCAGCGAGAACTTCGTCCCCGTCTCGGTGCTCGAGGCGCAGGGCTCGGTGCTGACCAACAAGTACGCCGAGGGATACCCGGGCCGCCGCTACTACGGCGGCTGCGAGTTCGTCGACATCGCCGAGGAGCTCGCGATCTCCCGCGCGAAGTCGCTGTTCTTGGCGGAGTTCGCCAACGTGCAGCCGCACTCCGGCGCGCAGGCCAACGCGGCCGTGCTGCACGCGCTCGCGAGCGCCGGTGACACCATCCTCGGCCTCGAACTCGCCCACGGCGGTCACCTGACGCACGGCATGAAGCTCAACTTCTCCGGCAAGCTCTACAACGCCGTCTCCTACGGTGTCGACCCGGAGTCCTTCCGCGTCGACATGGACGTCGTCCGCGCCAAAGCCATCGAGCACAAGCCTTCGGTGATCATCGCCGGCTGGTCCGCGTATCCCCGTCAGCTCGACTTCGCCGCGTTCCGTGAGATCGCCGACGAGGTGGGCGCGAAACTGTGGGTGGACATGGCGCACTTCGCCGGCCTCGTCGCCGCAGGGCTCCACCCGTCCCCGGTGCCGTATGCGCACGTGGTCAGCTCGACGGTGCACAAGACGATCGGCGGACCCCGCTCGGGCTTCCTGCTGAGCAACGACGAGTCGCTCTTCAAGAAGCTGAACTCCGCGGTGTTCCCCGGCCAGCAGGGAGGCCCCCTCATGCACGTCATCGCGGCGAAGGCCACCGCCTTCAAGCTCGCGGCCGAGCCCGAGTTCGCCGACCGGCAGCAGCGCACCCTCAGCGGCGCGCGCATCCTGGCCGAGCGGCTCACCGCGGATGACGCCACGGACGCCGGCATCGATGTGCTGACCGGCGGCACCGACGTGCACCTGGTGCTCGTGGACCTTCGGAACTCCGAGGTCGACGGCAAGCAGGCGGAAGACCTGCTGCACCAGGTCGGCATCACGGTGAACCGGAACGCGGTGCCGTTCGACCCGCGTCCGCCGATGGTCACCTCCGGGGTGCGCATCGGCACGCCCGCCCTCGCGACCCGCGGCTTCGGGGACGAGGAGTTCGCCGAGGTGGCGGACATCATCGTGGCAGCTCTGAAGCCCTCGCCGGAGCTCGAGCCGCTGCGGGCGCGGGTCCGCGCGCTGGCCGACCGTTTTCCGCTCTACCCGACGCTCGGCCGATGACCGCGCGCCTCCTCGACGGGACGGCGACCGCTGCGGCGATCAAGGGCGAGCTCACCGAACGGGTCGCCCGCCTGCGGGAGCGCGGCGTCGTCCCCGGGCTCGGCACGGTGCTCGTCGGCGACGACCCGGCGTCCAAGTGGTACGTCGCAGGCAAGCACCGCGACTGCGCGGAGGTCGCCATCGCGTCGATCCAGCGGGAGCTGCCCGATACCGTTTCGCAGGCGGAGCTCGAGGCCGTGATCGACGAGCTGAACGCGGATCCGGCGACGACCGGCTACATCGTTCAGCTGCCGCTGCCGGCGCACATCGACACCGATGCGATCCTCGAGCGGGTGGCACCCGAGAAGGACGCCGACGGACTGCACCCCACGAACCTCGGCCGGCTGATCCTCAACGTGAACCGGCCGATCACCTCGTCGCTGCCCTGCACCCCGCGCGCCGTGATCGAGCTCGTCGAGCGCGCCGGGCTGAGCTGGGCCGGCAAGGACGTCGTCGTGGTCGGCCGAGGGGTGACGGTGGGCCGTGCGATCGGTCCGCTCCTCACGCGCCGCGAGTACAACGCCACGGTGACGCTGACGCACACCGGCACCGTGGATCTCGCCGATCATCTCCGCTGGGCCGACATCATCGTCGCCGCGGCCGGCGTGCCGGGCATCGTGTCTGCCGGGGCCGTGAAGCCGGGCGCCATCGTGCTCGATGTCGGCGTCAGCCGCGTCACCGACCCCGAGACGGGGAAGAAGCGGATCGCGGGCGACGTCGCCCCCGACGTCGCCGACGTTGCGGGGTGGCTCTCGCCGAATCCCGGCGGCGTCGGGCCGATGACCCGCGCCCTGCTGCTCGCCAACGTGGTCGACTCCGCCGAGCGCGCCCTCGCCTCCTGACCCGAAAGACAGCTGTGCGGTCAGGCGTGGCCGGTGGCGTGGGTGAAGCGGATCGGCTGGCCAGGGCGTGCCTGCGCGAGGCGGTCCACGGTGGCGTCCGTCACGACGGCGATCACGGGGTAGCCGCCGGTGACGGGGTGATCCGCGCCCAGGACCGTCGGCGCCCCGTCGGGTGACACCTGGATGGCCCCGCGGAGCATCCCCTCGCTCGGCAGCTCACCGGATCGCACTCGCTCCAGCGCGACCCCGTCGAGCCGCACGCCGGTCCGGTCCGACCGGGCCGAGACGCTCCACGATGTGTCGCTCAGCGCGCGCCACGCATCCGCGGCGAACCAGTCGCGGCGGGGACCCGGCCGCAGCGCCAGCTCGATCTCGCCGCGGGTCGGCGGGTCCACCGGAACGCCGTCGACCGGGGGGATCCGCCGCACCGGAGGCGACCCGACCGGCAGCAGATCACCGGCCGCCAGCGGCGACGGGCCGAGCGCGGCCAGCACATCGCGCGAGCGGGACCCGAGCACCGGTTCCACAGCGATGCCGCCGCGGACGGCGAGGTAGTAGCGGATGCCCGCGGTCGCCTCTCCGACGGAGAGCACTGCGCCAGGCTCGACCGGTGTCGCGGTGTGCGGTTCGACCCGCGCAGCGTCGATCGTGACGTCGCCCCAGGCGCCGGTGACCGCGATCCAGAGCGGGCCTTCGGCGGTCAGGCGCAGGCCGCCGAGCAGCACCTCGAGACCAGCGGCGGCGTCGTCGTTGCCAAGCAGCCGGTTCGCCAGCGCCAGAGCGGACCGGTCCATGGCGCCGGACGGGCTCACCCCTTGGGCGGCGAGGCCGGGACGGCCCAGGTCTTCGATCAGCGTCGACGGACCGGATTGCAGCACACGCATCTGGGTCACGTGCCGATCACCTCGAAGACCACCTCCGTTCCCGGCCGCAGCAGCGCCGGGGGAGTGCGATTCACATCCCAGAGGTTCGCTTCCGTGCGCCCGATCAACTGCCAGCCGCCCGGGGAGTCGCGCGGGTACACGCCGCTGAACTCACCGGCGAGGCCCACCGACCCGGGCGCCACGCTGGGGCGCGAGGTCGCGCGGCGGGGAACCTCGACGCGGAACCCGGGGCTCGTGAGATAGGCGAAACCCGGGGCGAAGCCGACGAAGGCCGCTCGCCAGGAGGAGCCGGAGTGGCGCGCGACGAGTTCCTCGGGCGACATTCCGAGTAGCTGCGCCGTCTCCTCGAGGTCGTCCCCGTCGTAGCGGACCGGGATCGTCACGCGATCTCCGGCACGGGGCTGGGCGCCAGACACCTCGACGCCCGCGATCCACCGTTCCACCGCCATGAGGGAGATCGCATGCGGTTCGAAGCGGACGAGGACGCTGCGGGCGCCTGGCACCAGCTCGAGGACGCCGCGGACGTGGGCCCGGTCGGTCTCCAGCGCCGCGCTGAGCGACACCGCCTGCTCAAGGGTGTCCACCTCGGCGAGCACCGCCCGTTCCCCGTACGGCAGGATCCTCATGCGAACGGCCGCACCTCGATCCCCGCCCCTTCGAGCGCCCCGAGCGCCGCCTCCGCCATCGCGACGGCGGAGGGGCTGTCGCCGTGTACGCACAGCGACTCGACCCGGCCGGACCGTGCCAGGTCGACGGACCGCTCAGCGGCTGCCTGCGGATCCGTGAGCACCGACCCACGCTCGGACCGCGGCACCAGCGTGCCGTCGTCACGGTACGCGCGGTCGAGAAACCCTTCCCGCCAGAACCGCACGCCCGCCTCGGCGGCAGCCGCCTCGATCGCGCTGTCCGGAAGCCCGAGCAGCGGCAGCCCGGTCTGCCGTGCCGCGTGCGCCACCGCTGCCGCCTGCGCGGGGTCGCTGACGATGCGGTTGTAGAGCGCGCCGTGCGGCTTGACGTAGCCGAGGCGTGCGCCCACCGTCTCGGCGACGGCCCGCACCGCGCCGATCTGGTAGATCGTGTCGGCGTAGAGGTCGGCAGGGTCGATGTCCATGCTGCGCCGGCCGAAGCCGGCGAGATCCGGATATGACACGTGCGCCCCGACGGTCACCCCTCGCTCTGCGGCGAGCCGGCAGGTGCGCAGCATCGTCGCCGGGTCCCCGGCGTGGAATCCGCAGGCGACGTTGGCGCTCGTGACCAGCCGCAGGAGAGCGGCGTCGTCGCCGAGCGTCCACGCCCCGAACGATTCACCGAGGTCGCTGTTCAGGTCGATTCCCGCCATGACGGGAGGATAGCCAAGGCGGCTTGGCGAAACCGGCGGTCGGCTGCCTCGTGCCGGGATCACTCGTCGCGGATCGCACCGTCCGCAGCCGACACCGCGAAGGTCTCCGGGATGCTGAACCCGTGCTCCGCGAACGCACCGTCGATCGCGACCTGCAGTCGCGACCTCGCGTCTATGGGGATGAGGGCGATCGCGGCGCCGCCGAAGCCGCCGCCGGTCATCCGGGCGCCGATCGCGCCGTGCTGCTGGGCCGTCTCGACCGCCAGGTCCAGCTCGGGCACCGAGATCTCGAAGTCATCGCGCATCGACACGTGGGACGCGTCGAGCAGCTCGCCGATCGCGGCCGGGCCCTGCGTCTCGAGCGTGCGGACCGTGTCGAGCACCCGCTGGTTCTCGGTGACGACGTGCCGCACCCGGCGGTACGTCACGTCGTCGAGCAGCCGCCGAGCGCGGGGCAGGTCGTCGACCGTCACGTCCCGCAGACTGGCGGCACCGAGCGCCGCGGCGCCGGCCTCACAGGAGGCGCGTCGCTCCGCGTAGCCGCCGGTGGCATGGGAGTGGGAGACGCCGGTGTCCATGATGACCAGCTCAAGGCCCGCGTCGGCGAAGCCGAGGGGCACGACTCGTGACTCGAGGCTGCGGCAATCGAGGAACACGGCGCTGTCCCGGCGACCGAGGAGCACCGCGGACTGATCCATGATCCCGGTCGGCGCGCCGACCGCCTCGTTCTCGGCGAGCTGCCCCAGCCGGGCGAGGGTCCGGCGATCGAGGCCGGCCTGCCAGACGTCGTTCAGGGCGAGTGAGACGGCGCACTCGAGCGCCGCGGACGACGACAGCCCCGCGCCGACCGGCACGTCCGACTCGAGGTAGAGGTCGACGCCCGGCACGGCCGCGAGGTCGACACCGAAGCGGCCGAATGCCCACGCGACCCCGAGCGGATACGCCGCCCAGCCGCTCAGCGCGTCGGGGCTGAGCTCATCGAGCCGGATCTCCGCCACCTCGTCGGCGAACGCGCTCGCCACCCGGATCACGCGGTCCTCGCGGATGCCGAGGGCCGTGACGGTGCGGCGATTGATAGCCAGGGGCAGCACGAATCCGTCGTTGTAGTCGGTGTGCTCGCCGATCAGGTTGACCCGGCCGGGTGCCGACCAGGTGCCGGCGGGCTCAACGCCGAAGCTCTCGGAGAAGCCGCGTCTGGCGTCGTGTCGGATGTCGCTCATGCCCGTTCGATCCCCTTCCGGATGAGTTCCGCCGCGTTCTCGGGCGGGATGTCGGCGATCCAGGCGCCCATGGCCGCTTCCGATCCTGCCAGGAACTTCAGCCGGTCTTCCGCGCGCCGAGGGGAGGTCAGCTGCAGCATCAGCCGTGCGCTGTCGCGGTGGGTGTGAACCGGCGCTTGGTGCCATGCGGCGATGTACGGGGTCGGCGTCGGGTAGATCGCGTCGACCCCGCGCAGCAGCTGCAGGTACAGCCGCGCCAGCTCATCCCGCTCGGCAGGCGACGTCTCCGCGAAGTCGGCCGCGTGCCGGTGGGGCAGCATGTGGACCTCGATCGGCCAGCGGGCCGCGAACGGCACGAACGCGGTCCAGTGCTCGCCCTGCAGCACGACGCGTTCTCCGGCGCGCTCCCGCTCGAGGATCGACGCGAAGAGGTCGGGACCCAGCCGGTCGAGCGAGGCGAGCAGCCGCTCGGTGCGCGGCGTGACGTATGGGTAGGCGTAGATCTGGCCGTGGGGGTGGTGCAGCGTCACCCCGATGGCCTGGCCACGGTTCTCGAACGGGAACACCTGCTGAATGCCGGGGAGGCGGCTGAGTTCCGCGGTGCGGTCAGCCCACGCCTCGATGACCGTGCGCGCACGCGTCTCGGTCTGCGTTCCGAAGGACCCCTCGTGCTCGGGGCTGAAGCACACCACCTCGGTGCGCCCGACCGCGGGCCGCCGCCGCTCGTAGCCGACGTCGCGGAGGTCCGCGAGCCTGACCGCTGCGTCGGCGTCATCGAGTTCCGGGCCGAACGACGGTGACCGGTTCTCGAACACCGCGACGTCGTACTGGTCCGGGATCTCGGAGGGGTTCTCCGGAGTCGTGGGTGCGAGCGGGTCCAGATGCGCCGGCGGCAGGAACGCCCGGTTCTGCCGGGCGGCGGCGACGGAGATCCAGTCGCCGGTGAGCACATCCTGCCGCATCTCGGCGGTTGCGGGGCGCGGCGGCATGCTCCGGGCGTCGGCGGCGCGCTCCGGCGGCAGCGTCGTGTCCGGGTCGTCGTAGTAGATCAGCTCACGGCCATCGGCCAGCTGGGTGCGACGCTTCACAACGCCGCAGGTCAGGTGCTCCTGGCTCATGGGCTTACGATAACGTAAGTTCCGCGTCGAATGCGAAAGATCCAGCGGGCGCGAGCACAAGCCGGGAGGAGGCGAGATGGCGGATCCGGCCCTCACCCGGCGGCAGCGGCTCGGCGAGCTGGTGCTGTCGCACGGCTTCCTCCGGGTCGCCGACGCGAGCCGGATGCTCGGGGTGAGCGAGGTCACCGTGCGGGCGGACCTCTCGCTGCTCGAGACCGACGGGCAGCTCACCCGAGTGCACGGGGGAGCGGTGCCGGCAACCGCGGTGCGCGAGTTCCCGCTCGAGCAGACCGTGCGGCAGGACGCCGACATCAAGCGGCGCATCGGCGAGCGCGCCGCTGCGATGGTGCGCTCCGGTGAGAGCGTGCTGCTGGATGTCGGATCGACGGCGCTCGCCGCGGCGCGGGCGCTCGTGGCGCGGGACGACCTCAGGGACAACGTCGTCATCACCAACGGCCTCTCGATCGCACTCGCCCTGGAGCCGGCGATCCCGCGGTTCACCGTCGTCGTGATCGGCGGCACGCTGCGGCCGCTGCAGCACTCCCTCGTCGACCCGCACGCGACGGACGCGCTGTCTGCGCTGCATGCCGACGTCAGCCTGATCGGCTGCAACGGCGTCGACGCCGAAGCCGGCGTCACGAACCTCAACCTCGCCGAGGCGCAGGTGAAGCGCGCGATGGTGCGCTCGAGCACCCGGCGGATCCTGCTGGCCGACGCCTCGAAGCTCGGCCGGCGCCACCTCGGCAGGATCGGGGCGCTCCAGGACTTCGACGTGCTGGTGACCGCCGGGAACCCCGGTGAGGAACTCCTCGATCCCGTCCGCCGGTGCGGCGTCGCGGTGGAGTGCGCCGACCCTGGACACCGGTCCGGCGACCGCAAGTAGGCTGTGCCGGTGAGTTCCCCGACCGGTGAGCAGTTCCGCCTGACCCGCGGAAGTTCGGAAGCCGTCATCACCGAGCTGGCGGCCGCCCTTCGGATCTTCCGTGTCGGCGGCGTCGATATCGCGCAGCCCTACGGCGAGTACAGCTCACCACCGCAGGGCGCCGGCATCGTGCTCGTGCCGTGGCCGAATCGCATCGAGGACGGCATCTGGCATCTGGAGGGCGCCGAGCAGCAGCTCGACCTGACCGATCCCAAGCTGCGCCACGCGACGCACGGCCTGCTGCGGAACTCGCCGTACCGGCCGGTGGATCGCACCGATTCGGCGGTGACGCTGGCGGCAACCGTGTTCCCGCAGCACGGATATCCGTTCCTCCTCGACACGAGCGTCCGCTACGAGCTCCGCGAGGACGGCCTGCGGGTCACGCACTGGGTGCGCAACCGCTCCCGGTCCCGCGCGCCATACGCGGCCGGCGCGCACCCGTACCTCCAGATCGGTGATGTGCCGACGGAGAACCTCACGGTCACCGTGTCGGCCGAGACCTGGTTCGATGCGGACGAGCGGCTCATCCCGCGACGCGAGCTGCCGGTCGACGGCGCTCCGGTCGATCTGCGCGCCGGGCGCCGGCTCGGCGAACTCGAGATCAACACGGCGTTCGGCGAGGTGCGGACGGTGGATGGCGCGAGCGCCTGGCTGGACGCGCCGGACGGGCGCCGGGTCTCGCTGCTGCAGGACGACGACTTCGGATTCGTGCAGGTATTCACCACCCGCAAGTTCCCGGTGGCGGGCGACCAGGGCCTGGCACTCGGACTCGAGCCGATGACCGCTCCCGCGAACGCCTTCAACACCGGCAGGGGGCTGCGCTGGCTGGAGCCGGGGGAGGAGTGGAGCGGCTCCTGGGGAATTCGCTACTCCGGCTGAAGAGGATCGCGTCTGCCAAACCAGAGCCGGCTTGTCAAGCCCCCGATGGGAGATCCGCATCCCGAATATGGTGCTGTGGTTTGCGTCCGGTTCGGGAGGTGGAGAAGGCGTGGGGGCTCTGCTCTACGGCGACCGCCAGCGTCGGTTCGAGATCGACGACCGCACACTCGCGCACCTTCAGCTGGTCATCGCGGCGAAGCTGCGCCGCCGCGAGTCGTTCTTCTTCAGCTTCCGGGACGAGAACGAAGCCGTCGGACGGGTCAGCATCTGGATGTCGCCGATGGTTCCGCTGCACTTCAAGTACTACGGAAGCCGGCAGCCGGTGATCAACCGGCGTTGGGTCGAGGTGCTTCACGACGCCGCGAATTCCGCGGCGGGTCTGATCGTTCTCGAAGAGCCGGTCGATTAGCACAGCGGGCACGGAGTAACCCCTGTTCTGGGGGTTCCTCCAGGCTTCTCCACAGCGATTCGTCAGGTTAAGGTTGACCTACCTGTTGCATAGCTTGGACGACGGAGCTGATTCGGGTTCGGCTTCGAAGTCCATGATCGGGCGGCCGTTGCACAGGGGCGTTAATTCCGGCCGCTCGATCCGAATCTCCGCCGCGCTCAGAGCGTCGCGAGCAGCTCCCGCACGTGAACCGCGATGTCATCCCGAATGCGACGGACGGCCTCGAGCGGCTCGCCGTCCGGGTCCTCGAGCCGCCAGTCCTCGTACTGCTTGCCCGGGTAGACAGGGCAGGCGTCACCGCAGCCCATCGTCACGACGGCGTCCGCTGCCTGCACCACGTCGTCGGTCAGAGGCTTCGGGAACTCCTTGGAGATGTCGATGCCCAGCTCGGCCATGGCCTCGACGACGGCGGGGAGCAATCCGGCCGACGGGACCGACCCTGCCGAACGCGCGTGCACGCGGCCACCCGAGAGGTGCGACACGAGGGCGGCGGCCATCTGGGACCTGCCGGCGTTTCGCTCGCACACGAACAGCACGGTCGGCACCTCGCGTGACAGCGCCCCCTTCGCCGTGGCGAGTGCCGTCAGCCGGTCGGTCGCGAATCTCACCGTCCGGATGGCCAGGTGAGCGTGCACGGACGAGGTGCGCAGCAGGGCGGCGTAGGACTCGAGCACATACCGTTCGACGGTCTCCGCGTTGAACACGCCTTCGAAGCGCGATGAGAGATCGAGCGCCAGCCTCCGCAGATACTCCTCCGGGTAGGCCAGCCCGGGGAGGCCACGCCGCTCCGGATCCGTGCTGATGCTCATCGGTTCTGCGGCAGCAGTTCCGCGAGCAGCGACTGGACCCGCTGTCTGATGTCGTCGCGCACCCGCCGGACGGTTTCGAGGTCCTTCCCGGCCGGGTCCTCGAGCTCCCAGTCCTCATACCGCTTGCCGGGGAAGATCGGGCAGGTGTCGCCGCAGCCCATGGTGATCACGGCGTCCGAGTCCCTGACCGCCTCGGTGGTGAGCACCTTCGGCACGTTGGCGGCGATGTCGATGCCCTCCTCGCGCATCGCCTCGACGGCGACGGGATTGATGCGGTCCTTCGGCTCCGAGCCGGCGGAGAGCACCTCGACGGCTCCGTTCGACAGCGCCGTCATGTATCCGGCGGCCATCTGCGAGCGCCCAGCGTTGTGCACGCAGACGAAGAGCACGGTGGGCTTCTGAGACATGGTTCGGTTCCTTCGGCTTCTGAGGTTCTGGAAGTGAGCATAGATGGGCATCGATGCATGGTGCCGGTCGCAGGCCGCCTTGTTCACCGAGCGTTCACCTGCCGAGGGGTTCGAACGGCGGGGCGGGCGTGCGCGGGCTGGGTAGGCTCGCCGGGTGATCGCCGTCCCGCCCGCGCGTCTCCGGCGCGTCTCGGCCGAATTTCTGGGCAGCGGCTCGCTGACGATGGTGGTCGTGGGCTCCGGCATCGCCGCCGAGCGCCTGTCGCCGGATGACGTCGGTCTCCAGCTGCTCGAGAACGCGATCGCGACGGCGCTCGGGCTCTTCGTGCTCATCGCCGTGCTGGCTCCGGTGAGCGGAGCGCACTTCAATCCGGTGGTCTCGTTCGTCGACGCGGCGCTCGGGTATCGGTCGTGGCGCTCGATCCTGCCGTATCTGCCGGCGCAGGTGCTCGGCTGTGTCGGAGGCGCAGTGCTGGCCAACGCGATGTTCGGTCTGGCCCCGATCACGGTGAGCTCCACGGCGCGAGTGAGCGGCCCGAACCTGCTCTCGGAGCTGGTGGCCACCGCGGGGCTGGTGCTGGTGATCTTCTCGCTCGCGCGCTCGGGGCGTGCCGGCTGGGCGCCAGCGGCGGTGGGCGCGTACATCGGCGCCGCCTACTTCTTCACCGCGTCGACCAGCTTCGCGAATCCGGCGATCACCGTCGGGCGCATGTTCAGCGACACGTTCGCCGGCATCCACCCGGCGTCCGCCCCCGGGTTCATCGCCGCCCAGCTGGCCGGAGGGCTGTTCGGCCTGCTGCTCGTCCGGCTGCTGTTTCCGAGGCGGCTCCCCTCCGAACGGCGCTGACGCCGCTCAGGGGGGAGGTGTGGTCCCCGCCCGCCGCTCGGCGAGCGCGAGGTCGATCTTCAGTGCCGTGAGCAGCAGTCGCCAGATCGCCAGCATCGCCAGCACGCTGATTGCGGCGCCGATCAGCCGCCGCAGCAGGAACGCGCCGCCGATCGTCATGGCGATCGGCACGGCGTTGGAGGTGACAGCGCTCGGCAATCGGGGAATCCGTGGCATCGCAGGCTCCTTTCGCGGTCGGCGAGCCGGCTCATCAACCATATTCGGGACACCGGCGCGCGACGACCGGCCGCGGCGGCCTCCCAGCGCTGGCGGACACGCCGTGGGTCAGCCAACGCGCAGGCGCGGGTGTCGGTAGCCTCCGGGAATGGGCAATGGAATCGCACGAGTGCCGTTCGTGGGCGGCATCTGGGATGGACAGCGTCGATGCACCGACCACGACGGCGCCGGCCGACTGCACGATGTCGTGCGGGACGACCTGGGACGACCGCTCTACCGGCTGGAGTACGACGCCGTCTCCGCCGGTGAGCACGGCACCACCTACCGCAACCCGCGGTACCGGTTCGCCGACGCCTGAGCGCGCTCGGTCGCTCAGTTCAGCGCGATGAGCGCGATGTTGAGCGACAGGATGTAGAGGATCCAGCTGAGGTACGGCACCACCAGCAACCCCGCAGCTCGGCTCACCTTCCGGAACTCGGCGAGGGCGGCGGCGACGGTGATGCCGAGCAGCATCATGATCGCCGCGCCGAGGTAGAGGGCCATCTCGCCCAGCGCCGGATAGAAGCTGAAGAGCGCCGGACGCCAGAGGGCGTTGAGCAGCAGCTGCGTTCCGTACAGCGACAGCGCGCTGCTCACCCGTGCGGTTGCCCGCTCGCGCCACACGAGCCAAGCAGCCACCGACATCCCGATGTGGAGGATCGTCCAGACCGATCCACTCACCCAGGGCGACACCGTCCACGGAGCCTTCGCGGCCTCCGCATACCAGCCGAAGTAGTGCTCCTGGGCGAGGGCCGTCCCCGCCATGACGATCGCCGTGGAGGCGACCAGGAAGACCAACAGGACGGCCGCGGACCGCAGGCGGTCCACAGTCTCTGGAAGGATCGCCCGACCGGGCATGCGACTTGAAACGCTCACCGGCGACCCCCTCTCAATGCCTGACGGGCGCAGGCCCCGCTGATCCTAACCGCCTGAGGAGACGGGAAGGAGCGCGATTGACGAACCTGGCGTCATCCGGTATATCGAACCCTCGCGGCGCACGACCCGTCGTCCGCCGGAATGGGGTTGACCGGGGCCCTCGGCGGGTCCATTCTGTTCCGCAGAGGGCGGGAGGCGGTCCTATGGGGAAGTTGATCTACGGCCAGCTGATCTCCGCCGAGTTCGAGGACCGCCTCCTCGCTCACCTCGAGATCGTCATCACGGCAAAGCTCCGGCGCGGGGAAGGATTCCTCTTCTCATGGAAAGAGGAGTCGGGCGCGACGGCCGGTCGCACCACCATCTGGGTGCATCCGTCGCTGCCGCTCGTCTACAAGTACTCCGGGAGCCGGACCCCGTCCATCAATCGCGCGTGGATCGAGGTGCTGTCGCAGTCGGCGTCCTCCGCCGGTGGACTGCGCGTGCTCGCGGAGCCGGCTGAGCGGCATCACGACGAGTTCCTGCACTGAGCCCCCGGAGTCGCGGGTGCACTGGGCTGACGCACACCCACGCAAGACGATGGTCGTCGGGTGTTCCGGGCGCCGTCACCCTGACTTCCCGGTGCGTTCACCCGGGCCCGCTTGGCTCGGGCGTGATGACAGCTCCCGCAGCGACTGGACCTGTGCGCACCGTCCGGCCGGCGCTGGCCCGCGTGGCGGACCGGCGATCGCATCCGGCGTCGGCGGATGTGCCGCGGCGCGCGAACGGCGGCTGGTGGAGCACCAGTCATGTGCAGGGCGTCGCAGCCGACCTCGAGCGGGGCCACCTCTATTACTCGTTCACCACGCTGCTCGTGAAGACCGACTTCGCGGGTGCGGTGCTCGGGACGGTGGAGGGGTTCACCGGGCACCTGGGCGATGTGACGTTCGACCCGGCGGGCCGCAGGCTCTATGCGTCCCTCGAATACAAGGCCGCCGCGGCCTTCTACGTCGCCGTCTTCGACGTGGACGCCATCGATCGCCCGGGTCTGCTCGCCGCAGACTCGGACGTCGTGCGCACTGTTCACCTCGCCGAGGTGGCGGCCGACTACGCCGCAGACACGGACGGGAGCGGAACCTTCGACGGGGATCGGGCGGACACGGCGGATCACCGGTACGGCTGCAGCGGCATCGACGGAATCAGCCTCGGCCCCGCGTTCGGGTCCGCAAGCGAAAGCCGGCTCCTCACCGTCGCATACGGGGTGTACGCGAACCTGGAGCGGCACGACAACGACCACCAGGTGCTGCTGCAGTACCGGCTCGAGGAGTGGGATGGGCTCGCCCTGCCGCTCGACGAGGCCGCGCCGCACCGCAGCGGGCCGGCCGCGCCGGACGGCAAGTACTTCGTCCGCACGGGCAACACCCGGTTCGGAGTGCAGAACCTCGAGTACGACAGCTGGAGCGGCCGCTGGTTCCTCGGCGTCTATGCCGGCTCGAAGCCGTGGTTCCCCAACTACACCTTGTTCGCCGTCGATGCCACGGCGGCGCCGGTGACCGGACCGCTGATCGGGATCCCGGGTGAGCGGGGCCCGCTGCTGCAACTCGCGGACGACGGGCTGTGGGATCCGGTCACCGGCATCCGCGGATGGTACGAGAAGGCCGATGTCGGTCTGGAATCGCTCGGCGACGGTCGTTTTCTTCTGTCCAGCGCATCCGCGTTCGCGGGGCTGCAGACCAGCGACCTCGCGCTGTGCCGATGGACCGGCGATCCGGCGCATCCTTTCGAGCCGCTGCCGGTCCGAGGGCGGCGGGCATCACGATCTCGCCAGGCCGACTCACTCGCGTTTCAGCTCTGAGGGAGAGGATCACGTCATGTCGATGTCCGAGCCGCTGCTGCCGCATCCCCATGCCGATTCGGACCGGACGGCCGCCGCCGAGCCGGGCGCCGGCGGACCGGAGTCCTCGGCACCCGAGGAGCCGGACGTTCTTCCCGAAACAGCGGACGCCGCCGAGCCGCAGCCGGGGCTTCCGGCTGAGACGCCGTTCCGCACGCCGGTCCCTGGGGAGCGGCTGCACCCGGATGACCTGGCCGACGACGACCGCGAGGCGACCGCCGGCTGACCAGCGCGGACGGCGGCGTGTTCGCCAGCCGGTGTGCCGCGCGAACTGTCAGGATGGCGTCCTGGGCCTATCTGGGGGGAATCGTGCGCGGCAACGCAGGTGATAGAGCCGCCGTCGGAACGGAGCGTCGCGTCCGGGACACGATCATCCTCATCGTGCTCGTCGCGTCCCCGTCGATCGGCATCCTGCTGCTCGGCCTCGCCAAGTAGGGGGCTGCTCGGCGCAGTGTGGCGGGGCCGGAGTGACTACACCGCTGTCGGGATCGAGTGCGTGACCGCGACGCCGTGCCGCGGATCCTCCGCCGGAGTTCCGCGTTCCGCGGTCTCGGACTCGGCTTCCGGCTCGGCTTCCTGAGGCGCCGCCAGACGCGCAGCGATGTAGGGGATCGGGTCGAACGTCCCGATGCCGGCCATCGCGTCCACCGACCAGCCCATCGTCAGGTGCAGGTGGACCGGCACCTTCGGTGTTCCGCCGACGCCGCCGACCGCGTCGCCGATCTCCACGGACTCGCCCAACTGGAGTGGCGTTGGAGCGGCCATGTGGCAGTAGGCCGAGAACGCGCCGTCGGCGTGCTCCAGGGCCACGCAATTGCCGAGAGGGCCGTCGCTGGACTTGGCGCGCACGATGCCGTCTGCGATGGCCGGAATCGGGACGCCGAGTGCCGCGCCGAACGAGAAGTCGTGGCCTCGGTGCGGTGCCTTGCGCTTCGTTCCGTTGGCGACCTCGCTGGCGAACTCACCCCCGTCCGGTGTGGTGGTTTCGGGGTCGAACGGGAAGCGGTACACGGTCTCGATGGCGGGCTCCGCCCCGGCCGCAGCCGCGGGTGAGGCGGATCCGGCGACCAATCCCAAGGCGAGTGCAGCGCCGAGGCCGCCCTGCCAGAGGGCCCGCCGCAAGCGGGCATGGGAAAGCGGAGTTCGGGTCATGTCCCCACATTTGCGGACACGCCGGGCATGCTCGACACCCCGTTGTGGGGGGCGAGCGCCCCCAGTTCAGGGGGTCGCCCGCGTGTCGCGAGCGGTGGGATCCTGGTATTCGACAGAGATGTGGGTCGCCATGGGCACGAAGCCAAGCGCGAAAGCTCCACGCTTGAATGAGCATCAGCTGCGCAACGCGCTGGCTGTGACGGCGGTCGTGCTTGCGCCGAGTGTCGTGCTCATCCTTCTCGGGCTGAGTCGCCCATCCGGCTGAGCCCGCCGACCAGCGAAATCGGTCGACTCTTGAGTCCGTCACGTTTCGCCGTGTGAACGGCGAGTTTCCGGGGGCTTCGAAGTGACCCGGAGTCGCGGCCGGCATGCCGATCCGGTTTTGCGGTGACCGTCCGCTGGGGCACCCTCGTGAGATGGACATGTGCGGCGGCGATCGGTCGTGATCGTCGATGCTGCGCGCCCGTGCCCGAGGTGCCCCAGCCCGTTGCTCCTCGGCGGAACCGACGATCGCCCATTCTGGGTGTGCCCGGATTGCCACATGGCGTTCCTGTCACCGGCGCTGATGGGCCACGTCGACGCGTCCTCCTCGATCCGCTCCTGATCGCAGGCGAGCACGCGGGCTCAGGGAATGAATGCCCAGCCGATCGCCGAAACGATCGCCATCGCGAGACAGCTTGCCACCACCAATGCGGCGGAAAAGCTTCCGTCATCGTCGGATGGCGAAAGGCTTGGTCGCGTTTCGAGCACGTGTCTTCCCCGGCGTCTCGCCATGATTGCTCCCCCCGGTGCAACCCACACAGCGTCCCAGAGTCAGCAGGCGATGCGGCAGCGACGCGCCGGGTGAAGCGCTCGGCCGGCACGCGGAGGTGGTCGGCCACTCCGCGCCCGACGCGCGAGAACGGCCGCGCGCGGCCGTTCTCACCTCGTAGGCCCCGTGGGGCTCGAACCCACGACCCGCGGATTAAAAGTCCGCTGCTCTACCAACTGAGCTAGAGGCCCGCCGCTCCCAATCTACCGCTACGGGCGGCGGCGGAGGGCTGGCTGACGCCGGGCCCGCGCCGATGAACGCGTTCTTGTGCGATGCACGCCGACTTGCGCGCGCATTCGAGCAAAACGCGATCATCGGGCGGGGATGTCCGCAATCGCCGCAGTGACGCTGGGCGGTCAGACCCTGCGGCTGGAGATCGTGCGCAGGAGCCAGGCGATGATCGCGATGACCGCGAGGATGATGCCGACCCAGAGCAGGAACTGGAGTGCTTCGACCAGGCCGCCGACGATCGCCAGCACGACGGCCGCGACGATGACGATGATGAGCAACAGGTTCATTGTGTTCTCCTTGCTTCTTCGTGCCGCCCGGGTCCCTGGTGTGGGGCGGGCGTCGATTGGCAACTCATTCCCTTCAGGCTAGAAGCGGTCGGCATGAACACGGCGAACTCCCAGGCGAACCACAGCCGCAGGCAGGGGTAGCGTGGGTCGCGAACGAGGAGGGCCGTGACCGAGAGATTCCACCGCCCGGCGCGCGTGCCGCACTTCAATGCAGTGGAGGGCGGTGAAGATCCGGCTCAGCTGCTCCGGATCGCGCGCGAGACGGCGCATGCCCTGGTGAACCGGATGCGGGACACCGACGATCCTGAGGCACTCGAGCGGCTGGCCGCGTTCACGGACGAGTCTGCAGTCGACGCCGTGGCGGAGCTCTGGGCCCGATCGAGTCCGAAGAGCCTGGCGGGGGCGCTCTGGCGGATCTACCTGCTGCGCGTGCTCATCCGGCAGACGCCCGAGCTCACCAGCTCCCTCTTCCAGCGTGGCACCGAAGTGCTCCGCACGATCGACACGATGGTCGCGGGCGCTTCAGCGCCGACCGGGCCGACCGAGGTGCAGCAGCTCGCCGACCGGATCTTGCACGGGCTGTTCCGCGGCGACTTCGCCGTGGCGCTCGAGCGGGCTGCCGCCTTCTGCCGGGTGACCGCTGCGGGCGCGACCAGCTTCGCCGACGACTACGAGGCGCTCAATCCTGAGCGGTCCACCGAGCTGACCAGCCGTGCGCTGCGACTCAGCCAGACGGCAGAGGAGCTCACCACCGAGGCACGGCTCTGGCGAGCCGGCTCGCTGGACTGAGCGTTCACTCTCAGCCGAATCCTCGATTCGTGGCGCCGGGGGAGCGGCGGTTAACCTAGACAGGCCGGACCGCAGTAACCCCGGGCTCCATCATTCGCCGCTTCGAGCGGCCTCGCGCCGAGAGGCGTTTCTGCGGTCCGGTTTCCTCCGCCCACGCGCTGCGGGCTTCACCGCGTGGTTGTATGCGCGCTGAGAGTGCACTGCCCGGGCAATCGATACTGGGCCGGGTGCCGAACCCGTTGCATGCTCAAGTTCACCGCCCCGAAGACCACCCTCACGGGTGCGCTCGTTGTGCCGGCTCTGGTTCTGGCGCTTGCCGGATGCACCGGTTCACCGCCCTCCCAGATGCCGTCGTCCGAGGGCACATCCCAGGCGCCGCCGGCAGACCCGGACGCGACCGAGACGACCGACGAGGCGGACGGAGCCGGCGAAGAGGTCATCGCGGTCGGGCTGAAGTTCGAGCCCGCCGACCTCACGGTCCCGGTTGGGACGACCGTCCGCTGGACGAACGGCGAGGCGATCAGCCACACCGTCACCTCTGGCGCATGGGGCGAGGTCAACGAGGACAGCGGCCTTCGCGGCACGCAGACCGCCGACGGGATGTTCGACCACGCCCTCGCCCCGATGGGCTCGGACGGTGACACGTTCGAGTTCACCTTCGACGAGCCGGGCGAATACCAGTACTACTGCGAGCCCCACCTCGGCATGTTCGGCACGATCACCGTCGAATAGCCCACCGACCACCTCGCTCACCCGAGCGGGTTCTGGATGCACTGAATCACGAGGAGACACGAAATGCGCACACCAGCCAGATTCGCGGGTCTCGGCCTCGCCGCCGCACTCGCCCTCACCGGCTGCTCCATGGGCGGCGCCACCGCGTCCGAGACCGAGCCGTCGTCCACGCCGATGGGGGAGGAGATGACCGACGAGACCACCACCGTCGACACCGTCAACAGCGACGGCGCAGGACTCCGCGCCACCCTCACCGCGCTCCTGACCGACCACGTCTACCTCGCCGGTGCGGCGATCAACCAGGCCCTCGCCGACGGCGGCGACCTGGAGGCACCGCTCACCGCGGCAGCCGTGGCCGCGCTCGACGAGAACTCGGTCGAGGTCGCTGCGGCCGTCGGCAGCGTCTACCCGGACGCCGAGGAGCCCTTCCTCGAGTCCTGGCGCTCGCACATTCCGCTCTTCGTCGACTACACCCTCGGCAAGGTGTCGGACGACCAGGCCATGGTGGACGAAGCCGTCAGCGGGCTCGAGCAGTACGCCGTCTCATTCGGCGAGCTGATCAACTCCGTCGTGCCCGAGCTGCCGGCCGAGGCCGTTCAGATGGAGCTGGAGATGCACGCCACGTCGCTGATTGCAGCGATCGACGCGAACGTCGCCGGTGACCCGGAGTACTTCAACCTGCTGAAGGAAGCCGCCAGCCATATGCCGATGACCGCCACGGCGCTCGCCGGTGGCATCGCGGCCGACCGGAACATCCAGTAGATCCGAGCCGTCCGTGGACCGCCCGAACGGTCCACGGACTTCGGATCTCCGGCACACCCATTCCTGATGTCCCAGACCCCGACAACACGGAGCCCCAGATGTCCAAGCGACGCCAGCCACGGCTCGCCGCGATCCTCATCGCAGTGGCGCTCCTGCTCAACGCATGGATCCACGTCCGGCTCGCCGGGCCGTTCGACGCCAACCCGGGAGCGCTGCTGAGCCAGGGAGCGCTCTTCCGCATCCAGGCGGTCGTCAACCTGGTCATCGCGATTTTGATCGTGGTCCGGCCGCGTGCCTGGGCCGCGCTGCTGGCGTTCGCCGTCGCGGCCGGCGGCGCCGCCATCCTGACGCTCACCAGCGTCGTGCCGGTCGACGGCTCGATGCTCGGCCTGCCGTACCTGTTCGAGCCCGCCTGGTATCCCGCGAAGCAGACCAGCCTCGTGCTGCAACTGCTCGCTGCGGTGCTCGCCGCCGGCAAGATGCTTCACGCGGTCCGCAGACGTCGCCCAGTGGCGGTGTGACATGCTGGGAACCGTGGCAACGGACGGCGGCGAGTCAGAGTCCCATACTCTCGACCCCGCCTCGCACGAGGAACTGCTCAGCCGCATCGCAGGCGGCGACCAGGCGGCGTTCGCGCAGTTCTACGACCGGCTCGCGCCGCGGGTGCTCGGACTCATCGTGCGGCTGCTTCGCGACCACGCCCAGTCGGAGGAGGTCACCCAGGAGGTGTTCCTCGAGGTCTGGCAGACGGCCACGCGTTACGACGCCAGCCGAGGGGGAGCGGTCACCTGGCTGCTCACGATGGCGCACCGCCGGGCGGTCGACCGGATCCGCTCCGCCCAGTCCAGTCGCGACCGGGACACCCGTGAGGGAATCCGGGATTTCCGCGCCGAGTACGACAGCGTCGCCGAGTCGGTCGAGATCCGGGTGGAGCACGAGCGGGTGAAGCAGGCGATGTCCCGGCTCACCGAGCTGCAGCGCCAGGCGGTCGCGCTGGCCTACTACGGCGGCTACAGCCACAGTGAAGTGGCGGCCATGCTGAGCGTGCCCATCGGCACGGTCAAGACCCGGCTGCGCGACGGCATGATCCGATTGAGGGACGAGTTGGGGGTGGCATCATGACGAACGACAAGAAGAGCGGCGACGACAACCTCAGCGGTGCGTACGTGCTCAACTCGCTCAGCGAAGCGGAGCGCCGGGCGTTCGAGAAGCGGATGTCCGCGTCGGACGATCTGCGGAACGAGGTCACCGAGCTCGCCGACACGGCGGTGCTCCTCGGTCTGGCCACCGAGCCTGTGCAGCCTTCCCCCGGACTGCGGGCGAGTGTGCTCGCCGCCGCCGCGCAGCTGCCCCAGCTGCCGCGGGACCCGGAGGCGGGCGTGCCTGACGCCGAAGCCGCAACCCGTTCGGCCGAGCCGGCAGCCCAACGGCAGGCACCCGCTCCCGGCCGGACCGCCGGTGGGAAGGGCGCCGAGGCTCGCGCTGCCGTCCGCTGGCTGAGCCGGCCCGCCGGAATCCTCACCGCCGCGGCGGCCGCGATGGCGCTGCTCTTCGCGGGTGTGCTCATCGGTGGCCTGCTGTCCGGTCCCACAGCGGAGCAGCAGCACGCCGCTGCGTTCGCCGAGCTGAACGCGGCTCCGGACGTGCAGCGGATGGACACCGAGGTGGAAGGAGCAGGCACGGTCACCCTTGTCGTCTCGCAGACCCTCGAACGCTCAGCGCTCGTCTGGGAGGAGATGCCGGAGCTGCCCGAGGACCGCGTCTATGAGCTGTGGTACCTCACCGACCGGCCTGTCCCCGCCGGCCTGATCGACCCGGAGTCCGGTCCGAACTTCCGGGTGCTCGACGGTCCGCTGCCGGACGAGGCGCAGGTCGGGCTGACGATCGAGCCCGACGGCGGCTCCGATGCGCCCACGACCGATCCGATCCTGGTGATGGAGACGACGGGCGCCTGAGGATCAGCGCGTGGCGCAGTCGGGGAGATCAGCCGAACTTGCCGCTGACATAGTCCTCGGTGGCCTGCACGGAGGGGTTCGAGAAGATCGTGTCGGTGTTGTCGTATTCGATCAGCTTTCCCGGCTTGCCGGTGCCGGCGATGTTGAAGAACGCGGTTCGATCTGAGACTCGCGATGCCTGCTGCATGTTGTGGGTCACGATCACGATCGTGTAGTCCTTCTTGAGCTCCTCGATGAGGTCCTCGATCGCGAGCGTCGAGATCGGGTCGAGCGCCGAGCACGGCTCGTCCATCAAGATCACCTCGGGTGAGACAGCGATCGCCCGGGCGATGCAGAGACGCTGCTGTTGTCCGCCGGAGAGCCCCGCGCCGGGCCGGTCGAGTCGGTCCTTGACCTCCTCCCACAGGTTCGCGCCCCGAAGTGAGCGCTCGACCAATTCGTCGCCCTCCTTCTTCGACATCCGCTGGTTGTTGAGCTTCGCGCCGGCGATCACGTTCTCGCGGATCGACATTGTCGGGAAGGGGTTGGGCCGCTGGAACACCATGCCGACCTGCCGGCGGACGAGCACCGGGTCGACGCCTGGGTCGTAGAGGTTGTTGCCGTCCATGAGCACCTTGCCCTCGACCCTGGCGTTCGGGATGACTTCGTGCATGCGGTTGAGGGTGCGGATGAACGTCGACTTGCCGCATCCGCTCGGGCCGATGAATGCGGTGACGCTGCGCGGCTCGATCGTCATGGTGACGCCCTCGACGGCGAGGAACTTGCTGTAGTAGACGTTGAGGTCCTTGACCTCGATTCTCTTGGACACTGCGATCCTTCCGGCTAGCGGCCGAGCTTGGGCGCGAACGCGCGAGCGATGAGGCGGGCGGTCAGGTTGAGCACCATGACGATGAGGATGAGCGTGAGCGCGCCGGCCCAGGCTCGGTCCAGGTACGCCTGCGTGTCGGTGCCCTGGATGTCGTACGACGAGAACACGAAGACCGGCAGGCTTGCCATCGGACCTTCGAACAGATCGTAATTCATGCTCGTGGTGATGCCGGCGACGACGAGCAGCGGTGCCGTCTCGCCGATCACCCGGGCGATGGCGAGTACGACACCGGTGACGATGCCCGCGATCGAGGTGGGCAGCACGATCTTCACGACGGTGAGCCACTTCGGCACGCCGAGGGCGTACGACGCCTCGCGCAACTCGTTCGGCACCAGGCGGAGCATCTCCTCACTGGCGCGGACGACGACGGGGATCATCAGCACCGACAGTGCGATCGATCCGGCGATTCCGAGTCGTACGCCGGGTTGTCCGAGGATGATCGTGAAGAGGGCGTACGCGAAGAGGCCAGCCACGATCGACGGAATACCGGTCATGACGTCCACAAGGAATGTGACGCCACGCGCAAGCGGGCCGCGTCCGTACTCGACGAGATAGATCGCGGTCATCAGGCCGATCGGCACGGAGATCAGCGTCGCCAGTCCCGTGATGAGCAGTGTGCCGACGATCGCGTGCAGGGCGCCGCCGCCCGCGCCGACGACGCCGCGCAGCGACTCGGTGAAGAAGGCCAGATCGAAACGGGCGGCGCCGTTCGTCACCACTGTGAAGACGAGTGAGATCAGGGGAAGCAGGGCGATGACGAACGCCGTCAGGACGAGCGCTGTCGCCAGCCGGTCCTTGGCCTGCCTGCTCCCCTCGACGAGCATCGAGACGACCACGATCGCGACGAGGTACAAGAGCGTTCCGAAGAACAGTGCCCCGGCGATGTTGAAGTCGTCGGTCGTGCCGGCGAGCTGCAGCAACAGGAAGATGGCGATCATGGCGAACCAGCTGACCGCGAGGATCGCCCATGGCGCCGCCTTCGGAAGGCGACCGTGCGTGAGCGAGTTGGATACCGCCGTGGTGGTCATCAGTCGGCTCCCGAGAAATCCTTGCGGCGGTTGACGATGTAGCGCGCGATTGCGTTCACCAGGAAGGTCACCAGGAAGAGCACAAGACCGGTGGCGAGCAGCGTGTTCACACCGGTGCCGAACGCCTCCGGGAACTGCAGCGCGATGTTCGCCGCGATGGTGCCCGGATTCCCCGAGCCGATCACGTTGAACGTCACGCCGCCGGAGGCGGAGAGGACCATGGCGACCGCCATGGTCTCGCCCAGGGCGCGTCCGAGTCCGAGCATGGCGCCGGAGATGATGCCGGCGCGGGCGAACGGGAACACCGCCATCCGGATCATCTCCCAACGGGTTGCGCCGAGTGCCAGCGCCGCCTCTTCGTGCAGGACGGGCGTCTGCAGGAAGACCTCGCGGCAGATGGCGGTGATGATCGGCAGGATCATCACCGCGAGCACGATCGATGCGGTGAGGATGGTGCGGCCGGTGGCCGAGACCGGCCCGGCGAAGAGCGGGATCCAGTTCAGGTTCTCTTCGAACCACGAGTAGAGCGGCTGCACCGCGCCGGCGAGCACGACCCCACCCCAGAGTCCGAACACCACAGAGGGAACCGCGGCGAGCAGGTCGATGATGTAGCCGAGGCCCTGAGCGAGCCGGCGCGGCGCATAGTGCGAGATGAACAGCGCGATGCCGACGGCGAGCGGAGTGGCCATCGCGAGCGCGAGCGCCGCCGACCACAGCGTCCCGAACAGCAGCGGCCAGACATAGGAGAAGAAGTTCTCGCCGCGGAGAATGGGATTCCCGGCCGGGTCGGTGACGAGCGCGGGAAGGCTCTGAATGATCAGGAACGCAGCGACCGCCGCGAGCACTAGCAGGATGATCCAGCCGGCGCCGAGAGCCGAGGCCGAGAAGATGCGGTCGCCCGGTCGTTGCTTCGCCCGGATCTGCGCCGGACGCGTCATGGTGCTCACGCGGTGCTTCCTTCTTCGATTCCGTGGGCGGAAACTCAGCGAGGACTCGCCGCCGGAGAGGCGAATCCTCGCTCAGTCTGCCCCACTCCGGATCCGTCTGCACGGATCCGGAGCGGGACAGCCCGGTGGCGTTTAGGAGATCGACTCGATCGCCGACTCGACCTCCGTGCGGACCGCGTCGGAGATCGGTGCGGAGCCCGCGGACTCGGCGGCCGTCTGCTGGCCCTCCTCGCTCGCCATGTAGCTGAAGTAGGCCTTGACGAGCTCGCCGACCGCGTCGTCCGAGTAGTCCTGGCAGCCGATCAGGTACGCCACGAGCGCGATCGGGTACGCGGCCTCGTCCGGCGTCCGGTCGAGTTCGTACGCGAGGTCGCCGGCGGACCGGCCCTCGGCGCGCGGCGACGCGTCGACGATGGCGGCGGCAGCCTCGGGCGAGAACTCGAGGTACTCGCCGTTGATCTCGACCGCGACGGTGCCGAGGTCACCAGCGCGGGACGCGTCGGCGTAGGCGATGGTGCCTGAGGCGTTGCTCACCGCGTCGATGACACCGGAGGTGCCGTCGGCAGCCTCGCCGCCCTCGATCGGCCACAGGCCGTCGGGCTCGTGGGTCCACACGTCGGGCGCGGCCTGGAACAGGTAGTCGGTGAAGTTCTCCGTCGTGCCGGAGTCGTCCGACCGGTGCACCGGCGTGATCGCGGTGTCCGGGAGATCGGCGTCCTCGTTCTGCGACGCGATGGCCTCGTCGTCCCAGGTGGTGATGTCGCCGTTGAAGATGCCCGCGATGGTGGCCGCGTCCATGTTCAGCGTCTCGATGCCCTCGAGGTTGAACACGACGGCGATCGGCGAGATGTACAGCGGAAGCTCCACGATCTCATCCGAGGCGCACGCGCCCCAGCCGCCCGCGGCGACCTCCTCGTCATTGAATGCGCGGTCCGAGCCCGCGAAGTTCGCGTTCGCGGCGCCCGCGAGGAACGCCTCGCGGCCGGCTCCGGAGCCTTCGGCGGCGTAGTTGATGGTCACGCCGGGGTTCTTGTCCTGGAATTCGGCGATCCAGGCCTCCTGCGCCGCGCCCACCGCGGACGAGCCGATTCCGCTGAGGTTGCCCTCGAGCTCGGATGCCGGCGCTCCGCCGCCGTTGGTGCTGTCGGTGCCCGTGTTGGCCGGTGCCTCGTTTGCCGCGCACGAGGAAAGAACGATGGTGCCTGCGAGAGCGACGGCAGCGACGCTGCCATAACGCTTGATGTTCACAGAGATCCCTTTCGGAAGGTGATGTCAGGTTCGGGCCGGTGCGACCCGTCGGCGACGCTACGAACCTCGCGTGACCAGGTTCGGCCCAATGCGTGAACGGGAGGTGAACAGCCCGCAAACCCGCTCGCCCCGGCACGGTCGCCTACGCTCGGTCCATGGCTTCACTTCAGGATGAGATCCGACAGGCCCTGCACACTCAGCCCGAGCTCGATCTGGCGCGGGAGATCGAACGCCGCCGGGATTTCCTGATCGACTATGTGAGCCAGGCCGGAGCGTCTGGTCTGGTGCTCGCGATCAGCGGCGGTCAGGACTCCAGCCTCGCCGGGCGGCTCTGTCAGCTGGCGGTCGAGAGGGCGCGAGCCGACGGGCGGCACATGACGTTCACGGCCGTACGGATGCCGTACGGGGTCCAGGCGGACGAAGACGACGCGCAGGCGGCGATCTCGTTCATCCGTCCCGACGACGCTCTGACGACCAACATCCTCGGCGGCGTCGACGCGATCTGCGACGAGTACTTCGAGGCGACCGGCCAGCGGATGACGGATCACTCCAAGGGGAACGTGAAGGCGCGCGTGCGGATGGTGCTCCAGTACGCCATCGCGGGCGACCGTGGCGCCATCGTGGTCGGGACCGATCACGCGGCGGAGGCGGTGACGGGCTTCTTCACGAAGTTCGGTGACGGTGGCGCGGATGTCGTGCCGTTGAGCGGACTCACGAAGGGACAGGGGCGCGACATGCTTCGACACCTTGGTGCCCCCTCGAGGCTTTACGAGAAGGCGCCCACCGCAGACCTGCTCGATCACGTGCCGGGTCAGACCGACGAAGACAGCCTCGGCGTCACGTACGACGCGATCGACGGGTACCTCACCGGCGGTCAGACTCCGCCGGACGACGCCGAGCTGATCGAGCGAAAGTATCGGGCCACCGAGCACAAGCGCCGGCTTCCGGTCACCTTCCAGGACGACTGGTGGCGCACTTCGCAGGTCGGGTAGGCGCGAAGCGCCGTATCGGAACCGACTCAGGCGCTGGGCCCGAAGGTCTCCACCGCGACGAGGCGCGGCTCCGCCGAATCGGTGAGGTGGAGCACCGAGAACGCGCCGGTGTCCAGCGATGCCGCGCGGCGGAGGTCGCTGCTCATCGGCGCCCCCGCCTCCCGTGCGATGCTGCGGACGATCTCCGGGAGCACGGGGCCGTGGCTGCAGAGCACGGCGGGCACCCGCTTCTGCAGCCGCTTCCGGACCACTCCGCGGGCGTCCGCCTCACCGCTCTCGTACGCATCCTGACTGATCGCGGCGGTCTGTTTCAGCTTCGTGCCCATCAGCCCGGCGAGGGGCTGGAGGCTCTGCACGCAGCGGACCGCGTCGCTGGTGATCAGCTTCTTCGGCCCGAACGCCTGGAGCGCCGGAGCAACGCGCACGGACTGCTGCTCGCCTCGGGGCAAGAGCGGCCGCGCGGCGTCGGCACCGTCCCAGTCCTCGTGCGCGACTGCATTGCCGTGCCGCAGCAGCACGAGGGGGAAGGTGTGAGCCAGACGGTTCTCGAAGCGGTCCGCGAACTCGTCGAGGATCTCGACGTCGTGCGAATAGCTGAGCTTCTTCCGCGCCTTTCCGACCGAGGCCCATTCGGCCGTCGTGATCTCGCCGTTCGGGGTGAACGCCTTCAGGGACGCATGCTTGTGCCGCACCTTCGCCGCCCAGTACTGCACGGTCTTGGCCCGGCCGCCTGGCAGGGTGTACCGGATCTCGCCGAGCGGCGCGCCCAGCCGCACCCGGATGCCGGTCTCCTCCTCCACCTCGCGCACTGCGGTCTGCGGCAGCAGCTCGCCGGGCTCCGCTTTGCCCTTGGGCAAGGAGATGTCGCCGTTCCGTGCGCGCCCGACGAGCAGCACCTGGAGCTCTCCGTCCCGGTGTTTCCAGCACAGCGCCCCGGCCGCCTGCACCGGCGGCTGCTGAGGGCGGGTCAACGGACCGCCCTCGGCCGGCGACGCCGCGCCACCCGGCGCATGACTGCATCCTGCAGGTCTGCAAGCGGCACCCCGTCGTCGCCCCGGGAATGGCGCTCCCACCGGCCCTCCGAATCGAGCCACCAGGACGACGTGGAGTCCGACATCGCCTGCTCGAAGAACCAGTCGATGTAGACCAGATGCACCCGGTCCGTCAGCCGCACCAGGGCCTCGACTCGACGATCGAGGTTGCGGTGCATCATGTCGGCGCTGCCGATGTAGACCTGCGCGTCGCCGTCCGCGACGAACGAGAAGATCCGGGAGTGCTCGAGGTACCGGCCGAGGATGGAGCGCACCCGGATGTTGTCGCTGAGCCCCGGCTCGCCCGGCCGGAGCGAGCAGATGCCGCGCACCCAGATGTCGATCGGAACGCCCGCCTGGCTGGCGCGGTACAGGGCGTCGATGATCGCCTCGTCGACCATCGAATTGACCTTGATGCGGATGCCGGACGGCTTACCGGCGAGGGCGTTCTCCGTCTCGATGCGGATGCGCTTCAGCAGCCCCTTCCGCAGATGCAGCGGCGCGACCAGCAGCCGCTTGAACTTCTTCTCGATCGCGTAGCCGCTCAGCTCGTTGAAGAGCCGGGTGAGGTCCTTGCCGACCTGGTCGTCGGCGGTGAAGAGCCCGAGATCCTCGTACAGCCGACTGGTCTTCGGGTTGTAGTTGCCCGTGCCGATATGGCTGTAATACCTGAGGTTCCCGTCCGACTCCTGCCGCACGACGAGCGCCAGCTTGCAGTGCGTCTTCAGCCCCACGAGGCCGTACACGACATGCACGCCGGCTTTCTCGAGCTTGCGCGCCCAGCTGATGTTGGCCTGCTCGTCGAATCGTGCCTTGATCTCGACGAGCGCCAGCACCGCCTTGCCGGCCTCCGCCGCGTCGATGAGTGCCTCCACGATGGGGCTGTCGCCGCTCGTGCGGTAGAGGGTCTGCTTGATGGCCAGCACGTTCGGGTCGGCGGCCGCCTGCTCCAGGAAGGCCTGCACGCTGGTGGCGAAGGACTCGTACGGGTGGTGCACCAGCACGTCGCCCTTCCCGAGAGCGGCGAAGATGTCCGGCTTCGACGTTGGGTCGTCCGGCAGCAGCTGCACCGGGGTCGTCGGCACCTGCTTCGGGTACTTCAGGGCCGGACGGTCGAGCTTCGCGATCTCGAACAGTCCACCGAGGTCAAGCGGCGCAGGCAGGCGGTATACCTCCTGCTCCGTCACCTCCAGCTCCTGCATCAGCAGGCTCAGGGTCACGTCGTCCATGTCGTCGGTGACCTCGAGGCGGATCGGCGGACCGAACCGGCGCCGCAGCAGTTCCTTCTCTAGCGCCTGGAGGAGGTTCTCCGACTCGTCCTCGTCGATGACGACGTCTTCGTTGCGGGTGACCCGGAACTCGTGGTGGGCGAGGATCTCCATGCCGGGGAAGAGCTCGGGCAGGTGATTGGAGATGAGGTCCTCGAGCGCGATGTAGCGGAGGAGCCCCGACCCGTCGTCGGGGAGCTGCACGAACCGCGGCAGCATCTGCGGCACCTTCAATCGTGCGAACTCCACCCGCTCGGTCTTCGGGTTCCGCACCCGGATGGAGAGGTTCAGCGACAGCCCGGAGATGTAGGGGAACGGGTGTGCCGGGTCGACGGCGAGCGGCATCAGCACGGGGAAGATCTGCGCGGCGAACAGCTCGTCGATGCGTGTGCGATCCTTCTCCCCGAGATCGGACCAGTGCTCGACGTGGATGCCGGCGTCATCGAGCTCGGGCTTGACCAGGTCCTGGAAGGCGCGCGCATGCCGCTCCTGCAGCTGGTGTGCGGCGGCGCTGATATCGCTGAGCACGTCGGTGGCCGAGCGCCCCACATTCGTCGGCACCGCGATGCCGGTGGCGATCCGCCGCTTGAGGCCCGCCACCCGCACCATGAAGAACTCGTCGAGGTTGCTGGCGAAGATGGCCAGGAAGTTGACCCGGTCGAGCAGTGGTGTGGAGTCATCCTCGGCCAGCTCCAGCACGCGCTGGTTGAACGCCAGCCAGCTCAGCTCGCGGTCGAGGAACCGTTCGATCGGCAGGGACTCGTCGTAGAAGTCCTCGAACTCGTCGAAGTCGTCGTCGATGGTGTCGGTCTGGGTGCTCGCCCCGCCGAGGAAGCCGTCGGTCTCCATGGGTTCATCATGGCATCGGGCCGTGCGCGGAAACCCTGGCGCCAGGTGAACGTTTGCTCTGCGGGCTGCGGCAGGTCCATCCCGGGAAGGATGCACCCGGAGGCGTCGGACGTGGCGCCGTGATCAGGCAAGCCGCCACTGCACGTCGACGGTGTGGTCCGTGAAGTCGCGGGAGCGGTAGAGGCCCAGTGCCCGCTCGTTGTCGCCCTCGACGTAGAGGCTCGCGGTTGCGATGCCCAGCTCAGCGAGGCGGGTGAGCCCCGCGTCGACCAGCGCCCCGCCGAGGCCGCCGCCCTGCGCGTCCGGGTGCACCGCCACCGCGTAGAACTCGCCGATCCCGTCTTCCACCTTGAGCCAGCAGGATGCGACCACCGCGCCGTCGCGCTCGAGCAACAGGAGCGAACCGGGATCGAACCACGGCTCGGCCATGCGGGCGTCGAGGTCGGTCTGCGTGAGCGCACCCTGCTCCGGATGCGACGCGAACGCGAGCGCGTTCAGCTCCAGCCACGCGGCGTCGTCCGCTCCCGGCCGGAACGGGCGGACCTCGGCAGCCATGGCCGTTCGCTTCGGCGGCACCGGCGCCCGGAGCTGCAGCAGCATCCGCACACGCTCGAAGCCGAACCGCTCCGCGAGCGCGCGGGATCCGGGGGAGTCGCCGTGCGCCCAGGCGAGCGCCGGTCGGCTGATCTCGGCGAGCACCCGTTCGGTGAGTGCGGTGCCGACCCCGCGGCGCCGTCGCTCCGGGGCGACGACGAGTTCGAACTCGACCTCGGAGAGGATCGCGGTGCCCGAATCGTCCCCGATCGCGCGGCGACGGCCGAAGCTCAGGTCGACGAGGGCCTGGTCGCTGAACGGCGGCGCGCCGTCGGCCGCGCGCGCCCGGCGGATCAGGGCCGCGAGGTGCTCAGGAACCGACACTCGCCAGTCGCTCGTCGTCTTCGTAGACGTTGAAGCGGTATCCGACGTTCCGCACCGTGCCGATCAGTGACTCCAGGTCACCGAGCTTCGCCCGTAGGCGCCGCACGTGCACGTCGACGGTGCGGGTGCCGCCGAAGTAGTCGTACCCCCACACCTCGCTGAGCAGCTGCTCGCGCGTGAACACCCGGCTCGGATGGGTGGCGAAGAAGCGCAGGAGCTCGAACTCCTTGAACGTCAGGTCGAGTGGCTTGCCGTGCACCTTCGCCGAGTAACTGGCCTCGTCGATCACGACGCCGGAGGCCTGGATCTTCGATCCCGTCTTCTCCTGCGCCATCCGGCCGATCACCAGCCGGATGCGGGCGTCGACCTCCGCGGGGCCGGAGGTCTCGAGCACCACGTCGTCGACCCCCCAGTCGGCGCTCACCGCCGTCAGCCCGCCCTCGGTGAGAATCAGGATGAGCGGCACGTTCACGCCCGTGGTCGTGAGGATCTTGCACAGCGACTTGGCGCTCGCCAGGTCCTGCCGCGCGTCGACGAAGATGAGGTCGCTCGCGGGCGCATTGACGAGCGAGGCCGGCTCGGCGGGGATCCGGCGTGTGCGGTGACTCAGGAGGGCCAGCGCTGGGAGGACTTCGCTGTCGACCGCCGAGGTCAGTATCAGCAACTGCGCCACAGGGCCTCCAACTCGCGTAGCGGTAAGTGTACAACCCCCTAAACTTCGAGGCGTGTCCCGGCAGCGAGCGAGCGTCTACGCGGTGTGGGCGCTGGTCGCGGTCGGGGCGGTGCTGGTCGGCCTGCTGGCGCCTCCGGCGGAGGCGATCGGCTGGCTTCCCATCGTGCTGGGGCTCGGGATGCTGACCGCCTTCGTGGCGCAGGTGGCGCTCCGGACAGTGGAGGGGCTTGTCACCCGGCTCGCGGTGACGGCATCCGGATCCATCGTGCTGCTCGCGCTCGCGACGGGTGTGCTCTGGCTCGTCGCTCAGTAGCCCTGCCGGGCGCGGCAGTAGACTGGCCGCATGCTTCTCGCTCTCGAGATCTTCTACATCGGCCTCCTGGGTCTCGCGAGCCTCGCCATCGGCTGGGTGTCCCTGGTGGTGCTGTACAACCTCTTCCGGGGGCAGCGCTAAGCGTGTTCGACCTCAACGCGGACCTGCCCGCCGAGCTCGGACCGCTCTCCTGGCTGCTCGGGGTCTGGGAGGGAACCGGTGTGGTGAACTACCGCATCGGCGAGGACGTGCGCAATCACGAGTTCGGGCAGCGCATCTCGTTCAGCCACGACGGCATGCCGCACCTCAACTACACCTCGTACACGTGGCTGCTGTCGCAGTCCGGAGCGGACAACGTGCCGCTCATCACGGAGACCGGCTACTGGCGGCTGTCGCGGAACGCCACCCCAGGGGACCCGGGGCCGGGCATGCTGCCGCCCCTCGGCTCCGCTCCGTTCGGCAGCGTCGAGGACGTCGAGTCGCTGCGCAACAACCTCGGCGGATTCGACATCGAGGTGTCGATGGTGCACCCGGGCGGCGTGAGCGAGCTGTACCTCGGGCAGGTGAAGGGGCCGCGGATCGACCTGCAGACCGACGCCGTGATGCGCTCCGCCAGCGCGAAGGAGTACGCGGCAGCGACCCGCATCTACGGACTCGTCGAGTCGCACCTGCTGTGGGCGTGGGACATCGCGGCGCTCGGGCAGGACCTCCGCACGCACGCCTCCGCGAGATTGGCACGAGTTGACTGAGCGCCGTCCTGAGCCTGTCGAAGGGTCGCCGTTCTCGTCCCGCCCCGGCGCGGTCGGTTCGCCGGTGCCGCTGCACTACGGCAGCCCGCTCGCGGAGCAGCGTGAGCTCGCCGCGGGACGCGCCGTCGTGGATCTGTCGCACCGTGCGGTGCTCACGGTCAGCGGGCCGGACCGGCTGAGCTGGCTCGACTCGCTCACCTCCCAGGCGCTCGCCCGCCTGGCGCCGGGGGCGTCGACCGAGACCCTGCAGCTCGACCCGCACGGTCATGTCGAGTTCGCCGCGCGCGTCCTGGACGACGGCGAGACCGCGTGGCTGCTCACCGACGACGGCGAGGGCCTGCGCCGCTGGCTCGAGCGGATGCGGTTCCGGCTGCGGGTGGAGATCGCCGAGCGGGACGCCGAGTTCGCCACGATCGGGTCCTTCGCCGGGGCCGACGTGCCGGCCGCCGAGTCCAACGGGGTCCCGCTGGTGTGGGTGGACCCGTGGGCCACGCCCTCCGGACACGCCTACGCGCATCCGGCGGAGCATCCCGCCGCCGGGTGGACCTACCGCGAGACCCTGGTGCGGCGGGAGGACCTTCCCGCGCTCACCGCGACGCCCGCCGCAGGCACCCTGGCGCTGGAGGCGCTGCGGATCGCCGCGTGGCGCCCGGCGCTGCCCGCCGAGGGCGATGAGCGGCTGCTCCCGCACGAGGTCGACTGGCTGCGGACCGCCGTGCACCTGAGCAAGGGCTGCTACCGCGGGCAGGAGACGGTGGCGAAGGTGCACAACCTCGGGCATCCGCCGCGCCGGCTGGTGTTCCTGCACCTCGACGGGTCGGACGCGCTGCTGCCCGAGCACGGCGCCGCGGTGCTGTCCGGCGACGACGAAGTCGGCCGGGTCACCAGCGCCGCGCTGCACTACGAGCTCGGGCCCATCGCACTCGCGCTGGTGAAGCGCCGGCTCGATCCGGCCGCGCCGCTCACCGTCGCGGCGGACGAGGAGCGCGTCGCGGCGGCGCAGGAGGTCATCGTGCCGACGGACGCCGGCGCCACCGTGACGGTGCCGCGCATCCCGCGGCTCGGATCGGCCCGACGCTGACGTGGCGGAGGCGTCCGGTCCTGCGAAGCGGCGTCTCGAGCGCCGCATCATGCGCCGGCTGGGCCTCCGGTCGTCGCTCGACCGCGTCTGGCAGTCGGTTCCCGCGGCCGTGCAGATCGGCGTCGCCGCGGTCGTCGCCTACGCGATCGGGCATTACCTGGCCGGCCACGAGCTTCCGCTGATCGCTGTGATCGTGACGATCACCACGCTCGGATTCTCCCGCGATGCGAGGCCTGGGCGGGTGCTCGAGACGGTGATCGGCATCCTCGCAGGAATCCTGCTCAGCGCACTGCTCGTGCTCGTCGTCGGTCGCGGGGTATGGCAGCTGGGGCTCGCGATCCTCCTCGGGGCGCTCGTCGGGCGGGCGCTCTCGGCGAACCCTGCGGTCGCCGTCGCAGCGGGAGTGCAGGCGGTGCTCGTCGTGCTGCTGCCAGACCCGGCCGGGGGACCGTTCCTGCGGGGCATCGACGGCGCGATCGGCGGTGCGGTCGCCCTCCTCGCCACGGCGCTGCTGCCTCGGGACCCGCGCGGTGCCGCCCGGCGCGACGGGCTGGCGCTGTTCGCGGTGCTGGAGGAGGGGACCCTGTCTGCGGCGGAGGCGTTGCGGCGCGGCGAGGAGCTGGCGGCGGAGTTCGCCCTCTCGCGGCTGCGCGGGACGCAGCGCCTCGTCAACGACTGGACGACATCGCTCGAGTCGGCGGTCGCGATCTCGCGCATCTCGCCGTTCCTCCGCCGCCGGCTGCCCGAGCTCCGCAGTCAGGGGCGGCTGCTCCAGGCGGGGGACCTCGCCGCGCGGAATCTGCGGCTGATCGCGCGGCGGATCGAATTCCTGGTGCGCGACGAGCAGCCGCGCGAGGCGCTCGCCGACGCGCTCGGCGAAACCGCGGCCGCGATCCGTGAGCTCCGGGACGGAGTGACGAACCCGAGTGCGCTGGCGGAGGCCCGGACGCGGCTCGAGCGGCTCGCGGTTCGTCTCGACCCCGCGTCGCTCACCTCCGGGAACGTGAGTGACGCCGCGCTCGTGCTCATGATCCGGCCGCTCGTCGTCGACCTGCTCACCGGCACCGGCCTCGACGCGGACTCCGCCCGCGCCCTCCTCCCACCCCTCTGATCCCACTTCCTCGTTCATGGCTCCGGCTAGAACAGGGAAGAGGATGGGGAGGGGGCCACGGCGGACCAGTCGACGGTGAGCTCGCCGAGGCGCCACCGGGAGCGGCCGCCGCGCACCGGCCAGCCCGCATGCCGCATCGACTCGGCGGTCGCGACCCACCGCTGGGTCGGCCCGAACGCCGAGAGCGGCGCGTGCGTCGCCCACGCCCGGTCGAGGTCCGTCAGGAACCGGTGCACCGGCTCCCCGGGTACGTTGCGGTGGATCAGCACCTTCGGCAGGCGCTCCGCGACGACCGACGGCCGCTCGAGCTCCGAGAGCCGCAGCGACACCGTGAGCGACAGCGGTCCGGACGGCTCCAGCGCCACCCACGACGCCACCCGGCCGAGCTCGTTGCAGGTGCCCTCGACGAGCATCCCGCCAGGCTGCAGACGGGCGAGCATCCGCGCCCACGCGGAGGCGACCTCGGACTCGTCGTACTGGCGCAGCACGTTTAGGGCACGGATGAGCACCGGCCGCCGACCCTCCGGCAGCGGCACCTCGAAGCCGCCCAGTGCGAAGCGCACACCAGGACGTGCAAATCCGGACGCCAGCCGCACCCGCTCCGGGTCGATCTCGAGCCCGAGCACCTCGACGTCGGGCCGGACGGCGCGCAACCGCGCGTGCAGCTCAAGCGACGTGGTGGCGGACGCGCCGTAGCCGAGGTCGACGACCAGCGGGTCGTCGCTACGACGCAGCTGCGGGAGGGTCGCCATCCATCGGTCGATGCGGCGGAGGCGGTTGGTGCCGGTCGTCCCGCGGGTGATGCGGCCCTGGACCATGCCTCTCAGTATCCCGGACGCCGAAGCGTGGCCAGCCCCGATGGATAGGCTGGGCCCATGACGTCGACGCTCATCCTGCTCCGCCATGGCAACTCCACCTGGAATCAGAAGAACCTGTTCACCGGCTGGGTGGACGTGCGGCTGAGCGAGCAGGGGGTCGCCGAGGCACGACGTGCCGGTGAGCTCCTCGTCGAGTCGGGTCTGAAACCCACGATGTCGTACACGAGTCTGCTGAGCCGCGCGATCCAGACCGCGAACATCACCCTGGAGGTGGCCGACCGGATGTGGCTGCCCGTGAAGCGCAGCTGGCGCCTCAACGAGCGCCACTACGGCGAGCTGCAGGGCAAGGACAAGGCCCAGACGCTCGCCGAGTACGGTCCGGAGCAGTTCCAGATCTGGCGCCGGTCGTTCGACACCCCGCCGCCGCCCCTCGCGGACGACGCCGAATACAGCCAGGCGAACGACGAGCGGTACACCGGCCTCGGCGACGACCTGCCGCGCACCGAGTCGCTGAAGCTCGTGATCGAGCGGATGCTGCCGTACTGGGAGTCCGACATCCAGAAGGACCTCGCCGCCGGCCACCAGGTGCTCGTCACCGCGCACGGCAACAGCCTGCGGGCGCTGGTGAAGCACCTCGACGACATCAGCGACACCGACATCGCCGAGCTCAACATCCCGACCGGCATCCCGCTCGTCTACGAGCTGGATGACGACTTCCGTCCGGTGAAGCCGGCCGAGTACCTCGACCCCGACGCCGCCGCCGCCGGTGCCGCCGCCGTCGCGGCGCAGGGCCAGAAGAAGTAGCCCACCCGTCGGACGCCACGGGAGGTCGCGTGGAGCATCCGGTCATGTACTCCGGGAACGACTTCGGGCTGGCCGAAGTGCGCCGGACCTGCCTGGCGCTGCCCGATGCGCACGAGACCCTGACCTTCGGCCGCCCCTGGTTCCGTGTGAAGAAGACCTTCGCCGTATTCGGCGGCGGCACGAAGGGACCGGAGAGCCAGACGTTCCCCTCCGCGGTGATCTTCCTGCCGGATCCCGACACGCGGCTTGCACTGCTGCAGGACCAGCGCGCCTTCGTGCCCGCGTACTTCGGTCCGAACGGCTGGATGGGCCTCGACCTGACCGCGGAGCCTGTCGACTGGCAGGAGATCGCCGAGCTCATCGAGGAGTCCTACCGCAACACCGCGCCGAAGCGCCTCGTCGCCCTCCTCGACCGCCCCTGACCCGACGCGCCTGCGGCAGCGGCGGTTCAGCGCGGTAGCTCGACCCCGCCGAGGCCCGCTCCGATCTCGGCCAGCACCGCGTCGAGGTCGTACTCATCCGCAGTGTCGACGTGCACCACCGGACCGACGGCCAGCGGCTCGGGCGGGTGCTTCTCCCACTCCGGGTGCTCCGACAGCTCCCAGCCGGGCGTGTGCACCGGATGCCGGTCACGGTCCTCGTACCGTTCCGCGGCGACGTCGGCGGGCACCGCGCACCACACCTCGACGACCGCCGGGCTTCCGGCCGCCTCCAGTCCCCGCTCGACGTGCCGCAGGTCCCGGTGCTTCCACCAGAACGACTCGATCACCATGCCGATGTCCGCCGCACCCGCGACTGACCACAGCGTGTCCATCGCGATCCTGCCGAGACGTTCCGCAGGCACCGCGGGGCCGGTCAGATCGGCGAGGGCCTCCTTCACCGCATCCTTGGACAGCAGCGGCCAGCCGAGGCGGAACGCGATGTCCTCGGCAAGCGACGTCTTGCCGGATGCGGGCAGGCCGTTGATCAGGATGAGCGAGCTGGTCATGCCGTCATCCTGCGAGAGCATCCGGGGAATCGACTGCGCGTCGTCGCCGCGTTCAGGGCGCTAGTGGTGGCTCGGTGTGTCGGCCGGAATCCAGTCGCCGGTCGCCAGGTACTGCACCTTCTTCGCGATCGAGACCGCGTGGTCGGCGAAGCGCTCGTGATAGCGCGACGCCAGGGTGGAGTCGACGGTGTCCACCGCCTCGCCCTTCCACGTCGCCCCCAGCACCTGGTCGAAGACCGAGATGTGCAGCGCGTCGACCTTGTCGTCCTCGTTGCGGATCTCCTCGGCGAGGCGCGGGTCCTGGGTGCGAAGCAGCTGGACGAGCTTCTTCGCGATCTCGACGTCGAGTGCGCCCATGTTGGCGAACGTGTCGCGGAGGCTCGAAGGCACCACCTTGTCCGGGAAACGGTAACGGGCGAGCTGGGCGATGTGCTCGGAGATGTCGCCCATCCGCTCCAGATTGGCAGAGATGCGGAGGGCGCTCACGACGATCCGCAGGTCGCGGGCGACCGGCTGCTGCCGGGCGAGGATGTTGATTGCCAGCTCATCGAGCGCGATCGCCAGTTCGTCGATCTTGTCATCGTTGGCGATCACCTGCTCCGCCAGCGTGATGTTCGACTCGTTGAAGGACTCGGTGGCATCCGTGATCGAGGTGACCACCAGCTCCGAAATCTCGACGAGGCGGTCCTGCACCTCACGAAGCTCCTGCTGGAAGACCTCACGCATGGTTCCTACCTCATTCCTCACCGCGCCTGGCACGCTCTCTGCAACACTGACCGGTGGCAGTGAACGCGCAATGCCGCGACGGTGAACACTCGGTGAACCAGCGCGCACGAACGCCGTTCCGGCCTCCTTGGCCGTTTCGTGCTCACTAATCTAGTCGCTATGGACCCCACCTGGCTGGTGCCCGTGTCGCTGGCGGTGGGCATCATGCTCGGCGCGCTCGTGGTCATCGTGGTCGTCGTGGCGGCTCAGCGGGGCGAACGCGCGGCTGCAGTCGCGACGTCTGGAGTCCCGGACGGCGTGAATCAGGTGCTCGAAGCGCTGGAGTCGGCCGGCATCGTGGTGGATCCGTCGAACAACGTCGTCCGAGCATCCCCAGGAGCGATGGCGCTCGGCCTGGTCCGTGGCGGTGCGGTCGCGCACGCGCCCCTGCTGGCCCTCGTCGACAGAGTCCGGGACAGTGACGAGCCGGTCACCGAGGATCTCACGGTGCAGCGAGGACCGTTCGGCGACGCAAGCCTTCACCTCTCGGTGCGCGGCGCCCGGCTGGGGTCCCGCTACGTGTTGCTCCTCGCAGACGACCACACCGAAGCGAAGCGTCTGGAGGAGGTGCGGCGCGATTTCGTGGCGAACATCAGCCACGAGCTGAAGACCCCGATCGGCGCCGTGGGCTTGCTCGCGGAGGCCCTCGAGAGCGCGTCGGAGGATGTCACCCAGGTGCGCCGCTTCGCCGCCCGGCTGCGCGTCGAATCGGACCGGCTCGCCCAGATGACGCAGGAGATCATCGAGCTCAGCCGTGTGCAGGCGATGGACATGGTCGAGAAGGCGGATCTGGTCAGTATCGACGCGGTCGTCGCACGGGCCCTGGACGGCAACCGCGTCCCCGCCGAAGCCGACGGCATCCGGCTCATCACCGGCGGGACGCCGGGCCTCAAGGTTTACGGCGACGAGAACCTGCTCACCACCGCCGTGCACAACTTGATCGCCAACGCGATCCAGTACTCGCCCAAGGGATCGCACGTCGGCATCGGTGTGCGGTCCACCGACGGTGTGGTGGAGCTGTCCGTCACGGATCAGGGCGTCGGCATCCCCGAGGAGGAGCTCGGCCGGGTGTTCGAGCGCTTCTTCCGTGTCGACCCCGCACGCAGCCGGCACACCGGTGGCACTGGCCTCGGCCTGAGTATCGTCAAGCACGTGGTGCAGAACCACGGCGGCGACATCCGGGTGTGGTCGCAGAAGGGCCATGGATCCACCTTCACCATCCGACTTCCCTCCGCGCCGGAGGCACCGACCGCACAAGGAGCCAGATCTTGACCCGAATCCTGATCGTCGAGGACGAGCAGTCCCTCAGCGAGCCGCTCGCCTATCTGCTCACACGGGAGGGCTACGAGACGGCGATCGCTGCCGACGGGCCGTCGGCGGTGGCAGAGTTCGACCGCGCGGGCGCCGACCTGGTGCTGCTCGACCTGATGCTGCCCGGCCTGCCCGGCACCGAGGTGTGCCGAGAGCTGCGGCAGCGCTCGGCCGTGCCGATCATCATGCTGACGGCGAAGGACAGCGAGGTCGACATCGTGGTGGGCCTCGAGCTCGGGGCCGACGACTACGTGACGAAGCCGTACTCCACCCGCGAGCTGCTCGCCCGCATTCGCGCGGTGCTCCGCAGGCGGATCGAGCTCGACGTGGACGACGATTCGGTGCTCGAGTGCGGGCCGATCCGCATGGACATCGAGCGCCACACCGTGAGCGTCGACGGTCGAGACGTGCCGATGCCGCTGAAGGAGTTCGAGCTGCTCGAGTTCCTGCTCCGCAACGCCGGCCGGGTGCTGACCCGCGGACAGCTGATCGACCGCGTGTGGGGCAGCGACTACTACGGCGACACCAAGACCCTCGACGTGCACGTCAAGCGCATCCGCTCGAAGATCGAGAAGGTGCCGTCCGAGCCGGCGCTGCTCATGACGGTGCGTGGACTCGGCTACCGGTTCGAGGCCTGACCGCCTATCCGCCGTCCTCCAGGGTGGGGAACCCGGTCACAACCTCGACGATCACCATGCCGTCGTCGTAGTCCAAGCGGCTGAGGATCGGTTCGAGGGGCGCTGGGTCGAGCACCTCGAGCAGCACGGCGTTCCGCTTGACGTCGACGGACGATCCGGCCGGCACGCCTTCTCGCCAGATCGCCTCTCCCAGGTCCCGCTGCAGCGACTCGAGGTCGGCCAGGGAGTGCGCGACCGTCTTCCAGGCCACCGGAGCGTCGAGCGCGGCTGCGATCCTCGCCGCTCCCTCGGGGATGTGCGAGGCCGTGGAGGCGATGACCATGCGGAATTCCGGCTCGTGCTCGATCCACAGGCCGCCGAACGATTCGCCGAGCTCCCTCGTGATGAGGCTCCGCTTCCCGCGGTCGGCGGCCTGCGCATCCAGCCGGGCGACTGCCTCGGCGACCGAGACTCCATGCGCGACCGCGTACCAGGCAGCATCCGGCTGACCGAGCGCGTCCGCTTCCGCGAGCAGTTCCGGTGGGATCTCCGGCCCGCCGTTCGTCGGCGTCCCGCCCGCGGTGCCGGCATCGGCGCGGCCCTGCTCACTGCTCGGGCTGGGCTCACTCGTCGGGCCGGTCTCACTGGTCGGGCTAGCCGGAGCGGTCGACTCGGACGCGATCGACGCCATCTGGGCGCACGCCGTGAGCGCGACCGAGACGAGTGGGACGACGACCGCAGCGATGTGCGGCCGACGGGCGCGCGGGAACGTGCTCCGACGAGCCATCACGCCCACCTCCGCACCACAGCCGTTGTGGCCGAGCACTCATCGTGGCGAGGTGGAGCGCAATCGGCAAGACCAACGTTTCGAGCTCGTCCGGCGTCGCGATCCCCGCGTCAGCCGTCGGTGGGCGGCTGCTCCGCGCCCTCGTCCTCGCCGGGAGCCGGCTCGGTGGGAGCCTCCTCGGCGGGCACACCGGGCTCGGCGGTCGCGTTCGGGTCAGCGGTGGCGTCGGGGTCGGCCGGCGGAGCGGTCTCCTCGGGTGGGACCACGGGCTCAGGCTCGGGCGTCGGAGTCGGCGACGGCACCAGCGCGGCGTACTCCGCGAGGCCCGCGTCGAGCACCGGCACATTGAGCAGGCGACCCGGCTCGTCGCCGTACTGCACGTAGACGGGCAGAAGGCTGCCCGGTGTGACGTCGAGCCCCTCGAACACCAGCTGCTCGCCTCCGGCGCCGACGGAGGTGAACTGCCCCGCCGGAATCCGGACCTGCTCCCCGGTTCCACCCTCGGTCAGGCTCACGTTGAGGCGCACGTTCTCGTCGCCGCTGTTGGTGGCGGCGAAGATCAGAGCCGCCCGCTGGCCGTCCTCGGTGATGGCCAGCATGTTCCGGACCTGCACGTCGCCGATGGTGGTGCCGACACCGTCGCTGGGGTCGTATTCCTCGAGGGTGGCGATCTCGGCGACGAACGTGCACCCGGTGGTCGCCAGCAGGAGCGCCCCAGCCAGTGCGGCCGTCAACGTCGCGCGTCTTCTCACGAAACCCTCCGTCTGCAATGCAAGTCGCCCCAAGTCCGGCTGGAAGCCTAGCCTACCGAGCGCCGCCGGGGCCCTGGACGGGCCGGAGGGGGGAAGTGCCCTGTGGTAAACTTGGGTTTCTCTTGGAAGGACCATGTAATGCAGTTTGAGGTCGGCGAAACCGTTGTCTATCCCCACCACGGTGCAGCAACCATCACAGAGGTCAAGACCCGAATCATCAAAGGCCAGGAGAAGCTCTATCTGAAGCTGAATGTCGCCCAGGGCGACCTGACCATCGAGGTTCCCGCCGAGAACGTCGACCTTGTCGGCGTGCGCGACGTGATCGGCCGCGAAGGCCTGGACCGCGTGTTCGAGGTGTTGCGCGCTCCGTTCACCGAGGAGCCCACCAACTGGTCCCGCCGGTACAAGGCCAACCTCGAGAAGCTCGCCTCGGGTGACGTCATCAAGGTGTCCGAGGTCGTCCGCGACCTGTGGCGCCGCGACCAGGACCGCGGACTCTCCGCCGGTGAGAAGCGGATGCTCGCCAAGGCCCGTCAGATCCTGATCTCCGAGCTCGCGCTCGCGGAGAAGACCGACGAGGAGAAGGCGTCGACCGTGCTCGACGAGGTGCTCGCCTCCTGAGCCGAACCGTGGCGCCGACGGTCGCCGTGATCCTCGTCGCCGCGGGCAGCGGGGCGCGGCTCGGCCGGTCGGTGCCGAAGGCGTTCGTCGAGCTGGCCGGATCGCCGATCCTGGCGCGCGCGGTGGACGGTGCGCTCTCCGCTGCCGAGCCTGCGCAGGTGATCGTCGTCGCGCCTGCGGAGCTGATGGACGAGGCCAGGTCGGTCGCGGTCCGCGCCGCCGGTCCATCGGCGACGGGGTACCTCACGCTCGTCGCCGGTGGCGCAACGCGTCAGGCATCCGTCGCCGCTGGTCTCACCGCGCTGGCACCGGAGATCGAGACGGTGCTGGTGCACGATGCCGCACGGTGCCTCGCGCCGCCGGAGCTCTTCGACCGGGTGGCGGCGCGCGTGCAGAGCAGTGGCAGGGCCGTCATCCCGGCGCTTCCTGTGACCGACACGGTGAAGCGCGTGCAGGACGACGTCGTGCTGGAGACTGTGGACCGATCCGAGCTGCGGCAGGTGCAGACCCCGCAGGGCTTCCCGCGTGCCGCGCTGGTCGACGCCTACGCGCGGGCTGACCGGGAGTACACCGACGACGCCGCGGTCGTGGCGGCGGCGGGCGTCGCGGTGCTCGTCGTCGACGGATCGGATCGCGCGTTCAAGATCACCACGCCGTGGGACCTGCAACGGGCGGAACGCCTGCTCGAGGAGCCCGCCGGCGCCCTCGAAGGGCTCCGCACCGGGATCGGTGTGGATGTGCACGGCTACGACACCGCTGTGCCGCTGTGGCTCGGCGGCGTGCACTGGCCGGACGAGCCCGGGCTGGCGGGGCACAGCGACGGCGACGCCGTCGCCCATGCCATCTGCGACGCGCTGCTGTCGGCGGCCGGGCTGGGCGACATCGGCGGCCGTTTCGGCACCGCCGAGGACCGGTTCAAGGACGCCCGCGGCGACGTGTTCCTCATCGAGACACTCGCGCTGGTGACCCATGCGGGATACCGGGTCGGCAACGTCGCGGTGCAGCTGATCGCCAACGCGCCCAGGTTCGCGCCGCGACGTGCGGAGATCGAGCGGCACCTGAGTGAGCTGCTCGGCGGTCCGGTGAGCGTCTCGGCCACCACCACCGACGGCCTCGGCTTCGCGGGCCGCGGCGAGGGTGTGACCGCGATCGCCACCGCGCTGCTGCTGCCGGCGCGATAGCCCCCCAGTCACATCGACCCCGCCGTCCGGCCCGCTCGGTAGGCTGTGCCGGTGACGATTCGCATCTACGACTCCAAGGAACAGGCGCTCGTCGACCTGGTTCCGCGCGTCGAGGGCAAGGTCGGCATGTACGTCTGCGGACCGACCGTGCAGTCGTCGCCGCACATCGGCCACCTCCGCAGCGCCCTCGTCTACGACCTGTGGCGCCGCTGGCTCAGCATGCGCGGGTACGACGTGACGCTGGTGCGGAACGTCACCGACATCGACGACAAGATCCTCGCCAGCGCATCGACGCTCGGCGGGCAGCCGGCGCTCGAGCAGTGGTGGGCGCACGCATACCGCTACGAGCTCGAGTTCACCGCCGGGTACAACCGTCTCGGCATCCAGCCGCCGACCTATGAGCCGCGTGCCACGGCCAGTATCGCCAACATGATCGAGCTGATCGGTCGGCTCATCGAGCGCGGGCACGCGTATCCGGCCTCCGACGGCTCCGGCGACGTCTACTTCGACACCGGCTCGTGGCCGAGCTACGGCGAACTCACACGGCAGAAGCCGGAGGACATGGTCGCCGCGACGGACGCGGATCCGCGGGCCAAGCGGGAACCGCGCGACTTCGCCCTCTGGAAGGGCTACAAGCCGGAGGAGCCGGAGTCCGCGGCTTGGCCGTCCCCGTGGGGAGCGGGCCGGCCCGGCTGGCACATCGAGTGCTCCGCGATGTCCCGCCGCTACCTCGGCGAGGCGTTCGACATCCACGGCGGCGGCCTCGACCTGCGGTTCCCGCACCACGAGAACGAGCTGGCCCAGTCGTCGGCCCTCGGCTTCGACTTCGCCAAGTACTGGGTGCACAACGGGTTGGTGAACGTTCACGGCCAGAAGATGTCGAAGTCGCTCGGCAACTCCATCTACGCCGCTGAATTCCTCTCCCTCGCGCGGCCGATCGTCATCCGCTATTACCTCAGCTCCGCCCACTACCGCTCCACCATCGACTACCACGATGGCGCGTTGGAGGAGGCAGAGGCCGCCCTCGACCGGATCGAGGTGTTCCTCCGCCGAGCCGGTCAGCGGCTCACCGGCACCCGGTTCGCCGGCGTCGCCGCCCCCGTGCTGCCCGCCGCGTTCGCGGAGGCGATGGACGACGACCTGTCGGTGCCGCAGGCCCTCGGCGTGCTGCACGAGCAGGTGCGCGCCGGCAATGCCGCGCTCGATGACGAGAACCTCGACGCCGCGGCGCGTGCGATGGGCGAGGTGACCGCGATGACCGAGGTGCTCGGGATCAACCCGCTGTCGCACGAATGGGCGTCCACCGGCACCGAGCACGCCGCCGAGCGGGCACTCGCCGCACTGGTCGAGCAGCTGCTCGCCAGCCGCGAGCAGGCTCGGCAGAACCGCGATTTCGCGACGGCCGACCGCATCCGCGACGAGCTCGCCGCGGCGGGGATCGCGGTCGAGGATGCGGCAACCGGATCACACTGGAGGATCGATGGCTAAGCCAGGCAAGCCGGGCGGCCGCAAGGCGAAGAAGGGCCCCACCGTCGGCACCGGCGGCCACGGGCGCAAGGCGCTCGAGGGCCGCGGGCCGACGCCGAAAGCCGAGGACCGCACCTACCACGTGGCGGGCAAGCGGAAGGCGGCGCAGGAGCGGCTCGACGCCGCACGCTCGCGAACCGGCAAGAGCGACCGCGAGCGGCCGCAGCAGCGCACTCAGCGCTCGTCGCGCTCGGGCGCCGGCGACGCGGAGATCGTCAGCGGGCGGAACTCCGTGGTCGAGGCGCTGCGGGCCAAGATCCCGGCCACCACGCTGTACATCGCCGCGCGCGCCGAGATGGACGACCGGATGAAGGAATCCATCGCGGTGGCCACTCACCGCGGCATCCCGGTGCTGGAGGTGATGCGGCCCGAGCTCGACCGCCTGACCGGCGCGGACGCCGTGCACCAGGGCGTCGCGCTCAAGGTGCCCGCCTACGAGTACGCGCACCCGATCGACCTGCTCGAGGACACCATCCAGTCGGGCACCACGCCGCTGTTGGTCGCACTCGACGGGGTCACGGACCCGCGGAATCTCGGTGCGATCATCCGCTCCGTCGCCGCTTTCGGCGGGCAGGGCGTGATCGTGCCGCAGCGCCGGTCGGCCGGTGTCACCGCCGCCGCCTGGAAGACCTCCGCCGGAGCCGCGGCGCGCATCCCGGTCGCCATGGCGGCGAACCTCAACTCGACGCTCAAGGCGTTCAAGGAGCGCGGCGTCTTCGTGCTCGGCCTCGACGGCGGCGGGGACACGGCACTGCCGGAGCTCGCGCTGGCAGGGGAGCCGGTGGTGCTCGTCGTGGGCAGCGAAGGCAAGGGGCTGTCGCGCCTCGTCACCGAGAACTGCGACGCCGTCGTCTCGATCCCGATCACCTCCACGACGGAGTCGCTGAACGCAGGCATCGCAGCGAGCGTCGCCCTCTACGAGATCTCGAAGCTGCGCGCGCAGCGGGCCGGGTAGTACTCAGGGACCGAATTACCTCAATCGGAGATGCCGAAGCGGGCGTGCAGGCGTCGCAGCGGGGCAGGCGCCCACCACATGACCCGCTCCTGCCAGGTCATGACTGCGGGGACGAGGAGGCAGCGGACGAGTGTGGCGTCGAGGAACACCGCGACGGCCAGCGCAGTGCCGAGCTGCTTGATGATCATCAGCTCCCCAGTGGCGAAGCCGGCGAACACCACCACGATGATGAGCGCCGCCGAGGTGATGATCCGCCCCGAGCGCTGGAGGCCCGTGGCGATCGCCTCCCGCGACGGCACCCCCGCGTCCGCCTGCTCCTTGATGCGGGAGAGGATGAACATCTCGTAGTCCATCGCCAGCCCGAAGCCGAAGACCAGCACCAGGGTGATGACGAGCACGTCGACGCCCGCGACATCCGCCGGGTCGAAGCCGAGCAGCCAGCCGAGATTGCCCTGCTCGAACCCCCACACCAGCACGCCGATGGAGGCGCCGAGCGACAGCGCGCTCACCACCAGAGCCTTCAGCGGGATGATGATCGACCCGGTCATGAGGAACAGCAGCACGACGGTGCCGAGGATCACGATGAGCGCAACCCATCCTGAGCCGGCGAGCAGCGAGTCGGCGAAATCGGCGGTGTGCGCGTCGACACCGGTGACCCAGTTGCGCATCTCCGGCCGATCTTCGCGGATCTGCCGCACGGCGTCGCCGCCCCGCTTGTCCTCGACTCCCACATCCGACACCCAGAGCCCATTGCGCTCCACCGGGTCGGCGACCGAGCGCACCGGGTCGAGCCCCTCGACCTCCGCTGCCCACTCGCGCGCCTGCGACTCGGTGCCATCCGAGACGAGCGCGACGCGCGGCTGCGCGGCGCTCGGGAACTCCTCCCGCAGCTCGGTCAGGAACGTGTGCTGCGTCGACGACGGCGGGATGGCGTCCGCGCTGGTGTTGGCCAGCCGCAGGTTCGGCAGGGCGCTGCCGAGCAGCACCAGGAGCGCGGCACAGAGCATCGTGACGACGGCCGGTCTGCGCTGCACGCGACGGGCCAGCCGGGAGAAGAGCCCCTCTTCCGGGGCGACGTCCCCGAGTCGTCCGAGCACCCGGCCGAGGCCGGGCAGCCGGGTGAGGAGCCCTGGGCGGATGAGCCGGTCGCCGATCAGGGCCAGCACGGCGGGAACGAGCGTCAGCGCGAGGGCGACGCCGAGCATGGTCACGGATGCGGCGCCGACGGCTATTGCGCGGATGATGCCGGGTTCCAGCACGACGAGGCCGAGCGCCGCCACACCGAACGTGACGCCCGAGAACAGCACGGTGCGGCCCGCGGTCGCCGCCGTGCGGCCGATCGCGTCGATCCGCGTCTGCCGCCGGCGCTCCTCGGCCGGCACCGTCTCAAGCGCAGCGCGGTACTCCTCCCGGAACCGGCTGACGATGAGCAGCCCGTAATCGATCGAGAGACCGAGGCCCACCACCGTGACGACGTTCAGCACGTTCGTGCTGATGTCCATCAGATAGCTGAACCCGTAGAGCGCCCCCAGCCCGCCCAGCATGGACGCCATCGCCGCCGCGAGCGGCAGACCTGCGGCCAGGAACCCGCCGAACACCAGCAGCATCACGGCGAGCGCGATCGGCAGCGCCACGGCCTCGCCGCGGGCCAGGTCGCTCTCGGAGATCTCGGTCAGGGAGTCGACGAGGAGCTGCCGGCTCCCGACCTCCGCGGTGACGCCCAGCTCATCCCGGATGTCCCGGGCGCCGTCCTGCAGGATCTCGGTCGCCCGCTCGAGGTCGGCGTCGTCCGCGGAGCTCGCCACCAGCAGCATCCCCCGGCCGTCGTCGGCGGACAGGGCGGCCAGCTCCGGCGGCGCGGCCACACCCGGCGGCAGCTGCACGGCCAGCGGATTCGCCACCTCCACCGCGAGCGGCTCCAGCTCCTCGGCGATGCCCTCGATCAGGCCCGACAGTTCGGTGGAGGCAGGATCCACCCCGTGGACGAGCAGGGTGACCGTGTCGCCCGCCGAGTCGTCGAGGAGCTCATCAGCCTCCGTCGCCTCGCCGGAGATGCTGAACGCGTCGCTCGTCAGCCGGGCGAAGATGTCGGTGCCGAACGCGCCGAACACCAGCGCCCCGCAGAAGCCGCAGACCAGCAGCCACGCGGCGATCGTGCGCAGCGGATGCCGGGCGGCTGCCCGCCCGAGCCGTTCGAGCACTGCGATCTACCGCCGCCGCGCGACGGCCCGCGGTCGCCCCGCCGCGGTCATCAAACTTTCGCTCGCCAGTCGTCCTCGTCGCCGGCGCCCTGCACCTCGACCGGCATGGTGAGCACCCCGGTCACCGGGTACATGACCGTCGCCTCATCCCGCCGGTGGCGCAGCACCGTGTCGATGTAGGAGGTGAGGGCCTCTGAGAGCGGGATCTCGCGCGTCTCGTTCTGCGACATGTACCAGCGGTGGTCGAGGAGCTGGTGGAACACCTCGGCCGGCTCCAGCTTGCCGCGCAGATCACGGGGGATGGCGCGGACGATGGGTTCGAAGACGCGCGCCAGCCACTCGTGCGCGACGACCTCCTCGTCCATGTCCTGCCTGCCGGTGGTCGCCCGGTACGAGTCGAGGTCGTTGAGCAGACGGCGTGCCTGGTTCTCCTGCGCGTCGAGGCCGGTGAGCCGGAGCAGCCGCCGGGAATGGTGCCCCGCGTCCACCACCTTGGGCTGGATGTGCACCTGCGTGCCGGTCTCGTCGGTGCGGATGGACAGCTCTTCGATGTCGAACCCGAGCGCATTCAGCCGTTCCACCCGCTGGGCGATCCGCCACCGCTCCGACTGGTCGAACTGCTCCGCGCTGGTCAGTTCGCTCCAGAGCATCCGGTACTGCGACACGATGCCGTTGCCGACGTCGACCGCGTCGATGTTCTCGTCGAGCCTGCCGCCTGCCTGCAGGTCGAGCAGCTCGCCGGCGATGTTCACCCGGGCGATCTCCAGGTCGTTCTCGCGCTGCCCGTTCGAGAGCCCACCGCTGTACAGCTGACCGGTCTCCGCGTCGACGAGGTATGCCGCGAAGGAGCCCGCGTCGCGGCGGAACAGTGTGTTCGACAGGGACACGTCACCCCAGAAGAACCCGATGTTGTGCAGGCGCACCAGCAGCAGCGCGAGGGCGTCGACGAGACGCGTGGCGGTCTCCGGCCGGAGCGTCTGCGAGTAGATGGCGCGATAGGGCAGCGAGAATTTCAGGTGCCGGGTGACCAGCACCGACTCGAGCGGGTTGTTGTCGTCATCGTGGCGGTTCGTGATGACGGCCACCGGGTCGACGCAGGGGATCTCCATCCGCTGCAGCGTGCGGAGCATCTCGTACTCCCGCCGTGCGAGCTCAGCGGACGTCTCCTTGATGGCGACGACGTAGCCGCCCAGGTGCACGAAGCGCACGAGGTGGCGGGAGATGCCCTTCGGGAGCGCCGCGATGGTGTCTTCCGGCCACTCCTCCAGCGGGAGGTTCCAGGGCAGGTCGAGGAGGCCAGGGTCCACCGTGGCCGACGTGATGTTGAGAGAGCCGCTCATGAGTGTTTCCGAGCCTAGTCTTCCGGCGCGGGACCCGCGGGAACGCGGAAGCGGCCGCACCCGAGGGGTGCGGCCGCTTCTTGCTCGAACCGGATCAGCCGGCGGCGATCGCAGCCTTCGTCAGGCGCTCGCCGGTCACCTGGTCGAAGACGTGGATGTGCTGCGGCTTCGGGGTGATGAAGATGCGGTCGCCGGCCAGCGGGTGGCTGCGTCCGTCGACGCGGGCGACGACGTCGACGCGCGAGCCGCCGACCTCGGTGTGACCGTAGAGGTAGCCGTCGGCGCCGAGCTCCTCGACCACGTCCACGTCGACCTGCAGGCCCTCGCCGCTGGATGCGACGAGCACGTCCTCCGGGCGGATGCCGACGGTGACGGTGCCGGAGCTCGCGTGCTGGAGGGCGTCGCGCTCGGTCGCCGCGACCGCGGTGCCGAACTTGATGCCGCCTTCGACGATGTCGGCCGGGAACAGGTTCATGGCCGGGCTGCCGATGAAGCCGGCGACGAAGATGTTGTTCGGCTTCTCGTACAGGTCACGCGGGGTGCCGACCTGCTGCATGATGCCGTCCTTGAGGACGGCGATCCGGTCGCCCATCGTCAGGGCCTCCGTCTGGTCGTGCGTGACGTAGACGGTGGTGACGCCGAGGCGGCGCTGGAGCGACGCGATCTGGGTACGGGTCTGCACGCGGAGCTTGGCGTCGAGGTTCGACAGCGGCTCGTCCATGAGGAACACCTGGGGCTGACGCACGATGGCGCGACCCATGGCGACACGCTGACGCTGACCACCGGAGAGGGCCTTCGGCTTGCGGTTGAGGTACGGCTCCAGGTCGAGCAGCTTCGCGGCCTCGAGGACGCGGCTCGCGCGCTCCTCCTTGTTGACGCCGGCGATCTTGAGCGCGAAGCCCATGTTCTCGGCGACGGTCATGTGCGGGTACAGCGCGTAGTTCTGGAAGACCATCGCGATGTCGCGGTCCTTCGGCGGCACGTCGGTGACGTCCCGTTCGCCGATGAGGATGCGGCCGTCGTTGACCTCCTCGAGGCCGGCCAGCATGCGGAGGGTCGTGGACTTGCCACAGCCCGAGGGGCCGACGAGGACGAGGAACTCACCGTCCGCGACCTCGAGATCGATCTTGTCGACTGCCGGGACCGTGGACCCCGGGTAGAGGCGCGTGGCCTTGTCGAACGTCACTGTTGCCATGGGATTGCTTCTCCTTCACCGGCAGGTACGTGCCGGACGATCCGTTGTGAATGGATGTTTTCAATGTCGCCATTGCCATGGGCGCCTGCGACCATCCTCCTTAGTATGCCATCGCGCGCCGCAAGCCGTGAATCCAGGGAAGCCAGGGTGGTTTGGGTAGGCTGTTTCCAGCCGCCGCTTGGCTTGCTCCCAGCGACGGCGATCACGTTGTCGGCAGACCGCCGGCGCGAGGCGGCGAGCTGCTGCCCCCCAAATCGGAAGCGAGACCTTGATGACGAACGCAGGCCCGGGTGACCGCCTGACGAAGAATCAACGCCGCGAAGCCGCGCGCGAGAAGGCCCGCCAGCTGCGCGATCAGCAGAAGAAGAAGGAGAAGCGCAACCGCATCCTCCTGCAGGGTGGGATCATCGTCGGATCCCTCGCCATCATCGCGGTGATCGCGCTCGTGCTGGTGAACTCGGTGCGCCCGGCGGGCCCGGGACCTGCGAACATGCTGAGCGGCGGCATCCGGATCGGCCAGGACTTCGAGGTCGTGGAGACGGCCGCCATGGAGCCCGGTGCAACGCCGACCCCGGTTCCGCCTGCGGAGGGAGAGGACGGCGAGCAGCCGATCAACATCCAGATCTTCCAGGACTACTTCTGTCCCGTCTGCCGCGCGTTCGACGAGGCCAATCGGGAGCAGATCGCATCGCTGATCGAAAGCGGAGCGGTGACGTACGAGATCCACCCGATCTCCTTCCTCGATCGGGTGTCCCTCGGAACGCGGTACTCCAGCCGTGCCGCCAACGCCGCGGCCTGTGTCGCAGACAAGTCGCCGAACAGCTTCTGGGAGTTCGACGAGGCGATGTTCGCGAATCAGCCAGCCGAGCAGACCGCCGGGCTCTCGAATGAGGAGCTCGTCGACATCGCGCTCGGCATCGAGGGAGTCCAGGCGCCGGATGCCATCGAGGACTGCATCGAGGACGAGGAGTTCAAGAACTGGGTGACCGACATCACCGCGTACGCCCAGAACTTCGGCGTGCCGGGCACCGATGTCAACGCGATCCAGGGCACCCCGACGGTGCTGGTGAATGGTCTGCAGTACCAGGGCTCGCCCAGCGACGCGGCCGCGTTCCAGGCGTTCGTGGCGCAGGCCGAGGGGCAGGTCTTCAATGAGGAGTCGACGCCCACCCCGACACCGACGCCGACATCCTGACGCACTGCGCCGCGGCGGCCCGTCCCGACCTGGAGTCGGAAGCGGGCCGCTGAGCGCGGTCGAGCATTCTCGGAGCCCCCTGTCGGGTTCGAACCGACGACCCCCGCTTTACAAGAGCGGTGCTCTGGCCAACTGAGCTAAGGAGGCGGGCAGTGCACCTCGATCCTATGAGGACCGAGGGCACTGTCGAGGTCCCGGCGGGCACACGGCCACCGGTTCCGGCTACTCCTGTTCCTTGAAGTTCAGGGAAAGCGAGTTCATGCAGTACCGGTCACCCGTCGGGGTGCCGAAACCGTCGTCGAAGACGTGACCCAGGTGGGAGCCGCAGTTCGCGCAGCGCACCTCCGTGCGCACCATGCCGAGGGTGCGGTCCTCGAGCAGCTGCACGGCCTCGGGCCGGACGCTCTCGTAGAAGCTGGGCCAGCCGCATCCCGAGTCGAACTTGGTGCCGCTCTTGAACAGCTCTGCGCCGCACGCCGCACAGGTGTAGAGGCCGGCGCGCGACTCGTCGAGCAGCTCACCGGTCCACGGCCGCTCGGTGCCGGCCTGCCGCAGGACGGCGTACTGCTCGGGGGTCAGCTCGCGCCGCCACTCCTCGTCCGTCTTCTGCACTTCGTATGCCATCGTTCTCTCCTCGTCGACTGTCCTTAACCTTAAGCGCGGGTCCACCCGGTCTGTTCCCGGGAGACGAACCGCGACGACGGCGAGGGAAGGCGGCCGGATGACCGAGACGGCTGACTGGTACCACCGCTTCGGCGGGCAGGACGCGCGTGGAAGCTCGCCGCTCTACGAGGAATGGGCACTCGCCGCCGCCGAGGACGACGAGGTGCTCCGCCTGCTGGAGCAGCTGCCGCTCCAGCAGCGGTCGCCGGTCATCGTCTTTGGGGTCGCCCGGCTGCTCGGCGCCCCGGAATCCGAGTGGCATCGCTTCCGCGCGTGGCTGGTCGACTCCTGGCCGGTGGTCGCCCACGAGGCGCGCTCACGCGGCGTGCAGACGAACGACCCGCGGCGGTGCGCCGCGCTGCTCCCCCTACTGGCGACGCTCGACGGGCCGCTCGCGCTTGTCGACATCGGCGCATCCGCCGGACTGTGCCTCTATCCGGACCGGTACGCCTACCGCTACGACGACCGTCCGGTGCTCGGGAACTCCACGGTGCTGCTGGAGTGCACGACGAGCGGGGCAGTCCCGGTGCCGGACCGGCTGCCGGAGGTCGCCTTGCGGGTCGGCGTCGACCGGACCCCGCTGCTGCTCGACCGCCCGGACGACATGCGCTGGCTCGAGGCGCTGCTCTGGCCCGAGCAGCACGAGCGGCGGGCGCTCCAGCGGGCGGCGATCGAGCTCGCACGCACGGACCCGCCCACCATGTTCGAGGCCGATGCGATCACCGGGCTGGCCGTCGCATTGGCGGGGATCCCGCGGGGCGTCCGGCCCGTCGTGATCACGACCGGGGTGCTCGTCTACCTGCCGAGGGCGGAACGGATGCGGTTCATCGAATCGGTGCGCGCGGCCGGCTGCGACTGGATCGCGCTCGAGGCGCCCGCGATGCTGCCCGACGCTGCCGCGCGGCTGCGGGTGCCGGTGCACCCCGATGCGCGATTTCTGCTGGCGCTCAACGAGCGGCCGGTGGCGTTCACCGCACCGCACGGGACGCGCCTGCACTGGCTCGGCGACGGCGACCTCGCCAGCGGCTGACGAGCGGCAGAGGCGGTCCGCCCGCGGTCTTGCCGGATCCCCGCGAGGCACCCCGGGAACCGGCCCGCGCGACCGTAGTGTGACATCCGGTGCCGGCCGCGAGGACCCGTGCGCCGTCGGACGGGAGGAGAGCGGATGGAGCCGATGCTCGACCCCGATCGGCTCGTACCCGCCCCGGCCGGCGCACTGACCGAGCGCGATCGCGAGATCCTGGAGATGGAGCGCCGGGAGTGGCGGTCGCCCGGTGCGAAAGAGCTGGCCGTCCGCACGGAGCTCGGCCTCTCGGCGGCCCGTTACTATCAGGTGCTGAACGCGCTGCTGGACTCGCCCGAGGCGCTGCGTGCCGATCCCATGCTGGTGAAGCGGCTGCGGCGCATCCGGGACGCCAGAGTGCACGCGCGCCGCATCCGCCAGTTCCGCGCTTCCGCGGCCGGCAGCGATCACGAGTAGGACGATGGCGCAGTACCCCAAGGACCAGTTCGACGACCTTCCGCGCGGCATCGCCCGGGTGGGCGCGCATCGTGCCGACATCCGAACGCGCCGCGGCTGGTTCTGGTTCGGGTGGGCGGCGCTCGCCTGTGGCGTGCTGGTGGTGAGCGGCGTGGTGGCGCTGTCGATCATGAACGGCACGCTCCCGTTCGGCCCCTCGAACGCCGGGAGCACCGGCGCCCCGACGGCCACGCCGACCTCGCAGGCGGAGCCGGTCACCGACCCGACGACCATCGACGACTCACTCGAGCTCACCATCACCGTGCTGAACGGCACACCGGTGGAGGGGCTGCAGGACACCGCAGGCGACATCCTGGCCGGTCAGCAGTGGCCGGTCGGCTCGCGCAACGTCGCAGTGTCGAGCGACGTCGAGCAGACGACCGTGTACTACAACTCCGCGGAGTTCGAAGGCATCGCGCGCGGCGTGCTTGCGGCGCTCGGCGGCGTCGGCGCGGTGGAGCTCTCCGACGCGTACCTCGGCGCTCCGATCACGGTGGTGCTCGGCGCCGACTACGCCGAGGCGGGCGCAAGCTGACGTTCGTGAGCGGCCGCCGTATTTCCGCCGCGTTACGTCGCGTGACCGCGGTGTAACGACCTCACCCTTTTCCGCGTGAGCACTGGTGTCGCAGGGGTGCCGCTCCGCTACGATCTGGTGCTGGTCGCCTCCCGGCTCGCTGGAAGCACAAGCGCCCGGAGGCGCATTCCGTCCGAACCACCCGTCGACCACAGGCATCACAGCAAGGAGTGGCAGATGGCCAACGGCACGGTCAAGTGGTTCAACGCCGAAAAGGGCTACGGGTTCATCACCGTCGAGGGCGGACAGGACGTGTTCGTCCATTACTCCGCGATCGACATGAGCGGATACAAGGTGCTCGAGGAGGGCCAGCGGGTCGTCTTCGAAGTCGGCTCGGGAGCCAAGGGGCCGCAGGCCGAGGCCGTGCGCCCGGCCTGACGCTCGATCCCGAACGCAGCGCGAGTCCGCATCCGCCGTCCGAGCGCCCGCCGCTAGTCTTTCGCACGTGTCTGGGGGGATTCGAAGGGGTGGGTTCGGCGTGCGCACCGCGCGTCTGCGCTGCGCCGTTGTGGCGATCACCGCCGGGAGTGCGATGCTGGCGGTGGCCGGATGCGCCGAGCCGGAGCCGGCCCCGGCACCGACGCCGACGTTCGTGCCCGGATACGTCGAGCCGGCCACCGTGCTGTTCGCACCGCTCACCGGGACGCAGGCCGGCACCGGCGACGCCGCTGCGCTGGCGCTCGCCGGCCCGTCACTCGCGGTGAAGATCGACAATCATCCCGCCGCCCGGCCACAGGTGGGCATCGAGCGCGCAGACCTCGTGTTCGAGGAGCTCGTCGAGGGCGGCCTCACGCGGTATGTGGCGGTGTGGCATTCCGACGTGCCCGACGAGGTCGGGCCGGTTCGCTCCATCCGGCCCATGGATCCCGACATCGTCGCCCCGCTCGGCGGCGTGGTGGCGTACTCCGGCGGGCAGCCGAGCTTCGTGGAGCTCATGATGTCGACCGAGGTGGTGAACGCTGTGCACGGCGATCCGGGCACCGAGTCGACCTTCTTCCGTACGCCGGCGAAATCCGCACCGCACAACCTGCTGGTGAAGGCGGCGGAGCTGCTGGCGCAGCACGCGGCGGTCCCCGCGCCGGCGCAGCAGTTCGCCTATGCCGACTCCACCGCCGGTGCGACCGCCGCCAAGGAGGGTGTCCGCGGCGCCGGGGTGGCGCTCGACTTCGGGAGCGGCGTCTCCCGCCCATCGTGGGCGTGGGACGCCGAGCGCCGGAAGTACCTGCGGTCGCAGGACGGCGCCCCGGATCTCGACTCCAGCGGCACGCAACTCGGCGCAGCGAACGTGCTGGTGCTGCGGGTGCCGGTGAGCGCGGGGCTCGGTGTGCCGAAGACCGAGCTGGTCGGGAGCGGCACGGCGTGGGTGTCCTCAGGTGGGGCGACGGTGAAGGCGGCGTGGAGCAAAGAGTCGGCCGCGGCGCCGATCCGCCTCGTGGACCAGCATGGAGTGGTCGTCCGGCTCGCCCCCGGCAGCACCTGGATCGAGCTGCTTCCCGAAGGTGGAACGGCACGGCTGGTCGAGTAGCCGCGCACAGGCCGGGGCTCACTTGCACTCACCAACCGTGAGTGCCAGAATCGATTAGCACTCCATCTGTTTGAGTGCCAACCTCGCCAATCAGTACGTCCGGGAGGGACGAGAAACACACATGGCTAAAATCATCGCTTTCAACGAAGAGGCCCGTCGCGGCCTCGAGCGCGGCCTGAACACACTGGCCGACGCCGTGAAGGTCACGCTCGGACCGCGTGGACGCAACGTCGTGCTCGAGAAGAAGTGGGGCGCCCCCACGATCACCAACGACGGCGTCTCGATCGCCAAGGAGATCGAGCTCGACGACCCGTACGAGAAGATCGGTGCGGAGCTCGTCAAGGAGGTCGCCAAGAAGACGGACGACGTCGCCGGTGACGGCACCACCACCTCCGTCGTGCTGGCCCAGGCGCTCGTGCGCGAGGGCCTGCGCAACGTCGCCGCGGGTGCCGACCCCATCACGCTGAAGCGTGGCATCGAGAAGGCCACTCAGGCCGTGTCCGAGGCGCTGCTCGCAGGCGCCAAGGAGATCGAGACCAAGGAGGAGATCGCCGCCACCGCGTCCATCTCCGCCGCTGACGAGACCATCGGCGCCCTGATCGCCGAGGCCATCGACAAGGTCGGCAAGGAGGGTGTCGTCACCGTCGAGGAGTCGAACACCTTCGGCACCGAGCTCGAGCTGACCGAGGGCATGCGGTTCGACAAGGGGTTCATCAACCCCTACTTCGTCACCGACCCTGAGCGCCAGGAGGCGGTCTTCGAGGACCCGTACATCCTCATCGCCAACTCGAAGATCTCGAACATCAAGGACCTGCTCCCGATCGTCGACAAGGTGATCCAGGCGAACAAGCAGCTGCTGATCATCGCCGAGGACATCGACGGTGAGGCGCTCGCGACGCTGGTCGTGAACAAGATCCGCGGCATCTTCAAGTCGGTCGCCGTCAAGGCTCCCGGATTCGGCGACCGTCGCAAGGCCATGCTGCAGGACATCGCCATCCTCACGGGCGGCCAGGTCATCAGCGAGGAGGTCGGTCTCAAGCTCGAGAACGCCACCCTCGACCTGCTCGGCCGTGCCCGCAAGGTCGTCGTCACCAAGGACGAGACGACCATCGTCGAGGGCGCCGGTGACAGCGAGCAGATCGCCGGCCGCGTGCGCCAGATCCGCGCCGAGATCGAGAACACCGACAGCGACTACGACCGCGAGAAGCTGCAGGAGCGCCTCGCGAAGCTCGCCGGCGGTGTGGCGGTCATCAAGGCCGGTGCCGCGACCGAGGTCGAGCTGAAGGAGCGCAAGCACCGCATCGAGGACGCCGTCCGCAACGCGAAGGCCGCCGTCGAGGAGGGCATCGTCGCCGGTGGTGGCGTGGCGCTCATCCAGGCGGGCCTCAAGGCGTTCGCCACCGACGGGCTGAAGAACCTGACCGGTGACGAGGCGACCGGCGCGAACATCGTCCGCGTCGCCATCGACGCCCCGCTGAAGCAGATCGCCCTCAACGCCGGGCTCGAGCCGGGCGTCGTGGTCGACAAGGTCCGCAACCTCCCCGCGGGCCAGGGCCTCAACGCGGCGACCGGTGAGTACGTCGACATGCTCGCCGCCGGCATCAACGACCCGGTGAAGGTGACCCGCTCCGCGCTGCTGAACGCCGCGTCGATCGCGGGGCTGTTCCTCACCACCGAGGCCGTCGTCGCCGACAAGCCCGAGAAGAACCCGGCCCCCGTGGGCGGCGACCCGTCGGGCGGCATGGACTTCTAAGTCCTCAGCGAGAACAACACGGATGGCGGCTCCTTCGGGAGCCGCCATCCGGCGTTAACGGAAACCCGGTGGGTGTCTCAACCACGATGCGCATCATCTGAGGAACAAGCGCGCGTTGACCTGCTCGATCTCGGCGTACTGGTGCGCCGCGTGCCCGAGCGCCGCGGTAAGCGCGCCGAGATTCTCCTCCACCCGCTGCTGCGTGGTCCTCCACTCCGCCACCGCCGCCTGGAACGCGCTCGCCGCTGCGCCGGTCCACGTGCCCTCCAGGCTCACCAGCTGGCCGAGCAGCGTGCCCACCTCCGACTGGATGCGGCCCATCGTCGCCTGCGCGGCCGCAGAGGTGCCGAGCACCGCCTCGCTGTCCACCGAATACTGCGTCATGCGGCAACGCTAGGCGGAACGGGGGAGCGGTCAGTCGATCTCGTACTCCGGTGTGGGGTCCGCGAAGCTGGGGGCGAGGGGCAGCAGCACCCGGAACGTCGCCCCGCCTCCGGGAGTCTCATCCACCTCGATCTTGCCGCCGTGCGATGCGACGATCGCCGCGACGATGGCGAGGCCGAGCCCGCTGCCGCCGGTCTCCCGCGTGCGGGAGGTGTCCGCACGCCAGAAGCGCTGGAAGATCTTGTCCCGCATCTGCGGCGGGATGCCCCGTCCGTGGTCGATGATCGCGATGACACCCATCCGCTTGGCGAGGTTCACCCCCACGCCGAGTTCGATGGGGGACCCGGATGGGCTGTACCGCTGGGCGTTCCCCATCAGGTTGGTGACGACCTGGCGGATCTTGTTCTCCTCGCCGAGCACGATGGCGCGAGGCTGCGTGGGGTCGCCCTCCTCCGGCGGGGCCTCGGCCAGCCGGCGGGCGCTGCGCGTGCGGAGGGCGCGGAGGCGGGCCAGCTGCGCGCCGGCGAATGCTGCGGTGCGGGACTGCCCGGCCTTCCCCCCGCCAGTGAGGGCGAGCTCACCGGTCTGCTCCAGTGACGGCTCCGGAACCTCCTCCTCGGTGATCTCCAGCGGCACGACGGTGACGGCGCGGTCCGGTGCGGAGGCGCGGGCGTCGAGCGCCGCGTCGTGCGCGATCGGGCCGAGGTCGATCTCCCGGAGGTTCAGCGGGCGTGTCTCGTCGAGGCGGGCGAGCTCCAGCAGGTCGCTCACCAGCTCGCTCATGCGGACCGCCTCGCTCTCGATGCGCTCCATCGCCTGCTTGACGTCGTTGTCGCTGCCGAGGGCGCCCATCCGGTACAGCTCGGCGTAGCCGCGGACGGAGACGAGCGGGGTGCGCAGCTCGTGGCTGGCGTCGCCGACGAACCGGCGCATCTGGTCGATGGTGCGGGCGCGGTCCGCGAACGCGCTGTCGATCCTCGCCAGCATGAGGTTGAGTGAGCGGCTGAGCCTGCCGACCTCGGTGTTCGGCAGGGCACCGCTCAGGCGCTGGCTGAAGTCGCCGTCGGCGAATCGGGCGGCCGTCTCTTCGACGTCGCGCAGTGGCGCGAATGTGGACGCCACCAGCAGCCGGGTCGACACCCCGCCGAGCACGACGACAGCGAGGGCGAAGAACATGAAGATGGCAGCGAAGCGCGCCACCACCCCGTTCGCAGGCGCGAGGCTCTCGCCCACCACGATGGTGTTCAGCCCATCCAGGAACGCCTCGTCGGCGATGACGCGCCACTGGGTCCTGCTGTCGACCTCGTCGACGCTGAACGGTTCGCCGTCGTTGTCGCGCACATCCCGCAGGGTCACCCCGGAGAGGTCGGGGTACTCGTCGTCTCCACCGCGGTTGTCGCACCGCAGCTCGCCACGGGCGTCGAGGACGGCCATGTACACGCCCTCGCCGATCCCGGCCGTGACCGCACACTGCCCGTCGTCCTGAATGGTGACGTGGCGGTCCAGGTTCCCATCGCGCTGCTCGGTCTCCGTGAGCTCCTTCGCTGCGTTCTTGACGCGGTCGTCGACCTGCTGCAGCAGGTACGTCCGAAGCAGCGACATGGTGCCCGCGCCGGAGACGAGCAGTCCCAGGGTCAGGAGCATCACCGTGACGCCGGTGATCTTGGTGCGAAGTGAAATCCCGTTCCACCACGCAGCGAGGTGCTGGTGCATTAACTGAGAACGCTAAACCTTGTTTGCTTTGAGCATGTATCCGAAGCCGCGCTTCGTCTGGATGATCGGCTCGCTGGAGTACTGGTCGAGCTTGCGCCGGAGGTAGGAGATGTAGCTCTCCACGATGCCGGCGTCGCCGTTGAAGTCGTACTCCCAGACGTGGTCGAGGATCTGCGCCTTCGAGAGCACCCGGTTCGGGTTCAGCATCAGATAGCGCAGCAGCTTGAACTCGGTGGGGCTGAGCTCGATCTGCTCGCTGCCGATCGTGACCTCGTGGGTGTCCTGGTCCATCGTCAGCTCTCCGGCGCGGATGATGGCATCCTCGTCGTCCTGCATCGTGCGGCGGAGGATCGCCTTGATGCGCGCGACGATCTCATCGAGGCTGAACGGCTTGGTCACATAGTCGTCGCCGCCGACGGTGAGGCCGGTGATCTTGTCCTCGGTGTCGTCCTTGGCGGTGAGGAACAGGATGGGGGAGGTGTAGCCGCTGGAGCGCAGCCGCTTGGTGACGCCGAACCCGTTCATGTCGGGGAGCATGACGTCGAGGATGATGAGATCTGGCTCCTCCTCGAGGACCGCGGAGATCGCGGCAGCTCCGTTTCCGACGGCCCGAACGGCGAAACCCGCGAAGCGGAGGGACGTCGTCAGGAGATCACGGATGTTCGGTTCGTCGTCAACGATGAGAATCTTGGGTCCGTCAGCCATGCCCCATAGTATCTGCGCGTTGCCTGAGTGCTTTCTGGGTATCTATTCAGGGTCGCGAGAGCGGGAGCTTCATGCCGCCAGTGCGGACCCGTCGAGAATCTCGTATGAGTAGCCCTGCTCGGCCAGGAACCGCTGCCGGTTCTGGGCGAAGTCCTGATCCACGGTGTCCCTCGCGACCAGCGTGTAGAAGTTCGCGGGCAGTCCGCTCTCCTTCGGACGCAGCAGCCGGCCCAGCCGCTGCGCCTCCTCCTGCCGGGATCCGAACGATCCGCTGACCTGGATGGCGACGGTGGCCTCCGGCAGGTCGACGGAGAAGTTCGCGACCTTCGAGACGACGAGCACCTTGGTGATGCCGTCGCGGAACTCCTGGAACAGCCGCTCCCGCTCGTCCACGGGGGTGGAACCGGTGAGCTGCGGTGCGCCGAGGGCGTCGGCGAGCGACTCGATCTGATCCAGATACTGGCCGATGATGAGGATCCGCTCGCCCTCGTGCTTGCGCACCAGGTCACGGACCACCTGCAGCTTCGCGGGGGCGGTGGCCGCCAGGCGGTAGCGGGCGTCATCGGCCGAGGCGGCGTACTCCAGCCGCTCGCTGGCCGGCAGGTCGATCCGCACCTCGTAGCAGGACGCCGGGGAGATGTAGCCCTGCGCCTCGATCTCCTTCCACGGCGCGTCGAACCGCTTGGGGCCGATCAGGCTGAACACGTCGCTCTCCCGGCCGTCCTCCCGCACCAGCGTGGCGGTGAGGCCGAGTCGCCGGCGCGCCTGCAGCTCCGCGGTGAGCTTGAAGACGGGTGCGGGCAGCAGATGCACCTCGTCGTAGACGACCAGCCCCCAGTCGAGTGCGTCGAGCAGAGCCAGGTGGGCGTACTCGCCCTTCCGCTTGGCGGTGAGGATCTGATAGGTGGCGATGGTGACCGGCTTGATCTCCTTGGCGGACCCCGAGTACTCGCCGATCTCCTCCTCGGTGAGGCTGGTGCGCTTCAGGAGCTCGGCCCGCCACTGCCGAGCCGAGACGGTGTTCGTGACGAGGATGAGGGTCGTCGTCTTGGCGGTCGCCATCGCGCCGGCGCCGACGAGGGTCTTCCCGGCGCCGCAGGGGAGCACCACGACCCCGGAGCCGCCCTCGAAGAAGTTGCTCACCGCCTTCTGCTGGTACTCGCGCAGCGCCCAGCCGTTCTGGTGCAGGTCGATCTGATGCGGGGTGCCTGGGGTGTAGCCGGCGTGGTCCTCGGCGGGCCAGCCGATCTTCACCAGCTCCTGCTTCACCTGTCCGCGGGCCCAGGGCAGGAGCGTCCACGTGGTCCGGTCTCGCCGGACGCCCAGCAGCGGCGCCACGCGGCGGTTCTGGCTGATCTCGGCGAGCACCGCCGGGTCGCTCGAGGTGAGCGTCAGGGTGCCGTCGTCGTCGCGGCCGATGACGAGCCGGCCGTAGCGGCCGACCGTCTCGGTGATATCGATCGCGACGCTCTGCGGGATCGGGAACTTCGAGTACTTCTCGAGCGTCGCGAGCATGTCGTCTGCATCGTGCCCGGCCGCCCTCGCGTTCCACAGCCCGAGCCGCGTGATGCGGTACGTGTGCACGTGCTCGGGTGCCCGCTCGAGCTCGGCGAAGACGGCGAGGTCGTGGCGTGCGTCCTCCGCGTCCGGGTGCGCCACCTCGAGGAGCACGGTTCGGTCGCTCTGGACGATCAGGGGTCCGTTCACAACCTTCGAGCCTAGCCGAGGACGGTCGAACCTCAGCCGAGCGGTTCCACGGCGACGATGTGTGAAAGCGGCAGGGTCCGCTCGATGTCCGCTCGGCGGTCGCGGGATCGCAGCCGCCCGCCGGCGACGGCGGCGGGCTCCAGTGCGTACGTCACCTGGGATCCGTCCGGCATCCGCACCGTCACCATCACGCCGGTGCGGTTCCGGATCGCGACCTCCAGCTGCCGCACGATCCAGGCGGCGCCCGCCTCTTCCGGCGCGCTGCTCCCGGACCGGCGAACCCGGGCCAGCAGGTCGGCGATGCCGTTCGGCTCCGGAGCCGGCGGCGTGGCCGGCGGGCGCGGTCGCTCCACCGGCACGATCTCGCCATGCTCGTTCTCGGCGACGATCGGATAGCGCGCCTCGGTGAGTGCCCAGAAGACGACGTCCGGCTCGAACCGGCTGACCAGTCGGCGGTCGCCGTCCGGCTCGAGCGCGAGTGCGCTCAGATTCTGGTCGACGGAGATGGCGCCGATGAGCGTGGCATCATTCGACCGGATGCGGCTCTTCGCGCCAGGAAGCGCGTCGACGGAATCCCGGTCGGCCGGGCCGACGCGCAGGGCACCGTAGCGGTTGGCCGTCTCCACGAGGAGGTATTCGAGCGGCTGCGGGATGCCGGTGAGACTGAGCTCGGTGAGGAACTCGCGGATGCTCTCGCGCGTCTCGCCGGCCGCGAGCCCCCGCGTCAGGCTGGACTGGGTGACCCGATAGCTCGAGGCCAGAGTGCGGCTCTCCACATCGGCGATGCGGCGGAGCCGGGCGTCCGCCGCAGCCGCGAGCGGCCCGGGGGCGACGATCGTCAGATCGTGCTGCACGTAGACCCTGTCGACCTCCGGCGGCAGCAGCGGGAGGATCCGTGCGCGTGCTGCGTCGACCCCTTCGGCGAGCAGCGCGGCGCCCGGCCCGGTGGTGGTGCCCTGCGCGGTGATGCCGAGCAGCTCTGCATCGCGGGTGTAGCGCGTGAGGCGGTCGCGCATCCAGTCGCCGCCGGCCGGGAAAAGCCAGCCGAGGTACTGTGCCAGGCCCTCGCCCCAGGCCGCGTGCGGGCGCTCCGCGAGAAGGGCCCGGATCTCGGCTGGCAGCGTGGCCAGCCACGATCCCGCGAGCCGCAGCCACCGTTCCACGATCGGCAGCTCGAGCCACTGGGTGGCGCTCTCGGCCGCGTTCCAGCCGCCCGGACCGCGCTCGACCAGCTGGCTGCGCTCGGCGATCTCCAGCATCGCGGGCACGGCGTGCAGCTCGGCGCCCATCGCCACCGCGAGCCGCTTGCTGTCGGGAAGGGCGAGCCCGCCCTTGGCGAGTTCGCGTGCGGGCTGCACCGACACTTCGGTGACCAGCTCGCCGACTGCCGTGGTGGTGGCGAACGCGCGCTCGCTGGCCGCCCGGTCGAGGAACCGGGAGTCGGCATCGGCGACGGCCTCGAGCGCCGGTGGTGGCGGCTCGTCGAGAAGCTCCGCGGGAGACGGAAGGCCGAGGCTGGGCCAAGCCTCCAGCTGTTCGGTCACGGCGTCGTAGACCGAGACGATCCGCTCGTCGTCGAGGTCCAGGAGTGCGAGGGCTCGAGCGATCCGGAGGGGATCCTCAGGATCGCTCACCCGGGCGCGCCGGACGATGTCGTCAAGCGGCGTCGGCCGCGGCGCCGCCGCGAGGATCGCGAGGGTGTGCCGGTCGAGCCTGCTCAGCGCGTGCTGGATGGAGGCCCGGTCGAGCAGCGCGTCGGCGAGATCGAAGAAGTCGTCGATGCGCTTGTCGCGGATGCGGCGCGCGTCGAGCAGCCGCGCGAGTTCGGTGTCGTCGGTGGCCCGGAGTCTCGCCGCGAGCGAGAGGGCGGACGTGCTACTGGCCGGCATCCTTGGCGGCGCGGCTGCGTCGCCGGACGCTGACCAGCAGCAGCGCGACGATGAGGATCATGCCGAGCGGCAGCCCGACCAGCGGGATCACGCTCACCATGGGCCACAGGCCCTGCGCGAAGTCCCCCCGCGACATGCCGGTCGCCGTCGCGACGATGATCGCGACGAAGCAGATCAGGGAGACCGCGACGATGCCGAGGATCATGTATGCGAGCACCCGCTCAAGGCGATTCTCGGATACCGGCGAGTTCGCGGTCATGGTCCAACAATACGGGTGCGGGTAAGCGGCTCTAAACTTGACGGAGCACACCACGTATTTCGACAGGAAGGTCGAACATGCCCACCGGCAGAGTGAAGTTCTACGACGAGGAGAAGGGCTTCGGCTTCATCAGCGCTGATGACGGCCAAGAAGTCTTCCTTCACGCGTCCGCATTGCCGGCAGGAGCCAAGGTGAAGTCGGGCACCAAGCTGGAGTTCGGCGTCGTCGACGGCAAGCGCGGCATGCAGGCGCTGTCCGCCCGTGTGATCGAGGCAGGCCCGAGCGTCGTCAAGATGCACCGCAAGCCCGCGGACGACATGGCGATCATCGTCGAGGACCTGGTGAAGCTGCTCGACGGCATCGGCGGGAACCTGAAGCGCGGCCGGTATCCGGACAACGCCCACAGCGCAAAGATCGCCGCGATGCTGCGTCGGGTCGCTGACGAACTGGATGTCTGAGCCCGAGGTGGCGGAGCCGGGGTTCGAGGAGTTGGCGCGCAGCGCCCTCCTCGATGTGACCGACGCCCGAAGCGTCGGCCCGCTCGTCTCCGAGGTGGACGAGGGCGACGGTGTCGTCACGCTACGCTTCGAGTCGAATCTGTCCGGCTATCTCGGCTGGAAGTGGGCGGTGAGCGTCGCGAGGATCGGCGACGCCGCACCCACCATCCTGGAGTCCGAGCTCGTTCCCGGGGACGGCGCGCTGCTCGCTCCGGAATGGGTTCCATGGTCGGACCGGCTGGATGAGTACAACGCCGCGCGCGCGGCGGCGGAGGCCGATGCCGACCCGGACGAGGAGGCCGGTGACGAAGACGACCTCGTCGATGAAGAGGACCTGGTCGACGACGAGTACGACGCCGACGACGAGTACGACGGCGTGGACGTGGACGCCGTGCTGGGAAACTCCGAGGACGACGACGACACGGTTGACGATCCCGGAAACCTCGAAGACGAGGACGAGGACGAGGACGAGGACGAGGACGAGGACTACGACGACCTGGGGGAGTCCGACGTGGACGACGATCTCCTGGAGGGATCAGACCCGGCGGCGGTGGGTGTAGACGAGCCCGAGAACGCCGAGGGCGATTCCGGCGGCGCAGGTCCAGATCGAGCCGACGCCGTCGACGCCGATCAGACCGCCCAGGCCGAGCAGGAGGCCGAGGAGCGCGAGTAGCCAGAGGCCGATGCCGATCAGCATCGGCTTGCGGTCATCCGTCTGCACCGGCTCGGGGTCGGGCCGGCGCTCGGAGTCCTTCAGCCACAGGCGCACGCCACGAGTCTAGGTGGGGCCCGTTCTGGGTGGGGCCCGTCGAAGGCAGCCGGTGCGCGGGTCAGGCGTGCCGCCGGCCGCCGTTACAGGTTCGAGACGACGTACTCGACCGACCTGACGAGCTGCCGCACGTCGTCCGGGTCGATCGCCGTGAACGTGGCGACTCGCAGCTGGTTGCGGCCGAGCTTGCGGTAGGGCTCCGTGTCGACGATACCGTTCTGGCGGAGCGCCTTGGTGACCGCGGTGGCGTCCACGGAGTCCTCGAAGTCGATGGTCACGACGACCTGCGAGCGGGCGGCTGGGTCCTCGACGAACGGACGCGCGTAGTCGACGCCCTCGGCCCAGTCGTAAAGCACCGACGACGACTCCTTCGTTCGCGCATCCGCCCAGGCGAGACCGCCGCTGGCGTTCATCCAATCGAGCTGGCTCTCCATCAGCAGCAGCGTTCCGATGGCAGGAGTGTTCAGTGTCTGGTTCTGCCGGGAGTTGTCGATCGCGTTCTTCAGGCTGAGGAACTCGGGGATGTAGCGCTCGCCTGCGGCGATCCGCTCCACCCGCTCGATCGCGGCGGGTGAGAACAGGGCGAACCACAGCCCGCCATCGCTGGCGAAGTTCTTCTGCGGTGCGAAGTAGTACACGTCGGTCTCGGCCGCATCGATGTCGACCCCGCCCGCCGCACTGGTCGCGTCGATGACGGTGAGGGCGCCGGCGTCGCCGTCGACGCGCTTCACCGGGGCCATCACACCCGTCGAGGTCTCGTTGTGGGGCCAGGCGTAGACATCCACGCCGCCCCGGGCCTCGATCACAGCCAGTGAGCCGCCGGGCGCCTCGGCGACCTTCGGCGTCTGCAGCCAGGGTGCGCGTGCCGCCGCGGCGAACTTGCTGCCGAACTCGCCGAAGCTGAGGTGGGAGCTTCGCCGCTCGATCAGCGCGAAGGCGGCCGCATCCCAGAATGCCGTCGAGCCGCCGTTGCCGAGCACCACCTCGTAGCCGTCCGGCAGCCGGAACAGCTCGCTGAGGCCGGTGCGCACCCGACCCACGAGGTCCTTCACCGGGGCCTGACGGTGCGAGGTGCCCAGCAGCTCTGCGCCCCTGGTGGAGAGCCACTCCACCTGCTCGGGGCGGACTTTGGATGGGCCGCACCCGAACCGTCCGTCGGCGGGCAGCAGGTCGGTCGGAATCGTCAGAGCCGGCATGGGGTCGATTCTATTGACGCATCCGAGGGCGGGGCTCACTGGGGGCGCCCTCCGGTTCGCCCCGATGCGGAACGCTACGCTGGGTGCGAGCCGTAGGGAGGAGAGGCATGTCGGACCTCGTCGACACCACCGAGATGTACCTGCGGACGATCCTGGACCTCGAAGAAGAGGACATCGTCCCCCTGCGGGCACGCATCTCGGAGCGACTCGGGCACTCCGGCCCGACGGTGTCCCAGACCATCGCCCGCATGGAGCGCGACGGGCTGGTGCGGGTCGAAGGCAACCGTCATCTCGAGCTCACCTATGAAGGACGCCGCCGCGCCACACATGTGATGCGCAAGCACCGGCTGGCCGAGCGCCTGCTCGCCGATGTCATCGGCCTCGACTGGGCGTACGTGCATGACGAGGCCTGCCGCTGGGAGCACGTGATGAGCGAGAAGGTGGAACGCCGCCTGCTCGAGATGCTCGACCACCCCACCGAGTCCCCGTACGGCAATCCCATCCCGGGCCTCGACGAGCTTGGCGACCAGCCGGCCGGACGCTTCATGGAGGGCGTCGTGCGGCTGCTCGACTTCGCCCGCAGCAATGAGGACGGCGCCAGTGCCGTCGTGCGGCGGCTGGGGGAGCCGGTGCAATTCGACCCCGACGTGCTGCAGCAGCTGCAGAGCGCCGGAGTCGTGCCGGGTGCGACCGTCACCGTGACGGGATCCGGAACGGCCGTGACGCTGTCGGTGGAGGGATCCGAGGCGCCGCTGCAGCTGCCGTTCGCCATCGCGTCGCACGTGTATCTCGCAGCCTGATCTCTGGGATTCGAGCGTTCCTGGGCAACGCCTTACATGTCGCTCAATATTCACCCTTGGATCACCCACGGCGCGTCGGAATGTGACATATCCGTTACCTTCCGGTACCTTGGCAACGTCCACCCGGCCAGACCAGGCCAAATGGGCCCGGCTCGAGACGTCTCGTACACCTGTCTCTCAAGCCGCGAGAACCCGCGATCCACGAGAGGGACGGGGCAGCATACGTAGGGCTGTCGAGACGCAGGAGGCTTCCTCTTGACCCACGTAAGACCAGAACTCGAGCCGGACGACGCGAATCGCGGCGACGGCGCCGAAACTCCTCGGACGACCCGCAACCTCACCACCGCCACCCGGAGCGGCAGGCTCGCCCTCCGCAAGGCCGCCGCCACTCCCGCGGTCGTCGCCCCGGCCGGCCGCAGGTCGGCTCCGGTGCAGAAGAAGCACTCCGGCGCCGCGAAGAACGTCGCCGTGATGGCGCTCTCCGCGGGGATCGTCGCCACGCTGGCCCTCCCCGCCTACGCGTTCGCGCCGAACGCCAACAACACGGGCACCGACTCCGGTGCCGCGCTCACCGCGCTCACGACCGAGAACGCTCAGAACGTCATCGTGGCCAAGGGCGCCGCCGCCCCGGTTGCCGAGCGTGACGAGTTCTCCGCCACGACGCCTGAGGAGCTCGCCGCGAGGAAGCGTGAGGCCGAGCTCGCCGAGCAGCGCGCGCAGCAGCGTGCGGCGCTCGCCTCCTACTCCGGGCCCAGCGCCGCTGACCTCCTGGCCAACGCCGAGGCGGCGCCGCCCGCGAACGCCGGTTCGGTCGTCGCGGTCGCCCGCCAGTACATCGGCGTGCCGTACGTGTACGGCGGCGCCACCCCATCCGGCTTCGACTGCTCTGGCCTGACCATGTACGTGTTCGCACAGTTCGGCGTCTCCCTGCCGCACTCGTCCGCCCGTCAGGGTGCGAACGGTGCACCGGTGGCCGCGTCGGAGGCGCAGCCGGGCGACCTCGTCATCCTCGACGGCGGAGCGCACGTCGGCATCTACAGCGGCAACGGCATGATGATCGACGCGCCGATGCCCGGTCGCGTGGTGACGGAGCGGGGAATCTACAGCGCCAACCACTACTTCGTGCGCTACACGATCTAGCCCCTTCGGGACGAATCGTCAAGCGGCGTGCCAGCAGGCGCGCCGCTTGTGGTTTACCCTGTAGCGCAGGAGTTCCACCAACGGGAGAGCCAGATGTCCGGAAGCCGCACCATCCAAACCGTGGATGTGCGCGCGCCTTTCCGGATATGGCACAGCATTCCGCCGATCGTGCCCTGTCACGATCGTCTCCTCTAGGCGCAGCCGTTCGCGGCCGCGCCTTTTGTTTGCCTCCTCGGAGGAGCTCTGCACCAAGGGTCGAATGCCTGGAAGCCGTCCAGGCCGGTTCGAGAGGCAGAAGATGCGCACACTGGTCCTGAACGCGGGATACGAGCCGTTGGCAGTCGTGTCCTTCAAGCGAGCGCTCGTGCTCGTGATGAACGGCAAGGCGACCATCGTCGCCGCCGACCGCGATCACCCCGTCTTCGGCTCCTCGTCAGCGTGGGACCGGCCGTCGGTGATCCTGCTGCGGCGGTACGTCCGCATCCCGAACGGCAGGGCAGTGCCGGTATCGCGCAGGGGAGTGCTACGGCGCGACAACCACCGGTGCGGCTACTGCGGCGCCTCGGCGGCGACGATCGACCACATCCTGCCGCGGTCGCGCGGTGGCGCCGACAGCTGGGAGAACCTGGTGGCGTGCTGCCTGCGCTGCAACAACATCAAGGGCGACCGCACTCCGCAGGAGATGGGCTGGACGCTGCGGCACAAGCCGCGCGCCCCGCACGGATCGCACTGGCTGGTTCGCGGCGTCGAGCGCACGCAGCCCGACTGGGAAGAGTACCTCGCCCCCGCCGCGTGAATCGGCTCCGCCACACGCGGAGATGCCGCAACTCGCTGGATGAGGCGTGCTCATGCGGCACGGTGCGGCAATTCGTCGGCGCGAGTCGTGCCGAGATGACGTGGGTCGCTAGCGGATGCGGGGTGCCCTGCGAAGGCGCGGCAACAGGGCGAGGGTGAGTCCGCCTCCGAGCAGCAGGAGCATGGACGCGCCGAGGGGGAGCCTGAGGTCTGCGCCCGTCTCGGCGAGTTCGGGCGCGGAGGCTGCGCCGTCCCCGTCCCCACCAGCGTCACCTCCGCCGATGTCGCCACCCGTGTCGGTGTCATCGGGGCTGTCGCCTCCCGTGTCGGTGTCATCGGGAGTGTCGCCGTCATCCGTCGGCTCTTCCTCGTCCACCGGCGCTGAAGCCAGAGCGCATGCGGACGAGGCGTCGACAGTGGTGCTGTTCATCGTGACGGCGCCGCTCTGCGCGAGCAGCCGGCCGGCGACGTCGGTGCCCGCGTTCGCGGTGATCGACGCGGAGGCCATCACGGTGCCGACGAAGTCGGTCGCGGTGTCCAGCGTGGCGGAGCTGCCCACCTGCCAGAAGACGTTGCACCAGGTGGCGCCGCCTTCGAGCAGCACCTCGGCGTTCGGTGCGGTGACGAGCGTGCTCGCCGCCTGGAAGATGAAGACGGAGTTCGCGTCGCCAGTGAGTGTCAGCGTGCCGGTGACCTGGAGGGCGCCTCCCGAGTACGTGCCTGGGCCGAGGTCCAGGCCGCCGAGCTCCGTGAGCCCGGACTGCAGCGGGGTGCGGCCGGCCGCCTCGACGATCGCGGTGCCCAAGTCGGTCTGCGCATCGCCGGCGACGGCGTCCGCCTGATACGCGGTGCCGGTCAGCAGGGCGGGCGGGAAGCCGGTGATTGCGGCGGGATCCGGCTCGGGGCTGAGCCCGAGGTCGCCGGTGATCACGGTGCCGAGGTCGACTGTGCTGGTGACGGCCGAGCCGGCGAGGACGCCGAATCCGCTGGCACTGCCGAGCTCGATCGGTCCGTCGGCGGCGGCGCCCGCGCTCATGGCCGATCCGACGCTCAGTGCGACCGCGATGCCTGCGCAGGCGGTGACCCGGGCGGCGTTCCGTGCGATTGATGTGGTCATGGTGCGATTCCCCCGAACGATGCGGAGTGGCTGCACTGGATTCAGCTGTCATCACGCCATGAGCGACTCGGGTCAACGTATCACCGGGCGGCGGATCCTCCGGGATCCGGCCGAACTGGGGGTGCTGTGCCGCTGCGGCTAACGTAGCGACGTGGACATCCCCGGCGCCTGGTCGCGAGTCGCGAGCGGAGCGATGCTGCTCTCCGCCGACGGGGTGCTGCGACCGACGATCTTCGCCGAGATGAGCGCGCTGGCGCTTCGCACCGGCGCCATCAACCTCGGACAGGGCTTCCCCGACGAGGACGGCCCTGCACCGGTGCTCGAGGCCGCTCGCGCCGCGATCGCGGGGGGCGCCAACCAGTATCCGCCGGGCATCGGCATCCCGGAGCTGCGCGCCGCGATCGTCGAGCACCAGCAGCGGTTCTACGGGCTGAACGTCGACCCGGACGCCGAGGTGCTCGTCACCGCCGGGGCCACCGAGGCGATTGCGGCGACGATCCTCGCGCTGTGCGAGCCCGGCGACGAGGTCGTCACCCTCGAGCCGTTCTATGACAGCTACGCCGCCACCATCGCACTCGCGGGGGCGAGGCATGTGACCGTCCCGCTGCGCGCGCCGGATTTCCGGCTGGAACCCGACGATATCCGTGCCGCGGTCACGGATCGCACCCGCATCATCCTGGTCAACTCGCCGCACAACCCGACCGGCACGGTCGTCGGGCGAGAGGTCCTCCAGGTGGTCGTCGAGCTCGCGCACGAGCACGACGCGCTCATCGTCACCGACGAGGTGTACGAGCACCTCACCTTCGGCGTGGAGCACGTGCCGATCGCGACGCTGCCCGGTGCGCGGGACCGGACGATCACCATTTCGAGCGGCGGCAAGACGTTCAGCACCACCGGGTGGAAGGTCGGCTGGGTGGTCGCTCCGCCGGCGCTGACCAAGGCGATTCTCACGGTGAAGCAGTTCCTCACCTATGTGAACGCCGCACCGTTCCAGCCGGCGATCGCGGTCGGGCTGCGGCTGCCGGATGAGTACTTCCGCGATGCGGCAGAGACGCTCGGCCGGAAGCGGGACATCCTCTCGACCGGCCTCCGAAGAGCGGGCTTTCGCGTCTCGAATCCGGACGGCTCGTACTTCGTGATCGCGGATGCTGCGCCGCTCGGCTTCACAGACGCCGACGACCTGTGCCGCCGCCTTCCGGAGCTCGCCGGTGTGGTGGGCGTTCCGCTCGGGGCGTTCGTGCGCGAGGAGCATCGGGAGGGCTACCGCTCGCTCGTGCGCTTCGCTTTCTGCAAGCGGATCGACGTGCTGGAGCGGGCCGCTGCGCAGCTCGCCGGGCTGCGCTCCTGACCCTGGACGACGACGACGACGAGCCCGGGCCAGGGGCGCAGCCGCGAGTGGCGGTCAGGCTCCGCCCTCCGCCTCCTCTTCGGGTGATGCGGTGGCGTCGTCGGGTCGACGCCGTTCACCGAGGAAGGTGACCGACAACCCGCGGTCGGCGGGCAGAACGGCGCCGTTGATCGCCGAGGATGCTGGGCTGGTGAGGAACGCCACGACCTCGGCGATCTCCGCAGGGCTGAGGAGCATCCAGTCCGGGATCGGCTCGGCGTCCTGCGGCGCGAGCCGTCTGGCCTCCAAGGCCCGCTCGGTCATCACGGACCCGGGGGCGACCGCGTTGCAGCGGATTCCCCGGTCGCCGAGTTCGGCCGCCACCACGCGGCACAGTGCCTCGACCGCGCCCTTGCTCGTGTCGTACATGGTGCTGCCCGCGAACGACAGCCTGGCATGCACAGAGCTGATGTTCACGATCGAGCCCCGTGTTCCCTTCCGCACGAACTCCTCGGCGGCCAGACGGGTGCCGAGAACGACCGCTCGTACGTTGACGGCGAGCACGGCGTCGATGTGCGCCGTGTCGAGTTCGAGCATCGGCTGGCCTTGGAGAACTGCCGCGTTGTTCACCCAGGCCTCCAGCCGGCCGATGGACACGGCACGTTCTCGCGCCGCCTGCAGCACGGCGAGGTCGGACACATCGCCCACGACGGAGGTGAGCTGCGGGAGTTCGCTCTCGAGTGCGGCGCACGCATCGGCATCTGTGTCGACAGCCACGACCGTCCACCCATCCGCTGCGTGCCGCTCCGCGGTGGCTCGCCCGATCCCGGCTGCGGCTCCCGTGATTACGACGACGCGTTCATCCAACTGGGGCTCCCCTCGATGGGTGATGGAGGCGCTCATGCTACCCACCCAGCCCGACCGGTTCTCGCGCCGCGGCTAGAATCGACCGGTCAGCCTCTGTAGCTCAATGGAAGAGCAGTTCCGTCCTAAGGAAAGGGTTGGGGGTTCGAGTCCCTCCAGGGGCACCAGCCGATGGACGCCGCCTGCTCAACTCCGACCGCCCGCTTCAGCACCCGAACCTGCTCACCGCGTTACTCTCGAAACGAGAGGCTCGGGGGAACCACATGAAGAAGAGGTTCGCGGCGTTCGTCGCCGTGACACTGATCGCTGGAATGTTCAGCGGGTGTGCCGCAGCAGAATCGCAGTCGTCCGCTCCAAGCTCGCCACCCGCTGCACCAGTCGAGACTCGCGCCGCCGCTCCCGTCACCGCCGAACCGGAGCCCCAAGCCCGGCTCGTTACGGTCACCGCCGAGTCGATAGCCGTCACGGCCGACGACGGTATCGGAATCGCGACGTTCGACTATTTCCAGCCCACCGACGATCTTGTCGTCGGCTTGACCGAGATTTTCGGGTTCGAGCCCATGAAGCAGCGATTCGGGAACCAGACGTCCTGGGATTGGGGCGGATTCTTTCTCCTCGATAACGATGGCCCTGGTGATCCACCGCTCTACACCAACCACTTCGTTCAAGTGACCGTTCCCGCCGTCGGCGAGGCCGAAATCGAAACGGTGGACGGAATACAAGTCGGGGACGAGGCCGCCACTATCGAGCGGCGCTACCCTGACCAAGCGCACCGCGTGACGGCTGGTGATCAACCCGAGCGACTCGACGTATACGTCGGAGCCGTCCCACTACCGGCAACCGGCGACGACCCACCCGGGGCGAACGGGCGCTATGAATTCTCGGTCGCCCTCATCGCGTGGGACCCGGACGGTACCATCTCGGAGTATCGGGCGCCGTCACCGAACTTCGGCGTGTAGTCGAAGCGCTGCCGCAGGCGTTGCATCGTCCCGGCGATCGTTCGTCACCGCTTCCATTCATCGCGCGCTTACCAGGGCGCTAGGCGCCAGCCCTTCACTGTGCAATCTTGTGACGTCGGTCCAGGGGCACAGAATCAGAACGGTCGCCCCGGGCGGCCGTTCTGCTTCTGTCCTCTGGAGGATCCTGAAGCCGTTACGGTTCGTGGGCTCGTCGCCCTCCGGTCACCGCGGGTTCGCGTACCGGAACAGGAACGCAGCCGTCGCTTGACGGTTCACCACGTGCAGCGGCCGGAAGGTTCTCGTGCCGTCGCTCTCCACCCAGCCGGGAGTGATCTTCTTTGACACGAACCAGGTGATCTCCTTGTAGAACGTGTGCGTCCGCGGCACGTCCGTAAACGGCGACACCGATGGCGGCGTGAATTTGGGCTTCCCGGCGTAGCGGTAGAGGAAGGCGGCCATCGTCGCCCGCGATACCGGCAACTGCGGCCGGAACGTCCTGGTGCCGTCCCGCTCGGCGAAGCCGGCGGTGATGCCCTTCGCGGCAAGCCAGGTGATCTGCTTGTAGAACGTGTGCGTTCTGGGCACGTCGGTGTAGGGAGACCGTGACGGCGGGCTGAATGGCGGCGATCCCGCGAGGCGGTAGAGGAATGCAGCCATCGCGTCGCGGTTCACCGACTGCGCGGCACGGAACGTGCCGTCCCCGTACCCGGGAGTGATGCCGCGTGACGCGAGCCAGATGATCTCGTCGTAGAACGCATGTGTCGTCGGTACGTCGGTGAATGACGGCACCAGCCGCTGGTTGATCCCGGTCACCGTCGCACCGCCTGCCACGGGAACGGGATCGGCGTAGCCGAATGATGTCTGGTCGTGGTACCACACGGAGTGGTACGGCAGCACGGAGGGCTCCAGTCCTCCATCGATCGAGTTGCCGGACCGGCCGGTGGAGAAGCCGAGCTTGTAGCTGCCCTGCGCGAGTCCACCAAGGGTGTAATTGCCCTTGGCGTCGGTCTTGGTGCTGGTCACAATCGATTCCCCGTCCGCGGAGCTCGCCGCCGCGTCCCAGGCGACGACCCAAACCCCGGCCATGGGCCCGACCGTGTTGGTGACGGTGCCCTGCAGCCGCGACACCCGCTGCAGCACTGCATCCCTGCCGGTCACCGCGACGCCGGCTCCGACGGTGATGTGGTCGGCCGACGCACGGGAGAGCGAGTCTTCCCACCATTCGGAGGCGTGAGTCGTGTCGTAGGTGTAGAACTGCAGGGTGTAGCTGCCGGCTGGCAGCCCGCCGATCAGGTAGTCGCCGTTCGGGAGCACGTCCGTGGCGCCCGCCCAGCCGCCGGTGCTGGTGAACGCCGTGACGGAAACAGCGTTCAATGGCGCCGTTCCGGTTGCGCTGGCGCCGAGCACGCGCCCGCTGATGGATCCGCCCACCGACACGTAGCTGCGGAGGATGTCCTCCCCGCCGAACTTCTGTTGGCCGTTCGTGTCGGTCCAGCTGTAGTCGGTGAGGATCTCGACGAAGTACGTGCCGAGGGGCCGTTCGACGACCTCATGCACCGTGCCGGAACGGCCGAGGGTGCCGAGCACGGTGTGCTCTGTCTGGCCGTCGACGACCACCGCGATGTTGCCGTCGTCGGCGTTGGGGCCTTGCGACCAGTCGAAGTGAACCGTGATGCTCTCGGTATCGCTGGTGACCGAGACATTGCCGACCTGCACCTTGCTGACGTCCGCGTCGGGAACTGGGACTGCCTGGGCGGGAGCCGCCACAGTCCCCGCTCCGACGAGCACCGTGGCGATCGAGGCGGCCAGCAGGCGCCAGCCGCGAGTGTTCGTGGTTCGTGCGCGTTCAGACATCTGGCTCCCTCGGTGAGGACGGCTCATGTTAGTACTGAGGGAACCGCACGAGCGAGGGTTTTATGCCGAGTCCTTTTGGAGCGGTCCAACGGCCGGCACGAGAGTTCTGGTTGCGGGCGCGATCCTCTGTGCCGGTCGTCTCCCACCACCCGCGGGTATGGACGGCGAACACACCGGACGATCGCTGAGCGACCCGGCAGGGAATGTCATCCTTGCGGCCGATGCCCTCGCGACTCGCGACGGACGTACGCGTCGCGAGAAGCAAGGATGCTCAGACTATGAACAAGACAACCGCCCTCTCAGCCGTTCTCCTTTCTTCCCTCATCGTGCCCCTCACCGGGTGTGCGGCGCTGATGGATCAACTGGAGAATGAGGCATCGACGCAGTTCGATTCGACCGCCGACCTCGAAAAGAACTGGGGGAAGGCCGCGCCATGGCTGCCGTCCGACGCGACAGGAATCCAGACTCACGAATCGACCGCTGGAGATCCGGCGATTCTCAGCGCGAAGAGCGTGGCGCCGCTCGAGCCGTCTGTGTGTGCCGAAACAGAGCGGCATTCAGCCCCGGCCTTTCAGGAAGAGTGGTCGCCGTCCAACGTCTTCGTTGATCGGGTCTACGCGTGTGGCGACTGGACGGTGATCCCGACGGAAGACGGGTGGTTCGGGTGGACCCCCAATGACCCAGACGAGAAGGCGGCGTCACCCGCTTCGTAGTGGGCCTGCCCAAGCCGCGAAAGTCGCCGGTTGCGTCCCGGCTGCCCGCCATGGGCGGCGGGCGGCGTGCTGCCGTGCGCCTGCGCGGCGCACATCCGGGCACGGAACCATTTTCGCCGTGATCGCGCTCCTTGCGGCAGGCTTCGACATCGTCAACACGCTGTTGATGCGACGTCGAAGTCCGCGAAAATGCTGCTCGACTACACGCCGAGGGAGACTTCGTGTAGTGCAATGATCTGGATGTTCTGCTCGCGTAAGTCGGGCCGCCGCCTTCGAGGCGGGGGAGTGGTGGCGTTTGACGTGCTCGGATCGTGACCGTTCTCAGTGCTGGCGGAGCTTCTCCACCTCTGTTTGCGATTCACGTAGCGTCGCAGCAGGGGCTCAAGATGAACGGCCGCTCCCGGGCCGGCGGATCACCGCCGCATCCGGCGGTACCACGTGACCGTGCGCTCCGCCGCAGTCGTGTAGGGCGTCGGATCGGCTCCGAACAGGGCGGTGTAGCGACCGGCGTCGATGGTGAACGGCTGCTCGAACTGGTACACCATCTCCGCGCCCTCGCGGGCGAGCGGCCACACCACGCCGAGGGAGCGCGCCATCCGGCTGCTCACCGAGCGGTACCGCAGCCGTGACCCCGCCGCATCGAACGCGTCCGACATCAGAATGCGACCGGTGACCGGGGGCGGGGTGGGGATGTGCCACACACGACCGTCGGTTCGTGCGTCGTCGGCGAGCCTGATGAGTCCACGGGCGAAGTCGTCGATGTACAGGGGCGCCAGCGGCAACGTCGGGTCGCCGACATACGTCGCTGCGCGCCCTCGGGCGGCGGCGCCGAAGACATTGACCCCGAGCAGCGACCGGACTCCCGGACCGAACAGCTCTGGAGCGCGGCCTATGGCGACCCGCACCCTGCCGGACGCGTGAGCCCGCAGAAGGGACTCTGCGAGGAAGGCGCGAAGCGCTCCCTTGTTGCTGACCGGGAACGAGGGCATGTCTTCCCGCATGGGCGAGTCGACTCGGCCGTACATCCAGGTGTCGTCGGCGAAGACTATTTTGGCTCCGGCGTGGGCTGACGCTTCGATCAGAATGTGTGTGATTCGAGGGAAGTCGTTCAGCCACCGCGACAGGGCGGGCATCACGCAGTGATAGACCACGTCGGATCCGGCGATCGCCTCGCGGAGCGCCGGCGCGTCGAGGGCGTCCGCCCGAACGTGCTCCGCCCCGTCCGCCGCGACGTGAAGCGCACCCCTGGTGATCGCGCGCACGCGTGTGCCGCGCGCGGTCAACTCCCTGAGGAGCACTCGGCCGGTCGCGCCATTGGCTCCGACGATGGTGTGGAGGGGGCGGGTGTCGTTCATGACTTCTCCTAAAACGAATGTTCATTCTTTTTATCAGATCAGATGCTAATCTCAAAACGCACGTTCGTTTTTGGGGGGAGCGCGATGCCCAAGGTCACCGAGCAGCATCGCGCGTCCCGCCGCGAGCAGATCACCCTGGCGGCGTTGCGGACTTTTGCGACGAAGGGCGTCCAGCGGGCGACGATGGCAGACATCGTCGCGGAGTCCGGTCTCTCGGCTGGGGCCATCTACGGGCACTTCGACAGCAAGGAGGCGCTGACACTGGCCGCCGCGGAATACGTCCTCTCGGAGCAAGCGCGGCACGTGCGGAAACGCGACACGGGACGCGGTCTCAGCCCCTCCGACACGCTGACGAGCCTCATTGAAGGTGTCGGCGGTGTCGATCCGTCCCTGTTTCTCCAGTTTTGGGGCGAGGCGACGATGGACGAGGGAATCCGCTCCACCTTCGCCGCGTCCCTTGGTCCACTCCGATCCTCGTTCGAGACCGTGATCGCGCGGTGGGCTCGCGACCACCCCGAGGTGACCAGCGACCCCCAGCTTTTCGCCCAGCACACGCTTCGGGTGCTTCTCGGGCTCATGCAGGGCTACCTCGTGCAGCAGGCGATGTACAACGACTTCGATCGCGACGCGTACTTGCGCACGGCTCGCGCTCTTCTGCCGAATTGACGCGACTCGGTTGCGCTCACCCTGTCAGCCGCACGGCGGGCATGTCTTGATTTCGCGCGTCGACAGCTCGCATCCGGCACGGGACGCGATCGACGCATTTCGGAATGAGTGACGGCAGCGAGTCCGCTCGTCAGCCCCGGGCGAGCTCGGCCTCGTACGCGGCCCGCAGTTCGCCGAAGGCCGACGGTTGGCCTTCCGGGCGGGCGATGCCGAGGTGCTGCTCGCGCAGCTCGTCCATGAAGCGGTCCCAGAATGCGGGGCCGCCGCGCTCCAGCAACTCGGCGCGTACCGAGAGCTCGCGGCTGGCCGGAAGGTGGCGGATGCCCCAGGCGCCGAGATGGGCGAGCACCGGCACCAGCTGGATCGCCGGCTCGGCGAGGCTGTAGATCACCTTCTGCTTGTGGCTCGGGTCCGGCGCCCGGGTGATCATCCCGAGATCGACGAGGCGCTGCAGCCGGTCGGCCAGCACGTTGGAGGCGATCCGCTCATCCGACTTCGCGAGCAGTTCATTGAAGTGCCGACGGTTGCCGAACATCATGTCCCGGATGACGATGAGCGACCACTTGTCGCCGAACACCTCGAGCGAGAGGTTGATCGGGCACCCCGAACGGTGTTCCTCTGCCACGTGTGCTCCTTAGATAACCACTTGCAGTCTACAACCGGTCAAGGTACATTCAAACCAATTGCAATTTACAACTGGTTCGAAGGGACATCATCATGAGCAGAGTCGTCTGCGACATCTCCGTCTCCGCCGACGGGTATGCGGCGGGACCCAACCAGCGTGCCGACGCGCCGTTCGGCGACATCGACGAGGACCGCCTGCACGCCTGGATGTTCAAGACCGGGGATGAGAACCAGGCGGAGGTCGAGGCGATCGTCGACGCCGGCGCGTTCATCATGGGCCGCAACATGTTCGGGCCCGACCGCGGTGAGCCGGATCTGGAGTGGAGCGGATGGTGGGGCGACAACCCGCCCTACCACGGGCCGGTGTTCGTGCTCACCCATCACCCGCGCGTGCCGCTGGTGATGGAGGGTGGCACCACGTTCAACTTCGTTTCGGACGGCATCCACTCCGCCCTCGAGCAGGCGCGTGCTGCCGCGGGCGAGCGAAATGTCGCGATCGCCGGTGGGGCGTCGACGGTCAACCAGTTCCTCGCGGCGGGATTGCTGGATGAGCTCCGGCTGCACATCACCCCGGCGGTGATCGGCGCGGGCTCGAGGCTGTTCGACGGTGTGCCCTCGCTCGACTTCGAGCAGGTCTCGGTGCGAGGCACGTCGCGTGTGACGCACATCACCTACCGCGTGCTGCGCTGACGGGCTCCGTCGGTCCAGGGGCGTCTGCGAAGATCGACCGGTGACTTCAGGCTCAGACCCGCTGCTCGAAATCGCCGGATCGCTCGGTGTCTCCACGTCCTTCGACGACTGGCAGGGGCGCACGGTGGAGGTTCCCCGAGACGCCATCGAGGACGTGCTCGCCGCCATGGGTGTCGACCCGACCGGCTTGGGAAGTGGATCGGCGGTGCTCCCGCACTGCGTCGTCGTCCGCGAGGGCGAGGCCCGTGTCCTCGTCGCGCGTGTGTCGCCGGGTGAGCAGGCCGAGGTCTCGATCGAGTTGGAGGGCGGTGGCTCCCGAGCGCTCGGGGCCGGTGAGCAGAGGAACGCTGAGACCCGGGAGGTGCGCCTCGCGCTTCCCGACGACCTTCCCCTGGGCTACCACGCGCTGAAGGGACGCGTCGGTGACGCCTCCATCGAGACGGCCATCGTGGTGACCCCCCGCTGGCTCGGCCTGCCGGACGCGATGGGGGAGGAGCCATCATGGGGCTTCGCCGTTCAGCTCTACAGCGCACGCTCCCGCGACTCCTGGGGGGTGGGCGACCTCGGCGATCTCGGGGCGCTCGCGGAGTGGTCGGCGGAGCTCGGCGCCGACTACATCCTCATCAACCCGCTGCACGCGGCCGAGCCGGTCGCGCCCCTGCAGCCTTCGCCGTACCTGCCGTCGTCACGGCGATTCTTCAACCCGTTGTACCTCCGGGTGGAGGACGTGCCGGAGTACCGGCAGCTGGATGCGCAGGAGCGGGCCGGCATCGACGCGCTCGGCGACGAGGTGCGGGAGGAGACCGCGGGCAAGGACATCATCGACCGGGACACCGCGTGGGCCGCCAAGCGGGCGGCGCTCGAGCTGCTCCACCGTGTGCCGCGGACGGACGAGCGTGAGCAGCAGTACGCCGCATTCCGCGAGCTCCACGCGGAGTCGCTCAGCCGGTTCGCCGCCTGGAACGCGCTCGCCGTGGAGTACGGCAACGACTACCGCGAGTGGCCTGCCGAGCTTCAGGATGCCGCGAGCGACGACGTGGTGAGCTACGCGGTCCTCCACGAGTCGGAGGTCGACTTCGCGATGTGGCTGCAGTGGCAGCTGGATCAGCAGCTCGAGGACGTACAGCGCCGCGCCAGGCAGGCGGGGATGTCCATCGGCATCATGCACGATCTCGCCGTCGGTGTGCATCCTGGCGGCGCCGACGCGTGGCGGCTCCGTGACGCCTACGCCACCGGCATCCGGGTCGGCGCTCCGCCGGACGCCTTCAATCAGATGGGGCAGGACTGGCAGCAGCCGCCGTGGCGCCCGGACAAGCTGGAGGAACTCGCCTACCGCCCGTTCCGCGACCTTCTCGCCAATGTGCTCCGCCACGCAGGCGGTGTGCGGGTCGACCACATCATCGGGCTCTTCCGGCTCTGGTGGACGCCGGAGGGGCGCGCTCCCTCGGACGGCACGTACGTGCGCTACGACCACGAGGCGCTGATCGGCATCCTGGCGCTCGAGGCACAGCGGGCGGGTGCCGTCGTCGTGGGGGAGGATCTGGGTGTCGTTGAGCCGTCCGCGCGCGAATACCTCGCCGAGCGCGGCGTCCTCGGCACGTCGATCCTCTGGTTCGAGCGGGACGAGGATGGCAAGCCGCTTCCTGCCGAGCAATGGCGCGAACTGTGCCTCGCCTCCGTCACCACCCATGACCTGCCGCCGACCGCCGGCTACCTCGCCGGCGTCCACGTCAAGCTGCGGAACGACCTCGGGCTGCTCACCCGCTCCGTCGAGGAGGAGGCCGAGGCAGACCGGAAGGACCGCCAGAGCTGGATGGCCGAGCTGCGAGGTCGCGGCCTTCTGGGTGAGGACGCCTCCATCGAGCAGACGGTGACCGCGCTCCACCGGTACCTGACGCTTGCACCGTCGCGGCTGCTCAACATCGCGCTGACCGATGCGGTCGGCGACGTCCGCACCCAGAACCAGCCGGGAACGCTGGACGAATACCCGAACTGGCGCATCCCGCTGTCCGGGCCGGACGAGAGGCCGATCCTGCTCGAGGACGTCTTCGCGTCGGAGCGGGCCGCCGCCCTCGCCGCGGCGGTCGGAACACCGCGCCGGCGGTGATCTCGGCGTGCTCAGCGGCGCATCGAGCGGATCCCGGGAGTGCGCGGAGGCGGGAGGATAGCGTACTCGAATCCGCGTAACGTGCCGATCTTCTGAGAGAGGCACGCCGGGTTGTGATTATTTCGTTACCTGACGTAGTCTCGCCAGGTCCTCCCGGCCAACCCTGGGCCATTTGGACCCGGCGCGAGACGCTTCATTCATCCCGTCTCTTGTGCCGCGCAAGGTTGCGATTGAAAAGAAATGGACGGGGCAGCGTACGTAGGGCTGTCGAAGCGCAGGAGAGTTCCTCTTGACCCTCGTACGATTCAACCCGCCGTCGAACCATGTCCCCGAGACGGACGGCATCGGCACCACCTCAACCCCCGCCCCACTCCAGAACCTCTCCCGCCACGACCGGCGCGCGCTCCGCCGAGCGGCGACGACGCCCTCGTCCGCCGGTGGGCGCAGGTGGCGCGCTGCCACCGTCAGCAACGTCGCCGTGATGACGTTCTGCGCCAGCGTCTTCGGCACGGTCGCCCTCCCGGCACACGCCTTCGCTCCGTCCGCGGCTCCCGCCGCAGCCGAGGCTCAGACGACCCTGGCCGAGTTGACCGTCGAGGAGGCGCAGAACGTCATCGTGCCGGCCGGTGCGAAGGCGCCCGAAGCGACCCGGGACGAGTTCGACGCCACCACCATGGCGGAGCTCGAGGCCAAGCGAAAGAAGGAACGGGAGGCCCGTGAGGCCCGCGAGCGGGCAGAGCGAGAGGCGCGGGAGCAGGCCGAAGCGGCAGAACGCGCGCAGACGCAGGCGGCTTCCGTGGCATCGAGCAGCGGCCCGGCGCCCGTCGCGCCGAAGGCCGCCGCTGCCCCCGCCCCTGCCCCCGCGGCAGCCCCGAGCGCGAACGGCGGCTCGATCGTGAGCGTCGCCCGTCAGTACCTCGGCGTTCCGTACGTCTTCGGCGGCGCCTCGCCCTCCGGGTTCGACTGCTCAGGCCTCACGATGTACGTGTACGCGCAGTTCGGCATCTCGCTGCCGCACTCGTCCGCGGCGCAGGGCTCCGGCGGCACGCGGGTCTCGAACCCGCAGCCGGGTGACCTGGTGATCATCGACGGCGGCAGCCACGTCGGCATCTACACCGGCGGTGGCAACATGATCGACGCGCCGATGCCCGGACGTGTCGTCAACGAGCGGCCGATCTACAGCGCCAACCACTACTTCGTGCGGTACTGAGCCTATTTCGTGCGGTACTGAGCCGCCCGAGTGTGCACACCAGAACGGCCGCCTTCCGGGCGGCCGTTCTGCTGTCCATGACGATGGCCGCCGGGCGGTGACCAAAGGCCGGTGACAATCGCGCCGGTTCGGCGTACGCTCACAGAATCCATCCGGCCATCCCGAGGCCGAACGGGTCCGTCGCGCCGACGCGCTCAAGCGCATCGTTCGTCGACGGCACCTGCGACGAAACGGGATGGGCGGCGCAGGCTGTCGAAGCGCAGGAGGTCCCCTCGTGACCCGCGTCTCCCCAGCACGGCCGGACGTTCCGAACGGCAAGCCCCTCGGCCGACACGTCGACCCGAAACGGCATCGCGAGGGTGTGCTCGTCCCGTCCGCTCCGCGGCCACCCGCTCCGCAGGTCTCCGCTCCACACCTGTCCGATGCACGCGTCGCCGCTCCGCGCGCGAAGCGGCACAAGAAGGTCGCCTCGAATGCCGTGACGGTCATGTCCGTGTCCGCCGGCATCGTCGCAACCGTCGCGCTTCCTTCGCACGCCATCCCGCCCGACCAGCTGCACGCCGGCGGCCTGCGCGCCGGGACGGTCCACGCCGTCGAGGTGCAGAGCTTCGCCGTCCCCGCCGCAGCACGACCGGCCGACGCGGCGCGCGACCTGTTCAGCGCCACCACCATGGAGGAGCTCGAGGCGCAGCGGGCTAAGAAGCTGGCCGAGGAGCGCGCATTCGCGGAGGCGAAGCAGCACGCGATCGAGGCGGCAACGGCAGGCTGGCCCATCGCGCCGATCGCGACGACGTCGGTACCCCTGGCGGCGCCCGCGCAGGTTCCGTACGGCGCGCCGCCTGCTCGAGACGGCTCGGTCGTCGCTGTGGCCCGTCAGTACCTGGGTGTGCCGTACATCTTCGGTGGCGCCTCGCCCTCAGGGTTCGACTGCTCGGGCCTCACGATGTACGTCTACGCGCAGTTCGGGATCTCGCTGCCGCACTCTTCTCTCCGGCAAGCCGCTGACGGCAGCCCGGTGACCGACCCGGTGCCCGGCGACCTCGTCGTGATCGACGGAGGAAGCCACATCGGCATCTACAGCGGCGGTGGCTACATGATCGATGCGCCGATGCCGGGCCGCGTCGTCAACGAGCGTCCCATCTACACCTCGAACCACTCCTTCGTGCGGTACTGAGCGGGACTCAGCGCTGCACCCTGCGGTTGCGGCCCTGGAGCGCAACGATCCTCAGCCGCCACAGGTACGCGGTCGGCTGAGGATCGTGCCGGTCCAGGCTCAGGCGATCTTGCGCCGGTACACGACCATGGCGAAGACATAGGCGAGCACGAGCAGGCCGGTGCACCATGCGAGCGCGATCCAGATGTCACCCCCGACGGGCCGTTCGGCGAACAGGTTCTGGATCGTGTTGACGATCGCGGTGACCGGCTGGTTCTCGGCGAAGAACCGCACCGGGCCCGGCATCGTCTCCGTGGGCACGAACGCGGAGCTGATGAACGGCAGGAAGATCAGCGGATAGGAGAAGCCGCTGGCGCCGTCGACCGACTTCGCCGACAGGCCGGCGAGAACGGCGATCCACGTGAGCGCCAGGGTGAACAGCGCGAGGATCCCGGCGACGGCGAGCCACGCCAACGGGCTTGCCGATGTGCGGAACCCCATGGCGAGGCCGACGAGCACGATGATCACCACCGAGAGCCCGTTGGCGACCAATGAGGTCAGCACGTGCGCCCACAGCACCGACGATCGGGCGATCGGCATGGAGTGGAATCGCTCGAAGATGCCGCTCTGCATGTCGGTGAACAGCCGAACGGCGGTGTACGCGATACCGGAGGCGATCGCGATCAGCAGAATCCCCGGCAGCAGGTAGTCGACGTAGTTCTCTGAGCCCGTCTGGATGGCGCCACCGAACACGTAGACGAAGAGCAGCATGATCGCGACCGGCGTGATCGCCGTGGTGATGATGGTGTCCACGCTGCGGAAGATGTGACGCATCGAGCGGCCGAGAAGGGTGGACGTGTCTGAAAAGAAGTGTGTGCTCATGATCGCTCCCGAGATGACGTGTTCTTCTTGCTGTCGTTCCCCACGAGGGCGAGGAAGATCTCCTCCAGCGTCGGCTGCTTCTCGACGTACTCGACCGTCGCCGGCGGGAGGAGCTGCTTCAGTTCGGCGAGGGTGCCGTTCGCGATGATGCGCCCCTCGTGCAGGATGGCGATGCGATCGGCGAGCTGCTCGGCCTCCTCGAGATACTGCGTGGTGAGCAGCACCGTGGTTCCCTGCTCTGCGAGCTCCCGGATGACCTGCCACACCTCGATGCGTGCCTCCGGATCGAGTCCGGTCGTCGGCTCGTCGAGGAAGATCACCGTCGGCTGTCCGATCAGACTCATGGCGATGTCGAGGCGCCGCCGCATGCCTCCCGAATACGTCGACACCTTTCGCGTTGCCGCATCGCTGAGGCTGAAGCGGGCAAGGAGATCATCCGCCACCTGGCCAGGGGCGTTCAGATGCCGCAGCTTGGCGACCAGCGCCAGGTTCTCCCGCCCCGAGAGGATCTCATCCACCGCGGCGAACTGTCCGGTCAGGCTGATGGACTCGCGGACTCCGAGCGGATCCGTCGCGACGTCGTATCCGTTCACGGCCGCTGCGCCGGCGTCTGCACTGAGGAGCGTCGACAGAATCCTCACCATGGTCGTCTTCCCCGCCCCGTTGGAGCCGAGCAGGGCGAGCACGCTGCCTGGTGCCACCTCGAAGCTCACGCCACGCAGGACATGCAGCTGCTTATAGGACTTCTCGATGTTCTGCACGCGAATCGCGGGCTCGCGGACCCGTCCGGCTGTTCCGGTGTTGCTCATCAGTGCTTCCCTTCTGCGGTCGCCCGGGGTCACCGGGCGCGCTGGATCTGGATGTCGCCGTACTGAGTGCGCGCACGAACGGCGACCGCCTGCTCCGACTCGTCGGGGGCGCGGTCCCCGTCGAGCTGGTTGCGCACATGCCCGCCCTTCGAGGACAGGTCGAGCCAGGCGGGGACGCCGGGCGACACCCCGATGGTGATCTGGCCGAAGCCGCTCTGAACCTCGATGGAACCGCTGGAGACCTCGCGCACCTGGATGCTGCCGTACGCGGTCTTCGCCGTGACGGAGGCGAGTGCCTGGCTGATCTCGAGGTCGCCGTAGGAGAGCTTCGCGTCGAGGTCTCCGCCGGACACCCCGATCATGACGGTGCCGTGCGATGACTTGAGGATCGCGTCGCCGGTGACCCTCCCGACCCGGATCTGACCATGGTCGGCCGTGACCTCCATCCCGCCCTCGGCGGTGCCGACGGTGGCGTTGCCGTGCCCGGCGCGAAGCCACAGGTCGCCGGTGGTTTCGACATCGACCTCACCCATGGAGTTCTTGATGCGGGTGGCGCCGAGACGGCCGACGGTGCGCACGTTGCCGAGCGCGTTCTCCGCGGTGAGCCGGGAACCCGCCGGCAGCTCGACCCTCACGTCGACCGACTCGGTCGGGCCGATGAAGCTGATCCGGGGGCGCGGACCCTTGATGGTCAGCCGCTGGCCGTCGAACTCGACCCTGGTCTCCTCCGCTCCTCGTCGGTCGACCGCCTTCTCCGGGTTGGTGGGCGACACGGTCACAACCGTGTCGGCGCGGTCGCCGGCGAGCACATCGATCGCGCCCACCTGCAGGTTGATGGCGAGGTCGATGGGGGCCGGGGTGGTGAACGTGGGCATGCTGATAACTCCCTTTCTCTGGGCGTGTTCGTACTGCCCCGCGGGTCGCGTGGCCGATGGATGCTGGAAGGCGAGCGGTTAGCGCGCCCAGCCGGCGAAGCTGTCGCCGGTGCGCAGTGTCCGCTGCGCGGATCGTCGTTGCTTGGGCTGCAGTGCTCCCGCGATCGCGCGGACCAGCCAGGTGTTGACGGACAGCCCGTCAGCCGCCGCTGCGTCGTCCACCCGCGCCTTCAGCGCGTCCGGCAAGCGGAGGGTCGTGCGCGAGGTGCTGATGTCGTCGAAATCGACGGGTGCAGCGGGCGGGTCGTCGGTGTCGGCTTCGCCGCCGGGCTGCGTGACGACGAACTCGATCTCCCGCCCGCGCAGCCGCAGGTCGACCGAGCCGGGCGCGAGGTCGCGAGTGATCTCGCCGGCCGCGGCCGAGAGCACGTCGAGGAACACGAGCCGCGCGGCGGCGTCGAGCCCCGAGACCAGACGCTCCGCTGCCGCCCGGGTGTCCTCGTTGCCATGCTCGGCAGCTTCGACGAGCTGGCGCTGCAGGTCCGTGACGTACTGGCCGAGTTCCATGCCGTCAGCATGACACCATCGTGGTGTCATGTCAAGCCATGATGGTGTCATTCTGGCACCAGGCCGGGCGCAACCCCCGCGGTGCTGGGCATAGAAGCATCGTCGCCCTGGTTGATGCAGGCGTGGGTACCAACAATGAGGCCATGGACGCGTACTCGCGCGCGGTCATCCGCGTGGCGGAGCGGGTCCTTCCGAGCGTCGCAGCGGTGCGGGTTCGGGGACCTCGCGGGCAGGGGCTGGGCAGTGCGAGCGTGATCACCGTCGATGGCGACCTGCTGACGAACTCGCACGTCGTCGCGGGCGTCGACATCGCCGAAGTGGCATTCGGCGACGGCACCGACGTGGTGGCCGACGTGGTCGGCCGCGACCCGCTCTCGGATCTGGCGGTGCTCAGAGCCCGCGACGCGGTTCCGCCGCCGGTCGAGCTCGGCGACGCGGAGCAGCTCCGTGTCGGGCAGCTCGTGGTGGCGCTGGGCAACCCGCTCGGCTTGGCGGGCAGCGTCACGGCGGGCATCGTCTCCGGACTCGGCCGGTCGCTCCCGACGCCGGCCGGTCGCGTCATCGACGAGGTCATCCAGACCGACGCGGCGTTGAATCCCGGGAACAGCGGCGGTGTGCTGGCGGACAGCGCCGGACGGATGATCGGCGTCAACACCGCGGTCGCCGGCATCGGGCTCGGCCTCGCGGTGCCGATCAACACCACCACGCGGGGGATCATCGAGAAGCTCCGGACCGCGGGCCGGGTGCGCCGGGCGTGGCTCGGCATCGCCGGCGTCGAGGTGGCCCTCGCGCAAGAGGTCGCCGCCAAGGTTGGCTCCCGCACGGGGCTGCAGGTCGCGCAGGTCGTGGCTGACAGTCCCGCCGCTCAAGCAGGCGTCCACCGCGGTGACATCGTGATCCAGCTCGATGGCAGGGGAGTGGTGACCACGAGTGCGGTGCAGAAGCTGATGGTCGAGGACGCCATCAATCGTCGCATCGAGATGACGGTGTGGCGAAACGGCGCTCTCGTCGACGTGTTCGTCACTCCACGGGAGCTCCGCGACGCGTGAGCCTGAATTCGCCGTTGCTTATATAAGCGAACGGTGAAATACTCGCCGTGTGCACGCCTTCGACATCCTCGGGGATCCGGTCCGCAGGCGGCTGCTCGAGCTCCTGGCGACCGGCGAGCACGCGGCAGGCGATCTGGTGGTGGTGATCGGGGAGGAATTCGGCATAAGTCAGCCGGCCGTTTCACAGCACCTGCGGGTGCTTCGCGAGCACGGCTACGCGTCGGTGCGCGCGCAGGGCACACGCCGGCTGTATGCGGTGGAGGCGGACGCGCTGCATGAGGTCGACGAGTGGCTCGACGCGTTCCGCAGATTCTGGACTCCGAAGCTCGCGGCTCTCGACACTGAGATCGCGCGCGGCAAGCGTGCAGCGCGACACGACCCGAGCGGTCCAACCGAAACCAAGGAGAAGAATCCATGACCGACGCACCTTCGCTCGACGCGGCCGGACAGCTCGACAAGGTCGAGCGCCGCCTGACCGTGACGGAGGGCGGCCGCGAAGCCGTCCCCACCGTCGTGACGCTCCGCCAGGAGTACGGCACCGACGCGGCGGATCTCTGGGAGGCCGTCACCACCGCCGATCGGCTCCGCAGATGGTTCTCTCCGGTGTCCGGCGACCTCCGGGCAGGCGGGCGGTACCAGGTGGAGGGCAACGCGAACGGCACGATCGAGACGTGCGACGCGCCGCACTCATTCACGGCCACGTGGGAGTTCGGAGGAGCGGTCACGCGCATCGCGGTGCGCGTGGAGGCGCTCGGGACGGACCGCTCGCGCCTGACGCTCGAGCACTCCGGCGAGACACCTCGCGAGTTCTGGGACCAGTTCGGCCCGGGGGCGACCGGCGTCGGCTGGGACCTGGGAATGCTGGGACTCGCCCTGCACCTCGAGACGGGCGCCGACCGCCCCGCCGAGAACACCGCTTGGGGCGAATCGGATCAGGCGAAGGCGTTCATGGCGGGCAGCAGCCGCCGCTGGGTCGAGGCCGCCATCGCGGCAGGTGTCGAGCCCTCGGATGCGCGCGCGGCGGGGGAGCGCACCACGGCCTTCTACACGGGAGCCGCCGAGTAGGCCGACGCGCGCGCCTGGCCGGTGCCGTCCGGGCCCGAACTCGGTGCGCGCCACTTCCGGTTCTCAGGCGATGATCGACCTCGCTGAGGTGTAGGTTCTCGGAGTCCGCAACGATCGAGAACCGGAGGGATGTTCGTGGCAGAGGTCCGACTGATCGAGGTGACGCCCGCCCATCTGGAGGCACTGCTCCGCTCGAGGACGGCCCTCGCCGAAGCGCTCGACACTCCGGTGCCAGACGGCTGGCCGGAGTTCCCGGAGGCGATCGACTTCACCCTCGGGGTGCTGCAGAAGCATCCCGAGCAGCACGCCTGGTGGATGCACTTCTTCCTCGACGCCGAAAGCGGCGCTCTGGTGGGATCGGGCGGATTCGCGGGTCCGCCGGTCGATCGGACCGTGGAGATCGGCTACGAGATCGCGCCGGGCTTCCGGCGGCGTGGATACGCCTCGGCCGCAGTGCGCGCGCTCGTCGCGAAGGCCCGGCGCACCGGCGTCGTCGATCGGGTGATCGCCCACACGCTTCCAGCGGATCCAGCGTCGGCGGGCGTTCTGCGCATCGCCGGATTCGAGTATGCCGGCGAGGTCGCCGACCCCGAGCAGGGCGCCGTCGCGGAATGGGCGTTCAGCCTTCAGGAATGACGGGCGCTTGCCCGCCGGACAGGAGCCGGCGGGCGGACTGTTCCCGTGGTCAGCGGGCCGGCTGCGACGCCAGCAGGTCGTCGATCTGCCCGGCGGCCTCACGCATCCCGTCTTCCATGCCCATCTCACTCAACTGCTGCAGTGTCTCCGTGTCGGGGAAGTAGGAGACCGTGGTCATCCGGGTTCTGCCGCCCCCTAAATCCTCGAGCGTGACGACACCACGGGTCGGCTTCGCGAGATCCGTCGGCTCGCCGTTCTCATCGGCGAACCCGTCGATGAACTCGAAGCGGTTGGGCTCCTCGATCGCCTCGATGGTCCACCAGCCGTGGGGCTGGTCGCCGTCGGGACCGGTCATGTAGTAGTGCGACCGTCCGCCGACCACGAACTCGTGCCGCTCGAACGTTGCCGGGTATGTCGGGGGTCCCCACCAGCGCTCCAGCTGGCGTGGGTCCTCCCAGATCTGCCAGACGCGTTCAACGCTGGCATCGAACTCGGCGACGAGCGTCAGGGTCAGGGCTTCGGGATCCTTCTTGATATCGATGACAGGCATTGCGTCGATCCTTCCTTGGTTCGGTTGCGGGAGCTGTGGTCATTGCGCCGTGGCGGACGTCGGCTGGTCGTCCGCGAGGATGCCCTCGATCCGAGTCACTCGGTGCCGCCACAGCTGCTCGTACTGGTCGAGGAGCTCACCGGCCCGTCGCAGAGCTTCCGGGTTTCCCGACACGAGCTGCTCCCTTCCGCGTCGCTGCTTCGAGACGAGCGAGGCGCGCTCGAGCACCGCGACGTGCTTCTGCACCGCGGCGAAGCTCATCGCGTACCGCTCCGCCAGGTCCGACACCGACTGCTCGCGCTGCAGAACGCGGCGGACGATGTCGCGGCGAGTCGCGTCCGCGAGCGCCTGAAAGATCCGGTCCACCTCGACGTCGGTGGGCTCGTTCGAGACGCGTACAACCATTTGGTTGTAGATTACGCCGCCGGCGGGACGGGCGCAAGACCGGACGAGAACGCGCCGGCGACCCTGGTCGGATCGCCGGCGCTTCAGGACGCGGTGAGAGTGGCTATCGCACGCTCGCCCGGCGGAGGCACAGATATTGCGCCAGCGCCGAGAGGGCGATGACCACGACCGCCGCGACCGCCAGCCACCACAGCTGGAACGCCTCCGCGATCTGCGGCATGTACGGAACCAGCAGCACCAGCGCGGCTGCCAGCACGATGCCGAGGCCGAGACCCATGAGGGTGGTCCCGCGGTTGCCGAACCGCACCCACACCGCTGCGAACGCGGCGCCGATCGACAGCGAGGTCAATACCGAGAGGAACTGGATCGCAAGAAGCCTGCCCAGGTCGCCGTCGCCGAGGATGATCACGTCGGTGAGGTAGAACCCGACGAACCAGTGATTCGTGGCGATCTCGAGCAGGAACACGACCGCCGTGATGGCGGCCAGGTATGCGGCGAGCGCGACGTGCGTCAGCAGGGTGCCGAGCGTGAACGACCGGCGGGTGCTGCCCAGCGAGAGCCCGAGGGGGAAGGTGGTCGCCACGGACTGCACGCCCATGTAGACCATGAACCCGATGAAGGCCCACAACATGCCCTGGTTGTTGCGGCTGCCGGTGATCCACTCCTCTGAGCCGATCTGGGAGCCCGCGCGCCAGAAGATCAGCGAGATGATCGCCGAGAACGCCAGCACCCCGAGCAGGATGTAGAGGGGGACGCCGAACATCATCGAGCGCTTCGCGTAGTGCAGCCGAAGCACGCTGATCGGGGATGCCCCGTGCTGGACCGGCGTGACGATCGGGGATGCGGTTGCGGTGGTCATGCGCGGATTCCTTCCGTGGTCAGGGGAGCCTCGTCGAGCGCGCCGAGCGCGGCGACGAAATCCTGGAGCGTGGCGCGCTGGACCTGCACGCCGGCCGCCGAGGCCGCGTCGGCCAGCGCCGGGGTGAGGGCGCCCTCGATGGTGAGCGACACGAGCCCGCCCGCTCGGTGGGTGCGGAGCACGCGCGCGCCTCCGACCACCTTCTCCACAGCCGTCGCGGGACCGCTCACGGTGAAAGCCGCCTGCTGTGCATCTTCGACGGTGCTGTCCCGGACGACGCGCCCCCGGTCCAGCACCACGACATGCTCGAGCAGGCCGTCCATCTCGTCGATCAGGTGCGTGGACATGAGGATCGTGCGCGGGTGCGCGGAGTACTCGCGGATGAGCAGGTCGTAGAAGAGCTGCCGCGCGGTGGCGTCGAGGCCGAGGTACGGCTCGTCGAAGATCGTGAGCGGGGCGCGGGAGGCCAGCCCGATCAGTACGCCGAGGGCGGAGAGCTGACCGCGCGAGTACTTCTTCACCGGCGGCTTGGCAGGCAGCCGGAAGCGCTCCGCCACCTCTTCGGCGATCTCGACGCTCCAGTTCTCATGGAACAGCGGCCCGACGCGCAGCACGTGCTTCAGGTAGTAGTCGTCGGGGTAGCGCTGGTTGTCGCGGAGAAAGCTCACCGAGCTCATTGCTGGTGCGTTCTCGAACGGGTCGGCACCGAAGACCTGCACCGAGCCGCGGTCGGCCCGGTCGTGCCCCGCGAGAATGGACATCAGCGTGGTCTTGCCGGCACCGTTCCGTCCGAGCAGGCCGCAGATCGTGTGCTCCGGAACGGTGAACGAGACGTCGGCGAGCGCTTCGGTCCTGCCGAAGCGGCGCGACACACCGTCGATGCGGAGCGCGTGGGTGGTGGTCATTTCGAGCCTTCCTGGTCGAGAAGAGAATGGACGTCGTCGAGGCTGAGCCCGAGGGATCGCGCCTCGCTCAGCAGCGGCCGCACGAACGCGGATGCGAAGCCCTCGGTCCGCTCTGCGACGAGGCGGTCCCGTGCCCCGTCGCTGACGAACATGCCGAGACCGCGCCGCTTGTGCAGCACCCCGCTCTCGACGAGCAGGTTGATGCCCTTGCCCACCGTCGCCGGATTGATGCGGTGCAGGGCCGCGAGCTCGTTGGTGGAAGGCACCTGCGCCCCTTCCGGGTATGCTCCGGCGACGATGCCATCGGCGATCTGCTGGGCGATCTGCTGGAAGATCGGCCGGCTGCTGTCGTCGAGCACTCCGCCTCCTCGGTTCATTACTTCACTAATGAACCTAGCAACCTGGCGACGCGTTGTAAAGGCGAATCCGCCGAAGGACGGGGCGGGCTGGCTAGGATCGCGGCGTGACGAACCCTGAGACCCCGAACCCACCGGCCGGCTGGTACCCCGACCCGGAGGGACTGCAGCGTCAGCGCTGGTGGGACGGTCAACGCTGGACAGCCGATGTCGCCCCCCTGTCGGCGCCGCAGCCGTACACCGGTGCCCGCCCACAGCTGACCGCGCCGGCCGGAACCGACTGGAACACGCCGTGGATCTGGCTCGTGCTGTTCCTGCCGCTGCTGCCGGCGATCCCGCTGCTGTTCGTCGACTGGTCCGCCCTCACCGCGATCGACCCGAACACGCTGGAGTCGGACCTCGACCGTCAGTTCGCGGTCTATACCTCGCCGGCCTACCTGGCGTCGGTGCTCGGCGGGTGGCTGGCGTGGGGGCTCGCCGTGGTGTTCGCCTACCTCGACTTCAAGACGCTCCGAGACCGCGGTGTTCCGTCGCCGTTCCACTGGGCGTGGGCCTTCCTGAGCTCCGTCGTCTACGCGATCGGCCGCGGCGTCGTCACGAACCGGCGCATGGGCAAGGGGATGGTGGTGGTATGGGTCGCCGTCGGGCTGATCGTGCTGGGCATCGCGCTCGGATTCACGATCGCCGCGATGGTGATCGGCTCCGTGTTCTCGCAGCTGCCGGAGCTGTCGGAGCTGCCGACGTCCTGACCGAGGCCAGCCGCGACGAAGAGCCGGCGTCGCCGACCCGCAAGGGGCTGTGCGACGCCGGCTCGTGTCGTCAGGAGGCGAGCAGCTCGTCGAGCTTCTCGTAGCCCTCGTTGACGCCCGTCTCCATGCCGCTCGCGACGAAGGCGTCCCGGTCCTCGAAGGAGTCGACCAGCGAGGTGGCCGTGAGCCGAGTGCGGCCGTTCCCGAGGTCTTCGAAGTGCAGCTTCTCGAGCGCGACGCCGTCCGGGACGCCGTCGAAGGTGAACGTCTGCACGATCAGCTCGTTCTCGCGGACCTCGTGGAACGAGCCGTAGAACCCGGCGACGAATCCCGTGTCCGTGGTGTGGGTGTACCGGTAGCTCCCGCCGGTGCGGCAGTCGAAGTGCGGGACGTCCATCTTGTAGCCGCGCGGGCCGTTCCACTGGCGGAACAGGTCGACGTCCGTATGGGCGCGGAACACCTTCTCCACGGGGGCGTCGAACTCGCGGATGATGCGGACGAGCGGCACTTCGGTGTCGACGAGGATCTGCGTGTCGTGGGTGTTGGTGGTGGTCATGATCGTGCTCCTGCCTGTGCTTATTCGAATGCTGGTGTGGGTTGGGTTGTTGCGTCCGGGTCGTCGGACATGCCCCGGAGGACGTCGTCCAGGCGGCGGTAGCGCTCCTCCGCCTGCAGCCGGTAGCGCTCGATCCATTTGGTCATCAAGCTGAACACCTCCGCTTCGAGGTGGACCGGGCGGCGCTGCGCGTCCCGGGTGCGGCTGACGAGGCCGGCGTCTTCGAGCACCCTGAGGTGCTTGGAGACGGCCTGCACCGACACGTCGTACGGCTCGGCGAGCTCCGTGACCGTCGCGTCGCCAGCCGCGAGCCGTGCGACCATGTCGCGGCGTGTGGGGTCCGCCAGCGCTGCGAACACCCGGGACAGCGGATCCGCCGTCATCGATCCTCCTTATTCAACCTTTCGGTTGATGAAAACGTACGCCGGCGCGCACACTTTGTCAACCAGATAGTTGAATACAGTGGCTCAGGAGGAGAAGCCGCCGTCGCTCTTGAGCAGCTGGCCGTTGATCCAGGCCCCGCGTTCGGAGAGCAGGAACGACACGAGGTCCGCGGTGTCCGCGGGAGTGCCCAGGCGGCCGGTGGGCTGCCGCGCAACAGCGGACTCGCGGATCTCATCGGTCATCCAGCCGGTGTCGATGGGGCCTGGGTTGACCGCGTTCGAGGTGATCCCGAGGTGGCCGAGCTCGCGTGCGGCCGCGAGCACGATGCGGTCGAGCGCGCCCTTGCTGGCGCCGTACGGCAGGTTGTGGACTGCGTGGTCGCTGGTGAGCGCCACGATGCGTCCGCCGGTGCTGGGCACCTGCCTGGCGAACTCGGCGATCAACTGCCAGCTCGCGCGAACGTTGACGGCGAAGTGCCGGTCGAAGCTCTCGAGCGTCGTGTCGAGAATGCTCGAGTCGACACTCTCGGTGTGCGAGAGCACCAAGCCGGAGAGCTGTCCGAGCGCGTCGCGGGCATCGGAGACGAGCGCGGGTGCGGTGGACGGGTCGGCCAGGTCTGCGCTGCGGCGGAAGACCCGGGCCCCGAGCTCCTCGAGTTGTTGCTGCACCGCGGTGGTCTCGTCCGACGCTGTGCCGTGGACCCGCGCGTCGTACGGCGCCCAATAGGCGAACGCGACATCCCACCCGTCGGAGGCGAGTCGGTCGGCGATGCCGGCTCCGATGCCCTCCGGCCGCCCGACACCGGTGATCAGGACGACCGGTCGGCTCATCTCGGTTCCTCTCCCGGGTCAGCGGACGTCGTCGTCGACCCAGTCAAGCGTCTTCGACACCGCCTTGTGCCAGTTGCGCAGCAGCCGGTCGCGCTCGGCCGCATCCATCGTGGGCTCCCACCGCCGGTCCTCCCGCCAGAGCGCGCGGAGCTCGTCGAGGTCAGCCCAGAAGCCCACAGCCAGACCTGCCGCGAATGCGGCCCCGAGCGCGGTCGTCTCGGCGACCTTCGGCCGCACGACCGGCACACCGAGGATGTCGGCCTGGAACTGCATCAACGCGGCGTTGGCCGCCATCCCGCCGTCGACCCGCAGCTCGGCCAGCGGAACGGCGGCGTCGCGGTTCACCGCGTCGAGCACATCCCTGGTCTGGAAGGCGGTGGACTCCAGCGCGGCCCGGGCGATGTGCGCCTTCGTCACGAACCGGGTGAGACCGACCAGGGCGCCTCGAGCGTCGGAGCGCCAGTAGGGGGCGAACAGGCCGGAGAACGCGGGCACCAGATAGGCGCCGCCGTTGTCCGGCACGCTGGTCGCGAGCGCCTCGACCTCGGGTGCCGTGGAGATGAAGCCGAGGTTGTCGCGCAGCCACTGCACCAGCGCCCCGGCCACCGCGATCGACCCCTCGAGCGCGTACCGCGGCGGCCCATCGCCGAGGCGATACGCGACGGTGGTGATGAGACCGTGCTCCGAGCGCACGATCTGCTCCCCGATGCCGAACAGCAGGAAGCATCCGGTGCCGTAGGTGTTCTTCGCATCGCCGGCGCCGAACGCGGCCTGCCCGAAGGTCGCGGCCTGCTGGTCGCCGAGGATGCCGGCGATCGGCACGCTGTGCACCAGGCTCGTCGCGGGCGCGGTGCCATACACCTCGGAGGAGCTGCGGATGCCGGGAAGCATCGCGCGCGGGATGCCGAACGCGTCGAGCAGCCGGTCGTCCCAGTCGAGGGTCTCGAGGTCCATCAGCAGGGTCCGGGAGGCGTTCGTCACGTCGGTGCAGTGCACCCCGCCGCGGACGCCGCCGGTGAGGTTCCACAGCACCCAGGTGTCCATCGTGCCGAACAGCAGCTCGCCTGCTTCCGCTCGCCCGCGGGCGCCGTCGACATGATCGAGGATCCAGGCGATCTTCGTCGCCGCGAAGTAGGTGCTGAGCGGCAGGCCGGTCGTGGGAGCGAACCGGTTCGCGCCGCCATCCGCGGCGAGCCGGTCGACCATGGGCTGCGTGCGGGTGTCCTGCCAGACCAGGGCGTTGTGCACCGGCCTGCCGGTCGAGCGGTCCCAGACCACGGTGGTCTCCCGCTGATTCGTGATGCCCACCGCGGCGAGCTCGTGCCGCGTGAGCTCGGCCCGCGCCAGCGACTGCCCGATGACCTCGCGCACGTTGCGCCAGATCTCGAGCGGGTCGTGCTCGACCCAGCCCGGCCGGGGCAGCAGCTGCCGGTGCTCGACCTGGGCGACGCCGACCGTCTCGCCGCTGCGGTCGAAGATCATCGCCCTAGTGCTGGTGGTGCCCTGGTCGATGGCCAGGATGTGGTCGGCCACGTCAGCGCGCCCGGCTCTCGAGCACCGGCTCGCGCTGCGCGAGGTCCACGCCATGACTGTTCCGGAGGGTTTCCACCGTCGCATCCACCTCGGCCCTGCGCCGCCCCGGATCCCAGCCGAGCACGCCGCCTGCGATGTCGGCCAGCTCGTCGAGCAGCTGCGGCGTCACCGAGCCGGTGAATGCCAGGCTCGTTCTGCGCAGCACCAGATCGCTCAGCGTGACGACCAGCTCGTTGCGCACCAGGAACTCGATCTCGCCGGCGCTGTACGCCGGCGCTGCTGCGAGCGGCCGGTCGCCGGCGGAGGAGATCGCGGCGAGCACCTCGGTCGCCCGGGTGCCGTAGCGGGCCAGCAGCGCGCCGGCCCGGCGCTCGCCGACCTCGTGGGAGTGCGCGGCCGCCCAGGCCCGAAAGCGGCCGGCGCTCCGCGGGAAGCCGGCGCCGCCGCCGATCGCCTTGTCGACCGTGGTCACCGTCTCCGGGAGGCCGAGCTGCTGGAGCACGCGGGAGCCGAGCTGATCACCGAGCGCCCGGAATGTGGTCCACTTGCCGCCGATCAGGCTGAGCAGCATCGCGCGCGGATGCCCGGGGAGCGTGCCCTCCTCGATCCGGTAATCCCGTGAGACGAACCCCGGGTGCAGGTCGCCGTGATGGGGGAGCGGCCGGATGCCGGAGTACCGGAAGACGATCTGCTCGCGGCTCAGCTCGATCGTCGGGAATACCCGGCGCACCAGCCCGAAGAAGTAGTCGACCTCCTCCTCGGTGCACACCGCGGGCTCTGCCGGGTCCGCCTCGATGTCGGTCGTGCCCACGAGCACCCGGCCCTTGAGCGGATAGATGAGCACGATCCGCCCGTCTTCGTTCTCGAAGAAGATCTCGCGGCCCGCGCACGCGGTGAGCAGCTCCGGAGCGTCGAGCACGATGTGCGACCCCTTGGTGCCGCCCATATAGGCGGACGGGTGCCCGAGAGCGGCGTTCGTGAGGTCGGTCCACGGCCCGGTGGCGTTCACGACGACCCGGGCGCGGAACGGGAACTCGATGCCGCTCTCCAGGTCGCGGAGCAGCACGCCGTCCTGGCCCGCACCGATCGCTTCGGTGTAGTTGGCGCTGCGGGCAAGCGGGCTCGCGGCCCGCCCATCGAGCAGCACGTCGAGGGCGAGCCGCTCCGGGTCGTGCACCGAGGCGTCGAAGTAGGTGGCCGTGTACTTGAGCTCCGGGTTGAGCTTCGGCAGCTGCCGCAGAGATCGACGGCGGGCGTGGAACGAGTGGAACGGCAGCCGCTCCTTGCCCATGGACGTCGCCCGTGAGAAGGAGTCGTACAGGATCAGACCGACCTTGATCAGCAGCGCACCGCGCTCCTCGGGCTTGCCGGCGCGGTGCAGGAGGAAGCGCAGCGGTGCACTGAGGATGCCGGAGAACGTCGAGAAGATCGGGATGGTCGTGCGCAGCGGTTTCACGTAGTGCGGCGCGATCCGCAGCAGCGCGTTCCGCTCCTGCACCGACTCGCGGACCAGGCGGAACTCACCGTTCTCGAGGTAGCGGATGCCGCCGTGGATCATGTGGGACGACGCGGCCGTGGCGCCGGACCCGTAGTCCCCGCGCTCGACGAGCGCGACATCCACGCCCTGCAGTGCGAGGTATCGGAACGTCGCGAGACCGTTGATGCCGCCACCGAGGATGAGCACGTCGGCGGTGGGGGTGGCGCGGAGCGACGCGACGTCGGGGCGCAGGTCCGCGCGCGGCTCGGGCGCGGGCGGCTCGGGCGTCTGGGCCGGTCGGCCGGGAGCCGGCCGCCGGCGCAGTCGCCGAAACACGCCGTCGCTCACGTCTCTACCCTGCCAGACGGCGCCTGAACGCACCGGGAAGCCGCATCGAACATGGGAACCGACCCCATCCCTACTCCTCCGCCCGGATTCCGAGGCGCTCGTTGCTCGGCGGGAACTCCTCCTGGATCGCGACGACTGCAGCCCCGCGGGCCCACTCGAAGAAGTCGACCGGGTGGATGACGGGGTCCGGATGCGACGATCCGCCCGCCTGATACTCGTTCATGCCCTCATCGAGTGCCCCGCGCGCCATCTCGGCCAGGTGGACCCCTTCCCCGGAGAGGATGATGCGCTCGACGCCGGTCAGGGCGGTGACCGCTGCCGTCGCGCGCCCGAGCGCGCGAGCGGCCTCGTGGACGATCCGCACGGCCGCTGGGTCGCCCGCCTCAGCGAGTCGCAGCACCTCGTCGTAGCCGATGTCCCGGTGGTGGGCGAGCGAGGCCGCGCGGGTGATGGCGGCCGTGGTCAGCACGGCGGAGAGACAGCCGCGGTGCCCGAGCGAGCACATCGGCCCGCCCGGGTCTGCGGGGAAGTGGCTGATCGGGCCGAGCGGCGTGCGCACCATCTCGTCATTGATGACGAGGCCGTAGCCGATGCCGGCACCGACTGTCAGCAGCGCGAAATTCGCCTGCCCCTTTCCCGAGCCGAACCAGTGCTGCGCTCTCGTGAGCCCCACGACGTCGTTGTCCAGATGCACCGGCACGCCGAGCCGTTGCTCGAGCAGTGAGCGGAAGGGCACGTCGTGCCAGTCCAGATACGGCGAATCCGCGACGATCGCCCCCTTGGCGACCTGCCCGCCGACGGTCACTCCCACCGAGTCGATCCGGGTGTGGCCGAGATGCTTCAGCTCGTCGATGAGGAACGTGACGGTCCTCGTCACCTCCGCCACGTCATGCGAGGGCAGTTCGCTGATCACCTTGTCGAGAACCCGTGCGCGAAGGTCCGTGGCGACCGCGTACGCCGTCTGGGTGGTCAGCTTCACCCCGATGAACCGGTAGTTCTCCGGAACGACGTCGAGGGGGAGTGAGTACCGCCCACGCTGGGAGGCGCGCACTGCGTCCGACTCGATCAGCACGCCCGCGGCAAGCAGGGGCTTCACCAGCCGGGTGAGGCTGCCCGCCGACAGTCCCATGCGTTCGGAAAGCCGTGCCCGAGACTGCGCGCCATGCACCAGGACCTCGATCGCGACGGCGCGCGAGGTCGCCGAGAGGCTGAGGGAATCCTCCCAGGTGGTGATCGTCATGCGTTTCCCATCGGAACTAAATCTGCGACGGTTGCTGGTTCAACTCGCGTTCACCGGCTGTTCGCCGCCCCGGTGTGGCTCCATCTTGACAGCAATGCTTTTGAAGCGAAACTATATCCGTGAGTCAATCGACAGCGCCGGGATGAGCGCCACAACCACACAGCACCCGCCGACGCGCCCCCCACAGCGCGGTCATCGCACCGCAGACGACAAGGAACCGCAATGAAGCGATCAACGACATTCGTGGCGCCGGCAGCTGCCGCCGCCGTCCTGCTCGGACTCACCGCCTGCACCGGAGCCCCTCCGGGAGGCGGCAGTGCGGATGGCGGCGATCAGAGCTCCATCCGTTACCTCGTCGAGCAGCCGGAGGACCCCGCGGTGCTCGAGACCCTCGAGGCGCACATCGCCGACTTCGAGGAGAGCGAGGGCATCGACGTCGAGTTGGAGGCCATGCCGCAGGAGAACATGCGCACCGTGCTGCAGACCCAGCTGCAGTCTGGGGAGGGCCCCGATGTGTTCAGCTGGGGTTCAGGGCCCGGCTATGCCGGGGCGCTCGCCGAAGCAGGGCTGCTGTACGACCTCACCGATGCGTACGAGGAGTACGACTGGCCGATCTACGACTTCGCCAAGGAGCGCGTGACGTTCGACGGGAAGATCGTCGGTGTCCCGGGTGAGATGGAGACGATCGGGCTCTTCTACAACAAGGACATCTTCGACGAGCTCGGTATCGAGCAGCCGCAGGACCTCGGGGATCTCGAGGACGCAGCCCAGGCGATCGCCGACAGCGGCATCGTGCCCATCGGCGTCAGCGACCAGGAGGGCTGGCAGGGCGGGCATCTGCTCAGCATGGCGCTGTCCAGCAAGGTCGGCTCAGACGGCGTGGACGCACTGCTGGCCGGCGAGGAGTCCTGGGACTCACCTGCTGTGGTGGAGTCGCTGCGTCTCTGGGAGGAGTGGAACGAGGCAGGGTATCTGCCGCCCTTCCCGACGTCGCTCAGCTACGACAACGCCAACGCGCAGTTCTACTCCGGTGAGATCGCCATCCTTCCGACCGGCAGCTGGCTGGTGAGCGGGATCGACGAGAACGCGGACTTCGAGGTCGGCTACATCCCGTTCCCGGCCGAGGACGGCCCCGGCATCTTCACCGGCGGACTCGGCTCCGGCCCGTACATCTCCGCGAACACCGACAAGGTCGATGCCGCGTTGCAGTTCGTGGACTTCCTCGTCTCCGAGGAGCACGGCAGGTGGACCGTGGAGAACATCGGCTCCATCCCGCCGTACCCGGTGGACACGGAGGGTGTGGACGCGTCGCCCTTGTTCGCGCAGGTGCTCGAGGACACGTCGAAGTTCTCCGGCGGCACCGGTGACTTCGGCGTGAACATCGACGTGCTCGCGAGCGACACCTTCAACGAGACGATGTGGAACGGCTTGCAGGCGATCCTGTCCGGTCAGGCCACTGCGGAGGAGGTCGCCGCGGACCTCGAAGCAGCCGCGCAGTCATGATCCGCCGCGAAGGGGCATGAGGTGGCGCGCATCAAGGCGGACACGCCGAAGGTGACCAGGCGCGCGCAGACGCGCCTGGGCATCGCCCTCATCACCCCGCTGATGATCCTCGTGATCACCTTCTTCCTCTTCCCGCTGGCGAACGCCGTGTACTACGTCTTCGTCGACTTCAACGGCATCAACCTCAACCCGCCGTTCGTGGGGTTCGCGAACTTCGCAGAGCTGTTCGCGGACCCCCGGCTGTGGCCGGCCCTTCAGAACAACATCATCTGGATCGTCATCGGCACCGTCGCGCCGATGGTGATCGGGCTGGCCCTCGCACTGCTCATGTGGACCGTGCGGAATGGGAGCATCTTCTACCGGCTGGCGTTCTTCTTCCCGTACATCCTTCCCGGCGTCGCGATCGGGGTCGTGTGGGGCTGGATCTACGACCCGGTGCGCGGCTGGCTGAACCAGGCGCTGAACGCGATCGGCCTCAACTGGCTCACCACCGGGTGGCTCGGCAACCCTGACACGGCCCTCTACGCGGTGCTGGCGACCGCCGTCTGGGGGACGTCCGGCTTCATCTTCGTCATCCTGCTGTCCGCGCTGCGGAACGTCGATGTCGAACTGGTCGATGCGGCCCGGATCGATGGGGCGAACGGGCTCCAGCGGATCTGGTACATCATCCTTCCCCAGATCATGCCGGTGTTCCTGATGATCACGACCATCACCCTGGTGGGCGGGTTCAGCGTGTTCGACATCATCTTCATCATGACGGGCGGCGGCCCGGCCGGCGCGACCGAGGTGCTCGGCACGTACGCGTACACCAACGCGTTCCAGCTCAACCGGATCAGCTACGGCACGACGCTGGCACTCGTGATCACAGTGCTCGCCATCCCGTTCGCCGTCGCGCTGAACCGGCTGCAGCGACGGGTCTCACTCCAGGGGACGGGCGCATGACGACGACGCAGACCCCCGCGCCGCCGGTGGCACCCCCGATCAGGAAGCCCGGAAGAGGGCAGTCGGCCGGGCCCAACCGGATGCCACCCAAGCGACGGGCGTGGCTCACCGGCAAGCACCTGCTGCTGATCGTGCTGTCGCTGCTGACCCTCTTCCCGGTGATCCTGACCATCTCCACCGCGCTGAAGACGCCGCAGGATGTGCGGGTGAACCCGTTCGGGCTGTTCTCGTCGTTCTCGCTCGAGAACACCGTGACCGCGTGGACCGTCGGGAACTTCGGCGATTACGTCGCCAACAGCTTCCTGCTGTCGGTACCGAGCACGGTCCTCGTCGTGATCCTGTCCACGATGGCCGGGTACACCTTCGCCCGGCTGCCGTTCCCCGGCCGGTCGTTCGCGTTCTACCTCGTGGTGCTCGGTCTGCTGGTGCCGTTCTTCACCTACATGATCCCGCTCTACTTCCAGCTCCGCAGCATGGCGCTGCTCGACACCCTGGTCGGCACCGTGCTGGTGCTGACGACGACCGGCCTGTCGTTCGGCACGTTCTTCATGCGGGCGTTCTTCTCCGACCTGCCCACCGAGCTGGAGCAGGCCGCCCGCATCGACGGTGCCTCGGAGTGGCAGATCTTCGTCAAGGTGATGCTCCCGCTGGTGAGCTCCGGCGCCGGCGCGCTCGCCGTATTCACCTTCTTGCAGAACTGGAACAACTTCCTGGTGCCGCTGCTCTACCTGCCCGGCGGTGACTTCCGGCCGCTGACGACGGGGCTGTACCTGTTCGTCGGCGGCCGCTCGCTGGACATCGGACCGCTGGCAGCGGGAACGCTGATCACGATCCTGCCGATCATCGTGCTGTTTCTCGCGATGCAGAAGCAGGTCACCGAGGGCTTCCTGTCCGGGGCCGTGAAGGGATGACGGCACGGTGACCCGTACCGAAGGAGACGCCCATGCATGATGTGCTCGATCCGAGGGACCTGGTCCCGGATGAAGCCGAAGAGCTGGAGCTCAGCGGCTTCGCGATCGGTGACCTGCACCGGGCGGCACGCGACGCCGCCGGACGAGACGACTTCGAAGCGCTCGAGGGCATCGGGCGCCGACTCGCGCAGGCGGAACGGAGAGCCGACTGGCCATACGACGAGCCGAGCGACGATGCCACACTTCGGGCACTCGCCGCGGGGGTGGCGCCGATCGAGGTGGACCCCGCCGGGCTCCCCGACCGGATCCGCGGCGCGTGGCTCGGGCGAGCCGTCGGCAACACGCTCGGGAAGCCGGTCGAGGGGCTCACCCGCGACGAGCTGCGCGCCTACTTCCGGGCGGCGGGTGTGGAACGGCTTCAGGGATACCTGCCACTCATCGACCCCCTTCCCGACGGAGTCTCGAGGCTGCATCCGTCTGCCCCGATCGCAACTGCCGGGAACTTCTCCGACGTGCCGCGCGACGACGACATCGACTGGACCATCGTCGGCCTCCATGTGCTCGAGAAGCACGGCCGGGATTTCACCACCGAGCAGCTCGCAGCGGAATGGCTCGACCGGGTGCCGTTCACCCAGACCTACACCGCCGAGCGCGCCGCCTACCGGAACCTGATCCACGGCATCCGGCCGCCGGCGACGGCCACGCACCGGAATCCGTACCGGGAATGGATCGGCGCGCTGATCCGCGGGGACGTCTTCGGGTATGTCAACCCGGGGAACCCGGGTGCGGCGGCAGCGATGGCGCTGAAGGATGCCCGGCTGAGCCACACCGGGAACGGGATCTACGGCGAGCTGTGGGCGGCTGCCCTGGTGTCGGCGGCGCTTGCCGCCGACTCCGCCAAGGGGGCACTCGCCGCGGCGGCGCACGTGGTGCCGCCTCGCTCGCGCCTCGCCGAAGTGCTGGCGCAGGTGACGGAGCTCCACGCCGGCGGAGCGTCCGTCGAGCAGGCGCTCGATTGGGTGGACGAGCGACTCGCTCAGTACAGCTGGGTGCACACCCTCAACAACGCCGCGCTGATCGCCATCGGACTGCTCTGGGGAGTCGACTACCTGGACGCCGTCGGCATCACCATCTCGGGAGGGCGTGACACGGATTCGGCCGGCGCGACCGTCGGCAGTGCCTACGGCGCACTCCACGGCGCGGGCTCCATTCCGGCGGAGCTCGTCGGCACCACACACGTGCACGTGCGGAGCGCGGTGCGCGACTTCGACCGCGTGACGCTCGACGAGCTGAGCAGGAGAACCCTTTCTCTGCTCCCGGCGGCGTCTCGATGAGCCCATCCGATGCGGTGGGCACCGCGCGTCCGGTCGTGCTCACCGCCGCAGGCGTGAGCGTCGTCGTCGACGCGTCCGCTGCCATCCCGCGGGTGCTGTATTGGGGACGCGCCGCTGCGCTCTCCGACTCGGACCTCGACACGCTGAGCGCAATGACCGGCAGGCAATGGACCGTCGACGGCGTGCAGGGGCCGGTGTATCCCTCACTGCTTCCCGAGCAGTCGCACGGCTGGATGGGCACCCCGGGCATCGAGGGTCACCGGAACGGGAGCCGCTTCTCGACCCGCTTCGAACGTCCGCGCGTCGACGCCGGCGACACCCGGGAGGGTGGGCGCTACCTCGAATCGAACAGTGTTGACCCTTCCGCGGAACTCGCACTCCTCGTGAGGCTCGACCTGCTGCCCTCCGGCGTGCTGCGCCTGGCGGCCGAGCTGACCAACACCTCGGCCGACAGCTCGTACGAGCTCGAGGCGCTGCGGATCGCGCTCCCGGTTCCCGCGGAAGCACAGGAGATCCTCGACTTCGCCGGACGCCACCTGCGGGAACGATCCCCACAGCGGCACGCGTTCACCGTCGGCACGCATCTGCGGGAAGGGCGGCGCGGCCGGACGGGCTCCGACGCGACGCCGCTGCTCGCGGTCGGCACCCCCGGCTTCGGGTTCGGGCGCGGCGAGGTGTGGGCGGTGCACACCGCGTGGAGCGGCAACCACCGCACCTACGCGGAGCTGGGACTCCCCGGGCTTCGCGTCGTCGGCGGGGGAGAGGTGCTGCTGCCCGGCGAGGTGCGGCTGGCCCCTGGGGAGCGCTACCGCTCGCCCGAGCTGTACGCCGCGTACGGGGAGGGTCTCAACGAGGTCGCCGGGGCCTTTCACGCGCACCTGCGCTCACGCGCGACCCACCCGCGCTCGCCCCGTCCGGTGGTGCTCAACACCTGGGAAGCGGTCTACTTCCAGCACGATCTGGCGGCGCTGACCGAGCTTGCGCAGGTTGGAGCCCGGGTCGGCGTCGAGCGATTCGTGCTCGACGACGGGTGGTTCCGCAGCCGGCGCAACGACAAGGCGGGCCTCGGCGACTGGCAGGTCGACGAATCGGTGTGGCCGGACGGGCTGCAGCCGCTCGTCGACGTCGTGCGCTCGCTCGGCATGGATTTCGGCCTGTGGTTCGAGCCCGAGATGGTGAACGAGGACTCGGACCTCGCTAGAGCGCATCCCGACTGGATCCTCGGCCCCGGAGAACGGCTGCCGCTGCCCGGACGGAATCAGCAGGTGCTGAACCTCGCCGTTCCGGAGGCGTACGACTACATCCTCGACTCGATCAGCACTCTCGTCGCACGGTACGGGATCGACTACATCAAGTGGGACCACAACCGTGACCTGGTGGAGGCGGGCGACCGCCGCAGCGGCGAGCCGCGGGTGCACGAGCAGACGCTCGCCACCTACCGGCTCATGGACGAGCTGCGCCGCCGCCACCCTCGACTGGAGATCGAGTCGTGCTCGTCCGGTGGCGGTCGAGTCGATCTCGGGGTGCTCCAGCGCACCGATCGGGTGTGGGCGAGCGACTGCATCGACGCCCTCGAGCGCCAGCAGATCCAGCGCTGGACCGGGCTGCTGCTCCCGCCGGAGCTCATCGGCTCGCACGTCGGCGCGCCAGTGGCGCACACCACACACCGCACGCATTCCCTCGCCTTCCGTGCCGCGACCGCCGTGTTCGGCCACTTCGGGATCGAGTGGGACCTGCGCGGCGCCAGCGAGCAGGAACTGGCGGAGCTTGCGCGGTGGGTGCAGCTGTACAAGGAGGAGCGGCAGCTGCTCCACAGCGGCCGCCTCATGCACAGCGACTCCCCGGACCCCTCCTACTGGTCCTACGGCGTGGTCAGCGAGCAGCGCGACCGCGCACTCATCGCGTTCGTCGCGATGGCGACCGGCGTCTCCGCCCAGCCGGGGCGCATCCGGATCCCCGGACTGGACCCCGCCACCCAATACCGTCTCGAACCGGTGGACCTCTCGCTCGAGGCGCTGTTCGCCAATTCCGGTGCGCTGCCGCCCTGGATCAGCGAGCCCCTCACGGTGAGCGGCGAGGCGCTCGCAACGCTCGGCCTGCAGGCGCCGATGCTCTATCCGGAACAGGCCTTCCTGGTCCGCATCACCCGGAGCGACGCGACCGCCCCTCGCTGACCCTCCCCTCGACCACCGCCGATCCCCGCAGAACAGGAACCGCATGCCGCATCTCGTCCGATTCGTCTCGCCCCGCAATGCCGAGGTCGTGGAGGTGGAGGAGGAGCCGCTCGGCGAGGGACAGGTGTCGATCTCGACGATCTACTCCGGGATCTCCGCCGGAACCGAGCTGACGGCCTACCGCGGCAGCAATCCATACCTGAACAGCGAGTGGGACGCGGAGCGAAGGCTGTTCGTGCCCGGCACCACGAGCCGCTCGTACCCGCTGGACGCGTGGGGGTACGAAGAGGTCGGCCGGATCACCGCGGTGGGGCCGGGCGTGCCGGCGGACGCCGTCGGAAGCCTGGTGTGGGGAACCTGGGGGCATCGCTCGCAAGCCGTGAAGCCAGCGGAGTACGCGCTGGCCCGGACACTGCCGGAGTCGGACGACCCGGTGGCCGGCATCTTCGCGAAGATCGGGGCGATCGCCCTGAACGCCGTGCTCGACGCGGACATCCACGTCGGTGAGACCGTCGTGGTCTTCGGCGCCGGTGTGCCTGGGCAGATCGTCGCCCAGCTGGCGCGGCTGAACGGCGGCCGGGTGATCTCGGCGGACCTGGTACCGGCGCGGCGCGAGCTCGCCGAACAGCTCGGTGCCTGGCGAGTCCTCGACCCGAGCGCCGAGAGTGTCGCCGAGCAGGTCCGGGCGCTCACCGGCAACCGCGGCGCCGACGTGGTGATCGAGATGAGCGGCAGCTATCACGCGCTTCAGGAGGCGATCCGAACCGCTGCGTACAGCTCCCGTGTGGTCGTCGGAGGGTTCTTCCAGGGCGAGGCGACGCCAGTGCGGCTCGGGGAGGAGTTCCACCACAACCGGGTGCAGATCGTCGGCTCCCAGATCTCCGGAGTCGCCCCCTCGCTGCAGCACCGGTGGGATGAGCTCCGGATGTCGAGCACCGCCCTCGAGCTGGAGCGCGAGGGCCGGCTGCACCTGACCGAGCTGATCACGCACCTGGTCCCGGCGGAGGAGGCGCCGGAGATGTTCACCATGCTCGACACCCGACCAGAGGCCGCGCTCCAGGTCGTGCTCGACTACCGGGACGAGCGATGAGCACGCCCGCGCCCGCTCCGGCGTAGGCGTCGGCGATGTCCGATCTGCCGGCCGTTCTGGATCTCGCCCTCCGGATCACCGCAGCCATCGTGTTCGGTGCCGCCATCGGGCTCGAACGCCAATGGCGCCTGCGGACGGCGGGCATCCGGACGAACGCTCTGGTCTCCGTCGGGGCGGCGCTGTTCGTCATCGTCGGCGCGGTCGGGTGGACCGGCCCGGGCGCAGACCCCACTCGGGTGGCCGCGCAGGTGGTCTCCGGCATCGGCTTCCTCGGGGCCGGCGTCATCCTGCGCGACGGGCTGAACATCCGTGGGCTCACGACCGCCGCGACGCTGTGGTGCGCCGCCGCCGTCGGGTCGCTCGCCGGAGCCGGGATGTACCTGATCGCGCTGATCGGCACGGTCGCGATCGTGGCCACGAACACCCTGCTGCGGCCGCTCAGCCGGATGGTGAACCGCCGGACCGCCGTCCCGGAGGAGCCGGAGCCGGACGACCAGGAGGATCAGGACCAGGTCAACGACTACTCGCTCGAGTTCGTCACGACGGAGAAGAGCGAGACGAGGATCCGGGCCCTGATCCTCGAGGCGCTGTCCGGTCCGGAGTTCCACCTCCGTGGTGTCGACTCGGCGCCGATGAAGGAATCGCGGCGAAAGATCATCGCGACGGTCAGTGCACCCGCGTCACTGGACCGGGCGGCGCTGGACCGGCTGCTGCGCAGCATCGGGATGGACCCGAAGGTCACGTCGAGCCGGTGGTGGGTGGCCGAGCCGGACGAGTGAAACCGCAGCGGCCGAACGCCGAGACTCAGCCCCCGGCGCGGTAGCGGGCGAGGGCGTCCGCGTCGCGGGCGTGCGTCGCGGCCCGGCGTGCGGCGTCGAGCGCCTCCACCGGATCCGCGGCGTGCAGCGCCAGCTCGAGCTCCCGTTCGGCCTCAGTGAGCCGTGCCCGGGCGCCGGCGCCACCGGACCGGTCGCCGATCGCGCTTCGCGCCGCCGCGATCTGGCTGCGGGCGGAGAAGAGCGCCCCGTCCAGGGCCTCCCTCGCCGACCGCAGCCGCTGCTCTTGATTGCGCGCTGTCGCGAGCGCGGTGTCGAGGCGGCCGAGCGCCACCTGCACCTCATCGACCGCGCGCACCGGATCTCGCCGCGCACCCGGCGCAGTCTGCCCGGCGAGCACCCGTTCGACGTCCGCGACGGCACGGGTGATGGCGTCCGCCGAATCGGCGTCCGGCGCTGCGGCGCTCCGGGCACGCGCCTCGTCGAGCTGAGCCCGCGCCGCTGCGGTGACCCGCTCGAGCTCGCCGGCGGCCCGCTCGAGATTCCGTTCGTTCTCGTCCGCCGCATCCAGCGATGCGCTCGCTCGCTGCAGCTGGAGCTCTGCGGCTGAAATCGCGTCGCCGACCGCCGTCACGGGACCGGCGAGGCCCGACTCGGCCGTGGCGATGAGCTGCGCGGCCTGAGCCAGCTCCGCCGACGACGTCTGCACCGCACCGCGAGCCGGGGACACGGCCAGCTCGTCGTAGGAGGGGGTCAGCTGCTCCAGCGCCCGCGTCCGCTCCGCGGTGCGGGCTCGCAGTTCGTCCAGCCGACGGCGCGCCAGTCGGATTCGTTCGGGCGCGCTCGCTTCGGCGGAGCGCATTGCGCTGAACTCGCGCTCGTGCGCTTCGAGCGAGCGCAGCGATCTCTCCGTGAGCGTGAGGATGCGCCGGTTCCACTCGCGGCGGTGGCGGTCATCGTCCGGCGTCGCGTCGTCCAGCCGGCGCTTCAGCCGGAACGCTTCTGCCAGGTCACTGCGCGCGCTCGCAAGGGCGTCCGCGAACGGCCGAGCCCGGTCCGCGCCGAACTGCGCAGCGGCGAACGCCACATCCGCCGCGCTCGCCGTGACGGCGTCGTCGAGTCGCAAGAGGGCGCTGCCCGCCTCCAGCTCCGCGGCGCGCTCAGGCCGCGATGCGGGTGCCGCGCGGCGGTTCCGCCGCACCAGGAGGGCGATGCCGAGCACCGTCAGCAGGGCGAAGACGACCCCTACAGTGATGCCGGCGACGGTGAGCGCCCGCAGGAGCTCCGGTGCCATATGCCGATTGTACAAACCGCGCGCATCCTCCACGGTTTGGGCCCGATCCACACCTACAGTTGCCACGTGTGGCGTGGAGACAGACGACAAGACGGAATCTCAGAGGAGATGACCGATAACCACGCGCGCGCCCAGACCCAGGTGACCAGCCCGCACGCGATCAGCGTCGGGGATCCGGCGCTCAAGGCCACCAATGCGGCGGCACCGACCTGGGAGGACTGGCGCGCGCAGCTCTCCGGGCTCGGCGGGACTTCGCCGCTGCTCTGCTTCCCGGACAGCCGGCGGACGCGCATCGAGCTCTCCACCACGCATCCCGGCGGTCTCGCCCAGTTCATCACCGGCAAGCGCACCCTGCTCTCCAGCCTGATCCGCGACGAGCTGGCCCTGCGCTCGGCCAAGGTCGCCGCGGGCGCCATCGCCGCGAAGGGGATGGAGCTCTCCAGCGCCCGTGGCATCGACGCGGTGCATCTCGGCATCGGCGTGATCGAGTGGGCCCACGACGGGCTGTCGTTCCGCGCTCCCATCCTGCTGCGGCCGCTCGCCATCCGCCGCCACGGCCGCGACTTCGAGCTGAAGCTCAAGGGCGACGCGTCGCTGAACCCGGGCCTCGCCGCCGCCCTGAGCGAGCAGTTCGGCATCGTGCTCGACGCCGATGCGTTCGTCGCGATGGCGCACGACCAGGGCACGTTCAAGCCGAACGCCATCATCGACCGCCTGCGGGGGCTCACCGGCCACCTGGCCAACATCCGGATCGCGCCCCGCCTCGTCGTCTCCACCTTCGCCGACGTCGCGAGCGGCATGGTCGCGGATGCGGCGGAGCTCAGTCATCCGGTGCTGAACGCGCTCGCCGGCAACAGCTCCTCGCGCCGCGCCGTGAAAGAGGCGTTCAGCCCGGTGGAGCCGGCGCATCCGGACCGGCGCGAGCCCACGACGGACACGCTGCTGCTCGACGCGGACTCCGAGCAGGAATACGTCATCGCGCAGATCGCCGCGGGCAACTCCCTGGTCGTGAAGACCCTCCCGGGAACCGGCGGCACGCAGACGATCGTGAACGCGCTCGGCACGCTCGTGCAGCAGAACAAACGGGTGCTCGTGGTGAGCCCGCGCCGCGCGACGCTCCGCGACGTCGCGCAGCGCTTCGGCGACATCGGCCTCGGCGGCGTCTCGGTCACGCCCCGCACGCTGCGCCGCGACATCCTGCGCTCGATCAGCCGCGCCGAGCGGGCGAAGCAGCCGCAGCTCGCAGAAGTCGACGACGCGCTGGTGCGCCTGCGGAAGGTGCTGCTCGACTACCGCGGCGCGCTCTCGAAGCCGGATCCGGTGCTGAACGTCAGCGTGCTCGACTGCGTGACGGAGCTCAGCAGGCTCGCCCTGCTGCCGACGCCGCCGTCAACAACCGCCCGGCTCAGCCGCCGCGCAGTCGAGTCCCTCGTCACGGACCGGCACCGCGCGGCCGAGCTCATGGCCAGCGCGGCCCGCCTGGGCGAGTTCAAGTACGGCCCCGGGGATTCCGCCTGGTACGGCGCGGAGTTCGCCACGGGTGACGAGGCGAAGCGGGCGCACGCCCTCGCCCGGCGGCTGCACGAGGAGTCCTTGCCGCGGCTCTTGAAGCGAGGACAGGATCTCGTCGATTCGACGCCGTTGCGACCGTTCCGCACGGTCGGCGAGCTCGGCATCTACCTGCGCCTGCTCACGGACCTCCGCGACACCCTCGACAAGTTCGTCCCGTCCGTGTTCGACCGCTCCGTGTCGGAGCTCGTCGCCGCGACGGCGCCGCGCAAGGACAGCCGCGAGATGTCGAGTGTCAACCGCCGGCGCCTGCGCCGCCTCGCCCGCGAGTACGTGCGCCCAGGCGTGAACGTCGGCGACCTGCACGGCGCACTCACCCGCATCCAGCAGCAGCGTGTGCTCTGGCAGCGGTTCGCGAAGCCAGGCGCGACGCCTGAGGTGCCGGTCGGCATCGCCGACGTGCAGGTGCTGTACCAACAGGTCGCTCAGGACCTCCAGGCCCTCGACGGCCCGCTCGGCTTCACCGGCGGCTCCGCGCTGCTCGAGCAGCGCGCAATCGATGCGCTGCAGACCCTGCTGGCGGACCTCGCGGCCGAATCCGACGTGCTGGAGAACCTGCAGGAGCGGGCGCGGCTCGTCACCGACCTGCGCGGGCTCGACCTCGATCCGCTGATCACGGACCTCGCCATGCGGCACGTGCCTGAGCAGCAGGTCGCCGCCGAGCTGGAGCTCGCGTGGTGGAAGTCGGCCCTGGAGTCGCTGCTCGCCGCCGAGCGAGCGCTGCTCGGCGCGGACACCGCGGTGCTCGACCGGCTGGAGGCGGACTTCCGGCTGGTGGACGAGGCGCACTCAGCCGGCAGCTCGAGCCTGCTGGCCTGGCAGCTCGCGGAGGACTGGAAGCTCGGCCTCGCGGACTGGCCGGAGGAGACCGAGCTGCTGCGCAAGCTGCTGCGCACCGAGTCCTTCACCGCGTTCGACCTGCAGACCACCGCGCCGCACCTGTCGCGCACCATCGCGCCGATCTGGCTCGCCTCGCCGTACGAGGTGAACGAGATCGCCGACACCATGCCGTTCGACACGGTGATCCTGGTCGACGCGGGCGCCACGACCCTCGCCGAGAACGTCGGCGCGATCCGCCGTGCCAAGCAGGTCGTCGCGTTCGGCGACCCGGTGACGCAGACGCCGTCGCCGTTCCGGATCGCGATCAGCGAGGCGGAGGAGGCGGAACCCGGTGCGGCACAGTACGACCTCGACGAGCTGCACGCCGACTCGGCGCTCGCCCGGCTGGGGTCCCTGCTGCCGACCCTCGCGCTCACCCGAAGCTACCGCGCGGGCGGCGAAGACCTTGCCGAGCTGGTGAATCGCCGCTTCTACGGCGGCCGGATCGAGTCGCTTCCGTGGGCCGGCAGCTTCCTCGGGCACGGCAGCATCTCGGTGGACGTCATCCGCGACGGGCATGGCATGCCCGACGAGGAGACCGGCGCGGTGGAGAGCCCCGACGCCGAGGTGCACCGCGTCGTGGAGCTCGTCCTCGAGCACGCCGCAACGCGGCCGCACGAGTCGCTGATGGTGCTCACCGCAAGCCTGAAGCACGCGGTGCGGGTGGAGCAGGGGGTGCTCGGCGCGCTCGCCGGCCGCAGCGAGCTGACCCAGTTCCTCACCGGTGAGAGCTCGGAGCCGTTCGTGGTGCTGCCCGTCGAGCAGGCCGCCGCGCAGAGCCGCGACCGGGTCATCTTCTCGATCGGCTTCGGTCGCACGCCGCACGGACGGGTGCTGTCCAACTTCGGCGCGCTGGGGGAGCCGGGCGGTGAGCGTCTGCTCGCGGTGGCGATGACCCGTGCACGCCGGTCCATGACGATCGTCAGCTGCTTCGAGGCAGGCGACATCGATGACGGACGGATGCAGCACGGGGCGGTGGCGCTCGCGGAGATCCTCGGTGAGGTGTCCGCACGTCAGGCGCACGTGCCGCTGCCCGATGACAGCGATCCGATGCTCGTCGACCTGGCCCGCCGGCTGGAGGCCCGCGGCGTGCGCGTCGCGCTCGGGCACCGCGGGAAGCTGGGGCTGGTGGCGTCGAACGGCGGTATCTGCCTCACCATCGAGACGGACACGGTGCTGCACGGCACGAGCCTGCGCGAGTCGCTGCGGCTGCGGCCGGACATGCTGCGGCGGCTGGGCTGGCACTACCTGCGGGTGCACGCGTTCGAGCTGTTCAGCGACCCGGACGCCGTCGCCGACCGGATCTGCGTTCTGCTCGGTGCGAAGCAGGGACCGGTCACCGAGGAGATCGGTGTCGTCATCGCGCACGCCTGACGATGGCGGTGGACCCAGGGACGAGCCGGCCCAGCAGCCGGCTCCGCGCAGGCGCCGACGGGCGACCACGCCGCCGCCGCCCGGCTCGGATGCGGCACCGCTCCCGGAGCCTCCCCGCGGAACCGGCACCGAGAACGACGAGCGCCTGAAGGCCGACAAGCCCCCGCATTACTGACCCGCGTCGGCTACGGCTCGATCGCTACCCGCATAGTCCCCCCACCACCGGGCGGATCGTGCGTGATCACAGCGGTGACGTCACCCGGCCCGATGCCCTCGGGCGTTCCGAACAGATAGGCCGTGCGGGCGGAGTCGGCGGTGCAGCCGTGCATCGGGTCGTCCGTCTCGAAGGGCACGAAGGTGACGGAGATGGTGACTTCATCCAACGACTCGACGGCGATCGGGACCTGCGGGCAGCTGCTGCTGGTCGCGAAGACGATCCCGAACCGGTTCCGCCCGTCGACCCAACGCGCGATGATCCCGTCCTCCGCCGGAAGATCATCCGCCAGCGGGCTGCCCTCGGGAATGTCGTCCGGCATGTCCAGCGCGACGCTGCGTGGATCACCCGACGCCTGCGGCGTGCACGCTGCCAGCGCTGCGCAGAGAAGCGTGAAACCGATCGCCGCTGCACTCCACCGGTGGTTTTGCGGGTCGGCCGCGCGCGCCGGCCGTGACGCCCGTGCTCCCTCCATGAGCCGAGTGTGCGCTGAGCCCGGCTCACGCACAACCCAACGAATCACCGAATGGGCGCAATCCGTGCACGGCCCAGCGTCGAAACGCCGCAAATCGCCGGTTGAAGGCTCCGCAACCGGCAAGTCGACGCATCTCGACGTGCGTTGCGCCCGCGTCAGTGCGGGGGAGTGCGGTCCGTCGGCGCAGCGTCCGTGCGGCGGTCGGCGAGGAGGTCGCGGATGTCCTTCAGCAGCTCGAGCTCGGTCGGGGGAGTGTCGGCGGCGACCGCGGGCTTTCCCTCCTCCTGCTTCGCGAACGCGACGCGCTTCAGCCAGTTCATCGGTGTGACGAGGGCGAAGTACACCACCGTCGCGACGAGCACGAACTGGATCAGCGCGGCGAGCACCGCGCCGAAGCGGATGACGCTGTCGTTCTCGTCGCCGGGCGCGTCCCGGATCGTCCACCTGAGTGACTCGCTCAGGCTCTCCGCGTTGAAAATCGCACCGATCAGCGGGTTGAAGATGTCGTTCACGACGGAGTTCACGATCGCGGTGAACGCCGCGCCGATCACGACCGCGACGGCGAGGTCGATGACGTTCCCGCGGAGCAGGAACTCCTTGAACCCCTTGAGCATCAGCTCGCGGCCTTGGCGGGTGCCGATTCCTTCTTCGCGGGCGCGGGCGTGCTCGCCGGCTTCGAGTCGGACGACGACGACGAGGAGCCCGAGTCAGAGGCCGCGCCACTGGACGAATCCGAGCCCGAGCCCTCGCTCTTCGCCGGCGCGCGGCTGTCGGTGCGGTAGAACCCCGAGCCGGTGAAGCTCACGCCGATGGAGTTGTACACCTTGCGCAGCCGCCCCTGGCAGGTCGGACACTCGGTGAGGGCATCGTCGGTGAAGGCCTGCTGGATGTCGAACGCGGTGTCGCACTCGGTGCAACGGTAGGAGTAGGTGGGCACTTTGGGGATGGGTCCTTTAGAAGGTGAGGATTCCGGAAGGGCGGACGACCCCGTCGACGCGCTGGTCGTGCACCTCGCTGGGCACCTCGTCGACGAGCTCGCTGTCGAAGAGAACAGCATAAACCGGGGGACGCTTCTCCATCGACCCGAGCGTCTTGTCGAAGTACCCGCGGCCCCACCCCATCCGCATCCCGCGTGAGTCGACGCAGGCCGCCGGTGCGAGGATCAACTCCACTTCGCTGATCGCCATCGGGCTCAGCAGCTCGCTGGTCGGGGCCGGCATGCCGTACGGATCCAGCGCCTCCTCGCCGCCGTCATACGGGGCCCAGTCGAGCAGGCCGTCTTCTCGCGACACCGGGAGCAGAACCCTGATCCCGCGGTCGTGGGCCCAGTGCACGAAAGGGCGGATGTCGGGCTCCTCCGGCCGGGACAGATACGCAGCGACCGACCGTGCACCCAAGTCCGTCGCCAGTCGCTCGAGATTCTCGGTCAGCGCCACCGTTGCCGCGTCCCGCTCCGTGGACGGCATGATCCGGCGGCGCTCCCGCAGCTCGGCGCGGAGCGCCCGCTTCTCATTGCTGAGGTCGGCCGGCATGCAGCAATCCTATTTGTAGGCCTCCGCTACCCTTGCGGCATGACCTCCAGAATCACGAAGGCCGTCATCCCTGCCGCCGGGATGGGCACCCGGTTCCTTCCCGCCACCAAGGCGATGCCGAAGGAAATGCTCCCGGTGGTGGACAAGCCGGCCATCCAGTACGTGGTGGAGGAGGCGGTGGCTGCGGGGCTGCGTGACGTGCTGATGATCACCGGGCGCAACAAGAACGCCCTGGAGAACCACTTCGACCGGGTCGCCGAGCTCGAGGCGACGCTTGAGAAGAAAGGCGACACCGACCGGCTGGAGCAGGTCAACTACTCCTCGAGCCTCGCCGACGTCCACTATGTGCGGCAGGGCGATCCGCTTGGCCTCGGTCACGCGGTGCTCCGCGCGCGGATGCATGTCGGCAAGGAGCCGTTCGCGGTGCTGCTCGGCGACGACCTGATCGACGCCCGCGACGTGCTGCTCAGCCGGATGCTCGAGGAGGCGGAGAACCGTCAGGCGAGCGTCGTCGCGCTGCTGGAGATCGACCCCACGCTGACCCACATGTACGGCATCGCGACCGTCGAGACGACCGACCACGACGATGTCGTCAAGATCACTGGCCTCGTCGAGAAGCCGGCGGCGGAGAACGCGCCGTCCAATTACGCGATCATCGGGCGCTACGTGCTGCAGCCGGAGGTCTTCGACGTGCTGGAGGAGACGGAGCCCGGCAAGGGCGGGGAGATCCAGCTCACCGACGCGCTGCAGGTGCTCGCCGCAGACGAGTCGAGTGGCGGCGTCTACGGGCTCGTGTTCCGCGGTCGTCGCTACGACACCGGAGACCGGCTGGACTACATCAAGGCGATCGTGCAGCTCGCATGCTCAAGGGATGACCTGGGCCCGGACCTCCGTCCGTGGCTGAAGTCCTTCGTCGCGGAGATGTGACCCCGGTGGTGACCATTCCCACCCTCAGCCAGGGCGATATCAGCATCCGCCCCATCCGGCTGCGGGATTCCCGGGCGCTGGAGCGTGAACTGCTCGCGAACCGGTCCTGGCTGCGGAAGTGGGAGGCCACGAACCCGCATGCGCCCATGAGCTTCGACACCCGGGCGAGCATCCGCTCGCTGCTGAACAACGCCCGGGAAGGCGCGGGCATCCCGTTCGTGATCGAGTATCGCGGGGAGCTGGCCGGGCAGCTGAACGTCTCCGGGATCGCCTACGGGTCGCTGTCCTCGGCGACGATCGGCTACTGGGTGGCGGAGCGGTTCGCGGGGAAGGGGCTCACCCCCACCGCCGTCGCGCTCGCCACCGACCACTCTTTCTTCTCCGTCGGACTGCACCGAATGGAGATCTGCATCCGGCCGGAGAACGGGCCGTCGCTGCGCGTGGTCGAGAAGCTCGGCTTCCGCTATGAGGGACTCCGCCGTCGCTACATCCACATCAACGGCGACTGGCGCGACCATTTCTGCTTCGCGCTGACCGTCGAGGAAGTGCCCGGCGGCGTACTGCGGAGATGGCTGGACGGCCGGGCGCCGGTTGAGGACGCCGCCATCCCGATGGCTGACCGGGAGAAGGCGGCGTCCCCCCTGAAGATCGCGCCGTAGGTCGTTCCGGCCGGGCCTACAGCGCCATGAACGGCACGCCGAGCATCATCACCAGCGACACGGCGTAGATCACCATCGAGACGCCGATCAGGATGAATTGCACGCGCAGCTGACGCGCGACCGCCGCGACACCGAGCAGGAACAGCGAGATCGCCATCAGCACAGTCGTGAGAGTGAGGGTGTCGCCGTTCTTGTCGGCGATGTCACCGGCGGCGAAGGCGGCGATGGACTTGTCGTCCTCCTCGGCCCACGCGCTGTACAGGGCGTTCTGGTAGTCCTCGGAGTCGAACGGGCTGGCGTACTCGTTCGGGTTGGCGTCGTTCTGCTCGTTCGACCAGACGATCGCCGCGCTGAGCGTCTCGGACACCGACTGGAACTCGAGGGTCTGGAACTGGGTCTGCGCGATCGCCGCGCGAGCCGGGTCCTGGTCGCCCATCTCGATGGAGAGCTCGGTCATCCGGTCCCACAGCTGCACGTCGCGGATGTACTGCTGGTTCGCCTCGAGGTACAGCGACTCCGCCTCGGTCTGGGAATTCTGGCCAAGCGTGAACTGCTTCGCGGTCTCCCCGTCATACAGCGCCGCCTGGAACGAGGCGTACGCGGTGGTCACCGACACGACACCGAGCAGGATCGCGGTGACGAGCTCGACGCTGCTGAGCAAGCGCCCCAGTCGAGGCTGTGCGCGGCGTCGGCGAGCCGTGAGCTCGGCGGCTGCCGGCGCCTGCTCGGTGGCGGGCGCGGGTTCGGTGGGAACGGTGGTCTGGGTCGACACTGGCTGCTCCGTTTGCTGTGAGAGGGTGCGCGAGGCGGCGCAAGCCTAGCGGCGGGCCGACCCGCTGCCCGGGAGGCTCGCGAACTGAAGATTCTCAAGGAATGGTTGAAGCTTTCCGCGCGTCGCGCATCCTTCGGCGGCGTCGCCCCTACTTTTAACGCCATGGAGTTCACGGGCGGCGGTGCGGGCGTCATGCTGGCGCTTGCCGCCGTGCTCTGGCTCACCTACCTGGTGCCGTCCTGGTTCCGCCGCCGCGAGTACCTGGCGACCGAGCGGAACGCTGTCCGGCTGCAGCAGAGCCTGCGGATCCTGGCCGAGACCGCCGAGGTGCCCGCGGTGGTGCGCGCCGAATCGAACGCCCGCAGCGCGGCCGCGCAGGAGCGCGCACTGCGGGAGCTGGAGAAACGGCGGAAGCTCGAAGAGAAGCGGCTCGCCGCCGAAGCCCGGTCGCGCACTGCCGCAGCGTCCCGGGCATCCCGGGGCTCCGCCATCCCGGAGCCGGTCGTCGTCCGGCCTGCCGCGCCCGGTGTGCGTCCCACGCGGGCTGCCGCGACGCCGGCCCGCCCACCTCGCTCGCCGGAGTCGGTTCGCGCCGGTCGCCTGCGCCGCACGCGGCGGCTCGGCAGTCTGATGCTGCTCGTCGGCATCGGCTTGCTGCTCACCTTCGGGTGGATGCTCGCGACCGCGGGGGCGTCATTCATGGTTTCGCTCGGCATCACCGCCGGCGGCACGCTCTTCGTCCTCGCCATCGCGTTGCTCAACCGTCTCGCGGCGGTGTCGCGCTCCCTCGCACGTCCCACGGCGGGTTTCCGCCGGGTTCGTGCGGAGGTCGCCGACTTCGAGTTCGAGTCCGAGGTCCGCGAGTGGACGCCCGTGCCATTGCCGAAGCCGCTCTACATGTCGAAGCCCGTCGTCGCCCCACCGGTCATGGCCGACCCCCGCGAGGACGAGCGGAAGGCCGCCGCCGTGGAGGCCGGGGAGGTCACCCAGCTCGCCCCGGCGTCCAAGTTCGCGGCGATGGGGCACGTCGACCTCGCCGCCGGGCACGCTCCGGACCTCGAAGCCGCCATCCGCCGCCGCCTCAACCGCGCCGTCTAGAAGCGCGATCGCTGAGCCTGTCGAAGCGGCCGGCCTGCTGACACCGGTCCGAGTCAGCGGAGATCCGGCCCGACACAGCGCCGACTGGACGCTCACATCGGCGTGTCGGTGTGCGTCTCCGCGGACTCGTCCCGCCCGAACTAGACGGACGGCTCCACAGCCGCGCCCCGGAGCCGCGCGATCCGCCGCCGCGCCGCCTTCTCCGCGTGCGACGGAGCCCCCAGCAGCGTTCCGGCCGCGGCGAGCGCGATCCGCGTGCCGAGCACCGCGGGCACCGGGGATCTCCTCAGCCCCAGCAGCCTCCGGAACTCCGGCGGGATGGTCGCCACCGCGCCGGCGAACAGGATGCGGTAGGCGGGCATCATCCGCTTGTCGAGCGGCGGGTTCCGGATGAAGCGCACGGCCTGCTCAACACGCTCGTCGCGCCGCAGCACCCCGGTCGCGCGGAGCGTCTCGAGCTCCCCGCGCATCTCGGCGACCGAGGCGGGTGGGGACTGCACGCCGACCAGCTCGCCGGCCTGCGCCCACTCCCGCACGTAGGCGTCGCCGCCGCCCGGGATGGCTCCGCCCCACCGCTGCTGACAGGCGAGGAACGAGTCGGTGAAGGCGAGATGCACCCACCGCAGGAGCTCCGGATCGCCGGCGAAGTATGCACGCTCGCTTCCGCTGCCGTCGGTGTAGGTACCGGCGACCCGGGAGTGGAACCGCGCCACACGCTCGGACTCGCGACGGGCGAGCCCGGTGTCGGCGAACGTCGTCGTGACGAGCCAGCGAACCGTGCCGGAGAGCCGCCCGAGCGGATCCTGCTTATAGCGTGACCAGTCGTGCACCCCCGCCATCGCGCCCGGGTGCAGCGTCTGCATCAGCAGCGCGCGGATACCGGCGACGAGCGTCGGCATCCCGCCGTGCACGATCCACGCGGCGGAGCCTGGGCCGAAGAATCCGGCGTCGTCGCCGCCCTCGATCGCGTCGATCCACGGTGGGCGGCCGCTCTCCGCTCCCGAGAACATGTCGAGCATTCGAGCCTTCATCTGCTCCGACCACCGCGACATATCCCGATTGAATCACGCTCACCTCTGCGCACCCTTCTCAGGAAGTCCCGCTTCTGTCCCGAGTTCCGACCCCACCTCACGGAGGTGATAGCGTTATTTCCCGCATGGGCCTGTGGCGCAGTTGGTAGCGCGTCTCGTTCGCAATGAGAAGGTCAGGGGTTCGAATCCCCTCAGGTCCACCATGAAGGAGGCGTCGCCCGCCAGGGCGGCGCCTCTTCCGTGTGCAGGTCACGGCTGCATTCGCGGGTCCTCGGTCGGGTCGGCGTACATTGCAGGGCAACCGACGCCGATCGCCTCCGGGCGCAGCTCGAAGTGCCAGGACTCGTTCGCGTAGATCTGACACAGCCCATAGGCGGCGCCGTGTTCGGACAGCCAGGCTGTGGCATCGGAGTCCCCGATGTCGACCGCATTCCCAGACACATGAGGGGACCTGTCGGCGGGAGCGACCCATCGGGCGGCTTCCGCCTCCGAGCCGTACTCGGCGACCGCCCCGCTAAGAAGCTGATCCTGGTAGTCGGGGGAGCGCCATCCACTGTTGAGAGAGAACCCGATGCCGTGGCGAGCGGCGTCCGTGGTTGCCTCGCGCAGCGCCGCGAGCAGGTCGGAATCCAGGTTCGCGACACCGGGATACCGGTCATCGAACGGCGAAACGCCGTCGGGGAGGACGCCGTCGGCCTCGGTGATCCCGCCATGGTCTCCGCGGACGAGCTCGCTGAACGGCGGCGCCGAGAACGATGCTGACGCCGCGACGAGGATTCCGATGATCGCGACGGCAGCGGCAACGGGCATCAGGCCGGCACCGGTGGGCCTAGGAGTCCTTCGGGTCGTCGCTCGTGCTGCGGTCTGACTCATGCCGCCAGTCAAGGCGGCGTCGTGTTGCCACCCTGTATGCGGTTGACGATACGCCGACGATATGCGCCTGCGCCTAGCATCGGAGCATGCGTGTGCTGGTCGTCGAGGATGAGCCCTACATGGCCGAAGCCATCCGCGATGGGCTGCGGCTGGAGGCGATCGCGGCCGACGTCGCCGGGGACGGGAACACCGCTCTGGATCTGTTGAGCATCAACGCCTACGACATCGCCGTGCTCGACCGCGACATCCCAGGACCCTCCGGCGACGAGATCGCTGAGAGCATCGTTGCCTCCGGAAGCGGCACGCCGATCCTGATGCTCACCGCTGCGGACCGGCTGGACGACAAGGCCTCCGGGTTCGGACTCGGCGCCGACGACTACCTCACCAAGCCGTTCGAGCTGAAGGAGCTCGTGCTCCGCCTCCGGGCGCTCGACCGCAGGCGCGTCCACAGCAGGCCGCCCGTGCGCGAGATCGCGGGTCTGCGACTCGATCCGTTCCGCCGCGAGGTCTACCGGGACGGCCGGTATGTGCCGCTGACCCGCAAGCAGTTCGCCGTGCTGGAAGTGCTCGTCGCTGCCGAAGGCGGCGTTCTCAGTGCCGAAAAGCTTCTGGAGCGGGCGTGGGATGAGAACGCAGACCCGTTCACCAACGCCGTGCGCATCACCGTCTCGGCACTGCGCAAACGGCTCGGCGAACCGTGGCTTATCGCCACGGTGCCCGGCGTCGGCTACCGCATCGACGTCGCGCCCGACCCCGCGCCCGGGAGCGGGTCGTGAATCGGGAACGCGGTCTGAGCGTCCGGCTGAAACTGACGCTCAGCTACGCAGGGTTCCTCATGGTCGCCGGGGTCGTGCTGCTCGCGGCCGTGTGGGTGTTCCTGCTGCGCTACGTGCCGGAGCACGCGATGAGCACTCCGCGCGGATTCGTGCCGGGCCGCGACGACCTCGTGCGCGCCTTCGCCCCACCGGCCGCCTGGGCGCTGGTCTTCCTGCTGGCGTCCGGTCTTTCGGGAGGGTGGATTCTGGCAGGCCGGATGCTCGCCCCGCTGGACCGGATCACCGACGCGACACGCATGGCCGCAAGGGGGTCGCTCTCTCACCGGATCGAGATGGAAGGCCGCAGAGACGAGTTCCGGGAGTTCGCCGATAGCTTCGATGGCATGCTCGCACGGCTGGAAGCGCAGGTCGTGGAGCAGCAGAGGTTCGCGGCCAACGCATCCCATGAGCTGCGCACACCGCTGGCGGTCACGCAGATCCTCCTCGACGTCGCCCGGAACGATCCGAACCGCACCGGGGACGAACTCGTCGAACGCCTTCACGCGGTCAACGCACGAGCCATCGACCTCACCGAGGCCTTGCTCCTGCTCAGTCGCGCTGACCAGCGATCGTTCGCCCGGGAACACGTGGACCTTTCTCTCGTGGCGGAGGAGGCCTCGGAGACACTCCTGCCGCTCGCGGAGCAGCGGAGGAGCACCATCGAGACGTCTGGGGAGGTCGCTTCCGCGATCGGCTCGCACGCGTTGCTGCTGCAGATGACGACGAACCTCATCCACAACGCGATCGTGCACAACCTCCCGGAGCACGGCACCGTGCAGGTCAACACCGCACGTGGTCCCGGGCACGTCCTCCTCGTCGTCGAGAACACCGGCGACAAGCTGCCGCTGCAGCTGGTCTCGACCCTCACCGAACCGTTTCAGCGCGGCAGCGAACGCATTCGCACCCAGCACCACGCAGGTGTCGGCCTGGGCCTCGCGATCGTGAAGAGCATCACCCAAGCGCACAACGGGATCCTCACTCTCACGCCGCTGGCCGCCGGAGGACTTCGCGTCACGGTGCAACTGCCCGCCGCACCGGTCTAGGTGATGGGAAAGTCGAAATAGGTGTCCGGGTGCGGTTCGTCCCGCAGCGTGTAGTGCCACCACTCCGCCGGGTAGAAGCTGAACCCGCTGGCCTCCATGATCGAGCGAAGGCGTTGCCGATTCTGCTCCTCGGCTTCCGCGAGCCCCTCCGCTCCATGGTGCGAAAGCGAATCCATAAGGTCGTGATCGCCACCCATGTCCGCAAGCTCGCCGGTTGTCAGGTGGTAGAGCGTCAGGTCGACGGTGCTGCCGCGGCTGTGGCCTGACTCGGCGGCCACGTAGCCGAGGTCGAACATCTGGGGTCTGTCGATGTTCGGGTAGTGTCGCGGCTTCGTCCGGCCATCCTCCGGCTGTCTCGACCAGTGCAGGAAGCCGTTCACGGCGCGCTGCGGGCGGTAGCCGTCCCAGAGGAGCAGGCCGAAGCCGCGTGATGCGGCGTCGTCGCGTGCACGCTCCAGCGCCTCGCAGAGCGCCTTCGTCCCGACGATTCGATTGGCGTGGTACCCGTCGACGGGCTTGCCGGTGAAGTTGTCCCAGGTCGCGTACTTGGCGTCCCAGCGGATTCCGGGGATGTGTTCGTCCAGGTAGACGAATTCGGAGCTCATCGGCGGCGCCCCTCGAGTGCGAATGCGATCAGCCGGTCAAGGATCTCGGCGAGGGTGATGCCTTCTGCGGCCATCATGCGCGGATACCGGCTGTACGAAGTCATGCCGGGGAAGGTGTTCACCTCGTTGAGCACGATCTCGCCGTCTTCACGCAGGAACATGTCGACCCGCGCAAGTCCCCGGCAGCCGAGCGCACGATAGATGGCTCGAGCCGTCTGCTGCACGCGGAGTCGAGACTCCGGGGAGATCTCGGCCGGAACGAGAATGGCCGAGTTCTCGGAGCGTACCTCCGGCTGGTCCTCCTGATGGATCCGGAAGAAGCCGTGCGAGAGCCGAATCTGATCGACCTCCCCGACGATCAGGTCCGTGTCGCCTTCGAGCACCGCGCATCCGACTTCGCTGCCGGCAACAGCCTCCTCGATCAGCACCTTCGGGTCGTACTGTCTGGCCAGTTGCACTGCGCTCGGGAGCTCTTCCCTGCGGTCGACGCGACTGACCCCGAAGGAGGAGCCCGAGCGGGCCGGCTTCACGAAGACGGGGTAGGTGAGGCGCACCGGATCCACGTGCCCGTCGGCCGTCACCGTCCAGAATCTCGGGGTGGCGATCCCTGCACTTCTCACCACCAGATACGTGAGGGACTTGTCCATGGACAGTGCGGAACTTTGGACGTCGCATCCTACGTAGGGGATGCCGGAGAGGTCCAGCAGGCCTTGGATGGCGCCATCCTCGCCGAGTGTGCCGTGCAGCACGGGGACAACGACGTCGAGGCGGATGGTCTTCCAGCGGCCATCCACCTCGACGAGCAATCCGTGGACGGCTCGGTCGGGTGACAGCGTCGCGCCTCGGCAGTCGCCGTCCGCCCAGTCCGGGCCGGGGCGATCGCACAGCTTCCACTCGCCGCTTGAGGTGATGCCGACATAGACGGGCTCGTACTTGGCGAGGTTCAGGTTTCGCGCGACCTCCTGCGCGGACTTGACGGAGACGGGGTGCTCTTCGGAGGCTCCGCCGAAGATGACGGCGACCTTCAACTTAGCCATGCTGATGTCCTTCGAACTCGAGGCAGTTGTGGATGGTGTTATGGACGATGTCGAGCAGTGCGCGTTCGGTGTAGTAGGCGGTGTGCGGAGTGATGAGCACATTCGGCAGTCGCTGCAATCGCAGGAAGAGCTCGCTCTCGATCGGCCTGCTCCTGCGGTCGGTGTAGAAGATGCCCTCCTCGCCCTCCACGACATCGAGGGCCGCGCCGCCCAGTCGGCCGCCCTCCAGCGCTGAGAGGAGCGCCTCCGTGTCGACCAGCGAGCCCCGCCCGGTGTTGATGAGAAACGCGCCGGGCTTCATCTGCGCGATTCGTGGAAGGTTCAGCAGATGTCGGGTCTCAGCGCTGAGCGGGGTATGGAGCGTCACGAGGTCACTCCTCGAGAGCAGCTCGTCGAGGTGGACGTAGTCCACAGAGGTCTTCGGGCGGCGGTCGTAGGCCAGCACGCGGCAGCTGAACCCCCGCAGCCGATCGAGAACGGCTGCGCCGATGCGGCCGGTTCCGATCACCCCGATGGTCATGTCGCGGAGTTCCCGGCCTCGCACGTCACTCAGCCTGAAGTCGTGTGCCTCCGCGCGGACAATGGTCGATCGCGCGCTCCGCACCGCCATCAGCATGAGCATCAGCGTGTAGTCGGCGACGCTGTCGGGTGAGTACGCAACCCCCTCGACCGTGATGCCGATCCTCCGGGCGAAGTCCACGTCGATGTGGTTGTTCCCGGCGCTCCTTGTGGAGATGTACATGACGCCGGCCTCGCTGAGTGAGCGAAGGGTGGACTTCGGGATCTCGGTCTTGTGGTCGACGCTGATGCAGCGGTTCCCCTGCGTCAGCTCGATGTTCGCGTCGGAGACCGCTGCATCAGTGATGGTCAGGGTGACGCCGAACCGCGGCGCCATCTCGCGAAACAGGCCTGCTTCGTCCTGCCCGCATCCGTAGATCGATATCCCCGTCCCGAGGTCGACGGCATCCACCCCGCCATGCGCACCACGGTCACCGGTCGCGGCCGAGGAGGCTGACGACGCCAGCGGTCGGATGGGGAGGGAAACTGTTCGTGCGAGTTCTCTGTCGGCCACGCCTCCAGTCAAGGCAGCCCGGTGTTGTCACGACGTATGCGGTTTTCTATATGCCGGCGATATGCCCCCTCGTCGAGCAGCGCGGCGTCCGGCTCCGTCGCCGGGCTCCAGCGATCCAGGCCCCGGTGAGAAAGGCGCCGCATGGTGGCCGGGTCGAGGCTGTGCCGATGGTCCCGAGGAACGCGACTCCGACTCGTTCCGGCCGAACCGTCGCCGAGGGGCTTCCGGGGCGGTTCGGTTAGGGTGCGGGGATGCCGTCCGACGCTGAGCGCACCCAGTTCATCATCGATGTCTTGACCGACGCGTTCTCAGACCTGGCGGCGCACGACCCGGCCGCGTTCCGGCGAAGGTACCGAGCGATGGCCGCGGACCCCTTCGCCTTCTACCGGGGCACCGCGTGCCTGTTCTATGCCGACATCCGCGACAGGAAAGACCGGTGGGCGGACGAGCGCTCCAGCCGGGTATGGATCCAGGGCGATCTGCACGTGGAGAACTTCGGCACGTATATGAACAGCGACGGCGTGCTGGTGTTCGACGTCAACGACTACGACGAGGCGTATCTCGGCCACTTCACCTGGGACCTGTTGCGGCTGGCTGCGAGTCTCGCGGTGATGGGCTGGACCAAGGCCATGCCGGACGAAGACATCACCGAGCTCACCCGGATCTACCTTCGGGCCTACCTCGACCAGGTGCACACCTTCGTCGACAGCGACAGGGACCACCAGTGGTCCTTACGGCTGGACACCGCACGCGGCGCGGTGCTCGAAGCGCTCCTCGTCGCCCAGCTGGCCACCAGGATCGACCTGCTGGAGAAGGTCACGGTGGTGGAGGACTACATCCGGCGCTTTCGGTATTCACCGTCCGCGCGCGAACTGCCGGCCGAGGAGCGGGCGGTGGTGGAGGACGCCTACTCCGCATATCTCGACACCATTCCCAGGTCGAAGCGGCTGGGAAGCCTGACGTACCACTTGAAGGATGTGGTCGGCAAGAGCGGCTTCGGGGTCGGGAGCGCCGGTCTGCCGGCGTACACGCTTCTGGTCGAGGGGCGGAGCCAGGCTCTCGAGAACGACGTGGTGCTGACCATGAAGCAGGGCGCCGTCGCTGCGCCCAGCCGGATCGTCACCCACGAGGACGCACTGGACTACTTCGAGCACGAAGGGCACCGCACCGCGGTCTCGCAGCGCGCGCTGCAGGCCAGGGCGGATCCGTGGCTTGGCTGGACCCGCATGAACGGCGGCCCGCACGATGGTGTCGGTTTCGTCGTCCAGGAATACTCCCCGTACGAGGCGGACCTCGACTGGTCCGCGCTCACTGAGGCGGAGCAGATGGGGGAAGTCCTCGAGCAGCTCGGCCGGGCCACCGCGAAGGTGCATTGCGTCTCGGATGTCGATGACGAGAACACGCCGCTGGTGGACTTCCAGACCGAGGAAGCCATCGTCGCAGTGATCGATGGCGCGGAGGACGAGCTGATCGCCGAGCTGGCGGAGTTCGGGCTGGACTACGGTGCGCGCGCCCGCGCCGACCACGCCCTGTTCGTGGACGCCTTCCGTGAGGGGCGCATTCCCGGTGTCGGCCCGAGCGACTCGCACCCCCAGTGACCATGGTCCGGTCCCGTGCTCCGCGCTGATGGGCTCCGGGGTCACCCGCGAAGGGCGAGTGCGAACGGCAGCACAGCGGATGCCCCGGCCAGCCGCAGCTGGCGGGATGCGACCGTAAGCGTCCAGCGGGAGTCCGCGAAGTCGTCGATCAGCAGGATCGGAGCCGTCGGAGCGGTCTCGGCCAACGCGGTCGGAGGCGTGAACGCGCTCCAGACCGCGGCGAGGCGGTATGCGCTGTTGCCGCCCGGTTTCCCGGCGGGACCGGGCCCTGCGTACTCCAGGGAACCGAGGTACTGCAGCCTGCCCGCTTCGGCGAGGCCGCGCGCCACCGACTCGATCAGCAGCGGCCGGGATCGGGATGGCATCGCCGCCACCGACGCGGGTCGTTCGGCCCATGGCCAGTCGGCGAGCACGCGGATGCACGCGGCGATCAGCTCCCGGGAGGCCGGCGCGTCCGCCGCGTTCGCGGCCAGCAGGTCACGACACCAGCGCCCCGCGGAGGTGATGTCGGTGAGACGTGCGAGCGCACGGCCCTCGAGCATGCGTTCCGCCGGCGGAATATTGCCCTTGACCGGCACGCCGAGCCGTTCGGCCGCGGTGGGCCACTGTGCGCGCGGCTCGATCGGCACACCGACCCGGTCGAGCGAGGCGTTGGCGCGTGCGGCGGCATCCGCCGACGCGTCGGCCGGGAACCAATCGCCCGCGCAGTTGTCGCAGCGACCGCACGGTGTCGCCGTCTCGTCATCGAGCGTGCGCTGGAGGTATTCCATGCGGCACGAGCCTGTGCGCTCGTATTCCAGCATGTGCTGCTGCTCGGCGACGCGCTCGGCGGCGATGCGCTCGTAACGGTCGGCGTCGTAGGTCCACGGCGCTCCTGTGGTGATCCATCCGCCACGGACCTTCCGCACCGCGCCATCGACGTCGAGCACCTTGAGCAGCAGTTCGAGGCGTGTCCGGCGGATGTTGACGCGTGCCTCCAGCGCGGGCGTCGACAGCGGGGCGCCGTTCTCCAGCGCAAGCTCGTCGAGCACCGCGTTCGCGAGCTGTTGCGAGGGCATCGAGGCGGTTGCGAAATACGACCAGATCGCCTGGTCTTCCGGGCCAGGGAGGAGCAGCACATCCGCGTTGGCGGTGGCGCGACCGGCGCGGCCGACCTGCTGGTAGTAGGCGACGGGTGAACTCGGTGCGCCGAGGTGCAGCACGAAGCCGAGGTCGGGTTTGTCGAAGCCCATGCCGAGGGCGCTCGTCGCGATGAGCGCCTTCACCTCGTTGTCCTTCAGCGCCGCCTCGGACGCCTCGCGCTCGCCGGGATCCGTCTGGCCGGTGTAGGCGCGGACGTTGTGACCGGCCTCGCGCAGCAGGCGAGCAGTGTCCTCGGCGGCGGACACCGTGAGGGTGTAGATGATGCCGGAGCCGGGGAGATCGCCCAAATGGGTCAGCAGCCAGGCGAGCCGCGCCGCGGCGTCGGGCAGTGTGAGCACCCCGAGTCGAAGCGATGTGCGGGCGAGCGGGCCGCGGATGGTGTGGACCGGGTGCCGGTCCGCGGCGTCGTCGTGGTCGGCGGCCGCTGGGGGTGGAGACAGCTGCTCCGCGACATCCGTCACCACCCGTGAGTTCGCGGTCGCCGTCGTCGCAAGCACCGGAACGCCGTCCGGGATCACGGTGATCAGCTCCCGCAGGCGGCGGTAGTCCGGGCGGAAGTCGTGCCCCCAATCCGAGATGCAATGGGCCTCGTCGACGACGAGCATGCCCACGTTCCGCACGAGGGCGGGCAGCTGCTCCTCGCGGAACGTCGGGTTGTTGAGCCGCTCGGGCGAGACCAGCAGCACGTCGACCTGGTCGGCGTCGAGAGCGGCCCGCACGTCCGCCCATTCGTGCGGGTTGGTGGAGTTGATGGCCACCGCACGCACACCAGCGCGAGCCGCCGCAGCGATCTGATCGCGCATGAGCGCCAGCAGCGGCGACACGAGGACGGTGGGGCCCGCACCGCGCTGCCGCAGCAGCAAGGTCGCAACGAAGTACACCGCGGACTTGCCCCACCCGGTGCGCTGCACGACGAGCGCGCGCTGCCGTTCGTCGACGAGCGCCGAGATCGCCTCGAATTGACCCTCGTGGAAGTCGGCATCGCTGCGCCCGACCAGCGTGCGCAGTATGTCGAGGGCATCGCCGCGGGTGTTCGTCACCCGCTCAGCCTGTCACGGGCGGGTGACAGGCCGGGTGACGCGGGTCAGCGGGGGCTGGCGTGCCTCAGCGGACGTCCCGGTGCTGCTTGCGCGTCACCGCGAGGTAGATCGAGATGAAGACGATCGAGCAGATGATGGAGATGATCCACCGGAGCCAGTCGATGCCCTCCGTGTCACCAACCCCGAGCAGGTTGGCGAGCAACTGCCCGACGATCGCACCGAGGATGCCGAGGATGATGGTCCAGAGCATGCCGATGTTCTGCTTGCCGCGCATGAACAGCCGCGCAAGGGCGCCGATGATGGCGCCGAAGATGATGGTTCCGATGATGTCGAGCATGGGTGTCGCCTTTCCATTCGGTTCGACCATGTTTGCAGTCCAGAACTTACCCAGCCCGCCGCCGCGCCGGAATGCTTCCGACGAACCTCTCGGAAAGGGTCGGCTCCGGCAGCGGGAGCTGCTCAGGGGTCCTCGGGCTCCGGCGGCACTTCGTGGCCTTCCCGCTCGTCCCGCTCCGCCCACTCCAGCAGCGGCGTGAGGTCGAACACCGCGTCGTCGAGCCCGGCGTGCAGGTCGCCCAGCTCCGCGAACCGCTTCGGCACCGTCGCGAGAGTGAAGTCGCGCGGGTCCACGTCGGCGATCTCGTCCCAGCGGATCGGCGTCGACACCGTTCCCTCAGGGTTGCCGCGCACGGAGTACGCCGCCGCGATCGTGTGGTCGCGGGCGTTCTGGTTGTAGTCGACGAAGACGAGCCGCGGGTCGCGATCCCGCCGCCACCAGGTGGTCGTCGCGTCGTCCGGAGCTCGCCGCTCCACCTCGCGGGCGAACGCGAGCGCGGCCCGCCGCACGTCGGAGAAGCCGTGCTCCGGCGCGATGCGCACGTAGATGTGCAGTCCGTGACCGCCCGAGGTCTTCGGCCAGCCGACGGCGCCGAGTTCGTCGAGCACCTCCTGGGCGACGTGCGCCACCCGCTGCACCCGGTCGAACGGGCAGTCGGGCATGGGGTCGAGGTCGATCCGCCACTCGTCGGGCTTCTCGGTGTCGGCACGGCGGCTGTTCCACGGGTGGAACTCCACGGTCGACATCTGCACCGCCCAGATCACATGGGCGAGCTCCGTGACGCACAGCTCGTCGGCCGTGCGCTTGAAGCGCGGGAAGAACACCCGCACCGTCTCCATCCACGGCGGCGCACCGGCGGGGAGCCGCTTCTGGTGCACCTTCTCGCCGGCCACACCGGTGGGGTACCGGTGCATCATGCATGGCCGCTCACGGAGCGAGTTCACGATCCCGTCGCCCACCGACCGGTAGTAGTCGACCAGGTCGAGCTTCGTCTCACCACGAGCCGGGAAATAGACCCGATCCGGGTTCGTGACCCGCACCGTGTGCTGGCCGACCTCGACCTCGACCGCCGGTGTGCTGCCGCTCGCCATGCTTCATTCAAGCGTGCCCGACGGCCGGACCGACAGTCCGCGGTGCGAAACCTCAGGAGTGCGGTGGCGCTTTCGCGGCCCGCCGCTCCCTGCGCAGATCCCCGCGGTGCCACACCGCACGCATCGAGAAGTCGCGCACGTCCCCTGCCGAGAGGGTGATGAGGATGCCGATGTCGAGCGCCAGATTGGCGATGTGCAAGCGGGAGGCGAGCACCTCCGCATCCGCCGGCTCGCTCGCCAGCCCCACGGTGATCGCCAGCACGCTGAGGCACAGCGCGAGGAAGCGGGCTGCCGGGCTTCCCCAGAACGCCACCTGTGCTACGAGCAGGTAGACGACGGCGAACGCCAGCACGCCGGCCAGCCCGAGCGTCGTGTCGTCCGCGAACGGCACGGCGTCACCGAGCGAGATGGGGCTCATGCCACCCAGCAGTCCGGCGATCGCCGCCGCCCCGGCCGTCAGTGCCCGGAGCACGATCAGCCCGTACGCGATGTACAGCGTCATCGGTCGCTTCAGGCGGTTGGATGCCGCGCTGTCCTGAAGCCTCCGCACGATCTCCGCGGCGCGGGCCGGGGGAGCGGCGACGTCGCTGGGCAGCGGGTGCTCGTCGGCCGCGAGCCGGGTGAGGTCGACGATCGGCAGGTCCCCGTCGGTGACGATGGCGTCCCCGCCGCCGTTCCGCGAGTGGAACCCGGACGAGAAGTGCCGGATCACGTCGACCTCCACGCCGGGCGTCCCCTCGCGGAGAGTCCGCACGATGTAGTCGCGCTCCTCGTCGATGTTCTGCTCGATGCGGTGGGTGAACGCCAGGGTGAAGAAGGAGAGGCCGACGCCGCGGTCGTAGGTGCCCGCCGCGAGCCAGTCGGCGGTCGCGCCTCCCGGAAGGTACCAGCCCTCCGGTGTCCGCCAGAACCGCACGTGGTGGCGGCGGGCGGGGTTGCCCTCGACCTCCTGCTGATAGGTGAACTCCTGCATCCGCCCGAAGAGGAACAGCGGGCTCACCGGTGCGTTCGGGTACGAGCGCCGGCGAAGGGTCGACGTGACGATGCGCAGCCCGCTGCGGAACCCGAGCTCGTCCGCGAGGTGCCAGCCGGCGCGGAGCATGCCCTCGTGGACCTGCTCATCCGTGCCGTTCAGCGCGACGTTGACCGGGTCGCCGAGCAGCCCCTCGTAGGTGCGCGTGCGCCCGATGAAGTAGTCCGGCACGTAGACGATCGCCAGTGCGGTGTGGATGCGGGGGAGCAGCAGGTACGCCAGCAGCAGCCAGAGCACGAGCACCAGCCACCAGTCGCCCACGTCGCCGAAGATCATCTGCCGCACCGTGAGCACGGCGAGCCAGCCCGCAGCGGCCGCGCCCAGGAGGAAGAACAGCCAGTCGGCGACGGAGATCAGCGTCGGGCCGAGCCTGCGCGGGATCGGCTCGATCGCGGAGGATCCGGCGGTGGCCACGGGTCGGGCGCCCCTGTCGGTGCCGTCCGTCAGTCGGTGCCCGCGTCGAACGCGGCGCCCTCGGACAGGTCGTCCGTCGCGCGGTCGAGCCGGTCGGCCTCGTGGTCCACTTCCGGGTTCTCCATGATCTCGGCCGATTCCGGCTCAAGGCGGCCGACCAGGGCCGCCGTCGCACCAGGGATGATCCCTGCCGCGGCGTACTGCTCGAGCCGGGCACGCGAGTCGGCGATGTCGAGGTTGCGCATGGTGAGCTGCCCGATCCGGTCGTCCGGACCGAAGGCCGCGTCGCCCACCCGCTCCATGGAGAGCTTGTCGGGGTGGTAGCTTAGCGCCGGGCCGCTGGTGTTCAGGATGGTGTAGTCGTCGCCGCGGCGCAGCCGCAGCGTCACCTCGCCGGTGACCGCGGAGGCCACCCAGCGCTGGATCGACTCGCGGAGCATGAGGGACTGCGGGTCGAGCCAGCGGCCCTCGTACAGCAGCCGGCCGAGGCGGCGACCCTCCAACTGGTAGTTCGCGATCGTGTCCTCGTTGTGGATCGCGTTGAGGAGGCGTTCGTAGGTGATGTGGAGGAGCGCCATCCCGGGCGCCTCGTAGATGCCGCGGCTCTTCGCCTCGATGATGCGGTTCTCGATCTGGTCAGAGACGCCGAGACCGTGGCGGCCGCCGACCGCGTTCGCCTCGCGGACCAGCGCCACCGGGTCGTCGAACTCGACCCCGTTGATCGCCACGGGCCGCCCGGCGTCGAAGCGAACGGACACCTCCTCGGTCGCGATCTCGACGTCGTCCCGCCACGAGGGGACGCCCATGATCGGCGACACGATGTCGAGGCCGGAGTCGAGGTGCTCGAGCTGCTTCGCCTCGTGGGTGGCGCCCCAGATGTTCGCGTCGGTGCTGTACGCCTTCTCCGTGGAGTCCCGGTAGGGGAAGCCACGCGCGACGAGCCACTCGCTCATCTCGTGGCGGCCGCCGAGCTCACCGACGAACTCCGCGTCCAGCCACGGCTTGTAGATCCGCAGCCGCGGGTTGGCCATCAGGCCGTACCGGTAGAACCGCTCGATGTCGTTGCCCTTGTAGGTGGATCCGTCGCCCCAGATGTCGACGCCGTCCTCGCGCATGGCGCGCACCAGCATCGTGCCGGTCACCGCGCGGCCGAGCGGTGTGGTGTTGAAGTACGTCTTCCCGCCCGAGCGGATGTGGAAGGCGCCGCACTGCAGGGCGACGAGACCCTCCTCCACCAGCGGTCCCTTCGCGTCGACGAGCCGGGCCAGCTCGGCGCCGTACTGCCCGGCCCGGCCGGGCACCGCGTCGATGTCCGGCTCGTCGTACTGGCCGATGTCGGCGGTGTAGGTGCAGGGCACCGCGCCTTTCTCACGCATCCAGGCGACCGCCACCGAAGTGTCGAGTCCGCCGGAGAAGGCGATGCCGACGCGTTCGCCGACGGGAAGCTTGCTCAGTACCTTTGACACCCGTTTACCGTACTGCGCCCCGGGGGACCGAATCTCCGCGGTGATGTCGATTCGCGCCGTCCTCGTTCGACGTATCAATGAGGGTTCACATGGGACCCAGCGGAGGAAGGTGAACATCATGACCGGAAGCGCCATCGCGGAACGGGGCTCGGACGTCGTCAGCGACCCGCAGGAGCCGCAGCAGCAGATCCCCGAGCGGTGGAAGCGCAACGTCGCGCTGTTCCTCACCGGGCAGACGGTCTCCCTCTTCGGGTCGATGATCGTGCAGTACGCGGTGATGTGGTACGTCACCTTCGAGACCGGCTCAGGGTTCGCAGTGGCGCTCTACGCCATCGCAGCGTTCGCCCCCCAGGGGGTCGTGTCGCTGTTCGGCGGCGTGCTGGCCGACCGGATGAACCGGCGGGTCCTCGCGATCGGCGCGGACGCCGTCATCGCGGCAGTCACGCTGGTGCTGGCGACCGCGATGCTGCTCGGGGTCACCGACATGTGGGTGATCCTCCTCGCGGTGGCCGCCCGGTCGCTCGGAGCCGGTGTGCAGACGCCGGCGGTGACCGCGATGATCCCGCAGGTGACGCCGCCCGACCAGCTGATGCGGGTGAACGGCCTCTTCGCGACGATCCAGTCCGCGATGGCGCTGATCGCGCCCGCCGCCGCCGGTGCACTCTTCGGGCTGCTCGGGATCGTGCCGGTGTTCTTCCTCGATGTGGCAACGGCCGTGGTCGGGATCGGCTTCCTCGCCCGCGTCCGCGTGCAGACGCTCGCCGCCGTCGCCGAGAGCACCACGAGCTTCCGTGAGGACCTGGTCGAGGGGATGCGGTACATCCGGCACAACGCGGTGGTGCGCTGGCTGCTCCTGGTGTTCGCGTTCATCGTGCTGCTCACCGGTGCCCCATCGATGATCACCCCGCTGCTGGTGGCCCGCACCTTCGGGGCTGAGGTGTGGATGGTCACCGTGCTGGAGCTCGCCTTCAGCGTCGGCATGCTGGCGGGCGGAGCGCTGGTGTCGACAGTGCTCGCGAAGCGGGGCAAGGCGACGCTGATCGTCGTGTCGTCCTTCGGCTTCGGCGTCTGCACCATCGCGCTCGGGCTCGCTCCGGACCTGTGGGCGTTCTACGGATTCATGTTCGCCTTCGGGCTGATGGTCCCGGTCTTCTCAACGCCGTTCATGACGCTCCTCGCGGAGATCGTGGAGCCGGAGAAGCACGGCCGGGTGTTCAGCTACGTCGGCATCGCCATCGCTCTTGCGGTGCCGGTGGGCATGGCGGTGTTCGGGCCGCTCGCCGATCTGGTGAGCGTCGAGCTGCTGCTGGTGGCCGCCGGAGTCCTCATGACGATCGTCCTGGTGCTGGCGATGCGGGCGCCGTCGGGGAGGGCCGCCCTCGCGCGGGCGTCCCGCGCCCCCTCCGCCGAGGCGGACGACAGTTCGAGTGTCGGAGCTCCCGCGTAGCATCGGGAACGCCGTCGCGCACACCACTTCCATCGCCTCCCCTCCGACCAGCCCGGGACATCATGAGCGAGCAGCAGCAGACCCCCGCCCAAGAACAGGCGATCCCCACCCACTGGAAGCGGAACGTCGCGCTGTTCCTCAGCGGGCAGACCATCTCCCTGTTCGGGTCGATGATCGTTCAGTACGCCGTCATGTGGTACGTCACATTCGAGACCCGGTCGGGGCTCGCGGTGGCGCTCTACGCGATCGTCGCGTTCCTGCCGCAGGGCATCGTGTCGCTGTTCGGCGGGGTGCTCGCCGACCGGATGAACCGGCGGATCCTCGTGATGCTGGCCGACGGTGTCATCGCAGTCGTCACCCTCGTGCTCGCGCTGCTCATGCTCGCCGGGGTCACCGACCTCTGGCTGATCCTGCTGGCCGTCGCCGCCCGCTCCCTCGGGGCGGGGGTGCAGACACCGGCTGTGTCGGCGATGATCCCGCAGATCACGCCCGCCGATCAGCTCATGCGCGTGAACGGCATCTTCACGACCATCCAGTCCGCGATGGCGCTGCTCGCGCCGGCGGCCGCGGGAGCGGTGTTCGGCATCTGGGGCATCGTGCCGGTGTTCTTCATCGACGTGGTCACCGCGGGAATCGGCATCGGGATCCTCGCCTTCGTCGCCGTGCCGACCCTCGCCGCGGTCGCCGAGAAGGAGACGAGCTATCGGCAGGACCTGGTGGAGGGCATGCGGTACATCGCCCACCACCCGATCGTGCGCTGGCTGCTGATCGTTTTCGCCATCATCTTCCTGCTGGCCGTGGCTCCGTCGTTCATCACCCCGCTCATGGTCGCGAGGACGTTCGGCGCGGAGGTGTGGATGGTGACCGTGCTCGAGCTCGCCTTCAGCATCGGGATGCTGCTGGGCGGCGTGCTCGTCTCCACACTCCTCGCCAAGCGCAGCCGGATGGCGCTGATCGTCGTGTCGACCTTCGGCTTCGGGGCGGTCACCGTCGCACTGGGGCTCAGCACCAACCTGTGGGTGTTCTACGCCTTCATGTTCCTGTTCGGCCTGTTCGTGCCGCTGTTCTCCACCCCGTTCATGACCCTCTTCCAGGAGACGGTCGAACCGGAGAAGCATGGCCGGGTGTTCAGCTACGTCGGCATCGTCATGGCGCTCGCCACGCCGATCGGGATGACCGCGTTCGGGCCGCTCGCCGACGTGTTCGAGGTCGAGACGCTGCTCATCGTCGCCGGGATTCTCACCATCGTGGTGTTCGTGGTCGCGCTCCTCGTGCCGTCAGGACGCGCGGCGATGGCCGCGGCACGCAAGGCCGACGAGGCGAGCGCCATGGCGAGGGTGGGCGCGGGGGCGACCCCGGAGGCAGCCTGACCTCGGACTCTGATCTGGTTCTTCCGACCGGTCGATGACCGGGCTTCCTCAGGGCACGAGGCCGTGCAGGTCCACGCCGAAGAGCAGCGCCGGCCAGACGATGATCGCGAGCAGTCCCTCGATCACGTTGCCGGGGTTGGTCCAGTCGACGAGGTAGCCCTGATTGCCCGCGACCACCACACCGATGATGAGGTAGATGACCCCGAGGATGCTGATGCCTCCGCCTCGACGCATGATGCTGCCTCCCGCTTCGTGAGCACGACCACGTTGGACGCTCAACCGGATGATACGGGCCCCGCCTCGCACACGCCATGCGCCACGGCGACGCAAGCGACGTCCCTCACGGTGTCCGCGCAAGTGCCGACAATCGGGCCACCGGGGTACACCGCTCGTGCCGCGAGCGCGAATGGAAGCGCGGGGAGGGCACCGTTCGTGCCGAAACGCCCCCGGATGGGGGGCTTACGGTCCGCGGGCGCCGACATAGGCTCGGGGTACAGCCGCAATGCTGCGCTTTCTGGGGGGAAAGAATCGTGAGCACCATCCGTCAGCGATCGGTCGTCGACCGGCTCTGGCACGCGATCCTCGATCGGAGCTTCCTCGAGGTGCCGCGTCCGACCGACGCCCCGTTCGCCCACTCCACCGGCTCGGACCCGTATCGAGTGCTCGTCTTCGGAAGCGGCACCGCCATGGGCTGGGGTGCCCGCAGCCACGAGCTCGCACTGCCGGGCCAGCTGGCGAGAGAACTCGGCGACCGGACCTTGCGCGGTGTCGACGTGGATCTCATCGCCGACAAGTGCATGACCGCGCTCTCAGCGATTCCGGCACTGGAAGGCCGGCTCATCGCCCCCTATGACGCCATCGTGGTGAGCCTCGGGATGACGGACTCGCTGCGGCTGCTCCCCGCCCGCACCTTCCGTGCCCGCATGCGGGCGGTCCTCACAGAGCTGTCGGCGCGCACCTCGTCGCACGCACGGCTGGTGCTGCTCGGCATGCAGCCCGTGCAGACCATCCCGCTGCTCGAGAACGGCGGCGGGCGGATCCTCGACCGCCACGCGCGGCGGCTGGACGAGGTGCTGCAGGCGCTCGGCTCGGAGTTCCCGAAGGCACGCCACGTCGCGATGTCGGCGGGTGGCTGCGCTTCGCACAGGTCCGCGACCGCCGAGCACTACCGGGTCTGGGCGGGTGAGATCGCCGCTCACCTTGCCCCGATGCTCGCGGAGCGTGCCGCCGACGTCGCACCGCCGTTCCTGGACGAGCCGGCGAGGCTCCGTGCGGTGCGAGAGCTCGAGAAGGGCACTTCGCTGACCCACGGCGCGCTCGACAAGATCGCGGAGCTGGCCCGGTCGGTGTTCCGTGCCGACGTGGCGACGATCTCGCTGATCGACGGGGAGCGCCAGCGGGTGCTGGCATCGGCCGGAATGGAGGTGCACGAGCTGCCGCGAAGCGCCTCACTCAGTCAATACGCGCTGGGTTCGCGCACCGCCTTCGTCGTGTCCGACACGGCCGCCGATCGTCGATTCCGCCGCATGCATGCCACCGCGCTTGGCCTGCGGTTCTATGCCGGCTACCCGTTGCACTCGCCCGACGGCCAGCCGGTGGGCACGCTCGCGGTGCTCGCCGCCGAACCGCGGCCGCGCGAGGCCGTCGACGTCGACCTGCTTCGGGACATCGCCATGCTCGCCCAGCGTGAACTGCGCACGCGAACCGCGGTGAGCGCCTGATGAGCGCGGTGATCGAAACGATGCCCGGGCAGCGCGTCCGGAACCCGCGCGACGCCGAGCGCCGGGAGGAGAGCCAGGCGCGACTCGAGGCGCTGCTGGAGCGGGCGGAGCCGCTCGCGAACACCTGGGCCGAGCGGTATGACTGGGCCTGGGCGATCGAGGCCGGCATCGCCCGCGACGCCAAGGTCTGGAGCGTCGAGACGGCGCACGACATCGTGCGCCATGTGCGGACCCCTTACGCCTCCCTCGCCGTCGCCTCCGCTGCCGCGTTGGCGACCGGGACCGGAAATCTGGTGATGACTCTGCTGCTTATGCCGCAGCTCGGCATGCCGGCTGCCTCGCTGCTCGCCGCGCCGGGAGTGGTCGTGTCCGGCTTCGGTGTGAAGCTCGCCGTCCGGTACGCGGGGATGGTCGCGCAGCATCGCGCCGGCATCCCCCCGTTCCGGCTGCGGTTGCAGGCTGAGCTGCATCGTCACGCGGTCGCGGCCATCGACCGGAGACGTGAGCGGCTGGCCGGTCCGCGCCGTCCGATCCCACGCCACACGTTTCCCGACCTGCTGCCGGTTCAGGCGCAGAACGTCGCAGCAGGCTGGATGCGCCACCTCGGCGAGCTCGACGCCACCGTCCTGCGGCCCGCGGGAACGTTCGACCTGGCGCCGGCGCTCCCGGCCGAGCAGGCGCATGTGCTCTCCTCCGGCTACGTCGCGAGGGTCTGGGCCTTCACGGCCGAGACCCCGGACGTCGAGCTCGGCATGCTCGAGGACGCCGCGAAGGCGACCGGCAAGCGGCCGCTGCTCTTCTCCTTGAGCGGCTTCCCCGAGCCGGTGGTCGTCAGGGCGAACCGGCGTGGGATCGCGCTGTTCACGTACTCCCCATGGCGTGGAACGCTGGTCGCCCGGAGCGCCCAGGCGGAGCGCTGCCTCGCGCGCGGCCTCCGCGGCGCGAGCGGTTTCGCCACCTGAGAGACACGCCGCCGAGAACGCTCGTTCACCGTTGGCGTGTCGCGACCGTCGTCGCTATCGTGCCGGAGGGGGTGGAATCGTGACGGACAGGGGCGGATTCGCGACGGATGCGGAGGCGTACGAGGTGATCGCCGCGGACGCTCAGGGTGAATGGCTGGTGGTGCGCCAGCCCGGCTGGACCAGCGGCGGCGAGGCGGCCGCGATCATCAAGGCGCACCTCGGCGGGGTGTACTGCTATCCGAATTCCCCGCCGTACGAGCAGCTTGGGCCGTACCGCAGCGTGGCCAGTGCGTTCGACGCCTTCTCGTACGTCGCCGACGGCATGGGCTGACGGGGTCATGCCGACGTTTCTGATCGGCTACGACGTCGAGCACCTGGATCCGGAGGTCACCCGGCCGTTTTTGAGACGGGCCGCGGAGCTGCACCGCGAGTACGGCGTGCCCGCCACGCTGTTCGTGCTCGGGCAGACGCTGGAGCGGAACGTCGACGCCCTCGGGCAGTTCGTGGACGACCCGCTCTTCGACATCCAGCAGCACACCTACTCGCACATGCCGCTGAAGACCCTGGTGCAGCGGAACTCCCGCGGCACGGAGCTCATCTTGGGCGGGAGCCTCGATCGGACACGCGAGGAGGTCTCGCGCACCAGCGAACTGCTCGAGGAGCACCTCGGCGTCCGGTGCACCGGCCTCACCGGCCCGTACACCTATTACCGTGGTTTGGCGGACCGCCCGGACATCCTGCAGGTGCTCGACGAGTGCGGCATCGAGTTCCTGCGAACGTACGGGCGGAACGAGCACGACTGGCAGCCGGTTCCGCTCGAGGTGCAGCCGTTCTGGTACTCGTTGCAGGGCTTCCCAGGCCTGCTCGAGTATGGGGTCACCGGTTGGGCGGACTGTCTGCTCCGGGAGGAGCTCGGCTGGGACGACCACGACGGGTATCTGAGCGAGCTTCGCCGGAACCTCGACCTCATCGAGGAGCGTGACCTCGTCTGGTCGTACCTGCAGCATGACTGGGCGAGCCTCCGCGGTGATCCCGGCATGACGCTGACCGAGACCCTGCTGCGCGAGGTGCGCGACCGGGGGATCGAGGCGATGCGCTATATCGATCACTACGAACGGGCCGCCGCGCAGCGTTGAGGTCGTCGCTGCTCGGGCCGGAGACGGAACGGGGAGCCGCCGGCACATGCCGGCGGCTCCCCATTCCGTGAGGTTCTGCGATCAGCCCTTGATGCCGCTCAACGCAACGCCCTGCACGAACTGGCGCTGGAAGATGATGAAGACGATCAGCAGGGGCAGAGTCGCGATCACGGATCCCGCCAGCAGCATGCCCCAGTCCGTCTGGTTCCGCATGACGAACATCGCAAGCCCCAGCGGCGCCGTGAACTTCGCCGGGTCGGAGATGATGATCAGCGGCCACAGGAAGTCCTCCCACGCCGCCATGAAGGTGAAGATGGCCGTGGCCGCGAGCACCGGCTTGCACAGCGGCAGCACCACCTGCCAGTAGACGCGGAACTCCGATGCGCCATCGATGCGTGCCGCGTCGAGCAGCTCGTCCGGGATGGAGTGCATGAACTGGCGCAGCAGGAAGATGCCGAAGGCGCTGACGACGCCTGGGACGATGAGCCCCGCGTACGAGTCGAGCAGGCCGTGGCCGCCGTTGCCGAACAGGTCGTTCCCGCCGGCGAACGGGATGTGCTGCAGGATCACGTAGTTCGGGATCAGCAGCATCTGGCCGGGAATCATCATGGTGGCGAGGATCACCAGGAAGATCGCATCGCGACCGGGGAACTTCAGCTTGGCGAATGCGAACGCGCACATCGAGTTGAGGAACAGCTGCAGCGCCGTGATCGTCGTGGCGACGAAGGCGCTGTTCGCGAACCACCGGAACGCCGGGGTGGTGGTGAAGAACTCCACGTAGCCGTCCAGCGTCGGGTTCTCCGGAATCCAGTTGATCGGGTACTCGAAGATGTCGCCGGTGTGCTGGAAGGAGGCGCTGACGAGCCAAGCGAACGGGGCGACGAAGACGATCGACCCGGGCACCAGGATGAGGTAGATGAGCGCATAACGGAGCCGGAGCCGCTTCTTGCTGCCGGCGCTCCGCGAGGGAACATCGGACGGTTCCGGCTGAAGGCGCTCGGGGTGCAGCACCTCGGGGGTTGCGGTGGTCATACTTCTGCCCTCCGGTAGAGCCTGAGCTGGATCGCGGTGAAGACGAGGGTGATGGCGAAGAGCACGAAGGCCAGCGTGGTGGCGTAGCCCATCTCGTAGAACTTGAAGGCGGCCTGGTAGATGAAGTACACCATCGTGGTGGTGCGCTCGACCGGCCCGCCCTTGGTCATGATGTAGATCTGCGTGAACACCTGCAGCGAGCCGATGATCCCCATGACGAGCAGGAACAGCGTGGTCGGTCTCAATTGGGGGATGGTCACGTGCCACAGGCGCTGCCAGCTGCCCGCGCCGTCCACCTTCGCGGCCTCGTGCAGCTCCTGCGGGATACCCTGCAGGCCGGCGAGGTAGATCACCATCGAGAACCCGATGCCGGACCAGACGGACATCATGATGACGGCCGGCATCGCCAGGTCCTTGTCGGCCAGCCAGAGCAGCGGCTCGCGGATGATGCCGGCCTCGAGCAGGTAGTAGTTCAGAAGGCCGAAGTCACCGTTGTAGATCCACTTCCAGACGATCGCGACCACGACGAATGGCGTGACGATCGGCAGGAAGAAGAGGGTGCGGAACAGGCCCCGTCCGCGAATGCCCTGGTTCAGCAGCAGCGCTATGAAGAAGCCGATCGTCATCGTGAGCGGCACGGAGGCGCCGGTGAAGTAGAAGGTGTTGGCGATCGAGCGGTGGAACTTCTCGTCCTCAAGCATCCGCGCGTAGTTGTCCAGTCCGACGAAGGGCTTGTCGGCCTGGATCAGGTTCCACTCGTGGAACGTCAGATAGAACGCGAACAGCAGGGCGAAGATCGTGAAGATCGAGAAGATGATGAGGCCCGGCGAGATGAAGAGGTACGCACGCCAGGAGCGCCGCATCCGCGTGAGCACGCCCGGCGGCTTGCGGAGCGGTGAAGTGGATCCGGCGGGTGAGGTGCCTGGACGCCCCCCTGCCGGAGCGGGCGTCTTCGTGGTCGTCGCGGTGTCGACCGCCATGACGAACTCCTTTGAACGTCTGATATTCGGGGGTGTCAACGCAACTGTACGTCGACAAAAGGGCGCCGCCGGCCCCGAGAGTCGCGCTGGTACGCAGCGCTCCGGTCAGGGCCGGCGGCCTGGGTCGAACTACTCCGCGAGGATCTCCTCGGCGGCGGCCTTCGCGTTCGCGAGCGCCTCCTCCGCGGTGATCTCGCCGTACATCGCGCGACCGAGCTCGATGTTCAGCTGCTCCTCGATCCGCGGGCCCTTCGGGTTCTGCTCCACGTTGTTGACGCCGCACTGCATCGCCTCAGCGAAGCCCTCGAGCAGCGGCTTCTCCTCGACCAGCTCCGGGCCCTCGAGGAGTTCCGTGGTGGTGGGCAGCAGGGTGCCGTTCGGGCTGCCGTAGGTCAGCAGCGCCTGGTTCTCCGGCTGCGAGAGGAACTCGATCCAGAGCCACGCGGCGTCCTGCTTGTCCGATCCCTCGAACACCACCAGCGAGTCGGCGGCGATCGTCGTGCCGCAGCCCGCAGGCCCCTCCGGAAGGTTCGCGGTCGCCCACTTGCCCTCGATGTCCGGCGCCTCCTCCATGGTGACGCCCGCGAACCAGGAACCTGCGATGTACATCGCGACCTGGCCCTCGAAGAAGCCGAGGCGGCCGTCCCACGAGTTGGCGTTGAGGTAGTCCGGTGCCGCGTACTCGGACAGACCGACGTAGTACTCGGCGGCCTCGGTGGCCTCGGGCGAGTCGAAGACGACCTCGTCGCCCTCGAGCACGTCGCCCCCGGCCTGCCACAGGAACGGGTACCAGTAGTACGCCGCTTCGGGCGCGAACATGGCAAGGCCGTACTGCTTCTCCGACGGCTTGGTCAGTGCGGCGGCGGCCTCCTCGAACTCCTCCCACGTGGTCGGCGGACCGTCGATGCCGGCCTCCTCGAACAGGTCGGTCCGATAGAAGAGCGCCGTCGACTCGCCGTCGATCGGGAGGCCGTACATGCTGTCCTCGAACGTGACGAAGGTCCTGAAGACTTCGACGTAGGCGTCGGGGTCGACCACGTCGCTGCGCTCGATGTAGTTGTCGAGGTTCACGAGGGCGCCACGCGAGGCGAACGCCGAGACCGAGCTCGCGTCGACGTAGGCGGCATCCGGCGGGTTGTTGCCCGCGATCTGCGTGGTGAGCGTCTGCCCCATGTTCTCGGCGGGCACGTTGCGGAACTCGACCGTGATGTTCGGGTGCTCCTTCTCGAACTCCTTCTTGAGGGCGTTGATCTCGTCACCCGTCTGCCAGGTGGCGTAGGAGATCGTGACCTCCTCGGTGGGCTCCTCGACCGGGCCCGTCGCATTGTTCTGCGACTGCGTTCCGCCACCGGCGCACGCCGTGAGGCTCAAGGCCGTGGCTGCTGCGGCCACGGGAAGCAATCTCCTCAGAAGACTCTTGTTCACCGACAACTCCTTTGTGTGTTCAGTTTCACTCTCGCGAGCGACAGTGCTGCAAGGTGCGTGCGGCAAATGTATGTCACCTTTCACCTTTCGCGCAAACAACGATCGCATCACGGACGGCCTGATCGGGCGCTCAACCACCTCGTCACAACCCGTAGCAGTTGCGGTGAATGGTGAATGGACCCTTATGCTCTACGACATGTCGACGACCGCCAGAGCGCTGCGAGGGCCGTACAAGCCCGGGATCGCCCGCCGCCTCCAGGTGGTGAAGGCTGCCGTCGACGTCTTCGGGCAGTACGGATTCAAGGGCGGCACTCTGCAGCAGGTCGCCGAGCGGGTGGGCGTTACGCCGGCAGCGATCGAGAAGCTCTTCGGCAGCAAGGAACAGCTGCTGATCGCGGTCCTCGAGCACTGGGGCTACGAGACGGAAGAGGTCATCGGCCCCGATACACGGGGCCTCGCCCACCTGGACGCGTTCCGCAAGCTCATGAAGTACCACGTCCGCCACAAGGGGCTGCTCGAGCTCTACATCCAGATGGCGGCGGAGGCGACTTCGCCGGATCATCCGGCTCGTCCCTTCATGATCCAGCGGTACAACGCGACACTCGCCGACATGCGGCACATCTTCGAGGACGGGGTCAACGAGGGCGCGTTCCGTCCGATGACCGAGCAGGAGATCGCGAACGAGGCGGAGTGGCTGCTCGCCACCATGGACGGACTCGAGGTCCAGTACCTGCTGAACCCGAAGTTCGACCTGGTCGGGTCGTTCAACCGGTTCGTGGACCACCTCGTCGAGCGGCTCGCCCCCGCTTCCTGAGGCCGTTCCGTCGGTCCGCGTCCGGCCCTCGGCTACTCGGCCGGCGAGGCGAGCTGCGCCGCGCGGCGGACTGCGCGGTCCGCTCGTACCGCATGAATCCCCGCGATCACGGATGCGGTGATCGCCAGTCCAGCGACGATGTACGCCGCCACGCGCATCTGGGGATTCGACGCGGCCAGGTATCCCGCGACGGGAATGAGCACGCCCCAGCCGATGGCGCCGACGAGATTCGCGGTGACGAAGCGCCAGTACGCCATCCGGCCGATTCCTGCGATGACCGGGATGAAGACGCGCGCCCACGGGATGTAGCGGGCGATCACCACCGACCACCAGCCGAACAGGTCGTAGAAGCGCTCCGTTCGCGCTATGGCGCGCCTCGTCCGCGGGCCGCCCTTGCTGTCCAGATACGGACGGCCGAGTCGCCGCCCGAGCAGAAAGCCGACCTGGTCGCCTGCGAACGCGGCGACCCCGACTCCCGCCGCCAGCACCCAGATCGAGACGCCGTCCGCGCTCGCGGCGACGATGCCGGCGGCGAACAGCAGCGAGTCGCCGGTGAGGAACGGGATGAAGACGCCGACGAACAGGGCCGTGCCGGCGAACACCAGGCCCCACACGGCGAGATAGAAGCTGCCGACACCCACGGTCGCGAGGAAGCCGCTCAGCTCGTCGCCGAGCGCCGACGCCGACGGCCCGGTCGCAGCCGATTCCAGCAGCGCCGACGATGCGGAGAGCAATCCGGCCGGCACCCTATGCCGCCAGCTCGTCGAAGATCGCGGCGTTGAAGGCGAAGGCAACCCGCACCTCGCGCACCAGCTCATCGACCTCGGTCTCATCGAGCGGAATCGAGTTCAGGCGCTCGCGATAGCGCCGCTTCGCGTCGACCACCGGGCCGAGTTCCGGGAACCGGGCGAAGGCCAGCTGATGTTCGGCGGCGCCGTAATGCCGGGCGACGAGGGCGGCCACGGCCTGGCCGCCGGAGAGGTCGCCGAGGTAGCGGGTGTAGTGGTGAGCGAGGTACCGAACCGTCGAGTCGAGTCGGTTCGGCGAGCCGGCCAGCGCGGACAGGTGGGCGGCATACCGTGCGGTCGCGGGGAGTGGCGGGTGGCTCGCGTCGGCATCCTCCACCCCGAGCGCCGCGAGATCCGATTCGATCGCCGCACGCCGTCGCAGCCGCGCGTCGAAGACGTCGACGTCGCCGCACGGACGGGACTCGAGGGCGTCGTAGACCCAGCGCAGCTGGCCGAGATACCGGGCGTACGCGTCAAGCGAGAGCGATCCCTCGACGAGACGGGTCAGAAAGGGCCGGCTCTCGGTCGCGCGGTGGTCCTCCGCGGAGGCCTGCCGGAGCAGGGTGGCGACGTCGGAAACGGGAGCGGTCTCGCGGCGGGCGGCGTCCAAGGTTCCTCCTGCCAGGGTCGTCTCAGGTAAGGCTAGCCTTACAACGCTTCCCGGCGGAAGCCGGGCGTCAGCCGACCAGGATCGGGACGCCCTCGCTCGACAGAATCTCGGCGTCGTTGTTCGTGCGCAGCGCGACGGTCTCGCCGTGATATCGCAGGCCGTTGACGGAGAGATTGCGTCCCAGCGACGATGGAGACACGCCCAGCCCGCCCGCACCGGGTTCGAGGCCCAGGGCGGCGGTCAGCACCGCGACGGCGGCGGCCGCGGACCAGGCCTGCGGCCGGCACGCGGCGGGATACGGAACGGGGGAGCCGATGTCGTCGATCGAGTCCCCGGAGTGCAGCTCGGGGACCCGATAGTCGAACCCGGACACGGCGGCGAGCAGCCCCCGGGACAGCGCATCCGCCACATCGCGATGTCCCTCCCGCGCGAGCCCCAGGATCGCGATCGCGGTGTCGTGCGTCCAGACGCTCCCGCCGTGGTAGCTGAGCGGCCAGTAGCCGGCTGAGGTCGTGGACATCGTCCGCAGGCCGTACCCGGAGTCGAGGTCCGGTGAGGCCAGGCGCCGCGCGACGAGCCCGGACTGGCGCGCGTCGAGCAAGCCGGTCCCGAGCAGGTGACCGAGGTTGCTGGTCACGGTGTCGACGGGTCGCTTCCGCGCGTCGAGGGCGATCGCCGGGTACGGCCCGCCGGGATCGTCGATCCAGAACGACGCGTCGAACCGCGCCTTCAGAGTCAGAGCCCAGGCCCGCCACTCATCGCCGGGCTCGCCGAAGTGCTCGAGCAGGTCCGCTCCGTGCGTGGCCGCTTCGTAGGCGTACGCCTGCACCTCGCACAGCGCGATCGGTCCATCCGCGAGGCTGCCGTCCTGCCACTGCACGGAGTCGCCGGAGTCCTTCCAGCCCTGGTTCGACAGACCGTGCCCGGTGGCGTCGACGTATTCGAGCAATCCGTCGCCGTCGCTGTCGCCGTAATCGCGCATCCACGCCAGCGCGGCCCGGAGTGTAGGCAGCAGCGGCCGCACCTCGTCGTCCGGCATGCCCCAGCGCCACGCGTCGTGGAGCAGACAGATCCAGAGCGGCGTGGCGTCCACGGTGCCGTAGTACAGCGGCGGCAGCGAGATGTCGCCGGGGATGTCGAGCTGGGCGCGTCGCAGCTCGTGCATGATCTTGCCCGGCTGCTCCGCCGTCTCCACGGTCTCGGTCCGGCCTTGGAGACCGGCGAGGACACGGAGCGTGCCCGCCGCAAGCTCCGGCCCGAGCGGCAGCAGGAACCGTGCAGCCCAGATCGAGTCCCGTCCGAACAGGGTGAAGAACCATGGCGCCCCGGCGGCGAGGAACTGGTCCCCGGGCTGTGCGACCGTCTCGAGCCGCAGCGCGTCGAGGTCTTCGAGGGCTCGCCTGATCCAGCGCTCGAGCCGCTCATCGCCGGCGGCGACGGCCGGCACGTGCCAGGGCTGCGGGTGTGACGGTGCGGTGACGACCGCCTCGGCGTCCTTCGCGCTCAGTGACCATTCCACCTCGGCGGTCCCGCGCGCCGGGATCTGCAGCTGCCATTCCAGCCGCAGCGCCCCGTCGGCTCCGGACCGGACGGCGGCGCCGGGCGCTCTCAGCTCGGCACTCACCCCTTCCCCGGACCAGGTCGCACCCGATGGCGTCAGCCGCGCTTCCGGGGTGCGATCGGCCCGAAGTCCGGCCTTCACCCGCTCCAACGGGGTCGCGTCCGGTCGCAGCTCGATGACGATCGGGATGTCGACGGGTTCGTCGAGCCGCGAGGTGACGACCAGCCGTTCGGCCACGCCATGGGGGTTCACCGTCCTGCGCAGGATGGAGCGGGTGTCCGGATCCGGATCCGGATTGTCGATGCCGCGGTGGAGCGCCAGGAACTCGAGGACCCGCGCGGACGGCGACGCGGTCGCGATGTGCTCGCCGGGTCGTCCGGCGACGGTGGTGCGCGACTCGGAGACGACGCGGACGTCGGAGACGTAGATGCCATCGATGGGGGCGGAGCCGAGCGTGCCGTTCTGAGCCGACCAGACCTGGGCTGGTGCGCTCAATGCGACGACCCGATCGTGCAGGAGCGGTTGGAGCGAAGCGGTCATGAGTCCAGTGTTCTCCCTCGGCTGTGGCCATCGCCCGGCAGGGCGGATGTCCCGGCATCTCGCCAGAATGCTTTGATCGATCAAATCCGGAACCACTGTAGACCTCGGACTTCTCTGTGCACAGCCGGAATCGCGATTGACAGGAGGACGGTGGCATGCGATTCTGACCCTGAGTTTGAACGATCAAAGACGACTCGTCCAGGAGGCCGATGTGGGACAGCTGCCGACCGTCGAAGACGTCGCCCGCGTCGCTCAGGTCTCACGGCAGACCGTCTCGAACGTGCTGAACACCCCCGACATCGTGCGGCCGGAGACCAGGGACCGGGTCCGCGCCGCGATCGACCAGCTCGGCTACCGTCCGCACGCGTCCGCGCGCCGGCTGCGCACCCAGAAGTCGTCGACGATCGGCGTGCGCCTCGACCCGCTGCAGAACGGGATCTCCGGTGGTGTGCTCGACCGCTTCCTGCACGCGCTCACCGAGCAGGCCGACGCCAGGAACATGCGAATCCTGCTCTACACCGCGCCGGACCACGAGGGTGAGATCGAGCAGATCCGGCGACTGCTGGACGGCGCCGACGTCGACGCCTTCGTGCTCACGGCGACCTCCTACGACGACCCCCGCACCGACTGGCTGCTCGAGCGGCGGGTGCCGTTCGTGACATTCGGCCGCCCATGGGGGGTCGACGACATGAGCGACCCGAAGCACCTCTGGGTCGACGTCGACGGTTTCTCGGGGGCTCGCGAAGCGACCGAACATCTGCTGCGGAGGGCGGGCAGGCGCGTCGCATTCCTCGGATGGCCGCACGGGTCCGGCACCGGGGACGACCGCCGCCGCGGGTGGCTGGCGGCGATGGGTGACGCTGGTGTGCCGGAGGCCGAGCTGGCCGGTCTCGAGGAGGCCGCCGAGGATCGCGTCGTCGAAGCGCGCAAGGCCGTTGAGCGGCTCATCCAGACGGGCGGCGGGCTTCCCGACGCGCTGGTCGCGGCGAGCGACACCCTCGCGCTCGGCGCGCTCATGGTCGCCTCCGGGATCGGGCGCCCGGACCTTCCCATCGTCGGCTTCGACAACACCCCGATCGCCCAGGCGCTCGGAATCTCGAGCGTCGAGCAGCGCGTGGACCAGGTCGCCGAGGGCGCGCTGCAGCTGTTGATGGGGGAGACCGGCAGCTCCGTTGTCACACACGACTTCGGATCCGGGGATCCGAAGCACCGTCTCATCACCCCGAAGCTTGTCGTCCGCCGGTCGAGTCACCTGGCGCCCGCCGAGGAAGCCGGAGGCACCGAATCCGGCAATCACAACCGAAAGGACAAACAGAGATGAACAAGAGACTGTGGGCGGCACCCGCCCTCGCTGCGGGTCTCGCGCTCGGGCTCTCCGCCTGTGGCGGTGGCTCCGGATTCGATGACACCGAGGGCGGCGGAGGCGCCGAGCAAGACACCTCGTCGCCGCTGACCGTGCTGATCGGCTCGAGCGGTGACGCGGAGACCAATGCGGTGAACGAGGCGGTCGCCGCCTGGGCGGAGGAGTCCGGCACCGAGGCCGAGGTCGTCGCCGCCAGCGACCTGAACCAGCAGCTGTCGCAGGGGTTCTCCTCAGGTGAACCCGCCGATGTGTTCTATCTGTCGACCGACGCGCTGGCGGGCTTCGCCTCCAACGGCTCGCTTTTGCCATACGGCGACGAGCTGGAGAACAAGGACGACTTCTACCCGAGCCTCGTGCAGGCGTTCACCTACGAGGACCAGTTCTACTGCGCCCCGAAGGACTTCTCGACGCTGCAGCTGGTCATCAACACCGACATGTGGGAGGAGGCCGGTCTCACCGACGCGGACATCCCGACCACGTGGGATGAGCTGGCGAGCGTGGCGGAGCAGCTCACCGACGACGACACGGTCGGCCTTGCGATGGGCCCTGAGTACCAGCGCGTGGGCGTGTTCATGGCCCAGGCGGGCAGCAACCTCATGAACGAGGACAACACCGAGGCCACGGCGGACTCGCCGGAGAACCTCGAGGCGCTCGAGTTCGTACAGGAGCAGCTGCAGGCAGGGAACTTCGCGCTGACGCCGGACATCGACGCGGGCTGGGGCGGCGAGGCGTTCGGCACCCAGAAGGCCGCGATGACCATCGAGGGCAACTGGATCATCGGTGCGATGCAGAACGACTATCCGGACGTCAACTACACCGTCGCCGAGCTCCCCGAGGGGCCGGCCGGCAAGGGCACCCTCCAGTTCACGAACTGCTGGGGCATCGCCGCGGACAGCGACAACGTGGAAGGCGCACGCAGCCTGGTCGAGCACCTGACGTCGACGGAGCAGCAGCTGGCGTTCTCGCAGGCGTTCGGTGTGATGCCGTCGGTCCAGTCAGCGGCCGATCAGTGGTCGAGCGAGAACGAGCCACTCGTTCCGTTCCTGATGGGCGCGGACTACGCCAAGACGCCGCCGACCCTCGCCGGCTCCGCCGACGTGGTCACCGACTTCAACTCGCAGGTCGCGAGCCTGAAGGACGGTGACCCCGCCGCGATCCTGGAGTCGACGCAGTCGAACCTCGAAGCCCTGCTTCAGTAGCCGCGACCGCCGACGATGAGCTCGACTCGCGCGGCCGCGAAGCGGCCTCGCTCCTCCGCAATGCGGAGGGGCGAGGCCCTCGCGGGCTGGATTTTCACCGCCCCGGTGATTGTGCTCCTCGGCACCTTCCTCCTCGTTCCGGTGCTGATGGCCCTCTGGGTCAGCCTTTCCGACTGGACCGGGCGCGGCAGCCCCTTCGCACCCGGAGTCAGCTTCGTCGGCGCGGACAACTACGGCGACCTGCTCGCCGGCGGCGGTCTTCAGGAGCGTGACTTCGGCATCTCCCTGCGCAACAACGCCTGGTACGTGCTGCTCGTCGTGCCCATCCAGACGGCGATCTCGCTCTTCCTCGCGCTGCTCGTCAACCAGCAGGTGCTGAAGGGCCGAGGCTTCTTCCGCACCGCCTTCTACTTCCCTTCAGTGACCAGCACCGTCGCGATCACGGTCCTCTGGCTGTTCTTGTTCTCATCGAGCGGTGCCGTCAACCAGGTGCTCTCCGTCGTCGGGATCAACGGGCCCAATTGGTTCGCGGACCCGAACGGGGTGGTGCACAACTTCCTGGGCCTTTTCGGGGTCACGAACGGGCCGGCGTTCCTCACCGACAACAGTTTCCTGAGCGTCTCCTGGTGGGAATGGCTGGCGGGCCCCTCGGTGGCCCTTTCCGCGTTCGTGATCATGGCCGTCTTCACCACCAGCGGCACGTTCATGCTGCTGTTCCTGGCCGCGCTGCAGAACATCAGCCCTGAGGTGCAGGAGGCGGCGATGGTGGACGGTGCGAACGCGTGGGAGCGCTTTTGGCGGGTCACGCTGCCGCAGCTGCGGCCGGCAGTGTTCACCGTCGTGACGCTCGGACTGATCGGGGCGTGGCAGGTCTTCGACCAGATCTACACGGGCACGCAGGGCCAGCCGGGCAAGACCACGGTGACGCCGGCGTACCTGTCGTACACCGCCGCGTTCCAGAGCCAGGACTGGCCGAGGGGCGCGGCGATCGCCTTCGTGCTGTTCGCGATCATCATCGTGATGACGATCATCCAGCGGTGGGTGCTTCGTGACCGCAAGGTCTCCAGACGCCGGATGCTGATCGTGCCGCGAGCCGGTGCCATCGCCGGCACCGTCCCGGGAATCGGCGTGACCGGTGACCGGAAGAAGGAGGAGGAGCGATGACCGCCGCCCCGCTCACCAACCGCGGCCCGCGCACGGGAGGGCGCCTCGTCGGCCGGTCGTTCGCCTACGCGCTGTTGATCGTGCTCGCTCTGGTGTACATCACCCCGTTCCTCATCAACCTGGCGACCTCGTTCAAGACGGATGCGGAGGCAGCGGTCGACCCGCTCGGGCTGGTCCCGGCCACCTGGTCGACGGCCGCGTACCAACGGCTGTTCCTGTTCTCGGACTTCCCGACCTGGTTCACGAACTCTGCGGTCGTAACGGTATTCGTGACGGCCGGCAGAGTGTTCTTCAACTCCCTTGCCGGGTACGCACTGGCGCGCCTGGACTTCCGCGGCCGCGGCTTCGTGTTCGCGGCGCTCATCGCGGTGATGGCGGTGCCGGGCGTGGTGCTGCTCATCCCGAAGTTCCTCGTGGTGAATCAGATCGGCATCTATGACTCGTACGCGGGACTCATCATCCCGCTCCTGACGGACGCCGCCGGGGTCTTCATCATGAAGAACTTCTTCGAGTCGATCCCCCGGAGCGTCGAGGAACAGGGCCGCATCGACGGCGCAGGCACGTTCCGGGTGTTCTGGTCGATCGTGCTGCCGATGGCGCGACCCGCGCTCATCACCATCATCATCCTGTCGTTCCAGGGGTCGTGGAACGAGCTGGGGCACTTCATCGTCGCGGCGCAGGACCCCGCCCTCACGACGCTCACGAAGGGTGTGGCGCAGCTCGCGTCGGGTCAGCTGAGCCAGGGTACCCAGTACCCGCTGAAGCTGGCGGCCGCCGCGATCATGACCATCCCGGTCGCGGTGCTCTTCTTCGTCTTCCAGCGGAAGATCATGAACGCGAGCGCGGGCGCCGTGAAGGAGTGACGCCGCCTCGCGCGGAGCGGCGGGTCAGGCGGCGGCGTCCGGCGCGGCGCGGTAGGTGTAGCCCGCGCTGACGCCGCTGCCGTTCTGAGCCAGGAAGCCGTTCCATTCGTAGGTCGAGAGCGATCCGTCCTCACCGGGAACCTGGAGCAGCCGCGTCGGCAGCGGACCGTCCGCAACCGGATGCCAGTCCAGGCCGTCCTGGGCGCCGCCGTGCAGTCGCGCGGTGTACTGCTCGCCCGGGATCAGCACGATGCGCCGGGCGCCCGTGCTCGGTTCGGAAACGCTCATAGCGACTCCCCACGGCTCGGTTCCGCTGACAGGCTGCTCGACGCTGAGTGCACGCGCGCGGAATGGTGACTGGACTGTACTCTTCCTTGGCGCGACGCGCCATAGGGTGGCCGCGCCGCATCTCTGGGGGTTTCCCAGCTTCGATTCCGGCCCCAACGAACCGGCGTCGCCAGTCGTCTGAGGGGCGGAATCCGGGCCGCCAGGGGGCAGTCGGCAGGGCTCCGCATACCGCTGCTGAGTAGGCTTGCGCCATGGGGGAGCAGGTCGTCGTCGACGAGCGGACGGTGCTCCGCGTGCGCCGGGCCGTGGAGCGGGCCGGCTCGCCGGCCGCCACGGTGAACGAGGGCGCCTGGCGACGGTCCCGGGATGCGCTGCTCGACGACTTCGAAGCCGGGCACGACGCCGAGGTGTCGCCCGCGCGGATCCGTGACGTCATCGACTTCCTCGCCGAGGCGCTGCCGTCCGCCGAGGCGCGGATGACCCCCCGTGAGTGGGAGCGCGCCGTGACCGCCATCACCGACGAGCTCCTCTCCCTCCTCCCGCGCTGACTCCTCCCCGAGTCGCGGACGACGCGCATTGCCACTCGAACGGATGTTCGATACGATGTCGGCATGTCGCTCGCGTTCCAGGCATCGCTCTTCGACTCGCCCGAGGCCGAGCCGACGCTCGGGAGCCTCGACGGTCTCCGGCGGATTCCGCTCGCTGCCGGCGCATGGCTCGACGTGCTTCCCGGCTGGGTGAGCGACTCCGACGGACTGTTCGAGCAGCTCGTGCAGACCGTGCCGTGGCGTGCAGACCGGCGCGAGATGTACGACCGGGTCGTCGATGTGCCGAGGCTGGTCTGCTCCTACCGCGACGGCGACCCGCTGCCGGATGCCACGCTGCAGTCGGCCCGGGATGCCCTCAACACGCACTACGCGCCGGATTGGGCGGAGGCGTTCGCGACCGCCGGGCTCTGCTTCTACCGGAACGGCGGCGACAGCGTCGCCTGGCACGGTGACTACGTCGCACGCGACCGTCTCCAGGACACCAGCATCGCGATCCTGTCCCTCGGCGCACCCCGGATGCTGGCGGTGCGGCCGAAGGGCGGGGGAGAGGCGCTCCGCTTCCCGCTCGGGCACGGCGACCTGCTGGTGATGGGCGGCAGCTGCCAGCGCACGCACGAGCACGCGGTGCTGAAGACCAAGAAGGCCGTCGGGCCCAGGGTCAGCGTGCAGTTCCGCCCGTCCTATGCCCGCAGCGAGACCGGGGCGCGGAACAGTCCCAGCTCCTCCCGCACCCAGACGTCGCCAGTGGTGCGCTTCTCCTCCCGCGTCGAGAACCGGTAGAGGTAGATCTTCGCCCGCACCCAGCTCGGCGGCTGCCCGCCGAACGGATCCCGGCGAAGCAGCTTGAGCGTCGGCTTGTCGGCTTCCAGCAGCCGCACGAGCAGGGGGAGGAACCAGCGCTCGCCGGGGGAGCCGAGCGCCAGGAACCACATCAGCCAGTCGAGCCGCAGGTGGTACGGCGCATACTGGCCGGGCGTGCGCCGGACGTCCCCGGGCTTGCCCTTGAACTCGTACTCGAGCCAGTCGCCCTCCGCCGGGTCGGCGGCGAGCGTGCCCTCGATCACGATCTCGTAGCGCTCCTTCGTGACGGTGCCGAACGCGCCGTACGCGTTCGCGAGGCTCCAGGTGTTGAAGCTCGCGTTCATCAGCTGGTTGCGCGAGAACAGGTTCTTCAGGGCAGGCCAGCTGAGGATGAGGTAGAAGACGGTCAGCACGATCCCGATCGCCGCCCACCACGGCGGCATCGACGCTTCCCCCGTGCCCTGATCCAGCGGAACGACGGGCAGCACCGCATGGACCACCGAATCCGAGACCGCCGAGAACGCCAGCACGATCGTGATCCAGTTCAGCCATGCGAAATTGCCGCTGACCACGAGCCAGCCCTGCGTGACGATCACGACGGCCGCGGCGAGAGTTCCGACCGGTCCTGGCACAAAGAGGAAGAACGGCACCACCAACTGTGCGAAGTGGTTGCCCACCACCTCCAAGCGGTGGATGCGCTTCGGCAGCAGGTGGGCGTACCGGCTGACCGGGTTCGGCATGGGCTGCGTCTCGTGGTGGTAGTACAGCGCTGTGAAATCGCGCCACTCCGAGCCGCCCCGCATCTTGATCATCCCGGCGCCGAACTCCAGCCGGAACACCAGCCACCAGAACAGGAGAAGAACCGGCCAGGCCGGCGGCACCTCGTTCGACCCGAGGAACGCGGCAAGGAATCCGGCTTCGAGCAGGAGGCTCTCCCACCCGAATCCGTAGAACGTCTGCCCGATGTTGACGATCGACATGTAGAGGAGCCAGATGACGAGGAACGCGAGGAGCGGCACCCACGGCGGACCGAGCTGCGGCAGGCCGAGCACGATCACCAGCGCGATCGCCGCCCCGGTCCACGAGACCGCGCGCAGCAGCGCGTCGCTGTAGCGCCAGCGGAACAGCGTCGGCCCGCGCAGCAGCGCCGGATGACGAAGCAACTGCGGCGCGGGCAGCAGACCCCGGTCGCCGAGCAGCACGGGGAACTGGTTCGCGGTGCTGACGAACGCGATCAGGTAGACCGCTGCGATGCCGCGCTGCAGCGCCTGCCGCCCGAACTCGTAGTCGGGTGCGGCCAGCCCCTCGATGATCGACGCCCAGTCCATCGACCGACCGCGGGCTGATTACCCGCTGACAGTCTTCGTCACATCGGTGGGCGCGTCGTACTCCCGGTCCGGGATCCCGCGCAGCGCCGCCAGCACATCGTCTGCCGCCCCGTTCTCCTCAGCCTTCCGCACCAGGTCGTCTCTCGACGCCGGGTAGTCCACGCCGCCCAGATGCTTCTGCAACTCGATCGGGTTCACGTCTGCCATGGGTTTCTCCTTCTTCGGTTTCGGGTGTCAGGCGGCGAGCCGGCGGCCCACCGCGTCGCCGAGGACGGTGTCCCAGTCGCGCAGGAAGCGAGCGTGCCCGTACCGCGCGAGCGCCGCCTCGCGGGCGATGCGGCCACGCCGGCGCGCCTCGTCCGGGTCGCTGAGCAGGGACCGGGCGGCGGCGGCAAGCTCCCCGATGTCGCTCGACACGGCGCCGGCCTCCGGCGGCAGCGCGCGCGGCACCTCCGTGGACGCGAGCGCGACCACGGGGAGGCCCAGGTGCATCGCCTCGAGGAGCGCCAGCCCGAGGGAGGTCCAGCGGAAGGGATGCAGGTACACGCGGCGCTCCGCGAGCATCGGGTGCATCCTGGAGAGCGGCACGTCACCGAGGACGGTCAGCGCCGGCCGGGCGAGGCCGAGCTGTGCGGGGAGCTGGTCCCCGTCGATGCCGAACAGGTCGATGGGGCCGGCGCTGGTGAACCGCGGCAGGAGATCCGCCCCGACCACCCGTCCCCGCCTGGCCGGCTCGTTCACCACGACGGCGAGGTGCGGCACCGTGCCGGTGTACGAGTAGCCGGGATCGACGACGCCGTGCTCGATCACCACCGACGGAGCCCGGCCGGAGTCCCAGAACACCTCGTTGAAGTGCGTCACGTGCACGAGCGGGATGGACCGCTGGTCGGCGAGCGGATGGATGCTTCCGCACGCGCTGTCCCGCGGTGCGTTGTGCTCGAGGAATACGGCCGGAATATCCCGGCCGAGCTTCCGTTCGAGCCAGCGCTCGGCCAGCTGGATCTCCTCCAGGCGCTGCACGATGACAACATCCACGCCGGCGTCCCGGAGCCTGGCGGGTGGTGTGTCTCGCACGTTCTCGGGCCAGTGCGGGTCGTAGCCGCCTCGCCCCCCGGTGAACGGTCCGCCCTCCGGCGTCCACGGCAGCAGATACTCGTGCTGCCCGCGCACCAGGGCGTCGGTGTACGTGCCGTGCACCGGCCAGAGCAGGATGCGCATGTGCCCTCCCGCGCCGGCGGCTAGATCCCGTAGCGGAGGATCGCAGCCACCGGCGAGCCGTTCGGGACGTCGGATGACGGCACGGCGAGCACACGTCCGCTGGAGTGGAGCACCCTGGCGGCGATCTCGTCGATCAGCGAGTAGTTCCCGCTCGTCTCTGGTTCCCCGAACTGCACGGAGCCGTCCTCGTCGGCAAGGCGCCCGAAGACCTGGGCGCAGGGATCGATCATCAGCGACTCGATGGCGCCGTACGTCGCAGCCCGTGCGGTCTCCGCGAGGTCGGTGGTGGCGCGTCCCTGGTTCTCGAACTCGGCGAAGTCGTTGCGCCAGCGCTCCAGCTCGGCGTTGCGCATGTGCCCCAGGATCGGCTCCGCCTTCGCCGCGATCTGATCGTTCGATGCCTCGTCGAAGTTGCCCTCGATCACCTCGTGCGCGAAGTGCGCGTAGGTGCTGATGGCCTGATACGCGGGACCGATCGGCTCCGGCGCGGCGAGCACCAGCGGCGAGCCGTTCTTGGAGACGATGGGCAGCACCGCGTCCTGCGCGAGGCGGCAGTACTTCTGCTGCTCGATGCGGCCCCCGGTGGTTCCCTGCGGCCGGGGCATCGCCGCCTTGTCAGCCACCTCGGTGTGCGCGAGCACGCTCCGGTCCGGCGGCAGGCCGTCCACGTCGAGCGTGCGGGGGCTGCCGGCGCCGAGTTCGATCAGGCGCGCGGTCTTCTCGGACAGCGCCAGCACATAGGCCTGCTGCGGGAAGGTCACCGCCTGCAGCAGCTGGCCGACGCGGAATCGGTCGTTGACGACGACCTCCGGCACCACGTCGACGCCGAGCCGGAACGTCCGGAGAGTGGAACCGGTGGCGAATACCGCCAACCCCTTGGATTGGTATCGCCAGAATTCCTCGTCGTCGACGAGAGCGCGCAGCGGTGCCGCCACGGCCGTGATCTCCTGTGCCGTCAGGCCACGCTCGCGACACTTCCGCTCGACCTCGGCGAGGGCATTCCGCAGCTCGATCTTCGACGACTGCGACTGCTGGGTGACGGGATTCGTAGGAATGTAGATCGACACCGACGCTGGGCCGCGCTCTTCGCTCAGCTTCAGAAGTTCATCGATCGCCGGGATGTCAACGTTGTTCAAGATGGAGTCCCCTCGAAGTTCGCGTGTGCTCCAAACTAGCCACGCGCTTCGGCCCGCTCCGCGCTCTCCAGTGAACTCACAACGGTTTCGCACCGAAGCGGCGGAGCGCCAATTCAGGTGCCGCCCCGACCCGTCCGGAGAGGAGCCAGAACACCGCGTTCAGCGCCCAGAACACACGGGCGAGCAGCCAGGCGACGACCACGATCGGCAGCACCAGCGCGCCCAGATACGGCCACAGCGCGAAGTAGTCGCGGTCCCGCGGAACGACCGCGGCGAGTGCGGCAGGAACCCCGAGCAGCGCGAGCCAGATCGGATGCCCGAGCACGAACGGCAGAACCAGTGCGGCGTAGACGGAGAGCACGCCGACGGCGAGCTGCAGAGTACCGAGCAACGCCCTCATGGGGCCGAACGGCCGGTACGTGTACCGTCCCATCGACACCGCGCACCACATGATGAGCGCGCGCAGCAGCGGCACCTCCGACTCGAGCAGGGCCACCCGGAACAGACGGTCTGCTTCCCGCCGGAGCCGCCAGCCGGCCTCACCGTCGACGTCATCGGCGCGATCGGCGAGCACATCGTGCAGGAGGGCAGCACGCGTCTGCAGGCCGTAGCTCGGGATGAGGCCCCAGAGGAACATCGGCACGGAGGCGAGATCAGTGGAGTTCTCGTTGTCCGGGCCGGGCGGGCGGCTCGTGTCGTGCGCCGGGATCTCGTAGCGGCGACCCGTGCCGGGGTCGACGTAGAAGAAGCCGGCGACCAGCTGGAACCGCCTGGCGTCGCGCTGCAGCAGGGCGACCGCGGTCACCTCGCTGCCATCCTCATGGACGAAGGGCATGCTCCATCATGCGGTGCCGTCGCCGGGGGCAGCGGCCGCCGCGCCCCGTGAACGCCGGTGCGCGAGGCGCACGATCCAGACGATGAGGAGCGCCAGCAGGCCACCGAGGACGAGCCACGGCAGGAGCGCGCCGAACACCACCAGCGTGGTGGAGCCGAGCGCCACCATGGCGTTCCAGCCGGCGGCGAGTCCGTCGAGGAACGTCTCCGGCCGATCCACGGGCGCGACCTCCTCCGACTGCAGGGTGAGCTCCAGCGTCGACATGCTCACCGCATCGGCGAGGCTTCGGCGGTGTGCCTCGAGGCTCTCCAGCTCCGCCTGACGGTCGGAGACGGCCGTCTCGATCTCGATCAGCACCTTCGTGTCGGTCGCGTCGGCAAGCAGGGCGAGGAGACGGTCGTGCGAGGCGCGGAGGGCCTCGATCCGCGCGTCCAGGTCCTGCACCTCCCGCGTGACGTCACTGGCGGTCGTCGCCACGTGCTCCACCTCCCCGAGGTCCCGGAGCGACTCGATCGCGCCGGTGAGCTCGTCGGCCGGAATGCGCAGGGTCAGGATCGCACCGCCGGCGTCCCCGCCCTCCGGCGCGAACTCGCTCCGCTCATCCACCCGCCCGCCCAGCCGCTCGACGATCCGGGTCGCCTCGGCGGCCGCCTCGAGCGGGTCGACGGCGGTGATGGTCATGGTCCCCGTGGTGACGATGGAGCGGTCGGCGTCGGACTCGCCCTCTCCACCGGAGTCGCCCCCGTCGGATCCGCCCTCGCCCCCGCCGGCCTCGTCGGGGGCGGCCGGCGCGCCGACCCCCGGACCGGCCTGCCCGCCGGACGATTCGGAGTTGGTCAGCGCGGAACACCCGCCGAGGGCCAGCGCCGCAAGCAGGACGATCGCTGGGGGAAGGATGCGCTTCATGGCTTCACGCTAGGTGCGTCCCTCGGCGGGTCACCACCCAACGTTTTCGGGAGTTACGCGGTCGTTACGACCGTAGGGTGGAGGTCATGCAGTCGCGAATCCTGGGGCGCACCGGCGTGCCCGTCTCCATCATCGGCTTGGGCACCTGGCAGCTCGGGGGCGACTGGGGCGACGTGCCGGAGTCCGACGCCCGTGCCGTCCTTCAGGCCTCGGTGGACGAGGGCGTCACGATCTTCGACACCGCGGACGTCTACGGCGACGGTCGCAGCGAGCAGGTGATCGGCGGGTTCCTGCGCGACACCCCGGACCTCGATGTGCTGGTCGCCACCAAGATGGGCCGGCGCGAGGCGCAGGCTCCGGAGAACTACACACTGGCGAAGTTCCGCGAGTGGACCGACCGCTCCCGCCGCAACCTCGGTGTCGACCGTCTGGACCTCGTGCAGCTGCACTGTCCGCCGACGTCGGTCTACGCCCTGGACCGGGTGTTCGACGAGCTCGACGTGCTGGTCGACGACGGTGCGATCGCCGCATACGGGGTCAGCGTCGAACGGACGGATGAGGCGCTCACAGCCATCGCGCGGCCGAACGTCGCGACGGTGCAGATCATCCTGAACGCGTTCCGGCTGAAGCCGCTCGACGAGGTCCTGCCGGCGGCGAAGGCTGCCGGTGTCGGGATCCTGGCCCGAGTGCCGCTGGCCTCCGGGCTGCTCAGCGGCAAGTACACGAAGGACACCACCTTCGACGAGAACGACCACCGCAACTACAACCGTCACGGTGAGGCGTTCGACGTGGGGGAGACCTTCTCCGGCGTCGACTACGAGACCGGCGTGCGGGCCGCCCGCGAGTTCGCCGAGCTCGCGGAGAGCACGGGGCTACAGCCGGCGCAGGCGGCGCTCGCCTGGGTGGCGCAGCTCGACGGCGTGACCACGGTGATCCCAGGCGCGCGGAACCCCGAGCAGGCGCGGTCGAACGCCGCCGCCGCGTCCGTCGCCCCGCTCGGCAGCGACTTCACCGACGCCGTCCGCGACATCTACGACCGCCACTTCCGCGCGGCCATCCACCCCCGGTGGTGACCGAGACCACCACCGGACGAGCCCTCGGCCCCGCGTTCCGCAACCTCTTCACCGCGAACCTGGCGTCGAGCCTCGGCGACGGGATCGCCCGCATCGCTGCGCCGCTGCTCGCGGTCCGGCTCACCGACGACCCGCTGCTGATCTCGGGCATCGCGGCGCTCGCCCTGCTGCCGTGGCTGTTCTTCGCCATCCCCGCGGGCATCCTGATCGACCGGATCGACCGCAGGCGGGCGCTTGCGCTGGCGAACGGTGTCCGCACGGCGCTCGCCGCTACGCTGTTCCTGCTCACGTGGAGCGGGTCACTCACCATCTGGTGGCTGTACGTGGTGATCTTCGTCTACGGCGCGTTCGAGACCGTTTACGACGGCGCCATCCGCGCCGTCGTGCCGAGCGTGGTCGCGCGCCCGAACCTGCCCTCGGCGAACGCCCGCATCGAGGCCGGCGAGCTCGTCGTGCAGAACTTCCTCGCGGGGCCGTTCACGTCGATCCTCTTCGCAGTCTCCGCGCTCATCCCGCTCGGCGTGAACGCGGCGGTCTTCGCCCTGGCCTGCGCGCTCGCGTTCTTCCTGCCGGCGGCCGCGGCCGGTCGCCACGCGACTCGCGATCCGGACCGGGGGCCGAGCGTGCGGTGGCACCGGCAGCTCGCCGATGGGTTCCGATTCCTCGTGGGCAACCGGATGCTGGTGAAGCTGTGGCTGCTCAGCACTTTCATGGGCATCGCGGCCAACGTCGCCACCGCGGTGTGGGCGCTCTTCGTGCTGGAGGGTCTCGGCGTGCCGGAGGCGTGGTTCGGGATCTTCATGCTCTCGGGCGCGGTGGGCGGCATCCTCGGCTCGATGGTCTCGGCCCGGCTGAAATCGTGGCTCGGCGCGGGCCTCGTGATGGCCATCACGAACCTGACGGCGAGCCTCGCGTTCCTGTTCGTCGGCCTCGTGCCGGCGATCTGGTCCGCGGCCCTCGGCTTCGCCGTCTCCTCCGCCTCGATCACGATCTGGAACGTGCTCGTCATGTCGCTGCGGCAGAGCATCATCCCTTCGCGGCTGCTCGGTCGGGTGCACGGCACCTGGCGCACGCTGCTCTGGGGCGCCATGCCGTTCGGCGCGCTGCTCGGCGGGATCCTCGGGCGGCTCGGGCTGGAGGTGCCGCTCGTCGTGGGCGGTGCCGCGTCCGTGGTGGCGGCGCTGCTGTTCTTCCGCTTCCTGGCGTCGCTGCCGAACCCGGAGGACGTCCGGAACGGCGACGAGGATGAGGTGGACCGGCAGACCACCACGCCGATCGAGCCGCCGGGCGCCACCCCGCAGGAGTGACCCGCTCGCCGGCACCCGGCCGGCGGATCCCTCACATCGTGTCGGGGTGCGGTCCGGTGCGGTAGCCGGACTCGAGCGACTCGATCGCTTCGAGGTCCTCCGCATCCAGCTCGAAGCCGAATACGTCGAAGTTGCCGCGCACCCGGTCGAGCGAGCTCGACTTCGGGATCACCACGGCCCCGAGCTGCAGGTGCCACCGGATCGTCACCTGCCCCGGCGTCGTGCCGTGCTTCGCGGCGATCCGGTCGAGCACCGGCTCGCCGGCGATCCGGCCACGCGCGAGCGGGCTCCACGACTCCGTCACGATGCCGTGCGCCTCGTCGTATTCCCGCACTGCGCGCTGCTGAAGCCACGGGTGCAGCTCAACCTGATTGACTGCCGGCACCGTGTCCGTCTCGCGCTGCAGCGTGTCGAGGTGATGCGGTTCGAAGTTGCTGACGCCGATCGAGCGGGCCCGGCCATCCGCCTTCAGCTCCTCCAGCGTGCGCCACGTTTCGACGAAGAGCCCCTGAGCGGGAACGGGCCAGTGGATGAGGTAGAGATCGACGTAGTCGAATCCGAGCTGACGAAGACTCGTGTCGAAGGCGTGCAGGGTCGCGTCGCGTCCCTGCTCGGTGTTCCACACCTTGGTGGTGACGAAGAGCTCCTCGCGCGGCACACCCGACGCTCGCACGCCGGCGCCGACGCCGCGCTCGTTGCGGTAGAGGGTCGCGGTGTCGATGTGCCGGTAGCCGGCATCGATCGCGCCGGCGACCAGCGCATCCGTGGCTGAGTCCGCAACCTTGTAGACGCCGAGCCCCAGCTGGGGGATCGACCGGCCGTCGTTGAGCGAGAGGGAAGGTGCGAGCGTCACCTGCCCATCCTCTCAGCGCCGAGCTGTCGTCCTCAGGGTCTGATCAGGTGGGCGGCAGGGCGACCGGTTCGGTGTCGGCGATGGGGCCAGCCTCCCGCCCCCGCAGGTCCGGCGAGGCTCGACGGAACAGCGTCGCCACAAGGACGCAGGCCGCTGCGAAAGCGCCGCCGGTCCAGAACGCCCCGACGGGTCCGGCGGAGTCGATGAGGAATCCGGCCAGCGCAGAGCCGACCGCCGCGCCGATCAGCTGGCCGGTCCCGACCCAGCCGTACGCCTCGGCCGTGTCGCTGAACCGGACGCTCGCCGAGACGGTTGCGAACATAACCGCGAGCGCCGGTGCGAAGCCGATGCTGGATACCAGCAGGGAGATGGTCATCCACCAGAAGTCCTGCGAGAACGTGGCGAGCGCCAGGCCGACGAAGAGCATGCCGGTGCGTCGCGGCAGTGACCATTGCGAGACCGGGAGATGCCCGAGCGCCAGGCCCGAGGCGAGGGATCCCAGCGCCCAGATCGCCAGAACGAAACCGGCCTCGGGCCCACCGTGCCCGAAGGTCGCGACGACGCCCGCCTCCACCGCTGCCGCGGCCGCGATCATGAGGAAGCCGACGGCGGTCACGAGCAGGACCGGCGGCCGCTTCATCACCGTCCCGAACGATCGCTTGGTGCGGGGGATCCGGATCCGGCCGACCTCCGGCGACGCGACGAACCAGACGCCGCCGGCCAGCAGGAAGATCACCGCCAGCAGGATGCCCAGCACCGTGGAGATCTGCGTCGAGACGAAGGTCGCGATGACCGGACCGCCGATCCAGATGAGCTCCTGCGCCGATGCGTCGAGCGAGAACAGCGGGGTGAGCTGCCGTGAGGTCACCATCTTGGGATAGATGGTGCGCACCGCCGGCTGCACCGGAGGATAGCTGAGCCCCGCGATCAGGGCGACCAGCATATAGAGGACGACCGGCATCTCGACGAGGGCGATGGTGGTCACGGCGGCCGCGCAGACGGTGATCGTGAGCAGCAGCACCGGCCGCATTCCCCAGCGCCCCATCCACCGACTGGTGAGCGGTCCGGCGATGCCCTGCCCGATGCTGGTGGCTGCGAGCACGAGGCCGGCCGCGCCGTACGAGTCGTGCACGCGCTCGACGTGCAGGAGGATCGCGAGGGAGAGCATCCCGCTCGGGAACCGTGCCAGCAGCTGTGCCGCGATGATCCGGGCTACTCCCGGAGTTCTCAACAGGCTGCCGTAACTACTCACAAGAAGTCGATCCTAGCTGCCCCGATCGCCGCGTTTCCGGGCCTCCGCGGTGTGCACAGGCTGTGGAGAAGTCCGCCGCTGTTGTACACAGCTGTGGACGACACGCCCACTACATCTTGCGTCCTTGCAGTGTCGGTGGCCCGATATATAGTGATCACGCGGCGGGCAGGGGGAACATGCTCCGCCGGAACACATGGGGAGCGTGCGGCCGTTTTCGGCGCACCGGACGAGGGAGCTGCACGTGGCGATCACGGTAGTCAAGCGCAACGGCGAGCGTGAGCCGTACGACGCGAACAAGATCAACCTGGCGATCGAGCACGCGAGCGCCGGTCTCGACGAGAACATCACCTGGGTCACCCAGATCGCGTCGGAGCTTGAGCTCACGCTGTTCGACGGGATCACCACCCAGCAGCTCGACGAGGCCGTCATCCAGGTGGCGCTGCAGAACGTCAAGGACGACCCTGCGTTCGACATCGTCGCCGCCCGGCTGCTGCTGAAGACGATCTACAAGCGCGTGCTCGGCGACTACACCTCGCCGGAGCAGCTGAAGGCGCTGCACATCGAGCACTTCGAGAAGAACGTGCGCCGCGGCGTCGAGGAGGGGCTGCTCGACACCCGCCTGGTGCAGCTGTTCGACTTCGGCAGGCTGGCCGCCGCGCTCGAGCCGTCGCGCGACGAGCTGCTCAAGTACATCGGTGTCGTCACGCTGAACAACCGCTACGGCATCAAGGGCCGCAACGGCGACGCCCTCGAGGTGCCGCAGTACTTCTGGATGCGCATCGCGATGGGCCTGTCGCTCAACGAGCAGGACCCGACCGCGCACGCCATCGCCTTCTACGAGAAGATGTCGAAGCTGGAGTACCTCGCCGCAGGCTCCACCCTCGTGAACGCCGGCACCAGCTACCCGCAGCTCGCGAACTGCTTCGTCATGGAGATGCAGGACGACATGGAGCACATCGCGAAGACGGTGCGCGACGTGATGTGGCTCACCAAGGGCACGGGCGGCATCGGCCTCTCGGTGACCAAGCTCCGCGCGCAGGGGTCGCCCATCCGGTCCAACAACACCACCTCGACCGGCCCGATCCCGTTCATGCACACGATCGACTCGGTGCTGCGCGCGGTCAGCCGCGGCGGCAAGAAGTTCGGCGCCCTCTGCTTCTACATGGAGAACTGGCACCTCGACTTCCCCGAGTTCCTCGACCTCCGCCAGAACTCCGGCGACCCGTACCGCCGCACCCGCACCGCGAACACCGCGGTCTGGATCAGCGACGAGTTCATGAAGCGCGTCCAGGCGGATGACGACTGGTACCTCTTCGACCCGCTCGAGGTGGCCGACCTCAACGAGCTCTACGGCAAGGAGTTCTCGACCCGCTACGCGGAATACGTCGCGAAGGCCGAGCGCGGCGAGCTGCGCCTGCACAAGAAGATCAAGGCGCGCGAGCAGTTCAAGCAGATCCTGATCTCCCTCCAGTCGACCAGCCACCCGTGGCTGACCTGGAAGGACACCATCAACAACCGGGCGCTGAACAACAACACCGGAACCATCCACCTGTCGAACCTCTGCACCGAGATCACGCTGCCGCAGGACGTCGACAACGTGTCGGTCTGCAACCTCGCGTCGATCAACCTGTCGCAGCACCTGCTGGACCCTTCGACGGGCTCAGGACAAGCGCCGATCCGCATCGACTTCGCCAAGGTCGAGGAGAGCGCGCGCCTCGCCGTCCGTCAGCTCGACAACCTGATCGACATCACCCTGTCGAGCGTTCCTGAGGCGGACTTCTCAAACCAGCAGAACCGTGCCGTCGGGCTCGGCGTGATGGGCTTCACCGACGTGGTGGAGAAGCTCGGCTTCAGCTACGAGAGCGAAGAGGCGTACGACCTGATCGACGAGATCATGGAGCACGTCTCCTACGCGGCGATCGACGAGTCGGCGAACCTCGCCCAGGAACGCGGCGCGTACAAGAACTTCGAGGGCTCCCGCTGGTCGCAGGGCCTCGTGCCGCTCGACTCGATCGACCTGACCGAGGCCGACCGCGGCATCGAGATCAAGGTCAACCGGAAGACCCGGCTCGACTGGGATGCGCTCCGCGCGAAGGTCAAGGGCGGCATGCGGAACGCGACGCTGATGGCGATCGCGCCGACCGCGTCCATCGGCCTGGTCGCCGGCACCACACCCGGCCTCGACCCGCAGTTCTCGCAGATCTTCAGCCGCGCCACCTCGAACGGCAAGTTCCTCGAGGTGAACCGCAACCTGGTGACCGACCTGCAGCGGCTCGGGATCTGGGACTCGACCCGGGAGGCGATCCTGCGCAGCCAGGGCGACATCCAGAACATCGCCGCCATTCCGGACTCGATCAAGGCCGTCTACAAGACGAGCTTCCAGCTCTCGCCGTACGCCTTCCTCGAGGTCGCGGCGCGCGCGCAGAAGTGGATCGACCAGGCGATCAGCCGAAACATGTACCTCGAGACGCGTGACCTCGGCGACATGATGGACATCTACTACGCGGCATGGGAGCGGGGCGTGAAGACGACCTACTACCTGCACATGAAGCCGCGCCACACGGCGGAGCAGTCCACCGTGCGGGTGAACAAGTCGGAGGACATCGGCTCCGGCGCGAAGCGCGGCTTCGGTGCCGCATCGGGTGCTCCGGCGACGGCTCCGGCCGTCGTCGCGGCGCCCACCGCAACTCAGCCGGCTCCGGGGGAGAAGGAGCTTGCAGAGCCGTCGCCGGCACCCGCTCGGCGCGGATTCGGATTCAGCGGCCTGGCCGCGAAGGGGGACAACTGATCATGAACACCGGAGCTTCGACCACCACGTTCGAGTACTACGTGCCGGAAGACCCCATGGACGCACTTCAGTGCGACTCCTGCCAGTAAGAGAGAGCAGCTAGACATGCCAGGAATTCTCGGTACCGGGATCAAGGAGGGCCTCCTCCTCAAGCCGGTCACCTACAAGTGGGCCATGGACCTCTACGAGCAGGCCGTCGCGAACACGTGGTTCCCCAACGAGATCCAGCTGGGCGAAGACATCGCCGACTTCAAGAAGATGACGGACGAGGAGCGCCACGCGATCACGTTCCTCATGAGCTACTTCAACCCGAACGAGCTCCTCGTCAACAAGGCGCTCGCGTTCGGCGTCTACCCCTACATCAACGCTCCCGAGGCGCACCTCTACCTCGCGAAGCAGATGTGGGAGGAGGCGAACCACTGCATGAGCTTCGAGTACGTGCTGGAGACCTTCCCCATCGACCGCGACCAGGCGTACAACTCGCACGTCGAGGTGCCGTCGATGGCGCGCAAGGAGGAGTTCGAGGTCAAGTTCATCAAGCGGATGACGGAGGACACCCTCGACATCACGACCACCCAGGGCAAGCAGGACTTCATCCGGAACCTGATCGCCTACAACGTGATCCTCGAGGGCATCTGGTTCTACTCCGGGTTCATGGTGGCGCTCAGCTTCCGGCAGCGGAACCTGCTGCGGAACTTCGGCTCGCTGGTGGACTGGATCGTGCGCGACGAGTCGCTGCACCTGAAGTTCGGGATCAACCTGATCCTCACCGTGCTCGAGGAGAACCCGGACCTGCAGACCCCGGAGTTCGCCGCGGAGATCAAGCAGATGATCCTCGACGCCGTCGAGATGGAGGAGCAGTACAACCGCGACCTCCTGCCGAACGGCATCCTCGGCCTCAACGCCAACTACATCAACCAGTACGTGAAGTACCTGGCGGACCGGCGGCTCGAGGAGCTCGGCTTCGAGGCCGAGTACAACGTGCCGAACCCGGCGAAGTGGATGGCGGCGGCGAACGACACCCTGCAGCTCGTGAACTTCTTCGAGTCCACGAACACCTCCTACGAGGTCAACGCCTCGCAGAAGTCGGGCTCCACCGCGGTCGGCGCCGGCACCCACTGACCCGGCCGCCACGTGCGTCCGTTCCGGACAAGTGCGCCGTCTCCGCGGGACGCACTTGTCCGGAACGGGAACTCGTGCGTCAGCCGCCGCGCACCTGGACCGTGACGGAGTGGTGGCCGGAGGCGCCATCGGGAGCCGGTGGTGCCTCGAGTGACGTCTGCACCGTGCCGTCCGCATCGGTCGCCCGCACGGTGAGCGTGTGCTCGCCGGGCTGCGCGTCCCACTCGAGGCTCCACTGCCGCCAGGTGTCGGCACTGACCGTGCCGGCCAGCGTCGCCGTCTGCCACGGGCCGTCGTCCACCCGCACCTCGACCTTCTCGATCCCCGTGTTCTGCGCCCAGGCGACCCCGGCGATCACCACGGGGGAGGGCACCGTGCCGCCCGGCCGAGGGGTGTCGATGCGGGACGCGAGCTTGATCGGGCCGCGCGCAGACCAGCCGCGGGGCGTCCAATACCCTTCCGCGTCGGCGAAGCGGGTGACGGTGAGCTCGGTCAGCCACTTCGTCGCCGAGACGTACCCGTAGAGCCCGGACACGACCATCCGGACGGGAAAGCCGTGCTCCAGCGGCAGCGGCTCGCCGTTCATGCCGATCGCGATCAGGCTGAGCCGGTCCGGGTCCTGCAGCGCCTCGAGCGGGGTGCCCGCCGTGAAGCCGTCGACGCTCCGCGACAGCACCATGTCGGCGCCGGCGAGCGGAACCGCCTCCGCAAGCAGCTCGCGGACCGGATAGCCGAGCCACACGGCGTTGCCCACCAGGTCCCCACCGACCACGTTGGAAACGCAGGTGAGGGTGAGTGCACGTTCTACGAGCGGCTTCGCCAGCAGCTCGTCGAAGGTGAGCTCGATCTCCCGCTCCACCATCCCGTTGATCCGCAGCGTCCAGTCGGCGGGGTCGACGTTCGGCACGAGGAGCGCCGTGTCGATGCGGTAGAAGCTCTCGTTGGGGGTCACGTACGGCGTGATGCCGGGCACGTCCAGGTCGGCGCCGTCGGGGATGGGCGGCGAGGGGTCAGCCGGCCGCGGGAGTCCGAGCGTGGTGCGGATCGCTTCGATCCCGTTCGACAGCTGCCGGACGGCGGCGGAGCCGACGGAGAGGATCGCAGCGCCGGCCGCGGCGACTCCGAGGAGCTGCAGGAACTTCCGTCGGTCGACGGCTGCGGCGGACGTTCCCGGGGCGGCGCTTCGCCAGTCCCGGAGCCGGCGCGCGCCGGTGCGCAGCACGAACGCGCCCGCGATCGCGCCGAGGATCGTCGGCAGCAGGTCGGTCGGCGAGGAGCCCGAGCGGGTGGCCACCGCGCCGGCGGCCACGGCGGCGACGCCGGCGAGCAGCAGCATGCCCGTGCCGCGCCGCATCAGCTCAAGCACGCCCGCGACCGCCGCGGCGCCCGTCAGCAGCACGAGCAGCACCGCGATCAGGAACGGCTTGTCGCCCGTGCCGAACAGCGCGATGACGGTGTCCTTGATTGCGGGTGGCGCCAGGTCGATGACGAGCGAACCGACCGACGTGATCGGATTCGCGGGTTCGCCCAGCGGGATCGCGCTCGCGAGCGCCACACTGACGGCTGCCCCGGCGGCGAGTACCCCGGTCGCCGCTGCCGCAAGCGTTGCGCGCATGCAGTCAGCGTACGCTCCGGCTGATGCCCCGATCCGTCCTATCGCGCCCGGTTTGTGGGAAGCGATAGGCCGGAACGGGCACTCTCACAGGGCGATCGCGACGGTGGACCGCGTTCGACTATTTGTACGTCGGCTTGCAGATGATGATGTGGCTGATGTCCTTGCCATTCTCGGAATACACCTTCTTGCCGTAGAAGTGCTCGAACACCGTGATCTGCCGGCCAGCCTTGACGACAACCGTCTTGAAGTACCTCTTGTGGGAGAAGTAGTACTTGTGGGATTCGTACTTGGGCTCGAACTTGTAGCAGTTGTCGCCCCAGTAGCCCGGCTTGTTCGTCTGCGACGTGGCCGGATCCGTGTAGTCATGGACGTACGGCGGCGAGTACGTCGCCATGGCCGGCGCCGCTGTGCTGACTCCGAGCACGGCTGAACCGGCGATCGCCCATGCCGCCAGGGTCGTCTTCTTCATATCGAACTCCTTTGATCGATGAGACGGGCCTCGCTGTGGGAGCCTACGTCGACTTCGAGGGTCATTGGAGGGTGAAACGGGGGCGGCCCGCTCCGCCAGGGCTTCATCTCAGCCTGAGCCGGCGAGCGCCTTCGCGATGCGCTGCAGCGACACCGTCTCGGCGGTGCCCAGGTGCTGGGCGAAGAGGCTGATGCGGTACTCCTCGAGCAGCCACCTGGCGCGCACCAGGTGCTCCGGGGCGCCGGCGGGAAGCGGCAGGGTGCCGCCCGCCGCCGTGTACCGGTCCGTCGCGGCGGCCACGTCGTTCATCCACACCCGGTCCCTCGCGACATCGGTGGGCAGTTTCGACACTCGTGCGGTGATGCCCTTCACGTACCGCACCAGGTGACGCATCCGGTCGAGCCCCGTGGCCGAGACGAAACCGGCGGGAAGCAGGGCCGAGAGCTGCTCCCGGGCATCGGACAGGGCCGGCAGCAGCGCCATGCTGGTCGCGCCCTTCAGCGCCCGCTCCGCGTCCCTGGCGGCGCTGAGGACGCCGGTCACCGTCGTCACGGTCTCGTACAGCGCATCCATCAGGCCGGCGGACACAGCCCGGCGGATCGACTCGAACCCGTCGCGGCTGAACACGAGGCCGTCGGGCTGCGCGGTCCGGATGCCGGCGTCCACGCACGCGAGCAGGCAGTCGTCGAGCAGTGCTTTCACCGAGGGGTATGGACTCGTGGCGAGGGTGAGCTTCTCGGTGGCGCTGAGGTGCTCCTGCACGTATGACAGCGGCGACGGCACGCCGAGCACCAGCAGTCGGCGCACGCCCTTCGGGTGCTCCCGGCGTTGGTCCTCCGGGGTCGCCATGAGACGGATCGCGACCGATGCCCCCTCGTCGACGAGGGCCGGATAGCCGCGGATGAGGTTGCCGCCGTGGCGGGTGTCCACTTGGCGCGGCAGCTCGTCGAAGTCCCAGGCGGTCAGGCCGCCCCGTTCGAGCGCGTTCGGCGTTCGCGCCGTGACGTCGGCAACCGACTCCCGCACCCGGCTGCGCAGCTTGTGCTGCAGGGAGGGAAGGTCCTTCGACCTGGCCAGCACGCGGCCCCGATCGTCGGACACGGCGAACGTCATCCGCAGGTGCGGTGGCACCCGCTCGAGGTCGAAGTCGCCCGAGTCGACCGGTGTGTAGGTGAGCCGCTGGATCTGCGCCGCGAGGAAGTCGGTCAGGAGGGCCTCGTTCACGTCCACGTTCACCGGCATGGTGTCGAGCAGCCGGCGTGCCCAGTCGGCCGCCGGCACCACGTTCCGGCGGATCGGCTTCGGCAGGCTCTTGATGAGCGCCGTCACGAGCTCCTCACGGAACCCCGGGACCAGCCAGTCGAACCCGGCGGGGGAGAGCCGGGCGAGCAGCGGGAGCGGCACCTGGACGGTGACGCCGTCGTCCTCGGCACCCGGCTCGAACCGGTAGCTGAGCCGGAGCGTCTGGTCGCCCTGCCGCCATTCGCTGGGGAAGGCGTTCTCGTCGATGGCCGACTCGTCCTCGTCGAGGAGGTCGCGCTCGGTCATGGTGAGCAGGTCCGGCGTCTCGCGACGCGCCTTCCGCCACCACGACTCGAAGCTCCGCGTCGAGGTCACATCGGCCGGCACCCGCTTGTCGTAGAACGCGAAGACCGCCTCGTCGTCGAGCAGGATGTCACGGCGCCGCGTACGCTCCTCGACCTCGGCGAGCTCGTCGCGCAGCCGCTTGTTGGCGCGCTGGAACTCGAACGCGCGATCCCGGACGACGGTGCCCGGCCAGTCCCCGTCGACCATCGCGTTCCGCAGGAACAGCTCACGTGCGTACACGGGATCGATCCGGTCGAACTGGATGCGCCGCCGCCCGACGATCGGAACGCCGTAGAGGGTCACCCGCTCGTACGCGACCGCCGATCCCTGTTTCTTCTCCCAATGCGGCTCGCTGTAGCTGCGCTTCACCAGCTCGCCCGCGATCGGCTCCGCCCACGCCGGATCGATCGACGCGGCGGTGCGGGCGAACAGGCGGCTCGTCTCCACCAGTTCTGCCGCCATGACGGCGCTCGGCTGCTTCTTCGCAAGGCCGGATCCGGGGAACAGCACGAACCGCTGATTGCGAGCGCCGACGTAGTCGCGCTTCGCGGGATCCCGCAGCCCCAGGTGGCTGAGCAGGCCCGCCAGCATCGAGCGGTGGATGCCGTCCGGGCTGACCCGCGGGTCGCCGACGCGAAGGCCGAGCTGCTTCGCGGTGCGGGTGAGCTGGCGGTAGACGTCCTTCCACTCCCGCACGCGCAGGTAGTTGAGGTACTCCGCGCGGCACATCCGCCGGAACTGGTTGCCGCTGAGCTCCTTCTCCTGCTGCTCCAAGTGGTTCCAGAGGTTCAGCAGGCTGAGGAAGTCGCTCGTCGGATCGGTGAAGCGCGCGTGTGCCGCGTTCGCCTGCTCGCGCTTCTCGAGCGGCCGCTCCCGAGGGTCCTGGATGCTCAGGCCGGCGACGATCGCCATGACCTCGCGGGTGACGTCGTGCTGCCTTGACTCCAGGATCATCCGCGCGAACCGCGGGTCGATCGGCAGCTGGGTGAGCTGCCGGCCGATGCGAGTCACCTGCAAGCCGGTCCCTGAGCCTGTCGAAGGGTCCGAGCTCTTCGCTGTTTTCAGGGCGCCGAGCTCTCGGAGCAGGTCGAGGCCGTCCTTGATGCCGCGGGAGTCCGGGGGCTGCAGGAAGGGGAACCGCTCGATGTCGCCGAGTCCGAGCGACACCATCTGCAGGATGACGGCCGCGAGGTTGGTGCGCAGGATCTCGGGATCCGTGTACTCCGGGCGCCGCGCGTAGTCGGCCTCGGAGTACAGCCGGATGGCGATGCCGGGACTGGTCCGCCCGGCCCGGCCGGCGCGCTGGTTCGCCGACGCCTGCGAGATCGGCTCGATCGGCAGGCGCTGCACCTTCGACCGGGCGCTGTACCGGCTGATCCGGGCGGTGCCTGCGTCGATGACGTACTTGATGCCCGGCACCGTGAGGCTCGTCTCGGCGACGTTGGTCGCCAGCACGACGCGGCGGCGGATGCCCGGCATCGTGCTGCGCTCGAACACCCGGTGCTGGTCGGCGGCGGACAGCCGCCCGTAGAGGGGAAGCACCTCCGTGCCCGGCAGATCCCGCCCCGTGATCGCGTCCTCCGCGTCCCGGATCTCGTTCTCCCCGCTCAGGAACACCAGCACGTCGCCGGGCGGCTCGACGGCGAGCTCGTCGAGGGCGTCGTTGATCCCCTCGATCACGTCGCGGTCTTCGCGGACCGCTGCCGGCTTGCCATTGCGGCGTGGCGCCGGGATCTCCTCGTACGCGTCCAGGTCGTCCTCGTCGGACGGCTCCGCGTCGGCGACGAGCGGCCGGTAGCGGACCTCGACTGGATACGTGCGGCCGCTCACCTCGACGATCGGGGCCCCGCCGAAGTGCCGCGAGAAGCTCTCCGGGTCGATGGTGGCGCTCGTGATGATGACCTTGAGGTCCGGGCGGCGGGGGAGCAGCTGCTTCAGATAGCCGAGCAGGAAGTCGATGGTGAGGCTCCGCTCGTGCGCCTCGTCGAGGATGATCGTGTCGTACTTCTTGAGGTCGCGGTCCCGGTGCATCTCCGCGAGCAGGATGCCGTCGGTCATCAGCTTGATCCGCGTGCGTTCGCTCACCCGGTCGGTGAACCGCACCTGGTAGCCGACCAGGTCGCCCAGCTCCCCGCCGAGCTCCTCGCTGATCCGCTCCGCGATGGTGCGCGCCGCGATCCGCCGCGGCTGGGTGTGTCCGATCCGCTCCCTGCCGAGCTGCAGGCAGATCTTGGGCAGCTGCGTCGTCTTGCCCGACCCGGTCTCGCCTGCGACGATGACGACCTGGTTGTCCGCGATCACGCGCGCCAGATCGTCCCGCATCTGGCTGACGGGCAGCTCCGGCGGGAAGGTGATCGAGGGGAGGTCGGTCAGCATGAGCCTTCCATCGTACGACGCGGCGCAACCCGCACCGGTGGTCCAGAATTCGCCGCCTGCGCGGCTGCACCGGGCGAGGCCGATGCCCCGCGAAGGGCGCTCCACCGTAGGCTGATCGGGTGCAGCTCCACGAGGTCCGCGTCCACCCCAGTGAAGAGAACCTGCCGCGCGAGGAACAGCTCGCCTGGAAGATCGCCGAGGTGGCGACGGACCCCGTCGGGGTGACGGATGAGGTCACCGACATGGTGATCAACCGGATCATCGACAATGCCGCCGCCGCCGCAGCGTCCCTCCGCCGCGCGCCCGTCGCGGCCGCCCGCAGCCAGGCGGCCCGCCACCCGTATGCGCCCGGTTCCACGGTGTTCGGGCTGCGCGGCTGGTACAGCCCTGAGTGGGCGGCCTGGGCCAACGGGGTCGCGGTGCGTGAACTGGACTTCCACGACACGTTCCTCGCAGCCGACTACTCCCACCCCGGGGACAACATCCCGGCGATCCTTGCCGTCGCCCAGCACACCGGCCGCACCGGCGAGCAGCTGCTGCGCGGCATCGTCACCGGATACGAGATCCAGATCGACCTGGTGCGCGCCATCAGCCTGCACCGGCACAAGATCGACCACGTCGCTCACCTGGGGCCAGCCGCGGCCGCCGGCATCGGCACCCTGCTGGGTCTCGGTCCGGAGACGATCTTCCACGCGATCGGTCAGGCGCTGCACACGACGACCGCGACACGGCAGTCCCGGAAGGGTGAGATCTCCACCTGGAAGGCTTACGCGCCGGCGTTCGCCGGGAAGATCGCCGTGGAGGCGGTGGACCGGGCGATGCGCGGGCAGACGAGCCCCACCCCGATCTACGAGGGCGAGGACGGCGTGATCGCGTGGCTCCTCGACGGGCCCGACGCCCTCTACGAAGTGCCGCTGCCGGAGCCCGGCGAGATGAAGCGCGCCATCCTCGACAGCTACACGAAGGAGCACTCCGCGGAGTACCAGGCGCAGGCGTGGATCGACCTCGCCCGCCGGCTCGGACAGGAGCGCACAGAGCTGCGCGACCCGGCGAACATCGACAGCATCGTGCTGCACACCAGCCACCACACTCATTTCGTGATCGGCAGCGGCGCGAACGACCCGCAGAAGTACGATCCGACCGCAAGCCGGGAGACGCTGGACCACTCGATCCCATACATCTTCGCCGTCGCCATGCAGGACGGCGTGTGGCATCACGAGCGCAGCTACGCCCCAGAGCGCGCGGCCCGGCTCGACACCGTCGAGCTGTGGAAGAAGGTGCGCACGGAGGAGGACGCCGAGTGGACCCGGCGGTACCACTCGACCGACCCTGCGGAGAAGGCGTTCGGCGGCCGGGTCGAGATCCGGCTGACAAACGGCGGAACAGTGGTGGACGAGATCGCCGTCGCGGACGCCCACCCGTCGGGGGCGCGGCCGTTCACCAGGGACCAGTACGTGGACAAGTTCCGGACGCTGGCGGAAGGAGCGATCGCGGATTCCGAGGTGGAGCGCTTCCTCGAGACGGCGCAGCGCCTCCGCGAGCTGACGGCGGCCGAGCTCGGCGGACTCAACCTCCGGGCCGACCTGCCGACCGATGGGCCGGAGGGGATCTTCTGATGCTCTACGCCGCGACGACCCCCGCGCAGAAGCGCCGGCTGCTCCGCGAGCGGCTCGCCGCGGGGGACGTGCTGCAGTTCCCGGGTGCCTTCAACCCGCTCTCGGCACGGCTGATCGAAGACAAGGGCTTCGACGGGGTGTACATCTCCGGCGCGGTGCTCAGTGCCGAGCTGGGCCTGCCCGACATCGGCCTCACCACGCTGACCGAGGTGGCGCAGCGGTCGCAGCAGATCGCCCGCATGACGAATCTGCCCGCGCTCGTCGACGTCGACACCGGCTTCGGCGAGCCGATGAACGTCGCTCGGACGGTCCAGACGCTCGAGGACGCCGGCGTCGCCGCGGTGCACATCGAGGACCAGGTGAACCCAAAGCGATGCGGCCACCTCGACGGCAAGCAGGTGGTGGGTGCGGACACGGCGGTGAAGCGGATCCGGGCCGCGGTCGACGCGCGCCGAGACCCTGACCTGCTCGTGATGGCACGCACCGACATCCGCGCGCTCGAGGGCCTCGGCGCGGCGATCGACCGGGCCAGGCAGCTCGTCGATGCCGGCGCCGACGCCATCTTCCCCGAGGCGATGGCCGACCTGGGCGAGTTCGAGGCGATGTGCGCAGCCCTCGACGTGCCGGTCCTCGCCAACATGACCGAGTTCGGCAAGAGCGACCTCTTCACCCGGCAGCAGCTCGCCGACGCCGGAGTGCGGATCATCATCTATCCCGTCACGCTGCTGCGGCTCGCCATGGGCGCCGCGGAGGCCGGCCTCGATGAGCTGCGGGCGAGCGGTACGCAGCAGGGTGCCGTCGAACGGATGCAGACCCGGGCCCGGCTCTACGAGCTGGTGGACTACGCCGGCTACAACGCATTCGACACGACGGTCTTCGATTTCCAGGTGCCCGGTCTCCACCGGGCAGAACCGGCAGGGGAGTGAGATGAACGACATCCGCAAGGGACTGGTCGGCGTCGTCGTCGACACGACCGCGATCTCGAAGGTCAACCCGGAGTCGAACTCGCTGCTCTACCGCGGCTACCCGGTGCAGGAGCTCGCCGACCGTTGCAGCTTCGAGGAGGTCGCCTATCTGCTGTGGAACGGCGAGCTTCCGACGCCGGACCAGCTCGCCGAATTCCAGGCCGAGGAGCGCGCGAACCGGACGCTCGACGACACCGTGCTCGGGGTTCTCGACGAGCTGCCGCACACCGCACATCCGATGGATGTGCTCCGCACCGCGATCAGTGTGATCGGCGCCGCCGACGAGACGCTGAACGAGCCAGGCGGCTGGACGGATGAGAACGCCAACCGAGGCCGCTCCCTGCGCCTGCTCGCGCAGATCCCTTCGATCCTCGCCTACGATCAGCGCCGCCGCCGCGGGCAGACCCTCATCCCGCCGAGCGAGAACCTCGGGTTCAGCGAGAACCTGCTCAACATGACGTTCGGCGAGGTGCCCGGGCCGGTGGTGACGAAGGCGTTCGACGTCTCGATGATCCTGTACGCCGAGCACTCCTTCAACGCGTCGACCTTCACCGCCCGTGTCGTCACCAGCACGCTGAGCGACCTGTACAGCGCCGTCACCGCGGCGACCGGTGCGCTGAAGGGACCGCTCCACGGCGGCGCGAACGAGGCCGTGATGCACATGTTCGAGGAGATCGGCTCCGCCGCCGACGCGGAGCGCTGGCTCGACGAGGCACTGTCACAGAAGCGCAAGATCATGGGGTTCGGCCACCGGGTCTACAAGCACGGCGACTCCCGTGTGCCGACCATGAAGGCCGCCCTGGACGCACTGGTGGAGCACTACCGCCGGCCCGATGTCGCGGAGTTGTACGACGCGCTCGAGAAGGCGATGACGGATCGGAAGGGGATCCTCCCGAACCTGGACTACCCGAGCGGACCGGCATACGCGCTGATGGGCTTCGACACCCTCACCTTCACACCGCTCTTCGTGGCCAGCCGGATCGTCGGGTGGACCGCCCATGTGATCGAGCAGCTGCAGGCGAATGCGCTCATCCGGCCGCTCAGCGAGTACACCGGCGAGAGCGAGCGGCACCTCAGCTGAGAGGGAGCCGCTGTTGCGGTCTCCACGGGCGCGCAGCCAGACGACTCTCGGACTCCGCATGGAACGATGAGGTGCATGACTGTGCCCACGCGAACGCTCAATTCCGGTTCCGCCATTCCGCAGCTCGGCCTCGGTGTCTGGGCGATCGACCCGTCCGACACGCAGCGCGTGGTGGAGGAGGCGCTGGAGATCGGCTACCGGCACATCGACACGGCCGCGGCGTACGGGAACGAGGAGGGCGTCGGCAAGGCCATCGCCGCGTCCGGGGTTCCGCGCGGTGAGATCTTCGTCACCACGAAGCTGCCGAACCACGAGCACGGCACTGACGTGGTGCGGGATTCCTTCCGGGCGAGCCTCGACCGGCTCGGTCTCGACGCCGTTGACCTGTACCTCATCCACTGGCCGGTGCCGTCCGGAGATCGCTATGTGGAGACCTGGCAGACGTTCGAGGAGCTCGCCGCGGAAGGGCTGATCCGGTCGATCGGCGTCTCCAACTTCCTTCCGGAGCACCTGGAGCGGCTGCTCACCGAGGCCGACACCGTGCCCGCCGTGAACCAGATCGAGCTTCACCCGATCTTCCAGCAGCGCGATGTCGTGGAGTACAGCCGCTCGAAGGGGATCGAGATCGAGGGGTGGAGCCCACTCGGCTCGGGCAAGTACGACCTCGCCGGCATGCCGGGGGTCTCAGAAGCGGCGCAGGCGCACGGCAAGACGCCGGCGCAGGTGGTGCTGCGCTGGCATCTGCAGCGCGACGTGATCGTGTTCCCGAAGTCGACCCATTCCGAGCGGCTGCGGCAGAACTTCGACCTCTTCGACTTCGAACTCACGAACGAGGAGCTCGCCGCGATCGACGCGCTCGATCGCGGCGAGCGGATCGGCGGAGACCCGCGCGAAGTCGACTGAGGCGACGCCCGGCGGCTGAACCAGTACCGGTCCCTCCGGCAGGCTCAGGGACCGTGCGGGTGTCTCCTGTCCCGGTCCCTTCAACAGCCAACGACCGAGTTCGGTATCGCTTCGGCAACGGGTATTGATCCAGCCGAGCCCGGGTGCTAGCTTCGTGTTCGGGCGCTGTAAACGTTTACACGTCCGGCTCCTTCAATGGCGAACGGACCCCGATGGCATCACGCAGGTCGACCCTCCACCTGGTCGCCGAGCACGCCGGGGTGTCCATCGCGTCGGTCTCCCGGGTGCTCAACGGCCTGCCTGCTTCGGAGTCGGTGACCGAGCGCGTGCAGCGTGCCGCCGCCGAACTCGGGTACGTCCCCGATGCCACGGCGCGCTCCCTGAAGGTCGGCCGGACGGAGCAGATCAGCCTGGCCGTCGCCGACGTCGGCAACCCGGTCTACGTGTCGATGATGCACGCCGTCGCCGACGTGCTGACGCAGTCCGGCTACCGGCTCGTGATCTCCTCCACCGGCAACGACCCTGCCGACCAGATCGACCTGCTCGAGAACCTCAATCGCGGCTATGTCGACGGCATGATCCTCAGCCCGCTGCGGGTCACCGAGCCGCTGCTCGACCGGATCCGGGGCAGCCGGCTCCCGCTCGTCATCATCGGGTCCCTGCCCGACGGGATCGACGTCGACAGTGTGCGCGCCGACTCCCGTGAGGGCGTCGGCCTCGCCGTCGATCACCTTGCCGATCAAGGCCGCCGGCGGATCGCCTTCCTGAACGGCCCGATCGACACGGTGCCGGGCACCGCCCGCCTCGCCGGTTATCTCACCGCGATGGAGCGGCTTGGGCTGGCCACCTCCGGCGACATGCAGGTCGAGGCATCTGACTTCACCTTCGCCGCCGGTCTCGTCGCCGCCGAGACGCTGCTGCAGCAGTGCAACCCGGATGCGATCGTCTGCTCCAACGACCTGCTGGCAGTCGGCGCGCTGAAGGCCGCCGCCAGGCGGGGCCTCAGCATCCCGGAAGAGCTCGCCATCGTCGGAATGGATGACACCGACATCGCCCAGCTCACCACCCCGACGCTCTCCAGCGTGGACCTCGGCGCGGTCCGCCGCGCGCAGACGGCCGCCAGGCTGCTGCTCGACCGGCTTGCCGATCCTGATCGGCCTGCCCGGCATCCGATCGTGCGGCCGTCGCTCACAGTGCGGGAATCCTCGACGGCGGGAGCGGGATCATGACCGAGGTGCAGCGTCGCACGCTCGAGCCGTCGCTCGCCGCCGACGACACCGGCGGGCCGCGGCGGAAGCGCCGGCGGTTCCGCGGCGGCGGACCGTCCGGCAGCGGCAGGGACGCCTGGATCCTGGTGCTCCCGACCCTGCTGCCGGTCGTGCTGTTCAGCGTCTATCCGCTGCTGCAGGGCATCCTGCTCGGCTTCACCGACTCCCGCGCGGGCCTGGGCGTCGAGACCAGCTTCAACGGCATCGACAACTACATCGAGCTGCTCGGCTACGACCTGTTCTGGAACTCGTTCCGGATCGGCCTGATCTGGGCGTTCTCGGTGACGATCCTGCAGTTCCTGGCGTCGCTCGGGCTGGCGCTGCTGCTGAACCTCGACCTCAAGCTCCGGTGGCTCGCGCGCACTCTGGCGCTCGTGCCCTGGGCGATGCCGCCGGTGATCGTCGCGATCATGTGGCGCCTGGTGCTGAACCCCACCTTCGGTCCCGTGAACGAGACCCTCGCGATCCTGGGACTCCCGAGCGACATCAACTGGCTCGGCAGCTTCGAGACCGCGCTGCCCGCCGTCATCGTCGTGGGGATCTGGTCGGGGATGCCGCAGACCACGGTGGTCCTCCTGGCGGGGCTGCAGAACGTGCCCGCCGAGCTCCACGAGGCGGCGGCGATCGACGGGGCCGGCACTTGGCGGCGGTTCTGGCACGTGACTCTGCCGTCGCTGCGCCCCATCATCTTCGCGATCACCACGCTCGATGTGATCTGGAACTTCAACTCGTTCGCACTGGTGTTCGTGCTGACCGCCGGAGGACCAGGCGGGCAGACGATGCTGCCCATGCTCTTCGCCTACAACGAGGCATTCCGCTACGGCAACTTCGGGCTCGCGTCGGCGATGGGCAACGTGATGGTGATCGTGATCGCCTTCTTCCTGTTCTTCTATCTCCGGGCGCAGGCGAGGACCCGTAAATGAGCACGCAGACGAGCACCCTCACCAGGCGAGGGAAGAGCCGGCTGGCGGTCCGCCCGCTGCAGTACCTCGCCCTGCTGGCCTACATGGTCTTTCTCGGCTTCCCGCTGCTCTGGCTGATCCTGGTCGCGTTCAAGACGCCGCGTGAGCTGAACTCCCCGAACCCGACGTTCCTGCCGCAGCAGCTCAACTTCGACAACTTCGCCCAGGCCATCGCCAAGGCCGACCTGTTCACCGCGGCCGGCAACAGCCTCATCGTCGCGGTGGCCACCACCACGGTGGTCACCCTCATGGCGCTGCCGGCGGCCTACGCGCTCGCCCGGTTCAAGACGAAGCTCCGGGGGATCGCGACTGGCTGGATCCTGCTCAGCCAGGTGTTCCCCTTCATCCTGATAATCATTCCGCTGTTCATCGTGCTGCGGAACATCGGTCTGCTGAACTCGCTGCTCGGACTGATCGTGATCTATTCGATCTGGTCGCTCCCGTTCGCCCTCTGGATGCTGCAGGGCTACATCGGCGGCATTCCTCCCGAGCTGGAAGAGGCCGGGGCGATGGACGGCGCCTCCCGGCCGAGGATCCTCCGCGCCATCGTGCTGCCGCTGCTCATGCCCGGCCTCGTCGCGACGAGCCTGTTCACGTTCATCTCGTCGTGGAACGAGTTCTTCTTCGCCCTCGTCCTCATCCAATCGCCCGAGCTGCAGACGCTGCCGCTCACCCTCGCCCGCTTCGTCGGCGCTGAGGGGCAGGTGCAGCTCGGCCAGCTGGCAGCCGGGTCCCTGCTCGCCACGATTCCGAGCCTCGTCTTCTTCGCCATCATCCAGAAGCGTCTGACTTCCGGACTGCTGAGCGGAGCCGTCAAGGGATGACCCCTTCCCCGCGGACACAGCGATGTGGCCGCACTGCCATCACGAACAAGGAGCAACAGCAATGAGAAGAACAGCACTCAACAGCACGGCGCGGAGGAGCGCGACGCTCTCCGGCCTCGGACTGCTCGCCATCACCGCCCTCTCCGGGTGCGCACTCGGAGGCGGTGGCGGCGGTGGCGGCAACGGCGGCGGGGGCGACGACGGCGGCGAGCCCGTCACGCTCCAGTTCCAGAGCCTCGCGTTCCAGGACACCACCATCGCGGCCACCGAGGACATCGCCGACACCTGGAACGCCGACAACCCCGACGTCCAGGTCGAGATCATCCAGGGCAGCTGGGACAACGTCCAGGACCAGCTGGTCACCCAGTTCCAAGGCGGCACCGCGCCCGACATCATCCACTACGAGTCCGCGGCGATCATGTCCTTCGCGGAGCAGGGGTACCTCGCCGACCTCAGCGACACGCTGAGCGACGAGGTGATGGCTTCGGTCAGCGACGACGTGTGGGGGACCGTCACATCGAGCGACGGGGCGATCATCGCGGCGCCGACGCTGATGCAGAGCTACGTCGTGTTCGCCAACGCTGACGCGCTGGAGGATGCCGGCGTCGCCGTGCCGACCGGCGAGACGATGACCTGGGACGAGTTCGCGGAGATCGCGCGTGCCACGACGGGTGACGACACCTACGGTGTCGCCTGGGGCCTCCGCTCACCGACCGCCACCGTGATGAACATGGCGCTGAACTTCGGCGGCACGTTCTTCGAAGGCGAGGGTGAGGAGGCCACCATCAACGTGGGCGACGCGGAGCTCGAGGTTCCCCGCCGCATCCACTCGATGGCCTACGAGGACCAGTCGATCGATCCCGTGAGCCTGACGCAGAGCGGAACGGATGCGCTGCCCGGCTTCTTCGGCGGCACCTCCGCGATGTTCTTCGGCGGCAACTTCTACGCGCAGCAGATCAGCGAGTCGGCGCCGGAGGACTTCAACTGGGTCGTGCTGCCGCCACTCGAGGGGAGCGAGGGCATCGCGCAGGCCGCGAACCCCCAGACCCTGTCGGTGCCGGCGGAGAGCGACAACGCCGAGGCGGCCGGTGAGTTCATCAACTACTTCATGAACGCAGAGAACCAGGCGGCGCTGGCACAGGGCGACTGGCTCATTCCGGCCTCCGCTGAGGCGCGTGAGGTGGTTGCGACCGAGACCGGTGGTGAGAACGGCTGGGACGTGATCCTGCAGACCGCCGAGGCGCTCACCGTCGCGCCGTTCCAGTCCGCGAGCGGCTACGTGCAGTGGCGCGACCAGGTGGCGACACCGGCGCTGCAGCAGTACTTCGCGGACGAGATCAGCATCGATGAGCTGCAGTCGCAGCTGCAGGAGGGCTACTCCAGCTGATCCGGAGGGGGCCCGCCGGATCTCCGGCGGGCCCCGCTCCCGGCACGCGACGTGCTCCTCCACGGCTCAGAAAGGCACTCCCGATGGACCTGCTGCAGGACAAGGCCTACGGCGTGATCGCCGGGGCAGCCGTCGGCGACGCCCTTGGCGGCGCCGCCGAGGGCAACACCCCGGAGGTCATCCAAGACCGCTACGGCGGGTTCATCGAGGGGGTGGTCGCGCCGTTCAATGCCGACTGGCGGAACGCGCGCCCCATCGCGCCGTACCACAAGGGCGACGGGCATGTCACCGATGACACCCTCATGACACGAGCACTGGTCGACGTGTACGCCACCGTGCGGGACCACCTCACGGCGTTCTCGGTGGCCGACCACCTGGTGCCGCTGCTCATCGGAGAGAAGCGCTGGATCCCCGAGTACGAGTCCGAGGGGCTGCTGCTGCACCGCATCTTCCTGGCGGAGAAGTGGCTGGTGGCGCGGCTGCACTACGGGCACGTCGATCCGCGAGAGGCGGGAGTCGGCAACATCGTGAACTGCGGGGCGACCATGTACGTCGCACCCATCGGCATCGCGAACGCCGGCTCGCCGGACACCGCCTACGCCGAAGCGATCGACGTCGCCGGCGCCCACCAGTCGAGCTATGGCCGGGAGGCGGCCGGCGTCTTCGCCGCCGCCGTGGCGGAGGCCATGCGGCCAGGTGCCACCGTGGACACCGTGATCGACGTGAGCCTGCGGCTCGCGAACGATGGGACGAAGGAGGCGATCGCGGCGGTCACCACGGCGGCGTCGGACCTGACCGACTGGCGCACCTCCCTGGCTGACCTGAGGTCGGCGGTCGAGCCGTTCGACACCGTCGGGCCGGAGTACCGCAAGCCCGCCATGGACGCTCGGCTGCCGAACCGGACCAAGTCCATCGAGGAACTCCCCATCGCGCTCGGCATGGTCCGCGTCGCGGGCGGCGACTACCGCGAGGCGGTGCTCGGTGCGGTGAACTACGGGCGCGACTCCGACTCGATCGCCACGATGGCCGGCGCGATCTGCGGCGCGCTCGGCGGCTCCGCGGCGGTGCCGCCGGAGTGGGTGGAGCAGGTCTCCACCGCCAGCCGGATGGACTTCGCCGAGCCGGCCGGGATCATGGCGGGCATCGCCCGGGAGATCTGGGCGAACGACGACGCGCGCGCCCGGTCCCGCGCCGCCGCATTCGAGACCCTCGTGGGCACCGAGTCCGCGGCCGGGCCGGCCGCGCGCCGCGCCTGATGCTGCGCCTCAGCTGGAGCCAGCCGGAGGACCTGGTCGGACACGCGATCGCCGCCGCGGAGCAGGAGGGCTCCGACGTGTCCGGACACCGGCAGCGCTGGATCGACGGAGGCGGGGATCCGGAGCCGCGGGCAAGCGGGGCGAGCCCGGAGCCGGCCCCGGAGCAGCTCCGGACACTCGCCCGGGAGCTGCTGGCCGAGCTTGACGCGATCGGCCCGCCGGCCGACCTGACCGGCCGTGAGCCGAGCGACCTCGGCGGCATCCTCGCATCGGGCGGGCCGATCCCAGCGCTGCCCCCCGCAGGCGACGGCATCGCCGACCGCATCCACGCCGCCTGGCTGGGACGGGCCGCCGGCTGCCTGCTCGGCAAGCCGGTCGAGAAGATCCACCGGGACGGCATCCGCGCGATCGCCGAAGCCACCGGCAACTGGCCCATCCGCACCTACTTCACCGAGCGAGGGCTCCCGGCCCGAATCGCGACGGCCTGGCCGTGGAACCGGCGAAGCCGCCCGACCAGCCTGCTCGAGAACATCGACGGCATGCCCGAGGATGACGACCTCAACTTCCCGCTGCTCGCCCTCGGCCTGGTCGAGCAGCGAGGTCGCGGCTTCACCACCGACGACGTCGCCCAGGCGTGGCTGAATCTGCTGCCAGGCGGCCGGGTGTTCACCGCGGAGCGGATCGTGTACCGCAACCTGCTGAACGGGCACGAACCCGACGAGGCGGCGCTCGTGCAGAATCCGTTCCGGGAGTGGATCGGCGCGCAGATCCGCACCGACCTGTACGGCTGGGTGCACCCCGGCGACCCGGTCGCCGCCGCGAAGGTCGCCTGGGTCGACGCCCGGCTCAGCCACGTGCGCAGCGGCGTCTATGGCGCCATGTTCGCCGCAGCCGCGTGTGCCGCAGCGGTGGTGGCGGATGATGTCGACGCCGTGCTCGACGCGGGGCTTGCGGTCGTGCCGGTTCAGAGTCGCTATGCCGACGCGGTCCGGTTCGGCCGGGAGCTCGGCGCATCCGGCGCTCCGCTGGACGACGCACTCGACCGCCTCTACCGCCGTTACGGCGGACTCCACTGGGTGCACGTGCTGAACAACGCGGCGCTCGTCGCGTACGCGCTCGCCGCATCGCGGGGGGAATTCGGAACCGCCATCTCGACCGGCGTCGCCGGCGGCTGGGACACCGACTCGAACGGCGCCACGCTCGGGTCGATCTCGGGTGCGCTGACCGGGACGGCCGGGCTGCCGGCGGCGTGGATCACCCCACTGAAGAACCGGCTGTCGTCGAGTGTGCCGGGCTTCGACGGCATCGGATTCGACGAGCTGGCCAGGCGCACCGCCGCGCTGGCCGGGGAGAGAGACGACGATGCACGATCCTGACGAGGCGAGCACCAACCAGTTCGACCCGCTGGTGCCGAGACCCATCGACCGGCCCACCGCCCTGCCCGCAGACGGACGGCTCGACCCGGAGGTCGGCGACATCGCCAAAATCTTCGCCGCCCCCGACGACCCGGCGGAGTGGCCGGGCTGGCGGGCGGCTCTCGAGCGGTGGCGCTCCGACGCCCGGGAGCGGCTCCGCTACTCGGGTGCCGCGTACGAGGCCGAGTTCGCACGGTGGGCGCGGTCGTGCTTCTCCGTCGCCCTGGTGTGGCTGTGGGACGAGCGCCTGTTCGATTTCGAGGCGCAGCGCTTCACCCTGGACGAGTTCCTCGAGACGACCGAAGATCATGGCGGCTTCGACGGGGTGGTGCTCTGGCACGCCTACCCGATCATCGGCATCGACGACCGCAACCAGTACGACTTCTACCGTCAGGTGCCCGGTCTCGCCGACCTGATCGCCGGCTTCCAGACCCGCGGCATCCGCGTGTTCGTGGACTACAACCCGTGGGACACCGGCACCCGGCGTCCGCCTTCCGACGACCCTGCCGAACTTGCCCTCTTGGTCTCGGAGCTGCGCACCGACGGTGTGTTCCTCGACACGCTCAAGGAGGGCAACCCCGAGCTGATCGCCGCACTGCAGAACGCCGACCCGCCCCAGGTGCTGGAGGGCGAGTCTCGGGTGTCGCTGCAGCGGATCGAAGACCATCACCTCAGCTGGGCGCAGTGGTTCGCCGACTCCGAGGTGCCGGGGGTGCTCCGCGCGAAGTGGTACGAGCAACGGCACATGCTGCATGCCACCCGGCGCTGGAACCGCGACCACAGCGACGAGCTGCAGTCGAGCTGGATGAACGGCGCCGGGATCCTCGTGTGGGACACGGTATTCGGCGTCTGGGTCGGATGGAACGAGCGCGACAAGGCGACCCTCCGCCGGATGCTGCGGATGCAGCGGCCGCTCGCCGACGTGCTGACGGCCGGAACCTGGACGCCGCTGTCGGACGCCGTCCCGGAGGCAATCCGCGCCGGCGTCTTCGTCTCCCGATTCGAGACGGCGGAACTCACGCTGTGGACCGTGATCAACCGCGGGACCGAGGAGTATGCGGGTCCGGTGCTCGAGCGGCCGCCCGCGCAGCTGCTCGACCTCGGCGACGGCGTTCCCGTGCGGGACGGGCGGATCCGCGTGCCCGCCCGCGGCCTCACGGGCGTGCTGGCGGTGCGGGGACCGGAGCCCGAGTGGCTGGCCGGATTGCTCGGGAGCGCCGCCGTGGCCCCGCAGGCGACGGACTCCGCGTTCCCGGAGCGGCCGGCAGTGCGCGTTCCGCCCGGCAGCGCCCCGGTGAACCTGCCTCCCGCGGACACGGTGATCGTCGAGGCGGGCGAGCGCGAGCTGGAGGTGCGATACCGGCGCCGGGAGACCGGCATGTACGACGGCGCCCCCTACGTGGAGGAGTGGAAGCCGCTCCCGCCGCGGCTGCACGACGCCAGGTCGGAGCGCATCCGCGTTCGGCTGGGCAGGGTCGCCGTCGCCGCGCGGGAGGTGTCGGCCGAGGAGTTCGGCGAGTTCCTCCGGCAGACCCGCTCCCGGCCGGCTCACGCCGAGCGGTTCGTGGCCGGTTCGGCGGAGGAGCCGGTGACCCTGGTCGGCCTCGCGGACGCACGGGCGTACGCCCGCTGGGCGGGGGCGCGGCTGCCCACCGAGCACGAGTGGCAGCTCGCCGCCGCGCATCCCGGCTTCGAGCGGCGGAGCCCGCTGGTGTGGAACTGGACCGAGAGCGAGCACAGCGACGGCATCACCCGCTTCGTGATGCTGAAAGGGGGGAGCGACTACCGGGCAGAGGGATCCGACTGGTACTTCGACGGCGGACCCCGCCCGCCCGAGTCCACGGCGAAGCTGCTGCTCGCCGGCCTCGGCCTGGAGCGGTCGACGAGCATCGGGTTCCGGCTCGCCTGGGACCTCGTGCCGGCCGGTTCGGCCGCCGGCAACGGGGGTGCGTCATGACCTCCCCGCTCGACGGTGTTCGGGTGATCGACCTCTCCACCCTCTTCGCCGGACCGCTGGCCGCCACCTTCCTCGGCGACTTCGGGGCAGAGGTGCTGAAGATCGAGCACCCGGCGAAGCCGGACGCCGCCCGCGGGCACGGACCTGCCAAGGACGGGGTGAACCTCTGGTGGAAGACGCTGGGACGCAACAAGCGCACCGCGACGCTGAACCTCAGCGCACCGGAGGGGGCTGACCTGCTGCTGCGCCTCGCGGCCGAGCATGACGTGCTCATCGAGAACTTCCGCCCGGGGACGCTGGAGCGGTGGGGCGTCGGCCCGAACCGGCTGCTGGAGGCCAATCCGCGGCTGGTGATCGCCCGGGTGACCGCCTTCGGTCAGATCGGCCCGTACGCGTCGCGCCCCGGGTTCGGGTCCCTCGCCGAGGCGATGAGCGGATTCGCGGCGCTCACCGGCGAGCCCGATGGGCCGCCGACGCTGCCGCCGTTCGGACTGGCGGACGGCATCGCCGCGCTCGCCACCAGCTTCGCGGTGCTGACCGCGCTGCGGAACGCCGAGCGGACCGGCGTGGGACAGGTCGTCGACATGGCGATTCTCGAGCCGATCCTCATGCTGCTCGGCGGGCAGATCACCGCCTACGACCAGCTCGGCATCGTGCAGCAGCGCGTCGGCAACCGGTCCGTCAACAACGCCCCGCGGAACGTCTACCGCACCGCTGACGGAAGCTGGGTCGCCGTGAGCACCAGTTCGCAGTCCATCGCCGAGCGGGTGCTGCGGCTCGTCGGCCGACCCGACCTGGTCGGGCAGCCATGGTTCGCGAGCGGGCACACGCGTGCACAGCACGCCGACGAGCTCGATGCCGCAGTGGCCGCGTGGATCGGGGAGCGGACCCTGCCTGATGTGCTGGATGCGTTCGAACGCGCCGAGGCCGCCGTCGGGCCGGTTTACGACGTGCGCGGTGTGCTGGAGGATCCGCAGTACCAGGCGCTCGGCACGGTGCTCGAGGTGCAGGACGACGAGCTCGGCCCGGTGAAGATGCAGAATGTGCTGTTCCGGCTCTCGGAGACGCCCGGGACCGTCCGCTGGGCAGGGCGCCCCCACGGCGCCGACACGATCGAGGTGTTCACCGGCCTGGGGCTCGACGAGGACCGCATCGCCGAACTGCGGCAGAAGGGTGTGCTGTGATCCCGATCACCGGCCTCTACGTCCCGGGAAACCGGCCAGACCGCTTCGACAAGGCGGTCGGCACCGGCGCCGACCTCGTCATCCTGGATCTGGAGGACGCCGTGCCCGCCGCAGACAAGTCGGGCGCACTCTCCGCGGTGGTGGGTTGGCTCGGACGGCGGAAGGCGACCGATGGGCCGGTGCTGCAGGTGCGAGTGAATCCGAACGCCGCGCATGAGATCGCGGCGCTGCGTGCGACGGGGGTGGCGGTCGAGATCCGCCTGCCGAAGGTGGAGTCCAGTGCCGAGGTGGCCGCCGTCAACCCGCCGGGCGAGCGGCCGTTGGCCGTCACGGCGTTGATCGAGTCGGCGCGCGGGGTGGAGCACATCGGCGAGATCGCGGACGCCCCCGGGCTGACCCGGGTGGCGATGGGCGAGGCCGACCTGCAGAGCGAGCTCGGCTCCACCAGCGAGGCGGTGCTCGAATACGCGCGGATGCGGGTGCTGTTCGGAGCCCGCGCCGCTGGGCTGCCGGCACCCATGCTGTCGGTGTACCCGCGCATCCGCGACCTGGAGGGGCTCGCCGCCGACACCGAGCGAGGAAGGGCGGCCGGCTTCGTCGGCAGGGTGGCCGTGCACCCGTCGCAGCTGGACGTGATCCGCCAGGCCTTCGCGCCGAGCGAGGCGGAGGTGTCGTGGGCGCGGCAGGTGGTCGACGCGCTCCACGGGGGCGGCGTCGCCACCCTGCCCAGCGGCGAGATGGTCGACCGCGCCATGCTCCCGCGAGCGACCGCCATCCTCGACCGCGCCGGTTCGCTGCCCCCTCGATGACCGTCACGGGCGGGCGGGTCGAGAGCTCGGTGCTGCCCTCGGCGATGGAGTACCTGGCGTATCTGCCGCCGGCGGCCGACGATCATGCGCAGCACCCGGTGATCTTCCTGCTGCACGGCCGCGGCGACTCCGCCGAAGCGTGGCGCGACGCCTTCGATCTCTTCGACGGGCTGATCCGCGCCGACGTCGTGCAGCCGTTCCTGGCAGTCGCGCCCGACGCGCCGTGGAGCTCCCGCGGCGGCTACTGGGCCGACTCGGCGTTCGAGGGGAGCGACGTGCACGAGCCGGGGTCGGCGATCGCAACGGCATTCGTGCGGGAACTCGTGCCGCACGTCGACGCGGAACTGCCGACCATGCCGCGCCGGGAGGGCCGGGCGCTCTGCGGGTACTCGATGGGCGGGGCAGGCGCGCTCACGCTGGCGCTCGCCCACCAGGAGCTGTTCTCGGCCGCGATCGCCCTGAGCCCCGCCGTCTACGATCCGCTGCCGCCGAGGGATTCCACCGCCCGGTCGCGCGGCGCGTTCGGTGTCGGGTCTTCGCTCTTCGACGAGCGGCGGTACCTCGAACAGGGATATCCGGCGGCCCTGTCGGCGGTGCGGCGGGATTCTCCCGTGCACCTGTTCCTCGGTGTGGGTGCCGATGAGGAGCCGAGCGGTGACCCGGAGGCACGGGCGCCGCAGGCGGAGATCGCCAGACTCGCCGACCGCGCCGCCGGAACACCGGGGATCACGTCCCACCTTGAGGTGGTGCCAGGCGCGCACGACTGGGCCACCTGGTCCCGGCTTCTCGAGGCGGCGCTGCCCGCGGTTCTCCCGCGGTTGGGGTGACCGGTCCGCAGGGACCCGCCCGCGGGCGTCGCACAGCCTCGCGATGCACGATGGATCGTATGAGCAACCGCCTCGCGGGCGCCGTCAGCCCCTACCTCCGATCCCACGCCGACAACCCGGTCGACTGGTGGCCGTGGGGGAGCGAGCCGTTCGAGGAGGCGGCGCGACGCGACGTGCCCGTGATGATCTCCATCGGCTACGCGACCTGCCACTGGTGCCACGTCATGGCGAGGGAGTCGTTCAGCGATCCCGCCATCGCCGATCTCCTGAACGCCGATTTCGTGAGCATCAAGGTGGACCGGGAGGAACATCCCGACGTCGACTCCAGCTACATGGCGGCGGCCGGCGCGTTCACGCAGAATCTCGGCTGGCCGCTCACCGTGTTCGCGACGCCGCAGGGCCGCACGTTCTTCGCCGGCACCTACTTCCCGCCCGTGCCGATCCAGGGTCGCGGTTCCTTCTCGCAGGTGCTGGGTGCGGTGCTCGACGCCTGGCGCAACCGGCGTGAGCAGGTGGAGCAGAACGGTGCCGCGATCGCGCAGGCGATCGCGGCGCGTGACCTCGCGCCCGGCCGGCCGCTGCCCGAACGTGCTGCACTGGACGCCGCGGTGACCGCCCTCGCCCAGCACGAAGACCAGCGGTACGGCGGCTTCGGCACCGAGCCGAAGTTCCCGATGGCCGGCGTGCTGCTGTTCCTGCTCGACCTGGCCGACGACGGCAACGCCGAGGCCGGCGCCCTGGCCCGCCGCACGCTCGACGCCATGGCCGGGTCCGAGCTGCGCGACCCGGTGGAGGGCGGCTTCTTCCGCTATGCGGTCCACCGGGACTGGTCCGAGCCCCACTACGAGCGGATGCTCTACGACAACGCGCTGCTGCTGCGTGCCTACGCCCGAGCCGGCTCGGCCGACATCGCGGCCGGGATCGCGTCCTTCCTCACCAGTGTCCTGCGGCTGCCGAGCGGTGCGTTCGCGTCCGGCCAGGACAGCGAGAGCACGATCGACGGCAAGCGGGTCGAGGGCGGCTACTACCTCCTGCCTGAAGCGGACCGTCGACGGCATGAGCCGCCGCCGCTCGACGACAAGGTGCTCACCGGATGGAACGGACTCGCGATCGAGGCACTCGCCGATGCGGGGCAGCTGCTCGCCCGCGAAGACTGGATCGAGGCAGCGCGCGCGGCCGCCGACTATCTGCTGCACGAGCACCTGCTCGACGGCCGGCTGCTGCGCGCAACCTCGGATGGGCGGCCGTCGACCGCATCCGCGACGCTCGAGGACTACGGCATGTTCACCGGAGCACTCCTGCGCCTCGCGACGGCGACCGGCGAGGTGCGCTACGCGTCGATCGCGCGCTCGCTCCTCGACGCCGTGCTCGAGGCGGGGCATCCGATCGGCGTTCCGGGCGGCGGAGATCCGGTGCTCACCGCCCATGGCCTCGGACTCGCGGTGGACCCCAGTGAGGGCGCGTACCCCAGCGGTCTCAGCTCGACCGCGGGGGCGCTCGTGCGGCTCCACGCGCTGACCGCCGAGGCCCGCTACCGCGAGGCCGCGGCCCGAGCCCTGTCGATGCTGGGGGAGGCCCCGGTGGCTGCCGCAGCGTCCTTCGGTTCAGCCCTGGGCGTGCTGACCGCGATGCAGCGCGAGCCGGAGCAGCTGGTCGTGGTCGCCCCCGCGGGCTCGGAGCTCGCGAGGGTCGCCACGGGGTGGCGCCACGGCGTGCTCGCCGTGGTCGACGAGGCACAGGCGAACGCCTTCGCGGCCGCCGGCTTCGAGCTGTTCGAGGGGCGCACGCTCCGGAACGGCGCCGCAGCCGCCTACCTCTGCCGCGACTTCGTCTGCCGCCTGCCCATCACCGACCCCGCCGAGTTGGAGACTGCGCTCTCCGCGCCGGACGGCATCCGCTAGGACGTGTCCGGCGCGGTTCGGGTCACCCCGCCGCGTCGGTGGCTGCTTCCAGCTCCTCCTGCACGTCTTCGATGTCGAGCGCCGTCCACGGCGAGCCGTCAGGGTCGGAATGGGATGCCTCGGGGCTCTCGCCCTGGTTCCACCACTTCGCCTGGTACGGCGAGCCCTCGAACAGCACCCGGTCACCCTTGTCGTAGGTGTCGAGACCGTCCCAGTCCGGGTAGGTGCCGGGCGGAAGCGTCGGCACCGGCACGGGCCGCTCGTTCTCGAGCACCGGGCCGATCAGGGTCCAGGGCGTCTCCCACTCGTTCAGCACAGGGCTGTCGGGGAGCTCGCCGCTGGTCCACCACTTCGCCTCGTAGACATTCCGGTGCCAGACGATCTTCGTGCCCTTGAGGTAGGAGGCGTCCTCCGACCAGATCGGGTACGGGCTCGTCTCCGGGTCGTCGACGAAGTCAGCGGGATCCCGCGGCTCCTGCTTCGTGACATGACCGGCGGCCAGCGCCAGGCGCCCGTCGAATCCGTTCGCCAGGGTGTCGGCGAAGCTCTCGCCGTCCTGCGGCACGCCGCTGCAGGCATCCGACACGCGGGTGACGTCCACGTAGTTCGGGCCGCACTCCGCATCGCGGTTCAGCGACCACATCGACATGCGGCCGATTCCCTGTCCCGTCGCGAACTCGTTGAGCTCGGTCGCGTCGTCGAGACTCAGCGCCTCGGTCGGGATGTCGTTCTGGCCGATCATCGGGGTGGCGCCCAGCTTGCGCCAGAGCGTCTGTGCGGAGAGCTCCTGATCCGCGAGCTGGTAGAGCGCGGTCAGCTGGCGATGGGTTGCCTGCAGCGACCGGACCGCCGCCTCTCCCATCGTCTCGCGCTTCTCCCTGCTGTCGCCGAAGTTCATGGTCATGATGTTGACGCCCGCGAGGTCGACGCCGGCGTCGAGCATCTGCGCGACCGCGGTGGTGCCCTCCTCCGTGAGTCCGAAGGTGGCCGCAGGCAGGGTGAGCCATACGGCGAGGTCCCCGTCGGAGTCCCGGCGCTCCCGCTGCAGTTCCGCGATCACCTTCGCGCGCCGCTCGCCGGCCGCCGTGTCGGCCAGGTCGTCGGCCTCGACATCGAAGTCGATCGTCGTCACTCCGTACCGGGCCAACACGTCGGAGTAGGCGCGTGCGAGCGCGTTCTCGTCCGAGCAGGTGGTCGCCAGTTCGTCGTTGTTGAGTCCGCCGAACGAGATCGCGATCTCACCCTCCTGCTGCTTCAGCCGTGCGATGCGGCGGTCGAGGTCGAGCTTCGCCGCGGCCTCATCCATGGAGAAGTAGCCGCCCCACGTCGGACGGCACTCGCCATCCGAGACGATGAAGGACAGCACGACATCGCGGCCGGCGTCGGTCTGCGGCTGCTCGAAGGCGAACGCGGGTGTCGCGGTCACGTCGACGTAGCCGGCGAACCATGGCTTGGTCGAAGCGACGGCGCGCTCGCTGCTCCAGGTCTGGTGCGCGAGGAACCCGCCGGCGGCGAGAGCGCCGACGAGGAGAAGGGCAAGGGCGGCGCGCAGGGGCGACAGCCGCCGCCCATCACGAATGAGGATCGACATCAGCTTGCTTTCTGCGTGAGGCGGGCGCGGGAGTCCTGGCGGACGAAGGTGCCGTCGACGTCGCCCTGAATGAGCACGGTCCGCCAGTCGAGTTCGGGTGTCGCGGGGATGGCCTGTTGCTCGTCGGAGCCGCTCTTGGCCGGCTTCACGGGGACGTACAGCCACTTCGTGGCACCCAGCCAGATGTCGACGATGCTCGCGCCCACGCCGATGTACGCCAGGATCGCGCTGAGCGCCAGCAAAGCGTTGAACGCGGCGAAAGCGGCGTTGCCCCAGTTCTCCGCCTGGATGTCCCGCCACAGCGTGAACGCGGAGAACGCGACGATGGCGTACGGAGCCAGCACGTACAGCAGTGGCGCCGCGGTCCGGTTCCGGACCTTGGGGGTGCGTGCGAACGGGATCTTCTTGCTGGTGATCGCCTGCTCGACGGACTTGATGACGCCGGCGAGGTTCACCGGCAGCAGGATCAGGTTGAAGCCGTAGATCCGGAACACGTCCGATCGCTTGTACCCGGAGTACTTCAGGTCGCTCGCCATGCAGAGGAAGTAGGGGAGCGCCGCGAGCAGCACCACGGGGCTCAGCAGCCGGCTGTCGTAGGGGTACGCCAGCAGGAAGAGCAGCCCGAGGCTGGCCCAGGTGATCGAGGCCATGTAGTTCAGGCGCATCGCGAACTCGATCCAGCCGACCGGCTGCCCGTTCCTTCGCCGGTCACGCACCTGACGCCACAGCTTCGGCAGGATGAGCAGCCCGCCGTTCGCCCAGCGTCGACGCTGCACCACCAGCGACCCGAAGTCGGGGGGCGTCGCGCTATAGCTCAGGCGCTCCGGGTAGTTCACGAGTGTCCAGCCGTGGACCGCTAGGTCCACGCTCGACTCGGTGTCTTCGATGACGGTCCGGTCCTGCACGTACCGGCGCACGGGGAAGCCGCCGACCATCTCCTCGTGCTTGATGTCCTCGAGGGCCGTCTTGCGGATCACGGCGTTGGCCCCCACCCAGAACGTGGCGTTGTAGTGCGACTTGCCCTGATGGAGGATGTGCTGCAGGTCGGTCGTCGCCCCGGCCAGTCGCTCGATCCGGCTCCGGGCGCCGCGAAACGATGAGTACGGCGTCTGGGTCACTGCCACTCGTGTGTTCTCCGGCTGCTCGAGGAAGTAGACCAGACGCAGGCAGTATTCGCGCAGGAGCAGCGAGTCGGCATCCAGGGTGAGCACGTAGTCGCTGTCCGGCACTTCGAAGTCGGCAGACTCTCCGGGCACGACGGGGCGCAGGATGAGGCCGTCCGAGGACGCCTCGTGCCGGTAGCGGGCTCCCATGAGCCCGATATAGGCGTTGAGGTTCATGGCCTTGTTGGCCTCGTGGGAGAGGGACGCGTAGCGCTTGCGCTCGAAGGTGCTGAGTTCTGCCGAGAACGTCCAGGCGAGGCGCCGCGCCAGTTCGTTGATGCGTGACCGCCGTGGTCCGAGTCGTTCATCCAGTGCCGCCGTGAGCGCCAGACCGGTGCGGGACAGGTCGGCCGCCAGCCCGCGCAGGACCTGCTCGGCGAAGAAGTGGTCGACGTGGTCATTGATGCGCTCACTGTCGGCCATGGCGTTCAGCCAGTTCGCCGCCCATGCGAAGTCCGCGGCGAGGTTCCTGACCTCGGTCTCATGCACGGGGGTCTCATCGGGCACGAGCTCCAGGCGGACCAGCGCACGGCTGAACCGCTCTGCCGGCTCGGATAGCGCCTCTTGGATGGTCGCGGTGATTGCACGCGACTCGTTCAGACGGCTCAGTACCGCCGGGTGGGTCGGGTTCGGTGGGTCGTCCAGCAGCAGGACCACCCGGAGGGACGGGTACTCCTGCAGGGCGGCGGACCACAGCGTGGCGCGAACCACGTCGGGTTCCTCGCTGTAGGACGGCACGAGCACCGTCATGGAGCGGTCGCTGCGGCCGAAGTGCCGGTCGAGCTCCGCGCGCGGTACACGGACGTGCGCCTGGAAGCGCTGCAGGGCGCCCTGCCGCGCCACCAGATACATGAGCGCCGAGAAGGTCAGGAACGTCACCACGACGAGGTACGAGATGGCCTCGGTGGTGAACCGGAAGCTCTCCGTGCCGTAATTCAGGAACTGGCGGACGACCGTGTAGATGACGTAGGTCAGCCAGAAGATGATGGTCGCGACGATGGCGAGGCGACCGAGGATGATCTTCCGGTCGCTCGGTCGTTCGTGCACCGAGGGAAGCGGCTGGAGGCGCTTTTCAGCGCCCCATTGTCGGCGCCGGGCACGCGCGGGCAGGGGGGCAGTCTTGGGCATGGCTGTCCTTCGATTGGACTCGATCATTCGGGTTGATCGTCGGGAAGTCCGCTCGAACTCTATCGGGCGCGGGAGGCGCTGCCCAGCGAGATCGTGCCGGGAGGTGTCCCCATTTCGGGGGACTTCGAAGTGATATCCGGCAGGATCCGCCGGCTCAGGGGGCGTCGGCGAACTCTGCGGCGGCCTTGAGGATCAGCTCGGTCGTGCGGGCGCTGCCGGCGTGGCCGGCCTCGGAAACCACTTCGAGTCGCGCGTCCGGCCACGCCTGTGCCAGCAGCCACGGCACGTCGACCGGGCCGCCGAGATCGAGGCGGCCGTGGATGAGGACGCCAGGGATGCCGGCGAGCCGGCCGGCGTCGCGCAGCAGCTGGCCCTCCTCCAGCCACGCCCCGTGCGAGAAGTAATGCGTCACGATGCGTGCGAACTGCATGCGGAAATCCGGCTCCTGGTAGCGGGGGTGCGGCGCCCAGCCTGGTTCCAGCGAGACCGCCGCGTCCTCCCACGCGCACCAGTCCCTCGCGGCACGCGCCTGCACGTGGGGATCGTCCGACTCGTTCAGCAGGCGGTTGTACGCCGCGACGAGGTCGCCGTCCCGCTCCGCCTCCGGAACTCCGCCGCGGAAGCGGCGCCACTCCTCGGGCAGATACCGGCCGATCTCGTGCGTGAGCCAGTGCACGTCATTCCGCCGGGTCATGGTGACGGAGACGAGGATCATCCCCCGCACCCGTTCCGGATGACGCTCCGCGTAGGCCAGCGCCAGCGTGCAGCCCCATGAGCCGCCCCACAGAACCCAGCGGTCCACGTCGAGCTGCGTCCGCAGCTGCTCGATGTCCCGGATCAGGTGCCACGTCGTGTTGGTCTCGACGCTCACGGTCGGGTCACTCGCGCTCGGGGTGCTCCTGCCGCAGTTGCGCTGGTCGAACTGCACGATCATGTACCGCGCGGGGTCCCAGTTCCGCCGGCCGCCCGGCGTGGATCCCGATCCGGGGCCGCCGTGCAGCACGAGCACCGGCGTGCCCGCCGGGTTGCCACTCGTCTCCCAGTACACGCGGTGGCCGTCGCCGGTGTCCATCCAGCCCGTCGCGAACGGCTCGAGCTCCGGGAAGCGCTCCACGGGAAGCCGCGTCAGCGGACGGTCTTGTGGGAGGTGATGACCCCCGTGTCGAAGCCGAGCAGGTGCAGTCCGCCGTGGAAGCGGGCGTGCTCCACCTTGATGCAGCGGTCCATGACCACGGTGAGGCCCTTGCTCTCGCCGTAGTAGGCGGCCTCCTCGTTCCAGATGCCCAGCTGCACCCACACCGTCTTCGCCCCGACCGCGAGCACGTCGTCGATCACTGAGGGGATGTCGCTCGCCTTGCGGAACACGTCGACGATGTCGGGCACCTCTGGTAGCGACTGAAGGTCCGGGTACGCCTTCTCCCCGAGGATGGTGTCGGCGTTCGGGTTCACGAAGTAGAGCTTGTAGTCGCTCGACTGCTGAAGGTATGTGCCCACGAAGTAGCTGGACCGGGCGGGGTTCGGCGAGGCGCCGACGATCGCCACGGACTTCGCCTTCCGCAGGATCGCGAGACGCTCCTTGGCGCTCGGTCCCACCCATGTGCGCTGCGACCGCAGGAGCTTCGCGAGCGGGGAGCTCGCCGGCAGCTCGCAGGTCAGGCCGTTCGCCAACTGGGTGGTGACGGTGTCGTTGTCGTTCGAAACAGCGGGTTCGGTGACCGTGGTCATGATGTCGCCTCCAGTGCGCGGTTCAGCGCCTGATCGAGATCGTAGATGATGTCGTCGGGGTCCTCGATGCCGACGCTGAGCCGCACGAGCCCAGCGCCGACGCCGGCGTCGACCAGCTGCTGTTCGGTCAGCTGCGCGTGGGTCGTCGACGCCGGGTGGATGACGAGGGTCTTGGCGTCGCCGATGTTGGCGACGTGGCTGGCGAGCTCCACCGACTCGATGAGCTTCTGCCCCACCTCGCGTCCGCCCTTGACGCCGAACGCGAACACGGAGCCGGGCCCCTTCGGCAGGTACTTCTTCGCGCGCTCGTGGTGCGGGTGCTCCTCGAGCCCCGCCCAGTTGACGTACTCGATCCGCGGATCATCCCGCAGCCACTCGGCCACGATGCGGGCGTTGTCGACGTGCGCCTGGATCCGGAACGGCAGGGTCTCGACACCTTGCGCCAGCAGGAACGCCGAGTGCGCGGGAAGGGACGGGCCGATGTCGCGCAGCTGCTCGGCGCGGAGGCGGGTGAGGAACGCGTACTCGCCGAAGTTGCCGTGCCAGTTCAGCCCGCCGTATGACGGCACCGCCGTGTCGAACAGGGGGAACCGGTCGGTCGCCCAGTGGAAGCGGCCCGACTCGACCACCACACCGCCGAGGGTGGTGCCGTGCCCGCCGAGGAACTTGGTCGCCGAGTGGATGACCACGTCGGCGCCCCACTCGATCGGCCGGTTCAGGTAGGGGGTGGGGATCGTGGAGTCGACGATGAGCGGGATTCCGGCGGCGTGCGCGACGCCCGCGAGCCCCTCGAGATCGGCGATCTCGCCGGACGGGTTCGCGACCGTCTCCGCGAAGAGCAGCTTCGTCTTGTCGGTGATGACCGCGGCGTAGTCGGCCGGGTCGGAGCTGCGCACGAACGTGGTCTCGACGCCGAACCGGCGGAGCGTCACGTCGAGCTGGGTGACGGACCCGCCGTACAGGTTGGCGCTCGCGACGATGTGGTCGCCTGCGCCGGCGAGCGAGGCGAAGGTGATGAACTGCGCCGACAGGCCGCTCGCCGTCGCGACGGCGCCGAGCCCGCCCTCGAGGCTCGCGATCCGCTCCTCGAAGCTCGCGACCGTGGGGTTCTCCAGGCGGCTGTAGATGTTGCCGTACTTCTGCAGCGAGAAGCGGGCGGCTGCATCCGCGGTGTCGTCGAACACGAATGCGCTCGACTGGTAGATGGGCAGCGCCCGCGCACCGGTGGTTGCGTCGGGGATGTTGCCCGCGTGGATCGCACGCGTGCGGAAGCCGTATTCGCGATCAGCCATCCCTCCAACCTAGTCGCGCGCGTCTCGACCGATCGCCGCCGTCGTAACAGAGTGACGCCGCTCGATGAGCGACGTGTCAGCGCCAGGTCGGGAGCCAGTAGTGGAGCTGGATGAACGGCCAGGGCGCCTGCATCCCCGACCAGAGCGGATAGTAGAACGCGCTCACCAGAACGACGAAGCCGAGATAGACGGCGAGGAGCCGGATGCCGCTGAGGCGCCGCCACGCGGGATCGTGCCGTGAGCCGAGGATGATGCCGATCACCGCGGTCAGCGCCAGGATCAGATAGGGCTCGAAGGCGATCGAGTAGAACTGGTACACCGTGCGGTTGAGGTACAGCAGCCACGGCAGGTAGCCCGCGGCGACACCGGCCAGGATGAGCCCGTGCCGCCAGTCGCGGTAGCGGACCAGCCGATACGCCAGGTAGCCGGCTGCGGCGACCGACCCCCACCAGATGAGCGGGTTCGCGATGCCGGTGATCGCTTCACCGCACATGGCCGCCGCGCATCCGTCGTCGCCCTGGTCGATGCTGCGGTAGTACATGCTCGTCGGACGCACCATGAGCAGCCAGGTGAGCGGGCTGGCGGAGTAGCCGTGCGGGCGGTTCTCACCGACGTGGTACGTGTACATGGACGTCTGGTAGTGCCACCAGTTCTGCAGGTCGAGCGGCACCCAGGCGAGTGCGCCGCTCCAGGCGTTGCCGGTGTCCTCAGCCCACCGCCGGTAGTAGCCGCCGTCGGTCGCGAACCAGCCGGTCCAGGTGGCGAGGTATGCGAGGGCTGCGGTCGGGACCATGAGCAGGAACGTGACGGGCGCCTGCTTGAGCACCGTGCCGGTGGCCCAGAACGGGATCCCCAGCCGTCGACGGGCGAGGGCGTCCGCCACCACGGTGTAAACGGCGAAGAATGCGAGGAAGTACAGTCCGCTCCATTTCACCCCTGCGGCGAGTCCCAGCATCACGCCGGCGACGATCAGCCATGGCCGCCACCACAGCGCCGGACCCCAGTCGGTGCCGAGTCCCGCGTTCCGCCGGGACAGCGCCCACAGCTCCAGCCGCCGACCGGAATGCCGGCGGTCGAGGAGCACCGCACCGAAGCCGAGCAGCGCCAGCAGCGCGAGCGATCCGTCGAGGAGCGCCACTCGGCTCATCACGATGGCGTTCCCGTCGATCGCGAGCAGTCCGCCGGCGATGACCGTGAGGACGGTGGAGCGGAAGAGGGCGGAGGCCAGCACCATGACGAGGACCACCGTGAGCACTCCGACGACCGCGGTGCTCACCCGCCAGCCGAACGGGTCCTCGGCGCCGAAAGCCGACAGCCCGAGCGCGATCAGCCATTTGCCGAACGGCGGATGCGCGACGAAGCTCGGGTCGGTCAGATACACGTCCGGGTCGCCCGCGTTGAAGCGCTCGTTCGCCTCCTCCGGCCAAGCCCCCTCGTAGCCGAGGTTCAGCAGCGTGTACGCGTCCTTGACGTAGTAGGTCTCGTCGAAGACCAGCTCACCCGGGTGGGCCAGATTCCACAGTCGCAGCACGGCGGCGAGAAGGGCGACGGCCGCGGGACCGCCCCAGCGCCACGCCGCCCGTCTGCCCGGTGATGAGAGCACCCGCGCCCACCAGTCGTCAAGCCGGGTGCCGCGCGGCACCGGTGGCGCAGGCACCGCGTCCGTGCGCTCGCCGGCCGGCTCCTCCGGCACCGAGTCCGGTGCAGCGGCGCTGTCCACGTCGCGGCCGGTGCTCACCGGGCAATCGTAACGACGAGACCCCGCAGGTCAGTCCAGACGCGGTGTTGAGAGGATGAGGGGGTGATCATCCTCGCCGCCACGCCGATCGGCAACCTCGGCGACGCATCCCGCCGGCTTGTGGAGGCGTTGACCTCTGCCCGGGTGATCGCCGCTGAGGACACCCGCACCGCCTCGCATCTGCTGCGCGCACTCGGCATCGACAATCGGCCGCGGTTGATCGCGCTGCACGAGCACAACGAGACCGCGAAGGCGGGCGAGATCGTGGAGCTCGCCCGCGACGAGGACGTGCTGGTGCTCACCGACGCCGGAATGCCCGCGATCAGCGACCCCGGGTTCCCGCTGGTGTCCGCTGCCGCTGCGGCCGGTGTTCCGGTCACGGTGCTGCCTGGGCCGAGCGCGGTGCTCACGGCGCTCGCCGTGTCGGGGCTGCCCACCGACCGGTTCACGTTCGAGGGCTTCGTGCCGCGCAAGTCCCGTCGGGCCCACTTCGCCGATCTCGCGCGCGAGCCGCGCACGCAGGTGTTCTTCGAGTCGCCCCACCGGCTGGGGGAGACGCTGGCCGACCTCGCCGCCGAGTACGGGGCTGAGCGCCGCGTCGTCGTCTGCCGCGAGTTGACCAAGCTGCACGAGGAGGTCGTCCGCGGGACCGCCGCCGAGCTGGCTGCGCGGTTCGCCGCCGGTGCGCGCGGTGAGATCTGCATCGTCGTCGAGGGCGCCCGCCCGCGTACCGGCGACCTCGCCGACGGCATCGCGCAGGTGCTCGAGCTCGTGGCATCGGGGGAGCGGATGAAGGCGGCTGCCGAGGAGGTCGCCGAGCACACGGGGTTCGGCAAGCGCGAGCTCTATGAGGGAGCCCTCGCCGCGCGCCGGTCAGCCGGCGACACGTCCTCGCCGCGATAGTCACCTGGCGGCGAGGCTGGCGTGCAGCCGCTCCGCGAGGTCCTCGCTCAGCTCGAGGTCCGCGGCGGCGGCCGAGTCGCGGATCGACTCGGGACGGGACGCTCCAGGGATCGGGATCACGGTCGGGCCGAGGGTGAGCATCCACGCCAGGGTGAGTCGCTGCGGACTCACCCCGAGCTCCGCCGCCGCTTCCGCGAACGCGGGATGCCGCCGTGCCGTCTCCTCCGTCTTGCCGATCCCGCCGAGCGGTCGCCACGGCAGGAAGGCGATGCCGTGCTGGGAGCAGTGATCGAGCTCACCGATCGAGTCCGGAAAGTCCGGTGAGAACCGGTTCTGCACCGAGGCGAGCCGCCCGTCGAGCACCTCGAGCGCGAGCTGGATCTGCGCCACCGACGCGTTCGAGATCCCCGCCCGGCGGATGACGCCCTCGTCGAGCAGGTCGCGGATCGCGCGGAGCGACTCGGCGTAGTCCACCTGCGGATCCGGCCAGTGCAGCTGGTAGAGGCCGATCGACTCGACCCCGAGGCGTCGTCGTGAGTCGCTGGCTGCCTGCTGGAGGTGCTCCCGGGTCCCCACCTTGTCGGCCTCACCGGGTGCCCGAAGCACCAGACCCCCCTTCGTCGCCACCATCACCTGCGACGTGTCGCCCGGATACGCGGCGAGCGCCTCGGCGATCAGGGTCTCGTTGTGCCCTGGCCCGTCCTCGAAGGTGGTGTACGCGTCAGCCGTGTCGAGCAGCGTCACCCCCGCGTCGAGTGCGGCGTGGATCGTGGCGACGGCTCGGTCGCGATCCGGGCGTCCGGGGATGGACAGTGGCATCACACCCATCCCGATGCCGCCGACCTCAGCGTCGCCGACCCGCCGGCGCGTCACTCCGCCGCTCCGATCTGCAGCGCGACCGCCAGCCGCGCGAAGCCGTCCGCATCGCGCTCGCCAGGTCTGGGGATGAGCTGCACAGCCACCTCGTCCGCTCCGGCTCCGAGATGGTCGGCAAGCCGCCCGGCCACCTCCTCCGGGGTGCCGAAGGGCACCAGCTCATCCACCAGCCAGTCGCTCCCGCCGTGGTCGAGGTCCGCCTCCCGGAAGCCCTGCCGCAGCAGGCTGGTGCGGTAGTTCGTCAGCTGCAGGTACCGCTCGAGCGACGCGCGTGCGAGCGCTCGCGCCGTGTCGCGGTCGGATTCGAGCACCACCCGCTGCTCCGGCACGAGCAGCGGGCCGGTGCCCAGCAGCGCTCGCGCGTCGCGGGTGTGACTCGGCGGAACGAGGAAGGGATGCGCGCCGCGGGACCGCTCCGCCGCGAGGCGCAGCATCCGGGGTCCCAGCGCCGCGAGGACGCGATGGTCCGCCGGCACCCCGGCCTGGTCCAGCACGTCGAGGTAGCGTGACACCGCTTCGTACGGCCGCTCGGCGGCGGGTCCCGCCACCTCGGGATGGCCGGCGCCGATGCCGAGCAGGAACCGGTCGCCGTACCGCTCGGCGACCCGGACGTACGACTCGGCGACCTTCCACCCGTCGCTGCGCCAGATGTTCACCACACCGGTGGCGATGCGGATCGAGGCTGTGGCGTCGAGCAGTTCCTCCGCCACCGCGAGGTCGGCGGCCGGCGAGCCGCCGATCCACACGCTCGAGTACCCGAGGTCCTCCAGGTGCCGGGCGAGCCCCGCATCGGCCGTGCCGCGGCGCAGCCAGACCCCCACCCGGCCGCGCAGTGCTGTGTTCATCGCATCTGTCGTCATGCGCGGCATTATCCGGGCATCGCCCGCGAGCACGCCGGGGGCCCGGGTAACGAAGAAATCGACCTCGGTAGGATCGACCCCATGCCCGGCGAGTCCTTCTACATCGCGACGCCCATCTTCTATGTGAACGACGTGCCGCACATCGGGCACGCCTACACCGAGGTCGCCGCCGACGTGCTGGCCCGCTGGCACCGGCAGCGCGGCGAGGACACGTGGCTGCTCACCGGCACCGACGAGCACGGCCAGAAGATCCTGCGCACCGCCGTCGCGAACAACACGACGCCGCACGACTGGGCGGACAAGCTCGTGGAGAGCGCCTGGAAGCCGCTGCTGGAGACGATCGACATCGCCAACGACGACTTCATCCGCACCACCGACGCCCGCCACGAGGAGGGCGTCACGCTCTTCCTGCAGCGGCTCTACGACGACGGGTTCATCTACGCCGGCGAATACGAAGGCTATTACTGCGTCGGATGCGAGGAGTACAAGCAGCCCAGTGAGCTGGTTGAGGGCACCGGGGAGTATGCCGGCCAGCTGGTGGATCTCATCCACGGCCGCCCGGTCGAGATCCTCAAGGAGCGCAACTACTTCTTCCGGATGAGCGACTTCGCCGAGCGTCTGCTCGACCTGTACGAGTCGCAGCCTGACTTCATCCAGCCGGAGAGCGTCCGGAACGAGATCGTGCAGTTCGTGAAGCAGGGCCTCGACGACCTCTCCATCTCCAGGTCGAGCTTCGACTGGGGCATCAAGATCCCGTGGGACGACAGCCACGTCGTCTACGTGTGGTTCGAGGCGCTGCTGAACTACATCACCGCGATCGGCTACGGCGTCGACGACGAGCAGTTCGAGCGCCGCTGGCCCGCGGTGCAGCTCGTCGGCAAGGACATCGCCCGGTTCCACGCCGTCATCTGGCCGGCGATGCTGATGGCTGCGGGCCTCCCCGTGCCGCGGAAGGTGTTCGGCCACGGCTGGCTGCTCGTCGGCGGCGAGAAGATGTCGAAGTCGAAGCTCACCGGCATCGCGCCGAGCCAGATCACCGACACGTTCGGCTCGGATGCGTTCCGCTACTACTTCCTGCGCGCCATCAGCTTCGGTCAGGACGGCTCCTTCAGCTGGGAGGACCTCTCGGCGCGCTACCAGGCCGAGCTCGCCAACGGCTTCGGCAACCTGGCATCACGCGTGATCGCGATGGTGCTGCGCTACCGGAACGGAGTCGTGCCGGAGGCGGGGGATCTCGAGCTGCAGGACTCCGCCATCCGCAACGCGGCCGAAACCGCCACCCAGCTCGCGGACGGTGCGATCGACCGGATGGCGATCCACGAGGCGATCGCCGCCGTGTGGCAGCTGGTGGACGAGCTGAACGGCTATATCACCGAGCAGGAACCGTGGACGCTCGCGAAGGACCCGGCGAAGGCGGCCCGACTCGACACGGTGCTCGCCACCGCGGTGCACGGACTCGGCGCGCTTGCGGTGCTGCTGGCACCGGTGCTGCCGAAGGCGACCGCGAAGCTCTGGACCGCGCTCGGCGGGACCGGCTCGCCGGCGGACCAGCCGATCCATCGGGCGTACGAGTGGGCGGGTTCCGGTCGGGTGAGCGCGCTCGAATCCGGGCTGTTCCCCCGGATCGAGATCGAGGAGACCGAGGGGTCGGTCGCATGAACGACGGCGGCCGGGAGATCCGGCAGCACGACCCGAGCCGGTATGTGCGCGAGCGGCAGGCGGTGACCGAGCACGGGCAGTCACGCAACCTCGAGTACCCGCCGCTGCCGGAGACCCTCGTGGTGCCCGTCTACGACAACCACGCCCATCTGGAGATCAGCGACGGCGACCCCGAGGGGGAGCAGCTCGACTATCGGGACCACCTCGATCGCGCCTCATCCGTCGGTGTCCGCGGCGCGGTCCAGGTCGGCGGCGACCTGGAGACCTCCCGGTGGACCGCCGACATCGTCGCCCGGGAGCCCCGGCTCCTCGGCGCGGTCGCGATCCACCCCAACGAGGCGCCGGGGTATGCGGCGTCCGGGCTGCTCGACGATGCGCTCACGGAGATCCACGAGCTGGCAGGCCGCACCCGCGTGCGGGCCATCGGCGAGACCGGCCTCGACCATTTCCGCACCGGCGAGAGCGGCCGCGCGGCGCAGCTGAAGTCCTTCGAGGCGCACATCGAGATCGCCAAGCAGCGGGGCATCGCGATGCAGATCCACGACCGTGATGCGCACCGCGAGGTGGTGGAGACACTGTTGCGGGTGGGAGCGCCGGATCGCACCGTGTTCCACTGCTTCTCCGGCGACGCGGAGCTCGCCGAGATCTGCACCGAGCACGGCTGGTACATGTCGTTCGCGGGCACCGTGACGTTCAAGAACTCGCTCGGCATCCGGGATGCGCTGGAGGTCGCACCGCGGAGCCTGCTGCTCGTCGAGACGGACACGCCGTTCCTCACCCCGCATCCGTTCCGCGGCCGGCCGAACTCGCCGTACATGATCCCGCACACGCTGCGCGGCATGGCGAACTACCTGCAGACCGATGTGTCGATGCTGGCGGCGCAGATCACCTCGAACACGGAGGCGGTGTACGGCACCTGGGACTCGGAGCCGGTCACCGTCCTCGAGTGACGCCGTCAGCTTTCATCATTCAGGAGGTGATCTGGCGGATGAGGGGGATGCCGGCCGGAGGGGTATCGCCCGTCACGTTGGCCACTCGAGTCACGCGGAGTCCTCGATGGTGAAAGGCGGCGGGCTGCTGGGGCCCGCGGAGATCCGGGATCTCGCCGCGACACTCGGCATCCAGCCGACGAAGCGGCTGGGGCAGAACTTCGTCCACGACGCGAATACGGTCCGCCGCATCGTGCAGGTCGCCCGGGTGAAGCCGGGCGACGAGGTGCTCGAGGTCGGGCCGGGACTCGGGTCGCTCACGCTGGGCCTGCTCGAGGCGGGCGCGTCGGTGACGGCGGTCGAGATCGACGGCCGGCTCGCCGAGCAGCTGCCCCGCACCGTCGAGCTGCTGCAGCCAGGCGCGCCACTGCGGGTGATCGAGGCGGACGCGCTCCGGATCACCGAGCTTCCCGCGGCGCCGGTGTCGATCGTCGCGAATCTGCCCTACAACGTGTCGGTGCCGGTGCTGCTGCACCTGCTCGAGCACGTCCCGACCCTCGAGTCCGGGCTCGTGATGGTGCAGGCGGAGGTCGGGCATCGGCTGGCGGCACCGTCCGGGTCGAAGGTCTACGGATCGCCGAGCGTGAAGGCCGCCTGGTACGGCACCTGGCGGATCGCCGCCCAGGTGAGCCGGCAGGTGTTCTGGCCGGTGCCGAACGTCGACTCGGTGCTCGTCGGCTTCGAGCACGGGGACCACCCCGGAACCGAGGCGGAGCGGGTCCAGACCTTCGCCCTTGTCGACGCCGCGTTCGGCCAGCGGCGCAAGATGCTCAGGCAGTCGCTCGGCACGGTGCTCGGCAGCGCGCAGGCGGCCGCCGGGCGGATGGAGCGGGCCGGCGTCGACCCCACCGCGCGCGGTGAGCAGCTGACGGTGCACGACTTCCTCGCCATCGTCCGTGCGGGGGAATGATCACCTCGGTCGCTGAGCGTGTCGAAGCGACCGTGCCGGTACCTCCGCACTTGACGGTTGCCGTCGCAGCCGACACCGGAAACACTGGTCGCATGGCGGTAGCGGATTCGCGCAGCGGGGTCGGGGACGACGCGGTGCTGGCGGCGACGGGCAAGCGTCCGGACGACTGGTTCCGCATGCTCGACGAGCGGAACGCCACGACATGGCGGCACGCCGACATCGCCGCGTGGCTGGTCCGGGATCACGGTGTCGACCCGTGGTGGTCGCAGAACCTCACCGTCCGCTACGAGCAGGAGCGCGGCATGCGCGCGCCCGGCCAGATGGCGGACGGCACCTACAGCGTCAGCACGTCGCGCACCCTGGCCGGCGACAAGCGGCAGGTGCTCGAAGCCGCGGTGGCGGCGGTGCGGGAGTCGGTGGGCATGGAGCCCGCGAGCGTCAACGCTGACGCCGCGTACGCGACCGCGAGATGGAAACTCGACACGGGCACGCTGCTGCTGACGGTGAACCCGCCGAAGAGCGGCAAGTCGAGCGTGAACCTGACCCACTCGAAGCTCCGGAATCCGGAGGCCATGAGCGCTGCGAAGGATACCTTGAGCGCGATGCTTGAAAGAGTCGCCGCGACACTCGGTTAGGTTGGAGTCATGACCTCAGCCGGTTCGCTCGCCGCGGTTCACGCGCGAGCGCCCGGCAAGATCAACGTCTTCCTGAAGGTCGGGGCGCTGCTCGACGACGGCTACCACGACGTCGCGATCGCCTACCAGGCCGTGTCGCTCTACGAAGACGTGCGGGTGCACCACGCGGACGACTTCTCGGTCGAAGTGGCCGGCACGGTCGAGGTCTCCAGGGTGCCGACGAATGGCTCGAACATCGCCATCAAGGCCGCGCGGCTGCTCGCGCGGAAGGCCGGCTACCGGGCGGGAGCGCGCATCTCGATCACGAAGCGGGTGCCGGTGGCGGGCGGCATGGGCGGTGGCTCAGCCGACGCCGCCGCGACGCTGCTCGCCTGCGACGCGCTCTGGGGCACCGACCTGCCGCGGGAGGAGCTGCTTGGACTCGCCCGTGAGCTCGGCGCGGATGTGCCGTTCGCCCTGACCGGCGGCACCGCCATCGGCACCGGGCGCGGCGACCAGCTCTCCCCGGCGCTGGCGAAGGGCAACTTCCAGTGGGTGCTGGTGCTCGCCGACTTCGGCCTCAGCACCCCCGCGGTGTACGCGGAGCTGGACCGGCATCGTGACCGGCACGCGCAGGACATCTTCCCGGCGGACCCGACGCCCACGGTGGACACCAACGTGCTGCAGGCCATTCGGGCGGGCGATCCGCACATGCTGGCGGAGACGCTGCACAACGACCTGCAGGCACCGGCGATCCACCTGCAGCCGTCACTCGCGGAGATCCTCGAGCTGGGGGAGCAGAACGGCGCGCTCGCGGGCGTCATCTCCGGAAGCGGGCCGACGGTGGCATTCCTCGCCGCGGACCTCGACGGGGCACTGGAGCTGCAGATCGCTCTGTCGGCCGCGAGGATGAACGTCGTGCGGGCCACCGGCCCGGTGCACGGCGCCCGCATCATGCAGGACTGAGCCGGGTTCGGGGCGCGACGCCCGGCGGTTAGGCTCGACGGATGGCGCATCTCCTGGGAGCAGAGAATCTGCACCTGGAGTACCCCACCAGGGTGATCTTCGACTCCGTCACGGTCGGGCTCAGCGAGGGCGAGCGGATCGGCGTGGTCGGCCGGAACGGCGACGGCAAGTCGACACTGTTGCGCCTGCTCGCGGGGAGGCAGGAGCCGGACGGCGGCCGCGTCACCCGGCGGGGAGGGGTCACCCTCGGGATGCTGGACCAGTCCGACGAGCTTCCCGACGACCTGACGGTCGCCGAGGCCGTCGTCGGCGGCCGGGCCGAGCACGAGTGGGCAGGCGATGCGCGCACGCGCGACGTGATCGCGGGGCTCGTCGCGGACATCCCGTGGGAAGCGCAGATGTCGCGGCTGAGCGGCGGCCAGCGGCGGCGCACCGCGCTGGCGGCGCTGCTCACCCACGACTGGGACGTGCTCTTCCTCGACGAGCCGACGAACCACCTCGACGTCGAAGGTGTCGCGTGGCTCGCCGAGCACCTCAAGCGCCGCTGGTCGCCGAACTCTGGCGGTCTCGTCGTCGTGACACACGACCGCTGGTTCCTCGACGAGGTCTCCACGGCCACCTGGGAGGTGCACGACGCGACGATCGAGCCGTTCGAGGGTGGCTACGCCGCGTACGTGCTGCAGCGGGTGGAGCGGGACCGGATGGCCGCCGCCACCGAGTCCAAGCGGCAGAACCTGCTGCGGAAGGAGCTCGCGTGGCTGCGGCGCGGGGCGCCCGCGAGGACAAGCAAGCCGAAGTTCCGCATCGACGCGGCCAATGCCCTCATCGAGAACGAGCCGCCCGTGCGGGACAGCGTCGCGCTCTCGCAGCTCGCGGTCGCGCGGCTCGGCAAAGACGTCGTCGACCTGCTCGATGTGAGCGTCAGCTACCCGTCGGAGAACGGCGCCGAGACCGAGGTGCTCCGCGACGTGGAGTGGCGGATCGCGCCGGGGGAGCGCAGCGGCATCCTCGGGGTGAACGGCGCCGGCAAGTCGACGCTGCTGGGGCTGATCGCCGGGACAGTGCAGTCCACCTCCGGCAGGGTGAAGCGCGGCAAGACGGTGCGCATCGCGATGCTGGACCAGCGCCTCGCGGAGCTCGCCGACATCCAGCACGAGCGGATCAGCGCCGTCGTCGCGCGGGAGAAGACCTCCTACGTGACGGGTGGGAAGGAGCTCACACCGGGTCAGCTGCTCGAGCGGCTCGGCTTCACCAGCGCGCAGCTGAGCACCCCGGTGAAGGATCTCAGCGGCGGGCAGAAGCGGCGGCTGCAGCTGATGCTCATCCTGCTGCACGAGCCGAACGTTCTGATCCTGGACGAGCCGACGAACGACCTCGACACCGACATGCTGGCCGCGATGGAGGACCTGCTCGACTCCTGGCCCGGCACGCTGCTGGTGGTGAGCCACGACCGGTATCTGCTGGAACGGGTCACCGACTCGCAGTACGCCATCCTCGACGGCCGGCTTCGCCACGTTCCGGGCGGCGTGGACGAGTACTTGCGCCTGCGGCGGTCTGCCCAGCAGGTGCAAGCGGCGCAGACGGCTGCCGCTGGGAAGCCCGCTGCCGCCCACGGCGGACCGGTCGAGCTCACGGGGGCGGAGCGGCGAGCGCTCGAGAAGGAGCTGTCCTCGGTGGAGCGCCGCATGGAGCGCACGGGTCACGAGCTCGGGCGACTGCACGACGACTTCGCGACCCACGACCAGAGCGACTACGTCGGCCTCGGTCGCCTGCAGAGCCGCCAGCGCGAGCTCGAGGAGCAGCACAGCGACCTCGAGACGAAGTGGCTGGAGCTCAGCGAGCGCCTCGAGGCGTGACGCGGCCCGTGGGCCGGCCGTGGTGTGGACCGGCGGGCGGTCCTGCCGCCCGTAGCATGAGAGCGTGACGGATCCGATCGCTGCGGCAGGCGCGATCGCGGAACTGTTCACCTGGATCGGCGTCATCCTCGGCGGTATCGTGCTGGTCGCCGGGTTCGTTCGAGGGGCACTCATGCGGAACCCTCGAACCCATCGCGGTGTCGTCATCGATGCGGACGAGCACTCCGTAGGCTTCCGGTGGTTCGGTGATGACGGCGACATCCACGAGGCGGACGCGCCGCCCCTGCGCCGTCGCAGCGTCAGCGTCGGCGACGACATCACCGTCTACACGCCGCGGTCCCGTCCCGATCGTGGCCGGATCGACCCGGTCGACCACCTGGGGCGCACACTCCGCGTGATCGGCTGGGTGCTGCTCGGCATCGGTCTGCTCGCCGCGGTGCTGTCGATCGTGCTGCTGTTCCTCTGATCGGTCCTGAGGCTGTCGAAGGGACCATGCCCGAGCCGGCACCTCAGTCGAAGTCGAGGCTGAGTTTCCGCAGCAGCGACGCGAGCCGCTCCTGCTCCACTTTGGGCAGCGCGTCCAGCAGCTCGGACTCCGCCACCAGCAGCTCCGAGATCGCTGTGTCCACGCGCTCCCTGCCCGCGGGGGTCATCAGCACGAGGATCCCGCGGCCGTCATGCGGGTCGGTGCGGCGCTCGACGAGCCGGCGCTCCACCAGCCGGTCGATCCGGTTCGTCATGGTGCCGCTGGAGACCAGGGTCTGCTGCAGCAGTGACTTCGGGCTCAGCTGGTACGGCGGGCCGGCGCGACGCAGCGCGGACAGCACGTCGAACTCCCACGACTCCAGGTCGGACGCTGCGAATGCCGACTTCCGTGCCCGCTCGAGGTGCCGTGAGAGCCGCCCCACCCGGGAGAGCACCTGCAGCGGGGAGAAGTCGAGATCCGGCCGCTCCCGGCGCCACGCGTCGACGATGCGGTCGACCTCGTCACTCTCCGGCATGCCTTCATTATGGCGGCGCCCACCCGCGGCACGACGGCGTCGCCCAAGGGTTCTCTGGCAGACTTGACGCCGCGCGAGTCGCGCGATCCGCTTTGGTGTAACGGCAGCACGACGGCCTTTGGAGCCGTTAGGTCCAGGTTCGAATCCTGGGAGCGGAGCAGGGGGACTGTCTCTTCGGTACGGGGCCTAGAACGTGTCCTCAACCCCGGACAGGCGATCACAGTCGGCCGCGACGTCCGTGCCGGGGCCTCCCACGCAGCGGTCCGCGGTTCCAGCCGGGGGCAGCGGCGGAAGCGGGGTGCCCGGTGGTGGCGGTGGGGTGTCGGGCGGCAGCTCGCCGAACAGCATGTCGTCGCCCGGTCCGCCGTCGAGCCTGTCGTTGCCCGGCCCGCCCACGAGGGTGTCCATCCCCGGGCCTCCGCCGAGCCGGTCTCGGCCGAACCCGCCGAAGACCGTGTCGGTTCCAGGGCCGCCCTCACCGCGGTCGTTGCCGACCGCGAGGGCGATGAAGTCGTCCCCGGGTCCGCCGTCGACTCTGTCGTCGCCCGGCCCGGAGAGGATCTCGTCGTTGCCGGGACCCCCGTTGATCCGGTCGGCGCCGCCGGGCGCCTGCACGTTGCCGAAGAACGTCGACGTGTCGCCGAGGATGAGGTCGTCGCCCGGTCCGGCGTCGATCCTGTCGTCGCCGAGCCGCCCGCAGATGGCGTCGGGTCCCGGGGTGCCCGAGATCCGCTCCGACGCGTTCGTGCCGATGATGACGTTGTACTGCGAGAGGTCGATGTCCGGTGGGACCGCGCAGTCCTCAGGAATCGTCGGCATGTGTCCGTCCGCAGCCGCGGGGCTGGCGACGGCCCACGGCGCCGCGAGCGCCAACGCCAAGATCAGTACTCGTCCACGGTTCATCCGAGCCTCCTTGCTCGACGGTGCGGAACTGCGGTTCCACTGTAAGAGCGGCGCGCCGGGGGCACAAGGGAGGAGTCCCGCCGACTGTGGTATGAGGCGTGAGCGAAGTCCGCCGGCACGGGTGACCGCACCGGTGCGCTGGCGCGAGCGTACAGTTAGTGCATGACACACGCGGCACCAGCGATGTGGACGGACCCCCGCGACGAGATCGAGTACGGCGTGCTCATGGCCAATGGCCGGCTCGCCCCGCGCGCGTTCGCCGACCGTGCCGCCGCCGAGGCGTGGGCGCGCCCGGACGAGGGCGACGAGGTGGTGTCGTTCAACCGCATCTGCGAGTGCGACAGCTGAGTCCCGCCGTCGCCGACGAAGCAGGGGTTCCGCGACGCGGGTGACGCTCAGTCGCGCGGCGGGGAAGCGGGGACGACGAGGTCGCGATACTCCGGGTGCGCGTCGATGAAGCCTCGGATCTGCCCGCATTCGACCGCAACGCGCTGTCCCCGGTCGCGGAGGTCATCGAGCACGTGGGCGATCAAGGCCGTCGCGATTCCCCTGCCTCGCTGCACAGGCTCGACGAACGTCGAGCGCAGCACCAGCGGGCCGCTGTCTCTGCCGGCGTAGCGGATCAGGCCGACCACGCGTCGGCCGATCAGGGCCTGGAACTCGAAGGCGGCGACATCGTCCCTGACGACGAACTCGGTCTCAGCTTCGGCGCTCGGCGTCGTGTACTCCAGGGAGCCGCCGTCCTCCGGGCTCAGCGCCGTGCCCTGGTCGAGGAAGCCGCTGCCGTCGGGATAGCCGGCTACGTCCGGGTATTCGAATGCGTCACGGGCCATGTGGGATCCGATCGTCGATGTGAGCGGATGGTGGAATGGTCGGGCTCCCTCGCGGTCGCCGTCCAGAGGCGTTGGTCCCGGCTTTCCGCTCAGTGCAGGTCGTCGATCGACGCCGTCGGGACGACGTCCTCGACGCGGCGAGCCAGTTCCGCGTCCGAGGTCACGAGCGCGTCTGCCTGCAGCTTGGTGAGCGCGACGTACTCGGCGTCGTAGGTGGATGCCCAGCCGAGCCGATCCGCCATCTCCCAGGCGACCTTGCGAAGCACCGCGTCGCCGAGCAGCCGGATCTTCAGCCGACCGACCCGCGCAAGCCGATCACGCGCGATGTCGGCGGTCAGCTCGCCCCGGTGCACCGCTTCATGGAGCATCGACAGCGTCTGCGAGCGAAGCAGTGTGGGTGCGAGGAGCTCGTGCTGCGGGAACACCTGGATGTCCTCCCGCACCAAGTGCAGCACAGCACTCGCATCGACAACGTATCTGGTCACGGGCTCCTCCTGACGTCGGCGGATCAGACACTATCCCCAGAACGGCCCGCGCAGTCGAAATACGACCGTGACCTGCGTTGTTATAGCAGGTGGGGCAATGCGAGGAGGAACGGTGAAAGGCGATCGGGTCGAGGTCGTCGTCGATGCTGGCGACGGCACACGCACATACGAGATCGAGGCCACGCGCGCCGGCCGGCGGCTCGACATCACCAGCGGCAGAGGACTGGTAGAGGTCACCGAGGTGACCCGCGGCGGCACTCCGGTGCGTACCGCGCGGTTCATGGCGAATCGCGTGATCGCGCTCGTCGAACATCCGGCGGCTCGCGGCCACGGCGGCGCCGAGGAGGTCGTCACGCTGCGCCGGACCGCGTGAGCGTCGACGCGGGCCGTGGATGAAGGAGCGAGCGGATGCGATGACTTCCTGGACGGCTGACGAGCTGCGACGCGTCGGCGACGCTGACGAGCTTCATGTGACCTCGCTGCGTCCAGACGGGAGTCTGCGCCCATCCGTGACGATCTGGGTCGTCCGGGTCGGCGACGATCTCTACATTCGCTCTGCCTATGGGCCCCAGAACGGGTGGTTCCGCCGCGCTCGGGCGAGCGGCGCGGGACGCATCCGTGCGGGCGGAGTGGAGCGGGACGTGACGTTCGCCGAGACGCCGGCGGAGGTCCACGCGGCGATCGACGCCGCCTACCACGCCAAGTACGACCGCTACGGAGAGCGGATCGTGCGCACCGTCGTCGGCGACGCCGTCGCCCCACTGACGATCCGCCTGGTGCCCAAGGACGCTTCGGCCGGCTGAGCGCGCGAGCCCTGCGTAGCATCGATCCGTGGTGGACAGCAGCGACGGCAGCGCAGGTGACACGGACTACGGCCGCGTCGGCGCCGCCTACTCCGAACACCGCCGCCCTGAGCCCGAGATCGCGGACGCCATCCTCGCCGCCCTCGGCGGAGCGAGGCGGGTGCTCAACGTCGGTGCGGGCGCCGGTTCGTACGAACCCGCCGACCGCGACGTGGTGGCCGTCGAACCGTCCGCAGCGATGCGGGCCCAGCGACCGCCGCACTTGACGCCCGCGGTCGACGCCACCGCCGAGCACTTGCCGTTCGGCGACGACGAATTCGATGCGGCAATGGCCACCTTCACCGTTCACCAGTGGGCGGATCTCGAGGCAGGCCTCACGGAGCTGCGGCGGGTCACCCGCGGACCGGTGGTTCTCCTCACCGCCGATCCGAGCCTGCTCGAGCGGTACTGGCTCGTCGAGTACCTTCCCGAGGTGATCCGGACGGAGGAGCAGCGGTTCCCCACTCGAGAGCGGATCGCGGCGGCACTCGGCGGCGGGGTGCGGGTCGAGGAGGTGCCGATCCCGCTGCACTGCCGCGACGGGTTCGGGGAGGCGTACTACGGGCGGCCGGAACTGCTGCTCGACAAGAGCGTGCAGCAGGCGATGTCCGCCTTCAGTCACGTGTCGCCGGACTCCATCGAGCGCTTCGAGCGGAACCTGCGCAGCGACCTGGATTCCGGACGGTGGGACGAGCGCCACGGGCGGCTGCGGAGCCGATCGCACTTCCGCGGCTCCCTGATCCTGATCATCGCCGACTGACGCTCGATTCACCCGAGCCGACCGAGCGTCAGGGTCCGAACGGCCCTGCGTGCCGCTGAGTGCGCCTCATCCGGGGTGGGCGGTCTGCGATGCACGGGTGAAGCTGTGGTGAAATCCCGCGTGCCGCATTCTGTGGAGTTGTAGCGTGACCGGCCATGAACGTCTCATTCCTTCGCCGGAACCGCCTGCTCGCAGGTCTGTTCACGGCCGTCCTCGCCACCGGCATCGTCGCCGGAACCGCGGCTCCCGCTTCGGCGGGCAACTCCCACCACAAGAAGATCGACTACGTCGCGCTCGGCGACTCCTACGCCGCCGGCCAGGGTGGCGGGCGCTACCTCGACGAGTGTCTGCACACGAAGGCCGCCTACCCGCGGGCCGTGGACAAGCTCCCCGGCGTGAAGCTGATCGCGGACGCCACCTGCTCCGGGGCGACCAGCCTTGACGTGTTGAAGCACCAGATCCCGCGGGTCAAGCACAAGCTGCAGAAAGCAGAGCTGGTCACGCTCACCGTCGGCGCCAACGACATCGCGTCCCAGGAGATCCGGGAAACCTGCGGGGCGCCCGGGGCAGCCGCGCCGGCCACCTTCGACGAGCAGCGTTGCACGACGCTGGTGCTGAAGGCCATCGCGAACGTCAAGGAGCGGGTGCTGAAGGCGCTCGTGAAGATCGATGACATCCGGGATCGGGTGAAGATCCTCGTCACCGGGTATCCGCGTCTCTTCGCCGCACCTGCCGACGCCTTCCAGGCCAGGGCCAACGCCGCGGTCGACGGGCTCAACGCGGCGCTCCACCAGGCCGTGAAGAAGGCGAACATGTGGGGTGTCCGCGCGTACTTCGTGGACGTCACCCGCGCCTTCCACGGGCGCCTCATCGGCGACCGGTTCCCGTGGCTCCACGCGGAGGGGAATGACACGTGGCACCCGAACAAGTGGGGTCACCTGGCCTACTCGGTAGTGGTCATCTGGCATGTGAAGCGGATCTTCTGACCCGAGACACCCATCTGACCGCGGACTCCTGACGCGTCTCGACGACGAGTCGTGTCAGGAGTCCGCGGAGTGCGCCGGGGCCCAGGCCGGTGCGAGAGAATGGCGCCATGTCTGACTCCAGTCTCGCGGTCATCGTCCTCGCCGCCGGCCAGGGCACCCGAATGCGCTCCGCAACACCGAAGGTGCTGCACTCGCTCGCCGGTGTCCCGCTCGTGGGTCACGTCCTCGCCACCGCCCGAGCCCTCGACCCGGCTCACGTGATCGCCGTCGTGCGGCACGAGCGCGAGGCGGTGGCGAACGCCATCGCCGAACTGATGCCGGACGTCACCATCGTCGATCAGGACGAGGTGCCCGGCACGGGGCGCGCGGTCGAGGTCGCCCTCGACGCGCTCCCGCAGGACTTCGCGGGAGACGTGGTGGTGGTGAGCGGTGACGTCCCGCTGCTGGACGCCGCAACGCTCGGCGAGCTGCTCAGCTCGCACCGGCAAGCCCAGGCGGCGGCCACCGTGCTGTCCGCCATCCTCGACGACGCGACCGGCTACGGCCGGGTTCTCCGGGGCGCCGACGGTTCGCTCGACCGGATCGTCGAGCACAAGGACGCGAACGACGACGAGCTCGGCGTCGTCGAGATCAACTCCGGAACGTACGTGTTCTCCGTCGGGCAGCTTCGCGCGCATCTGCCCAAGGTCGGCACCGCCAACAGTCAAGGGGAGAAGTACCTCACCGACGTCATCGGGCTGCTCCGGGAGGAGGGCGCGCCCATCGCCGCCGTGCCGGTGTCGCAGAGCTGGCTCGTGGGCGGCGTCAACGACCGGGTGCAGCTCGCGGACGCGGCGCAACGGCTCAACGCGCTCATCGTCCGCGGCTGGCAGCTTGCCGGTGTGACCGTGCACGACCCGGCCACCACCTGGATCGACCTGAAGGCACAGCTGGCCGAAGACGTCGAGGTGCTGCCGGGCACGCAGATCCGCGGCGCAACCGTGATCGCGCGCGGCGCGGTGGTCGGGCCGGACACCACCCTGCTCGACTGCGAGGTCGGCGAGGGCGCCACCGTGAAGCGCACCGACGCGACACTCGCCGTGATCGGACCCGGCGCATCCGTCGGCCCGTTCGCCTACCTGCGGCCGGGGACGGAGCTCGCCGAGGGCGGCAAGATCGGCACCTTCGTGGAGACGAAGAACGCGAAGATCGGCGCGGGAAGCAAGGTGCCGCACCTGAGCTACATCGGCGACACCACCGTGGGCGTGCAGGCGAACATCGGCGCCGGCACCATCGTCGCCAACTACGACGGCGTTCACAAGCACAAGACCGTCGTCGGATCGCACGTGCGCACCGGCTCGCACAACGTCTTCGTCGCCCCCGTTAGGATTGGGGACGGAGCCTACACGGGAGCGGGAACGGTGGTCCGGAAGGATGTTCCGGCCGGTGCCCTCGCGATCAACGTGGCTCCGCAGCGCAACATGCCCGGCTGGGTCGAAGAGCACCGTGCCGGCACGGCGGCGGCCGAAGCGGCGAGAGCGGCATCCGAACCGCAGGCCGAATAGCCAGCTTCAGAGGCCGGTCCGCCGGCGGAAAGCGAGATCCGTGACCGGCGTCAAGGTCAGCAACGAGAAACAGCTGGTGCTCGTCTCCGGCCGCGCGCACCCGAAGCTCGCGGAGGACATCGCACAAGAGCTCAACGCCGAGCTGGTGCACACCGACGCCCGCACCTTCGCGAACGGCGAAATCTACGCCCGGTTCGATGAGAGCGTCCGCGGGTGCGACGCATTCGTCATCCAGTCGCACACGCAGCCGATCAACGAGTGGCTCATGGAGCAGCTCATCATGGTGGACGCAATGAAGCGCGCCTCGGCGAAGCGGATCACCGTGGTGTCGCCGTTCTACCCGTATGCCCGGCAGGACAAGAAAGGCCGCGGCCGCGAGCCGATCTCCGCCCGCCTGGTCGCCGACCTCTACAAAGCGGCCGGGGCCGACCGGATCATGAGCGTCGACCTGCACGCCGCGCAGATCCAGGGCTTCTTCGACGGTCCGGTCGATCACCTCTTCGCAATGCCGGTGCTCATGGAGCACGTGCGCAACAAGCTCGACCTCAGCTCACTCACCGTCGTGAGCCCCGACATGGGCCGGGTGCGGGTCGCTGACATCTGGAGCGACAAGCTGGGGGTGCCGCTCGCGATCATCCACAAGCGGCGCGACCCGCTGGTGCCGAATCAGGTGAGCGTGCATGAGATCGTCGGCGAGGTGGAGGGCCGCGTGTGCCTGCTCGTCGACGACCTCATCGACACGGGCCGGACGATCCGCAAGGCCGCGGACGCGCTCAAGGCGAACGGCGCCACCGGTGTCGTGGTCGCCGCGACGCACGCCGTGTTCTCCCCGCCCGCGGTGGAGCTGCTCGACACGCCCAACATCGACTCGGTCGTCGTCACCGACACCCTGCCGCTGCCGCCGGGAAAGCGCTGGGAAAAGCTGACGATCCTGCCGATCGCGCCGCTCATCGCACGGGCCATCCATGAGGTGTTCGACGACGGCTCCGTCACCTCGATGTTCGACGGTGCGGCCTGAGGCCCATCCTCACCACGCGACGTAGACGGAGTTCGTCGACACCCCGCCGGTCAGCGGGTTGTCGAAGGCGACGAGGTGCCCAGCCGTGTGGGTCCAGACCTCTGCGAGCACCGCGGTGAACTCGGGCTCGGGCGGATCGTCCGACCACAGCGCGAAGACACCGTCCTGCTTCAGATGCCGAGCAAGCGAGCGAAGCCCATCCGCGGTGTAGAGGTCGGCGTGGCTCGGGTGCAGGCGGTGTCGCGGCGAATGGTCGATGTCCACCAGGATCGCGTCGTACCGCGGCGCGCCGGTGGGCGGCTCCCGCCGCATCCGCGCGAAGAAGTCGTCGACGACGAGCTCGGTACGGTCGTCATCCATGAGGGCGGCGGACACCGGCAGCAGGCGCCGTCGGTGCCAGTCGAGCACCGCTGGCAGGGCATCGATCACGGTCAGAGACCGCACCCGCGGGTCTCGCAGCGCCGTGACCGCCGTGTAGCCCAGACCGAGGCCGCCGACCAGCACGTCGAGCTCCTGACGCGCCGCAGCCGCGAGTCCCAGCGTCGCCAGGTCCTCTTCGGCAACGGTGAACAAGCTCGACATGAGGAACTCGTCGCCGAGCTTGACCTCGTAGACCTCGACACCGACCGCCGGTTCGGTCCGTCGGCGCAGTGTGAGGTCCCCGAGGGGCGTCGGCTGCCAATCCAGCTCCTCGAATCGCGAGCTCACGGCATCCCCCGTCGGTCGTGGGCGTCGCGGCTCAGGTGTTCTCCACAGGCACGCGCGGCGTGCGATCGACGGGTGGGGCGACCGGGATGAGCCCCATCCCGCGCAGGTAGAGCTCGTCACTGCCGAACCGCTCGGCGTAGCAGTTCCACCCCGGACCCTCCGGGCCGGACAGCTCGAACCGTGCGTGCGGTGTGCCGTTCGGCACGTTCTCCGCCACGTAGTAGGCGCACGCGCGCTCGGCGCTGTTCGCCGCGGTGGACGCCGTGATGAGGATGCCCGGCAGGACCAGGCCGAGGAGTCCGACGACCACCAGCACGCGCATCACGCGCTGCGTCCGGTGCGACCGGAGCGGCCGGTCGCCGGTCGGCTCATAGCCAGCGAGCTCGGGGGAGTCGTCGTCCATCGCGGTCTCCTCCCGGTCGACGTCCCAGTCTGACACGCCGCACGTCCGGTCGCTGAGCTTGTCGAAGGCGCCTGATCGGTCGCTGAGCTTGTCGAAGCGCCCACGTGGGGGAACGTCCCGCTCGCCTCCCAGGCCCAGGGGCCGAGGTGTTCTCCTGGGGCCGATATGGTGTGCGACGTGCAGCACCTGGAGCGCCGGCTCGGCCTCGGATCCGCGATCTGGATCGGTCTGGCCTCGATGATCGGCGCGGGGGTGTTCTTCGTGTGGGCGCCGGCGGCCGCGGCGGCCGGGGAGCTGATGCTCGTCTCTCTCGCGATCGCGGCGGTGGTCGCCTGCCTGAACGCGCTGAGCACCGCCCAGCTCGCCATGCGGCACCCGATCGCCGGAGGCGCGTACTCCTTCGGCCGGGAGACCATCGGGCCGTGGACCGGGTTCACCGCAGGATGGCTGTTCCTCTGGGGGAAGACCGCATCCGTGGGCGCCATCGCGCTGATCGCGGGAAGCTATCTGTGGCCAGAGTCCGCCCGACTGGTCGCGGTCGGGCTGGTGGCCTTCTTCGCGGGCGTGAACATGACCGGCATCCGTTCGACCGCCGCGGTGAGTGCTGTGCTCGCGACCATCGTGCTCGTCGGGCTGTTCGCGTTCGTGCTCGGCATCCGGTTCTCCGGCGGCACGTGGGCGAGCGTCTCCGCCGTCGAGCGAATCGACGCGTACGGCGTTCTTCAGGGCGCCGCGCTCATCTTCTTCGCGTTCGCCGGCTACGCCCGGATGGCGACCCTCGGCGAGGAGGTGCGCAATCCGAGGCGCACGCTGCCGCTCGCGATCCTCCTCGCGCTGGCGATCGCGCTGTTCGTCTACGCGAACGTCGCGATCCTGTGTCTCACTCTGCTGGGCCCGACCACGCTCGCCGCAACCGACTCACCGCTCGCCGCGCTGCTCGGCGGGCCATGGGATCCGGCGATCCGGACGGTGGCGGGGATCGCCTGCCTCGGCTCGCTCGTCGGCATCCTCGCTGCGCTGAGCCGCACGAGCCTGGCAATGGCCAGGAACCGCGACCTGCCCGGCGCGCTCGCCCGCATCTCGACCCGCACCAGGGCGCCCGTGCTCGCGGAGGCGGTCACCGCGTTCCTCGCGATCGTCGGCGTGCTGCTGCTGCCGCCGGAGACACTGGTCGGCCTCTCCAACTGCGCGGTGCTCGCATACTACGGCGTCGCGCACGCCGCCGCGTACCGGCAGCCGGCCAACGAGCGCTGGCTTCCCCGTGCCGTCCAGATCGCCGGGCTGGTGGGGTGCGCGGCGCTTGCGCTGTCGCTGCCGCTCGGGGCGGTGGTGACCACCCTCGCGGTGCTCGGGTCGGGTTTGGTGATCCGGTTCCTCACCCTCCGCGTGCGCGGCTGAGCCGACCTCTAGTGGGAGTCGGTGGCTTCGATCTCGGTGCGGTCGCCGCTCCAGAGGGTGTGGTAGGTGCCCTCGGCGTCGACGCGTTTGTAGGTGTGTGCGCCGAAGAAGTCGCGCTGGCCTTGCACGACGGCGGCGGGGAGCCGTTTCGCTCTGAGCCCGTCGTAGTAGGCAAGGGATGAGGAGAACGCCGGGGTCGGGATGCCCGACGTTGCGGCGTGCGCGACGACGCGGCGCCAGGAGTCCTGCTCGCCGGCGACCGCTTCTGTGAAGTACGGGGCGGTGACCAGTGAGACGAGGTCGGGCTGCTCGGTGTAGGCGTCGGTGATGCGGTTGAGGAACACGGCGCGGATGATGCAGCCGCCCCGCCAGATCTTCGCGACGCTGCCGAGGTCGATGTTCCAGCCGTATTCGTCCGCGCCGGCGGCGATGGCGTCGAAGCCTTGCGAGTAGGCGATGATCTTCGACGCGTAGAGTGCGCGGCGGACGTCCTCGACGAACGCGTCGCGGTCCTCCACCCGAGCCGGTGTCGAGGGGCCGGGGAGTTCGGATGCGGCGGCGCGCTGCGCGGGTTTCGACGACAGGGCACGGGCGAACACGGCCTCGGCGATCCCGGAGACCGGCACGCCCAGGTTCAGCGCGGTCTGCACGGTCCAGACGCCGGTGCCCTTGGATCCGGCCTGGTCGAGGATGACATCGACGAGCGGCTTGCCGGTTCTGGCGTCCACCTGCCGCAGCACCTCGGCGGTGATCTCGATCAGATATGACTCGAGCTCGCCCCTGTTCCACTCGGTGAACACGTCGGCGATCTCGGCCGGGGTGAGCCCGGCGCTGTTGCGCAGCAGGTCGTACGCCTCGGCGATGAGCTGCATGTCGGCGTACTCGATGCCGTTGTGGATCATCTTCACGAAGTGGCCGGCACCGTCGGTGCCGATGTGGGTCACACACGGCTCACCCTCGGCCACCGCCGCGATCGACTTCAGGATCGGGCCGAGGGTCTCGTAGGACTCGGGGGAGCCGCCGGGCATGATCGACGGTCCGTTCAGGGCGCCTTCCTCGCCGCCGGAGATGCCGGCGCCGACGAAGTGGAGTCCCTTGGCGCTGACCGCCTGCTCCCTGCGGATGGTGTCGGTGAACAGGGCGTTGCCGCCATCGACGATGATGTCGCCCGGCTCGAACACCTGCGTCAGCTGGTCGATCACCGCATCCGTGCCGCGGCCGGCCTGCACCATGATGATCGCGGTGCGCGGCTTCTGCAGGCTCGCGGCGAACTCCTCGACAGACTTCGCCTGCACGAACTCCGCCTCAGGGTGCTCCTCGATCAACGACTCCGTGCGGGCCCACGTGCGGTTGTAGACCGCCACGGTGTTGCCCTCCCGGCTAGCAAGGTTGCGGGCAAGGTTCGACCCCATCACGGCAAGGCCGACGACTCCGATGTTCGCCGTTGCTTCGGTCACTGATGCTCCTTCGGAACTTAAGCTTTCAACCCTTCGACGCTAGTGCCTCCCGCTACCCGCAGACCGCGGGGAGGCTGAGGATTGCGCTCCGTGACGGTCCAGCCACCCGCCCGGGTCCGGGCCGATCCGCGGGCATCGGTAGATTGATCAGGTGCAGCCCGACGCCCCCGCCGTCCCGATCGTCGTGATGGGCGTCTCCGGCAGCGGCAAGACCGTGACCGGCAGCCGGCTCGCAGTCGCACTCGGACGGCCGTTCGTCGACGCCGATGATCTGCATCCGCCCGCCAACAAGGAGAAGATGGCGCGCGGCATCCCGCTGAACGACGAGGACCGCTGGGGCTGGCTCGACACGGTGGGTGAGCGCCTCGCCGGGGGAGAGCCCGTCGTCGTCGCCTGCAGTGCGCTGAAGCGGGTGTATCGCGACCGGCTTCGGGCAGCCGCGCCGGACGCGGTGTTCGTGCACCTGCACGGGAGCCGCGGGCTGTTGGCCGAGCGGATGGGGCACCGGGTCCACGAGTTCATGCCGGTGACGCTCCTCGACTCGCAGCTTGCGACGCTCGAGCCGCTGCAGGAGGACGAGCGCGGCGTCGTCGTCGACGTCGCGCCGCCGCTGCCCGAAGTCGTCGAGAACGCCGTCACCGAATTGAAGAAGGACCGTCATGACTGAGCTCCGCGTCGTCATCGCCACGCCCCTGAGCGACGAGCTCGTGGAGATGATCCGCACTCGAGAACCCCGGCTGGAGATCGTGCACGAGCCACAGCTGATGGCGCCGGCTGACCCGAACTGGATGAAGGGCCACGATCGCACCGCCGAGGAGCAGACGGAGTACGAGCGGCTCGTCGACACCGCGGAGGCGCTGTACGGCGTTCCGGACCAGTCGGGAGAGGCGCTCGCCCGCACCGTCGCCGCGAACCCGAAGCTGAAGTGGGTGCACACCATCCCGGCCGGAGGCGGGGCGCAGGTGCGCGCAGCGCAGCTGCCGGACGAGGCGCTGGAGCGCATCCTCTTCACAACGTCTGCGGGGGTGCACGCGCAGCCGCTCGCCGAGTTCTGCGTGTTCGGCGTGATGGCGGGCGCCAAGCAGCTGCCGTGGATGCAGCAGGAGCAGCGCGCGCACCGCTGGGGTGAGCGGCGTCCGTTCGCCCTGCTGACCGAGACCACCGTCGCGGTCGTGGGGCTCGGATCGATCGGACGCCGCGTCGCGGAGCTGCTGAAGGGGCTCGGATGCACCGTGGTCGGCGTGCACCGGCGGGAGGTCGATGCTGCGGTCGACCGCATCGAACCGGTCGAAGCGCTCGCTGATGTCTTCGCGAGCGTCGACGCCGTCGTGCTCTCCCTTCCCGGCACTCCGGTGACCGAAGGCATGATCAGCCGGGAGGTGCTGGAGCGCACGAAGCCGGGTCTCACCTTCGTCAATGTGGGCCGTGGCACCACCGTCGATGAGCCGGCACTCGTCGAGGCGCTCCGGGACGGCCGCGTCGGCCTCGCGGTGCTCGACGTCACCGCCGTCGAGCCGCTGCCGCAGGACAGCCCGCTGTGGGACCTGCCGAATGTGGTGCTCGCCCCGCACACCGCGGCGATCAGCGACCACGAGCCGCGGCTCATCGCCGAGCTCTTCGTCGAGAACGCACGCCGCTTCCTCGACGGCGAGGAGCCGCTCAACCGGGTGAACACCGACGAGTTCTACTGACCCGTGCGGCTCGATCACCGGATCTGAAGCCCAGCCGACGTCCGGTAGGATCGACCGGTACTTCGGCGAGGGATGCTTCGCATCCGTGATCGACGCGGTGGAACTGGGCACAGTGCGAACGCACGGGTCTTTCCTCACGCTGACATGCGTTCGAGTTGACAACAGATCAGGGCCCAGCGGCCCGCAAGGGAGATTCATCATGGCTGACGACATGCGCCTCACGGCGGAAGTCCGCACCTCATTCGGCAAGGGAGCGGCGCGCAAGATCCGCGCCGCCAACAAGATCCCGGCCGTCATCTACGGCCACGGCACCGAGCCGCAGCACGTGACGCTGCCCGGCCACGAGACGATGCTGCTCATCCGCAAGGCGAACGCCGTGCTCGAGCTCGACATCGCGGGCGCCCAGCAGCTCGCGCTCGTGAAGGACGTCCAGAAGGACCCGGTGCGTCAGATCATCGAGCACATGGACCTCATCATCGTCCGGCGCGGCGAGAAGGTGACCGTCGACATCCCCGTGCACCTCGAGGGCGAGTCCGCTCCCGGCACCATCGCGGCGCAGGAGAACACGACCGTGTCGGTCGAGGCTGAGGCGACCCACATCCCGGAGCGCATCACCGTCGACATCGAGGGCGCCACGGAGGGCACGCAGATCCACGCGAGCGACCTCAAGCTGCCGTCCGGCTCGACCCTGATCTCCGACCCGGCCACCCTCATCGTCGCGATCAGCACGCCTGCGGGCGGCGCCGGTGAGGACGAGGAGGCCGAGCCGAGCGGTGACAGCGGCGCGGCGGTCGAGGAGACCGGCACCGGCGAGACCACCGACGAGGCTGCGGAGTAGTCACGGGCCTCTTCCGGAAGCGGCAGGTGGCGAACGACCTGATGCTCGTGGTCGGGCTCGGGAACCCCGGGCCCGGCTACGCGGGCAACCGGCACAACGTCGGCCAGATGGTGGTCGACGAGCTCGCGCGCCGCATCGGCGCGACGTTCAAGTCGTCCCGCACGAACGCGCGCGTGGCGGAGGGGCGGATCTCCGTCCCCGGTCCGCGCGTCGTGCTGGCGAAGCCCAACTCGTTCATGAACGTGTCGGGCGGGCCGGTGTCGGCGCTGGCGAAGTACTACTCGGTCGAGCCGGCGCGCCTCGTCGTCGTGCATGACGAGCTCGACATCCCGTTCGACACGGTGCGTCTGAAGCTCGGCGGCGGTCCCGGGGGACACAACGGCGTCAAGGACATCGCCAAGGCGCTCGGCCCCGATTTCATCCGGGTGCGCGTCGGTATCGGCCGCCCGCCCGGTCGCATGGATCCGGCGGATTTCGTCCTCCGCGACTTCTCCGGCCCCGAACGCGACGCGCTTCCCTCGCTGATCGTCGAGGCGGCGGATGCGGTTGAGCTCATCGTGCGCGACGGACTCACCGCAGCGCAGCAGAGCGTGCACGCGCCCAAGGGCTGATCCGAAGCGAGCCGTCACGGTCCCAGAGGCACTTGCCATCGCGGGTGCCGGCGCATCAGGATCGGGCCATGAAGCCCGGCACGAAGCGCGCGATGCCGCACTACCTCGGGCCGATGCGGCTGCCTGCTTCGCTCGCGTGTGCCGCTGCGGTGCTGTTGGCGGGCGGATGCGCGGTCCCTGACGGTGACGGCCCCGTGTCGGAGGTGCTGCTGCTCAGGGCCGATTCGCCTGCGAGCGCCGGCTCCGATGCCGCCGCGCTTCCGGCGCGCGTGCAGGTCATCGCCGACCGCTGCGTCGGTGCGGTCGCCGGGGGGCGTGCGTACCTCATCCGCTTCCCGAGCGACACCGCCTGGGATGGCGAGACGGTGCGCATTCCGAACAGCCCAGCGGTGCGGGTCGGTGATGACGTGACGTTCGGCGGGAGCGGAAGCGCGATCGACGTGAACGGCGCAGACCGCGATGTGCCCGCCGGGTGCGCGGCGGCTGCCGACGAGATCTGGTACGTCGGTGCGGTGACATTCGGCTAGCGCTCTCGCCGCCGCTCGCCGGGCGGTCGCCTTCCCTCGCGATTCGACCTCTCACCGGGAAATCTGTGGAAAGAAGTTCTCCACATTCGGTCGAATCTTTGTTCGATTTCTGGGAGAATGGGCTCATGCCCGAAGTCCTCGAAAGCGTCGCCGACATTGAGTCGGCCGCGTCCCGCCTGCCGGCCACGCGGTCGGCGGTGGAGTCGCTCAGCGACGAGGGCTTGATGGACCTGCAGCGCCGGCTCGCCGGGATAGATCGGCACACCGCGGCTGCGGCGGCGGTGGTGGCAGCCGAGATCGCGTTCCGCTCCCGGCCCGACCTGGGCTATGCGGGGCTCGCTCAGCGGACCGGGGCGCGCACGCCCGAGTCCCTGGTGCAGCGCCTCACTGGGTCCACCGGCCGCGAGGCTGCGACGCTGGTGCGCGTCGGGATTGTCATGCACGAAGCCGAACTGCTGCCTTCCGCGCCGGCCGAAGCGCCGGACGGTGGAACGCCGGAAATCGGCGGCTCACCGCGCGCTGGGGGAGCGGCTGCTCCGCTGGATCAGGCGCCGTGGGACGGGACGGGCACCGCGTGGCTGACCCCGGTGGGGCGCGCCGTTGCGAGCGGGGCGCTCCCGGTGGATGCGGCGGACGCCATACGGCTCGGTCTCGGCCTGCCGAATGAGATCGTGACGGTCGGCCGGCTCACCGGCGCCGCCCAGACACTCGTGCACGAAGCGCTCACGCTCAACGCAGATCAGCTGCTGAAGCGAGCTCGGGCGCTCCGCGACGAGATCGACGAAGCCGGTGTGGCCGAGCGGGAGTGCCGGCGCCACGAGCAGCGGTCGCTGCGGGTGTTCAAGCGCCACGACGGCATGATCCGCGTCGACGGCCTGCTGGCGCCGGAATCGGGTGGCGCGGAGGTGTTGGCGGCGTTCGAGGCCGTCACGGCACCGCGTCGGGGCGGTCCCCGGTTCGTGGACAAGGCGGACCAGCAGCGAGCGAAGCGGATCCTGGACGACCCGCGCACTGTCGAGCAGCAGCAGGCGGACGCTCTCGTCGAGCTGATCCGGCTCGGTGTCGCGGCGGACCCCGGCAAGATCGTGGGGTCGCGCAAGCCCGCCGTGCGGGTGCTCGTGACCGCCGAGGATCTTCAGAAGGGCGCCGGCATCGGCCGGCTGGAGGGCCACTCGGATGCGGTCAGCATCGGGACGGTCGAGCGGAACGTGTGCACCGCAGGGATCGTGCCGATCCAGTTCGATGACGACGGGCAATGCCTGAACGTCGGCCGGGAGCAGCGTCTGTTCACCGAGAGGCAGCGGGTCGCACTGGCGGCCCGGGACGGCGGATGCCGGGTCGCCGGCTGCGACCGGCCGCCATCATGGTGCGAGGCGCACCACCTGGAGGAGTGGGACCGCGACGGCGGCAGAACCGATGTGGCCGACGGAATTCTGCTCTGCCGGCACCATCACATGCTGATCCACAACAACCACTGGCGGATGCGACGCGATGGGACGGCGTACTTCCTCATCCCGCCCCGGGAGCGGGATCCCGAGCAGAAGCCCATTCCGATGCCGAGCAAGAGCGCAGCGCTCAGCGATCTCTTCCGCCGCAAGCGCGCCGGCTGACCGTCGACGACTCACCTTGCAAGCCGGCACCCGACCGGGCCGACCCGATGAAGTCCACGAGCCCGCCATGCTCGAGGGGCGTCCCGGCTGGATTCCTCCCAGCCCTCAGCGAACACGCGGCGGTCGCGTCGGTGGCGCGACATACACTCGTCCGGTGAGTCTTGAGCGGTTGATCCCGGCCCTTTCGCGCGCCCGCACGCTCGGATCCGCCTTCTCGCTCGGCGACAGAAGCGCCGATTTCTCCCTCGTCGACGGGCTTCGCGCGCCCCTGCTGAGCGGACTCGTGCAGAGCCGACAGAGCAAGGCGCTGCTCGCGATCACCGCGACCAGCAGGGAGTCGGAGGCGCTCCGGGAGGCGATCCAATGCTGGCTTCCCGATGCCGAGGTGCTCGCCTTCCCGGCGTGGGAGACACTGCCGCACGAGCGGCTGAGTCCGAGCGCGGAGACCGTCGGGCGGCGCCTGCAGGCGCTCCGCAGGATGTCCCAGTGGGACGGCTCCCGTCCGCTGGTGCTCGTCGCCTCGGTCCGCGCGGCGCTGCAGCCCATGGCGGACAACCTGGCGAACCTGGAGCCGATCGTGCTCACCGCCGGGTCCCGCGGGCACGAGCTCAGCGCCATCGCCGGCCGGCTCGTCGACCTCGCGTACGCCCGCGTCGACATGGTCACCCGCCGCGGCGAGTTCGCCGTGCGCGGCGGCATCCTCGACGTCTTCCCGCCCGCCGCCGAGCACCCGTTCCGGGTGGAGTTCTTCGGCGACGAGGTGGAGCAGATCCGCGCCTTCTCGGTCGCGGATCAGCGCTCCCTGCCAGGCGACGTGCCGACCGCCGAGCTCGCACCGAGCCGCGAGCTGCTGCTCTCACCGGGCGTCCGCCAGCGTGCCCGTGAGATGCAGCACGAGTTCCCGAGCCTGTCTCAGATGCTCGCCAAGATCGCCGAGGGCATCCCGGTCGACGGCATGGAGTCGCTCGCGCCGGCGCTCGTGGACAAGCTCGTGCCGATCACCCACTACCTGCCCGAGGGTGCGGGGATCGCGGTGCTCTCGCCCGAGAAGGTCTCGACCCGGGCGCTGAATCTCGTCGAGACGAACAAAGAGTTCCTCTCCGCCGCTTGGAACGCGGCGACCGCGGGCGCCGACGCGCCGATCGACCTCTCCACCGGCGACTTCCTGACGCTCGCGAAACTCCGCCGCGCGGCGGGGGACCGGCCGTGGTGGACGCTCAGCGCGTTCGACACCGGGGCGTCCCTCGAGTCCGGTTCTGGCCCATCGACCAGCACAGCGACCGCCGAGGATGACGACTACGTGCGGCTCGAGGCGGACCCCGTACCCAGCTTCGCGGGGAAGGCGGAGGGCGCCCTCGACCACGTCGCGGACCTGCTCGCCGACGGCTGGGTGGTGACGATCGTCGCGCAGGGGCACGGCATGGTCGACCGCGCGGGTGACCTCCTCGCCGATCGGGCGCTGTCCGGCCGTGAAGTGGAGGAGTTCCCGGCCGAGCCGGAGCCCGGCGTCGCGTACCTGCTCACCGGCTCCGTCGAGGCCGGGTTCCAGCTGCCGGATGCGAAGCTCGCCGTGCTCAGCGAGAGCGAGTTCTTCGGCCGCAGCTCCGGCTACGACTCCCGCCAGCCGAAGAAGCTCGCGAGCCGGCGCAAGAACGTGGTCGATCCGCTGCAGCTGAAGGCCGGCGACTTCGTGGTGCACCAGACGCACGGCATCGGCAAGTTCCTGGAGCTGGTGCAGCGCGAGGTGTCGAGTGGCGGCCGCAACCCGGTGAAGAGCACCCGCGAGTACCTGGTCATCGAGTACGCGCCGTCGAAGCGCGGCTATCCGGGTGACAAGCTGTACGTCCCGACTGACCAGCTCGACCTGCTCACCCGGTACGTCGGTGGTGAGGCGCCCGCGCTCAGCAAGATGGGCGGCAGCGACTGGGCTGCCGCGAAAGGCCGAGCCCGCAAGGCGGTCCGCGACATCGCCGTCGAGCTGGTGAAGCTGTACTCGGCCCGGATGGCGTCGAAGGGACACGCCTTCCCGCCGGACACGCCCTGGCAGCGGGAGCTCGAGGAGGCGTTCCCGTTCGCGGAGACACCCGACCAGCTCACCACCATCGAAGAGGTGAAGGCCGACATGGAGCGGCCCATCCCGATGGACCGGCTGCTCTCCGGCGACGTCGGCTACGGCAAGACCGAGGTCGCCGTGCGCGCCGCGTTCAAGGCGATCCAGGACGGCAAGCAGGTTGCGATGCTCGTCCCGACCACGCTGCTGGCGAAGCAGCACATAGAGACCTTCAGCGAGCGATTCGCCGGATTCCCGGTGCACCTCCGAGCGCTCACCCGGTTCCAGACCGACAAGGAGGCGAGGGAGACGGTCGACGGGCTGCTGCGCGGCGAGGTCGACATGGTGATCGGCACCCACCGCATCCTCAGCGAGTCGGTGAAGTTCAAGGACCTCGGCCTCGTCATCGTCGACGAGGAGCAGCGCTTCGGTGTTGAGCACAAGGATGCGCTGAAGAAGCTGAAGACCAACGTCGACATCCTCGCGATGTCGGCGACCCCGATCCCGCGCACCCTGGAGATGGCGGTCACCGGCATCCGGGAGATGTCGACCCTCGCCACCCCGCCGGAGGACCGGCACCCGATCCTCACCTTCGTCGGACCGAACAACGACAAGCAGGTCGCCGCCGCGATCCGCCGGGAGCTGCTGCGCGAGGGCCAGGTGTTCTACGTGCACAACCGGGTATCGAGCATCAACCGGGTCGCCGCGAAGATCGCCGAGCTGGTGCCGGAGGCCAGGGTCGCCGTCGCGCACGGCCAGCTGAGCGAGAACACGCTGGAGCGGGTGATGGTCGACTTCTGGGAGCGCAAGTTCGACGTGCTCGTCTCGACCACGATCATCGAGACCGGCATCGACATCGCCAACGCCAACACCCTGATCATCGACGCCGCCGACAAGTACGGCCTCAGTCAGCTGCACCAGATCCGTGGCCGCGTCGGCCGTGGCCGCGAGCGTGCCTACGCGTACCTGCTGTACGACGAGAACAAGCCGCTCAGCGAGCTCGCGCACGACCGGCTCGCCACGATCGCGGCGAACACCGACCTCGGCGGCGGCATGCAGATCGCGCTCAAGGACCTCGAGATCCGCGGAGCAGGCAACCTGCTCGGCGGTGAGCAGTCGGGGCACATCGCCGGGGTCGGGTTCGACCTGTACCTGCGGATGATCGGGGAGGCCGTCAGCGCCTTCCGCGGCGATGTGGCCGAGGGCCAGACCGAGCTGCGCCTCGAGCTGCCGGTCGACGCGCACATCCCCGAGGAGTACGTCGAGAGCGAGCGGCTGCGGCTGGAGGCGTATCAGAAGCTGTCGACGGCGAGCGCGCCCGCGTCACCCGACGACGCGATCGACAACGTGGTGGAGGAGCTCACCGACCGCTACGGCGAGCCGCCGGAGGCCGTCCAGACCCTCGTCGCGGTGTCCCGCCTCCGTCGGCTGGCACAGAAGGCCGGGCTCAGCGAGCTGGTGGCGATGGGCAGCAACGTGCGGATCGTCGGCGCCGACCTGCCGGACTCCCGGCAGGTTCGGCTCACCCGCATGTACCCGGGCGCCAAGCACTTCGCGCAGACGCACTCGGTCAGTGTGCCGATGCCCACCGTCCGGGGCGAGCGGATGGCGGACCGCCTCCTTCTCGAGTGGGTCGGCGACCTGCTGCGTGCGATCTTCCTCACCGAGGAGACGGCGAAACAGACCGCGTAGCGTCGCGAAAACGGCCCGGTTCGGCGTAACTGGCCCGCCGCGGCGGGCCTTTCTTGCCGAGTCGGCCCGTCTTCTGGCGATGGCGCTCCGCCTCGAGGCTGTCAGGCGTGCTGCCGCGCCGCGGCGGCCTCCGCGAGGAAGGTGTGCACTGAGGAGATCACCACGGAGCCCTCACCGACGGCGGAGGCGACCCGCTTCAGCGAGCCGCGGCGCGCGTCCCCGACGGCGAAGAAGCCGGGGACCGACGACTCCAGCGCGCCGGGATGGCGATCGAGTGGCCACGCTCGCCGGCCGCCCTCCTCCAGCACGTCCGCGCCGGTGAGCACGAACCCCCACTTGTCGCGCAGCACCGATGGGTGCAGCCAGTCGGTGTGCGGCTGCGCGCCGATGGTGATGAACAGTGCGTCGCTGCGCACGACGGTCTCCTCGCCGGTGCGGCGGTGCCGGAGTCGCAGATGGTCGAGGCGTCCGTCGCCGCCGTACGCGCCGGTCCCGCCGCCGACCACCCGCTGCTCCGTGAGCACCGTGACGCCGGCCGCATCCAGCTCGTCGATCAGATACTTCGACATGCTCTCAGCGAGATTCGCGCTGCGGACGATGATGTACACCTCGGCTGCGTAGCGGGCGAGGTGCAGCGCCGCCTGCCCGGCGGAGTTTCCGCCGCCGACGACGTGCGCGATCCGCCCCGTCTGCGCCTTGGCCTCCACGGCGGAGGCGCCGTAGAACACCGCCGAGCCGACGAACGGGGACAGCCCGGGAAGCTCCAGCCGCCGGTACGAGACGCCCGTCGCGAGCACGACGGATCGCGCCCGCAGCACGTCGTCCGGTGCGATCGTCAGGTGGAACTCACCGTCCGCGACGTCGAGCCCCGCCACCTCGCGGGTGTGCGCGAACCGGGCGCCGAGCACCCACGCCTGCTGATAGGCGCGCTGCGCGAGCTCGGCACCGGAGACACCACGCGAGAATCCGAGGTAGTTCCGGATGAGGGAGCTCGACCCGGCCTGCCCGCCGACGGATTCGCGCTCGAGCACCACGACGTCGAGTCCCTCCGACGCCGCGTACACCGCCGCGGCGAGCCCGGCCGGCCCGGCACCGACGATGGCGAGGTCGACGGTGCGGTCGCTGGGCACCTCGGTGGTGAGTCCGAGCCCCTGCACCAGCTCCGAGTTGCTCGGGTCGACGAGCAGGCGCCCGTCGGCGAGGGAGACCACCGGACCCTCGCTCAACCCCGCCGTCGCGAGGATCCGCGTGCCCTCGTCGGATTCCGGGGGCGCGTATCCGTGCGGCACCCCGCTGCGCGCGAGGATGGCGCGAAGCTGATGCGTGCGGGGGAGCGCGTCGCTGCCGACCACTGTGGCCACCCGCTTGCTGCCTGCGGCGCGCTGCCAGTCGAGCAGGAACTCGGACATCGAGCGGTGGAACGACTCGTCTGGCACAGCGCCCGGCCGCACCACGTAGTAGTCGATCTCGCCCCGCGCCATCAGATTCAGCACCGCGGTGGAGGTATCCGGATCCGCCCAGCCGCCCCATTCGATCACGAGGCCGCGACGCACGTCGGGGAACCGGCGGCGAGCCGAGCCGAAGGCGCTCTCCGCGTCGGGCGGCGACATCGCGGCGTCGGCCAGCAGCAGCGCGAACGCGTCGCCGGCGTCTTCGAGCGCCGTGATAATCGCCGTCGTCTCAGCCCGGTCGGCGGCGGTCTCGATGCGGTAGTCAGCGGCATAGCGCCGCTCCAGCTGCGCGACGACGTCGCGGCGGGTGTCCGCCGATGTCACGGCGACGAGCACGACTGGGCGGGCGTCCTGCGAATCCATCCGGCATCCCCTTCGCGACCGAAGCCGGACCGTGGCCCGGCCGTGTGGCCGTGAGTGTACTCCCGCGTCTCCGCAGCGCACCAGACGTCCGGTCGGGAGGGGGTTTACTGGCTGCCGCAGCGGGGCCAGACTTCTGCCCATGGAGGCAGCGCCCGGCGCGATCCGCACCCCGGATCAGCGGCTCCGGATCTTCATCAGCTCCACGCTCAAGGAGCTGGCGCCCGAGCGCAAGGCCGTGCGGGCAGCGATCGAACGGATGGGCATGTCGCCCATCCTCTTCGAGATGGGTGCGCGACCACATCCGCCCCGCGAGCTCTACCGCGCCTATCTCCAGCAGAGCGACGTCTTCGTCGGCATCTACGGAGAGCGCTACGGCTGGGTGGCTCCGGGGGAGCAGATCTCCGGGCTCGAGGACGAATACCGGCTGGCGCCGCAGGGGATGCCGAAGCTGATCTACATCAAGGAGACGCCGGCCAGTCGCGATCCGAGGCTGGCGGAGCTCCTCGACCGCATCCGGAACGACGACAGTGTCTCCTTCAAGGCGTTCGCCGAGCCGGAGGAACTGGCGGAGCTCGTGGGAGGAGACCTCGCGGTGCTCCTCGCCGAACGATTCGACGGCGCCGCCCGTGCCCGCAGCGAACCGGCCGCACCGGCGGCTTCCCGGGCCGGCCCGCTGCCGACACCGCTGACCGAGACCATCGGGCGGAGCGATGAGGTCGCCGCCGTCACCGAGCTGCTCTCCCGCCCGTCGGTGCGCCTCGTCACCCTCGCCGGACCAGGTGGCATCGGGAAGACGCGGCTGGCCATCGACGTGGCATCGCGGGTCGGTGATCAGTTCGCCGACGGTGTGACGTTCGTCGCGCTTTCTCCGGTGGACCGGGCAGCTCTCGTGCCGGGTGCCATCGCGCAGGCCCTGGGGGTGCGGGACTCAGGAGCTGCGCATCTTCCGGAGACCCTGGCGAGCGCGCTGAGGCAGCAGGAGCGACTGCTGGTGCTCGACAACTTCGAGCAGGTGGTCGACGCGGCGCCGCTCATCGCCGACCTCCTGACCGCCGCCCCGCGGGTCAAGGCGCTCGTCACCAGCCGGGCGCTCCTTCGCGTGGCCGGGGAGCACAGCTTCGAGGTCGGCCCGCTCGGTCTTCCCACCGGGCGGCGCTCGCGGACGCTCCCAGCCTCCGTCACCTTGTTCGTGGAGCGCGCCCGGGCGGTGCGGCCCGATTTCGACCTGACCCCGGAGAACATCGGCGAGGTCGAGCAGATCTGCATCAGGCTGGAGGGCGTGCCCCTGGCGCTCGAGCTGGCTGCCGCGCGCGTGCGGATCCTGTCCCCAGCCCAGATTCTCGAGCGGCTCGATCGCCGGCTCACCTTCCTCGTCGGTGGTCGCCGCGACCTGCCCCCGCGCCAGCAGGCGCTTCGAAGCACCATCGAATGGAGCGCGAAGCTCCTGTCAGCCGAGGAGAACGACCTGCTCGCGACTCTCGGCGTCTTCACGGGACGCTTCTCGGTCGAGGCGGTGGAGCGGATAGCGGACGCGGCATCCGACGTGCTGGCGGGCCTCGGGTCGCTGGTGGACAGCAGCCTGCTGCGGCAGCAGGAGCGGAACGGCCGCACCTACTTCACCATGCTCGCGACGGTGCGTGAATTCGCGCTCGAACGGCTCGAGTCGTCCGGTGGCGTGGGCGCGGCACGGGACCGTCACGCCCGTCATTACGCGGACCTCGCGGTCCGGCTGCAGCCGGCGTTGCAGGGAGCGGAGCAGCGGGAGTGCATGGCGCGCCTGAACGACGAGCGCGACAACGTCAGTGCTGCCGCCCGGCACCTGCTCGACCGGCGCGACTGGGATGCGGCCGCCGACCTCGTCTGGCGGCTCTTCCTGTTCTGGTGGGCGGGCGGACACATGGGTGAGGCCCGCAGGTGGATGGAGGTCGTCCTCCGCTCGGGCGAGCACCTCGCTGACCGGACCCTGGCGATCGCCCTCTACATCACCCGCGCCCTGGACACCCGGGAGGGTCAGGCCGAGGGCGGGGTGCCGGACCTCGAGCGCAGCGTCGAGCTGTTCCGGCGGATCGGCGACCGGCTGGGGGAGGCGCTCGGGCTGGCCACGCTCGCCTTCGCGCTGGCCGACCCAGGGGCGCCGCAGCCGGATCGGGCCACGGAGATCGGGGAGGAGGGGCGACGGCTGTTCCGGGAGGCCGGGAACGAGTGGGGCGAGACGCTCGCACTGGTGAGCCTCGGCCGGACCGATCTGCTGCAGAACCACGTGACCGAAGCGGTGGAGCGGTTCCATGCGGCGCTCGAGATCGCCCAGCGGCGCGGCGACGACTTCGGGGCGACCCTCGCCCACCACCACCTGGCGGCCGCCTACATCCGGCTCGGGGATGTGGAGGGCGGGAGGCGGATCCTCCGCGCTGCCCTCCGCTCGTCCACGAAGATGGAGCGCCCGGAGGGTATCGCGTACGGGCTCGAAGGTCTCGCCGTCGTGGCCGCGACCCGGGGTGATGCCGAGGAGGCCGGCATGCTGCTGGGCGCCGCCGAGGTCCTGCGGGAACAGCGGGGGCTTCCGCCGCCCGATGGGATCTCGGTTCCGAAATCCGCGGTGGATGGAGTGCGTGGCGGGCGGAGCGCCGACGCGTTCCAGCGGGGGTACCTGGCCGGCCGGAGGATGCCGGCGGCGGACGCACTCGACCGGGTGGGGTCGGCGCAGTCGGCGGCGGCGCACAGGATCGGCGGCTGATCGCCGGGTCGGCGGGGGGCCTTTCAGGGGCGTGGGGCATCGCGGCCGGGGTTTACTGTTCCAGCCAGTCAGTCCAGACTTCTCCTCATGGAGCGAACCCCCGGCGCGATCCGGACACCGGACCAGCGCCTGCGGGTGTTCGTCAGCTCGACGCTGAAGGAGCTCGCCGCCGATCGGCGGTCGGTTCGTACGTCGATCGAGCGGATGGGGCTCGCGCCGGTGATGTTCGAACTCGGTGCCCGACCCCATCCGCCGGCCGAGCTCTACCGGGCCTACCTCGAGCAGAGCGACATCTTCGTCGGGCTGTACGCCGACCGGTACGGCTGGGTGGCGCCCGGCGAGACGGTGTCGGGCCTTGAGGACGAGTACAACCTCGCTGCTCCCGGAATGCCGAAGCTGATCTACATCAAGGAGTCGGCCGGCGCCCGTGAGCCGCGTCTGACGGAACTGCTCGACCGGATCCGGAACGACGGGGGAGCGTCGTTCAAGTACTACACGGAGACGGAGGAGCTGGGGTCGCTCGTCGCGGGGGATCTTGCGGTGCTGCTCGCTGAGCGCTTCGATCGTGCGGAGGTGGCATCCGCTCCCGCGGTCCGCGTACCGGAAGAGCCGGCGAGGGCCTCGCTGCCCGCGCCGCTGACGGAGCTGATCGGGCGCGAAGAGGAGGTCGAGCGGATCCTCGAGCTGCTGGGCACACCGTCCGTGCGGCTGCTCACCTTGCTCGGGCCGGGCGGGATCGGCAAGACCCGGCTCAGCATCGACGTCGCGGCGAAGGCGGATGGCCGCTTCCCGGACGGCGTCACCTATGTTCCCCTCGCCTCCGTCGATGCGGCAGCTCAGGTGCCGGGCGCCGTCGCGCAGGTGCTGCGGCTGACGGACACCGCGACCGGCCCGATCGCTGAGCGGATCCACTCGGTGCTCCGCACCCAGCGAAGGCTTCTCGTGCTCGACAACTTCGAGCAGGTGCTCGACGCTGCCCCTTTCGTGCACGGGCTCCTCACCGCAGCCCCGCACGTGAAGGTGCTCGTCACGAGCCGTGCTCCGCTCCGCCTGTCCGGTGAGCATGCCTTCGAGGTCGGACCGCTCGCACTGCCGAGGCCCGGCCGTTCCCGCGCGCAGCCGGCGTCCGTGGTGCTCTTCGTGGAGCGGGCGCGCGCCGTCAAACCGGACTTCGAACTGCACCCCGGGAACCTTTCCGACGTCGAGCAGATCTGCCTCCGGCTGGAGGGCGTACCGCTCGCGTTGGAGCTCGCCGCCGCCCGTATCCGGATCCTCACGCCCGCGGCCCTCCTCGACCGGCTGGACCGTCAGCTGTCGCTGCTCGTCGGAGGGCATCGTGACCTCCCGCCCCGCCAGCAGGCGCTCCGCGCCACCATCGAGTGGAGCGCCAAGCTCCTCGCGCCGGCGGAGCTCGCCCTCCTCGCGAAGCTGGGCACGTTCTCCGGGCCGTTCTCGCTGGAGGCGGCCGAATGCGTCGCCGACGATGGCGCGGAGCCGGACACACTGGGCCTGCTGGCGGCGCTCGTCGACAGCAGCCTGCTCCGGCAGCAGGAGCGCGCCGGCCGGACGCTTTTCAGCATGCTGGTGATCGTGCGGGAGTACGCACTGGAGATGCTCGAAGCGGGCGGGCTGGCCGATCCGGTCCGCGCGCGCCACGCCCGCTTCTATTGCGAGCTCGCCGTGGATGCGCAGCGGCAACTCAAGGGACCGAACCAGTACGAGTGCCTTGTCCGGCTGAGCGCGGAGCACGGCAATCTGCGCGCGGCGATGCGCTTTCTGCTCGACAGCCGGGAGTGGGACAAGGCGGCCGACTTCGTCTGGCGGCTCTTCCTTTACTGGTGGGCGGGGGAACGCAGCGCCGACGTGCGCGGCTGGACCGAGGAGCTGCGGGCTGCGGGGGACGAGCTCTCCGACCGCGCGCGGGCCGTCGCATACTTCCTGTCGCAGGCCGTCGACACCCGCCACACGCCGACCGACTCGACATTGCCAGACCTCCGCCGAAGCATCGAGCTGTTCCGGCGCTGCGCCGATGTGATGGCGGAGGCGCAGGCGCTCGCCACCCTGGGGTTCGCGATGACCAACCTGACTGTGCCCGATCCCGTCGCGGCACGCGACGCGGGTGAGCATGCGCTGAAGGTGTTCCAGCAGCTCGGGGAGGTCTGGGGCGAGACGATGGTGCTGCTCACCATCGGGCGGGCCGACCTGCTCGAGCGGAAGCCGGACCAGGCGATCCCGAGGCTTCAGCGGAGCCTCGAACTGGCCCGCGCCAACGGGGACCAGTTCAGCCTCGCTCTCGCGCAGCACCACCTCGCGACCGCCCATCTGATGCTCGGCGTCGAAGAGGAAGCAGAAGCGCTCCTGGAAGACGCGCTCCGGTCGTCGCAGCGCCTGGCTCACTCCGAGGGCGTCGCGTACGGGATGGAAGGTCTCGCCGTGCTCGCGGCGATGCGGGATCGCGCTGAGGAGGCGGGGATCCTGATCGGCGCCGCGGAGACGTTGCGCGAGCAGTCGGCGGTGCCGCCGCCCGACCGGCTGTCCGACCCCCAGCGAGTGCTCGCGCGCCTGCGGAGCGGCCCGGACGTGGCGGCGTTCGAGCGGGGCCACGCTGCGGGCAGGATGATGTCGCCCGATGAAGCGCTCGCCGCAACCCGGGCGCGGGTTGGCGCGGCGGAGGGCTGAGCCCGGACGGTCCGGACCTCCGCTCTCCTCAGCGCTGGTTGAGCAAACCTCAATCGGCGCTTTACTGTTCGTCCGGGCGGGGCCAGACTCGAACTCATGGAGGGAACGGGCCCCATCCGAACTCCCGACCAGCGCCTCCGCGTGTTCGTGAGCTCGACGCTGAAGGAGCTGGCTCCGGAGCGCAAGGCTGCGCGCGCCGCGATCGAGAAGCTCCGCCTCGCGCCGGTGATGTTCGAGCTCGGTGCGCGTCCGCACCCGCCCCGCGAGCTCTACCGCGCCTACCTCCAGCAGAGCGATGTGTTCGTCGGCCTGTACTGGGAGAAGTACGGGTGGGTGGCACCCGAGGAGCAGGTGTCGGGCCTCGAGGACGAGTACAACCTGGCCCCATCGAACATGCCGCGTCTCATGTACATCAAGGAGACGACCCGTGACCGCGATCCTCAGCTGGTGACGCTCCTCGACCGGGTCCGGTCGGACGACAACGCGTCCTTCAAGTACTTCACCGACGCGGACGAGCTGGCAGAGCTGCTGGAGCAGGACCTCGCCATCCTGCTCGCCGAGCGCTTCGACCGGAGCCGCGCGGCGCCGCATTCCGATCCGGATTCCCCGCACGTGCGCCGGCCGAGCGCCATCCCGGCTCCGCTGACGCAGCTCATCGGCCGTGAGCAGGAGGTGGCGGAGATCCGCGGGATGCTGCACTCCTCCTCGGTGCGCATGGTCACCCTCGTGGGTCCCGGCGGGATCGGCAAGAGCCGGCTGGCGATCGACGTGGCCGCGGGGATGACGGCCGAGTTCCCGGGCGGCGTGGTGTTCGTGCCGCTGGCGCCCGTCGACCAGCCAGGGCTCGTGACGAACGCCATCGCGCAGGCGCTCGGCGTTCGGGACCCCGGCGATGTGCCGCTCGAGGACAAGCTCGTGATCGCCCTCCGGCACCGGCGCACCCTGCTCGTGCTCGACAACTTCGAGCAGGTGCTCGGTGCCGCGCCGCTCATCGTGGCGCTTCTCGGGGCGGCGCCGCAGCTGAAGGTGCTCATCACCAGCCGTGCGCTGCTGCGGGTGAGTGGCGAACGGAGCTTCGAGGTGGGGCCGCTCGGACTGCCGACGTCGCGTCGCAGCCGGCAGCTGCCCGCCTCCGTGGCGCTGTTCGTCGAGCGGGCCCGCGCGGTGAAACCGGACTTCGAGCTCACGCCGGACAACATCGACGCGGTCGAACGGATCTGCGTCGCCCTCGAGGGCGTGCCGCTCGCGTTGGAGCTCGCCGCGGCCCGCGTCCGGATGATGTCGCCTGCCTCGCTGCTGCAGCGGCTCGACCGGCAGCTGACCCTGCTGGTCGGTGGTCAGCGTGACCTGCCTCCGCGCCTTCAGGCACTGCGGAGCACCATCGAGTGGAGCACGCAGCTGCTCGATTCCGAGGCGAAGTCGCTGCTGTTCAAGCTCGGGATCTTCGCAGGGAGGTTCTCCCTGGAGGCGGTGGAGTCGCTCTCGGCCGACGACCCGATCGACGTGCTCATCCAGCTGAGTGCCCTGGTCGACAACAGCCTGGTCCGGCAGCAGGACCGCAACGGCCGCACCTACTTCGCCCTGCTGGCCACCGTGCGCGAGTACGCGCTGGAGCAGCTCGAGGCCGCGGGGACGACCGAGGAGCTGCGGTCCCGCCATACCCGGTACTACGCCGGGCTCGCCGCTCGGAGTGAGCAGAGCCTCAAGGACAAGGGGCAGGCCGGCACCATCGCACGTCTCGCCGACGAGCGGGACAACCTCCGCGCCGCCGCCCGACACCTGCTTGAGCAGCAGCGCTGGGACGACGCCGCGGACTTCGCCTGGAACCTCTTCGTGTACTGGTGGATCGGCGGTCATCTCGGGGAGGTGCAGACCTGGATGGACGCGATCCTCGGCTCCGGCGCACCCGTCACCCGCCGCTCGCAGGCCATCGCCCTGTTCTTCACCAACGCCATCACGTACTGGCAGCACCCGGGCGAGACCATCGTGCCGGGGCTGACGCAGAGCGCGTCGCTCTTCCGGCGGGAGGGCGACAAGGTGGGCGAGGGGTTCGCTACGGTCTCGCGCGGGCTCGCGAAGCTCACCAGCCTGCCGCCGGACCTGGCCGGCGCGCGGGAGGACGTCGAGGCGAGCCTGGAGCTGTTCCGCAGTGTCGGCGAGGGGTGGGGCGAGGTGCTCGCGCTCGTCACCCTCGGCAGGGTCGACCTCATGGAGGGCAAGACCGACGACGCGCTCGAGCACCTGGAGGGGAGCCTCCACCTCTCCCGGGAGCGGCAGGACGGCTTCAGCACCACCGTGGCGCAGCACCACCTGGGCTGGGCCTACATCGCGCGCGGCATGATCGACGAGGCGGAGCGCGAGCTCGAGGATTCGCTGGAATACACCACCCGGGTTCGCCACCACGAGGGCTCGGCGTACGCCCTCGAAGGCCTGCTCGGCGTCGCAGCCGCCCGCGGCGACATCGAGCGGGCGGGTCTCATGTACGGGGCGTCGGAGATGCTTCGCGAGCAGGTCGGCATGTTCAACCCGGTCGCGTTCGCGTTCGACCGCCGGCTGGTCGAGCAGCTGCGGTCCGGGCCGACCAGGGACGCGTTCGAGCGCGGTTACGCGGCCGGGCGGATGCTGTCACCGGAGGAGGCGCTCGCGTACGCGCTGCCGAAGGCCGCTCCGGTGGGAGGGGCGGCGTGACGCCGCGGGACCCCGGGACCGGCCCGATCCGCACCCCGGATCAGCGCCTTCGGGTGTTCGTCAGCTCGACGCTGAAGGAGCTGGCCGCGGAGCGGAAGGCGGCCAGGGCCGCGATCGAGCGGCTGCGGCTCGCTCCGGTGATGTTCGAGCTCGGCGCGCGCCCGCATCCGCCGCGCGACCTGTACCGGGCATACCTGGAGCAGAGCGACGTGTTCGTCGGGATCTACTGGGAGAAGTACGGCTGGGTGGCGCCGGGGGAGGACGTCTCCGGGCTCGAGGACGAGTACAACCTCGCGCCGCGGGGGATGCCGCGGCTGATGTACGTGAAGGAGACGACCGCCGAGCGGGAGCCGCGCCTCACCGAGCTGCTCGGTCGGATCCGGGGGGACGACACCGCGTCGTTCAAGTACTTCGCGGACGCGTCCGAGCTGGGCGAGCTCCTGCAGGGCGACCTCGCCGTTCTGCTGGCTGAGCGGTTCGACCAGAGCCGCGCCGGCCACGTTCCCGTTCCCGTTCCCGAGCCGCCCGAGGACCGCCGGCCGAGCAGCGTGCCCGCCCCGCTCACCCAGATCATCGGGCGGGACGCGGAGATCGCGGCGCTGCGATTGATGCTGCATCAGGACGCGGTGCGCATGGTCACGCTGGTGGGCCCCGGCGGTATCGGCAAGAGCCGGCTCGCGATCGATGTGGCCGCCGGGATGACGGACGACTTCCCCGGCGGTGTGCTGTTCGTGCCGCTCGCGCCAGTTTCGGAGCCGTCGAAAGTGGTGAACGCGATCGCGGGCGCCATCGGTGTCCAGGATGTGGGCGACATGCCACTGGAGGACAAGCTCGTCATCGCGCTGCGGCACCGGCGGGCGCTGCTGGTGCTCGACAACTTCGAGCAGGTGCTCGATGCCGCGCCGTTCGTCGCGGAGCTGCTGGCCTCCGCCCCGCAGCTGAACGTGCTCGTCACCAGCCGTGCGCTGCTGCGCGTCTCGGGCGAGCACAGCTTCGAGGTGGGGCCGCTCGGGCTGCCGACCGGCCGCCGGTCGACGCACCTTCCGGCATCGGTGGCGCTCTTCGTGGAGCGTGCGCGCGCGGTGAAGCCGGATTTCGAGCTCACCCCGGAGAACCTGGGGGCGGTCGAGCGGATCTGCGTGGCGCTGGAGGGGGTGCCGCTCGCGCTGGAGCTGGCGGCCGCCCGGATCCGCATCCTCTCGCCCGCCGCGCTGCTCGAGCGGCTGGACCGGCAGCTGGCGCTGCTCGTCGGGGGCCGCCGGGATCTGCCGCCGCGCCAGCAGGCGCTGCGGAGCACCATCGAGTGGAGCACGCAGCTGCTCGGCGAGGAGGAGAAGGCGCTCCTGGCGACGCTCGGGGTCTTCGCCGGGCGCTTCTCCCTGGAGGCGGTCGAGCGGCTCTGGGCCGGCCGGTCATCATCCGACGCGCTGAGCCTGCTTGCCATGCTGGTCGACAACAGCCTCGTGCAGCAGCACGAGCGCGGCGGCCGGACGTACTTCAGCCTGCTCGGGGTGGTGCGGGAGTACGCGGTCGAGCAGCTTCAGGCGGCCGGTGCACTGCAGGAGCTCCGGGCCATGCACGCGGCGTATTACACGGAGCTCGCCGAGCGGTCGGACGCATCCCTCCGCGACGAGCGACAGCTGGCCACCGTGCGGATGCTCGCCGACGAGAGCGACAACCTCCGCGCCGCGATGCGATTCCTGATCGACTCCAGGGACCTCGAGGGAGCGGCCCGGCTGGGATGGCCGATCTTCCTCTTCTGGTGGCTCGGCGGACTGCTCGGGGAGATCGCGGGATGGATGGATGAGGTGCTTCGCGCGGGCGAGCAGCTCAGCGATCGGGCCCGCGCGATCGCCTGCTATTACACCGGCGCCGTGGCGTACTGGCAGCGCCCGGACGAGAAGACGCACGCCGACCTCGACGGCGGCATCGTGCCGCGGCTCATCGAGAGCGCGGAGCTGTTCGGCCGGGTGGGTGATCTCCGCTCTCAGGGGCTGGCACTGATCTCGCTCGGCCTCGCCGAGCTGTCCGCGCCGCCGCACGACCCAGTGCCCGCGCTGGGCGCGCTGCAGCGAAGTCTCGAGCTGTTCGAGCGGAGCGGCAGCCGCTTCGGGCAGAGTATGGCGCTCGTAACCATCGGCAGACTCGAGTTCCTGGGCGGGCAGGTCGACTCGGCCGTCGAGAAGTTCGAGCGCAGCCTGCGGATGGCGAAGGAGAACCGCAACGGATTCGCCACCGTCATCGCCCAGCATCATCTGGGCTGGGGACTGCTGGCGACCGGTCGGGTCGAGGAAGCGGAGGCGATCACGCACGAAGCCATCTCCACGTCCATCGCCGTCGGCCACCAGGAGGGCGTCGCGTACGGGATGGAGAGTCTCCTCGGTGTCGCGGCTGCGCGCGGCGACATCGAGCATGCCGGAGTCCTGCTGGGCGCTTCGCTGACCCTTCGCGAGCAGGTCGGGCTGTACAACCCGGCCGCATTCGCGTTCCATGACCCGCTTGTCGCGCAGCTGCGGGCCGGTCCGCGCCGAGACGATTTCGAACGCGGGTACTCGTCCGGACGGATGATGTCTGCGGACGAGGCACTCGCGCTCGCCGTCCCGGAGGTGGCCGCAACCGGGGGTGGTGGAGCGTGACGCAGCGGGACCCCGGGACCGGCCCGATCCGCACCCCGGATCAGCGCCTTCGGGTGTTCGTCAGCTCGACGCTGAAGGAGCTGGCCGCGGAGCGGAAGGCG
>NZ_JBHLTG010000007.1:0-321559 GCF_042434515.1 Lysobacter korlensis
GGTCAGCATTCAGGTCCGCCGCCTCCACCACCAGCCGCTCCGCCGCCGCGGTGAGCATCGCGATCGTGACCGTCTCGCTCGGAGTGCCCAGCCCGGTTCGAATCGCATCCGCCCCGGTCACCGGGAGCCTCCCCGCCGCGACCGCACGCCCCACCGGCGCGAGCCACGCCGTGCCGGTCCCATCCCAGGGCGCAGGCGCCGCTTCAGCCGTCGCGGTGTCACTCTCGGGTGCCGGCGGAACGAACTCCGCTTCCTGCATCACCTTGCCCACCCGCACCAGGGTGGCCGCCTCCCGCCCGGTGGAGCCGGTCAGCTGCTGCACCAACGACTCCGGCGTCCGCGCACCGGTGCGCTGCGCCAGACCGGCATACCCGAGATCCGGCCGAGACCGCCACGCGATCTCACCCGCGTTGGCCGCAGCACTGGCCGAGATGCGCTGCCCGATGTCGGCCAGGGCGCTCTGCGCGCGCATCAGCTGGTCGTCATCCAGCGGCGAGAACGCCGACCCCTCGACCGGCAGCCGCGACGCAGCGGCCTTCATCCCTTCGAGGAGATCCAGCAGTTCTGGCATGCCTCCATTCTCCCACGAATCGAAGCTTCGTTCGAGTAAATGTGGAAAGATTCTTTCCACAGATTTGCTGGTGAAGCGGCTCTTTTATCCACCTGTGGGGGAGGGGTCCCGCACCGGCGGCTAGTGTCCGCGACGCACCAGACTCCGAGCCGACGACGCGAATCGGCGTGCACGAAGCGAGCGTGACGCCGGCCGCGGCAGCTCGCGAAGCAGGTCGCCGACGGCCGAGACACCGCTCGTCGGTGCGCCCGCCGCAGTCCGCGTCGGCAGGTCGCCCGCGAGCGCCGCGTTGAGCAGCGCGACGAGCTCATCCCGCGTGGTCGCCCGGTGGATAAGGCCGAGCCGGGAGACCTGCTCGCTGAAGATCAGCTGGTGGTCGTCCACCACCTCGTCGTCGACCGGCACACGCGGAACCACAATGGGGATCCGGCCCAGCTGGCGCATGTCCATGACACCGCCGGCGCCACCCTGCAGCACCACGGCGGTCGCCTCAGCGCACAGGGCGAGCAGCTCGGCGTGGCTCAGGATGGCGTGATTCTCGGCGCCCGGAAGCGGCCTGCCCGGACCGTGCTGCATCACCACACGCACGTCCGGGTGCGCCTGCACCCACGGCTCCATCCAGTCGACCAGGCGATTGAACGGCAGATGGTAGGTGCCGGCACTGACCACGACGGTCGCGCTCACAGCACGATCCCGACGTTGCGCGATCCCGGGTACTTCACGGCCAGGTCATCCCATTGCACGAGGAAGCTGTCCGTGAAGGGGAACACGAGCCGCCCGCTGAGCGACGGGGCCGCGATCCGGTCCACCGGCTCCAGGTAGGCCGTGCGCGCTCCGAACCTGCGGGCCTGCACGAAGAACGGCAGCGCCGCAGCCGCGCCGGTGCTGAAGACGAGATCCGGCCGCTCGCGTCTCAGCACCTCGCGAGCCAGGCCGAAGTTCCTCAGCAGGTTCGGCAGGTTCCGGACCGTCGGGTAGTGCGCCTCGACGACCCGCTCCCCCGCGAGCCGCGAGCGGGCGTCCTCGGTCGGCAGCGTCACCCAGCTGCGCTCGTGCTGGCCCCACCAGGGGCGCAGCGCGAGGGCCTGCGTGAGGTGGCCGCCCGACGAGCAGACGATCAGGATGCGCATGTCAGATTCCCTTCCCGAAGCGCTGCACGATGCGTGCCACACGGTCGGCGGTGATCAGCCGCAGCGCGATCGCGAGCGCGAGATGCGCCTTCGGCTGGCGGAAGTCGTTCCGGATCGCCCGGCGGGCCCAGCCACGTGCCTCGCGACGCTGCCCGCTCGCGGCGAGCGCGAATGCGATCTGCGACTGGATGTGCCCGAGATTGCGGGGATCCGCGCCGAGATCCGGGTGCTTCGCGAGCAAATACTGCAGCGCCTCCGCGTAGAGCGCCCACTTGCCGAAGAAGTACGACTGACCCTGCCAGGTCACGCCGACCAGCGGGCGGTTGACCACGTGCACGTCGGTGATGGCGGATGTCCGGAGCAGGATGTCCCAGTCCTCGCCGTACGCCTTCGGCAGGTCCTCGTCGATCATGCCGAGCTGCTCGATGAGCGCGGCGCGCCGGAACACGAAGCTGCTGGAGTGCAGGCCGGCGAACTTCTTCTTCAGGAGGTCGCGGTGCGTGACCGTGTCGCTCGGCACGAGCCGCTCGTGCGTCCGCTCACCGTCGTCGACGACCATCGCCGTTCCGACGAGCAGGGCATCCGGGCGCTCAGCGAACAGCTCCATCTGGCACTCGAGCTTCTCGGGGAACCAGTAGTCGTCATCGTCGAGGAACGCGACGAACTGCGTCGTCGCCGCGAGGATGCCGGTGTTCCGTCCCCCCGCGAGGCCGCGGACCCGGTCGTTCACGAGCGCCGCGAGTGTGCGGTTCGGCGGCAGCTCCACGTCGGGCAGCACCGGCTCGCAGGCGTCGAAGACGACGAGGATCTCGATCGGGCCCTGGTAGGTCTGGTCGACGATGCTCTGCACCGCCCGCTTCATCATCTCGGGCCGGTTGTGCGTCGGCACCACCGCCGTGACGGGCGCGTGGGTCCGGACGGGGGCCGGAAGCGTGTCGGTCATGCCATCACCTCGGTAGCGGGGACGTCGGAGATCACGACGCGGGCCTTGCCGCGGTCGTGCGGGATGGAGTCGACGAGCTGGACCAGCACCGGCACGGATCCCTCGACGATCGACCGCAGCTCTGCCGCCGCCCGTTCGATGACCGCGTCGGCGTCGGCGACGGCGCCCGGGACGCAGCGCAGCACGATGCCGGCGTCGGCCTGCTGATGCACCTGGAACTGGCGGACCGCATCCGGCCGCGCGTTGAACAGGCCGGTGAGCCCGCCGGACACCCGCGCGCCGTTCGGCAGTCGCAGCACGTCGCTGACCCGCCCCTGCACGGCCGCGATCCGCGGCAGCCGCAGCGGCCCACCGGGAGCGTCCGGCAGGGCGCGGGTCCGGTCGCCGAGCCGGTAGCGGATCAGCGGGAAGACGCGGTTGCAGAGGTCGGTGACCACGACGTCGCCCTCGACGCCGGACGGCGCGGGGCGGTCCTCGTCGTCGAGGATCTCCACGACGCGGAGGTCCCCGAGCACGAAGAGCCCCTCGGCGCCGGGCGCCTCCGCGGCGATCCATGGCACCTCGGCTGAGCGGTACTGGTCGAAGACGGGAGCACGGAGCGTTTCGCGGAGGAACGCCCGCTGCGACGGCGTGATCGGGGCGGCGGTGACACCGATGGCACGGGGCGCCGGCAGCCGGAGGCCGCGTTCCCGCAGGAACGCCGCGAACTCGGTCAGGCCGCCGACGTATCCGTTCACGAGGGCCGGCGGATGCCTGCGCCACTGCTCCGCGAACGCTGCCATCGACTCCGGGGTCAGGGAACGCGCGTCGAGGAACCGGTGGCGTGTCGGCCACCACTCCAGCGTCTCCTTCAGGCGCGCACCGTCGGTGCGCCGCTCCCGCTGGACGAAGGCTTTGTCATCGCCGGGGTGGATGCCCCACCAGCGATAGATCCGCCACCACATCGCGGCGACCGGCGCGCGCCGGTCGTGCAGCACGCGCAGCGGCTCGCCGGTGCTGCCACCGGTCGACGACGGCAGCCGACGCCTGGCCGGAACACCGGCCACCAGGAGATCATCGCGTCGTTCGCGGAGCTCCGCCTTCTCGATAACCGGCAGCGACTCGAAGACGTCCGGGTCGAACAGGTCGTCGCGGGTGAAGCCCGCCTCGCGGTAGCGGTCGCGGTAGAAGGCGGTGGAGTCGAACGCGAACCGCACCAGCTCGAGCGCGCTGATGCGCTGGAACCGACGCAGCTCATCCGGGTGGGCGTCCTCCCACGCGGCGCTCTGCTGCGCGGCCCGGCGAACACGCGGTTGCGCGACGCCCGACTTCAGGTCGAACGCCGCGCGGGCGGCGCGCCGGCCGGCGCTGAGCTGCCGCGACGCGCCGGGAGTTCGGAGACCGGACATGGCTCAGGCCGGCTGTGCGAGCGCGGCGACGGGAACCGGGCGAGGCTCCTGCCAGATCTCTTCGACGAGGCGCGCGGTGCTGCGGATGTTCCCCGCGCTCGAGGCGCCGAAGACGATGGACTCGATGCCCGGCTGCTCGTGCACCCACTCGAGCGCCTCGCGCGGTGGAATCGCGCCAGAGGCGAACACCGACATGGCGACGGGGCGGAACCGGCGGTGCTGCAGCGCCTCCGCGTACGCGGAAGTGCCGCCGGAGACGCGGAAGCCGAGCTTGTTCATGTTGGCGCAGACGATCGGATTGTCGATGCCGACCCGGTCGAGCGTGTCGAGGAGCATCGGCAGGTTCATGGTGATGAACCCGGGCTCAGCGCCGTAGCGCTGCTTCACGTGCCGGGCGAAGATCGCGAACGCCTCGTCGAACCCGAGTCCGAGCAGCAGGTCGACGACGACGTTCTGCAGGAAGATGACCGGCGTCGAGAGACCCGCGAACATCTTCATCTCGGCGTCGACGAGGAGGGTCACGATCCCCTCGATGTCCTTGGTGGCGAACGACTTGCCGCCGCGGAGCGCCGCGTTGAGGAAACCCTCATCCGGCAGGAAGCGCTTCAGCGCCCCCATCATGCCGTCCTCCGTCACCGCGTTGGCGTACTTGTGGGCGTACGGCATGCACGGGTAGAAGCGGTAGTCGGGGTACTGGTCCGGGTTGCGGCGGACGTGGTCGGCCACCTCGGCGATGCGGTCATGGGTGGTGCACATGAAGGTGCGGATGCCCTCGGCGTAGGCCAGGTCGAGCACCTCGAGGATCGCGGAGGTGTCCTGAAAGCGGATGGCCTGAGCGCGCGCCTTCTCCTCCGACATGTGGTTCACCCCGAAGAACTGGTTGTCGCCGAACAGCAGACGGTCCATGGGCTGGCTCTCCTCTCTCATCGGGCGACCTTCCCGGCGGTGCGGCGCAGCCAGCCGAGTCGCTGGGCGACCGGTGCGGTTGCAACGGCAGCAGCGCCGGCGGCCGCGAGCTGCGGCTCGGCACGACCGACCGGGGTGCTGGACCCGGCGTCGGCGTCCGCGATCAGCAGCTCGATGGCGCGGTCGGTGACCGACGCGCTGCCGAAGCTGTTCTGGCGATGCGGGCGCGCTGCGACTTCCACTGCCGCGATCGACTCGACGAAGTACGCCAGCTGCGCACTGTATTCCTCGCCTCGGAGGTAGAACCAGACCGGCTGGGTCAGTTCCGTCGTGTAGCGCACGTTCCAGCCGTGTTCGTAGCCCGCGGGCGGCTCGGCCGTGTCCCGCAGGTACAGCTGGCACTCCTGGCGGTCCGCGGCGATCTTGCCCTTGGACCCCCAGATGGTGATCTTGGTGGTCATCTTCCGCTGGGACTCGTCGGACCAGTTGACCGAAAGCTGCGCGCTGGTGCCGCCTTCGTAGAACAGGGTGCTGTAGACCTCGTCGTCGGTCTCTGCGGAGAAGATCCGGCCGAGCACCGTGCCGCCGGCGGCGACCGGCTCGCCGAGGAACCAGCTGAGCAGATCCAGCGGGTGGGCGGCGTAGTCGTAGAGCGACCCGCCTCCGGTCTCTCGCTTGCTGCGCCAGGTGGAGCCCTTCGGCTTGAGCACGACTGGGCCGTAGGACTCGGCGAGCACGTGGCTGACCTCGCCGATCACACCGCTGTCGAGCAGCCGCTTGACCTCCTGGAAGGCGCCGACGAAGCGGTTGTGGTAGCCGACCTGCGTGACCAGCCCGAGATCCGCCGCGCGGGCCGCGAGCTCCTCCGACTGCGCCGCCGAGAGGGAGAGCGGCTTCTCGCAGAAGACGTGGAGCCCGCGGTCGAGCGCCTGGTTCACCAGAGCGTAGTGCGACGCGGTGGGCGTCGAGATGACCACGGCGTCGAGCTCGATGCTGTCGAGCATCCTGCCGTAGTCGGTGAAGGTGCGAAGACCCGTGTACTTGCCGAGCACGTCGAGCACATAGCCGGTGGCGTCGCAGACGGCGGCGACCTCAACGCCGGGGTGGGCGCGGATCATCGACAGGTGGGACATGCCCATCTTGCCGACACCCACGACGCCGACGCGGATCATCGCACACCCCCGGTCGTCGACGCGGCACGCCGGTCCTGAGCGGCGCGGAGCGCCGCCGACTTCGCGGCGCGGGCGTTGGACGGGTGCTTGCGCTTCGAGGTCGCGGGCTGGGGCGGACCGCTCGTCCTGGCCGGAGCCGCGGGGCGGCCCGACGCGTCGGACGTCCGATCGCGACGGGCGGCGGTGCGGGCGTGGATGAGCGCGGCGAACGCGCCGAGCAGACCGCCGAGGAAGAGCCCGGCGGCGAGGAAGGTCGGCAGGGACGGCTTGTCCGAGTCGGCGGGCGCGGTGGCCGGGCTGACCAGCGTGCCGGAGTAGAAGGTCGCGGAGGAGAGGGACGCGAGCTGCTCCTGCAGGGTCTGGATCTGCAGCTGCAGCGCGCGCTCGGTCTCGCTGCCGTCCTTCGCCTCCTCGACTTGCACCTCGAGGTCCACGATCCGGGCGGTGATGTTGTCGGTGGCTTCAGTGACGACCCGCTGCGCGTTCGCGACGCGCTGGTCGCCGTAGGCGTTCGCCACCGCGTTCGCGCCGGCGGCGGCGCCCTCGGCGGTGCCCGACGTGAACGTGAACTGCAGCACCTGCGAGCCGCGGGGCACGGTCACCTCGGTCGCCTCGCGCAGCGACACGATGTCGGAGCCGGGCAGTGCCTTGGCCGCACGGCCGAGCACCTCGGTGGAGGTCGCGACGACCTTCTCGGTGTCCATGTTGACGCTGCCGGATCCGCCGACCTGGCCGACCGTGATCGGCTCGACCGTCAGAACCGCGGTGGTGGAGTACTTGTCCGGCCAGAGCGTGAATGCCAGCACGGCGAGGAGGATGAGCGCCGCAGCAACCCCTGCGAGGGTGCGCCAATGGTGCGCGATGTCACGGTAGAGGTCGTCCAGCGACCATGTGGTTTCCACAGAGGCGTCCTTTTTCGGGTGTCAAGACAGCCTTCAGCGTAGGTTGCGGGTTCCCCCAGCCTCAGTCCCCAGTCCGAGGGACACGGCGGTCCCCCTTCCGGCGGACCCGGCGGCGAAGCGGTGGCTCACCACTGCGGCGGGTGCCGCCGGTGCCATCGAATGCGCCGCTCCAGCTGCGCACCGATCGACAGCAGCACGTGCTCACCGCCCGGACGTCCGATCAGCTGCACGCCCATCGGGAGCCCGTCAGTGGTCTGCGAGACGGGGAGCACGAGAGCGGGCAGTCCGCTGACGTTCACGAAGCTGGTGAACGGGGTGTACTGCACCTGCTGCGCGAAGTTCCGCTCCGGATCCTCCGCGTCGTACCAGCCGAGCGGCCGCGGCGGCAGGGCGAGGGCCGGGGTCAGCACCGCGTCGAACGGCGCGAACAGGCTGATCACCCGCCGCTCGAACGCCGCCAGCGTCGCCAGGGCCTCCACCAGGGTGCGGGCGGGGAGCTCCCTGCCGCGGCGGACGAGCCACGCCGTGAGGGGCTCGAGCAGGTCGAGCTCCGCTCCCTCCGCCGGGACGGTCGCCGCGCCCGCCTGCCAGAGCGTGCGGAACGCGTCCGGGTATTCCGGCGTGGAGCCGAGGTCGAACGATTCCAGACCGTGCCCGAGCCCGTTCAGCTCCCTCAGCGCCGACTCCACCGCGGCCGTCGCGTCCGGGTGCAGGCCGATCTCATAGGCCTCGTCCCAGGGGCTCGACGTGAGCACGCCCAGCTGGAAGCGTCCCTCCCCGCGCACCGCCGCATTCAGCAGGGCACCGCCGTCCCACGACGGGGCACGGGTGGCGAAGGCGTAGTTCCCCCCCTCGACCAGCGCGTCGAGGAGCATCGCGGCGTCGGCGACCGTGCGGGCGAGGGGCCCGGGCACGACGAGCCCGCCGAGCCGGTCGAGGCCTGAGCCGGAGGGCACACGCCCGCGCGCCGCCTTCAGCCCGACCAGTCCGGTGGCGGCCGCCGGGATGCGCACCGACCCGCCTCCGTCGGATCCGGGCGCGAACGGCAGGAGTCCCGCGCTCACCGCCACGGCGGCGCCGCCGCTGGAGCCGCCGGCGCCCAGCCGGGTGTCCCAGGGGTTCACCGCCGGGGGTGCGACCTTCGACTCGGTGTAGGAGGGGAAGCCGAACTCCGGCGCATGCGTCTTGCCGAGGCTCACCGCACCAGCGGCGTCCAGGGCCTCGACGACCTCGTCCGACTCGTCCGGCACGAACTGCTCGAACAGCCGCGACCCGAACGTGGTGCGCACGCCCGCCCGCCGGTTCAGGTCCTTGTCGCCGATCGGCAGCCCCCACAGCGCCGCGGCGCGGGGCACCTCGGCCAGCACCCGCGCCGCGCGGGCTCGTGCGGCGTCGGCGGTCACGGTGGTGAACGCGCCGAGCTCTGGGTTCAGCCGCTCGATGCGGGCCAGGTAATGCTCGGCGAGCTCGACAGGCGAGATGTCACCCCGGCGCAGCCACTCCGCCTGCTCCTGCGCGGTCAGGTGGTGCAGCTCGAACATCCCCGAAGCCTACCGAGGGCGTTCAGCCGCGTTTCTTGATCGACTTCTGCATCAGCACGGTGCCGAGCCAGCGGTCGAACTTGAACCCCACCTTGCCCATCCGCCCGATCTCCTCGAAGCCGAACGCCTTGTGCATCGCGATCGACGCGTCGGCGCCCCGATCGGCGATCACGGCGATCAGCTCCCGGATGCCGGCCGCCCGGCTCCGCTCGATCAGCTCGGCCATCAGCGCCTTGCCGAGGCCCTTCCCGGTCGACGCCGCGCCGAGATAGATCGACAGCTCCACGGTGTACCGATATGCGGCCTTCTCCCGCCACGGATAGACGAAGGCGTAGCCGAGGATCGTGCCGCTCGGGCTCTCGGCGACCAGGTACGGGAAGCCCAGCTTCTTCACGTGACCGAACTTGCTGCGGAGCGCCTTCAGGGTCACGGGCTTCTCGTCGAAGGTGACCGTCGAGTTGCGCACGTAGTAGTTGTAGATCTCGCGCACGTACGGCAGGTCGGTCTCCACGGCGTCCCGGATCGAATACGCGAACGGCGCCTCCGGGGCGGGCGGCTTCCGCAGGTGGGGCGGCAACTTCCGGCGCGGCGCGTACTCCTCCTCGAGCATCAGTGCTGGGCCACGGCCGGTCGGTCCATGGGCGAGAGTCTAGGCGTTCGCCCCCGCGGCGTCGCCGTCGGGCAGCCGCCAGTCGATCGGGGCCGCTCCCTGCGCCTCCAGCAGCGCGTTGGCGCGGCTGAACGGCCGGGATCCGAAGAACCCCCCACTCGCCGAGAGCGGACTCGGGTGCACCGACTTCACCACGGGCGTCGCGCCGAGCAGCGGTTCGAGGCGCTGTGCATCCCGGCCCCACAGGATGGCGACGAGCGGCGTGCCGCGGCCGACGAGGGCACGGATGGCGTGCTCGGTCACCGCCTCCCAGCCGATGCCGCGGTGGGCGCCCGCCGCGCCGGGCCGCACGGTGAGCACCCGGTTCAGCAGCAGCACGCCGGCATCGCACCACGCGGTGAGGTCCCCATGAGCGGGCGGGTCGACGCCGAGATCGTCGCGCAGCTCACGGTAGATGTTCGTGAGACTTCGCGGCAGCGGCCGGACGTGCCGCCCCACCGCGAACGCGAGACCGATCGGGTGGCCGGGTGTCGGGTAGGGGTCCTGACCGACGATCAGCGCTCGCACGGAGGACAGCGGATACGTGAACGCCTTGAGCACGTCGGCTCCGGCGGGAAGGTAGCCGCGGCCGGCCGCCGACTCGGCCCGCAGGAACTCCCCGATCCCGGCGATCGCCGGGGCAACCGGCGCGAGCGCCTCCGCCCACTCCGGGTGGACCAGCTCGGCAAGCGGCCTCGGTGTCACGGCTCTGACCGTCAGCTGCCGACGGTGCGGACCAGCACGCCGGCGGAGTCCTCCGACACCTGCCACACGCTGCCGCGCCCCTCGACGCGCAGGGCGCCGTCGCCGACGATGAGCACGGTCGACTCGTCGATCGCCACCGCGCCGTCCAGCAGCCCGGCCTCCGTGGCGGCGATCACGCGGGCGAGGGTTCCCCACTGCACTGCGTGCGCGTCGACTGCCAGGTCGACCAGGGCGAGTCCCTCGGCGACGGTGACCTCGTCGAGGTCCTCCCCCGCCTCCTCCGGGCAGACCGGCACCTCGCCGATCCGCCAGCCGCCGAGGATGGCGCTGTCCGCCGCGATGGCGGCGCCTGCCGAGAATCCGAGGTACGGCAGGCCGTCGGCGACCAGCAGGCGGATCTCGTCGATGAGTCCGGCGACGGCCTCGAGATAGGCCGGTGTCAGCCCTCCGCCGACCAGCAGCGCGTCGATGCCGCTGAGCACCGGGGAGTCGAAGGTCTCGCCCTCCTCCACCGCATGCACGACGGTCTCGCAGCTCGCCACCGATGCGAGCGCCCCGGTGTAGCGGGCTCCGACCTCACCCGAGGCCTCCCCCTCTGCCAGCACCAGCAGCACCCCGATGCGCGGCACGACCCGCCCCGCGCCCGCCGCACGGATCTCCGCCTCCGCCACGAACGTGCGGTAGACGGCACCGAAGTACTCGGCGTCCCAGCCCCCGCCGACCAGGTGAATGCTCATGCGTCGAGCCTAGGACTTGTCTGCGGCGGGGTCGCCGCGGAACGGACACCGCGGCACCGGCCGCCGGGCGACGCACTACCATTCCGGCATGGCGGTGCAGCGTACTGGTGCGGTGACGCTCGCACTCGTCGGCTACCTGTTCCTGGTCGAGATCGTCAGCGGCGTGCTGCAGGGCTACTACGTGCCCCTCATCCCCGATCTGGTGAAGCACTTGGGGATCCGCGACGCGGACTTCAACTGGTTCGAGGCGGCCCAGCTGCTGCTCTCCGCGATCGTCGTGCCGGTGCTCGCGAAGCTCGGCGACATGTACGGGCACAAGCGCATCCTGCTCGTCTCGACGGCGCTCACGGCTGGGGCCACCTGGTGGCTCGTGATCGCCGCCGACTTTCCCACCTTCCTCGTCGCATGGGCGTTGCAGGGCTTCTACGTGGTGTGGCTGCCGCTCGAGGTGGCGCTGATCTTCGACCGAGCCCGCCGCACCCGCACCGGCCCGTCCGACACCCGCCGCGCCGCCGGCTACCTGGTCGTTGCGCTCGAGACGGGGGCGATCCTCGGCGCGCTGGGCGGTGCGCGGGTGTTCGCGGCGCTCGGCGAGAACGTGCCCGGCACGCTCGCAGTTCCGGCGATCGCGGTGACGCTGGTGTTCTTCGCGATCCTGTTCGGCGTGCCGGAGTCGACGCCGACCCGCGGGCGGTCGCTCGACACGCTCGGCTTCGTGCTCCTCACCGTGGCGCTGCTCACCCTGACCTCCGGGCTCACCTTCCTGCGCATCAACGGGCCGGGGGCCTGGTGGGTGTACCTGCTGATGGGAGTCGGGCTCCTCGCCTTCGTGCCCTTCGGCCGGCACGAGCTCCGGCACCGCGATCCCGCGATCGACCTGAGGATGCTGCGGCAGCCCAGCATGTGGCCGATCCAGCTGACCGCGGGCCTCGTCGGCATCAGCATCCTCGGGGCGCAGGCGCCGCTCAGCACGTTCGCCGGCACCGAACCGTCGAACGGCTTCGGGCTGGGACTCGGATCGGCCGAGATCTCGTACATCATCGGCGGCTATCTGGTGTCGATGATCGTCGGCGCCCTGCTGTTCCCGCAGCTGTCGCGGTGGACCACCCCGCGGATCGCGATGATCGTCGCGGCCTTCTTCGTGGCCGCGGGCTACCTGGCGTTCCTGCCGTTCCACGACACCGTGGCGCAGGTGACGGTGAACATGGTGATCGCCGGGGTCGGGTCCGGTGCGCTGGTCGGCGCTATGCCGGCCGCCGCGGCTGCGGCGGCGCCCCGCGGGCAGACGGGTGTCGCCACCGCGCTGACCAACACCACGAAGACCATCGGCGGATCGCTGGCGTCCGCGGTGTTCGCGGTGGTGCTGGTCTCACTCGCGGCGGAGGCGGTGACCTCGACGGCGGCGAGTCTCGCGGGCTACCTCGTCGTGTTCGCCATCTGCGGCGGCGGCGCCCTCGCTGCCGCGGTGCTGCTGTTCTTCGTGCCGAGGCTCGCCTTCGCCGACCCGGCCGACGACACGGACATCCCCACTCCCGCGACTGTTCCCGTTCCGGACTAGTGCGTCCGGCGTGCCGGACGCACTAGTCCGGAACGGAAGCACTTCATGGCGCGGCGCACGTCAGTCCCGAATGCGCAGATCGCCCCGCATCACCTTGTGCGGCGCGGCCTGCGCCACCGGCTTGATCGTGATGTGGTCGATGTTGACGTGTGCGGGAAGATCCAGCGTCGACGCGATCGCCGATGCCACGTCCTCCGCGACGAGCGGCGCGACGACGCCGTCGTACACCGCGTCCGCCTGCTCACGGTCGCCCTTGAAGCGCACGAGGGTGAACTCCTCGGTCTTCACCATTCCGGGGGCGACCTCGACGACCCGGATCGGCTCGCCGGCGAGCTCCAGCCGCAGCGCACCGACGAGCGCCCGCGCGGCGAACTTCGATGCGTTGTAGCCGGCACCGCCCTCGTAGACCACATGCCCCGCGATCGAGGTGACCGTCAGCACATCCGCGACGCCCGCCTCTTTCGCCCCCTGGCGCAGCAGCGGCAGCAGTGCGCTCGTCACCCGCTGCACCGACAGCACGTTGATGTCGTACATGCGCCGCCAGTCCTCGGCGTCGCCCGCCTCCACCGTCGCGAAGCCGATGGCGCCGCCGGCGTTGTTGACGAGCGCGGAGATCGGCGGACCGGAGCCGAGGAAGTCCCGCAGCGCCGCCACATCGTCGGCGGAGGTGAGGTCGGCGCGGAACCACTCGGCGCCGGTCTCTGCGGCGAGCGCCTTCAGCCGGTCCTCCCGCCGCGCGACGCCGACCACGTCCCAGCCGCGCTCCCGCAGCTCGCGCACCGTCGCCGCCCCGATCCCAGAGCTCGCCCCGGTGACGACCGCGCGTCGTGCCATGCCGTTCCTCCGTCCCGGCAGCCCCGATCCGGTGGCCGCCACTGCAACGCTAGCGAGTTCGGACCGGCGTCCCCACACGGCCGAATGACCGCTGGGACTCGCCTGAGCGACAGCCGCGCGTGGCTAGGCTGGAAGCGATGACGAGTCCGCCGGACGCCACCACCGCACCGCCCCCGGCGACCGCCCAGACGGTCGTCCCGAAGGTGCGCGTCCCGTTCTGGGACAACGCCCGATTCGTCTGCGTCACGCTCGTGGTGGTCGGGCACGCCATCCAGCGGCAGACGGCCGACAGCGACAACGCCCTCATCGTCTACCTCTTCCTCTACGCGTGGCACATGCCGGCATTCGCGATCATCAGCGGCTACTTCTCGAAGACCGGGTCGCCGAACGCCCGGCAGATGAAGAAGGTGCTCACCGACATCCTGCTGCCGTACGTGATCATGGAGACGATCTGGACGCTCGTGCAGTTCCTCGTCGAGGGCAAGCGTGAGTTCAATCCGACGCAGCCGTCGTGGACGCTGTGGTTCCTGCTCGCCCTCGGCATCTTCCGGCTGATCCTGCCGTACGTCGCACTGATCCGGTGGCCGCTGTTCTGGTCGGTCGCGATCTCGGTGGGTGTCGGCTACTTCGACAACGTCGATACGACGTTCTCGCTGTCCAGAGCCATCGGGATCCTGCCCTTCTTCGTGCTCGGCTGGAAGGTGCGGGAATGGGGCCTGATCGATCGGTTCCGGGTGATGGACCGGCAGGCGTGGTGGCTGCGGCTGTCCGCCGTCGGGGTGCTCGCGCTCTGGCTCGCCGTGGTCGTCGCGTTCCTGCCGACCTGGCGCGAAATGGATCTGCGGTTCTGGTTCTTCTACGACCGGTCCTACGAGGGGCTGGGCGAGGACCAGTGGTGGGGCGGGATGTTCCGGCTGGTGTGCATCGCGCTCGCGGTGCTGCTGTCGGCGGCGTTCTTCGTGCTGATCCCCCGGCACGAGACCTGGATGACCGGGTTCGGTCAGGCGACGATGTACATCTACCTGCTGCACAGCTTCGTGCTCTATCCGATCCGGGAGACCGGGATCCTGCGCGACGAGAACTCGTCCGCGATGTGGCTCGTCACGATGATCCTCGCGAGCATCGCCGTGTCGATCGCACTCGCGAGCCCCGCGGTGCGGCGCGTGTTCCGTCCGCTGATCGAGCCGAAGCCGAGCTGGCTGTTCCTCGACAGCGACGCGGGCGGCCGATCGAAGACGGATCCGACCGGCTCCCGCAGGGACGCCCAGACCGGCCGACCCGGACGCTGAGCGCGGCGGGCCCGTTACGCCGTGTGTCGCACTCGTTGACCCCTCAGCCGACGGTTCTTAGGCTCGCTGAGGAGGGGCGTGCCGACGCGTCCGAATACGACTTCAGCCCGAGAACCGGCCCCAACGGAGGAACATCATGAGCGACTGGCAGTTCGAGACCAAGCAGATCCATTCCGGGGCAGCGCCCGACCCGGTCACCGGCGCTCGCGCCACCCCGATCTACAAGACGACCTCGTACGTCTTCAACAGCTCCGAGCACGCGAAGAACCTGTTCGCGCTCGCCGAGTTCGGCAACATCTACACCCGGATCCAGAACCCGACGCAGGCCGTCGTTGAGGAGCGGGTCGCGGCACTCGAGGGCGGCACCGCGGCACTGCTGGTCGCCTCCGGTCAGGCAGCGGAGACCTTCGCGGTGCTGAACATCGCGCAGGCGGGCGACCACATCGTCTCGTCGTCCTCCATCTACGGCGGCACATACAACCTCTTCAAGTACACCCTCGCGAAGCTCGGCATCGAGACCACGTTCGTCGAGAACCAGGACGACGCCGAGGAGTGGCGCCGCGCCGTGCGGCCGAACACGAAGCTGTTCTTCGCCGAGACCATCGGCAACCCCAAGATCAACGTCCTCGACATCTCGCTCGTCGCCGATGTCGCCCACGAGAACAACCTGCCGCTGATCGTCGACAACACCATCGCGACCCCGTACCTCATCCGTCCCTTCGAGCACGGCGCCGACATCGTGCTGCACTCGGCCACCAAGTTCCTCGGCGGACACGGCACGGTCATCGGGGGCGTGATCGTCGACGGCGGGAAGTTCCCCTGGTCGAAGCACGTCGACAAGTTCCCCGGCCTCACCGAGCCGGACCCGTCGTACCACGGCGCCAGCTACACCACCGTGCTCGGTGACGGCCTCGCCTACATCATCAAGGCGCGGGTGCAGCTGCTGCGCGACCTCGGCTCGGCCATCTCTCCCGACAGCGCATTCACCCTCATCCAGGGGATCGAGACGCTGAGCCTCCGGATCGAGCGCCACGTGCAGAACGCGCAGGAGATCGCCGAGTGGCTCGAGAACCACGAGGACGTCGCGAGCGTGAACTACTCCGGCCTGCCGTCGAGCCCCTGGTACTCGGCCGCGAACACATACGCCCCCAAGGGGGTCGGCGCGGTGCTCTCATTCGAGCTGAAGGGCGGCGTGGACGCGGGCGCCGCGCTGGTGGACAGCCTGCAGCTGTTCAGCCACCTGGCGAACATCGGCGACGTGCGCAGCCTCGTGATCCACCCGGCCTCGACCACCCACTCCCAGCTGACCCCGGAGCAGCAGCTCACGGCGGGCGTCACGCCTGGGCTGGTGCGGCTCTCGGTGGGCCTCGAGAACGTCGAGGACCTGAAGGCGGACCTGGCGGCCGGCTTCGCCGCCGCCCGTGAGGTGACCCGCGCCGCCGCCGGCGCCTGACCCGTCCGTCGCAGCTGGAGCTGCGACCTCCCGGCGGGAGTCGTCTCTCGCGCCGCGAGGTCGCGGTTCCAGCTCTGACCGCCTGGGCGCTGTAACAAATGCGAGCGGTCAGCCGCGGCCCGCGATACTGAGGGGACGATGGACTGGCAGACTCCCGAGGACGCGGTGCCCTCGGCGTTCGTCACCGAGGCCAACACCCGAGCGCTGCTCGGCAAGCCGCCCGCGAGCGGCGCCTGGCGCGAGGGCGACCCGTCCGGCGACCGGCTGTTCGCATCCCTCGGCCCCCTGGACCTGGAGCGCGGCGGGCATCTGCCGGCCGTCCGAATCGCCTACGAGTCCTGGGGCACGCTGAACGAGGACCGCAGCAACGCGGTGCTCATCCTGCACGCGCTCACCGGGGACAGCCACGTGATCGGGCGGCCCGGTCCCGGGCATCCGACCGCCGGCTGGTGGCCGGGACTCGTCGGTCCCGGCAGGGCCATCGACACGGATCGCTGGTTCGTGGTCGCCCCGAACATGCTCGGCGGATGCCAGGGCAGCACCGGTCCCGCCTCCCTCGCGCCGGACGGGCACGAATGGGGTCCGCGGTTCCCGTACCTCACCATCCGCGACCAGGTGGAGGCGCAGCGGGCGCTGACCGACGTGCTCGGCATCTGGCGGTGGGCCGCGGTCGTCGGGGGGTCGATGGGCGGGATGCAGGCGCTCGAGTGGGCGATCGGGCACCCCGACCGGCTCGAGCGGGTCGCCGTGCTCGCGGCTCCCCCGCAGAACACCGCGGACCAGATCGCGCTCAACTCGGTGCAGCTGGAGGCGATCGAGATGGACCCCGCCTTCGCCGGCGGCGAGTACTACGACGCCCCCGACGGCGACGGCCCGCACCGTGGGCTCGCGCTCGCCCGCCGGATGGCGCTGCTCAACTACCGCTCGCCCACCGAGCTCAACGACCGGTTCGAGCGGACCTGGCAGGGCCGGGTCGATCCCCTGGGTGGCGGCGGTGTCTTCGCGGTCGAGAGCTATCTAGACTTCCACGGCAACAAGTTCACCCGCCGGTTCGACGCCAACAGCTACATCACGCTGGTGAACGCGATGACCTCGCACGACATCGCCCGGGACCGCGGCGGCGTGGCCGCGGCGCTCTCCCGGGTGACGGCTCGCGCCCTGGTGCTCGGCATCGACTCCGACCGGCTGTTCCCGCTCGCCGGGCAGGAGGTCATCGCCCGGCATCTGCCCCACAACCTCGACGGCACCGTGCCGGCGGTGATCGAATCGCCCTTCGGACACGACGGGTTTCTCATCGAGGACCGCGCCGTCGGACCGCACGTGCAGCGCCTGCTCGACAGCTGATTCTGACCGCTCAGATCCTCGCTGATCGCTGATCCGGTGGCCCTGCGGGTCTCAGACGTCGGAAATCGGAGATTCGAGTTCGCGTCACCTTCGCTACACTCTCGCTTGTGGTGACGGCCCAGCAGCCCGGCGCCGAGAACGCGACCCGACGCGTGCGAGTCGCGCTGCTCGACGATCACCGCCTTGTGCTCGACGGCCTGAAGGCCCGGCTCGAGCAGGGCGGTGAGTTCGACGTGCCCATCAGCGCCGCCACGTGGGCCGAGCTTCTCGACCACCCGGACTTCCCCGTCGACGTCGTCGTGCTCGACCTGTTCCTCGAAGACCGGATCCCGGTTCCTACGAAACTGCGGACCTTGTCGTCCACCGGCGCGACCACCGTGGTGATGAGCCGTCACGCCGATCCGGCCTCGATCACGTCCGCGATCCGCGCAGGGGCGCTCGCGTTCGTGCCGAAGACCGAGTCCGCGGAGGAGCTGATCCGGGCCATCCGCTCGGCGGCCACCGGCCGGTCGTACCTGTCGGAGCCGCTCGCCGCGACGCTGGCCGCATACACGCCGCCCGACGATCCTCGCCTCGGCGCGCAGGAGCAGCGGGCCCTGATGCTGTACGCGAGGGGGAACACGATCCGGGAAGTAGCAGATGAGATGAACACCACCGACGAGACCGTCAAGTCGTACATCAAGCGGGGCAGGCGGAAGTACCGTCGGGTCGGGATCGATCTCGGCACACGGGTGCTGCTTCGTCGCCACGCAGTGCGCGAGGGCTGGCTCGCACCGGATCAGCCATGACCGCCGACCAATCCTGACGCGAGCCCGCTCTGATCCGCGCGCGCTTCCCCGCCGTCCCCGCGCTCCTCGCGGTGGTCACCCTCACCGGCTGTGTTGCGGCGGCGCCGGCACAGCCGTCGGCGTCGACGTCCGAGCCACGCGTCTCGGTGGCACTCGTGCAGAACCGCAGCGACGCGCCGGTGAGACGGCTGCAGCTCCGCGTCACCAACGAGTCGGCGGAGGAGCTGCGGATCCGGACGGCGACGCTCGAATCCACCGCGCTCGCGGCCCCCGCGGTGTGGGAGAAGGGCACGACCGTGCCGGCCGGGGCGACGCGCGACCTTCCCGTGCAGTTCCCTGGCGCCAGCTGCGCGGACGGCGAGCCGCAGACGGTCGTGCGGATGGAGGTGGAGACGGCTGCCGGACCGGCCACCGTCGAGGTGCCTCCGGCCGACCCGAACGAGCGGATGCCGCTGCTCACCGAGACCGACTGCTTCGCACAGGACGTCGCCGCCGCAGGGCGGGTGTCGCTGGCCGGCCTGCGCGTCGGGGATCCCTCCGAGCCGGCGAAGCTCGAGGTGCGGGTCGAGTCGGCCGGCGGCGACACGGACCTGCGGGTCGACTCCATGGAGTCCACGGTGCTCTTCAATCCGCTCGACGCCTCCGGCGCACCGTCCGCCTCCGGCGAGGTCGGCCTGGAGCTGCGCGGCGGGGACGCCGAGGCCACTGCGCTCGTGCCCATCGTGCCGAACCGGTGCGACCCGCACGCGCTCGCCGAGGACAAGGTCGGCACGCTCTTCGTGTTCGCCGCGGAGGTCGAGGGTGGCCGGTCCGGCGAACTGAGGCTGCAGGCGTCGCCTGAGCTTCGCGCCGACCTGTACGAGTACTTCACCCGCGCCTGCGGCCTCTGAGCCGTTCCCCTCACGCCGCGATGGACAGGCGGGCACGGATCCGCCACGCGCATGCGGCACGGATCCGCCGTTCGCGCCCCGCACGCACCCGCGGGAGTTCGCGGTTCTGAGCGACGCTCATCCCGCTGCACCCCGCGTGTCGCGCCCCCGTGTCCCCCGCCGAACCGCAGAATTCCCAGCGGGGGGAACGAACACCGATGGACCTGATGACGCGTGAGCGGGATCGCCTGCTGCACCGCACGGCCCGCGCCTACGGGATCTCGTTCACCGTGGTGTCCGCGCTCTGCCTGAGCGTGCCGGGCGCCGTGGGCATCGACGTCTATCTGGTCTGCCTGCCGCTCTACGCGCTCCTCGCCTCCTTCCAGTTCCGGATGGGCCGGACCCTCTCGGCGCGCTGGGGGCTCGCCGCCCTCGTGATCGGGCTCGGCATCCTCGTGCTGGTCGCGTCGCCGGAGGCGGCTCCCCCCGGAGACGCCGGCGTGCTCGCGATGACGATCCTCGCCGCCGCATCCCTGGGGTCCTCTGCGACGGCGCTCGTGGTGTCGGCTCGCCGGCTCTGGGTGCTGGGCGCATCCTTCCTCACGACTGCCGCCGTCGTCACCGCACTGACCTTCCGGCTGCAGGATCCGTTCGAGACCGTCGCGGTCGTCACGCTCGGCTGGCTGCTGGCGGCGCTGCTCGGCGTCTGGATCTGCTCGGCGGTGCCGCGAGCGGTGCAGCGCATCGCCAGCATCGGCCGGGCGCACCGCGCAGAGCGCCAGGCCAGCGAACTGGAGGCGCAGCGCCGGCAGAGCGCCCGCCTGCTGCACGACACCGTGCTCGGCACGCTGACGCTCCTCGCCCACTCGGGCGTCGGAGTGTCCCCCGCTGCGCTCCGCCAGCAGTCCGAGGAGGACGCACAGCTGCTGCGACAGCTGCGGCTGGGCGCGAATCCCTCCCCGTCGCCGTCCGCACCCGCAGCGCTGCAGCAGCCGGTCGCGGAGACCGTGCTCGGCACCACGCTGGAGTCGGTCAAGCGCCGGTTCGGCCGGATGGGCCTCGAGGTCAGCTGGCACGGCACCGGGCAGCTGCTGCTGCCGAGTGAGGTGCTCGACGCGTTCCTGCTTGCGCTCGCCGAGTGTCTGGAGAACGTGCGCCGCCACTCCGGCGTCACCAACGCCCACGTCACCATCACGGATGACGAGACGACGGTCCGCGCCCTCGTCACCGACTCCGGCGTCGGCTTCGACCTCGACGGCGTCGAGGACGACAAACTCGGCTTCAAGGAGTCCGTCGTGGGTCGCCTCGCCGAGGTCGGCGGCAAGGCGCGCCTGTTCTCGGCGGCGGGTTCGGGCACCACCGTGGTGCTGGAGGTGCCGCGATGACGTACGCCTACCCGGAGGAGAACACCCTCGGCGTGCCGCTGGCGCGACGTGGGCGGCGCTCCGCCCGTGCGGCGAGCCGCACCGTGAACCGCGCCAGCCAGGCATACCGCGGCAGCCTCGGCACCTCGTACCTCGCCGCCGGCGCCATCGTCCTGGTCGCCCTCCGCGCCATCTACGGGCTCGCCTGGTTCGCCGGCTACTGGGAGAGCTACCCCGAGCCCCTGCTCGCCCTCGCGGCGTGGCTGGCGCTGCTCGCGACGGGCCTCTTCGCCGTGGTGGAGCTCCGCGGCCCCGGGGAGCACCTCTCGGGCGGCAAGTTCGCACTCTTCCTCGTCGGCATCACCGTGGCGACGGGGCTGGACCTCGTCGCGGTGTGGGGTCTGGGCGACATCGGCCGCTACGCCACCGCCTCCGTCGCCGCCGGGATGGCGCTGCTGCTGGTGCTGACCCTGCGCGGCGCCGTGGAGCTGCTGATCTCCGCTGGGCTGCTTGGCGCGGTGCTCGCCACCGCGATGGTGCTCGAGACGGGGATCTCGACAGCGCACCTGGCGCAGCAGATCGCGACGCTCGCCTTCGCCGTGCTCCCCACCGTCATCGGTGTCGTGCTCGTGCACGGGTTCCGGCGGATGATGCAGGTCGAACTCGACCGCGTGCTGGTGCAGAGCACCGTCTCCGCACCCCGATTCGCCGTCGGCATGCTGGCCTCGGAGGAGCTCGCCCGGCTCGACCTCGACGCCGAGAAGCTGCTGCACTCCATCGCGAACGGAAGCGTGCCGCTGCCGCTCGACGGGCGCACCGCATCGAAGGCGGCGTCGCTGGCCACAGAGCTGCGCCTGCACCTCATCGAGGGCCGCCGGGAGACGTGGCTGTATCACGCCATCACGGAGTCCGACCTGCTCGGCAAGTCGGTGACGCTCAGCGACCCGGGGTCCCTCGCCGGCCTCCTCGACCCGCGCCAGCGCGACGGCCTGCTGTCGGCGGTCTGGCTGCTCGTCAGCGACAGCGCGAAACCGACGTCCGCCCGCACCGCTCAGCTGACGCTCGGTCCGGTCGTTCCGGAGACCGACTTCCAGAGCTCGATCCGCTTCCCGATCGAGATCCAGACCACCGGGGTGTCCCGCGCCCGTGTCGACCCGTCGGTCTGGGAGGCGCTGGGTAAGGTGGGCTCCTACTTGGACTCCAGCCGCAACTCGAGCCTGCGGGTCGAGATCCTGTGCGTCGTCGCGCGTCCGAGTGACGTGCACACGCCGAGCCGTGACGCCGGCCGTGACACCACCCCTGAAGACTCCACCCAAGAAAATCCGAGTTCGGCGGCACCTGCGCCGATGGAGAGATAGAGGCACACCGTGTTCGACGCCACCCCGAAGATCCGGCTCGCGCTGGTCGATGACCACCGCATGATCCTGAGCGCACTCACCGAGTGGATCCGCAACGCGGCCGACGACATCGACATGGTCGCTGCCGTCGCCACGTGGCCGGAGCTGCTCACCCACCGCGAGTTCCCGGTGGACGTGGTGCTGCTCGACCTCGATCTCAAGGACAACATCCCGGTGTCCCTGAAGATCTCCACGCTGAAGACCACGGGCGTGAAGGTGGTGCTGATGAGCACCTACTCGGAGCCGAACGTGGTGCGGGAAGCGCTCGCGGCCGGCGCGCTCGGCTACCTGGTGAAGAGCGAGGATGCCAGCATGATCGTCGAGGCGATCCGCTCCGCGGTGAAGGGCGAGTCCTTCATCTCGGCGGAGCTCGACCTGGCGCTCAACGCGAACGACATCGGCGGCTCCCCGAAGCTCTCGGCGCAGGAGCGTCGCGTCATGGCCCTCTACGGCGGCGGTGAGCCGGTGAAGAGCGTCGCCTACCAGCTGGGCATCTCGGAGGAGACGGCGAAGAGCTACCTCAAGCGGATCCGCGAGAAGTACCGCATCGCGGGCTTCGACGTCGGAACCAAGGTGGGCCTCCGCAAGCGCGCGATCGAGGACGGCATCCTGCTCGAGACGGGTGTGCCGCGCGAGTTCTGAGTTCCGCGCTCGCCCGACGTGGCCCGGCTGCCTCACGGTGGCACGGGCCACTTCGGCGTTCCGGGGCAGGCCCGCCGGCCCGCATCCTCCGATCCGGCCTGCCGGAGTGCGCTACAGTCCGGGCAGCGGGATCGGCTGCGTACGGGGCACGGCGGGCACCTGAGAGGCGGGAGCCGCCGCGCGGGAGGTCAGCACGCTGACCGCAACGAGGAGGACGCCGGCGGCGCAGGCGACGAGCCCCAGCCACGCGGGGGCGACGTAGCCAAGGCCCGCCGCGACGACGACTCCCCCGAGCGCGGCGCCGAGGCTGTTCCCGATGTTGAATGCGGAGTGGTTCACCGCCGCGGCGATGCTCTGGCTGTCGCCGGCGACATCCATCAGCCGGGTCTGGATCGCCGGGGACAGCGCCGCGCCGGTCGCGCCGATGGCGAACAGGAAGAAGAACATGCCGGCCGGGCTGGCGGCGGTCAGCGCGTACCCGAGCAGCGCCAGCGCGAACAGCCCGAAGCCGAGGAACAGGGAGCGCACCACATTGCGATCGGCCAGCCATCCGCCGAAGAGGTTGCCGACCGTCATCCCGGCACCCATCGTGATGAGGGCGATCGGCACGAGCGACGGATCGAGCCGGGCGAAGTCGGTGACGGCCGGCGCCACGTAGGTGTAGACCGCGAAGAATCCGATGAAGCCGACCGAGCCGACGCCCAGAGCGAGCCATACCTGCAGGCTGCGGAATGCGCGCAGCTCCCGGCCCATTGTGGCGGCCGGATCGCCGGCCTGCTTCGGCACCAGCAGCCGGATCGCGACGAACGTCGCCGCGAAGATCGCCGCCACAGCGAAGTAGGCGACGCGCCAGCCCGCCACCTGGCCGAGGAGCGTGATCGACGGCACCCCGACCACATTCGAGATCGTCAGCCCCGACATGACGAGCGCGACACCCTGCCCGCGCTTGCCGGGTCCCATGATGTCGGCGGCCACGAGGGACGCGATGCCGAAGTACGCGCCATGCGGGAGCCCGGCGACGAAGCGGGCGGCGAGGACGGTCTCGAAGGTTGGCAGCAGTGCCGACGCGACCGTGGCGAACGTGAAGGCGGCGGCGAGGCTCAGCAGCAGGGTCCGCCGTGGGAAGCGGGCGGAGAGCGCCGCGATGGTCGGGGCCCCGACCACGACGCCGAGCGCGTAGGCCGAGATGAGGATGCCGGCCTGACCGTTCGCCTGCTCGGGCGAGCGGCTGTAGAGGCCCGGGAGCAGGTCCGCCGCGAGGTTCGGCAGCAGCCCCATCGCGACGAACTCGGTGGCGCCGATGCCGAAGCCGCCGAGGGCGAGGGCGAGGAGCGCGAGGCGGGCGCGGCCGGGGGTCAGCGACACGGGAGCCAATCCGGAGGAACGGGAGGGGACGGGCTCACCGTCGAGCCCCGCAAGTCTACGGGGCGCGTCTTTCGGTCGGACGCATCCGGGATCAGCGCACGGTGATCAGCCCGGGGTGATCAGCTCATGGCGCGGGCACAGTCGATGCAGTGCTCCGCCTCGGGCCGCGCCTCCAGACGGTCGACTGCGATCTGTCCCCCGCAGCGCAGGCAGCGGCCGTATGCCGCGCCGTCGATCCGCTCGAGGGCGCGGTCCACCGCGGTGAGGCGGCTCCGGGTGGCGTCGCGGAGCCCGGCGATCCGCGACCAGTCCGACGAGAGGGTGGAACCCTCCGGGTCGTGCTCGTCGTCGGCGGCGTCGGCGCGCGCCCCGCGCACCAGGTCGAGCTCCGCCGCCTCCTCGCGCAGGCGCTCTCGCAGCGTCGCACGCCGTTCGAGCAGCGCGTGGCGCAGCTCGGCGAGCGTGCCGGCGGGGAGCGGAGTGGCATCGGTCATGGTGCGCCCATCGTAGGGCGCACCATGCCGACGTCTCAGGCCTTGGAGAGGGTCGTGGTGACCGGCGTGGGGTTCTCGAACAGGTCGAGCACGGGGCAGTGCCCGTCGACGGCGTTCTTCAACTCCTCGTAGCGCTCGAGCGTCTCGGGTCCGGTGATGCGGATGTCGAGACGGACCGCGCCGAAGCCGGGGCGCACGCTCTCCTCGATGCCGAAGAGCCGGCGGGCGTCGAGATCACCCTCGGCGACGATGTCGATCTCGTCGACCTGGATGCCGAGCGCGTGCGCGTAGAGACGGTAGACGACGACCTGGCAGGAGAGCAGCGCGCCGAGCGCGAACTCGACGGGGCTCGCGGCGACGTCGTCGCCGGCGAGTGCGGCGGGCTCGTCCACCGTGAACACGTGCTTGCCTGCGGTGATGCGGGTGGCGACCGCGCCTTCGCCGGCCGCCTTCACCCGGTAGGTCAGCTGGGCCGAGGCGGTGTCGGCCGCGATGCGCTCCCCCCACGCGGTGGCTGCGGCGGTGAGGCGCTCAGCGCGCTGCTGGGCGATCGATGCGGTATCTGATGCGGTGTCGAGAAGGGTCATGCGGCGACGGTATGCGGGCCGCGCCGACCTCGCGAGCCGCATCGACACGCTGCGAAACGGAACGCAATCCTGGGTAACACGCCAGGAGCGTGCGCTACTCGGCCGACTCGAGCGCCTGCTCGAGCCGCTCCACCTTGCCGGTGAGCTCGCCGGTGCGGCCGGGCCGGATGTCGGCCTTCAGCACCAGGGAGACCCGGGACCCGAACTCGCCGACCGCCTCGGTGGCCCGCTTGACGACGTCGAAGACCTCGTCCCACTCGCCCTCGATCGTGGTGAACATGGAGTCGGTCTCGTTGGGGAGTCCCGACTCGCGCACGATCCGCACGGCGGCGGCGACGGCGTCGTGAACCGAGCCGTCGGAGCGGCCGGTTCCGCTCGGCGCGACGGAGAATGCCACCAGCATCGTTCTTCCTCCTGTCCGGGCGGTTTCCCGCCCCTGCACACGAGGCTACGGCTCGAGGGTGAGAGCGGGTTCCGAGTTCCTGGACGGGCCGGCGAGCACGCTTCCCTCCTGCGCGCCGCGAGCGCCCAGCCGCCAGAGCTCCCGCACCGCCCAGGCGAGCAGCACGAAGTACAGCAGATTCCGCATCGTGAGGGCGACCAGCATCAGCGGATGCAGGGCCAGCAGCGCCCCGTACAGATGCGGATAGACGATCTGGGTGAGCCCCGCGAGCATCAGCGTCAGCGCCGCCGGGACACGGAACGGGCGCGCACGGGCGAGCGTGCCGGCGAGCACGGGCACCGCCAGCCAGGCCACGAACTGCGGCGAGCCGACCTTGTTGACCGCGACCAGCGAGACCACCAGCGCCAGCGCGAGCACCGGGAACAGCTCCTCCCCCGCCGCGCCGGCGCGGAACGCGCGCCACCCGAGCCAGAGCACCGCGAGGACGGCGAGTGCGAGGGCCGGGGTCACCAAGGAGGCCGCGAGGCCGACGCCGGGCCCATCGACCTGGAAGGTCAGGATGCGGGTGTCGTAGTAGATGCGGGTGCCGCCGGTGGCCAGCGCATGCCACAGCCACGGGGTGGCGACCGGCGCCTCGATCTGCATGCCGCGATCCGCCTGCGTGGTGAGGAAGCTGAACACGTGCAAGCCGCTGCCGTAGAGCTGCGCGATCAGCAGGACCAGCAGGCTGGTGACTCCGGCGGCGACGAGCACTCTGGCGCGGTCGCGCAGCGCCACCACCGCGGCGAGCACGAGAGCGGCCGGCCACACCTTCATCCAGGCGGCGACCGCCAGCAGCACGCCAGCGACGGCGGGCCGCCTTCTCAGCCACAGCACCGCGACGAGCGCGAGCGGCACGGTGACCGCGTCCAGCCGCCCGATGGCGATCGGTCCGAGCAGCGCCAGGAATGCGAGCCACCACCAGGCGGCGCCCTGGTTGCGGCCGGTGCGGCCGACGCCGGTGAGCAGCGCGAAGGCGCCGGCGTTCAGCGCAAGAACCAGGGTCAGCCACGTGCTGCTGTAGTACTCGAAGCCGGCGACGGCCGCCGCCAGCATGGGCAGCAGCGCGAGGATCGGGTACACCCACTCGGCGTGGATCCCCACCCAGTAGTCGGAGTAGACGGCTCGCTCGATCCATCCGCGGTAGACCCAGCTGACGTCGCCGAGCGGCAGGCTGGGTGAGGTGAGGTTCACCAGCCCGAGCCAGAGGTGGAGCAGAGCGAACGCGGCCCAGAGCACCAGACGCCGCTCGGCCAGCGCTGCCAGCGCTGCCAGCGCCGGCCGGCGTCGGGTCACGCGCGCGTCCCGAGCAGGTGCGCGATCGTGGCCGGCAGCGCGGCCGCGAGATCGAGCACGGTGACCGGTCCGCCGTTCGAGGCGCGGTCGCCGGCGATGCCGTGGATCACGGCCGCCGCTGCGGCGAGCCGCGGCAGCACGGCTCGGTCCGCCAGGATCTGGTCCGAATGCGTGGCGAGCAGCGCGCCGAGCACGCCGCCGAGGGCGTCGCCGGAGCCCGCCGTCGCCAGCCATGGGGTCGCGCTGCGTGCCTTCAGCAGCACGCCGTCCCCGGCGACGTGGGTGACGAAGCCCTTCAGCAGGACGGTGACGCCGAGCTGCTCGGCCGCACGCGATGCGAACCGGGCGGGGTCGGCGGCGATGTCGGCCCGCTCGGCCCCGAGCAGCCTGGCGAGCTCCCCGTAGTGGGGTGTGATCACGACGGGTCCCGCCGCGTCGCCCACCAGGTCAAGCGCCCCGGCGTCGATCACGGCCGGAAGATCCTCGCGCAGGGCGTCGCGCAGCAGCGCGGTCTCATCGCCGGTCCGGGACTCGGCGTCCATGCCGCTCCCGACGAGCCAGGCCTGCACGCGGCCCCTCCCGCTCACCGCCTCCGGGCGGCGGGCGAGCACCAGCTGCTTCGCGGATTCCGGACCGACGTACCGCACCATCCCGACGCCGGTTCGCAGCGCCGCTTCCACACCGAGCACCGCGGCACCCGGATACTGGGCCGAGCCGGTCATCACGCCGAGCACGCCGCGCGAGTATTTGTCGTCGCCCTCGTCCGGCACCGCGATCAGCTCGGCGGCCTCCTCGGCGCGGAAGAAGTCGGTCACGGAACCGACCATAGTTCGATCGGGCGGTAGTTTGAGCGGATGAGCATCAGCATTCCAGGACGCGTCGTGCTGTTCGACTACGGCGAGGTGATCTCCGTCTCTCCGTCCCGGCAGGACCGGGACGAGCTGCTGACCATCGCCGGTGTCGACCCGGAGCCCTTCTGGCGGGCGTATGACGGTCACCGCGACGAGCTCGACCGCGGCACGCTGTCGGTGCCGCAGTACTGGGCGCGGATCGCCGAAGACGTCGGCGCCGGCTGGCCGCTCTCCACCGTGCACCGGATGTGGACGGTGGACTTCCGCTCCTGGATCACCGTGGAGCCCGGCACGGTCGACCTGATCGACCGGCTGCACCAAGGCGGCACCCGGATCGCGCTGCTCTCGAACGCCGGCTTCGACTACTCGTCGCCGTTCCGCTTCTCCCCCATGGCGCAGTGCTTCGAGCGGATGTTCGTGAGCGCCGAGATGCTGAGCCTGAAGCCGGACCCGGAGATCTACCTCGAGGTCGCGCGGGAGCTGGCTGTGGAACCGGAGCAGCTGGTGTTCATCGACAACAAGCTCGTGAACGTCGAGGGTGCCGCGGCCGTCGGCATGACGGCGCACCATTTCACCACCGCGGACGGGCTTCGCGCCTTCCTGGAGTCGCTCGCCGCCTGATCCCGCGGATCCGCCGGACGCGCGTGCCGTCAGACCGCGGTGTGCGCTTCATCGGTGTCGGTGGTGCGGGCTCTCTGCCGGCGGGCACGGTCCAGCCTGCGCATGACCGGGGTCGCGCCGACGCCGTGGATCAGCACCGATCCGACGACGACGAGCGAGACGATCGCGAAGAGCCGCTCACCGCCGGGGAAGTCGCCGTTCTGCAGCGCGTACGCCACGTAGTAGAGCGATCCGACGCCACGGACGCCGAAGAACGCGATGACCATGCGCTCCCGGGAGCCCGTCTTGCCGCCCGCCAGCCCGATCAGGCCGCTCAGCGGCCGGATCACCAGGAGGAAGGCCAGGGCGATCAGGATCTCGGCCCACCCGATGTCCGCGAAAAGGCCCCGGGAGATCGCGCCGCCGAGCAGCACCAGCACGGCCACGGTGAGCAGTCGCTCGATCTGCTCGACGAACTGATGCATCACCGCGTGATAGCCGTGCTCCCGCTCCGCGGCGCGGACGGTGCAGGCGCAGACGAAGACCGCCACGAAGCCGTATCCCTCCGCCAGCTCCGCGGCTCCGTAGGCGAGGAAGGTCGCAGCCAGCGCCACGAACCCCTCGGTGCTGGTGAGATTGAGCCGCTCGCCGACGCGCGAGAAGAACAGCCGGCCGAGCAGCCACCCCACCGCCAGTCCGGCGAGCAGACCGATCCCCAGCCGCCAGAGGACGTCGACCGCGAGCCACTCGGGCAGCCAAGCCGACGGCGCTGCACCCACGAGGCTGATGGCGATCGCCGCGTAGGTGAACGGGAACGCCAGCCCGTCGTTCAATCCCGCCTCGGAGGTCAGCGCGAACCTCGCCTCGTCATCGTCCTGCTCCGAGTCGGTCATCGGCTCATTGACCTGCACCTCGCTGGCGAGCACCGGGTCCGTCGGCGCCAGCGCCGCGGCCAGCAGCACCGCGCCCGCCACGCCGAGGCCGAGGGCCGCCCAGCCGAGCACGCCGACGAGCAGCATGGACAGCGGCATCGTGATGGCGAGAAGCCGCCACGTCGATGACCACGACCGCCAGCCCGGCTTCCGATTGAGCGCGAGGCCCGCCCCCATCAGCGAGATGATGACGCACACCTCGGTCAGGTGCACGGCCACCTCGACGTGCTCTGTCGGGTCGGGATCCGGGAGGCTCGGCACGAGCGCGAAGCCGACGACCCCGGCAGCCAGGAACACCATCGGCATCGAGAGCGGCGCCCGCCCGAGCAGCCGGGGAAGCAGCGCCGCGCCGAGGGTGGCGACGCCCACCGCGGCGAAGACGGCGGCGGGGCCGTCGAGCTCGAACTCCACCGCGGGTCAGAGCCTCGCGCGGCGGGCTCGAACCACGCAGTACACGCCGTAGGCGATGAAGCCGACGCCGACGGCGATCAGGACGGCGACACCGTACGGCAACTCAGCGAGCGCGAGCAGGGCCGCGTCGAGCCCGGTCGCCTGCTCCGGATCGGTGGTCACGGCGGCCACACCGAACAGCACGCCCACCACCACCAGTGCGATCCCCTTCGCCACGTACCCGGCGACGCCGACCACTACTGTCGCGTCCCCCGCGGAGCCGGTCGGCGTGCGGATGTCCTCGAGGAACTTCTTCCGCACTCCCTTGACGATGAAGAAGCCACCGACACCGATCACCAGCGCCGCGAGGAGCAGCAGCAGCAGCACGCCGAACGGCTGCCCGAGCAGGCGGGCCGTGAAGTCGCGGGTCGAATCGCCACCCGAGGAGCCGCCTGGCACGGCGAATCGGAGGGCCGACACCGCAAGGGAGAGGTAGACGACCGCCTTGCCACCCTCCTTGACCCGTCCGATCCAGCGCCGCTTGGTGTCGGCGTCGCGCACCAGCAGCGTCTCCAGCAGCTGCCACAGGCCGAGAGCAGCGAAGCCGACCACCATGACCCACAGCAGCGCGCCGCCGCCGGGGGTGGACGCAAGGGCTGAGAGCGCGCCGGACTGGTCGGGATTGTCTCCCGTGCCGAGCGCCACCGCGATGGCCAGTCCGCCGATGACCCCGTGCAGCAGTCCGTTGACCGCGTAGCCGATCCGTGCGCCGAGTTCCACCGGGCGGCTGTTCGCCGCCTTCCGAAGCGGCGATCGCGCCGATGAGCTCACCATGCCGTCAGCATATTGGCGAGGATGCCCGCCTCCCAGCCTCCGCCCGGATGCCCCGAGCGAATTGGCGGGCGGTTGGGAGGAAAGCAGACTCAGCGACGTCTCGTGGCGTCCTGCACCTCGCCGACGAGCTCCTCGAGGATGTCCTCGAGGAACACCACGCCACTGGTCGCGCCCTGCTCGTCGAACGCGCGCGCCACGTGCACCCCGGTGCGGCGCATCGTGGCGAGGGCGTCCTCGAGGTCGGTGCCGCGGAAGATGGAGATCAGCTGGCGGATGCGCTTCGGCGGCACCGGCTCGGTGAACTCCTCCTCGTCCAGGTCGATCACATCCTTCAGGTGCAGGTAGCCGGTCGGCTCGTTCCGCTCGTCGACGAGCACATACCGCGAGAACCCGCGCTGGGCCACCGCGCGCTCGATGTCCGCCGGTGTCGCATCCTCGGGGAGTGTGACCAGCTCGCTGGTCCGGAGCGTGATGTCCTCGACCTTCTTCTCCGTGAACTCGAACGTCGCGAACAGGGCGCCGGTGGTGTCTTCGAGCACGCCCTCACGTGTCGAGTGCCGCACGATGGACGCCACCTCGTCGAGCGTGAAGGCGCTCGTCGCCTCATCCTTCGGCTCGACGCCGAAGAGCCGCACGATGGCGTTCGCGATCGCGTTCAGTGACCAGATGATCGGCTTGAACACCCGGGCGACCATCACGAGCGGCGGCGCGAGCAGCAGCGCGGCACGGTCGGGAAGCGAGAACGACAGGTTCTTCGGAACCATCTCGCCGAGCACCACGTGCAGGAACGACACGACGACCAGAGCGATCACGAACGCCACCGTGGCGACGACGGACTCGGACCAGCCGGTGATCGCCAGCGGCACCTCGAGCAGGTGGTGGATCGCCGGCTCCGACACGTTCAGGATCAGCAGCGAGCAGACGGTGATGCCGAGCTGGCTGGTCGCGAGCATCAGCGTGGCGTGCTCCATCGCCCACAGTGCCGTCTTCGCCGCCCGCGACCCGGCCTCGGCGCGCGGCTCGATCTGCGAGCGCCGGGCGCTGATCACCGCGAACTCGGCGCCGACGAAGAACGCGTTGACGGCGAGCAGGATGCCGAGCCACGCGATCCCCCACCAGTCGGCGGCGCTCATGACCGGCCTCCCGCACGTGCGGATTGCGTCTCGGCGCGCTGCTCGGGACGCGGGGTGAAGCGCACCCGGTCCACCCGCCTCCCGTCGAGACGCTCGACGCGGAAGACTCCGGCATCGATCTCGACGTGGTCGCCGACCACCGGGAGCCGGCCGAGCTCGCTCATCAGCCAGCCGCCGACGGTCTCGTACGGCCCATCCTCCGGAACCGTCACTCCGGCGCGCTCGAGCAGCTCGTCGGGGCGCAGCAGCCCGGGGAAGGTGAGCCAGTCGCGGCTGCGCACCACGTCGACCCGGCTGCGGTCGTGCTCGTCCGAGACCTCGCCGATGAGCTCCTCGACGAGGTCCTCGAGCGTCACCACTCCCGCCGTGCCGCCGTACTCGTCGACCACGATGGCCATCTGGTAGCCGCGCTGGCGCAGCTCGGTCAGCAGGGAGTCGAGCCGCATGGTCTCCGGCACGCGGAGCGCCTCGGTGGTCAGCGCGCCGACGGGCACGTCCGCGCGCTTCTCCCGCGGCACGGCGACGGCTTGCTTGACGTGGACCAGACCGACGACATCGTCGATGCCGTCGTCGGTCACCGGGAACCGGGAGAAGCCCGTCCGGACGGCGAGCTGCAGGACGTCCTTCGCGGTCTCGCCGCGCTCGATGCTCGTCACCCGCGGGCGCGGCGTCATGACGTCCTGCGCGGTGTGGTCCGCGAACGCCAGCGTGCGGGCGAGCAGCGTCGCCGTCTCACTGTCAAGGCTTCCCTGGCTTGCGGACCGGCGGACCAGGGAGGAGAGCTCCTCTGCGGTGCGCGCACCGGAGAGCTCCTCCTTCGGCTCGATGCCGACCGCGCGCAGCAGCCCGTTCGCCGAGTTGTTGAGCAGGGACACCGCCGGCCGGAACACCGTGGTGAACAGCGTCTGGAACGGCACCACCACCTTCGCGGTCGCGAGCGGCAGGGCGAGCGCGAAGTTCTTGGGCACCAGTTCGCCGATGATCATCGAGAGCAGGGTGGCGAACAGCACCGCGACCACGGTCGCGATCGGCTCGACGCCGCCCTCCGGCAGCCCCAGCGCGGTGATCGGTCCGCTCAGGATCGCCGAGAAGGCCGGCTCGAGCGTGTAGCCGGTGAGCAGCGTCGTCAACGTGATCCCGAGCTGTGCGCTCGACAGGTGCGTTGAGGTGATCTTCAGCGCGTTGATGGTCGGGCCGAGACGCTTCTCCCCGCGGTCGCGGCGCTCCTCCAGGTCCGCCCGGTCGAGGTTGACGAGAGAGAACTCACTCGCGACGAAGAGGCCGGTTCCGACCGTGAGGACCAGGCCGATGAGCACCAGAAGCCACTCAGGCACAAGCGGCTCCCGTGCCGCGGCGGGGCAGGCGCCCGACACCGCGGGGCTCGCGGAACCGAGCCGCTATCGCGGGAAGGGAGGGCGCCGGCGTATGAGACGGAGGGTCATCCATTACCGGGGAGTATACGGCCACTCCCCCTCCGCCGACCCGGGAACCGGGACAGAGCAGGCCGCTACCAGCTGACCGGCAGCGCCTTGCCCTCCTCGTAGCCCGCCGCGCTCTGCAGTCCCACGAGTGCGCGTTCACGGAACTCTGCGACGGTGCGGGCGCCCGCGTAGGTGAACGAGCTGCGCAGTCCGGATGTGATCATGTCGAGCAGGTCCTCGACGCTCGGGCGGTGCGGGTCGAGATAGATCCTCGAGCTCGAGATCCCCTCGGCGAAGAGCTCCTTGCGGGCGAGCTCGTACGGGTCGAGCCGCCCGAACCGCTCCTGCACCGCCTTCGTGGACGCCATGCCCCAGCTCTGCTTGTACAGCCGCCCGTCAGGCTCACGCTCGAGCTGCCCCGGCGCCTCGATCGTGCCCGCGAACCACGAGCCGATCATCACGGACGACGCTCCGGCGGCGAGCGCCAGCGCGACGTCACGCGGATAGCGGACCCCGCCGTCCGCCCACACTCGGGCGCCGATGCCGAGCGCCGTCTCCGCCGTCTCGAGGACCGCCGAGAACTGAGGACGGCCCACCGCGGTCATCATGCGGGTGGTGCACATCGCACCGGGGCCCACTCCGACCTTCACCACATCCGCCCCGGCGCCGACGAGGTCCCGCACGCCGTCCGGGGTGACGACGTTGCCCGCCACCAGCGGCACACCCAGCTGCAGCGCAGCGACCTTCTCCAGGGCGCGCAGCATCCCGTCCTGGTGGCCGTGCGCCGTGTCGAGCACCAGGGTGTCGACACCGGCCTCGGCGAGGGCCTTCGCCTTGCCCGCGACGTCCCCGTTGATGCCGAGCGCTGCAGCCACCTTCAGCCGGCCCTTCCGGTCCACCGCCGCCGTGTAGAGGGTGGAGCGGAGCGCGCTCTTGCGGCTCAGCGTGCCGACGACACGCCCGTGCTGCACGACGGGCGCGAAGTCGAGCTCTGCGGCGACCATCACGTCGAACGCCGCACGCGGGTCATCGACGTCCTCCAGCTCCAGAGAGGTGAGCGGACCGTGGAGCAGGTCGCCGAGACGGGCATCCGGGAGCGCGCTGCCGAGCCGCGTCGCCGCGATGCACCCGAGATAGCGGCCGTCGTCATCCTCGAGCACCACTCCGTGTCCGGTCAGGGCCGGGAGCAGCGACAGCGCCGTCGAGACGGTGTCGTGGGCCGCGAGCCGCAGGGGTGTGTCGAACCAGGTGGGCTGATCCTTCACCCAGCGGATGGCGGCATCCAGATCCTGCAGCGGCATGTCCTGCGGCAGCACACCGAGCCCGCCCCGCCGTGCCAGGGTGGCCGCGAGCACCGGCCCGGTGACCGAGTTCATGTTGGCCGAGACCACCGGGACGGTCGCGCCGGTGCCATCGTCCGGCGCAAGATCGACCTCCAGGCGGCTGGTCACGGTTGACCGGCTCGGCACCAGGAAGACGTCCGAATACGTCAGGTCGTCGCCGGACGTATTCCCGTAGAAGCGCATGAATTAAGGGTACCCGCCGGGAGGGTGCCCCCAGCCTGAGCCGTTACGCTGGACAAGGCCGGTCCCGCATCGCTGGGCCGGGGTCCTCAGCATCGAAGATGAACGAGAGTGGGCGGTCGGCTGTGTCGAGCCAAGTGACCGGAAGAACGTCGGAAGACGGGGCGGAGCAATTCGGCGCCAACGAGTGGCTGGTCGCCGAGATGTACGAGAAGTACCTCGCAGACAAGGACTCCGTCGACCGGTCCTGGTGGCCGATCCTGGAGGACCGTCGCCCGAGCGAGAGCGAGGACCCGACGCCCACCACCGCCATCCCGGTGGTGCAGCCGGAGGGCGAGGCCGCCCCGGCAGCGCAGCCCCAGCCGACGGCGCAGCCTCAGTCGATGGAGGAAACTCACGTCGAGCACGAGGCGATGGAGGTCGGCAGCAACGACCCCGACAACGCCGCCGCAGCGGAGGAGGCCGCCCGCAAGGCCGGAACCACGACCGCGGAGACGGCGGAGCCGGAGCCGCAGGCGCAAGCCGAGGGCGCCGAGGCGCAGATCCCGGCGGAAGTCACCGGAGAGACTCCGCCTGCTCAGGCGCCGACGGGCGCGGCGGGCCAGCGTGTCGCGCGCACCACATCCGTGCAGCCCCGGCCGCAGCCGATCCCCGCCCAGGCCCCCGAGACGGCGCCGATCGCAACCGCACCGGAAGAGCCGCAGGACGTCGTCACGCAGCTGCGCGGCATGCCGAAGGCGCTCGCCGCGAACATGGACGCGAGCCTCACCGTCCCCACCGCGACGAGCGTGCGGACCGTGCCGGCGAAGCTGATGATCGACAACCGCATCGTCATCAACAATCACCTGAAGCGTGCCCGTGGCGGCAAAGTGTCCTTCACGCACCTCATCGCGTGGGCGATGGTGCAGGCGCTCAAGGAGTTCCCGAGCCAGAACGTCTACTACGACGAGATCGACGGCAAGCCGAGCGTCGTGACGCCCGCGCACATCAACCTCGGCATCGCCATCGACCTGCCGAAGCCTGACGGCACCCGCGCGCTGCTCGTCCCCGGCATCAAGCGGGCGGAGACCCTCGGCTTCGGGGAGTTCCTAGCCGCGTACGAGGACGTCGTGAAGCGGGCGCGGGCGAACAAGCTCACCGCCGCGGACTTCCAGGGCAACACCATCTCGCTGACCAACCCCGGCGGCATCGGCACCGTGCACTCCGTGCCGCGCCTCATGCGGGGCCAGGCCTGCATCATCGGGGCCGGGGCGCTGGAGTACCCGGCCGAGTTCCAGGGCGCGTCCACGAAGACGCTCACCGAGCTCGGCATCGGCAAGACCATCACGCTGACCAGCACCTACGACCACCGGGTCATCCAGGGCGCCGGATCCGGCGAGTTCCTCGCCAAGGTGCACGAGCTGCTGATCGGCCAGCGCCACTTCTACGAGGACATCTTCGCCGCGCTGCGGATCCCCTACGACCCGATCCACTGGGCTGCCGACATCCACGTCGACCTCGCGGACGCGGTGAGCAAGACCGCCCGCGTGCACGAGCTCATCAACTCATTCCGCGTCCGGGGCCACATGATGGCCGACACGGATCCGCTGGAGTACCGCCAGCGGTCCCACCCCGACCTCGACATCGCGAGCCACGGACTCACCTTCTGGGACCTCGACCGCGAGTTCGTCACCGCCGGCTTCGGCGGCAAGCGCTCCATGCTGCTGCGCGACATCCTCGGCGTGCTCCGCGACTCCTACTGCCGCACCGTCGGCATCGAGTACATGCACATCCAGGACCCGGAGCAGCGCCGCTGGTTCCAGGAGCACCTGGAGAAGCAGTGGCAGAAGCCCAGCCACGACGAGCAGATGCGGGTGCTCGGAAAGCTCAACGAGGCGGAGGCGTTCGAGACCTTCCTGCAGACCAAGTACGTCGGCCAGAAGCGGTTCAGCCTTGAGGGTGGCGAGTCGGCCATCGCCCTGCTCGACGCGGTGCTCCAGGATGCGGCGGAGGCTGGACTCGAGGAGGTCGCCATCGGCATGGCGCACCGCGGGCGCCTCAACGTGCTCACCAACATCGCCGGCAAGACGTACGGGCAGATCTTCCGCGAGTTCGAGGGCACCCAGGACCCCCGCACGGTGCAGGGCTCCGGAGACGTGAAATACCACTTGGGGACCGAGGGCACTTTCTCGGCCGCGAACGGCAAGCAGATCCCGGTCTACCTCGCGGCGAACCCGTCGCACCTCGAGGCGGTCGATGGCGTGCTCGAGGGCATCGTGCGCGCGAAGCAGGACCGGCGCGCCCCAGGCACGTTCCCGGTGCTGCCCATCCTGCTGCACGGCGACGCCTCCATGGCCGGCCAGGGCGTGATCGTGGAGACGCTGCAGTTCTCGCAGCTCCGCGGCTACAAGACCGGCGGCACGATCCACGTCGTGATCAACAACCAGGTCGGCTTCACCACGCCGCCCGGCGAGGGCCGCAGCTCCATCTACTCCACGGATGTCGCGAAGACCATCCAGGCGCCGATCTTCCATGTGAACGGCGACGACCCGGAAGCCGTCATCCGGGTGGCCCAGACCGCGTTCGCGTACCGGCAGCAGTTCAACCGCGACGTCGTCATCGACCTCATCTGCTACCGCCGGCGGGGCCACAACGAGGGCGACGACCCGTCGATGACCCAGCCGCTGATGTACAACCTGATCGAGGCGAAGCGCAGCGTCCGCACCCTCTACACCGAGGCACTGGTCGGCCGCGGCGACATCACCGAGGAGGAGTACGAGGCGGCGCACGCGGACTTCCAGGACAAGCTGGAGCGCGCATTCCAGGAGACGCACGCGGCGCAGACCGGGTCCATGCCGATCATCACGGACGACACCCAGGCACCGTCGGATCTCGAGCGGCCTGACTCCCAGCGGGACGACGCCGCCGGGGAGCCCGAGACGACCGGCATCGACGAATCCGCGCTGCAGGCCATCGGCGACGCGCACGCGAACCCGCCATCAGGCTTCAACGTGCACCCGAAGCTGCAGGCGCTCTTGAAGAAGCGCGTCGACATGAGCCGGAACGGCGGAATCGACTGGGGTTTCGGCGAGCTCATCGCCCTCGGATCCCTGCTCGTCGAAGGAACCCCGGTGCGGCTCGCCGGTCAAGACAGCCGGCGCGGCACGTTCGTGCAGCGGCACGCCGTGCTCCACGACCGGCACAACGGTCAGGAGTGGATCCCGCTCGCGAACCTGCAGGAGAACCAGGCCAAGTTCTGGATCTACGACTCCCTGCTCAGCGAGTACGCCGCGATGGCGTTCGAGTACGGCTACTCCGTGGAGCGGGCGGATGCGCTGGTGCTGTGGGAGGCGCAGTTCGGCGACTTCGCCAACGGCGCCCAGATCGTCATCGACGAGTTCATCTCCAGCGCCGAGCAGAAGTGGGGTCAGCGCTCGAGCGTCGTGCTGCTGCTGCCGCACGGCTACGAGGGCCAGGGACCCGACCACTCGTCGGCGCGCATCGAGCGATTCCTGCAGCTCGCGGCGGAGGACAACATGACGATCGCGCGTCCCTCGACGCCGGCGTCCTACTTCCATCTGCTGCGCCGTCAGGCGTACGCGCGTCCGCGGCGGCCGCTGGTGGTCTTCACCCCGAAGGCGATGCTGCGCCTGCGGGGGGCGACGAGCGAGGTCGCCGACTTCACCTCCGGCCGGTTCGAGCCGGTGCTCGACGACCTCTCGGTGACCGACAAGGGCGCGGTGAAGCGGGTGCTGCTGCACGCCGGCAAGTTGCACTACGACCTGAAGGCCGAGCGGGACAAGCGCGGCAACGGGAGCGAGTTCGCGCTGGTGCGGCTGGAGCAGTACCACCCGCTGCCGGTAGCGCAGCTGAACTCGGTGCTCGCTCAGTATCCGGACGCTGAGCTGATGTGGGTGCAGGAGGAGCCGGAGAACCAGGGTGCGTGGCCGTTCATGTGCCTGGAGCTCACCCGGCACCTCGGCGGACGCACGATGAGCGTCTCGTCGCGGAAGGCGTCGGCGTCACCGGCGACCGGCTCCACCAAGCGCAGCGCTCAGGAGCAGACAGCCTTCATCGAGCGGGCCTTCACCCTCTGACGCGACCTGCCGTCAGCTCAGAGTTCCCGTTCCGGCCCAGAGTTCCCGTTCCGCGGGACGCTCTCGGCCGGAACGGGAACTCTTGGCCGGCGAAGGGGTTGCGAGCATCTACGCCTGGAGCTGGCGGATCTTGAGCAGCACCTGCTGCCGGAGCTCCTCCGGCGCAGTCTCTCGGCACGCGCGGCGCACCTTCTCGGTGAGGGTCACGCCCACCAGGTGCTCGGCCGAGCAGTCCTCGCAGTTCGCCAGGTGCTCACTGACGTCGCGGAAGTCGTCGTCGCTCAGCTCTTGGTGCAGATACTCCTCGAGCTCTGCCTTCGCCTTGTCGCAACCACAGTCGGTCATTTGGTTCTCCCAGTGTTCGGCACGACGATCCCCCGCTCGCCGGCGTACTCGGTCAGAAGTCCACGCAGCAGCCGCCGGCCGCGGTGCAGCCGGCTCATCACGGTGCCGACCGGTGACTTCATGATGTCCGCGATCTCCTGATACGAAAAGCCCTCCACGTCCGCGAGGTACACCGCGAGGCGGAAGTCCTCGGGGATCGCCTGCAGCGCATCCTTGACGGTGCTGTCCGGGAGGTGATCGATGGCCTCCGCCTCGGCCGAGCGCGACGCGGGGGACGTCGCCGACTCGGCGCTGCCCAGCTGCCAGTCCTCCAGGTCGTCGATGGTGCCCTGGTACGGGTTGCGCTGGTTCTTGCGGTAGTTGTTGATGAAGGTGTTGGTCTGGATGCGGTACAGCCAGGCCTTCAGGTTGGTGCCCTGCTTGAAGCGCTCGAACGCGGCGAAGGCCTTCAGGTACGTCTCCTGGACCAGGTCGCCGGCATCCGTGGGGTTGCGGGTCATCCGCATCGCCGCGGCGTAGAGCTGGTCCATGTACTGCAGGGCCTGCTCCTCGAACAGCTCACGCAGCCGCTCCGGGTCGAGCGGCGCCTCGCCGGCGGGCACGTCGTCGCCGGACTCATCGTCGCCCGACTCGTCGGCCGCGGACTCGTCATCCGGCACCAGTTCGACGTCGTCGGACGCGTCCAGCTCGTCGTCGGCGGGGTCCAGCGCGTCGTCGGGGCCGTCGAGCTCATCGTCGTCGGCATCCTCGGCGGCGGCCTGGTCGAGCTCCCGCTCGACGTCGTCCAGCCCATCGATCCCGAGCCTGCCCGGGCGGTCCGTGTCGCCGGTTCCCGGCGTTCCGATCTCCATCGCGCGCCAGTCTAGGACGGGGAACTGGACTGCGAGCACGAGCAGCCCTCCGTTCCTCTTGGCTTCGGCCGATACTCTGGTAACCGATGCAGGTGTACAGGTATTCCGCCCCGGAGTTCGACCCATACGGCGAACCGCGCCCCGTCGCGGAATCGGGGGCCGGCGCCTGGGCGGCTCCCGTCGCCGACGGCCCGCTCGTGGCGACGGTCCGGCTTCCGGGGTCGAAGAGCCTGACCAACCGCGAGCTGGTGCTCGCGGCCCTCGCCGACGGCCCGTCGCGGCTCACCGCGCCGCTGCACTCGCGCGACACCGCCCTGATGATCTCGGCCCTGCGCTCGCTCGGTGCCGGAATCAAGGAGATCGACGGTGAGGGTGGCTTCGGCCCAGACCTGCTCGTCACGCCGGGTGAGCTGGCGGGTGGCGTCTCGATCGACTGCGGTCTCGCCGGCACCGTCATGCGCTTCCTGCCGCCGCTCGCCGCACTGGCGCTCGGACCGGTCGCCTTCGACGGGGATGAGAGCGCACGCCGGCGTCCCATGCGCACCACTGTGGATGCCCTGCGCGCCCTCGGCGTGGACGTCAACGACGACGGCCGCGGGGCGCTGCCCTTCAGCCTGTACGGCACCGGCTCCGTGCGCGGCGGCGAGATCTCCATCGACGCCTCCGCATCCAGCCAGTTCGTGTCGGGGCTGCTGCTCGTCGGCGCGCGCTTCGACGAGGGCCTCATGCTGCGGCACACCGGCGAGAAGCTGCCCAGCATGCCGCACATCGAGATGACGATCACCGCCCTCGCCGCGCGAGGCGTCGACGTGACCTCGCCGGAGCCGGGAGTGTGGGTGGTGCCGCCGGCCCCGATCCGCGCCCGCGACGTCGCCATCGAGCCCGACCTCTCGAACGCCGCACCATTCCTGGTGGCGGCATTGGTGGCGGGCGGCACGGTGCGTGTGCCGGGCTGGCCCCAGACGACCACCCAGGTCGGCGCCGACCTCGAGACGCTGCTGCCGCTCTTCGGCGCGCGGGTGAGCCGGGACGGCGACGTGCTCGTCGTCGACGGCGGGGACGGCGTTCGCGGGGGCGCAGCGCTGCCCGGCGTGGACCTCGACCTCAGCCGCGGCGGCGAGCTCGCCCCGGCGATCGTCGCACTCGCCGCCCTCGCCGGTGGGCCGAGCCGCATCACCGGCATCGGGCACCTGCGCGGTCACGAGACCGACCGGCTGGCGGCCCTCGCGGCCGAGCTGAACGGGCTCGGCGGTGCCGCCACCGAGCTGGAGGACGGGCTGGAGCTCGAGCCGCGCACCCTCACCGGCGGACCGTGGCACAGCTACGAGGACCACCGGATGGCGACGGCGGGCGCGATCGTCGGCCTCGCGGTGCCAGGCATCGAGATCGACGACATCGGCACGACGGCGAAGACGCTGCCGCAGTTCCCGGAGCTCTGGCGGCGGATGCTGCACCCCGACCTGCCCGCCGCCGGCGCCGCGCCGCTGCCGGTGCCCTGAGCGGCACGCGAGCCGAGACGACCCGGAAACGCATGAGCTGGCTGACCGACGACGAGGACGACGACGAGGAGTACTCCGAGTTCGACGAGTCGAGCGTCAAGGTGCGGCCGAACCCCAAGGGGTCACGGCCGCGGACCAAGACCAGGCCGGAGCACAGCGATGCGGTGACCGGCCGCGTCCTCGCCATCGACCGCGGCCGCTACCTGGTGCTGCTCGGCGAAGGCACGGACGATGAGCACGAGCTCACCGCCGCCCGCGCCCGTGAGCTCGGGCGGAACGCCATCGCCACGGGCGACCGGGTCGACGTCGTCGGGGATGTCTCGGGTGCTGAGGGCAGCCTCGCCCGCATCGTGCGCATCCAGGCCCGCACCACCCTGCTCCGCCGGAGCGCCGACGACACGGACGAGGTGGAGCGGGTCATCGTGGCCAACGCCGACCAGATGCTCATCGTCGTCGCCGCCGCGAACCCGGAGCCACGCGCCCGGCTCGTCGACCGCTACCTGGTGGCGGCGTTCGACGCCGGGGTGCGCCCACTGCTCTGCCTTACCAAGACGGACCTCGCTGACCCCGAGCCGTTCCTCAAGAACTTCGCCGGACTCGGCGTGACGGTCTTCCGGCGACGGGCCGACGATCCGGATGTCACGGAGCTGCGCCGGGAGCTGGAGGGTGTCACCACGGTCGCCGTCGGGCACTCCGGCGTCGGCAAGTCGACGCTGGTGAACGCGCTGGTGCCGAGCGCGCACCGGGCGACCGGCGTCGTCAACGTGGTCACCGGCCGGGGCCGGCACACGTCGTCGTCGACGGTGTCCCTTCGCCTGCCGGGCGGCGGCTGGATCATCGACACCCCGGGCATCCGCAGTTTCGGCCTCGGGCACGTGCAGCCGGAGAACCTGCTGCGCGGCTTCACCGACCTGGCCGCGGTCGCCGAGGACTGCCCGCGCGGCTGCACCCACCTGCCCGACGCGCCGGATTGCGAGCTCAACGAGGCCGCCGCCCGCGGGGACTTGAACCCGGACCGCGTGGACTCGCTGCAGCGGCTGCTCATCACGCTCGCCGGCTGAGCGCCGCGAGAACGGGCCGAAGCGGCGCATCCGGCCCGCCGCGGCGTGCCGCCACCGCCGATCCGGCCCGTTTCCCGACCGGTACGCTGAACCGGTGACGCACTTCACGGTGGCCGACGACCTGGCCCTCGCGCTCGCGCTCGCCGGGGAGGCGGACCTGATCTCCGCGGACCGGTTCCGTGCGGCCGACCTCACCATCGACCTGAAGCCCGACGCCACCCACGTCACCGACGCCGACCGGGCGGTGGAGCGGGTGCTGCGCGACGGGATCGAGGCCAGCCGCCCGGGCGACGCGATCTTCGGCGAGGAGTACGGCAGGCAGGGCGGCGGAAGCCGGCAATGGATCGTCGACCCCATCGACGGAACCGCGAACTACCTCCGCGGTGTGCCCATCTGGGGCACCCTCATCGCGCTCGCGGTCGACGGGGAGCCCGTGGTCGGGGTGGTGAGCTCCCCCGCCCTCGGCCGGCGCTGGTGGGGCGCACGCGGGCACGGCGCCTGGAGCGCCGACCGCGACGCGTCGCCGAAGCGGCTCAGCGTCAGCGGCATCCGCTCGCTCGGGGACGCCAACATCAGCTACAACCGGATCGAGGGCTGGGACGAGCTCGGCAGGGTCGAGCAGATCCTGACCCTGACGCGCCGCGCCTGGCGGGCCCGCGGCATCGGCGACATGTGGTCGTACATGCTGCTCGCCGAGGGGGCGCTCGACGTGGTCACCGAGCCCGACCTCCAGCCGTACGACATGGCGGCGCTGGTGCCGATCATCGAGGAGGCGGGCGGACGGTTCACCTCCATCGAGGGCGAGCCCGGGCCCTGGCACGGCAGCGCGCTGGCGACGAACGGCCACCTGCACGACGAGGTCCGGGCGATCCTCGCCCGCTGAACCGGGAGCATCCCGACGAGGCCTGTTACGCGGCCTCGTCGGTTTCCGCGGCCACCACCCGCCGGCGGAGGTCGACGAGCGACACGACGAGCGCGACCACGAGCACGCCGATGCAGACGAGCATCCCGTTCCGCAACGCGTCGTGATACACGGTGAGCCTCGACTCCTCGCCCGCCTCCCGGTAGATGGTGGAGAAGAACATGGCCGAAGCGCCGGCAACCCCGATCGCGGTGCCGACGCGCTGGGCGACCTGGGTGAGAGAGCCGGCGACGCCCGCCTGCCCGAGCGAGACGTCCTGCAGCGTCAGCGTCTGGTTCGGGGAGATGACGAACCCGCCGCCGGCTCCGGCGAGCGCCATGGCCAACGCCATGAACCACGGCGCCTGCTCCGGCGGCAGCGCGACGCCCGCCAGCAGCACGAGGACCAGCCCAGCGAGCGCCGCGACGATGCCGGCGACGACGAGTCTGCGGCCGTGCCGCTCGACCAGGTTGCCGCCGATCCACGCGGTGACGGCGGACGCCAGCGCGAACAGGATGCTCACCATCCCGGCATAGACGGGCTCCAGTCCGAGCCCTGTCTGCAGGAACAGCGTGGCGATCAGGAACATCGCCGGTATCCCCGCGAACCAGGCGGTGGCGATCATGAGCCCGTTCCGGTAGGAGGCGAGCCGGAGCAGCTTCACGTGCAGCACCGGCGATTTGCCGCGGGCGAGGAACGCCCGCTCCCACAGGACGAACGCGGCGAGCGCGACGACGGATCCCGCCAGCCAGAACCAGCGGCGGGGATCGTCGGAGGGCGCGCCGGTGGTGAGCACGAACGGCAGCATGAGGCTGAAGGTGGCGAGCCCGAGCAGCAGGATGCCGACGAGGTCCAGCTCTTTGCCCGCCTCGTCGTGGGCCTGGATGGACGGAAGGAGCTTGATCGCGAAGAGGAGCGCCGCGATGCCGAGCGGGATGTTCATCCAGAACAGCCATCGCCAGCCGTCCTCCTGGCCGCCCACCCCGATCAGGAACCCGCCGAGGGTCGGCGCGAACGCGGTGGAGATGCCGATCACCGCGCCGAACAGCCCGAACGCGCGTCCTCGTTCGGCTCCGACGAACAGCTGCTGGATGAGTCCGAGCACCTGCGGCATCTGCACGCCTGCGGCGATTCCCTGCACGATGCGGCCGACGATGAGCACGGTGACGTTCGGGGCGAGGGCGCACATCAGGCTCGCCACCGTGAACAGGCTCAGCCCCACCACGAACATCGCCTTGCGGGAGTGCAGATCGCCGAACCGGCCGGACGGCACCAGCGCGAGCCCGAACGCCAGCGCGTAGCCGGCGACGATGATCTGGAGCTCGGTGGGACCCGCCCCGAGCGCCTCCTCGATGGGCGGCAGGCCGACGTTGATCTTCGCGAGATCGAGGATGGTGAGGGACGCCACACCCACGCAGATCGCGAAGGCCTGCCACCGGGTGTGGTCGCTCGCCTCATCAGCGGAAAGGCGGCGGTTCGACATGGGCGGGTCTCATTCAATCAGAGCGCGAATGCGGCTTCTCTGGGAGCAGTGCGGGAAGGAACCCCGCGCCGAGCCTCTAGGCTCGAAGGGGTTTTCCCGCGACGGTTCCGGGGCGACGGATTGGGGGCGATCGTGCGCCGCACTCCCATCGTGTCCCGCTGCGCGGTCCCGGTCGCAGGTGCCGCCGTGTGCCTCTCGCTCGCCGGGTGCACACCTCCCGTCGCATCCGCGCCGTCACCGACGCCGACCGAGTCGCCTGGCGCCCCGGTGCCGGCCGACCCGTTCAGTCTCCGCGTCGGCGACTGCATCGACGACGACCTCGCCGGAGAGGTGCTGCAGGTGCCGGTCGTGGACTGCGAGCTGGAGCACACCGCAGAGGCATACCATTCCGAGCGGCTGCCCGACGGCGAGTACCCCGGACTCGAGGAGGTCAAGCACACCGCGGTCGACGTGTGCCTCGACCGGTTCGAGCCATTCGCCGGCATCGACTACGACGAGTCGCAGCACCTCGACTTCGCCTGGTACTACCCCACTGAAGGCAGCTGGTCCACCGGAGACCGGGAGGTGCTCTGCCTGATCATGCGGATGGACCCGTCGACCGGCCAGACGGTGCCGACCCGCGGCACGCTCCGCGGCTTCGCGCAATAGCGCTTCCCACCATCCCGCGCACGATCGGAGACGCATGCTCGACGAGATCTTCTACGGTGTCATCCCACGCAATGTGGGCCCGGACGGCTTCCGGAGCGTGACGGCGAAGCTGGCCGGCTGGCATGACCTGGGTGTGACGGCGCTCTGGATCTCGCCGGTCAACACCACGCCGCCGGGCAACTTCGGCTACGCCGTCACGGACTACTTCCGGCTGCGCGACGACGTCGGGTCCCAGGAGGACTTCCGCGAGCTGGTGCAGGCGGCGCATGACCGGGGCATCCGCGTGCTGATGGACTTCGTGCCGAACCACACGTCGGACCAGCATCCGTACTTCCAGGACGCACGCGACCGCGGCACGGAGTCACCGCACTACGACTTCTACGACCGCGACGAGCGCGGCGAGCCGACGCACTACTTCAGCTGGACCGACCTGCCCAACCTGAACTTCGACAACGACGAGGTCGAGCGGTGGATCACCGAGGCGTTCTGCCACTGGGTGCGCGAGTTCGACGTCGACGGGTTCCGGGTGGACGTCGCCTGGGGCATCCGGCAGCGCAGACCCGACTTCTGGCCGAGGCTCAGCCGGGCGGTGCGGGAGCTCAAGCCCGACGCGCTGCTGCTGGCGGAGGCGAGCGCCCGTGACGCCTACTACGTCGAGCACGGCTTCGACGCGGCCTACGACTGGACCGACGAGCTCGGCCACTGGGCGTGGGAGCAGGTGTTCGATGACCCCGAGCAGCTGGTTCCGCGGCTGCACGCCGCACTCACCAACGAGGGACGCGGCTTCGCCGACGAGCGGCGCGTCTTCCGCTTCCTGAACAACAACGACACCGCGGCGCGCTTCGTCACCCGCTACGGGGTGGACATGACGCGCGTCGCCACAGCGATGCTGCTGACGCTGCCCGGGGTTCCGTGCGTGTACGTCGGCGACGAGGTGGGCGCCGAGTTCGAGCCGTACCGGGATGCCGGTCCGATCTCGTGGGAGGACCGCCACGGCCTGCGGCCGCATCACCGTCGACTGATCCGGCTGCGAAGGGCCATGCCGAGCCTGCGGGGGCCGGGTTGGCATCCGGTGGAGCTCGACGGCTCCGCGCAGCTGTACGGCTACGTCCGGTCGCTCCAGGGCGGCGGGGATCCGGTGCTCGTGCTGCTGAACTTCTCCGGGAACCGCGCCGAGGCACGGCCGGCGCTCCCGGCGGCGTTCCGCGACCTGACCAGGCGCTCGCTCACCGACCACCTCACCGACGAGCCGATCGCCGCCCCTGCGGATGGCGCCCTCACCATCAACCTGGAACCCTGGAGCGCCCGCATCCTCGCCTGAGCCGCCGCCATCTTCCCCGATTCAGAGGGTGCTCTTCGGGAGCGGGAGGCCGGTGAGGGTCGACACGTCGACGTCCTGCACCGCTGCCCCGCTGCGGGCGGCCTCGGCCGCGGCGAGCCCGGCCGCGGCGCCGAGCATCTGGTACTGCGGCTCCATCCGAACCGACGAGAACGCCACGTGCGACGCGGAGACGCAGACCGGCACCACCAGGTTCTCGCAGTCCTCCTGCCGCGGCACGAGCGATCGGTAGGGAATCGCGTAGGGCGGCACCGGCACCGACAGGTACCCCTCCGTGAACACCATGCCCACCGGCCGCGGATGCTCGTACACCCACCGCCACGTGCGCTGCACCTCGCGGATGTCGATGTGGTACGAGCCGAACGCCACCGCGTCCGGATGCCGCCGCCCCGCCAGGAGGTCGTGCTCGGTGAGCACGTACGAGCCCACCATCCGCCTCGCCTCGCGCACGTACAGCTGGTGCGGCAGGTGGCCGGTGTCCTGGAACTCCTCGCGCGGCAGTCCCCAGCGCTGGAGCTCCCGGCGCACCGCGGCGGGCACCGCGGGGTCGTTCGCGAGGAAGTACAGGAACCCCTCGGCGTGGCGCAGGTGATGCAGCCGCAGCGCCTCCCGCCGCTCGGGAGCCGCGAGCGGATACTCCCACGCCGATCCGTCGTGCACGCTCAGCGAGAAGGGGCCGAGCGAGTTCGCGTCGCACTTGCCGCCGGGAAGGTTCGGCTCCAGTCCGATGAGCAGGCTCGCCGGCACGTCGACACCGTCCCGGCGCCACTCGGCGAACAGCCGCCGGCCGAGCTCCCAGTACTCCTCGTCGTAGCCGGCCGGGCGGTCGAACGGGATGCGGTCGGCCGCCGTGGTGAGGCAGACCCGGTACCCGAACGACATGACACCCCCATCCCCCGCACCCACCTCGGCCATCCGTCCGGCCTTGATCTGCGGCAGCAGGCGGCCCTCGGTGTGCCCCGATGGGTCGTCGGCGAAGGGGGAGATCCATGGCGGCATCGCGTGGCGTCCAGGGACGAGTTCCTGCCTGCCCGCGAATCGCTCGCCGTGCAGGCCCTGGTCCTCCCGCCCGACCGCCGCCGGCACGCCCGCGGCCGCCAGCAGATCACCCTCGTACCCGGCGTCGACGAACACGGCGCCGGTCACGCCGAACTCCCCCCGGCCGTTCGGCGCCGGCGCGATCCCGGGGCCGAACGATGCCGTGCGGATGCGGCCGCCGACGACCTCCGCCGACCGGACCCGCGCCCCGAATTCCACCTGGACGCCGGCCTCGTCGAGCCACCGACGGAAGATCGCCTCGGCGACGTGCGGCTCGGGACCTGCGTAGCGTCCGGGCTGCACGCCGTAATGCTCGGCGATCGCGTTGCGGAACCGCTCGGCCGGACCGGCGAGCACCCGCGGGTCGCCGATGTCGGTGTAGCCGAGGCCGCCGCTCGTCATCCCGCCCACGTGGGTTCCGGGCTCGAGCAGCAGCGTGGACGCGCCGGCGCCCGCGGCGGCGACCGCGGCGCACACCCCGGCGGACGTGGCGCCGTAGATCACGACGTCGGCCGACCTTCCGGGTTCAGCACGTCCGGACGTCGACACGATCTTCGTCATGGGGTGCAAGTCTGGCAGTCCTCTGCAATCGTTGCCACAAGATCTCCTGCGCCACGCCACATTGGAGTGGCGCTCCCCGAGTAGCAGAAGTTACGCTTTCGGCGCACTCACGGCGCCCTGCCGGGTGCAAACGATCCCACCTCACCCCACTTCGGAGCTGCTCCCCCATGACTCGACCGACGAAGGTTGCCGTCCTCGGTTTCTGGCACGTCCACGCCACCGACTACGCCAGGGAGGTCCGGGAGCACCCGGACACCGAACTGGTGGCGGCCTGGGACCCGGAGGTGCCGCGGGGCACCGAGGGCGCCGCCGGGCTCGGGGTCGAGTTCGTTGCCGGCCTCGACGAGCTGCTGGCACGGGACGACATCGACGCCGTGACGATCACGACGGCGACCGACCAGCACCGCGACGTCATCCTCGCCGCCCTCCGGGCCGGCAAGCACGTCTTCACCGAGAAGCTGCTCGCCCCGACGGTCGCGGAGTGCGAGGAGCTCGTGGACGCCGCACGGGAGCACGACGTCGCCCTCGTCGTCTCGCTGCCCCAGCTCGCGACCAGCACCACCCGCACCATCCGGCAGCTGGTGGACGAGGGCAGACTGGGAAGGCTCACCTACGCCAGAGTGCGGATGGCGCACAACGGCTGGATCGGCGGCTGGCTGCCCGAGCGCTTCGCCGACCCGAAGTCCGCGATCGGCGGTGCGCTCACCGACCTCGGCTGCCACCCCGTCTACGTGCTCCAGCACCTGCTCGGCCCGCGGCCCGCGAGCGTGCAGGCGACCTACACGGCGGTCACCGGCCGTCCCGTCGAGGACAACGCGAGCGTCACCCTGGGCTACGCCGACGGCGCGATCGGCGTCGCCGAGGCGAGCTTCGTGACCACGCCGGGCGCGTATGCCGTCGAGGTCCGCGGCACGGAGGGCTCGCTGCTCTTCGGCTTCGGCGGAGAGACCCTGATCGGGAAGGGCGAGGCCCTCGGCTCGGATGCCTGGACCGAGGTCGCGCCGGCCGGCGCCGGCGAGCCGCCGTTCGCGGAATGGGTCCGCCACATCCGCTCCGGAAGCCGCCCCACCGACAACCTCCGGAACGCCGTCGAGCTCACCAGGCTCGTCGTCGCCGCGAACCAGGCGGCAGCCTCCGGCACCGCCGTCGACTACGCCTGACCGCCTCCACCCCACCTCACCCCGAAAGGCACCAATGACCTCGCTCGACCGCCCCGTCCGCATCGGCCTCATCGGCGCCGGCGGCATCGCCGGCGCCCACGTCGCGGGCATCCTGCGCAACCCCGAGAAGGCGGTGCTCGCCGCCGTCGCCGACCCCGTCACCGAAGCGGCGGAGAAGCGGGCCGGCGACACGGGCGCCGCGATCTACCCCGACTACCGGCAGATGCTCGCGGAGGCGGACATCGACGCGGTGGACATCTGCCTGCCGCACCACCTGCACCGCGACGCCATCGTCGCGGCCGCCGAGGCCGGCAAGCACGTGCTCTGCGAGAAGCCGCTCTGCCTCACTCCCGACGAGGCGGTCAGCATCGCCGAGGCGGTCGAGAAGTCGGGCGTCACCGTGATGTGCGCTCACAACCAGCTGTTCCTCCCCGCCGTCGCGCGCGCGAAGGAGCTGCTGGAGAGCGGGACGATCGGCAAGGTGTACGAGGTGCGAACCACCGACAGCTTCTTCAACGACTTCACCCCCGAGAACATGGGCTGGCGGGCCAGCGCCAAGACCGCCGGCGGTGGGGAGCTGATCGACACCGGGTACCACCCCACCTACCTGATGCTGCACCTCGCCGGCGGTGTGCCCGTCGAAGCGACGGCGATGCTGAGCCGTCACCGTCTGGAGTTCATGGAGGGCGAGGACTCCGCCCAGGTGCTGGTGCGCTTCGACAACGGCGTGGTCGGGCACCTCGTCACCAGCTGGGCGTACCAGGCGGCGGAGAACACGGAGCGGTTCTCCGCGGTGGGCGAGCTGGGCTCACTGCACAGCGACGGCACAACGCTGAGCTACCGGCTGCGCGGCCAGGAGTCGGTCGTCGAGGAGTTCGAGCCGGTGCATGAGTTCGGAGCCGAGATCGAGCACTTCGCCGACAGCATCCGCAACGGCACCCGGCCGATCCACACGCACAAGGAGGGCACCGAGGTGCTCGGCATCATCCTCGCGGCGTACGAGTCGGCCCGCAGCCGCACCATCGCACCGGTCCTCCGGGCGGACTTCGAGCCGGCACCGGCCGGCTGAGCTTCGTCGGTCCTGAGCCGGTCGCTTGTCCCGAGCTTGCCGAAGGCACGGGACGCGACCGAGGTACTCACTCGGACGCTTAGACAGGCTCAGCGACCGAGTGCGCCTACGCCTTGGCGGTGGTGGAGCCGACCGAGCGCGGCGCCGCCGTCGAGCCGCGCGGGCGGATCTGCGCCTCCAGCACCACGGTGCGCGGCGGCGCGTCCGGATCCTCGATCCGGGTCAGCAGCCGGTCCATCGCAGCCTCGCCGAGCGCTACGGCGTCCTGCGCGATGGCGGAGATCCCCGGGGTCACCATGCTCATCCACTGGGCGTCGTCGAACGACACGATGCTGAGGTCGTCCGGCACCCGCAGGCCGAGGTCGGACGCCGCACGCCAGACCCCCTCGGCGAGGAGGTTGTTCGCGGCGAACACGGCAGTGGGGTGGTCCCGGCGCGCGAGCAGGTCGATCGCGGTCTTCCGGGCCGTCTTGGAGTCCCAGCCCGCCGGCACCAGCAGGTCCGGCTCCATCGGGAGCCCCGCGTCCTGAAGCGCGCTCTGATAGCCCGCGAACCGCTCTCCGCCGGTGGTCCACTCGGTCTCGTCGATCAGCAGCGCGATCTTGCGGTGACCGAGCGCGATCAGGTGGTCCGTCATCCGCCGCGCGACGCTCGCGTTGTCGATGATGACGCCGTCGCACACCCCGGCGGCGAACTGGCGGTCGACCTCGACCACGGGGATGTGCTGGCCCAGCAGATAGCGCGGCACCGACTCGGACAGCGGCGTGACGATGACCCCGGCCGCGCGAGTGGCCACGAACACCTTCGCGGCGCTCAGCTCGTCTTCGACGAAGCCCTCGTTGTCGACGAGCATCATCACGTAGCCGTGCTTGCGGGCGCGGTTGGCGATGCCGGCCGCCAGGTCGGCATAGAACGTGTTCCGCAGGTCGGAGACGAGCACGCCCACGGCGCGGCTGCTCTGCTTGCGCAGGCTCCGGGCCATGGCATGCGCCACGTAGCCGAGCTCCTCGGCGGCGGCGACGACGCGTTCGCGGACGGCTGGAGCGACGTACCCCTCACCGCTCAGAGCCCGCGACGTGGTGGACTGCGAGACGCCCGCCGCCCTGGCGACGTCCTTGAGGGTCGCACGGCGCGGAGGCGTCGAATGCGGCATGGCATCGCTCATCTGACCTCCTCGGGCGTTCGGAGCGTATCGTTCACAGGCTTCGCGCGCCAACATTGAGTTCATACGTCTCGGGCCGTATGCTCACCCTGTCTGGCAACGATGCCACACACGATGATCATTTCGCGAAGGGGCGGTACGGTGAGCACGAAGAATCCCCGCATCAGAACTGGGAACGGAACCCGGCAATGACGGCGCCCGTCGACACCTCCCAGGCGGAGGGGGGAGCCAGCACGCCGAACGGGAAGAAGACCAAGGTTCCCCGCGCGAAAGTCAAGTACAACAAGCGCGAGGCGGTGGCCGGCTACCTCTTCATCCTTCCCTGGATCCTCGGGTTCCTGGTCTTCACCGCCGGCGCGATGATCTACAGCCTCGTCATCTCGTTCAGCAACTACAATCTCGCAACGCAGACGATCCGCCCAGCGGGCATCAGCAACTACGAGCGGCTCTTCGATGACCCGCGTGTCTTCATTGCACTCGGCAACACGCTGTTCTACACGATCCTCGCGGTGCCCCTCGAGATCGTCTTCGCACTGGTCCTGGCCATGCTGCTCAACAAGGTCGGGCGCGGGGCCGGCATCTTCCGGACCATCTACTACCTGCCGAAGATGACGCCGGCCGTCGCGACGGCCACGCTGTTCTTCCTGTTGCTGAACGGAAACGTCGGCGCGATCAACCAGGGCCTCGGGTTCTTCGGGATCCAGGGCCCCCAGTGGCTCATCGACCCGGACTGGGTGAAGCTCTCGATCGTGCTCATGGCGATGTGGTCCGTGGCCGGCACGATGGTGATCTTCCTGGCGGCGTTGAAGAACGTCCCGGGCGAGCTGTACGAGGTCGCATCGCTCGACGGCGCCGGCGCGGTCCGGAAGTTCTTCTCCATCACCCTGCCGATGATCTCCGGCGCCATGTTCTTCAACGTCATCGTGCTGTCGATCGCGGCGTTCCAGATCTTCGATCAGGCCTACGTGCTGTTCTGGCGCGATGAGCAGAATGCGTCATCGGACGCGGCCCTGTTCTACGCCATCTACATCTTCCAGCAGGCCTTCCAGCGCTTCGACTTCGGCTTCGCGTCGGCGATGGCCTGGGTCCTGTTCCTGATCATCGGAGTCGTCACCTTCATCCAGATCAAGTTCGGCAACAAGTTCGTCTACTACGAGGGGGACCGATGACAACGACGTCGAGCTCGTCCAACATCCGCACGGTCCAGCCGGCCGCGGCGGAGGCGGCCAATCCAGACGCGTTCCTCGGGGCCCCGAAGCGTCGCAAGGAGGACAAGTACACCGGGCCGAAGAGCAAAGCCGCGAAGGTCGCCCTCTGGGTCCTCCTCATCGGGTTCTCGCTGCTGTTCATGTACCCGTTCGCGTGGCTGCTGTCGGCGAGCTTCAAGCCGCGGGGTCAGGTGTTCGACAACGCCCTCATCCCGAGGACCTTCCTCCCGTCGAACTACGTCGAGGTGTTCAACCAGCTGCCGCTGATGAACTGGCTGTTCAACAGCGTCGCGATCGCGCTGCTCGCCGCAACCGCGGTCGCCGTATCGAGCTCGATCGTCGCGTTCGGGTTCGCGTACTTCAAGTTCCCCGGGCGCGGCGTCCTCTTCGGCCTGGTGCTCGGCACCATGATGCTGCCCGGGGTCGTGCTGCTGATCCCGCTCTACCTCATCTGGCAGCAGACAGGGCTCATCGGCACCTGGGTGCCACTGTGGGGCGCGAATCTGTTCGGCTCTGCGTTCTACATCTTCCTGCAGCGGCAGTTCTTCCTCGGCTTGCCGAAGGAGCTGTTCGAAGCCGCACGCATCGACGGCGCCAGCTACTGGGGCATGTTCTGGAAGATCGCGATGCCGCTGTCGATCCCGTCGTTCATCATCGTGTTCCTGTTCGAGTTCCAGGCCAGCTGGAACAACTTCCAGGGCGCGCTGATCTACCTCAACGCGGGCGGCATCGAGGACTACACCGCCCCGCTCGGGCTCGCGCACGCCATGACGCGCTACAGCCCGACCGCAGGCGGGCAGGGCGATTACCAGTACGTGATGGTGGCCTCGGTGCTCATCACGCTCCCGATGCTGCTGCTGTTCGCATTCGGTCAGCGGTACTTCATCGAGGGCGTCGCGACCCAGGGCCGGAAGGGCTGAGCCGCACGAGCTACACGAGGGCCGGATCCGCATTCCGCGGGTCCGGTCCTCGCGCGTTCAGGACCAGTGCGCCGGACGGGCGATCGCGCTCGGGAGCCGGGTCCCGACATCGCCGCCGGCCGCGTTCGCCTGCGTGGGGGTGACGAACAGTGCGTCCGAGAGATCTGCGCCGGAGAGGTTCGCGTCCCGCAGATCGGCGCCGCGCAGGTCCGCCAGCCGAAGGTCGGCGCCGGTGAGATCCGCCCGGATCAGCAGGGCGCCGCGGAGGTCGGCGCCGCGAAGGTCGCGGCCTCGGAAATCGGCGCCGATCAGCTCCCCTCCGGGTTCCGGGCGCGGTCCGCGCCGCACCGGGGCAGGGTGGAGTCCCGCCCGGGCGAGGGCGCTCGCGTGCGACAGGAGCGGGCCGACGAGGACCCGCTGAGCGTCGACGTCGGCCTCGACGAGGCGCTCCGGTGAAGCCTCAAGCCGCCGCTCGATGGCCGCACGCGCCTCCTCGAGATCGTGCCGCAGCGCTCGGGCGGCCGGGAGGCCGAGGGCCTCGTCGAGCAGCCACAGCAGCTCGTGCAGCGACCGGACGATCGGGAACACCGCGAACATGCCGGCGCGGGTCGCGGCATCGTCGCGCCAGGAGCGTCCGCCGAACAGCTGCTGCGTCACCTTCTGGCCGGCGCCGAAACAGTCGAACGCCGTGCATCCCGGAAAACCGCGCTCGCGGAGCACCGGGTGGATGCCACAGCGGTAGTCCGGGCCGAGGTGAGTGCACGGCTCCCCCGCCGGCTTGTCGAATGCGAAGTCGGCGGACCGGGCGAACGCCAGCGCAACGCAGCACAGTCCCACGCACCGCGAGCAGTCGGCCCGGAGATCATCCCGGCGGCCGAGCCCGAGGGGGACGGGTGCTGCCATGCCCACCATTCTCCCCGCAACGCGAAGGGGCGGGATCCGCGTTCGCGGATCCCGCCCCCTGCTCAGACGAGGATCGTCCGGCGGCTCAGCCGGCGGTCACCTGGTCGTAGGCACGCTGCGCAACCTGCTGAGCGTCGGCGAGTGCCTCCTCAGGAGTCTTGTCGCCCAGCAGCGCCGCAGTGATCGCGTTGACGAGCTCCGCGGTGATCTCCTGACCGGCGGGCGACGATGCGTAGCTCTGCCCGTAGTCCACGACCTCGTAGTAGGTCTCGATCACCTGGTCGAGCTCCGAGCCGCTCTGCGCGGCCACGTACTGCTCGCGGATGGCCTGGTCTGCCTCCGTGTTGCCGGTGAACAGACCGGTGAAGATGCCGCCGTCCTGCTCGATCGTCGCCGCACGGGCCTCACCCGCGGCGAGCCACGCGTCGAGCTGATTCAGCTCCAGCGCCCAGGCGCACGCGGCGTCGGGGTTCTCGGCACCCTCGGGGATGACGAACGTCGTGCCACCGGTCACGGCGAACGGCTCGCCATCGGCGTTCCGGAACGGCACCGCCTGCAGGTCGATGTCGTCGAGGTACGGCGACAGCACGTTCGGGTACCACTGCGCGTTCACCTGGCCGCCGACCTGGTCCGCGACGTACTGGTTGTTCTCGCCGAAGAAGTCGAACGTGTCGGTGAAGCTCTTCAGCTGCGCGTAGCCGCCCTGAGCGTCGGTGATCTGCTTCAGCACCTCGATGCCGGCGACGTTGCTGGGGTCGTCCAGCGTGGGAGCGCCGTTCTCGTCGACCAGCTGTCCACCCATGCCGAGGATCCAGAGGCCGGCCTGACCGGTCGCCTGCGGGTCGAAGCCGAGTCGGGTCGGCGTGCCGCCGTCCTCCTCGTAGATCTTCTCGATGGCGCCGAGCAGCGTGTCGATGTCCGAGGTGTCGAACTCCTCAGGCGACACACCGGCCTCCTCGAGGACCTCCATGTTGAGGATGATGGCCGGCGGCTGGAAGAACTGCGGAACGCCGTAGACGGCGCCGTCGTAGGTGACGTCCTCCATGATCGCCTGGTACCAGGTCTCCTCGGGGTTGACGCCGTGCGCTTCGAAGCACTGGTCGAGCGGCATCAGCAGGCCCTGCGCGGCGTAGGTCGGCACGAAGCGCCGGTCCATCTGCACCACGTCGGGCACGTTGCCGCCGGCGAAGCTGGTGGTGAACTTCTGGCTGTCGAAGGCCGTGGCGTCGAGATCGATCTCGACATCCGCCAACTGCTCCTCGGCGTAGTCGAGCCGGGCCTGACCGACGTCGTCGGCGTTCTCAAAGCCCCAGGCGTTCAGCGTGCCGGTCGGCTCTGTGCTGAACTCGGGACCCTCCCCGCCGTTCTCGGTGCCGTTTCCTCCGCCGCCGCCGCACGCGGTCAGTGCGAGGGTGGCCGTGATCCCGGCCGCGAGGAGTACGTTCTGCCTCTTCTTCATTGGTGCTTTTTTCCTTCCATGAGGACCTGGGCGGCGTCGTCGCCTGCCACCGGGAACAAGGGGTTCCCACAAGAGTGGAATCCTTACCACATCGCAAGCTAGCCGAGCATTCCGCTCAAGGCAAGGAACGTCACCGTATCGATACGGTGTGGCGCGGAATCGTTCACCCCTCGCCTTGTGATCCTCCGGAAGCACCGCCTAGGCTCGATGTGGCATCGTTGCCACATTTCCGAGCCCCACGCATGAGGACCCTGTGCCGTCTATCCGCGAAATCCTGCTCGTTCCGCACACCCACCACGACGTCGGCTACACGAACAGCCCCCGCATCGTGGACGACGCGCACCGGCGCATCGTCGGCGAGATCCTGAACCTCGCGGAGCGCGGGCCGGCGGATGGACCGGACGCCTTCCGCTGGACGTTCGAGGTGGCGCGTCCTGTGCTCCGCTTCCTGGAGCAGGCGGACCCCGCTGACGCCGACCGGCTCCGCCGCCTCGCGGACGCGGGCCGCATCTCGGTGACGGGCGGCTACCTCAACATGACCCAGCTGCCCTCCGAAGCCGAGTTCGACGTCACCTACGACGCGGTGCAGCGGCTGCGCGACGCCGGACTCGAGGTGCGCACCGAACAGCACGGCGACGTCAACGGCACCGCCTGGGGCACCGTCGACGGGATGCTCCGCGCCGGAATCGACCGTCTCGTGATGGCACTCAACCCGGACCACGGGCGGCCGCCGTTTCCTCAGCCGACCGGATTCTGGTGGGAGGGTCAGAGCGGCGGCCGGGTCTTCGTCTGGCTGTCGACCCACTACGGCTACGGCGAGGAGTGGGGCATCGTCGACGGGGACACGGAGCTGGCAGAACGCTCGATCGCGCAGTTCCTCGAGAGGCTGGAGGCGCGCGCTGACTACCCCTACCAGACCGCGCTGGTGCACGCCGCGAACGACAACCGCTGGCCCACGGCGCTGTTCCTCGACGTCGTCCGGCACTGGAACCGTTCCCACCCCGATGTGCCGATGCGCACCGCGACGGTGGACGAGGCGCTCGACGTGCTGATCCGCCAGGCTCAGCAGGCGGAGGTGCCGATCGCGCGCGGGGAGTGGTCCGACTGGTGGTCGCACGGGCACGGCTCCACCGCGCGCGAGGTCGCGGTGTACCGGGAGGCGCGCTCGTTCGCACGGGCAGCGCAGTCCGCGTCGGCGCTGAGCCTGCTGCGCGGCGACGGCGTCCCGGCGCTCGCTCCGGTGATCGGCTACCGCCGCGGTCCGGTCGGCCTCCGTTCGCCGGAGGAGACGCTGCTCGACCTGGACCTCGTCGACGAGCAGCTGCTGCTCTTCGGCGAGCACACCTGGGGATCGTGGGAGACCTACTCGAAGCCGTTCTCCACCTTCAGCCACTCGCACTGGAACGCGAAGGCGGGCTTCGCCTACACGGCGTACGACTGGGCACGCGACCTCGCCATCGAGGGGATGTACCGGGCATTGGCCAGTGGAGCGGACACCGGCGAGGATGCCGAGTTGTCCGGGCAGTCGTCCATCGTGGTGCTGAATCCGTCCGAGCGTAAGCGCACCGAGCCGGTCTCCGTGGAGGTCGCCGGGTCGCGCCGGGCACGGACGGTCGCGACGGTCCCGGCGTTCGGCTCGGCCGTCGTGCCGGTGCCGCAGCCGCTGCCCGAGCGCACCGGCCGGGAGGTCGAGTTCGGCGGATACCGGGTCGCCGTCGACCCGGCCGCCGGCGGAATCGTGTCGCTGGTCCACCGCCCGAGCGGGCGGGAGCTGGTCGACGAGTCCGCCATCGCCGGCCTCGGCGCGGTGGTGCTCGAGCAGGTCGACCCGGCCGACCCCCACCCCATGCTGACGCGCAGCCCGAAGGACTTCCATCCCGACTTCCCCGGTCCGGACTTCTCGCACGTCGTCGCCACGGGCACCGCTGCGCCCACGATCCTGGAGTCGGACGAGACGACGCAGATCGTCTGGCGGAGCACGCCTGCGGGTCTTCCCGAGGCGGTGACGACGCTCACCCTGTACCGGGACTCCGAGCTGCTCGACCTCGAGGTCGCGCTCGCGAAGCCCGAACGATTCGGTCCGGAGAGCATCTTCGTGACGTTCCCGTTCGCTGTCCCGGACCCGGACTTCCTGCTGGAAACCGCCGGCGCCGTCTACGCCGCCGACACGGAGCAGCTGCCCGACACCTCCAAGGACTGGTACTCGATCCAGCACGCCATCGCGGTGAACGGCGACGGCACCGGGATCCTGTGGGGCACGTTCGACGCGCCGCTCGTGCAGCTCGGCGGATTCCAGACCGGCCGCTGGGCGCGCACCCTCGAGGCGCGCGGCGGCTGGGTGAACAGCTGGCTGATGAACAACCTGCACTTCACGAACTTCCAGGCGCGCCAGGAGGGCACCCGCACCTACCGGTACCGCTTCGCGCCCACGCCGGCACCCGTGCTTCGCGAGGAGGTGCGGGTGTTCGGGCGGAGTCTGCTCGAGCCGCTGCAGGCGCGCACGTACGACGGACCGGTCCGGCTCCGGGGCTCCAGCGGCCTCTCGGTCGAGCCGGCCGACCGCCTGCTGGCGGAGCTGCGCCCGGTTCGCGGCGACGCGGTGCGGCTCCGCCTGCGGAACGTCACCGCCGAACCGGTCGAGGCGACCGTGCGGTGGGATGGCGGCCCGGATGGGACGGTCGAGATCGTGGAAGGAGGTGGCGTGCGGCTGGAGGGCCACGGTGTCGCCGACGTTCTGCTCCGCCGCACCGTCTGATGTCCGTCGCCGGCGATCCACCGCTGAACTCCATCCCCCGATTCCTGCTCTGGCAGGCCGCGCGGCAGCCGCTGCCGCTGGCGGGCGGCATCTTCTTCGGCGTCGTGTGGATGCTCTGCCAGGCCGTCTGGCCGTATCTGCTCGGCCGCGCCATCGACGAGGGCATCCGGAACGGCGCCGAACAGGTGCTCGTCTGGTGCCTCGCGCTCCTCGGGATCGCCCTGGTGCAGGCCGGCGCCGGTGTGATGCGCCATCGCATGGCAGTGACCAACTGGCTGGACTCCTCGCTCGCCACCGCCCGCCTGGTCGGGCACCACTCCGCGGACACCGGCCGTGCCATCACCGCGACCACCGCCTCGGGCGAGATCGTCTCCACCGTCCAGTCCGACGCACTGCGGCTCGGCGACATGTTCGACGTCGTCGCGCGCGTCAGCGGCGGCGTGATCGCCTACCTCACCGTCAGCACGATCATGCTGTTCACGTCCGTGCAGCTCGGTCTCGCCGTGCTCATCGGCCTGCCGGTGCTCGGGCTCGTTCTGTTCTTCCTGATCCGGCCGCTGCAGAACGCGCAGACCGAATGGCGACGGGAGACCGGGTTCCTCACCACCCTCGGCGCCGACACCGTGGCGGGGCTGCGCGTGCTCCGCGGGATCGGGGGCGAAGACGAGTTCGTGGCTCGCTACGCGGCCCAGTCGCAGAACGTCCGGAAGGCCGGCGTGCGGGTGGCCGGCACCCAGTCGTGGCTGGATGGCCTGCAGGTGCTGCTGCCGGGCCTCTTCCTCGCGTTCCTCGTCTGGTTCGGCGCCCGGCTCGCGCTCGACGGGTTGATCACGCCGGGGCAGCTGGTGGCGCTGTACGGCTATGCCGCATTCCTCGTCCTGCCGCTGCGGACCGCCGTCGAGGCCGCGCAGGTGTTCACCCGAGGGATCGTCGCTGCACGCCGCGTGCTCGACGTGCTGCGCATCCGGCCGACGGCGGTCGACCCGGACCGGCCCACGCAAGCACCGCCTCGTGGCGCGGACCTGGAGGACGTCGCATCAGGCGTGGTCGTGCGACCGGGGGTGTTCACCGCGATCGTGTCGCCCAACCCGGATGCAGCCGCAGCGGTCGCGAGCCGGCTCGGCCGGTTCGACGACCGCGCCCATCGGGAGTATCCGGTGCTCTGGGGCGGAATCGACCACACGACGGTGCCGGTGAGCGAGGTGCGCCGCCGGATCGTGGTGAGCGATGCCGATCCGCACCTGTTTGCCGGCCCCTTGCTCGAGGGACTCGACGTGCTCAAAGTCCGCGAGCCGGAGCGGGTCACCACCGACACCGGGCGGATGCGCCGCGTCGACTGGGCCCTCGAAGCTGCGGGTGCGACGGAGACGGTGCAGGCGCTGCCGGAAGGTGTGCGGGAGCGGGTGGCCGAGCGGGGGCGGTCGTTCTCCGGCGGGCAGCGACAGCGGCTGAGTCTGGCCCGCGCGCTCCTCACCGACGCAGAGGTGCTGGTGCTCGTCGAACCGACCAGCGCCGTCGACGCGCACACGGAGGCGCTCATCGCGGAGCGGGTGCGCCGTGCCCGGCACGGCCGGACGACGGTCGTCGTGTCCTCGAGTCCGCTGCTGCTCGACCGGATGGACACCGTGCAGGTGCTGAAGAACGGCAAGGTGGTCGGGGAGGGAACGCACGCCGAGCTCCTCCGCCGCGACGATGGCGTCGGTGCGCTCTACCGGTCGGTCGTGGCTCGCACGATGAGCGCCGCCGAGCCCGCCGATGGCGAGGATCTGGACGGGGCGTGGACCGGATCGATCGACACGCTGTGGAGCGGCAGCATCTCGACGCCAGAGCCGTCCGACGAGGCGTCCGGTCAGGACCCGGAGATGCGAGGAGGCCGCGATGCTGCTGCCGATCGCTGACCTCGGCCACGTCCGCGCGACGGCCGGGCGGCTCATCCGCCGGCACTGGCGCGCGCTCTCCGTGGTGCTGCTGCTTCACCTCGTTGCGGCCCTGTGCGGCCTGGTGGCCCCACGCGCGGTCGGGATCCTCGTGGACGCGCTGACCCGCGGCACCGCGACCGCGACGGGGGTGAATGTCTTCCTCGCCGTGGTCGCCGGCGCCGTGCTGGCGCAAGCGGTGCTGATCCGGTTCGCGCAGCGCCAGTCCATGGTGCTCGGCGAAACGGTGTTCGCTCGGCTGCGTGAGGAGTTCATGGCCGTCGTCAGCCGCCTGCCGCTGTCGACCGTCGAACGGGCGGGCACGGGAGACCTCCTCTCCCGGACGACGCACGACATCGAGAGTGTCGCGCGCACGGTGCGCTTCGGCGTGCCGCGCGTGCTGGTCGCATCCATCACGTCGGTGCTGATCTTCGTCGCGGCGATCGCGACGCATCCGCTGCTGGGGATCGCCATGTTCGCAGGTGTGCCGCTGCTGCTGCTCAGCACCCGCTGGTACCTCCGCCGATCCGGTCCCGCCTACCAGCGGCAACTCGCCTCGTATGCCCGGCTGAGCGGCTCCGTCTCGGAGACCGTCGAGGGCGCGCGGACCATCGACGCCCTCAGCCTCGCGCCGGCTCAGCGGGAGAAGATCGACGCGGCGCTCTCCGAGCGGCTGGAGTCGGAACGCGGCACGCTGCGCTTGCGGATGGTGTGGTTCCCGTCGGCCGACTTCTCGTTCCTGCTGCCCGTCATCGTCGTGATCGCCTGGGGGGCGGTGCTGCTGGACGCCGGGAATGCCACCATCGGGCAGATCACGACGGTCGCCCTGTACGCCATGCAGCTGGTCGCCCCGGTCTCGGAGCTCATCATGTGGATGAACGAGATCCAGATCGGCACGACGGCGCTGTCGCGGATCGTCGGTGTGGAGCAGGTGCCCGCGGACCGGCAGCAGTCCGGTCGCCGCCCCGCCGACGAGCACGTCGTCGTGGACGACGTGCGCTACGCCTACCGTCCGGGTCACGACGTGCTGCACGGCATCGGCCTCGATCTCGAGATCGGCGAGCGGGTGGCGATCGTCGGCCCTTCCGGTTCGGGGAAATCCACCCTCGGCCGGCTGCTCGCGGGCATCCACGGCCCGTCGGGCGGGTCGGTGACCGTCGGTGGCGTGCCGCTGCTGGAGCTGCCTGTCGACGACCTCAGGCGGCATGTGGCCCTCGTCACCCAGGAGCATCACGTCTTCGTCGGCACCATCGCCCAGAACCTGCGGCTCGCGGCGCCGGGTGCCTCGGAGGCAGAGCTGGAGGAGGCGCTGCAGGTGGTGGGTGCCCTGGAGTGGGTGCGGGCGATGCCCCAGGGACTGGCCACCGGGGTCGGCTCCGGCGGGGTGGTGCTCACCCCGGCGCAGGCCCAGCAGGTGGCGCTCGCCCGGCTGGTGCTGCTGGATCCGCACACGCTGGTGCTCGACGAGGCGACCTCGCTGCTCGATCCCCGCGCGGCACGCGATCTGGAGAGCGCCATGTCGCGGCTGCTCGAGGGCCGGACCGTCGTGGCGATCGCGCACCGGCTGCACACGGCCCATGACGCCGACCGCGTCGCCGTGCTGCAGGGCGGGCGGATCGTCGAGCTCGGTCCCCATGACCGGCTGGTCGCAGCGGGCGGTGAGTACGCGTCACTGTGGGCGTCCTGGCACTCAGAGGAGAGCGGCCACGCGTGACCGCCGACGGCCATCTCATAGTGCATTCCCAGCGTCAACGGGTTGTCCGGATTTTCGCCCCGACTTATCGTTGCGCCATGCCGAAGAACACCCAGACGGACACCCTTGCGCGCGTGCTGGTCGTCGTGACCCCGGTTCTCAGCGCCGGTGTGCTGGCGCTGATCGGAACGGCAATCCGGTTCCTGGTGAAGAGCACTCCGAAGGCGGTGGAGCCGGAACCGACTCGCCAGCCCTGGAGGTTCGAGCCCGGCATGCCCGGCTACCGCGCCGAGATGCGGTCGGTCTCCCCCGTCGGGGCCGACAACCCGCACTCGCCGCCGACCCCGCCGTTCGGCGTGCGCCGGATCGGCTCGGCGGTGCCGAGCGTGTCGCACGGCCGCTGAAGCAGCCGCCTGATCAGGCCTCGAGAGAATCCTCGCAGGCCAGCAGCAGCACGCCCACACACCAGGCGTGCGACAGGGTGAGCAGCATCCCCTTCGGCTGGAAGCACTCGGTCTGGTAGAACCGCTCGCTGACCATGCCCCGGTAGGCGTTGAAGTCGCCGTCGAAGCGGGCGATGAACTGGCGGAAGCACGCCAGCGTCTCGTCCGCCCGCTCGGCGTAGTGCGGATCGCCGAGGGCCTCGGACAGCGAACGGAGCTCACGCGTGCAGATCAGGCCGTATGCGTGCAGGTGCTGGTTGGAGGGTGACGCCTGATCGGCGCCGCGGGTGCCGAAGTCGTACATGCCGAGGATGGTGGTCGGCGCCCAGGACACGTCGTAGCTGTAGCGGAACGTGAGCAGCCAGTCGGCGCTCCGCCTGGCGAGGTCGAGCCAGCGCTCCTCGCCGGTCGCCTCGAACAGTGCGAGGTATGACATGAGGGCGACATAGCCGTCCTCGGAGGTGGGCGCGAGATCCACATCCTCCGGCGCACCGTGGAGGAACTCGCTCTCCACGAACCGGGCGTAGTACTCTCCCGCGGCGACTGCGGCGGGCAGATACCGCTCGTCGCGGTGCCGGGACGCTGCCAGCGCCGCGACCCAGGCCAGCCCCGATGCGCCGGACCAGGAGAGCACCTCGCCCGTCTCCGCATGGTGCACGGAGCCGAGGTTGCCGTCCTGGCGCTGCCGGCCGACCACCACGTCGAGGCTCGACCGGACGGCGCGCTCCCATTGCGGCGAGTCCTCGAGCTGCAGCGCCCGCTCGAGGAACAGCGTGGCCTCCGCGAGGGTCCGGGAGTGCAGGCCCCGTTTCAGCTCCGTCCAGCTCTGCGTCCATCCCTTGCCGCGATACCAGACACCCCACAGCGTGCCGGACGGCGACAGCTCGGCGGTGAGAAAGTCCAGCACCCGCCGCGCAGCAGCGCACTCCTCATCGGACCCGATCCGGATGCCGTGCCGCAGCAGTGCGTAGGCCCACGGCGCCCCGCTCACCCAGCCGACGTGCATCGCCTGCCGATCGACGCGCTTGCCGTCCTGACCGCTCACCTCGCGGTCGAAGCCCACGGTCTCGAGCAGCACCCCGGGTTCGGGGTCGTAGTGCCACCGCAGCAGGCCGTGCGCGGCGAGGTCCGCTGCGGTCGGCACGTCCACCCACGGCCGCAGCGGAGCCGCCGCAGCCGACTCGGCGTGCAGCCGCCGCAGGACGGGCGCGTAGGAATGGCGGTCCGCTCCGAGCTCGAACAGCCGCACCTCGACCGAGACCTCCTCCCCCGGCGCGAATCGGTGGGACGCCGTCTCCGCCGTCCTGGGCTCGGCATCGCCGTAGTAGCCGACCGGTCCCTCGCGGAACGGAAAGCTGAGGTGCACGCGGGCCCTGCCGGTCAGACTGTCGTGGGCGAGGCCGATCCCGGTGAGCCCGAGACTCGTCTCCGCCGCACCGGCGAGCGCGATCCCACCCTGGCCCGGCGCACCCCAGACGAACACCGCGGGTGTCGCCGCGCGGTCGCTGCGGAACTCCCAGGCCTCGCTGATGAGCCGCTCCCAGTCGGCCGGGCGGTTCGCGCCGATCTGGAATCGCGGGAAGACGCGACTGTTCTCGATCGGCCGGTTCTCGCCGTAGAAGGCGCCTGGGATGAGCCACCACGGGTCGGCAGAGGGAATCGCGACGGCGACGCGGACGACCGCATCGACGGGCGCGGAGGAGTCGCTTCGCACGTGGATGCTCGCGAGCCGGCTGCCCGAGAGCCCGTCGGCGACGGGTTCCAGGCCGACGCGGAGAGCGAAGTCGCCGGTGCGATCGTCACCGTCCGCATCGATGACCGTGACCTCCACAGCGGGGGGGATCACGAGACCGTCGGTGCCGGCTCGTCGCCTTCCGCCGCGTCCTCCGGGCCCGTCGCCGTGACGCCGGCGCTGCGACGGGCTTCGGCACCTGGCTCAGGAGCCGGGCCGACCTGCTCCGTCGTGCCCGCCTCCGGTTCGGCACCCCCGGCCGCTTCGCCGACCGCCTCGTCGCCGAGCGGGCGCTCGATGAGGTCCACCTCGACGACCGGCTGCGCGGGATCGCGCGGCACGCGGAAGGTGCGGAGCTGATGAGGCCCGAACTCCTCCTCGAGCACACGGTCCACGACGCCGAGCTCGATGCGGGCCACCGTCCGCTCGCCGCGGCTCTCGACCGCCCGCACGATCAGGTCGGCGCCGCCGGTCGACGGCGCGTCCGCGACGTCCTCGCTGCCCTTCAGCGCGGTGACCCGCACCGCCCCGCCGCCGTCGGAGGCGAACGAGTGGACGGCTGGGAGCCTTCCGCCGTGCGACGACTCGAGCATGGCGCGGACCGGCGCCTCCAGCAGCGCCGCGCGGCGCGTCGGGTCAGCCTCGCGGAGGTCACCGGCGTGCGGGACCAGCTCGTAGCTGAACTTCTGTGCGCCCTGGTCCTGGAAGGCGTAGACGTCGCCCTCGGTGAGCAGCCGCGGGTCGTGCCATGAGTAGACGGGGCTCCGCACTGCGGTGATGCCGATGCTCGGCCCGCCCTCGGAGGGCGAGACGTCGTAGGCGTGCTTGTTCGTGGTGATCACGGTGAGCCCGGCGGGCTGCCCGTCGATCGTGCCAGTGAGGTCGATCCACGACTGGCCCGGCTCCTCGGCCCCGTCGACGGGCCGCTCGATCGATCCGAAGGGGATCTCGTACGTGCCGGTGGGATCGGTGAGCGACGTCGGGAAGCGCAGCTTCAGGAGATGGGCCTGCTCACGCCAGTCGAGCGTGACGTTGACCCGCAGCACCGTGGAGTCGGCGTCGAGCACCAGCTCCTCCGCGAGGGTCGACGCACCCCACTTCCGCTCGATGCGCACCCGGGAGCGCAGCGGACCCGTCTCCCGGACCTTGATCCGCACCAGCTCCATCGCCTCGCCCGGCCAGGCATACGAGATCACGCGGTGCCCCCACGTGTCGGTGGGGTCCTCGCACACCTGCGTGTGGGTCGAGCCGTCGGCGCCGGCCAGCACATCGAGGCCGGTGGCCTTGTCGAGGTAGGACGAGATCCAGCCGGTCGCCGGATCCAGCTCGATCCGCACGTGGTCGTTCTCGATCACGGTCTCGCTCACGGAGAGCGCACCGAGGCGCTCATCGGTCGCGACGACGGGAGCGGGGCCCGGCCGGAGGCGGTAGAGGCGGAACCCGAATGCGGGAAGCTCGGCGCGGAACACCAGGGCGCCGCGGCTCGTCTGGTTGGTGGTCGCCTGCGACTGGGTCGACTGGTGCACGACGTTGTTCCCGTCGGCGTCGACGACGTGCACGCCCACCGCCGTCGAGCCGTAGTGGATCTCGACGTCGGTGGTCACCGGCCACGGATGCTGGTTGAAGACCAGCACGGGCTGCGTGCCGTCCTCGAACGGCACATCGACCTGGCGCGCGATCACGTTGTGGGCGCGTACGATCAGCCGTTTCGCGATCGACACCGCCTCGCCGAGCTGGTCGCGGGCGTCGTCGTACGCCGTCTCGATCGCGGAGCCGGGCAGGACGTCGTGGAACTGGTTGAAGAGGATCTGCTTCCAGGCCGTCTCCAGCTCCTGGCGAGGGTACGCCACGTCGTCGCGCACGGCGATCACCGCCGCCCATCGCTCGGCGGAGAGCACCGCGTTCTGCGCCCGCCGCTGCCACGCCTTGATGCCGGAGTGCGCCGAGTAGCAGCCGGGCGCGTGGTGCTGCAGGTCGTCGCGCCGCACGTCGAGCCCGTCCAGGAACTCCTGGCCGCGGGCCAGCACCTCGTCGAAGTACTCCCGGGGTGAGGACATCTTCATCCTTCCGAACGAGCCCATCCGGTCGTACCGGTAGATCGACTCGATGTTCGCCTTGGTGGGACCGCCGCCGTGGTTGCCGACGCCGTAGAAGACCATGGCGTCGCCGAGTCTCGGGTCGAGCGTCTGCAGCGACTTCTCGGTCTGACCGTCCACGGATCCGGGCGGACTGCCGTATTCGAACGGGATGCGGTAGGCGAGCACGCGGGAGCCGTCCGGCGCCTCCCACCAGAACAGCGTCTGCCGGAAGTCGCTCTCGTGCCCTCCCGGGCGCAGGAACATGTACGAGTCCATTCCCTGCCCGCGGAGGATCTGCGGCAGCATCGCGTTGTGCCCGAACGGGTCGACGTTCATCCCGACGGTCGCGGGCGCCCCGAACCGGGAGAGCAGGTAACGCTGGCCATACAGGCCCTGCCGCACGAAGCTCTCACCCATCGGCATGTTGCAGTCTGGCTCCACCCACCAGCCGCCGGCGTTGACCCAGCGGCCGTCGGCCACCCGCTCCCGGATCCGTTCGAAGAGCTCGGGGTCCGACTCCTCCACCCAGCTCAGCAGCACGATCTGGTCGCAGGTGAAGACGAAGTCGGGGTACTCCTCCATCCGCTGGATCGCTGACCAGAACGTCGCCCGCGCCTCCTGGTAGCCCTCCTGCCACGGCCACAGCCACACCGGGTCGAGGTGCGCGTTGCCGATCATGTGCAGGGTGCGGTCCGGGGTCGCGACGGGGCGGTTCTCGCGCGACAGGCCCTTCGGCTGGGCTCCCGCGGGCGCGTTCGAGATCGGTGCGGGGCTCATCCCTGGCCGCCCTGGGCGGCGTGCGGCTCGCGGCTGTCCGTCGCGGCGGCGGGGGCCTGCTCCGCGCGGCTGTGGGTGCCGGCGGCGGGCGTCGCCGCCTCGGTCTCCGTCTCCGCGGCCCAGGCGTCGACCACCTCGGAGATCGCGTGCAGCATCAGCGTGTGCATCTCCTGGATGCGCGGGGTGTGCTTCGAGGGCGAGAGCAGCACGCGGTCGGCGTGCTCCTTCGCAGCACCGCCGTCCCCGCCGCCGAACAGCACCGTGGTCGCACCGCGTCCGCGTGCGGCCTTGAGCGCTGCGACGACGTTCCTGGATCCGCCGCTCGTGCTGAAGCCGCACACGACGTCCTGTGGGCGGGCGAGCGCCTCCAGCTGACGGGCGAACACGTCGTCGTAGTCGTAGTCGTTGGCGATGCAGGTCATCACGGTCGGGTCGGTGCTGATCGTCACCGCAGGAAGTGCCCGGCGGTCGCGCTTGTAGTGGCCGATGAGCTCGCCAGTGAAGTGCTGGGCGTCTGCGGCGCTGCCGCCGTTGCCGAAGGTGTAGACCACGCCGCCGGCGGCGTACGCCTGACAGACGAGCTCCGCGACGGAGCGGACCTCGGGCAGGAGCGCCTCCATCGCCTGGGCTGTCGCGACGTGCTCCGACCAGTCCTCCCGGACCGTTCCCAGTGCTGCGGGGTCCGCCACGTCGACGGGCTCAGCCGCGTTGCCGATATCAGCCAATGTTCATACTCCTTCGTGGATCTTCTTGTTGAGCGCGTCGAGGGCGACGGCCGCCGCCCCGACCACGCCGACTTCGTCGCCGAGCGCCGAGAGTTCGACGCGCGCCGCCGCAGCGGCGGGGGCCATGGCGTCGCGGCGCACCGCCTCGCGGACGGGGTCGAGCAGAGCGCTGCCGGATCGGGTGACCCCGCCGCCGAGCACGACCAGGTCGGGCTCGAGCACGTTCACCAGGTCGGTGAGCGCGCTGGCCAGCAGCTCCGTGGTCTCGTCCCACAGCTCGCGCGCCAGCGCATCCCCGGCGGCGGCGGCGGCCACGACATGCTCCGCCCGGATCTCCGGCAGCTTTGCGAGGGAGGACCCCGCGCCGCGGTCGGCGACGGCCTCCCGGGCGCGCGCCGCGATCGAACTGCCGGATGCGTACACCTCGAGGCATCCGCGCCGGCCACACAGGCACTCCCGGCCACCGGAGCGGACGAGCACATGACCGAACTCGCCGCCGTTGCCGGCGGCGCCGCGGTGGAGCTGCCCGTTCAGGATCGCGCCGCCACCGATCCCCGTCGACACGGTGAGATAGACCATCGAGCTCACCCCTCGGCCGGCTCCGAACTGGAACTCCCCGAAGGCGGCCGCCGTGGCGTCGTTCTCGAGAAATGCGGGCACGCCGAAGCGGGCGGCCGCAAGGTCGGTGATCGGGATGTCGATCCAGCCCGGAAGGTGCAGCGGGGCGCTCAGCACCCCCGCGGTCGCGTCGAGCGGTCCCCCACAGGCGACACCGACCGCGGATACGGAGCCGAGCCCGCTGGCCTCGATCGAGCGCTCTCCCAGGACGAACAGCCGCTCGATCACCGCGTCAGGTCCCTCGTCGCGCCGGGTGGGCTCCACCAGCACGCCGTGGGTCCTTCCGTCCTCCGTGACGACCCCGACGGCGAGCTTCGTGCCGCCGATGTCGAGACCGAGCACGGCGGGGCCTGTAACGGTCAAGAGTGTCCCTTCGCGGGATTCGCGGCCGGCCGTCGGACGGCCGATGTGGAAACGTTCCCAGCGCTAAATCCTAGGAGGTGGCTCGGGGTCGGTCAACAACACCGCGCCGCCTGGGAGCAGGTCACCTGCCCGGGTGAGCGGCGGCCCGTCCGGGCGGCTGCTCAGTCCCCGTTCGAGTGGAGCACGTTGACGAGCGCCTCGGCGTGCTGGCCCAGGAGCAGTCCGCCGATGGTGAGGTCGACCGTCACGCGGTATCGCTTGCTCCCGCCGCCGGACGGCACGACGTCGAACGTCACCTCCCGCTCCTCCCCCGGCTCCAGCCAGACGCGGATCGCCGCCGTGCTGGTGCGCCAGCCGTCCGGCAGCACCGGGCGGAGCATCGCCTCCGCCGGATGCCGGTGCGGGTTCTTCACCGTCCCGGTGAGCGTCAGCGTGGCACCGTCCCGCACCCGGGAGCGGTAGGGGGTGAGCCTCAGCAGCACCCCGTCCGAGCCGAGGTCGAGCTCGTCCAGCGGCAGCAGCGCCTCGTGCATCTCGTCGAGGTCGTGCCCGGCGAAGAGCAGGTAGTCGAGGTACTGCGCGTCCACCTCGCGCGGCTCCCAGTGCCCGCTCAGCAGCAGGCCTGGGGCGATCTTCCGGTAGAGCCGCGCGCTCTTCACGTAGTCGCCCAGGCGGAACCGGTTGCGGTACTGGTAGTTCAAGATCTCGTGCCGCTCGCCGGGAAGACCGAGGTTCTCCTGCTGGTCGCCGGTGAACACCACGGTCACCCCGTCCACGGTGAGCTCGTAGGCCACCGCGAACAGGGTGTGGCCCGGCTGCTCGTGCACTGTGATGGTGTGCTCGTTCCAGGTGAACGACTCCCCGACCGGCAGCACCCGGTCGGAGGGGATCGGCTCGTACCACTGGCACGGCAGATCGTGCATCCACGGGTCGGCGAGCACCGGCGCCACGTTCGACGGGGACCAGATCTCGGTGCCCTCCACCTCGCGCAGCAGCGGCATCCCGGCGATGTGGTCGTCGTGGTAGTGGGTGGGCAGCGCCGCGGTGATCTTCGTGACGCCGTACAGCTCCTTCAGCGCGGGAAGCGATGCCAGCCATGGTCGGCGGGCGTGCCGCTCGGTCCCGGGCGGGAGTCCGGTCGTCACGTCGTAGCCGTAGTCGATGAACAAGGCCTCGCCGGTGTCCGACAGCAGGACGTATCCGGTCGCGAGGCTCGTGCGGTTCAGCAGCAGGTGCTCGGTCAGCGGCACGTACGGGTTCCGCAGCCGGTCCGCCAGGTCCCACGGGTACCAGCGGCGGGAGTCGACGTGGTACTGCATCCGTTCGCCGAGCAGCCCGAGTGCCGCGGCGGCGTCGCGCATCGGCCGGCCGTGTGACGGCAGCAGCACATCCGGGTTCTCGTCTGCGAGCAGATAGCAGCTGAGCACCACCATCGCGGGACCCTCGTGCGCTGTGTACGACCACTGCGTGGCGGCCAGCGACCACACTTTGCCAGGCGCGTAGATCAGATCGCCGCTGAAGGCCAGGCGCTTGCCGTCGCGGTCCAGCAGGTAGGTGACCGAGCCGATCGTGTGGCCGGGCGTCGGAACCGGCCGGACGCGCACGCCGCCGTACTCCGCAATCCGGTACTCCGGCACGGTGGAGGCCACCGGCACCGGCTCCAGGATCGAGAACCGGTCCTGGCGCACGTTGTAGTCGTTGTCGAGCTGCCGGCCGAGCCACAGCTCGTCGACCCGGTTGAACAGGTCCACCTCGACCGGCGGCACATGGATGCGGGCGCCGTGCTCGACGGCGAGCGGCAGGCCCTGCCCCTGATCGCGGTGATGGTGCGTCATGAGCACGTCGGTGATCCGGTCGATCCCCAGCCGGGAGAGGTGGCCGAGCACGGCGCCTGCGCCGAAGTCGATCGTGATGGCGGTGCGCGTCCCGGCGACCTCGTCGTCCGTGACGATGAGGTACACGTTGCAGGTGTCGCGGACCAGGTACACGCCGCGCGCGACCTCCTCGATGGGCGCCTGGCCGGCGGATCGCGCCTCGACCGGAACCGGTCCGAGCTCGTCCTCCGGGCGCGTCACCGCCCGGGGGGGAGGATCTCCGGGACTCATGCGAGAGACTCCCGGTACTCGCGCCAGGTGGCGGCGACCCGCTCCAGGTCTTCCGGGTGCACGTGCTCACCCGAGCGGTCGATGGACTCCAGGTAGTACAGCGCGGGGACGCCCATCGAGGCCTGCGCCTCCACGTAGCGCAGCCACTCGGCGCGGTTCGGCATCGGCCATTGGTCGGTGTCGATGGGATGATCGGGCAGGATGCGCCGTGCGATCTCATACCGGAAGGTCAACTGGTCGACGACCGGCACGCGGGCGCCGGTGACGTCGCGCTTCGACACGTCGTTCAGCCGCAGCATGTCGAGCACGTCGGCGAACGACGGATGCACCGTGTGGCACACCACGAGCGCATCCGGCTTGACTTGCTTGGCGGCCGCCTCGATCGTGCGCAGCAGCGTGTGGAGCGCGGTCATCCCCCACATGCCCGGCTGCGCCGACTTCAGTGTGCGCCCGCTGGGGCCGCGCTGGGTGAAGTCGATCTTGAAGCCGTCGGCGTCCAGCCCGTCGGCGGAGAGCAGGTGTGTGACGATGGACCGCAGCCGCTCCAGGTACGCCGGGACACCGGGGTCGACGGTGATCGGCCGGCCGGCGGCGTTCACGACGCACTCCTCGGCGGGGATGCCCTCCGGGTCCCACGCCTTCCACCACAGCAGCACCTTGCGGCCCTCGGCGTGGCGCGCGTCGATCCAGCCGCGGAGGTCGGGCCACTGCTCCAGGTTCACGGTGCCGGAGCCGTACTCCGCCTGCCAGCGGTCGTCGATCACGATCGTGCCGGGTTCCAGCCCGTGCTCGTCGAGCCGGGCGAGGAACTCGTCGTAGACGTCGGCACGCGCGAAGCTCGGCGCGGCACGCACGACGAGAGGCTCCTCGTCCGGGGTCTCCGGAGCGGTGTCCGCGGTCGGGTCGGTGGGACCCGAGTGGAGCACGTGCACGGCGCGGGCGCACTGCGCTCCCCAGCCGCAGAAGATCGGCTCGAGCCACCAGCGGTGCACCTCGGGCCCTCCGCCCGGGGCGAAGCCGCTCGCCACCAGATCGGCCCGGTAGTCCTCGAGCACGCCCCAGCCGGACTCGGCCGGCCGCAGCACCAGCGTCGGGGAGCGCCACTCGCCGTCGACCTCGGTGTGCCCCTCGTAGTCCAGCTGGATCAGGTAGCCGTTCTCGAGCGCGGAGTACCGCATCGCGGTGAAGGAGAGCTCCTCGACGGGCGCGCGGAGCCACAGCGCCAGCCAGTCGCCGCCGGGCACCTCCGTCGGCCCGGCCGGCGCCTCGCGGCCGAAGCCGTATGCGAGCGGCGGCGGCGAGAAGATGGCGTTCAGCCGGCCGGGATCCGAGTCGCCGACCACGCCGAGCACCGCGCTGCCGGTCGCCGGGCGCACCAGCTGCACCGGCTCGCCGGCCGCGGGAACCAGCACGCTCGAGAACCGGATCTTCGACCGGAAGGTGCCGCACGCGCCGCTCGACATGCTCGCCTGGCCGCCGAACAGCGTCACGTCGGTGATGGCGCCGGTGCCCTGCACCGTCACGTCCACCTCCACGCCCTCGGGGGTGCACACCATCCGGGTCTCATGCCGCGTCCACGCCGTGCTGTGGAGCGCGACGGTCAGCACGACGGTGCGATCGTCCGTCCGCTCGGCGCTGAGGCCGTCGACCTTCCAGGTCTCGTCGGGCGACTGCGTGGTGTGCACGCTCGACAGCAGGTTGATGTCCGTCCACTTGCCGCCCTGCGAGTCGCGCAGCCGTGCGTACGGGGAGCGCTCGAACTGGGCGGGGTTGTCGCGCAGCTCGAGGCGGTACCGGTCGGTGCCGACGGTGAGGATGCCGCCGCTCCGGTCGAGATCGACCGTTGCGGTCGGCTGGGTGGTCTGCAGGGTCACAGCTGCTCCGGGTCTGGGGTTGCGCGGATGGTGGCGGCCAGGGCGGCGACGCCGCCCGGCGGAGAGGTGAGGACCGGGACGTCGAGGTCCGTTCCGGCGAGCGCGGCGGCCATCGACGCCTGCGCGAGCACGACGACATCGGCCCGCGCCGCCGCGGCGACGGCGGCCTCGCGCACCAGCCGGTCGTGGCGGGCCTGGTCGCCGGACTCCCGCGCCTCGATGGCGCCCGGAACGACCGTGGCGTCCACATCGGTGCCATCGGCCGCGGCGCGCTCGATCAGCCGGCCGGTCGGTCCGAGCGTCGCCTCCAGCGTCGCGAGGACCGCGATGCGGCCTCCGCGACCGGCGTCCCGTCCGGCGTCGCCCGCGATCCGGGCGGCCTCCCGCGCCATCGGCTCGTCGACGCGCAGCACCGGCACACCCGCGGACGCGGCGGCGGCCTCGACGGCCTCCCCGATCGACGAGCAGGTGACCAGCACGGCTTCGGCGCCGCCGTCGACGAGGGAGCGGATGTGCGCGTCCACCCGGTCGGAGACGTCCTGCGTCACGCCGATGCGCCGCGCGTCGGCGAGCAGGGACGCGTCAGCCAGGTGCACCTGGGTGGCGCCCGGCAGGAACTCCTGGATCATCGTCTCGAAGGTCCCGGCGAGCGCGGGCACCGTGTGCAGCACGCCGACCTTCGGCGCGCGGTTCGGGGTTCCGGGATCGGGCATCACGCCTCCCGCCACGGGCGCGCCTCGCGGTCGACGATCTCGGCGAGACGCTCCAGCCTCGGCACCGACACCTCGCGGAGCCGGGCCGGCACGTCGGCGGCGCCGACGACGTCGCTCCAGAGGGCACGGCCGGCGAGGAATCCGCTCGCGCCGCCCCGGCAGGCCGCCTCGACCGCGGCCGGGAACGCGTCGCGGTCGACGCCCTGCGACAGCACCACCCACGGGGTGGCGATGGATCGGCCGAGCTCCTCGCTCGCCGCCTGCTGCTCCTCGGGCGTGCCGCGGCCGGAGAGCGGCACCTGTGACTTGTAGAGGCTCGGCTGCAGCACGGACAGCTCGCGTGCCGCCTCACGAATAGCCTCGTCGGCATCCCAGGTGCCGTCGTCGAGCTCGCCCGGCGTCGCCCGGACCACCGGCTCCAGCACGGACAGGAGGCCGAGCCGGTTCGAGGCGTCGATGAACCGCTGCGCCAGCTCCACGCGCCATTCGCGCCGCTCGTCGCGCCGCCAGATGATGAGCAGCTTCAGGGCGACCACGCCGCTCAGGTCGAAGTCGGGCGCGAGCACCACCTCGTCGAGGTCCGTCTCCTCGACCGGGCCGCCGTCGTCCTGGGTCAGCGCGTCGGCGGCGAGGATGAGCCCAGAGCTGCCGGGGAGCAGTCCCTGACTGCGCACCCGGTCGAACCCGAAGTGCCGATCGATGAGGAACCCCGAGGAGAGAGGACCGAGCGCCGCCGCCACATCGAGCTTGAACCGGATGAGCACCTCATCCTCGGGTCGTCCGGCGCCGGCGGCGTCGAACATCGCGCGGAGGCTCTCCCGCTGGTCCATGGCCACCATGGCGAGTGCGCCAGAGGGCCTCGCGATCGCGTCGAGTGTGTGCGGCATCCGGTTCCTTGCTCTCTCTGTTTCTCGATCCGCCGGTCAGGCGGGGGTCAGGGGTCGTTCGGTGGCGGCGGCGAGGAAGACGGCGTAGACGCCCTCGTGCAGGCCGGCGTCGGCGGGCTCCGCGGACCGCGTCGTCGGGAGGACTGCGTGCGCGTCGGCGGCGCCGGCACGGACGGCGGCGAGCAGCGCGGCCGCAGCGGCGACCGGCTCGGCCGAGGTCACCGGCTCGAGCGGCTCGCCCAGCACGTCGGTCCGCAGCCGCATCCATGCCGCGTTGCCGCTCGCAGCCGATCCGATCATCCGGAGTGCGCCCACGGGGTGCTCGCCGGTGATCCGCTCCTGCTCGTCGCGCATCCAGCGCAGCTGCAGCGAGAGGCCGAGCAGCACGGCGCTTCCGAGCTCGCCGGCCTCCAGGGTGTGCGGGTCGACGGCGCCGCCCTCGGCGTCCACGAACCGCAGCCTGGCACCGGGGTCGGGCGCCGGGCACTGCCTGCCGAGCGGATACGGCAGGACCATCGCCCGCGGCGTCGCCGGGATGGCACCGAAGACGTCGTCCGGGTCGAGCGACGCGCCGCCGAGCTCACCGCGCAGGAGCGCCGCGATCATCGACCCCCCGGCGGGAGAGCCGGCGAGCACCGTCTCGAAGTCGCCGGACACCGTGCGCGTGAGGCTCATGCCTGCGGCGAGCACGGCGCGCCGGTCGAGCGGCACGCCCGCCACCCGCAGCAGCGCTTCGCTGGTGCCCACCGAATCCACCCGCCGGCCGGGCTCGCGCACCCCGGCTCCCCACGCGCCGACCGCGTGGTCGTGACCCGCGACGAACACCGGCGTTCCCGCCGCGAGTCCGGTCAGGCCGGCCGCTTCGGCGGTCACGGTCCCGGCGGGCGTCCCCGGCACCGCGACCGCGGGAAGGTGATCGGGACGCAGCCCGACCTCGGCGAGGAGCCCGGCATCGAACGCCTCGGCGAGCGGCTCCCCTGCGGGCGGCAGCCGGTAGGCCAGCGTGCGTCCGGCCAGCGTGTGGTCGGTGATCAGGCGTCCGGTGAGCATCCGGGTCACCAGATCGCCGGCGCCCGCCCAGGCGGCGAGTCGCGACCAGCGCTCCGGTTCCGACTCGCGCAGTGCCTCGAACACCAGCAGCGGTGCCTTCTTCAGAGGCGGCACGCCGGTCGCCTCATAGAGCGCCTCGCGGCCGAGCCGCTCCACCAGCGGGGAGCGCCCCGGATCGCCGTGGCGGTTCCAGCGCACGAATGAGCCGACCGGGCTCCCAGCCGCATCCAGGGGCACACCGGTCTCGGCCATGGAGGCGATTCCCACCGCGACCGGACGGGCGGCATGCGCTTCCAGCAGGCGCCGGATCGTCGCCGCAGCCCCGCGGATCAGCGCGCCCGGATCGTCAGGCGTGGGAAAGGCGTCGTGAGCGACCTCGGTGCAGCCGTGCCGGCCGATCGAGAGCAGCACGACCTTGGTGTTGGTGCTGCCGACGTCGATGCCGAGCGCTCGTGTCGGCTGGAGCGGACGCGCGGTCTCCTGCGCCGACGCTGGCCGCTCGCTCATGCCTCAATTCTGTCTTCTTCTGCACAAACGCTTCAACCTTTGTCCGACTATTGACACTTTTTCGTGACCCTGCTGGGATGAATCTGTGCGCTACACCGAGGCCCCAGCGCGACGTGCCGAGCTGCTGCGCCGACTCCAGACCGACGGCTACGTCAGCTGCGCCCAGCTCGCCGGCGAGCTCGGCGTCTCTGAGATGACCATCCGGCGCGACATCCGTCAGCTCCAGGTCGAGGGTCTCGCCCGCCGCGTCGTCGGCGGAGCCCGCCTCGCCGAGGCCGGCCGCGTGCCGTTCGAGCGGCGGAACCGAGAGGGCACCGCCGAGAAGCGCGCAATCGTCGCGGCCTGTGTGCCGCAGCTGGTCGGTGCATCCACGATCGCGCTCGACGCCGGCACGACCGTGGCGCCGCTCGCCGCCCTGGTGCCGCCGGGCACCACCATCGTCAGCCATTCCGTGCCCGTGATCACGGCGTGCACCCTGCGGGACGACATCGAGCTGCTCGGGCTCGGCGGCATCTACCAGCCGGACACCCGGGCGTTCGCGGGTCCCACCACGCGCGCCGAGCTCGAGTCGCTCGCGGTCGACGTCGCCGTGCTGTCCGCGACCGCTGTCGACGACACCAGCGTCCGCTGCGCCAGCGTGCTCGACGCCGACATCAAACGGGCGATGGCCGCGAGCGCCCGCCGCACCATCCTGCTGGTCGACCACGCCAAGCTCGGCGCGCGCGCCTCCATCCGCATCGGCCCGCTCTCGCTCGTGGACACCATCATCACCGGCGCCGGCGCCCAGCCCGCCGACCTGGCCCGGCTGCGCGACGCGGGTGTCGAGGTGCTCGTCGCGGACGCGTCGGAGGTCGCGAGCATCTCGTGACCGCGCCGCTGCTCGGCATCGTCGCCGACGACCTGACCGGTGCCTGTGATGTCGCGGCCGCCGCCACCGACGCCGGGCTGCACACCGTCGTGTCGCTCGGTCCCCCGTCGGGGACCCCGCTCGCGGACTGCATCGTCGTCGCGCTGAAGTCCCGCACCGCAGAGCCGGGCATTGCCGTGCGGCAGTCGCTGGAGTCGGGCCGGTGGCTGCTCGGGCACGGCACGGCACGGCTGTACCAGAAGTACTGCTCCACCTTCGACTCCACCGACCGGGGCAACATCGGTCCGGTCGCCGAGGCGCTCGCGAGCATCGTCGCGGAGCGCGCCGGCACGCCCGACGCCGCGCTGTCCATCGGCACCCCCGCGACCCCGCAGAACGGACGCACGCAATACCTCGGCCACCTGTTCGTGGGGGACCGGCTGCTCTCCGAGTCGCCACTGCGCGACCACCCGCTGACCCCGATGGGCGACCCCGATCTCGTGCGGGTGCTCGCCCGGCAGAGCACCCGGAGCGTTGGGCTGCTCCCCCATCCGGTCGTGCGCGCCGGCGGAGACGGGCTCCGAGCGGCGCTGCGGCGGCTCGCCGACAGCGGAGCCGGCCACGTGCTGGTCGATGCCCTGGACGACGACGACCTCGACCGGGTGGCGGCCGCCCTGCTCGCCGGCGACGGCCCACCAGCCCTGCTCGGCGGCGGCGCGGGCCTCGCCGGCGCGCTCGCCAGGCGGATCGCCGAATCCCTGCCCGCAGACCGCGAGGGCGCCGCGCTCGCTCCGGCCGTGCCGGCCGGCAGACGGCTGCTCCTCTCCGGCAGCGCCTCCGCGCGCACCCGGGAGCAGGTCGCCGCGTTCCCGGGGCACGTCCGGACGCTGGACCCGCTGCGGCTCGCGGATGGGTCCGACTCCGCCGAGACGGTGCTGTCGGAGCTCGCCGGCCGCTTCGCCGGCCACCCGGACGACACCGTGCTGGTCAGCGCCACCGCGGACCCCGACCGCGTGCGTGCCGTTCAGGCGCAGCTCGGCACCGCGGCCGCCGCCGAACTCGTGGAGCGGGAGCTCGGACGGATCGCGGTGGGCGCGGTCGACGACCTCGGCGTGCGGCGGCTGCTCGTCGCGGGCGGCGAGACGTCCGGCGCGGTGGCCGACGCGCTCGGGGTGCGGAGTCTCTTCGTCGGACGCTCCGCGGCACCCGGTGTGCCGTGGACGGTCGCCGGGCACCGCGATGGCCGGACGGGCGCCGACCCGATCGCACTGCTCCTGAAGTCCGGCAACTTCGGCGGACCCGACCTGTTCTCGACCGCCTGGGAGGTCGCACCATGACCGAGGAACTTCTGCCCGCACGCCGCTCCCTGGTCGCGATCGGACGTCGGCTCGCCGCAGCCGGGCTCGCCCACGGCACATCCGGCAACGCCAGCGTCCGCGTCGGCGACCTGGTGCTGCTGACGCCGACCGGGGCGCGGCTCGGCGGGCTGACCGAGGACGACATCGCGGTGGTGCGGGTGGCGGACGGCTCCCCCGCGGCCTCCGGGCCAACCGCCACGAAGGAGCAGCCGCTGCATCTCGCCGCGTACGCGGCCCGTCCCGACGCAGCCGCCGTGCTGCACACGCACTCCCCCTGGGCGACCGCGGTCGCCTGCCTGCCCCCGGACCCGGACGGCAACGCGGAGCTCCCTGCGTTCACCCCGTACTCGGTGATGCGGCTCGGTGCGGTGCCGGTCGCTTCGTACGCGACGCCCGGCTCGGCGGAGCTCGCCGCCGGTGTCGGCCCCCGGGCGGCGATCTCCGACGTCGTGCTGCTGGCGAATCATGGACCGGTCGCGCTCGGCCCGGATCCGGATGCCGCCGCCGACCTGCTCGACGAGCTGGAGGCGGCCGCCCGGCTGACGCTCACGCTGCGCGGCAGCGCCGCGGTCCCGCTCCCCGCAGCCGAGGTCGAGCGGCTTCGCTCGCGAGGCCACCGCGCCCGATGATCGCGGGATTGTCTGATGACCGCGCAGTTGCGCGATCATCCGACACGATCGCGATCGCGCGGCTCCGGTCCCTTCGACAGGCTCAGGGACCGAAGCCCTAGTCGCCCGAGTGCGCGTGCGCCTCGAGGAACTCGTAGAGCTCCCGGTCGTCCACTCCGGGGAACGTGCCGCTGGGCAGCGGCGACAGGATGTGCGCGTGCAGCTTCGCGCTCGACCACGCCTTCCCCGACCACCGGTCGGACAGGTCTGGCTCGGGTCGCCGGCAGCAGTCGGCATCCGGGCAGCGCGACACCGTGCGGTTCGTGGTCTCCCGCCCACGGAACCATTTCGACTGCGAGAACGGCACGCCGACGGTGATCGAGAACTCCTCGGCAGCCGAGGTGCCCGTCTGTGTGGCCTCGAAGAAGGTGCCCTCCGGGGTGTCGGTGTACTGGTAGTACTCGGTGGTGCGGTTCACCCGCGTGAAGGCCACCCTGGCGCTCCAGAACCGGCACACGAACTGCCCCTCCATCGACCCGGTGACGTCCAGCGGCAGGCGCAGTCCGTCGTTCTCGTAGCCCTTGTGCACGGCGCCGTCGTCGTTCACCCGCAGGAAGTGCACGGTCATGTCGAGGTACGCCGTCGCCAGATTCGTGAACCGGAGTCCGGCCGCCTCGTGGGTCACGCCGAACGCGTCGCGGAAGTCTTCCACCGCGATGTTCCGCTCCGCCTTGGCCTGGGTGAGGAACTCGACCGACTGGGTTCTCGGCATCAGGCAGGCGGCGGCGTAGTAGTTGATCTGAAGCCGCTGCAGCAGGAACTCGGCGTAGGTCTTCGGCACCTCGTGGGCGAGCAGGCGGTGCGCCATCGCCTGCAGTGCCATCGACCGCAGTCCGTGCCCGCCTGGAATCGACGCTGGCGGCAGGTAGATGCGCCCGTTCTCCAGGTCGATCACGCTGCGGGCCGAGTGCGGCAGGTCGTTCACGTGCACCAGCTCGAACCCGAGCCGCTCCGCCATCCGGCTCACCGAGCGGTGCGTCAGCGCACCGGAGACATGTCCGACGGCCTTCAGCTCCCGCTCCGCCAGATCCTCGATGTCGGGCAGGTGGTTGTTCAGCGTGCGCATGTGGAGTCGCAGATCCGTGTTGGCGCGGCGCGCCTCCTCCGGCGTCGCGATGGCCTGCCGCTCGCGGCGCACCAGCTCCCGCTGCAGACCGACGACCGTGGTGAGCGCCTCGTCCGTGAGTCCCCGGCTCGGCCGCACCGGCGGCAGCCCAAGCGACTGGAACACCGGACTGCGCTGGAGTCGATCCAGTTCCAGCTCCAAGGCGGCCCGCGGGGTCGGGGGGCTCTCGTCGAGCAGGTCGGAGAGTTCCACGCCGAGCTCCGACGCGATGGCTGAGAGCAGGCTCAATCGAGGCTCCCGCTTGCCGTTCTCCGCCAGGGAGAGCTGGCTGGGGGCCACGCCCACTGCGGCGCCGAGCTGATCCAGCGTCATGCCGGCTCGGTTGCGGAAGAAGCGGATGCGGTGCCCGATGGCGGCGAGTTCGCTCATCCGGGCAGGATATTGCAAATTTCGCAGGCCTTGCCACCCAGCCCGCGAAGAATGTCTGCGGATATGTCCGGGAATCGAGAAGATCTGCGATTCTGCAGGCCGCACGCCATCCGTCGGCGCCGCTTCGATGCGTTACGCCGTGTTGCGGGCCGGAATGGGAAGTCCCGTGCACCCGCGCGAGCATTGGCAGCAGGTATGCCGACGCAGGGAGGGCAAGCATGACCGTGACGACCACCGTGGATCGATCACCGTGGACGGGCGCCGCGACACCGGACGAGCTGAAGCGGTGGACCGCCATCGCCGACCAGGTCGGGGTGCGGCTCGCGGCAGGGGCGCTCCAGCGCGACCGCGAGAACGCCAACCCGGGCGAGGCGCTCGAGATCCTGCGCGAGGCGGGCCTTGCGAATCTGATGGTCCCCGCCGCTTTCGGCGGGGAGGGCGCGCACTGGGAGACGGCGTTCCGGGTGCTGCGCACCCTCGCACGGGCAGACGCCTCGCTCGCGCAGATCCTGGGCTACTCCTATCTCAACGAGGCGTGCATCTCGTTCTATGGCAGCGACGCGGCGGCCCGCGAGCACTGGTACCTCAGGAGCGCGCAGAACTCCTGGATCTGGAGCGACTCGTTCAACCCGGTGAGCCCGGATCTCGAATTCCGTGCGGACGGGGACGGCTATCGCCTGAGCGGTCTGAAGCGGTTCGCGACGGGCGCTTCCGCCACAGACGTCGTCATCGCCGGCGCTGTCGCGGAGGGCGGCCGGTACGACGGCGAGTTCGTCATCTTCGCGATCGACGCCCGGCGTGAGGGCGTCACGCACCTCGACGACTGGGACAACCTGGGTCAGCGCGCCTCGGCAAGCGGCTCGGTCCGTTACGAGGGCGTGCTCGTCACGGCGGACGACATCCTCGGCACCGACCCGGGTGACCCGTTCTCCTCGCTCGTCACCCCGGGCGTGCAGCTGCTGTTCGGCAACATCTACCTCGGCATCGCGGAGGGCGCGCTCGCCCAGGCGCGGACCCTCACCCGCGCCCGCGCGAACTCGTGGTTCCTGAGCGGGGTGGACCGCTACGCCGACGATCCGAATGTCCACCGGCTGTTCGGCGGGCTCGTGGCCAAGACGGCGGCGGTGGAGGCGCTCGCGGACAAGCTGAACCGGAGGTACGACGAGGCGGTCGCGCTCGGTGAGCGGACGACGGCCGAGGACCGCGCCGCCGCCGAGGTGGAGATCGCCGCGCTGAAGGTGGTCTCGACGGAGGTCGGGCTGGAGGTGTCCTCGCGCGTCTACGAGGCGGCGGGTGCCAGCGCGACGAAGAACTCGATCGGGCTGGACCTCTACTGGCGGAACATCCGCACGCACAGCCTCCACGACCCGGTCGACTACAAGAAGATCGAGGTCGGCGCCCACTACCTGAACGGCACCGTGCAGCCGATCTCGCTCTACACATGACACGAGGCCAGACGCCGACGCGGGCGCAGACCGTTCCGACGGACCGGGCCCTGCTGGAGAAGTACGGTCCCGTCTTCGAGTCGGTGGCCGAGGGCGCGGCGGAGCGCGAGCGTGATCGGGCGCTGCCGTTCGAGCAGCTCCGGGAGCTGGCCGCCGCGGGCTTCGGCGCGGTCCGGGTGCCGGTCGAGCGAGGCGGCGATGGGGCGACGCTCCGTCAGCTGTTCCTGCTGCTCATCCGGCTCGCCACGGCGGACCCGCACATCCCCCAGGCGCTCCGCGGCCATTTCGCGTTCGTCGAGGACCGGCTGCGTGCCGCCGACGGCCCGGACCGCGACCGCTGGCTCCGCCGGTTCGCGGCCGGCGAGCTCGTGGGCAACGCCGTCACCGAGATCGGGCAGGTCGAGGTCGGCAGGACCGGTACCCGGCTGGAGGCCGACGACGACGGCAGCTGGCGGATCACCGGCCGCAAGTACTACACCACCGGCAGCATCTTCGCCGACTGGATCGACGCCAGCGCGATCACACCGGACGGCGCCGAGGTCGCCGCGCTCGTCGCCACAGCGCAGGACGACGTGCTCGTCACTGATGACTGGGACGGCTTCGGGCAGCGGCTCACCGGCAGCGGCACGGCAGAATTCCGAGGTGCGCGCGTCGAGGCCGACCAGGTGTACGACTTCTCGAACCGGTTCCCGTACCAGACCGCGTTCTATCAGCTGACCCTCAATGCGGTGCTCGCCGGGATCGCGGCTGCCGCGGAGCAGGACGTCGTGGCTCAGCTGCGGGGCCGGTCTCGCGTCTTCAGCCACGGCGCCGCGCCCGAGAGCCGCAACGATCCGCAGCTGCTGGAGACGGTGGGGCGAATCTCGGCCGCCGCAGCTGCGGCGTCGGCGCTGACCCTCTCGGCGGCGGCCGTGCTCGACGAGGCGGCCGCCGCAGACGATCCTGCGGACGTCACGCGCCTCAAGCGAGAAGCGGAGCTCGAGGTGTCGCGCGCCCAGATCGTGGTGTCGGAGCTTGCCCTCCGGGCGGCCACGGCCCTGTTCGACCCGCTGGGGGCGTCCGCCACCGCTTCGTCGAAGGCGCTCGACCGCCACTGGCGGAACGCGCGGACCGTCGCGTCACACAACCCTGTCGCGTTCAAGGCGCGCATCGTCGGCGACGCCGCAGTGAACGACGCCGACCCGCCCTACGAGTGGTACGTGGGCACGGCTGCTCCTCGGCCCACGAGCTAGCAGCCACCATGCCGCTCCCCTGACGAGCACCTCATCCTCAACGCGCTCACCATGAACACGCCTGGGCACCTCTCCACGGGTCATGACCGCAAGCGTCCCGCAACGATTCGTAACGGTCGGCAACGCTGAGTAACGCAGGACGTCGCAGGCGACGCGGCCCGCTAGCTTCGCAACACATTCCGCTTTCCCGCCCTGAGAACGAAGGACGACCATGACCACCACGACAACCGATCCGACGCTCGAGGCTGCGCCGGAACGCGCCGTCACCGGACGGCTCCGCGGCTCGCTCGGCGTCGCGAGCATCGTCTTCATCGTCGTCGCGGCCGCGTCGCCGCTCGGCGTGATCGGTGGCCCTGTGCCGCTCGGCATCGCGTTCGGCAACGGCGCGGGCTTTCCCTTCACCTACCTCGTCGCGACAGCCGTGCTGCTGCTCTTCGCGGTGGGGTTCACGGCCGCGACGCCGTTCGTCCGCTCGGCCGGCGCCTTCTACGCCTACGTCGACCGCGGGCTCGGCCGCGCGGCGGGGCTCGGCACGGCGTTCGCCGCGCTGCTGTCCTACCTCGCACTCGAGGCCGGCGTGTTCGGGCTGCTCGGCCCCGCGGTGGACGGGCTGCTGCAGTCCTACGGGCTGCCTGCCGTGCCGTGGTGGGTTTACGCACTTGTCGGCTTCGTCGCCGTCTCGGCGCTCGGTTACTTCAACATCGAGCTGTCGACGAAGGTGCTCGCGGTGCTGCTGATCGCCGAGGTGCTCATCGTGCTGGCGCTCGACGCGGTCGTCATCTTCGGCGGCGGCGGGCCTGAGGGCTACTCCACCGGTGTCTTCGATCCAGCGCAGATCCTGTCCGGCGCGCCCGGCTTCGCCATCCTCTTCGCGATCCTGAGCTTCATCGGCTTCGAGGCGACCGCTGTGTTCCGCGACGAGGCGAAGGACCCGGACCGCACCATTCCCCGCGCGACGTACATCTCGCTGATCTCGATCGGCATCTTCTACGCCGTCTCGAGCTGGGCATTGATCAGTGCGAACGGTCAGAGCGGCATCGTCGAGAACACCACCAGCAATGCGGGGACCGTCCTCGCCACCACTGCGGAGACCTACCTCGGCACGGTGGGGGGTCACATCATCCAGGTTCTGTTCGCCACCAGCCTGTTCGCCTGCATCCTTTCGTTCCACAACATCGCGACGCGGTACTTCTTCTCGCTGGGCCGGAAAGGCGTGCTGTCCTCGAGCCTCGCCGCCGCGCACCCGAAGTTCGGGTCACCTGCGCGTGCCTCGCTCCTGACCTCCGGCATCGTGCTGGCGCTCGTCGCCGTGGCCGTGGTGCTCGGACTGGAGCCGATCACCCAGTTCTACACCTGGCTGGGCGGCATCTCCTCCGTCGGCGTGGTGCTGCTGCTCGTGATCACGAGCGTCGCGGTGCTGGCGATCTTCCGGAAGGACAGCCACTCGCTCGGTGCGTGGAGGACGACCATCGCGCCGGTCCTGGGGCTGATCGGCCTGCTGACGTTCCTCGCCATCATCCTGGTCAACTTGCCAGTGCTCGTCGGGGAGGCATCGTACGGCCCATTCTCGATCGGCGTGCTGGTCTTGCTCGTCGCTGCCTTCGCGCTCGGTCCGGTAATCGCGGCCGCGCGAAAGGACGCCGAGCTCGACTGACGCAGCCGGCTGTGCGGCGGGGTCGTCTTCGACGGCCCCGCCGTTGTTCGCCTGCTAGGGGCCTGATCGCTGGGCGAACCGCAGCACGTTGTCGAACGGGTCGATCGCCTCGAATGTCGGACCCCCCGGGGCGTCCTTGTCCAGCTCCCCGATCGAGCCGTCCTCCGTGATCCGCTCGAGGAACTCGTCTCGAAGCTCCTGGACGTCATCGACCGCTATCCACACCGCCGCGCCCGGAGTGCCGTCCCCGGCGTGCTCGGAGAGGTGCAGCACCGCACCCGACCGGGACACCTGCGCGTAGAGCGGCAGCCCCGGCTCGAAGCGGTGCTCCCAGTCGATCCCGAACCCGAGCACACCGACGTAGTAGTCGATCGCGTCCTCGACCGATGTGATCCGGAGGATCGGAACGGCTCTGCCGAGCTCACCCTGCCCGTTCGCTGCCTGCACTCTGTGAGGCTACGCGCGCGGCGCCCGCCTGCCTAGTGCGCGCCGGGGAAACGCGACGAGGCCGCCCTCTCGGACGGCCTCGTGCACTCCTCGCGACAGTGACGTTGGTGGAGATGGGGGGAATTGAACCCCCGTCCATTGCTGTGAGCCTGCGCCTTCTACGGGCGTAGCTTGTGAAAGCGTTCTACTCGGCTCCGACCTTCGTCACAAGCACCTAGGTCGACGAGCCCAGCCAGAGTTCGAGTCCCGCGTCGCCCTCAGGCGTAACGACGCAGCAAGCCCTCTCGATGATGCCGGCACCGGGGCGAGAGCAATACCCGGGCCGACAGACCTTGGCCTCTTACTTACGCAGCAAGAGCAAGGTCGGTGCGCTTAACATTGGCACCTATTGTTTGCAGAGATCGTTTACGAGATAACCCTGCATCCTCGACCCGCTTCTCGCAGTTTCGCAGGCAATGTCGAAACCGATCATCCCCTCGAGCGCACTCCTTCGGAGTGGGTCACTGTCGCGCTATGGAGTTGTCTCCGGCTTTGTCGCCGACTTTCCATCATACCGCCAACCACCATCGGTGACCAGCGGCTCCCCCGGCCGTGAGGCCGACCGTCCGCTCACGATGGGTGTCTGGGCGAGCACGCGAGCGGCGACCGCGGCGAGGACGAGCGCTCCGAGCCCGCTGACCACAAGGAGGCCGAAGAATGCCAGCTGCGACGGCAGCCCGAGCGAGCCGACATCGAGGCTGCGCCAGGTGACGATGCCGTAGAGCACGCAGGCGACGACGATCGCGACCGCGAAGATCCACCGGTCCCACCTGCGGTAGAGCGTGATCGCGATGGCGAGCTCGAGGAACACGCCGACCATCGCCATCGTGACCAGCGCCCGGATCCCGTACGAGGTGGTCGGCACGTTGACGAGTCCCGCCACCAGCGCCGCCGCCAGACCTGCACCCGGTCTGCGGACGGTCAACATCGAGGTGAGCACCGGCAGCAGCCAGGCACCGACCACGGGGGCGTAGAGCAGCGGGATGCCGCGGGCCACCGTCGCGGCGTACGTGTTCACCGGAATCAGCAGCAGGCCGCCGAGAATGCCGATGCCGAGCACGACGGCGATCGCCCGCCAGTGGACGCTGCTCAGTCGCACGGAGTCGCTCCCTCTCTGTTCCGATCACACATCATGACGCATCGGAGCCGGATGCCAGAAACAGCGCCTCGATCTCGTCGTGCAGCAGGTCGGTCGCGATGTGCTGACCGGCCTTGGCACCGGCCGCCGCAGCCTGGATGAGCTGCGCGGAGATGTCCACGGAGTTGCCGACCGCGTACACGCCCGGCACGCTCGTCTCACCGGTCGGTCCGGCCTCCACGAAGTCGAACCCCTGGTAGACGGAGCTCGAGGTGACGGCACAGCCGAGCGCGCGCAGCAGCTGATCGTTCGGCAGCGGTCGAGGGGTGACGAAGACACCGTCGCGCTCGTGCACGGACCCGTCGACGAGGCGCACCAGCACGCCTCCGGCCGGGGACGGCTCGATCGCGGTGATCTGCTGCCGCACGATCCGCCCGCCGCGGGCGGCGAAGGCGCGCTCGTCGTGCGGAGCCAGCGAGATGTCGCCGAACAGCGTGAGATCCGCGCTGAGCGGTGTCAGCATCACCGCACCGTGCCCAGCCCACGGGTCGAGTGCCAGCACCGCGAGCGAGCGGTCGCGCAGCTCCCAGCCGTGGCAGTAGGGGCAGTGGAAGACCCGTTGTCCCCACAGCTCCACGAGACCCGGCACATCGGGCAGCACGTCGATCAGTCCGGTCGCGATCACCACCCGGCGGCCGGTGAGCGCCGCACCGTCCTCCAGCGCGGCCGTGAACGCTCCGACGGTCCCGTCGATGTCGGTCACCCGGCCGTCGAGGAGCTTCACGCCGCAGCCGGTCACCTCACGGCGTCCTCTGGCGAGCAGCTCCGCCGGCTCGATGCCGTCGGATCCCAGATACCCGTGCAGGTGCGCGGCGGCGCGGTTGCGTGGGAGGCCGCTGTCGACCACGACAACGCGGCGTCTGGACCGGCCGAGCATGAGCGCGGCGCTGAGCCCGGCCGCGCCGCCGCCGACGATGATGGCGTCGTACTCCGGCTGCATCCCGCCACCGTAGGTGTGCCGGCCGGATGAATTGCTGTGAGTCGCGGTCCGGGGCGGTGCTCCGGGTGCCGTAGGGTGAGTGCGATTCTGGGGGGAACATGAGGCGTCGGTCGGTTCCGGCTGCGGTGATGCTGGCGGTGTTGGGGCTGACGCTGCTGCCGGGCTGCGGCCTGGTGGAGAACGCCGAGGCGATCTTCGAGCACTTGGAGCGGGAGTCGCGGGGAGCGCTGCCGGACACGCAGACCCCCGCCGACGTCACCGCGCGCACCGACATGGCGGTGGGCGCCTGCGTCACCGAATACGGCTACGACGACTGGGACACGGTCACCGGCTTCCAGGTGGTCGACTGCGACGCGGAGCACTACGAAGAGCTGTACGCGGTCGTCGAGCACACGGCCGGCGAGTATCCGGGCGACAACCGGATCTGGAAGACCGCGGAGGTGGAATGCATCGCGGCCTTCGAGGGCTACGTCGGCGTCTCGTACGAGGAGTCGGAGTACGCCGCGAACTGGATCGCCCCGACGGACCTGGAGTGGCGCGACGGCGACCGGAGCACCCTGTGCCTGCTCTGGGACTACGACTACCGGCCGCTGGTCGGATCGGTGCGCGGCTCCGGTCGCTGACCGGGGAGCGCCTCACTCCCCCATGTACTTGCGCGACGAGATCGCCCGCTCGGCCTCCCGCTTGTCCTGCCGCTCGCGAAGCGCCTGCCGCTTGTCGTACTCGCGCTTGCCCTTGGCGAGCGCGATCTCGACCTTCGCCCGGCCGTCGCTGAAGTACAGCTGCAGCGGCACGAGGGTGTAGCCGCCCTCTTTCACCTTGCTCGACAGCTTCAGGATCTGCTGCTTGTGCAGCAGCAGCTTCCGCTTGCGGCGCGGCGGGTGGTTCGTCCAGGTGCCCTCGTTGTACTCGGGGATGTGCACGGCGTCGAGCCAGGCCTCCCCCGCATCGATGAAGGCGTAGCCGTCGACCAGGGACGCCCGACCGGCCCGCAGCGACTTCACCTCGGTCCCCGTGAGCACAAGGCCTGCCTCATAGGTGTCTTCGATGGTGTAGTCGTGGCGGGCTTTGCGATTGGTGGCCACCACCTTCTGGCCACGTTCCCTGGGCACGGTCTTCACTTCCGATCGTCTGGACGCCGCAGCGGATCCGCAGGGCAGCCAGTCAGTCTAGCGAAGAGTGGGCTGGGCGGAAGTCCGCCCTGATCCGGGGTCAGACCTTGAGGTACCGGCGGATGGCGACGTTCGCCGAGAGAGCGGCGAGCACCACGCCGACCCCGAAGAGGACCGGCACGACCAGCAGCGCGTCGTCGAGGCTCACGAACGAGGTGTCCGGAAGGCTCGAGCTGAGGTATCCCTGCACGAAGAAGTGCACGAGCGACACCACCGCGGCTCCCGCGAGCACGGATCCGATCAGCGCCGCGACGACGCCCTCCAGCACGAACGGGGTCTGGATGAAGCGGTTCGACGCGCCCACCAGCCGCATGATGCTGAGCTCCCGCCGGCGCGAGAAGGCACTCAGCCGGATGGTGGTGGCGATCAGCAGCACGGCGGCAGTGAGCATCAGCGCGGCGACGCCGATCGCGGCGTAGCTCGCGGCGTTGAGGGCCGACAGGATCGGGTCGAGGTAGCCGCGCAGGTCCTGCACGTCCTCGACGCCGGCATAGCCGGCCAGCGCCTCCGAGAGCACGTCGCTCTGCGTCGGGTCCTTGAGGTTCACCCAGAACGTCTGGTTCAGCATGTCGGGAGAGACGAAGTCGGCGATCGCGTTGCCCTCGAACTGCGCGAGGAAGTTCTCGTAGGCCTGCTCCTGCGACTCGAACTCGAACCTGTCGATGAGCGGCGCCAGCACCTCGGAGGTGAGCTGTGCCTCCACGGCCGCAACCTGCTCCGGGGTCGCGCCGCCGTTGCAGTTCGCGGCCACGACGATGTCGTTGCACATGTAGACGGCCACCTGGGCGCGCTCGTACCAGTAGCCCTTCATCTGGCCGATCTGCATCTGCAGCAGGATCGCGGCGCCGACGAAGGTCAGCGACACGAAGGTGACGAGCACCACGGAGATCACCATGGAGGCGTTGCGGCGCAGGCCCTGCCCCACCTCCGAAAGCACCAGACCGAGCCTCATGGCCGCGCCCCCTGCGGCAGGAGCGCCTGCGCGAAGCCGGGCTGCTGCGGCAGCGCCTGGGTGACGTAGCCGCCGCTGCGCTCGTCGCGGACGATCTCTCCGTTCACCAACTCGATGACGCGTCGCTGCATGGAGTCGACGATCCCGGCATCGTGGGTCGCCATCACGATCGTCGTGCCGCCGGCGTTGATCCGCTCGAGCAGCCCCATGATCCCCGCGCTGGTGGCCGGGTCCAGGTTGCCGGTCGGCTCGTCGGCCAGCAGGATGGCCGGCTTGTTCACGATGGCGCGCGCGATGGCGACGCGCTGCTGCTCGCCGCCGGACAGTTCGTGCGGCAGCCGGTTCTCCTTGCCCTCGAGGCCGACCAGGCGGATGGTGTCGGCCACGGCCTCCTGGATGAAGCCCTTGCTCTTGCCGATCACGCGCAGCGTGAAGGCGACGTTGTCGAAGACGTTCTTGCCCGGCAGCAGGCGGAAGTCCTGGAACACCACACCGATGTTGCGGCGGAAGAACGGCACCTTGCGGTTCGGGATGCGGCCGAGGTCCTGACCGAGCACGTGGATGCGGCCCTTCGTCGGCCGGTCCTCCTTGAGCACCAGGCGGAGGAAGCTGCTCTTGCCGGAGCCGGAGGCGCCGACCAGGAAGACGAACTCGCCCTTCAGGATCTCGAGGGTCACCTCGCCGAGCGCCGGCCGGGACGAGCGGGCATAGATCTTGGTCACTTGGTCGAAGCGGATCATCGGGAGCGAGCCTAGGCAGGGCTCGCCCCGATCGACGGGAGCGACATACCCCACCTCAACCTTGGAGCCCCTGCACCACGGGCTGTCGGTTTGCTGTCATTGCGGCCCGACACCTTTCATCCCAAGAGTCGGTTCTTAGCGTGGGCAGAAGCCCGCCACCGCCTGTCCCATCGGGAGTCTCCCGGGGCGGAGGGGGAAATCGAACCAGAGGGGTAATCCACCATGTATTTCCACCGCCAGGAGCTGCAGTTCACGTCGTCTCCATCGAAGCCGGACGCGGTCTTCGCCAGAAAGCTGCAGGAGGTGCTGGGCGGCCAGTACGGCGAGATCACCGTGGCAATGCAATACAGCTTCCAGGCCTGGAATGCGCACATCCCGGGCAAATACCGCGACCTGCTGTTCGGGATCGCGGCAGAGGAGATGGGCCACGTCGAGATGCTCGCCACAATGATCGCGCAGCTGCTCGAGAAGGCGCCGCTCGGCATCACCGGCGACGCTGTGCAGGACGACCCGACCGTCGCCGCGGTGATCGGCGGCATGGATGTGCAGCACGCGATCGTCGCGGGCGCCGGAGCGCGGCCCGTCGACAGCAACGGCAACCCGTGGTCGGGCAGCTACATCACCGCGAGCGGCAACATGCTGGCCGACTTCACCTCCAACGCGAACGCCGAGATGCAGGGCCGGCTCCAGGTTGCGCGGCTCTACCACATGACCGACGACCACGGCGTGCGTGATCTGCTGTCGTTCCTGCTCGCCCGCGACACCATGCACCAGAACCAGTGGATGGCGGCAGCCGCCGAGCTGCGCGCCGAAGGCCATGAGGACTTCCCGGTGCCGAGCAACTTCCCGCTGAAGAAAGAGGCGCGGGAGCACTCGTACGAGTACCTCAACTTCTCCGACGGCAAGGCCGCGGCCGAGGGCGCGTGGGCCAGCGGCCCCACCCCGGACGGCAAGGGCGAGTTCAGCTATTCGGATGGTCCGACCTCGAGCGTGCCGATGCCGCCGCCGACGCACCCTGACGCGCGGTACTACGGCACCACGGATGTGCCGAACCGGGTCGAGAAGATCGCCGGGACCGTGCAGGACATGCTCAACAAGGAGTAGCGCTCCCTGCCGTAGCTGGAGCTACGACCTCGCGGCGGGAGAAACAACCCCCGCCGCGAGGTCATCTCCCCCGCCGCGAGAGCGGCGCGGCTCAGTCGTGCTTCTGCTTGCGCCAGCGGATGCCGGCGCTGATGAAGCTGTCCAGGTCGCCGTCGAACACCGCGTTGGGGTTGTTCACCTCGTGCTCGGTGCGGAGGTCCTTCACCATCTGGTATGGCGCCAGCACGTAGCTGCGCATCTGGTCGCCCCAGCTGGCGGTGATGGTGCCGGCCAGCTCCTTCTTCGCCGCGGCCTCCTGCTCCTTCTGCATGATGAGCAGGCGGCTTTGAAGCACCCGCATGGCGGCGGCGCGGTTCTGGATCTGGCTCTTCTCGTTCTGCATCGACACGACGATGCCTGTCGGCAGGTGCGTGATGCGCACGGCGGAGTCGGTGGTGTTGACGGACTGACCGCCGGGCCCGGAGGACCGGAACACGTCGACCCGGATGTCGTTCTCCGGCACCTCGACCGAGTCGGTCTCCTCCATCAGCGGAATGACCTCGACCGCGGCGAAGCTCGTCTGCCGCTTCCCGGCGGCGCCGAACGGACTCATCCGCACCAGACGGTGGGTGCCGGCCTCGACGCTCAGGGTGCCGAACGCGTAGGGCGCGTCGATCTCGAACGTGGCGCTCTTGATGCCCGCCTCTTCGGCGTAGCTGGTGTCCATCACCGTCGCCGGGTATTTGTGCTTCTCCGCCCAGCGCAGGTACATGCGCATCAGCATTTCGGCGAAGTCGGCGGCGTCGACGCCGCCGGCGCCCGCCCGGATGGTGACGACCGCAGGCCGGTCGTCGTACTCGCCGTCGAGCAGGGTCTGCACCTCGAGCTCGTCCATCATCTTCTGGAGCGCCTCGAGCTCGTCGCGGGCCTCCTGGGCGCTCTCCTCGTCGCCCGCCTCGTTGGTGAGCTCCACGAGCACCTCGAGGTCGTCGAGCCGACGCTCGATGTTCTTCATCCGGTCGAGCTCCGACTGGCGATGGCTGAGCGCGCTCGTGACCTTCTGCGCGTTCTCCGGGTCGTCCCAGAGGTCCTGTGCGCCGGCCCGCTCGGTCAGGTCGGCGATCTCGGCCTCGAGCCGGTCGACCCCGAGGACGCTGCGGATGTCGAAGAAGGTGCTGCGGAGCTCAGCGATGCGGTCGGCGAGGTCGAGTTCGATCATTTCGCCCCCAGCCTACCGGGGCGCCCCTGCGCCCCCGCCCCTGTCCCCCGCCGCCTTTCCGGGCGGCGCGGGCGTAGTGTGAGAGCGATATGGCTGCGACGGACGACGCCTTCCCCTGGCGCTCCGTCGCACTCACCGCCTTCCTGCCGGCCCTGCTCTTCGCCATCGGCGAGGGCGCCATCATCCCGATCATTCCGCTCGTCGCCGGCAACCTCGGCGCGTCGCTCGCGATCGCCGGATTCATCGCCGCAGCGCTGATGATCGGCGAGCTGGTCGGCGACATCCCCAGCGGTTGGCTGGTCAGCCGGATCGGCGAGCGGCCCGCGATGATCGGGGCGGCCTTCGCGTCGATCGTCGGACTCGTCATCTGCATCCTCGCGCCGAACCCGTGGGCGCTCGGCTTCGGCGTGCTGGTGATCGGGATGGCGACCGCCGTGTTCGCCCTCGCCCGGCACGCGTTCATGACCAGCTTCGTGCCGCTGCGTTACCGCGCCCGCGCCCTCTCCACCCTCGGCGGGGTCTTCCGCGCGGGCTTCTTCGTCGGCCCGTTCCTCACCGCCGGCGCGATCGCGGTCACCGGGGATGCGGCCTCGGCCTTCTGGATTCACATCGTCGCCTGCCTGGCCTCCGCCGCCGTGCTGCTGGTGCTCAGCGACCCGATCCCCGCCCGCCCGCCGGTGCTCGCGCCCGACGGCCGGCCGCTTCGCGAGGGCGAGGCACTCGTCGAAGCGGAGGCGCGTGGGCTCTGGCCGACGATCGCCGCGAAGCGCGGGGTGCTGCTGCGGATGGGCGCGGGGGCCGCGATCATCAGCGCGCTCCGCGCCAGTCGCGCGGTCGTGCTGCCCCTCTGGGGGATCAGCATCGGCATCGACGCGGCGAGCATCGCCCTCATCATCGGGATCGCCGGCGGCATCGACTTCGCGCTGTTCTACACGAGCGGCCAGATCATGGACCGATGGGGTCGCATGTGGAGCGCGATGCCGTCGGTCGTCGGGATGTCGCTCGGCCATCTGGTGCTGGCATTCACGCACGACGTGCCGGCGAACGTGCAGTGGTTCATCGCCATGGCGTTCTTCCTCTCGGTGGCGAACGGGATCGGCAGCGGCATCGTGATGACCCTCGGCGCGGACCTCGCCGACAATCACGATCCCGCCCCCTTCCTCGGCGCGTGGCGGTTCACGTCGAGTCTGGGTGCCGCCGCCTCGCCGCTCGCCGTCTCGGTGATCACGGCCCTCACGTCTCTGTCCATCGCCGTGGCGGGGATCGGTGTCGTCGGGCTCGCCGGCGCCGCGGTGCTTGCTCGGTACGTGCCGCGGTTCGCACCGCACCGCGGGCCCGGATAGGACTCGATCCTCGACCCGGGCGTCTCTGGCAGGTGATCGTGCGGCAATCGCAACCTGCACCGGGCGCCGCAGCGTCGAGACGTACCGTTGCCGCGTCTACGGATCGGCCTGAGCCCGCTGAGCGGCGACTGCGACCTCCCGGGCGATGGCGACCGCCTGGTCGACGGTGAGTCGCCGTCCTTGCTCGACCGCCGCGTCGAATCTCTCGCGGCCCGCTCCTCGACGGATCTTCTCCACAACGCCGAGGCGGAAGATCCCGTCCTGAGGGTCGAACACGGCGAAGCGCTCCCGGAGGGCGACCGCGGCGCCGTTCAGCAGGCCGGCCGTCTCGATGTCGCCGAGTCCGGCCGCCACTCCAAGGAAGGATTCCAGCGCGTACGCGACGCCCTGGCTGTGACCGAGGCGAAGGGTGAGCTCGAGTTGCCGCTCCATGAGCCCGGCCGCCCCGGGGACGTCGCCATCCCACAGGTTCGCCCAGCCAAGGTGGTAAAGGGGAAACGTGAGTGCGAAGTCGTCCTGAATCTCCTCCGAGAGACGCAGCCCCTCCCGGAACAGCTCGACCGAGCGGGGCAGGTTCCGCTGAGCCAGCTCCAGCCGCCCGAGCGATACGAGCGCGAACGCCCGGGCCCAGACATCCCAGCTGTCGGCACCACCTTCCGCTGCGCCGTCAAGCGCTTGCTCCATGGCCGCCGTCGCACGATCGAGGTCCGGCGGGTCGGTGGTCGCATATTCGACTCCGAGTGCCACCAGGGCGAAGCGTTCACCGGTCCGGTCCCCGACTTGAGCGAAGAGCTCCGCGGTCTCGGCGAGGCCGCTGATGGGCGACTTGCCGCCTGGCTGGAACAGTCCCGAGAAGGAGCTCATCCACATCGCGATCGCTCTGCTCCGGTTGGACATCGGCTGGCCTGTCTGGAGCAGCATCGTCATCCGCTCCCCCACCTCGCCCAGCAGCCCGTCGATCCACCAGTAGACGTAGAGCCGGTACACCAGCTGCGCAGCGGTGTCCCAGTCGCCGGCTGCCAGCAGATGCCGCAGTGCGCTGAGGATGTTGTCCCGCTCGTCGGAGAGCGCGAGCAGCGTTTCACGCTGTCTCGGGCCGACGAGGTGGTGACCCATTCGCTGACCCCAGTCGGCGTAATGGTGCGCATGGGCGTCCTCCAGCTCGGACAGCAGCCCCTCAGCCTCCAGTCGCTCGAGCGCGTACTCCCGGACTGTCGTGAGGAGCTGCAGGTAGGTGCGGCCGTTGCGCTCGTACTGACGCACGAGGCTTGCGTCCACGAGCCCTTCGAGCACGGTCAGCACATCGATGGAGGGGTCACCGATCGCGTCCACCGCCTCGAGCGAGAAGCGACCGGCGAACACGCCGACCCGCCACAGCAGCGCCCGTTCCTCGTCACTGAGCAGCCGGGTGCTCCACTCGATGGTGCTGCGCACCGCCTGCTGCCGGGACGGTGCGTCGCGGCGTGCGCCGACGAGGACCGCAAGCTGCCGGTCCAGCTTGCCGAGCAGGGCGCGCGGCGGAAGGAGCCGGACGCGGGCCGCGGCGAGCTCGATCGCCAGCGGCACCCCTTCGAGGCGGGCGACGATGTCTTCGACAGCCGCAACGTTCTCGGCGTTGACCTCGAAGTCCGGCTTCACCGACCGGGCTCGCTCGATGAACAGCTCCACCGAAGGCGTGAACGACCGCCCCGGCTCCCACGCTGCGGTGGAGGCATCCGGCAGCTGGAGCGGTGGCACCTCGTAGGCCCGCTCCGGCGCCAGATGAAGCAGCACCCGGCTCGTAACAAGCAGCTTCAGCCTCGGCGCCTCGCCGAGCAAGCGGGAGATCAGCGAAGCCGCATCAACGACGTGCTCGAAGTTGTCGAGGATCAGCAGCAGCTGCCGGGTGTGCAGAGAGACGACGAGTTTCCGGTCGAGCGGTGCATCCCCGGTGTCCGGCACGCCAAGGGCCTGCGCGATGGCGTTCGGGACCTGCCCGGCACCGTCTATCGGCGCGAGCGGGACGAACAGAACGCCGTCCCCGAAGCGGTCGGCGAACGTGCGGGCTGCCTCGATCGCCAGGCGGGTCTTCCCGATCCCGCCAGGGCCGATGAGGGTGACGAGACGCACCTCGGGTGCGGCCAGCAGATTCCCCAGGTGGCGGATGGCCTGCTCTCGGCCGAACAGGCGGGTGAGCGGATCAGGCAGGGCGGTTGCGGTCGACGGCGGGGTTTCGGGATGCTCCGAGGACTCGGACCGGGTGCGGTGCGCCGGCGACCGGCTGTCGTCGAAGCGCTCTGCCAGCAGAACGGCCAGGTCGCTCACCAGGAGCCGCGCGAGCTCCTTGGCGTCTCGGAAGTGCTTGTATGCGGCCGTGTCGTCGTTTCGGATGCGGTCCAAGAGCCGCACCAACCCGGGGTCGCGTTCCCCCTTGGTCTCCTTGAAATACATGAGTTTCGGCATCTCGGTGGGGGCGAGGTCGTATTCGTCTTCCAGTCCCGACACGGTCTCGCCGGGCGCGATCCACCCGTACCGCTCCCAGTAGATGCCGACGAAGATGTCGCTCTGCTCCAAGTAGGCGCGGTAGAGCGACCGGGGCGGGTGCGGGCGGGCGCCCAACTCGAACATCACCGGCGCCGCCGACAGCCGCTCGATCGCACGTCGCGCGGCGTTCCGCTCGGCGGCGAGTTCTTGAAGCGTCGAGCTGACGAACACGCGCAGCCGCTGATCCGGAGTCCGGATCCGCGACCGCACGGCGGGCTCCGCGGTCATGACCCCGGCGCCTCAGCCATGCGCCCATTGTGCTCCGCGAGCACGCCTGTTGGTAGGCCTGCGCCACCTTCCTGATGGGCACCGCGCGCCGTCTTCTCGAGGATTCGACCGGCGGCGATCACCCGAACACGGAGCGCGCGACGGAGGTGACCTCCACCGCGACGCCCTCCGGCAGGAACAGCGTCATCACCGGTGGACGCCACCGCGAGGTCAGCGTCACGGATGCGCTCCTGCCGTCGGTCGTGGTCGCCTCCGCCACCGTGAGTTCTTCGAACCCATCCAGCGGCATCCGGCCGACGAAGTCGACGACCGCATCCCGGACCGAGTCGCCCTGAAGCACCGGGCGCGGCCCTTCCTCGGTCAGCTCGACGTCCGCCAGCTCGAACGACTCCGCCCCGGCGAGCGCGGCGGCGTCCGCGAGGGTGAGCAGCCGCTTCCGCTCGAGGTGCAGCGACGTGGCCGCCGTGACGAGCAGGACGAGCACCAGTGCCAGCGCGCCGAAACAGGCCGTGAGCGGCAGGATCGACCCGCCGTCCGCGCGGGCGCGCCTCATCCCCCACCCCAGAACCGGCTGACCTGCTGGGTCGAGACGCCGACCATGCCCACACTGAGCGGCGCCTCGACGTCCAGTACCGGCGGCGCCAGCGGCACAGGAACCCGGATGCCGACCGTCACCGTGACGAGGGCGCGTCGAGAGAGGCAGGCGGCCGGATCGGGTGCGCACGCGACGCTCACCTCCGCGGTGGACGGGTCGACGCCGTAGTCCGCGAGTGTCAGCTCCACCGCCCGCTCCGCGCGGGCAGCGGCCTCCTCCGGCGTTGCGGCCAGCACGAAGCTTCTGGCCGCCTGCCGCGCCGCGCTCTCGACGGCGAGCGCGCCCGCCTGCAACGCGGCGAGTGTGAGCACCAGGTAGACGATGGGCACGAGCAGCAGCAGACCAACGCCGAGGAACTCGAGCGACGCGGATCCGGTCGTCTCAGCCCGCAGTCGGCGCAGCAGCGGGCGCCTCCAGCGCGGCACGGCCGGTCACCTCCAACCCCTCAGGCAGTCCGGCCATCCCGATCAGGGGAAGAGGGACTCGGACCGAAACCACGACGATCGCCTGCCCGGCCGCGTCGCCGTACGCGGCGCTCACACCCCCGGCGTAGCCCGGGCCGAGCGCCGTGGTGAGCAGCTCCTCGGTGCGCGACCGCCCGCGTTCGAGACCGGCATCGGCGAGCGCCGCGAACCTCGCGCCCTCCGACGCCGCATCAAGGGCGGTGTTCCGCACGTGCAGCACCAGTCCCAGCTGCATGACGGACAGCGTGACGAGCGTCAGAAGGCCGGCGACCAGCACGAACTCCGCGGGCGCCGAACCGGTCTCCTCCCCAAGAAGCGCGGGGCGTCGCAGGATCACAGTCCCGTGACACGCTCGATCGCCTGTTCGAACACGGAACTCAGAGCGGGCGCGGCGAGTGCCCAGATCACCACGACGAGCCCAGCGGTCATCAGCGTGATGAGCACCCAGCCGGGCACGTCGCCCCGGTCGTCACTCAGGCCCTCGGCGAGTCGCTTCATGGCGACATTGTGTCGAAGCCAAGCAGTGTGGATTGCAGACTTTCCACAGCGGTTCCCGACGCGCCACATCGAGGTGACCAGGGATGAACGCATCTGTGCTCGATCGGCGAATGGACGAGCTCAACCTGCCGGTGACGACCGACGCGACCCTCCCGAGTCCAGGAACGTCGTGCCCCAGGAGCGGACGGGCACTAGCTTTCGTTCGCTGCCCGATACTGCTCGTCGGTGACCGGCTCGAGCCAAGTGGTGGGGTCACTGCCGTCGTCGTTCCACTCGAGCATGGCCATGTGGCACATCAGGTAACCCTGGGCGGAGCCGTGCCAGTGCTCCTCACCGGGCGGCGCCCACACGGTATCGCCTGGTCTGACGCGGACGACGCCGTCGCGGGTGCCGATGATGCCGACGCCCTCGGTGACGTAGAGCGTCTGGCCCAGCGCATGAGAGTGCCAGTGCGTGCGCGAGCCGGGCGTGAACCGGACCATGGCCGCGAAGAGCCGGGATGGTGGTCGCGGCGTGGTGATCGGCGTCATGTAGACGTCGCCGGTGAAGGCCTGGGGGGAGGCTTTGCCCGTACGGCCAGCCGGAATCTGTTCCATCGAGGTTCCTAACGTGTGGTGGACCCCTGGGCCGGCGTTCGCACACCCAGTGACCGATGCGACTGCGGGACTGTCTCGTCGAATACGGAGCACATCCCGACTCGAACGCGTAGGCTCCGGCTATGAGGGCGGACACCAGCCGAGCCACGCCAGATCCGGTCTTCGCGCCCCCGCCCCTCATCACCCCGTACTCGGGTCTCGGCACGCCGGTCGAACGTCTCCGATGGTGGGCTCCTGCTGGTTGGCTGCTCGTCGCCGTATCCACCCTCCTGCTGTATCTCGCCTTCCTCGCACTCTCGCCGATCGTGTTGATCTGCATCGTCGCGCGACGGATATGGGTGAGGCGGCTGCGGTTCCACCGCAGGCCCGAAGAGCTGCGGATCGCCATCATCGGTGCGGGGTGGAGCGGGCTTCAATGCCTGGAGCGCTTCCGGAGGCTCGGCGTGGCAGACGTCGACGTCTTCGAACGCTACGACCACATCGGAGGAACCTGGTCTCCGCAGCTGCGATACCACGGCCTGCAGATCCACGGCAGCATGACCGTGACCTCGTTCGACGGCTTCGCCTACAGCGACGACCCGGACGTGCAGGGCGGAAAGGTCATGGCCGAGGAGGTCGAGCGGTACATCCACCGGTTCGCCGACGCGCACGACCTGCTGTCTTCGTGCCGATTCAACTCCAACGTCGACGCGATCAGCTACCGGTCGTCCGATCGCACCGCCACGCTGAAGGTGACCGACACTCGCACCGGGGAGGCGCGCACGACAGAGCCGTACGATCTGGTGATCTGGGCGTCCATGGCGGCTTTCGGCGAAATCCCGACGCTGGGCGGGGCGGAGGAGTTCCGCGGTCGCCAGTTGCACACGACCCAGTTCTCCACCGCCGAGCTCGAGAACATCGTGCACCGCGATCAGCGTGTGGTCGTGGTGGGCGGCGGCAAAGCGGCGTGCGACGTCGTGTTGTCCCTGCGGCGCGCCGGCCACGAGAACTTCGAGTGGGTGATGCGCAAACCGTACCTCTTCTACAAGTTCGAAACGCTGCTGCACAACGCATCATCGCCGATGGACAGAATCCGAGGTCTTTCCTACCTCGCAACCGTGCTGTGGCTCGGCGTGTCGAAGCGACTGGGGGCTGTGCTGCACTGGTCGTCGGGCTACCTCACCACCTTCGGGAGGCCGCACGCCGACTTCACCCATTTCCATGGCGGGGTGCTCTGCGCCACCCAGCGAAGGGACCTCCAGGGCATCCCGTTCACGATCGGCGATCCGGTGCGCTTCGCGGCCGACGGGCTCATCCTCGCCGACGGTCGCACCATCGAAGGCGACATCGTGATCTGGGCCACCGGGAACCGCAGCGGCATCGACACGCTCGGGCTGGAGAAGGACGGCCAGCCGGTGACCCTCGAACCTCGGGCGAAGCTCTTCAACCACTTCATCGTGCCAACGCTGCCGGCGCTCGCCTCGTCGACGGCGCTGTGGACGACGTGGGGACCGATGCGCGCCACCAACTCCGCCGACCTCGCCGTCTACCACCTGTGTGTGCGCAAGGAGCGGAGCGAGCGGCAGATGCAACGAGCAGCGCACCGCCAACTGAGCGAGAACAGCCTCACGCACTCCTTCATCTGGGCCCGCGGCGCGTGCTGGCTGCAGCAGTGGGTCTACTTTCACATCGATCTGATGCTGCAGGGCATCACCCCGGTGGAGTCGTTCCTCAAGCACGCGATCGAGATATTCGTGCTGGCGAAGGAGACCCCCCTCGCGTTCGACATCCTGCCGCGCGGCTACGAGGCGACGAAAGCCACGAGGCTGTCGCGCTCCCGATAGTGGGTCTGGACTCCCCTCCGCTTCGGACGCGATTGGCAAGGAGCGACGAGCATGCGCTGCGCCAGTCCGTCTCGCGATCCGCGACGTGGGAACGCAAGGCTTTCTCGGCCCGAACGACCTGGCCGAGCCTGACCGACCTGCTGGATTCCCGCGGAAATCCTGACTCGCTTTGCCGATCCGCGGCATCTGGGCGACGCTGAAGGAGCCAGAGGACGGAGGACCGGATGGCCGAGAACCGCAGGGAACTCCGGAAGCGGCGACGGGCCGAGCTGGGTGAGACGGACGCTCCGGTCGAGGATGAGCTCGAGGAGACGTTCGACGTCACCGTCACCCGAGGCGCTGAACGGCTGGAGCGCACATTCCGGGCGATGCTGATCACCGGGTTCTTCGGTGGCCTCGAGGTGGGTCTCGGGGTGATGGCCTTCCTGGCGGTGCTCCACGCGACCGGAATGGAGCTGCTTGCCGGGCTCGCGTTCGGCATCGGCTTCATCGCCCTTCTCCTGGCCAAGAGCGAGCTGTTCACCGAGAACTTCCTGCTGCCCATCGCCGCCGTGGTCGCGCGCGAGGCCAGCGTGACGCAGCTCGCGAAGCTCTGGGGAGCGACCCTGATCGCGAACCTCGCGGGCGGCTGGATGATCATGTGGCTCGTGGTGCAAGCGTTCCCGCAGTGGGAGGCCACCCTGACGGATTCCGCCCGCCAGTTCACGGACGCGCCGTTCTCCCTTCAGACGGTTGCCCTGGCCCTGCTCGGCGGCAGCACCATCACCCTCATGACCCGGATGCAGCAGGGAACCGAGTCGGACGTCGCGAAGATCGTCGCCGCCCTCGCCAGTGCTCTGCTGCTCGCCGGCCTTCCCCTCTTCCACTCCGTGCTCGACTCGCTGCTCATCTTCGGGGCCATCCACGCCGGAGCCGACATCACCTATCTGCAGTGGCTGGGCTGGTTCGGGTACACGCTGCTCTTCAACGTCGTCGGTGGCATCCTTCTCGTCACCGCGCTGCGTCTGCTGCGGGCCAAGGAGCTCATCGAGAAGCGGCGGGCGGAGTCGCCGGCAGATCCGGACGCGCCGCGGTCGGAGCATCCGGGCGGCGCCTGATCCGGCGAGTGGCTGGGCGGTTCAGCCTGACCCACCGACCTCGTTCACCTCGCCTGCGACGTTGAGCCGATGAGAGCAACCCGACCGGCTGAGCCATAATGCTGGTCGTGGCAGATGTGCTGGTTCTGCACGGCTCTCCGGGCTCCGGGAAGAGCACCCTCGCGCGGGCCCTTTCGGAGGCGCTACGGGTGGCGGACGTGGCGCACGGCGTCATCGATATGGACGAGCTGAGCCTGGTGCACCCGTATCCCGGTCGGTCGTTCCCGCGCGAGAACCTCCGTGCCATCTGGCCGAACTATGTCGCCGCCGTCCCCGACATCAAGCTGATTCTCCCGATGGTGTTCAACGATGAAGAGGAGGTCGGCCTTCTCCGCGCGGTCTTGCCGGGGGCACGGCTGATCATCTGTGAGACGACCGCACCGATCCGGGTGTTGATGGAGCGAGTGACAGAACGCGAGCCCACAGACGAGTGGGCCGCAGCATTGCGAGAGTGGATCGACGTCTACCACGCTCGGTCCGATCACGAGCGGATCCGGCACTTTCAGGTAGTCACCCACCCCGCGACGATCGATGAGTCCGCCCGCGAGATCCTCGAACTGACAGGCTGGATGTAGAGAGCGGCGTGGGGCTTGACGCGCCGATCGTCATAGGCGCATTCGCCTGAGCACCCATCCGGGTCACGGGTGCGCGATCCGATGGATCTCCTCGAAGAGCCGCCCGCAGGCAGCATCGCGCGAGTCGTGAGCTCAGAACTCCTGCCAGACGCTATGGTTTCGCCGTGGTCGCCCGATCGCACATGACAGCTGAGATGAAATGGCGGAACGAGTGAGCTTCCTCTACCCAACACAACTTGCTGATGCCGCCCGCCGGTCCGGCTCACGGAGAGGATGGGGTAAGACGGTGCTCGGCATCGGCGCTGGGGCGATCATTGTCGGCATTCTTGCCGGACAGCTCGTTTTCGGGATCGTCGTCGGCGCGATCGCGATCGTGGCGGGGATGTTCATGATGGCATCCGCGGAAGCCCTGATCCGCAACTCGATTGTGGAAGTCGCCGCCACCGTCGCAGGCCCATTCAACGTGATGTTCGACCAGTCGTGGTGGCCCGTCTTCACCCGCGTCTATCGTGAAGCGCAGGCCGAGGTCGTCAATTCCCGAGTGCCGCTCGACGATGCGTTCGAGGTGGCCTTCAAGCGGCACCTCGTCGCGCAGGGATATGCCCGCGTCTTCTGAGGGCACGCATTTCCGCCTCCTCAGCCATCCCTGGGTTCCCGATTCCCACCCGCCGAGCCGTGCCGCAGACGATCAGAGCGCACGGTTCCGCCCGTGCAGCACCAGCAGCACGATGGCCGGCGCCATGAGCGCGCCGCCCAGGAGGGAGCCGAACGATACCCAGACGAGCGTCGCGACGGCCGTCGTGACGATGGCGATCGCGCTCAGGATCCCCAGCACCCGACGGCGGGTCAGCGCGTAGCCGACCACCGTCCCGACGAGGAACCCGGAGCGCAGCACCGGCTCCAGCGGTGCGAACGGGCTCGTCGAGGCCAGCCCTTCGACGAGGCTTCCGGCAACCAGCAGCACGCAGAGCAAGGCAAGCACCGGCGGAGGCAGGTCGAAGCCCCGACGCGCAGCCGACGCGCCCGTCGTCCTGGCCCGCGGCGGATCCGCGGCCGCGGTCCGCCACCCCTCGGCGCGCACCAGCACGTCGCGAGCCTGAGTCACTGCGGCGAACGCCGTCGCGTCGCCGGTCAGGTCGGGATGTTCGAGGCGGGCACGTCGGCGGAACGCCCGTTCGATGTCGGCCCTCGATGCGTCCAGCGAGACACCCAGCACTCTCGCCGCCGTCGCCGGGTCCACCCACTCAGCGTAGGTCAGGGGCGATCGGCGAGCCTGGTCGCGCGGACGCCGCCCAGGCTCAGCGCTCCGTCGGCCCTACGTGCACGTCAGCGGGAACGGCATGTTCACCCCGACCGGACCCCGGTTGTGGCAAAAGAGCAGCCCCTGACCATGCAGGTCGGAGATGATGCCCGGCAGTGCGTCCGGGTACTTGGTCGACAGGTGGCCGAGGATCCCGCCGCTGGACTTCGCCGACCAGGAAGCGCCGTTGATGCGGGCCCGGATGCTCATGGCACTCCGCCGGGCCCCGTCGACGTACTGCCAGTCGAGCGTGTCGATGGTCCACATGCAGATCCGGTATCCGAGGCCGGAGGCAATGCTGGAGACCCTCGAGTCGTATGCGCCGCCCGGAGGCCGGAGACGGTTCGAGGTCACCCCGTTGCTGATCTGCCACCGCATGCTCGAGTCCGACAGGGTGGTCAGGTTCGGGTGGCTCCAGGTGTGATTCGCCACCCAATGGCCTTGCTGCCGGAGGGTTGCGACGATGTCGGGGTATTTGCTCGCGTGCTCGTTGATGAGGAAGAAGGCGGCGCGGATGCCCTTCGCCCTCAGGTTCCCGCCGATCCTCGTGGCCCGGTAGGGGTCGCCGTACGCCCAGTCGTCGAAGGTGAGGAGCACACGGCCGCTGGTGTTGCCGCAGCGTGAGTTGGTGTAGGTCGCCGCGGCCGTGACGTTCGGCGACGACGCGATCGCGGGGTCCGCGGCGAGCCCCGGGCTGGCGCCGGCCGGTGCGGGTGTGAGGCAGAGTGCGGCCCCCACCATGGCGACCACCGCGGTGCGCACCGCCAGTCTCTTCCACATCGCCGGAGGACCCCCAGAGCTCGGGTCTGGACCGGGCCGAGAGCGAATGCCCGGCATCGGCTGCCCGGCAGCCGACTCGACCGGCTGTTGTTGCTGGAACCGTAGGGCAGCCGGTGCGTGTGCGGGGAGGGCCGAAGGTCCTTCGACTCAGCGGTGGCACGGTGCGCGGGCCGATTCCACCGGTCCTCCGCACCACCTCACGCGAAGGCGAAGAGCGGCGGCAGCGCGATCGTGACGAGTGCCGCCCACAGACCGACGAACGGCAGGTACGCCGTCTGCCAGCGCTCGAGCCGCAGCGCGTTCGACCGACCAGCGATCATCCTGGCGGAGAGCCAGGCGGTCCCGGCGAGGTTGCCGACCAGCAGCAGGTTCAGACCGAGGGCCGCGACGCGGTTGGGGGTGAAGCCGAACTCGCCGATGCGGGCGAGCATCGACCCGAGCACGAGCAGGTCGAGGATCAGTGCCGCGACCACCGCCGCGAGCCTCAGCGCATCGGCGACACCGGCCCGCCGGAGCGGATCGCGCGCCGACAGTCCGTACAGCACCAGGGCGATCACCACAAGCAGCAGCACGTCGAACACGATCAGCAGGTCCCGGTCGAACTCCCGGCCGACCCCGTTGAGCCCGTACACGATCGCCGACGCGATCAGCATGATCGCGAACAGCGGGGTGAAGATGACGGTGAGCACCGGGGCGATGTTCTCGATGACGCCCTTCTTGGCCTCGACCAGCCAGGCGGCGACGACCACCGCGGCTGCCGCCCCCGACGGCAGCGCCCACATCACGACGTCGTCGATCGCCTCCGGCGCGATCGGCAGCAGCACGAGATTCGTCAGCCCGATCAGCACGCCGCCGCCGAGCGCGATCAGCACGTAATAGATGAACCACTCGCCTGAGAACCGGATGAAGTCCATCCGGCCGGACGACGAACGGAGGTCGGGGGCGAGATACGCGGCACCGACCAGGAGCCAGAGGACCACCGGCAGGTGGACGGCGACAAGCACCTGCGTGTCCGAGCCGGAACCGAACGGGTAGAGGTTGACGGCGACGGCGAGTACTGCGAGAACGGCGGCGAGCACCAGTGCGGAGCGCACGTGAACCGTCCTGCGCCACGCGAAGTATCCGACGAGCGGCACGAGGAAGAACAGGCCGAGGTTGCGGACGAACCACGGCGCCGCGTTCTCCGGCAGCCCGGCGGCGAGCCGGGCGACCTGCACCAGCACCGCGGCGGCCACGGCGAGGACGACCATGGGGATCGCTGAGCCGTGCCGCCCGGCGGGCCGGTCCGCATCGCCGAGGCCGAGCTGCTTCCAGAGCCGTTCTCCGTGCTCTCGAGCGAACTCCCCGGTGAGCTGGTCGATCGCCCCGAGCCGCTTCACGGCGATGAGGAAGGCCTCATCGTCCGACAGCCCCGCCGCCGCCAGCACGGCGACCTCCTGGCGAAGGTGCGATTCCAGCTCATCCGCGTCGGCCGGCGCGAGTGCTGTCCCGCCGGTGACGCGTGCCCGCCACTCGGCGATGTCCGTCTCGAGCGTCCCGCTCACGTCGCCGCCGCCTCGGATCCCGCCTTCCAGATCCCGCCGAGCGTTCTCGTGGCCGTCGCCCACTGCTGCCGCTGGTGGGCGAGTTCTGCGCGTCCGGGCGCGGTGATCTCGTAGTAGCGCCGTCGCCGTCCCTCCGGGGAGCGGCCCCACTGGGCCTCGACGTACCCGAGGCGCTCCAGGCGGTGCAGCAGCGGATACAGCATGCCGTCGCTCCACTCGAGCTCGCTGTCGGAGAGCTCGCGCACGCGCTTCAGGATGGCGTATCCGTAGCTGCGGTCCTCCGCGAGGATCGCCAGCACGAGCGGCGAAGCCATCGCGGCCACGAGGTCCTTGTCCATGCGGAGCCTCCGTCTCACGCCTCACGTTACCTTGCACTGCAAGGCATGGGGAAGCACGCGGAGACGCGGCCGATCGGCGAAGCGGCCGCCCAGCCCAGGCGTCTCAGCGGTGGCGCGGCTTCCGGGCCGGCCTGTCGGCTCCGCTGCGCTGCGTCGCCCCGCGATCCGGGCGCAGCTGGATGAGCTTGCCGCTGATTCGCGTGCCCCGCAGCCGGTCCAGCACGTCCGTCGGCAGATCGGCCGGCAGCTCCACGAGGGAGAAGTCCGGGCGGATGTCGATGCCCCCGAAGTCCTCCCTGCTGAGGCCGCCCTCGTTGGCGAGCGCGCCGACGATCTGCCGGGGCTCCACTCGCTGCCGCCTTCCGACGTCGATGCGGTAGGTGGCGAGCGCGGTACCGGCGCCGCGGCTGCGGCGCTCCGGTCGATCGCCGTCCTCGCGGCGGCCGCTCTCACGCACCCGGCCGCCGCGGTCCGGTCGTTCCCGGTCGTCGCGGTCGAAGCGCTGGGGGCGGTCGTCCTCGGGCGACAGCAGCAGGGGCGTCTCGCCCTGCGCGACGACGGCGAGCGCGGCCGCGACGTCCGCCTCGGGCACATTGTGATGCTCGACGTAGTGTCCGATGATGTCGCGGAACCGCGCGATCCGTTCGCTCTGCTCCAGCGCTGCGGTGATCTGGTCGTCGAAGCGCGTCAGCCGGGTGGCGTTCACGTCCTCGGCGGTGGGCAGCTGCATCTGCTTCAGCGGCGAACGGGTGGCCTTCTCGATGGCGGTGAGCATCCGGCGCTCGCGTGGCGTGACGAAGCTGATCGCGTCTCCGGAGCGGCCCGCACGCCCGGTTCGCCCGATGCGGTGCACGTAGGACTCGGTGTCGATGGGCAGGTCGTAGTTGACGACGTGGCTGATGCGGTCGACGTCGAGCCCGCGCGCGGCCACGTCGGTCGCGACCAGGATGTCCAGCTTGCCCGACTTCAGCTGGTTGACCGTCTTCTCGCGCTGCGTCTGCACCACATCGCCGCTGATCGCCGCCGCGGTGTAGCCGCGGGCGCGCAGCTTCTCCGCGAGCAGCTCCGTCTCGTTCTTCGTGCGGACGAACACGATCATCCCCTCGAAGTTCTCGACCTCGAGGATGCGGGTCAGGGCGTCGACCTTCTGCGGATACGACACGACGAGATAGCGCTGCGCGGTGTTCGCCGACGTGGTGGTCTTGTTCTTGACCGTGATCTCTTCCGGGTCGTGCAGGTACTTCTGGGAGATCCGGCGGATCTGTGCGGGCATGGTGGCCGAGAACAGGGCCACCTGCTTGCTACCCGGCGTGTCGGCGAGGATCGTCTCGACATCCTCGGCGAAACCCATCTTGAGCATCTCGTCGGCCTCATCGAGCACCAGGTACTTGAGCTCGGAGAGGTCGAGGGTCCCCTTCTCGAGGTGATCCATGATGCGGCCGGGTGTTCCCACGACGATGTGCACACCGCGCCGAAGCGCCGAGAGCTGCACCCCGTAGCCCTGGCCGCCGTAGACGGGCAGCACGTGGACGCCGCGGAGGTGCGCGGCGTACCGCTCGAACGCCTCGCACACTTGCAGCGCGAGTTCACGGGTGGGTGCAAGCACCAGCGCCTGCGGCGTGGTCTGCGACACGTCCAGCCGGGAGAGGACCGGCAGTGCGAACGCCGCGGTCTTGCCCGTCCCGGTCTGGGCGAGGCCGACCACGTCCCGGCCGGCCAGGAGGGCGGGGATCGTCGCCGCCTGGATGGCCGACGGGGTCTCGTATCCGACATCCTTGAGCGCCTTCAGCACCCGAGGGTCGAGGCCGAGTGAATCGAAGGAGGACAGCTCGCCGGCGGATTCGGCGCCGGGGTCCGCGGTGTGGTCAGAGGATGACATGGGTCAACGGTACTTCCGCGACCCGGGAAGCCTCAGCCCACGGCCTTCCGCACCAGGTCGCCGATCGTTGCCTCGTCGGCCTTGCTCAGCTCCGTCACGGCGAAGGATGTGGCCCACATGGTGCCGTCGTCGAGCTTGGCAGGGTCGTTGAAGCCGAACGTGGAATAGCGCGACTTGAACTTGTCCGCTGCCTGGAAGAAGCACACCACCTTGCCGTCGAGGGCGTAGGCGGGCATCCCGTACCAGGTCTTCGGCGCGAGGCTCGGAGCCGCGGTCGTCACGATGGCGTGGATGCGCTCGGCGAGCCCGCGGTCAGGCTGCGGCATCTCCGCGATCGCCTTGAGCACGTCCTCCAGATCGGCTGCCGCCTTCGCCGCGCCTCGCCCCCGGCCGGCCTCCGCCTTCAGCTCCGCGGCGCGCTCCTTCATCGCGGCACGTTCCTCCTCGGTGAAGCCCTCGGAGCCGGATCGGTTCTTCTTCGTCGTTGCGTCCATGTCCGTCACGGTAGCCGGGTGGGTGGGTCGGCGCTTCTCGGATCCTGATCGGCTCATCGCCCCGCGCGGTCGAGCTGCTCCCTGGTCGTCCGGTGGCGCGCGAGCACAGCGGAGATCGGCGCGACGATGCGTTCATCGGTGACCGCGGCGATGGCCTTCCGAAGCCGGCCCTCGATCCGGGAGCTGCGTCTGCGCGCGCCGATCAGCGCCAGCCAGCGTGCGAGGAGGGCGAACAGGACTCCAAGCAGCACCCCGGCGATGAGCATCAGCGTCGGCACCGGCACCACGCCCACCAAGGGAGTCTCCGGCGGTGGGATCGCGAGCAGGCTGAGCACGTAGAGGAGCAGCAGCCAGAGCGCGCCAAGCACCGCGACGACGCCGAAGAGCCACTGGAGCGCATTCGCAGCGAACCACCATCCCGGGCGACGCGCCGCGAGCGACGTGCCGAGGACAGCCTGATCGAGCGCATCCGCGAGGGTCTCATCCCCCGCCTCCGCGGCATCGTCGACTGCCCGCCCCCACCGCACCGGAAGCCCCTGTGACGCACTCTGCACGAACGCCCGGGTCGCCACCTCGACGGCGGAGCGGGTGGCGTCGCTCGGTGCTGGGATCGACGAGCGCCCGAGCGACGTCCGGACGTCCGCCTCTCCCCGCTCGACCGGCTTCGACTGCCGGCCGCCCGATCCGTCGAGCCGCAGGCGACGCATGGGATCCGCCCCACGCCGACCGATCCAGCGGGTGAAGATCCATCCCGAGTGGGCGAGCGCATCGCGCCGGTACTGGCGCCCGACGGCATCGAGCACGATCGGCACGCCCGCGGCGCGCGCGAGCGCCGCATCCAGGTCCCTGCGGGGCAGCCGGTCAGCGCGCACCTCGTCGTCGGCGACGTCCTTGCGGAGGATCCTCGCGATCGTGACCACGTCGGCGCTGAGCCGCTGACGCGATGCGGTGCGCCCGGCGACCGAGTTGGCGATGCGCTGCCGCAGCTCCGCGATGCCGGCGCCCGTGCGCACCGACGTCGGCAGCACCGTCGCGTCTGCGATGCCGTCCCGGGAGAGCAGGCTGCGGAGGTCCGCCACACACGCGTCCACGGCGTCCGGAGGGAGCCGGTCTGCCTGGTTCAGCACAGCCAGGGTCACCGACTCGTGCTGCGCGAGCAGCTGCACGAAGTCGTCGTGCAGCCTCGCGTCCGCGTACTTCTGCGGGTCGGTGACCCAGACGAAGACGTCGACCAGTTCGAGGATGCGTTCCGCTTCGAGCCGGTGGGACGCCTCGCGGGAGTCGAAGTCGGGCAGGTCGAGCAGCACCAGCCCATCGAGGGATCCGACCACCCGGTCGTGCTGTCCGTCCGGCACGACGTGCCGGGCGTCGACCTTCAGCCAGTCGAGCAGCTCGCCGGCGTCGCCGGTCCCCCACACCGCGGCGGTGGGTTTCGACGTGGTCGGCCGCCGCGCCCCGATCCGTGCGACATCGGCTCCGACCAGCGTGTTGAACAGCGACGACTTGCCGCTGCCGGTGGCGCCGGCGAGGGCCACCACCGTGTGATCACCGGACAGGCTGGTGCGCTCACGCACCTTGTCCACGACGGCCCGCGCCCGGCCGACGTGGGCGTAGTCGAGCTCATCCCCTCCGGTGCCGAGCGCCGACTCCAGCGCGGCGGTGCGGAGCCCGAGCTCTTCGGAGGAGAAGCCGCCGACCTTGGCGCCGCCGCTGCGGATCGGGCTCATCGAGCGGCCTTCACGTCGGCTGCCGCCCTCGCGAGCGTCTCGCTGCTCTCACCCGAAACCTGCAAACGCTCCACCACTTCATAGAATCGCCCGCGCTCCGCGGCGTACACCTCCGCGACCCGCTGGAGCAGCCGCTCGCGCGCCTTCTGCGCGAGCTCGCGCACCGCCTGATCCCCGAACACCGCCTCGAGCAGCTTCTGCCCGACGACCGCAGTGCCGCCGGCGATCCCGACCTCGAGCAGCACCAGGCCGCCACTGGTGAAGGCCAGCAGCATGAGCACCACCCCGAGGCCGTTGACGCTGTAGGCCGTGAAGCGAGCCATCGCACGGCGGTCCGCCCCCTCCTCGCGGACCATGTCGAGGATGTCGCCCTGCCAGTCGCGCACCAGTCGCTCGATCCGTGCATCCACGCCCGCACTGGAGCGGGTGAGCGCCGGATCGACGGCGAGCAGCTGCTCTCCGCCGGGCAGCGAGCGCCAGGCCCGGCTCGCGGCGCTGGCCGCCAGCTCGGCGTGGTTGGAGATCAGCAGCTCCGCACCTGACTGCAGGGCCTCGCCGAGCCGCTCCGCCGGCGGTGGCTCGCCTTTGAACCAGGCGGTGACCCGGTCGCGGAGCCGTGACACCGTCGTCTCGACCTGACGGAAGAACTCGCCTGTGCCGACGAACTCCTGCCACCGCGCGAGCACCTCGCCGCGCAGCAGGGAGCCGTCCCGCATCCCCACCTGCACCCCTTCGAGTGCGTCGTCATAGGCGTTCCGGGCGGTATCGAGCAGCGCGCCGGCGGCGGCGGCCTGCTGGGATGACGCAGCGGCGAGCGCCATGGCCCGGCCGTCGAGGGATTCGAGCGCACCCTGCAGGGTCTGCCGCACGACCGCCGCGCGGGCGGTGGCGTTGCCTGCCAGCGCGGCGAGCCAGTCGCGGATGCGGGCCGTCTGTCCCCGGGGAAGGAGACCGTCCTCCAGGGGTGACTCGGCGATCTGGAAGATCGGCGCCTGCGAAAGGCCCTGCTCGCGCAGCATGTCCGCAAGGTGGGCGCTGATGTCGTCCATCGCCTCGGCGGGCACACGGTCGAGCACGATCGCGACCGCCGTGCCGCGCTCCGCCGCCTCCCGCAGCAGGTCCCAGGGCACGGCGTCGGCGTAGCGGGCGGCGGTGGTCACGAAGATCCACAGGTCAGCGGCGGCGAGGAGCTGGGCGGCGAGCTCGCGGTTGGCGGCGAGGACGCTGTCGATATCGGGGGCGTCGAGGAGCGCCAGCCCGCGGCCGACGGCGTCGGTGGCGACGAGCCGCACCGATGCGGCGTTCACAGCGGTGGCAGGGCCGCCGGTCACCCGGGCGAGGCCGGGCAGGATCCGCTGATCGGCGAACCAGTCTGCGTCATCCGGGTGATGGACGAGCACCGGTGACCGGGTGGTGGGTCGCAGCACGCCGGGCGAGCTCACCTCCCGCCCGATCAGGGAGTTGACGAGTGTGGACTTGCCCGCTCCGGTCGAGCCGCCGACCACGGCGAGCACCGGGGCGTCGATCGAGGTGAGCCGCGGCAGGATGTAGTCGTCGAGCTGGTCCACCAGGCGCATCCGGAGGTGGCGGGCCTCGTTCGCGCCGGGAAGGTCAAGCGGCAGGGTTGCGCGTTCGAGCGCGTGCCGGAAGCGGGTCATCGCCGCGAGCAGCCGGGCGTTGTCGCCGTCGGATTCCCTCACCACGACTGTCATCCTTCCCTGCCGGGCTGGGACGCACATCCGACCCGCACGCGTACCAGGCGAACCGCCAGGCGGACTCAGCCGGGTCGTGGGCCGGGGAAGGACCGATCGCCGAACAGGATCCGGCGGGCGGCGGCCTTCCCCGCTGGTGTTCGCAGCACCGAGAAGGCCACCGCCGCCGCCGCGGGTGTGCGGACCTGACCGAGCCCGTGGCGAAGCGCGAGGCGTCCGCGGAAGCGGGCGCGCAGCGCGGCGCCGTCGTAGTGGGCCAAGGCGTGCGGCGTCCCTGAGCGCAGCGCGTCGTCGAGCACGCCGGCGGCGAGCTCCGACTGCCGAAGGCACGGGTCGAGACCGCCGGCGGTGAGCGGGGAGACGGCGCCCGCCGCATCCCCGACGAGGAGCCCCTCGCTGCTGCTGATCCGGCGCAGCAGTCCGCCGACCGGGATCAGACCACCGCGCCACTCCACCCGGTCGGGCCGTGCCACACCGGTCAGTCCTGGCGCCGAGAGGCTGAACCGCTCCGCCGTCCGGCGCAGCCCATCCGGGAACCGGCTCGCGTAGCCGGCGACGCCGACGTGGGCGTGCCGGCCGTCGTTCACCACCCACGCGAGGTATCCGGGAGCGAGCGACGGGTCGAGCACGCAGTGGAAGGTGGGCGGCTCGTCGCCGGGCGGGATCTCGAAGACCTCCTCGGCTCCGACGAGCAGGTGGGCGTTGCGGTCGAGTCCGAGGTCCCGGGCGACCGCGGACCGTGCTCCGTCGGCGCCCACGATGAACCGGGCCGTCACTTCAGTCGGACCATCCCTGCCGTCCAGCAGGAAGCCGCCGTCCCGGCGACCGAGATAGCGGGTGCCGAGCGCCACATGGACGCCTGCGTGGGCGGCCGTCCGGGCAGCTGCGACATAGAGCCCCGCCATGTCGCCCACCCGGAACTCGTCGCGCGCACTGACCAGGTCAACCGGGCGCCGCAGGCTCGGCGGATAGAGCACGACCCGGCGGATCGGCGGACCGAGGCATTCGGGAGGGAGTTGGAAGTCGTCGAGCGTCTTCCGGACGAAGATGCCGGTCGTCCGTATGGCTGTGGTGAGGCTGGGACGCCGCTCGGCCAGGAGCACCTGGTGGCCTCGCTCCGCGAGCAGCGTGGCGGTGGCGAACCCGGCGAGTCCGCCACCCACCACCAGGACGTCGACTGTGGTGCGGGGGTGCGGGCCGGCACCTTCCGGTGGGGTCACCCGGTCGGGGTCGACGACTCGTCGACCCACTCGAGCAGGTCGCCTGGCTGGCAGCCGAGCGTGCGGCACATGGCCTCGAGGGTGCTGAAGCGCACCGCCTTGGCACGGCCGTTCTTCAGCACCGCCACGTTCGCCGGCGTCAATCCGACCCGCTCCGCGAACTCCCCGACGCTCATCTTCCGCTTGGCGAGCTCGACATCGATCCGCACCACGATGGGCATCAGATCACCTCTTCCATGTCGGTCCGCAGCGTGGTGGCCTGGCGCAGCAGCGCCCGCATGACGAGCATGAGCAGCACCACCACCGCCCCGGCGAGCGTGAGGCCGAAGAGCAGGAGCGGAAGCCCGGGATCACGCAGCTCGGGCGTGAGGTAGAGGTACGCGGTGAGGTAGACCGCAAGCCCCGCGAAGAACACCCACGCCGCAACGAACGACCACACGATCCCGTCGACCCAGCGCAGGGACGCGTCGCTGAAGATCCGGTCCTTCCTGACCATCGTGAGCAGAACCCAGATGCACACGAGCACGATCTGGAAGCAGATCATCACCAGCTCGGCGACCACCAGCATCGGCAGCAGCAGGTGTGCGGCCTCCGGCGCCTGCCCCAGGTCGTGCAGGATGTCACCCGGGATGCTGAAGAACTCCATGACCAGGAGGAAGACGAACGCCAGCACGAGCAGCACCCTGAGCAGCGCGACGATCCATTTCACGTTGAGCATGCATCGAGTGTCGCGCAGTACCTATCGAAAGTCAATCGCTTTCGCGCGGCAATCGTTGGACCGACGGTCGTGCGCCGAACCGCCGACCGCCCGTTCGCCGCGCCGGCATCATGCGACGCGGCCGAGCGCAGCACCCGCCAAGGCGCGAGAAACCGCGGAAACAGGGGGTCGCAGCCGCGCGCCCGGCGGGAGTAATCTGCGGCCATCGCCGCGCATCGGGGCACGGCGAACCTCTGATCAGGAGCCGCTGTGCGTAAAGCCTTTGCCATCATCTCCCTCCTCCTCGTCCTCTCCTGTGTGCTGCAGTTCTACTTCGCGGCGATGGGCGTCTTCAGCAAGCCGGAGGATGAGCTGTTCACCATCCACGGCATGAACGGCGCCATCTTCGTCAGGCTGCTCGCGCTGCTCGTGCTCGTCTTCGCCGCGCTCGCCAAAGCGGGCAAGCGCGCGGTCTGGCTGAGCGCGATCGCGTTCGTCTTGGTGCTGTTCCAGACCGTGCTGTTCATCCTCACCGGCGTGATCTTCGGCACCGGACCGGAGAGCGACACCGTGCCCATCGGAGCGACGATCCTGCTGAGCGTCCACGGCCTGAACGGCGTCGTGATCACGCTGCTGGGGATCGCCGTGCTCGCAATCGCATGGAGGCTCGGGTTCCCGCGGCGCGGCGCGGGGGCGACCGCGGAGGGCGCCCGGACGGCGACGCCCGTGCAGTGACCTCCTCCCAGCTGCTCGCTCTGGAGCTCGGCGCCGCGGTCGTCGGCGCCGGCTCCTGGGTGGGCGCCGCGGTGCTCGCCGCGCTGGCGCCGTCGCGCCGGAGTGCCCGGTTCGCAGTTGCCCTCGTCGGCGTGGGTGTGGTGGCGCTGCTGGCGCAGGCCGGCCTGAGCGGCGTCCTCGTGTCCCGTCACTGGGCGTTCGCGCAGGAGCGACTCTTGTTCGCGCTGCCCCTCGCGGCCCTGGGTGCCGCGATCGCGGTGATCTTCGGGCTCCGCCCGCTGCTGGCGGCCGCACGCGGCTGGCCGGACCGGCTCTCAGCAGCGGTGCCGACCGGCATGACCGCCGCGGCGATCGCGGGCATCCTCGGGATCGTCGCGCGGTCGGTGATCGGGTACCCGCTGACACTTCCGGCGGCCGCTGTGCTGCTGGCCCTCGCCGTCCTCACCACCGCGCTCGCCGCCGCACTCTTCGCGCGACGCGGTCGCAGGCAGATCGCCGGACTGGTGGCGTTCAGCGCTCTGGTCGCCTGCACCGGGGTCGGCTACGCGTGGCTGACGGACACGGCGGACCCGTCATCGCTGACGACGCCGCACCAGCACCCCTCGAACGCCCGCCCCGCCCTCGCCTCAGCCGACGCTGTGTCCGTCGAAGAGCTCCGGACCCCGCCAGACGCGGATGGGCCGGTCGCCTCCTTCGACCTGACGGCCGGCACCGAGCGGCTGACACTCGCCTCCGGCGCATCCGTCGATGCCTGGGCGTTCGGATCGGTCCCCGGTCCAGAGCTGCGGGTCACCGAGGGGGACCTGGTGAAGGTGACCCTGCACAACGCCGACATCGCGGAGGGGGTCACGATCCACTGGCACGGGGTGGATCTGCCGAACGGCGACGACGGTGTGGCGGGAGTGACCCAGAACGCGGTCCGCCCGGGCGACTCGTTCCAGTACCGCTTCGTCGCGGAGGACCCGGGCACGTACTGGTATCACACACATCAGCACTCGGCCGAGGGCGTGAAGCGGGGCCTCTACGGCACGCTCGTCGTGCTGCCGAAGTCCGGAATCGCCGAGCAGGTCGACCTCACCCTGCCGGTGCACACGCTCGGTCGCCGGGTGCTCCTCGGCGAAACCGACGAGGGGCGCACGGTGCGCGTGGAGGCCGGGCAGTCCGTGCGACTTCGCCTGCTCAACACCGACCAGGTCCCGCGGCGCTTCCGCATCGCGGGCACCGACTTCCGCGTCGTCGCTGCGGACGCGCGAGACCTCACCGCGCCGACGCCGGTGGAGTCGGCCGCGCTGCGCATCCCGGCCGGTGGCCGCCTCGACATCGCATTCACGATGCCCGACACCGGGGTGCTCGTCACCACGGACGCCTCGTCCAGTGCATCCCTCACCTTGACCGCCGGCGAAGGCGCCGCGACACCGCAGGTCGATCCGGACGCACCGGATCTCGACCTGCTCCACTACGGCAGGCACGCCGGCACGCCGGCCGTGCCCGACGGTCCCCTGATCGAATCGACCATGGTGCTCGACCGGCTGCCTCGGTTCCTCTCCGGCATCCCGCGAGAGGCGTACACCGTCAACGGGCGGGTGTTCCCGCACATCCCCAGCCTCGACGTGCGGGAAGGGGACACCGTTCGGCTGACGGTGGTGAACCGCGGCTGGGAGACCCACCCCATGCACATCCACGGCCACCACGTGCTGGTGCTCTCCCGGAACGGGGTGGCGGCCACCGGTTCACCCCTCCGGCTGGACACGTTCGACGTGCAGCCCGGCGAGGTGTGGGAGGTGCTGCTCTCCGCCGACAACCCGGGCATCTGGATGGACCACTGCCACAATCTGGACCACGCGGTCGAGGGAATGATGATGGCGCTGCGCTACGAGGGCGTGACCAGCCCGTTCGAGCAAGGCGGACCGCACGACAACCACCCAGAATGACCCGGGAAGGGCCGGGGCGACACATTCGAGGCCAGAACTGCGAGACGATGAACCCATGACCTCCCCCACTCCGACCGGAACGATCGGCGACGGCCCGCGCGGCCAGGAGCTGCAGCTCATCCGCCGCTTCCCCGACCCGATCGACGATGTGTGGGCCGCCATGACGGAGTCCGATCAGCTGGAACGCTGGATCGGCCGCTGGGAAGGCGACCCTCGCAGCGGCCGCGTGACGTTCTTCATGACGGCGGAAGGCGACGTCCCGCCGGAGGAGTACCGGATCGTGGAATGCGCTCCCCCGCACCGGTTCTCCGGCTCCACCCGTGTCGGGCAGGACACCTGGCGGCTGCGGTTCGAGCTCACCCACGACGACGGCGTCACGACACTGCTCTTCGCCCAGCTGCTCGGAGGTGACGACATCGGCAGCATCGGTCCGGGCTGGGAGTACTACCTCGACCGGCTGTCCCGCGTGCTGGACGACGCGGACGCCGCCGACATCGACTGGGACGACTACTACCCCGCCATGCGGGAGTACTACACGGAGCTGTCCGGCTGAGCGGGATGACACCGGCGTCCGAGCATTCAGAGACGGAGCTCCGGCGCCTGGATGCGGCCGAGGCCCTCGCGAAGCGGCTCGACCGCCCGATGGGCGTGCTCGGGCTGCTGTTCCTGTTCGTCATCCTCGGGCAGCTGCTGGCCAAAGAGCAGCCGCTCGTGTCGATCCTCACGGTCCTCGGCTGGCTGTTCTGGGCGGTCTTCGCTGCGGAGTTCTTCCTGCGCGCGTACATCGCCGGCTTCGGGCGGCGGTTCTGGAAGCGCAACTGGTGGCAGCTCGTGTTCCTGCTGGTGCCGTTCCTGCGCTTCTTCCGTGCCCTGCAGGCGCTCCGGGTGCTGCGGGTCACCCGGCTGGCGCGACTGGGCGGCATCTTCTCCGCCGGTGTTCGCGGCACCCGGTCCGCGGGGCGTCTGCTCACCAGCCGCATCGCCTGGCTCGGCGCGGTGACCGCCGTGGTCATCCTGGCTTCCAGCCAGCTGCTCTATGCCGCGGGCTCGCACGACCGCTACTCCGAAGCCCTCTACGAAGCGGCGGTGACGACCATCACCGGCGACGGCATCACCTCGCAGACTCCATTCGCGCAGTTCGTCCATGTGCTGCTGGCCATCTACTCGGTGGTGATCTTCGCCACCCTGGCGGGCTCGATCGGCGCGTTCTTCCTGCGCCGGGAGGCGAGCGAGGCACCGCAGAATGCACCTCAGTAGTTCCCCGGCTGCAGCGCTGCCGCAGGCAGGCACTTCTCGAGCGCGGAGTGCGCGGGCGTCGCGTCCTCGATGAACCGGATCGCCTGCTCGATGTCGTCGGTCAGCTTCACGATCTCCTCGTAGCGATCGCCGAAGAGATTCGAGAGCACCGGCACCACGGGCAGGGTCGCACTCCAGTAGTCGATGCCGAGCAGCACCATCGGGCTGTGGCGGTTGCCGTATGACTCGTAGAAGTTCTGAGCCGCGTCCTGGAAGATCTCCTGCACGGTTCCGGCGCTGCCCGGCGCGTAGACGATGCCGTGCGTGGCGATGGCGAGGAGCCCGTCCTCGCGGATGCTGTTCTGGAACAGCTTGCCGATGTCGGTCGCCAGCGGGGTCGACGGCTCGTGTCCGTAGTGCCATGTCGGCACGGAGAGGGTCCTGCCTGGATCCTTGCCGGACGAGTACACCTCGAACACCGGCGTGAACCACTTGTGCGCCGCCCTCGCGAGCTTCATGTCGGCGTGGCCGTCCTCATCGAGGATCTCGCCGAGGCCTACTGGCATCCCGGGGACCACCGCCAGAGCGCGGATCGCTTCCTCCAGCCGATCCTCCTTCTCGCCCACGAGGAACGCACCCAGATGACTCGCCTCCATGGCCCCGGGTCCGCCGCCGGTGGTGACGAGGAAGTCCCGGGCGGCGAGCTCTCGCGCGAGCCGCGCCACCGTCGCATACACCGGATCGTCCCGGCGGAGCTGGTGCCCGCCCATCACGGCGACCACCTTGCGGTCCTCGATCACCCTCGCCGTGAGCTGGGTCGTGGACGTGTCGTGCAAGGACCGGAGCATCGCCGTGTACGAATCGGAGACCGTGGCGCCGCCGTGCGCCTGGAACTCGGCGTAGATCCGGAAGTCCGCCGTCTCCACCCAGGAATCGGGCCGAGCGGGATCGAACCCCTCGTACAGTTCCTCCGCGCGGTAGACGTTCCGCCGCACGGGCTCGAACTGCAGGCCTGCGGGCCTGATCGGGTGCCGCGTCTTCCTGGAGCCCGCTTCGGATGCCGCCGTCATGACAGGAACGTATCGAGCGGATGGGCCGATGGCCACCCCTCGGCCGTCCGCCTGTGCTTCAGCAGGAAGCGAGCGACGTGGCGGTCAGTACCCGCCGCCCTGGCAGCAGGAGTCGTAGCAGCGTTCGGTGCGCTGGACATCGCGGCAGGCCTGCAGGGCTGCCTCAGCGTTCACGAAGGGGCCGAGGCGCGGGTGCGCCGGCCCGTGCGGGTAGCAATACGTACCGGTCTCCTCGGCTCGGATGACCGCGACCGCGAGCGCGGCCGGTGACCCCTCGACGACGACGAGGTGCTCGGCGGGGTCGCCGGTCCCGACGAGCACCAGCGGCTCATGTGCGTTCAGCGCGAGCGTGTTCCGTTCGAGCTCCAGCGTCATGGTGTTCTCCCCGGGGTGAGTGGCGACGGAAGTGAACGCTACGCCGTTTATCTTGATTGTCAAATTACTTGATCTCTGATCTACTCGACTTGACAAATACTCGATTCGCGATTTAGTGACTCATCGAGTTAGCTTGGCAGGGCCGCGGTCGTCGCGGTGCAGAAAGGAGAGGCACGGATGCCGGGCGAGCACGCGGACACGGCCACAGTGGGCACCGAGGCGACTCGGGCGCTGGCACACGAGAGCGCCCTGGCCCTCACTGCCGCGTTCCGCACCATCGACAGCTTCCGACGCTTCATCGCCGCCCACCACGACATCGGCACCAACGAGGTGCGGGCACTCAGTCGCATCTCCGAGGGCGAGCACGTCACCCCGAAGGCGCTCGCCGACTCGTTGGAGCTGACCACCGGATCCGTCACATCGCTGATCGACCGCCTGGAGAGCGCGGGACTTGTGGTCCGCACGCCGCATCCGCAGGACCGCCGCAGCCTGCAGCTCGAGCTCACACCGGAGGGCACCAGCAAGATGAACGCGGTCTACGACGCGTTCGAGATGCAGGTGCAGGAGGCAGTGAACGCGGTCCCGGAATCGCACGTGCGAGCCGCGAACGAATACCTCGCCGTCGTCGCACGAACGGTGCGCTCCCGCGGCGCCTGACCGCTCCGGGCCGACCCGGCCAGGTCAGCGGTGCGCCTGCGCCTGCGTCTCCTCGTCGGCCACGCGGACACCGTGGCGGTAGGTGAGTTCGCCGCCGAGGAACCCTGACGCCCCGACCGCCGCGAACCCGACGAGGGCCGCCACGAATCCTGCCACCGCGGGCCCCTCCTGCGGCCCGTTGAGCCGCAGCAGGAAGCTCACGGCGAAGAGCACGATGGCCGCGATGTTGAGCGCCATGTGCGTCAGGGCGACGCGCCGCGCCTTCGTGCCCCGGGTGAGGATCGACAGGTCCATGAGCCCGAACACCGCCGCGACGAGCGCCCCGATCACACCGATTCCGACGAGCCACTTCGCGCCGCGGACGAACGCCTCGGGGTCGCCGGAGAAGAAGCTCACCAGATCGAAGACGAGCGCGCCGGTCCAGGCGCCGATCGGCACGGTCACCAGCATCGCGTGGAATGGGTGCCCATACGGGCCCGCGAGCGGCGTCCTCGGCCGCTTCGCCCGCCGCAAGGCAGACAGGTCACTCATCTCGCACCTCCGGACGGCTCGCACCATCGCATGCCGCTTGAGATCAGCGTATTCCCGCCCGGGCCCGCGCCGCAGGCTCACTCCACGCCGCCCGGTTTCGCGGTCGAGACGCGTCCCGGAGCAGGGTGCAGTTGGCGATAGCAGTGTTGCCGCGCCCCTTTGGATGGCGACTCAGACGGCGCGGCGCGCGCCCGTCAAGAACTCACCGACGAGCCGGGCAACACCGTCCGGATCGGTCAGCCATGGTGCATGCCCCCCAGGAACGACGTGCATTTCGGCGCGTCGGAGGATTCGCGCCGCCTCCTCGCCGACCGACGGCGGCCCGAACGGGTCGCGATCGCCCCATATGAGCTGCACCGGCCGCTCGATGCGGCGAAGGGTCTCCGCGGTCAGCGCGGTCTGCGGCCGGGCACCCCGCAGCCGGATCGCAGCGTGCAGCAGCCTCGTCCAGGCGACGCCGAAGTGCGGCAGCCGCTCCATCGCGAGCGCGAGGTCGCGCAGTTCGTCGTTCCCGCGGAGATCGATGCCCGCGGATGCCAGCGTGCGCTCCAGCTGCCGTTCAGAGGGCCGTTGAAGTCGCAGCAGGAGCGGGCCGAGGCCGGCGACGGAGAGCAGTCGCATCGGCGGCGGCGCCGACGTTCCGAGCAGCAGCGCCGGGCAGCCGACGAGGATCAGGGACGAAACCCGCGAGGGGCGCTCCGCCGCCAGCCACAGCGTCCACAGCGCCCCCATGGAGTTGGCGACCACCACCGGCCGGTCAACCTCGAGGGAGTCGAACGCCGCCTCGAGGAAGTCGACGGCGGCGGCGCGCAGCGGCCGTTCGGGCGCCGGAAGCAGGTCGCCGAGGCCGAACCCCGGAAGTTCCAGCAGATGTGCCCGGATGCCCGGAACCGCGGCGACGAGCGGGGCCCAGCCCGCGGCCGGCATGCCGCCTCCCGGCACGAACACCACCGGCTGACCGTCCCCGCCGACGAGCGCGCGACCGGTTCCGCCCGCGACCGCGAAGCGTCGCTCCTCGAGCTCGAGCCCGTACCGGCCAAGCAGCCGGCGTTCCGCCGACTCGAATTCTCCACCCACGCCGACTCCTTTACACCGTGTCAACCTGACGCTACGACTATGTTTACACCGTGTCAACCGAAACGCATCCGCCATCCACACGGGAACGGATCCTCCGCGCTGCATGGGCCGCGATCGAGAGCCGGGGAGCCGAGACCCGCCTCTCCGACATCGCCGACGAGGCCGGCGTCTCGAGGCAGGCGGTGTATCTCCACTTCCGCGACCGGCCGGGGCTGCTGCTCGCCCTCGTCGAGTTCATGGATGGCGAGCTCGGCGTCGGAGCGATGGCCGCCCACGTGTTCGCCGCGGAAAGCGGCACGGAGATGCTCGAGCGTGCGGTGGCGCTGAACGCGACTCTCTCCCCCAGCATCGATGGAGTGGCACGCGTGCTGGAAGCGGCCCAGTCGACGGACGAGGCGATGGCCGCGGCATGGCGCAGCCGCATGGACAAGCGGCGCGCAGGGCACCGCGCGATTGTGCAGCGGATCGCGGACGAGGGCCGGCTGGCGCCGGGGTGGACCGCGGAGGAGGCGGCCGACCTCGTCTCCGTCACCCTGCTGCCGTCGGCGTGGCGGGAGCTGACGCAGCATCTCGGCTGGAGCGCGGAGCAGTATCGGGAGCGGACCGCCCAGTTCTTGCGCGGCGCGTTCGTCCGCTGAGGCCCCCGGCGGCGTGAGCGGGCGGTCGAGGCGATCACGGGACCTGGCGTAGGTTGTTTCCGAGCGATGTGCGGTCGCTCCCGCAGCACACGACGAAGTGGAAGCGCGATGCGCCTGTACCTGATCGGAGCGGGGGCGATCGCCCACACCCACGCGGAAGCCGCAGCGAAACTCCGGGAGCCGGTCGAGCTTCGCGTCGCCGATCCCAGCGATGCCGCGCGAACGGCGTTCCTGGCCGCGCATCCGTCCGCGCGTGCCTTCAGGACAGCTGAGGAGATGCTCGCCTCGGAGCCGGCCGCGCCCGGCGACATCGCCGTGGTGGCCACTCCCCCGGCATTCCACTCCGGACCGGCGCGGGCCGCCGCACGCAGCGGCCGCAATGTGCTCTGCGAGAAGCCGCTCGCCATGTCCGTGGCAGAGGCGGAAGAGATGCTCCGTGTCGCGACCGAGCACGGCATGCTGCTCGGGTCGTGCAGCACCCGCTTCCGCGGTCTGCCGCACACGGAGGCGGTGAAACGGGTGCTGGCGAGCGGCGCGCTCGGTGATGTCTATTCGCTGACGTTCGTCACGAAGTGGCCGCGCAGCCGCGCCGGCATCGAATACCAGCCCGCGAGCCGCTGGTTCCTCGACTCCTCGCAGAGCGGCGGCGGGGTGGTCATGGACTGGGGACCATACGACATGTCGACGCTCTTCGACATCCTGCGGCCCACCGCGGTGGAGGTCACCGACGCCTGGATCGCCCAGCCGAAGACCGGCGCCGACCCTACCGACATCGTCTTCGACACGGAGAGCCACGCGGGCGCAACGCTCCGCTTCGGCACCGCCGACGGGATCGTCCACGTCGCTTTCGAGCGCGCGAGCGCCACGCACGGCGAGGAGTTCGCGCGCGCCGAGCTCTCCGGCACCCTCGGATCCCTGCGCTGGACGCCGTTCGACTCCCAGCAGCCGGTGCACCTCCGCACCGATCGCGACGGCGAACCCCACGAGGAGGTCGTCGAACCTCCGGAACGGGACGACCTCACGATCTTCGACCGGCCGCTGCTGCACTTCGTCGCGGCGGTGGCGGGCGAGCCATCCCTGGCCAGTCTCGGTCGCGATGCGGTCACCGAGTTCCGCTGCCTGCGCGCGATTTACGAGGTCGCCGCCACCGGTCGTCCCGCACGGGTCGAGGTGGGCGGATGACCGCCCGATCTCGATTGGGACCCCGGCTCGCGCGTGCCGCGGCACATCGTCATGCTCGGATTCGAGGTCGCAATGATCCGGATCCGGGCTTGACGGGTCGGAAGTTAGGCATGCCATACTTAGGCAATGCTTACCTTCCCAATCGCCCCGCCGGTCCGTGACGCGAGGCCCGCGTACCGGCCGTTCCGGGCGGTTGTGGCAAAGGTCATCCGGCTCACCCCCCACTTCACCCGCGTGACCTTCACCGGTGATGACCTGCACTGTTTCGGCACCGACCGGCGCGATCAGCGCGTGAAGATCGTGTTCCCGATCCCCGGCGTGGGCATCAGCGACTTCGGCTGCGACTCCGCCGAGGTGCTCGCCGCGGGCACTTGGTACGCCAAGTGGCGCGAACTGCCGGACGGGCTGCGCAACCCGTTCCGCACGTACACGATCCGCGACGTCCGACCTGAGGAACGCGAGGTGGATGTCGACTTCGTCGCGCACGGCGACGGAGGGCCGGCCGCGCACTGGCTCCTGTCGGCCGAGCCGGGCGACGAGGTGGTGCTGGTCGGGCCGGACGTCAACAGCATCAACTCCGCGGTCGGCATCGACTGGCATCCGGGCGACGCCCGCGACGTGCTGCTCGCCGGCGACGAGACCGCCGCCCCGGCGATCTGCGCGATCGTCGAGTCCTTGCCGGAGACGGTGAGCGCGCGGGCCTTCATCGAGGTGCCGAGCGCCGATGACGTGCTGCCCATCGCCCGCAACGCGGAGTCGATCACCTGGCTGCCGCGAGACGGTGCGCACCACGGTGCCCGCCTCGAGCCGACCGTCACCCGCTGGGTGAGGGAGAACCCGGACTCCTGGTGGTCGGCGCACGTCGACGTGATCCAGCCGGTTCCCGACACCGATGTCGACTCCGAGCTGATCTGGGACAGCCCAGAGGACGCACCCGGGTCGCCGTTCTACGCATGGCTGGCGGGAGAGGCCGCCGTCATCAAACGTCTCCGCCGGCTGCTCGTGACGCAGACCGGCATCGACCGGCGCCGGGTGGCCTTCATGGGGTACTGGCGGCTCGGCAGGCCTGAGGCGCAGTGACCCGGTGATCCTCTCCGCTCCGGTCTCCACGACGGGAGGAACGAGAGCCACTCGCAGACCGCGCGCGCTTCCACTCGCCGGCCTGGTGCTCCTCCTCGTCCTCGTCGTGCTGGCAAGCCTGGCAATCGGCGCTCGCGACATCTCCCCCGCCGGCGTCTTCGAGGCGCTGTTCGCTCCCGATGTCTCAGTCGCGGACCACGTCGTCGTGCAGGAGCTGCGCATCCCGCGGACCGTCCTCGGCGTGCTCGCCGGGGCGGCGTTCGGCATCGCCGGGGCCCTCATCCAGGGCATCACGCGGAACCCGCTGGCGGACCCCGGACTGCTCGGCGTCAATGCCGGCGCGTCACTGTTCGTGGTGATCGGCATCACGTGGTTCGGCGCGGCCACGGCGCTCGGGTTCATCTGGTTCGCGCTGGCGGGCGCCGCCACCGCGGCGGTCGCCGTGTACGCGGTGGGGTCGATAGGTCGGGAGGGCGCCACCCCGGTGAAGCTGGCCCTCACCGGCGCCGCGCTCACCGCCGCTCTCACATCGCTGCTCACCATCCTGCTCCTCGCGGATCTCGAGACCCTGGACCGGTTCCGCTTCTGGACCGTCGGGTCCCTCGTCGGCCGGGGTCTCGAGACCGCCGCCGCGCTGGCGCCGTTCCTGCTCGTCGGGGCGGTGCTCGCCGCGGTGGGCGCCAAGACGCTGAACGCGCTCGCGCTCGGCGATGACCTCGCCCGCGGGCTGGGGCAGAACATTCCGATTGCGCGGGCGGTCACCGGAGCGGCGGTCGTGCTGCTCTGCGGCGCCGGCACGGCGCTCGCAGGCCCGGTCGTGTTCGTCGGGCTGGTCGTGCCGCACGCCGCACGCTGGATCGCCGGACCGGATTACCGCTGGATCCTCGCCTACTCCGCCCTGCTCGGTCCGGTGCTGATGCTGGTCGCCGACGTTCTGGGCCGCCTCGTCCTCCGCCCCGGGGAGCTCGAGGTCGGCATCGTGGTCGCGTTCCTCGGCGCTCCCCTGCTCATCGCGCTCGTGCGCCGCACGAAGCTGGCCGCCCTGTGACCGCCGCGTCAGCACTGTCCACGCCGCTCCGGGCCACGCGTGCGGCGCGCCGCCGGCACTCGACCGGCGTGCACGCCGCACTCGGCGTCCTGGTGCTCGCCCTCGCGGCCCTGGGGATGTCGCTCGGCGACTACACGATCGCGGTGCCGGACCTGGTCGCGGCACTGCTCGGCCAGGGCAGTGGCGGCGATGAGTTCGTGGTCACCAGACTCCGGCTCCCGCGGGTGCTGCTCGGGGCGCTGGTCGGCGCCGCGCTGGCCGTGTCGGGCGCCACCTTCCAGGCGGTGCTGCGGAACCCGATCGCGAGCCCCGACATCATCGGCGTGACGACGGGCGCCAGCGCCGCGGCAGTAGCCGGGCTCCTGCTCTTCGGTCTCAGCGGGGCGGCACTCTCGGCCGTGGCGTTCCTCGGTGCGCTCGTCGTCGCTCTCGCCATCTACCTGCTCGCGCGACGCGGCGGGGTGACCGGCTACCGGTTCGCGCTCATCGGCATCGCCTTCGCCTTCGTCGCCACGTCGGTGCTCAACTACCTGCTCAGCCGTGGTGACGTGCAGGATGCGCAGGCGGCGCTGGTCTGGCTCGTCGGCAGTCTCGCCGGCACCGGTTGGGACGATGTCGCGCTGGTCGCGGTCGCCCTCGTCGTGCTGCTCCCCGCCGCGCTCCTGCTCGCCCGGCCGCTCAGCATCCTTCAGCTCGGCGACGACACCGCCACCTCCCTCGGGATTCGATCCGAGCGGTTGCGACTGGCCTTGCTCGTCGTCGCCGTCGCACTGGCAGCCACGGCGACCGCGGCGACCGGGCCGGTCGCGTTCGTCGCGTTCCTCGCCGCCCCGATCGCGAGGCGCCTGGTGTCCGCCGACCGCGCCGTGCTCGGCGTCGCCGCCCTGGTCGGTGGCGCCATGGTGCTCGGCGCCGATCTGGTGGGACAGCATCTGCTCGGCGCCGGGTCGCAGATCCCGGCCGGCATCATCACCGGCGCGGTCGGCGCACCTGGGCTGCTGTGGCTGCTCGCCAGCACGAACCGTCGCGGAAGGGGCGTCTGATGGCCGCGGAGAACCGGACACCGAACCGGCCACAGTCGCACGAACTCCGGGCGGACGGACTCGCGCTCGGCTACGACGGCGCCAGCATCGTGGAAGGCCTCGACCTCACCTTGGCGACCGGCCGGGTCACCGTCATCGTCGGCGCCAACGCCAGCGGCAAGTCGACCCTGCTGCGCGGGCTCGCCCGGCTGCTGCGGCCACGCGACGGCCGGGTGCTGCTCGACGGCACGGACCTGGCGAAGCTGCCCTCCAAGGAGGTGGCCGCCGTGCTCGGCCTGCTCCCCCAGCAGCCGATCGCCCCGGACGGCATCACCGTGGGCGAGCTGGTCGGACGCGGCAGGTACCCCCACCAGGGCTGGTTCCGGCAGTGGACCTCCCAGGACGATGCGATCGTGGCGGAAGCGCTCGCCGCGACGGACACGCAGGACCTCGCCCACCGGCGTGTCGAGGATCTCTCCGGAGGGCAGCGGCAGCGGGTCTGGATCGCCATGGTGCTGGCCCAGGACCCGGAGCTGCTGCTCCTCGACGAGCCGACGACGTTCCTCGACGTGACGCACCAGATCGAGGTGCTCGACCTGCTCACCGGTCTCAACCGCACCCGCGGAACGACGATCGCGATGGTGCTCCACGACCTGAACCTCGCGGCCAGGTACGCCGACGAGCTCATCGTGATGTCCGCCGGCCGCATCCTCGCCCAAGGCCCGCCGGCACAGGTGATCACCGAGCACTGCGTCGCCGAGGCCTTCGGCCTGACCGCCCGGATCATTCCGGACCCGGTGAGCGGCTCGCCGATGGTGGTGCCGATCGGCCGGTTCCACGCCGCACCGCTCCCGGCCCACACCCCCCACTGACCCATTCCTTCCACTCAACACAGCGAACAAAACCCACCACCTTGAGGAGATCCGTGTCCACCTTCCGAACGAACACAGCGATCCGCACGAGCGCATCGGCGCTCGTGCTGAGCGCCGCCGTGCTGCTCGCCGGCTGCGCCGGCACGTCCCAGTCCGCAGAGGGCGGCGAGCAGGCCGCCTCCGGCGACTTCCCGGTCACGATCGAGCACGCGTTCGGCGAGACCACGATCGAGGAGGAGCCGACCAGGGTCGCCACGTGGGGGTGGGCGAGTGCCGATGCGGCGATCGCGCTCGGCGTGGTTCCGGTCGCCATCCCGGTGCAGAGCTACGGCGGCGACGAGAACGGCCTGCTTCCCTGGATCGCGGAGGAGCTCGAGACGCAGGGCGCCGAGATGCCGACGATGCTGGCGGAGGGTGAGGAGCCGCCGTACGAGCAGCTCGCCGAGGCCGCGCCAGACGTCATCCTCGCCCCGTACTCCGGCGTCACGCAGGAGCAGTACGACCTGCTGAAGGAGATCGCGCCGACGGTCGCCTATCCCGAGACCGCCTGGTCGACGCCGTGGCGGGACGTGATCGACATCGTCGCCGAGTCGCTCGGCAAGTCGGATGAGGCGGCTCTGCTGCTGGAGGACATCGACGCGCAGATCGCCGAGCAGGCGGAGGCGCACCCGGAGTTCGAGGGGAAGTCCATCGCGATGGTCGCCGACTCGGCGGGCACCTTCTACGTCTACGAGAAGACCGACCCGCGCGCCGAGTTCGCGCTCGACCTGGGGTTCGAGAGCGCGCCGGCGGTGGACGAGCTGTCCACGGGCGAGTCGACGTTCTACTACACGCTCAGCTACGAGAACCTCGATCAGCTGGAGAGTGACGTGCTGGTGAGCTTCGCCGCGACCGAGGAAGAGCAGCAGGCGTTCCTCGAGTCGGGCGCCGCGAGTGTGATGCCGCAGGTGCAGTCCGGCGCGGTGGCCACCCTGACCGGTCCGGAACTGGTCGCCGCGGTCTCGCCGCCCACGGCGCTGTCGCTCACCTGGGGGCTCGACACCTTCGTGACGGAGCTGTCGGAGGCGGCACTGGCGGCGGACGCCGGCTGAGCCCTCGCGCCCGCAATTCCTCGGCGGGGTCGGATCGGCGATGCGCCGCTCCGGCTCCGCCGATTCGCGTTCCGGGAGGAATTCGCGCAGGGCGAAACGGCGGCGCCCCCGAGTGTCGCCGGGTCGGCGTAGTGTGGGGTGCCGCCGCCGCTGAACGGGGTGCGACCCACGCCGCACGCCGTCATCCCGCGCCCCTTTCTCACGCTCCACGATCACGACCAGGAAGCCTCATGCTCGGACGACTGCTCCTGACCTACCTCAAGCCGCACCGCGGGCTCCTGATCGGCGTGCTGGGATTCCAGTTCATCTCGGTGCTGGCCTCGCTGTACCTGCCCAGCCTCAACGCGGACATCATCGACAACGGCGTCGCCCGCGGTGACACCGGCTACATCTGGTCCACCGGCGTGCTGATGCTCGGCATCTCGCTCGGCCAGATCGTCGCCGCCGTCATCGCCACCTACCTCGCCGCGAAGGCGGCGATGCGGGTCGGCCGCGAGATCCGCAACGACGTCTTCGAGAAGGTCAGCGGGTTCTCCGAGCGCGAGGTCTCGCAGTTCGGCGCCGGCTCGCTCATCACCCGCAACACCAACGACGTGCAGCAGGTGCAGATGCTCGCGATGATGGGCGCCACCATGCTGGTCACCGCCCCGCTGCTGGCCGTCGGCGGCATCATCATGGCGCTGCGTGAGGATGTGGGGCTCAGTTGGCTCATCGCCGTCGCGGTCCCAATCCTGCTGCTGGTCGCGCTTCTCATCGTCGGGCGGATGGTGCCCCTCTTCCGGCAGTTCCAGGAGAAGCTCGACAACGTCAACCGCATCATGCGCGAGCAGCTCACCGGCATCCGCGTCGTCCGGGCCTTCGTGCGGGAGCCGATCGAGGAGGAGCGGTTCCGCGCGGCGAACACCGACATCATGATCGTCGGCCGCAAGGTCGGCTCGCTCTTCGTTCTGCTGTTCCCGGTGTTCATGCTGGTGCTCAACGTGACCGTGGTCGGCGTGATCTGGTTCGGCGGGATCGCGGTCGATCGCGGTGAGGTACAGATCGGCAGCCTCTTCGCGTTCATGGCGTACGTGATGCAGATCCTCATGGGCGTGCTCATGGCGAGCTTCATGACCGTGATGATCCCGCGCGCGGCGGTGAGCGCCGACCGGATCGGCGAGGTGCTCGCGAGCCAGTCGACGCTGCTGCCGCCGGCTGAGCCGGTGTACCAGTTCAAGACCCGCGGCACCGTGGAGTTCCGGAACGCCACGTTCAGCTACCCCGGGGCCGAGCATCCTGTGCTGGACGGGGTGAGCTTCCGTGCCGAGCCCGGCGAGACGGTCGCCATCATCGGCTCGACCGGCGCGGGCAAGACCACGCTGGTCTCCCTCATCCCCCGCCTGTTCGACGTGACCGACGGATCGGTGCTCGTCGGCGGCGTCGATGTGCGCGACGCCGACCTGCCGACCCTGTGGTCGACGATCGGGCTGGTGCCGCAGCGGCCGTTCCTCTTCAACGGCACGGTCGGCTCGAACCTCCGCTTCGGCAAGGCTGACGCCACCGACGAGGAGCTGTGGCATGCGCTCGAGATCGCGCAGGCCGCCGACTTCGTCCGCGAGATGCCGGAGCAGCTGGACTCCCCGATCGCGCAGGGCGGAACCAACGTCTCCGGCGGCCAGCGGCAGCGGCTCGCCATCGCCCGCGCCATCGTGCACGAGCCCGACATCCTCGTCTTCGACGATTCCTTCTCGGCGCTGGACCTGCGGACGGATGCCAGACTGCGGCAGGCGCTTTGGCGTGAGCTGCGACACACCACGAAGATCGTCGTCGCGCAGCGTGTGTCGACCATCACGGATGCGGACCGCATCATCGTGCTGGAGGACGGCCACGCAGTGGGCATCGGCACCCACGATCGGCTGCTCGAGACGAGCGCCACCTATCGCGAGATCGTCGAATCCCAGCTCGGAGTGGAGGCACAGGCATGAGCGACCGCACCCGGCGCAAGCAGGCGGCAGAGCAGGCGGGCGCCGTCACAACCACGACCGACCCACGCCAGTCCGACGCGGAACGGGAGGAGGAGCTGAAGGCGGAGCAGGCGCGGGCCTCCGCCGACGACTGGAGCAGCCTTCCCCAGGGCAAGCCGGAGAACTTCGGGCAGAGCTTCCGCCGGCTGCTGGGCCTGCTGAAGCCCCACGCGATGGGCCTCGTCCTCGTCTCCATCCTCGGCGCGATCGGCGTCCTCTTCACCGTGCTCGCCCCGCGGGTGCTGGGTGAGGCGACGAACATCATCTTCGAGGGCTTCGTCTCGTCGCAGTTGCCAGCCGGCACCTCGCAGGAGCAGGTCGTCGCGGGGCTCCGGGAGTCCGGGCAGGAGGACCTCGCGAACATCGTCGCCGCGATGACGAACCTCGTCCCAGGGTCCGGCGTGGACTTCATCCGCCTCGGCCAGGTGCTCATGGTGGTGCTCGGCCTTTACGTCGCCGCGTCGTTCCTGTCGTGGGTGCAGGGCTACGTCATCAACGTGATCATGGTCCGCGCGATGTGGCGGCTGCGCGAGTCGGTCGAGGAGAAGATCCACCGGCTTCCGCTGGCCTACTTCGACAAGGTGCAGCGCGGCGAGCTCATCTCCCGGGTGACGAACGACATCGACAACATCACCCAGACGATGCAGCAGTCACTCTCCGGCGCGTTGACCAACATCCTCACCGTGGTGGGCGTGCTGGTCATGATGTTCTCGATCTCCTGGCAGCTCACCATCGTCGCGCTCATCTCGCTCCCGCTGATGGGTGTCATCTTCGGGATCATCGGACCCAAGTCGCAGCAGGCGTTCGGAACCCAGTGGAAGAAGGTCGGGCGGCTCAACGCGCGGGTCGAGGAGTCCTTCTCGGGGCATGCGCTGGTGAAGGTGTTCGGCCGGGAGGCGGAGGCCCGGGCCGAGTTCGCCAAGGAGAACGAGGAGCTCTACGAGGCCGCGTTCAAGGCACAGTTCCTCTCCGGCATGATCATGCCCGGAATGATGTTCATCGGAAACCTCACCTACGTCGGCATCGCCGTGCTCGGCGGACTCATGGTGGCCGGCGGTCAGCTGCGGCTCGGCGACGTGCAGGCGTTCATCCAGTACTCGCAGCAGTTCACCCAGCCGCTCTCGCAGCTCGGCGGCATGGCGGCGGTCGTGCAGTCCGGCACCGCCTCCGCGGAGCGGGTGTTCCGGCTGCTCGACGAGGACGAGCAGGAGCCCGACCCCGTGGAGGCGCCGGAGCCCGAGGACGGCGCCGGCACCATCGCGTTCGAGAACGTCTCGTTCTCGTACTCCCCGGATCGTCCACTCATCCGGGACCTGTCGTTCACCGTCGAGCCGGGGCAGACGGTGGCGATCGTCGGCCCGACCGGCGCGGGCAAGACCACACTGGTGAACCTGATCATGCGGTTCTACGAGCTCGACGGCGGCCGCATCCTGCTCGACGGGCAGGACACCGCCGAGCTGACGCGGCGCGACCTGCGCTCCCGCACCGGCATGGTGCTGCAGGACCCGTGGCTGTTCGCCGGGACGATCCGGGAGAACATCCGCTACGGTCGCCAGACCGCGACCGACGAGGAGATCATCGCCGCCGCGAAGGCGACATACGTCGACCGGTTCGTCCACTCGCTGCCGGACGGCTACGACACCCTGCTGGACGAGGACGCCGCGAACGTCTCCGCGGGCGAGAAGCAGCTGATCACGATCGCACGGGCGTTCGTGGCGCAGCCGTCGGTGCTCATCCTCGATGAGGCGACTTCATCGGTGGACACCCGCACCGAGCTGCTGCTGCAGCACGCGATGGCCGCGCTCCGCGAGGGGCGCACCTCATTCGTGATCGCACACCGGCTGTCCACCATCCGCGACGCGGATCTCATCCTGGTCATGGAGCACGGCTCCATCGTGGAACAGGGCACGCATGACGGGCTCATCGTGCGGGAGGGCGCCTACTGGCGGCTCTACAACGCACAGTTCGAGCACGCGGCCGCGGACCCGGAGGAGCCGCTGACGGCACCGGAGCGGACCGGCGTCTCGGGCGAGTCACTATCGGAGCGGTTGTCGGAGCAGCTGGAGGACTCTCTGGAGTCCTGAAGCGGGGAGGCCGGGAGCGGGCTCAGTCGTCGTCGTCGTCCTCGGACTGCTCGTCTTCGGCCTGCTCCTCGGCCTGTTTCTTCGCCGCTTCCTCTTCCTTCTTCGCGGCTTCCTCCGCCTTCTTCCGCGCCTCTTCCTCGGCTTTGCGCTGTTCCTCCGCAGCCTTCCGGGCCGCTTCCTGGTCCTTCTTCTGCTGCTCGGCTGCCTTCTTCGCAGCCTCCTTCTCCGCCTTCTGCTGCTCCTCGGACTCGGTAGCGCCCTCGCCGCTGTCGGCACCGGAAGACCCGGTTCCGCCCGGGGAGGCCGGCGGTTCCGGCTTCTCCTGCTCGAGCTGGTCGAGCCGCTTCTGAAGCTCGGCCAGCTCGGCCTGCGAGAGCGCCTTCTCCAGATCGGCGCGAACCAGGGCGATGCTCGACAGGATGCTGGCGAGCCGCGCCTGTGAGACGAGCGATTTCGCCGCAGCGTCGTAGGCCGCTGCCTCGAGCTCCTGCAGGCGCAGCAGGGCGGTGAGCGCGTCGCCGTCCGCGGCTGCCTCCGTGACGGTGAGCACGCGATCCTGCAGTGCAGCGGCCACCGTGGCGGAATAGTCCGGCGGTTGCTGCGACGCGCACCCTCCGAGCATGGCCCCGGCGAGCGCGAGCGCGATCAGCCGGCGGTTCATGCTCCTCGACGCAGCGAATATCCTGCGCTGACGACCCCGCACCCGTGGGCGAGGAAGCCGTTCCATTCGTACTCCACGGGAATTCCATCGCTGCCTTGCATGACCACGATGGTATTCGGGCTGTCGGACTCCGCCATCGCGTACCGGTCGACGCCATCGAACTCGCCACCGTGCAGCCGCGCGATGTAGACGTCTCCGGTTGCGAGAGTGATGGTGCTCATAGGGCCCTCCTCGGGCGCGACGGTCGGTGCGGGCGCTGTTCGCGTCCGCACCGGCCGCCTCGAGATCAGACGAGGGGACCGTCCGAGCTGGCGGAACGTTGGGTGACGCGCTCACCGGACGCCGGATCGGCGGCCGTGCGAGTGGTCGCGACCGCGCTCCGGCGACGGAAGAGGAACACCAGCCCGATCAGCACGGTGACCACCCCGCCGGCCATCAGCAGGTAGCCGACGAGCTGCAGATCGATCCAGCCCGCCTCGACGTTGAGTGCGAAAGCCAGGATGGCACCCACGACGAACATGAAAATTCCGGCTCCGATACTCATTCTCGGCTCCATTCGGGTCAGCGCAGGGCCACATTCGGTGGGGTAAGGCGAGGCCCAGCATTGGTACCGAGCGATTTTGCATAGTTAGCTGAGTATTCGCTGGATTCGGGCCGAAGGTCGTGGCCGAATTTCTTCCGTGTCCCCCGAATCCCGAGGCATTCCTGTAAGCGTCTCTTGAATCCTTGTGGCCGCCGCTCGTTCCCACCATGCTGAACCTGGGCGCTACACAAGCGTCCACTGAATAAAACATGGAAGCCGGCGCTGGTCGCCAAAGACGTCAAAGGAACTGGTACCCCATGAACAACACTCTTCTCATCATCATTGCGGTGGTCGCCCTGATCCTGCTCCTGCTCGGCGGGTTCAACCAGGCCCTGCAGTTCTTGCTGTGGGTGGGCATCATCCTGCTGGTCGTCGCGATCATCCTCTTCATCGTCCGCGCAATGGGCGGCCGACGAGGAGTCTGAGCGCACACGCACGAGAAGGCCCCCGCGACCGGTACCGGTCTCGGGGGCTTCTTCGTGATCAGTTGACGTCAGCTGCGCGGACGGATCAGTCGTCGTCCCCGTCGTCCTCATCGTCATCGTCATCGTCTGAGTGGCGGTCCGAGTCGTTCTCCTGCAGCGCACGCTTGGCGGCCCGCTCGCGCGCCTCCGCTTCCTCTTCGAGCCGCTCGGCCTCTTCCTCGGCGCGCTCCTGCGCCTCCTCGGCCTCGTCCTCGAGCCGCTCGGCCTCTTCCTCCGCCAGCTCCTCGAGCCGCTCGGCCTCCTCCTCCGCGTCCTCGGCCAGGCGGCGCTGCTCATCGCGTGCGGCGGCGTGGTCGTCACCGGAGTCGTCATGATCCGCACCCTGGTGACCCGAATCGTCGTCGCGCTCGGACCCATCCGCGTCGGCGTCGTCGCGCGAGTCGGAGTCGTCGTCGGACGAGTTCTCGGACTCCTCGTCGAGGATGTCGTGCCCGACGTGGTCTTCAGGCGTGCCGTCGCCGCGGAGGTCACCCCGGACCTCGACGGAGTCGTCCGAGCTGTCGTCCCCCGTCGGAAGCGCGGTGGCCACCACCGTGTCGAACGCCTCCTGAGCGACCGGCGGCAGGACGTGCGCCGCGCCGGCGCCCACGACGCCGACCGTGGCTGCGGTGGCGCCGACACCGATCTTCGCGGCCAAGCCAAGGCCGACAAACCAACTCAACATGCTGTGCAGCTCCCCCGTGTCGCGAACGCTGCCGCCCCCGGCGAATCGTCCGCACTGCTCCCCCGTGCGCCGACGGCCCTCGTTCCGCAAATTCCTGGCGCAGGAACTGAGTCGTTCCTTGCGGGGACACTATCGGCGCTGCGTGAGGCCGCAAATCCCCCATGCTGGGGGCGCTCGGTAACGGTTCGGCAACGACTCGAGTCGTTGCCGAACCGTCAGGAACTAGCTCTCGAGGTCGCGGAGTGCTGACCGCACCTGCACGACGTCCTCGCCGTGGACCGCATCGAAGTAGTCCTGCACCGATCCGTCGTCGTAGATCACCTGCACGAAGAGGTAGCCGTTCTCGGGCCAGGAGGCGAGCGCCTCGACGAACTCGTCGTTGTTCACCTTCTCCTGCAGGTCTGCGAGCTCGGCCTCCGTCAACGAGCCGGCGTTGGCCGGGTCGGTGAACGGGTCGACCACCTTCATCGGGTCGTAGAGCGCGAGCATGATCGGCGGCTGCGTCACGGTGAACTTCGTTCCGTCCCAGGTGCCCTGCACCGCGTACGTGCCCCAGGTGACCCCGGATGCCGATTCGGAGCCATCCACCGCGGTCCAGTCCCAGCCGACGATCTCCGGTCCACTGCACTGCGGCGGGTAAGACTCCATCACCGCACCGAGGCAGAACATCGGCTCCTCACCGTCGACCTGGAGTACGGTGCCCTGCCCGAGGACCTCGCCGGGCGCTGCGGGATTGGAGGCTGGAACGGCAGGAGGGGCGTCGCCACCGGCGGCGTCAGCGGCGGGCGCGGCGCTGCCCGCGCATCCGCTGAGTGCAAGAACGAGCGCGCCGCCGACCATGGCGGCGCCGAGTGCTGTGAATGCTCGTGAACGGTTCATGAGATGAGTGTGCGCCCGCCGCCACCCCAGCCACCACCCAACGTTTGCGACGTTTTGATCGTCGCTCAGCTGCCGGTAGGGGCGGCAAGGACCTTCGCCCCTGACTCTCCGGCGTGGCCACCCCTAATCTCGTGGGGACGGTCCACGGTGGTGCCTGAGTCCTTCACGCTCATTGGACGGCATCGGCGCGGGGCACCGGGCATACGGCGCGAGAGAAGGGGACCACCATGGAGAAGTACATCGTCCTGAAGGACCTGGAGCGCGGCGCTGTCGGCGATCCCTTCGGCAACGCAAGCTTCGGACCCGGCGTCCGCGCGATCAGCGGCCCCCCGGAGCCGCGGATCGAGGTGCTGCAGCTCGACCACCATGATCGCGCCGAGCTGCTCCGCGACCAGACGGTTGTCGCTCTCGCGCCCGCGATGCCGACACGCCTGATCGAACCGGTCGCCGTCGCACCGGCAGCCGACGCGCCCGCCACCTGGGGCGTGGCAGCCGTCGGCGCGGACACGTCGCCGTTCACCGGCCAGGGGACGGTGGTCGCCGTGCTGGACACCGGCATCGACGCGACGCACCCGGCGTTCCAGGGTGTCGACATCGTGCAGCGCGACTTCACCGGTGAAGGCGACGGTGACGGGAACGGGCACGGCACGCACTGTGCGGGGACGGTGTTCGGCCGCGACGTCGACGGCCAGCGGATCGGCGTGGCACCTGGCGTGCCGAAGGCGCTGATCGCCAAGGTGCTGGGCGCGGAGGGCGGGGGCGACTCCGAGATGCTCCTCAGCGCGATCCAGTGGGCGTTGGACAACGGGGCGAATGTGATCTCGATGTCGCTCGGCTTCGACTTCCCCGGCTTGGTCGATGAGAGCGTGCAGGCGGGATGGCCGCCTGCGCTCGCCACCTCGCGTGCACTGGAGCTGTTCCGGGGGAATCTGCGCCTCTTCGACGCGGTGATGTCGCTGGCGCGGGCCCGCGAGGCATTCGGCGGCGGTGCAGTCGTCGTCGCTGCCGCCGGCAATGAGAGCCAGCGGAATGTGAACCCGAATTTCGAGATCGCGACGTCGCTCCCGGCGGCAGCCGACGGCGTGGTCTCAGTCGGGGCGCTCGGCAGGAGCGGGGACCGTCTCGACATCGCACCGTTCTCGAACACCTTCCCGATGATCGCCGCGCCCGGCGTGGGCATCCTCTCCGCCGAGGCGGGTGGCGGACTCAGGGCGATGAGCGGAACGAGCATGGCGACCCCGCACGTCGCGGGTCTCTCCGCGCTCTGGTGGGAGCAAATTCGCGCCTCCGGGCTGCCGTTGCAGCTGATCGTGCAGACCGTGGTGGCGAAGCTGCGAGCGACAGCCCGCGTGGACACGCTTGTCGACGGCCTGGACGCCGCCGACCGCGGGGCAGGGCTGGCGGTGGCGCCGGACGGGTCTTCGTGACCGAATGTCCCGATTCGAACGCGACCAGCCGCCGGTGACCGCGGCTTGAGGAGGTCGCCGAATCGCTCGCGCGCTCGGTCGGCGGTCTCGTTCGACCCACGACGGCGTCGAGTGGGTGGGATCGGGGAGAAATGACGCCGACAGTACTCTGAGTGCCGTCCGGTGAAAACGCGCTGCGCGCATCAGGGGAGAGCCACGGAATGAGACCACTTCGATACTCGATCAACGTCACACTCGACGGCTGCTGCCATCACGAAGCAGGGCTCCCACCCGACGAGGAGTCGATGCGTTTCTGGACGGCGGAGATGGAACGAGCCGATGCCCTGCTCTTCGGCCGGGTGACCTACGAGATGATGGAGTCGGCTTGGCGGCAGCCTGCCACGGGCACGTGGCCCGACTGGATGGGTGAGTGGCAGATCCCGTTCGCCGAGACCATCGACCGGGCGAAGAAGTACGTCGTGTCGAGCACGCTGAGCGGGGTCGATTGGAATGCCGAGCTGGTGCAGGGCGACTTGGGGCGCGCGGTTCAGCGGCTCAAGCAGGAGCCGGGCGAGGGCCTGTTCGTGGGTGGGGTGACGCTCCCCCTGGCGTTGGCGGACCTGGGACTGATCGACGAGTACGTGTTCGTTGTGCAGCCGGTCCTTGCCGGACACGGGCCGGCGTTGCTCGCCGGTCTGCGCGAGCGCATCCGGCTCGAGCTCGTGGATCGCCATGAGTTCCGGTCGGGGGCGGTTGCTCAGCGATACCGGCCAGCGCGAGTAACGGATTGACGTGATTCGTCCTGGCACGTCGGCCGCTGCCTCGCGACGGACCGGCGGTCCTCGCGCCTGATTCGGCGACGCGGCTATCCGCCCAGCAAAGCCCGGAGCGTGAAGGCGTTGCGGACGGCGTTGCCGCCACCGTCGTTGTTGAAGTAGACGAACGTCTCCCTGCCCGAGTGCCGCCATTCCCGGACCCGGTCGGCCCACCAGCCGAGGTCGGCGTCCGAATAGGAGCCTCCGTAGAGGTGGTCATGGTCGGGACCGTGCATCCGCAGATACACGAAGGGCGCCGTGGCGCGGAGGATGCAGGGCAGGCGTGCTCCGCTCGTGATGCAGTACGCAGCTGCGTGGTGCTCGAGCAGTGCGAACACGTCGTCGGTGTGCCAGCTGTCGTGCCGGAACTCCACCGCGACTCGGATCCAGTCCGGCAACCGGTCGAGGAAGTAGGCCAGGCGTGCGTCGTCCCGCTGCATCGTCGGCGGCAGCTGCACGAGCAGCACGGCCCTCCGGTCGCCCAGCTCGTGCCAGCAATCGGCGATGCGGTCGATCCACACCTCCGGCGCGTACAGCTTCTTGGCGTGCGTGAGCCCGCGCGGCGCCTTCACCGAGAGGAGGAAGCCCTCGGGCAGCCGGCGGCGCCAGCTCGCGAACGATGCGGTCTTCGGCCAGCGATAGAAGCTCGCGTTCAGCTCCACGGTGCGGAAGTTGCCGACGTACCAGGCGAGCCGATCGCGCGGCGCCACCCCCGGCGGGTAGAGCACGTTCTCCCAGTGGTCGTAGCTCCACCCCGACGTGCCGATGTGGGCACTCATGCGCTGCGCTCGCCCTTCCTGCCGTGACCTGGACGGTCAACGCTAGCCGTGCCGCACTATGAGCCGAGCTGCAGTACCAGCAGACCGGGCCAGATCGCGAAGACCACGGTCATCGGCAGGATGAGGAACACCAGCGGCACGAGCATGGCGACCTCCTTGCGGCCGGCGAGCTCGAGCAGGCGGCGCCTGTGCTCGTCACGCGCGTCCTGCGCCTGCGCCCGCAGCACTTCGGCGAGCGGGCTGCCGCGCTCGAGGGCGCCGGTCAGCTGGTCCACGAACCGGCGCAGCGGCGGCAGATCCAGATCCTCCGCGAACGAGCGGAGGACGTCCGCGAGCGGCTCCCCCATCGACGTGCGCGTTCCCACATCGCGGAACTCGCCGGCGAGCTCCCCTCCCGCCACGCGCGAGACGCGCAGCAGCGAATTCGTGATGCCCTCGCCGGCCGCGAGACTGAGCGCGAGGAACTCGAGCACCTCGGGCAGCTCCTCCGTCATCCGTGCCGTCCGTGCTGCCGCACGGCGCTGCAGCAAGCGCTCCGCGAGCACCGCGCCGACCGTGCCGCAGACGACGGCGAGGGCGACCACGGCGGCCACCGATGCGCCGCCCGGAAGCAGGAACGCCGTCGCCGCCCCGAGCGCCGCGCCCGCCGCCAGCCACAGCAGCTGACGGGAGCGGTGCGCGTCCACACCGATCGGGGTGCCCGCCTGCCGCAGCAGCACCCGGACCCGCGCATCGCTGGTGAGCAGCGTGCCGGAGACTCTCCGCAACGCTTCGGCGAGGGGTGACACGAGAACGGCCAGCACGGGATGCGGCCCGCTCGGTCGGCTGCGGGTGAGAAGGCGCGCGTGGTCCGACACGTCGACGAGGTACGGGGCGATGCGGTCCGCCAGTCTCGGGCGACGGAACCTCGGCGCCGCGGCGATCAGGCACCACAGCCCGACGCCGAACGACAGTCCGGCGACGATCCCCCATGCGGCCAGGACGGTCATCCACCCCACCGCCGCTGGTCCGGCAGCCGCCCGATGCGGATCATGATGCGGTACGCGAGCAGGGTGACGACGACGCCGACGGCGAGCAGTGAGAGGCCGCTCGGCGACTGGTACGCCGCCGCAGCCTCGGGTCGCGTGGACAGCAGCATGAGCACGACCCATGGCGCCGCCACACCGATGCGAGCCGCGTTGACGATCCAGGACTGCCGCGCCTCGACCTCCGCGCGCAGCGCCTGCTCCTGCCGGAGCAGCGCGGAGAGGGAGCGGAGCACGCTCGGCAACTCCGTGCCGCCGACCTCGCGGGTCATCCGCAGCGTCTCCAGGATGCGGTCCGCGATCGGGTCTGCGAGTCGCGCCTTGAGGTCGTCCAGCGCGACGCCGAACAGGCCCGTGGACTCGTAGTCGCGGGCGAAGTCGCGGAAGTGCCCGCGGAATTGTGTCGGTCCGGTATCGGCGAGCGCCGACAGGCTCTCAGGCAGGCCGAGGCCCGCCCGTGTGGCGCCCACGAGATGGTCGACGACGTCTGGCCATGCGAGGCGGTTCATCCGCTGGCGGCTGCGGATCCGCCAGCCGACGACGACGTTCGGGAACAGCGTCGCGAAGGCGGCCACGACCACGGCGAGTGCGGGCAGCGCCGTTCCCGCGAACGTGACCGCGCCTGCCGCGATGCCGACGATCACGGACACCAGCACGAACACCGCAGGGGTCGTCTGGCTGAGCCCCGCGCCGGCCAGCCGGCCCTGCAACCGGGAGGTCCTGCGGGTCCGAGCAGGCTGCGCGCGTCCGTCTCGTGGCCAGAGCAGCGGGGATGCGAGCAGCAGCACACCAACGCCGCCCAGGAGGCCGAGCGCGACGGTCATCCGTCGTCCCGCAGCACCAGGGCAGGGTCGAGGCCCGCGGCGTCGAACTTCTCGCGCCGGGGCGGGAGCGCGCCGGTCGCGCGGAGGAGCCCGTCGACGCGGGTGAAGAGCCGCTGCACCGGAATCGCCGACCCGACCACCGCACCGGTCGGCGCTGAGATCTCACTCACCCGCCGCATCCCGTGCCGGTCGAGCTCGCAGTGCACGATCAGGTCGATGCTGGAGGCGACCGTGGGCAGCACGAATGATGAGTCGATGTTGCGGCCGGCGAGCAGCGGCAGGGTCGTCAGCTTCGAGAGGGCGTCCTGGGCACTGTTGGCGTGGATGCTGCACATGCCGGGCAGGCCGCTGTTGAGCGCGATGAGCAGGTCGAGCGACTCCGCTTCGCGCACCTCGCCGACGACCAGCCGGTCGGGGCGCATCCGCAGCGCCTCCTTGATGAGGCGGCGGAGCGTCACCTCGCCGGTGCCCTCGAGGCTGGGCTGGCGGCACTGCATGCCCACCACGTCCGGCGCCGGCACGCTGAGCTCGAAGGTCTCCTCCACCGTGACGATGCGCTGGCTGGGGCGCGACGCCGCGAGCAGCGCGTTCAGCATGGTGGTCTTGCCGGTCTGGGTGGCGCCGGAGACGAGGATGTTGACGCCGGCCAGCACACTCATCCGCAGGAACTCCGCCCCGGGATTGCTGAGGGAGCCCAGCTCGACCAGCCGCCGCAGGTCCCGGATGCGCTGCGTGAACTTGCGGACGTTCACGCTCCAGTGCCGGCGGGTGATATCCGGGATCACGACGTGCAGCCGCGAGCCGTCCGGCAGTGACGCGTCGACGAACGGTGAGGAGAGGTCCACCCGGCGCCCGGTGGTCTGCAGCATCCGCTCCACGAGCTCCCGCACCTGACTCTCCGTCAGCCGGACTCCGGTCAGCTCGGGCACGCCCTCCCGAGCGACGAACACGCGGTCGGGGGCGTTGATCCAGATCTCCTCCACGGTGTCGTCGTCGAAGTACGGCTGGAGCGGTCCGTATCCGGTGAGCGCGGCGAGCACCTGCCGCGCCGCGTCACGCTCGTCGGCGAGCATCGGCAGCGAACCGCCGAGCGCCCGCTCGCTGTAGCGCTGGATCTCATCGAGCACGTACCGCTCCGCGACTCCTCCGCCACCGCGAAGGTCGGCGCCGTCCGCGCGGATCCGCGCCCGCACGCGTTCGGTGATCGTCACCACAGCGGAACTCATGTCGCCATTGTGGAAGCCGGATGCGGGTCGCGACGCCGGTTACTCACAGGCCGACGGCTCCAGCGGGCGTGTCGCAACACACGTCCGCTCCCTTCACCGATAGCTTGCGGGCTCAACGTTGTAGCGATGTCGGCGACGAATCGCGGTTCTGTGATGACGAGGATGTGCCACATGGCTTCGGGAACCCTTTGGCGTACATGGAAGCCGTACGCGGCGATCGCCGTCGCAGCGGCGGCCGGGTTCTGGTGGTGGAACGATCAATCCGCGTTCGCAACGCTGAAGGATGGTTCATACGCCTGCACGCTTGTCGACATCGGTGCGGACGGCAAGTACACGCTGGTGACGGATTCGACCGGGGCCCGCCCCGAAGGCGCCGCCGAGGTGCAGGATGGCGAGGTCGTGCGCATCTCCGCCTCCGGCGGGCCGCTCGCGCTCGATGGCGTGACCATTCAGCCACGCGGCACAACCCACTTCCGGGTGATCGAAGGCCACGCCGGGGCCCTCGCAGATCCGATGGGAACAGCCATCGCCTGCACACTCGCGGACGGTTGACCGGTGCCGGGCGCTAGTGCGCTGAGTCGTATCGCGACAGCCTCGATCGCCGTCGCCTTGTCAATTGCGATTCTCACCGGCTGCGCCTCGTCGTATCGAAGCCCCGGAGCCGAAACGGACGCTCCTTCTTGCGCAACGGTCTTCGACGACTCACTGACTCTGGCGCGTGGCAACGTCGGCACGAACGACTTGAACTCGAATATCGACTGGCTCAGCCGCAACTGCTCCGCCGAATACGACACGCTCATCGATTACGTGTCGACCCGAGCGTCGGCGGAAGGGGCGTTCGGACCACAGACCTGCGCCTTCTTGGCGCAGCACGTCTCACCCGACGCTCTCACGCTGCTGCGCACCGATCGTGTCTGCACCGATGATGCATCGCCGAGCGACGAGGGAGCCAGCGGGAGCATCGAGTGGGATGCTGCCATCAACTACATCGGCCAGACAGGTCATGTGTGCGGGCCGCTCACGAGCATGCGGCACTCCGAAGACGACGTCTTTTTGAATCTCGGGCTCGACTATCCGCATCCCGGACGATTCACCATCGTTCTGTGGGACGTGGGTGGTGTCGAGCAGCTTCCCGCGGGAACGCGGCTGTGCGCATCTGGCCCAATCACCTCCTACGAGGGTACGGCGCAGATCGAGTTGAGGTCGATCGAGGCAGTGGAGGTCTACGGGTGAGCGACCAAAGTCAAAGAAGGTCTCGGTAGGTTTCGGTGACCCCAACTACGGTTCATTCTGTCCCTTTGGGGCGAAGTGATCAGCAACTCCGGCATAGACCGGCACTTGCGGGGAACCGACGGGATCGAGATCGGTGACGGTTCCCCGAGCGGCCACCACATCGTGATGAGCGCGCTGAGTTCCGAAACGGTCATGATCCTGTTGAGCTCAAAGCCGACAGACGTCGGCGGTTGGGTCCTGGAGTAGGCCACCCCGGCCTCCCCTTACAGGCAAAAGGTCGTGGGGGTGATGAATACCGCCCAGTCTGCCCTGGTCGTCGGCATCCCAGCGATGGTCCGCGCGGTCCCTGACGGCACGGTGAGTGTCTATGTGCTGACCGCGTGAGCGTCGAACCAGCAGAGCTCTCCTTGATCGGCACATCCGTCCTCGCGCGCCACGGTAGCGGAAAAATGCCGATCAATCGTATGTCAGATTTTGGGTTTTGACGGGTCGACGCGCCGGCCGGTGGACTGCAGCATCCGCTCCACGAGCTCCCGCACCTGACTCTCCGTCAGCCGGACTCCGGTCAGCTCGGGCACGCCCTCCCGAGCGACGAACACGCGGTCGGGGGCGTTGATCCAGATCTCCTCTACGGTGTCGTCGTCGAAGTACGGCTGGAGCGGTCCGTATCCGGTGAGCGCGGCGAGCACCTGCCGCGCCGCGTCACGCTCGTCGGCGAGCATCGGCAGCGAACCGCCGAGCGCCCGCTCGCTGTAGCGCTGGATCTCATCGAGCACGTACCGCTCCGCGATGCCGGCACCGCCGCGGAGGTCTGCGCCGTCCGCGCGGATGCGCTCGCGCACCCGCTCGGTGATCGTCGTCACGGCGGAGCTCATGCCGCCATTGTGAAGAGTCGGGTTCCGCAGTGCCGTGAGTTCTTCACAGGTCGGCGGTTCAGCGCCCGCCGCGCATGACCTGGTCAGAAAGACGCCGCGACCCCGTTGCGGTGGTAATTGAAGACGACGCTGGTCCGGGTGGAGGCGACGCTGGGGTGCCCGGAAAGGTGGTCGACGACGAACTTCCGGAGCGCCCCTGTGTCAGCCACGCCGATGTGAACGATGAAGTCGTCGCCGCCGCCCAGGAAGAACAGCTGGAGCACCTCCGGGAGCGAGCGGGCGTCCTCCGAGAACGCGTTGATGCTCGTGTGCCTGGCCCCTGGCCGGAGGGTGACCCCCACCAACGCCTGAATGGCGATTCCCACCTGTTCCTGGTCGATGCTCGCCAAGAACCCGGTGATGACACCGCGCTCCACCAGACCGCGGACCCGAAGGTGCGTCGTCGACGGTGCGACGTCGAGCTTGGCGGCGAGCTGGCTGTTCGAGATCCGCCCCTGTGTCTTCAGCACGTCGAGGATCCGCAGGTCGAGCGCGTCGGTCACCGTCACTGAAGATCCTCCACTCGCCGCGGGCTCCACTGCGCAAAGCGTCGTCGTACGTGCGGCAGTATCTCCGATGCTTGCAGATTATTCGGCATCGTGGCAAGAGCTCGGTCTTTTCTCCATAGTTGACATCACTCAACAACGATGTAGATGGAGCCGGGCATGCGAGTTGGAATTCCGACCGAGGTCAAGAACAGCGAGCACAGGGTGGCGATCACTCCCGCCGGGGTCGACATGCTGACCAGGCGGGGTCACACGGTGATCGTGCAATCCGGCGCGGGAGCAGGCTCGCGCATCAGTGACGACGAGTATCGGTCGGCGGGAGCCGGCATCGTGCCGACAGCCATCGACGTCTGGGACAGTGCCGAGTTGCTCCTCAAGGTCAAGGAGCCGGTCGAATCGGAGTACTCCCTCCTGCGCTCCGGCCAGGTGCTCTTCACCTACTTGCACCTCGCCGCATCGCGCGCCTGCACCGAGGCGCTCCTCCACGCCGGCACCACCGCGATCGCGTACGAGACGGTTCAGCTCGCGGACCGCAGCCTGCCGCTGCTCGCCCCGATGAGCGAGGTGGCCGGCCGGCTGTCCGTGCAGGTCGGGGCATACCACCTCATGCGCGCGTCCGGCGGCAGGGGCGTGCTGCTCGGCGGGGTGCCCGGGGTTCGCCGCGCGAAGGTCGTCGTGATCGGCGGCGGCGTCGCCGGGGAGCACGCCGCCCGGAACGCCGTCGGGCTTGGCGCCGACGTGACCGTGATCGACCTCTCGCTGCAGCGCCTTCGACAGCTGGAGGCACAGTTTGGCACCAGCATCTCGACGCGCCACTCCTCCCACCATGAGATCGCGGCCCAGGTCGAGGCCGCCGACCTCGTGATCGGCTCCGTGCTGATCCCAGGGGCGGCCGCCCCCAAGCTGGTCACGGACGACATGGTGGCCTCGATGAAGCCTGGAGCCGTGCTCGTCGATATCGCCATCGATCAGGGCGGATGCTTCGAGGGATCGCGGCCCACCACCCATGAGAACCCCACGTTCGCAGTGCACAACGCCGTCTACTACTGCGTGGCGAACATGCCCGGAGCGGTCCCCGAGTCGTCCACGCGTGCACTCACCAACGCGACGCTGCCATACGTGCTGAACCTCGCAGACCTCGGCTGGAGAGCGGCGGTCGCCGCGGATGCGGCCCTCGCGCGCGGGCTCAACACGCACGACGGAAAGGTGATGAACCAAGATGTCGCATCGACCCTCGGGCTGCGGCACTCCGAGATCGACGCGGTCGCGGCATGACATCGTCGGCCACGATCGCGACCGGTGACACGCTGGTGAGGCTAGAATCCCCCCATGCGCGTGCTGCGATTTTCTGGCCCTCGACCGGTACCCGGTCGTGAGGGCCTTCTCGTCTGCACGTAGGTCCAACGGCGGAACGGTCGAGGGGTTCTCCCGACCGCTTCCGAACGAAGGACCACCATGCCCACATACCTTTCCAACGCACAACTTCTCGCAGCCCTCGAGACGAGGGATCTGTCCGATCCCGCACAGGGCGCCCATGCGATTCAACTGATCCTCGATGCGGTCGCCGCCCGATTGACGGCGACCTGGCGCATCCCTGCCACCGTGATCCGCGACAGCCCACTGGTCGCGGTGACCGACAACTACGACCGGCTCGGGTTCGACACGGCAGCCGTAGCGCGCGACCAGCGCTACTCCCACTACGTCAGCCCCACGGTGATGCTCAGGTCTCACACCTCTGCATCGATCCCGGCCGCTCTGGAGCGGGTCGACAACGAAGCGTCGGCCGACATGCTGCTGGTCGTTCCCGGGATCGTGCATCGGCGCGACGCCATCGACCGCACGCACGTGGGCACGCCCCACCAGCTGGACCTGTGGAGGATCACATCGGTGTCCCGGATGACCCGATCAGACCTCCAGGAGATGATCGGGCTGGTCGTGGATTCGGTGCTGCCCGGTGCGAACTGGCGGGCGGTGCCGGCGGTGCATCCGTATACCGCCGACGGCAGGCAGGTCGACGTCGAGGTCGGTGGGGAATGGCTCGAGCTGGCGGAATGCGGCCTCGTCCCCGAGTGGCTGCTGCGGCAGTCCGGGCTCGATCCCGAGCGCTGGTCCGGGTTGGCCCTCGGCATGGGACTGGACCGAGCACTCATGCTGCGGAAGGGCATTGCCGACATCCGGCTCCTTCGCTCACGCGACCCCCGCGCCGCCGCCCAACTCCAGGACTTGTCCGCATGGAAGCCGATCTCCTCGATGCCTCCGGTGCGGCGAGACATCTCGATCGTCGTGGATCGCGATGAGGACGACGAGACACTCGGCGATCGGGCGCGGGCAGCGCTCGGCGACCGGTGCGATGACCTCGAGTCGGTGGTCGTCCTCGCGACCACCCAATACGGTGAGCTCCCGCCCGCAGCGCGGGAGCGCCTCCGGCTCCGGGAGGATCAGGCGAACGTCCTGGTGCGCCTCACCCTTCGGCCGCTTTCGCGCACCCTCACCGACCGAGAGGCGAACGACCTGCGGAACGCCGTGTATCTCGCACTCCACCGCGGCGAGATCCAGGAGCTGATCTCGGCCGGTCCCTGACGGCTTGAGGGGCGGTGAGCGGGCGATGCGCCGGCTCACCGCCACCCTCCGTCACGGCGCCGACACCTCGCGGAAGAGCATCCGCCCGAGCCGGCGAGTCATCTCCTCCGCTGGTTGCTCCACCTCGAGGTACCCGGTGATCTGCAGGGTGGCGAACCCGTGCACCAGCGCGAACGCCGCCAGCGTTGCCGCCCGGGGATCCTGTGCCGCCGGCACATCCCGTATCCGCCCGATCCCCGCTTGCAACGGTCTGCCCGCCTCCGCCCGTGCCTCCGCGAGGGCGGGGTCCCGGCCGTCCACCGATCTGGGATCGAACATGAGGGAATACAGCCCGGGATTCCCGGTCGCGAACTTCACGTACTCGACGGCCACTTCCAGGAAATCGTCCCCCGCCTCCGCGAGCGCCTCGGCGAGCAACCGGAACCCGTACGCCGCGAGCGCGGTGAGCAATCCGCGCTTGTCCTTGAAGTGATGCGCAGCGGCCGCATGGGAGACGTCGGTCCGCCGCGCAACCTCCCGGAGCGAGATCGTCGACGGCGCCTCCTCGAGGAGCGCTCGCGCGGTCGTCAGGAGCTGCTGGTCGAGATTGCCACGATGATACGGTTTCACACCCCCATCTTGACAGTGGTCAGATCACCTGTCTATCCTGAAGCATCTTGACACTGGATAGATTGGAGTTCTGATGCTTCCCCTGATCGTTCTGATCAGCGTGACGCTCGCCTCGTACCTGGCTTCGGCGGTCTTCTCCCGGCGCAGCGTGGACCCCGGCACCCGCTTCGCGCGTGCGACGGCCTACGGGCTCGCGGCGATGTTCCTCTTCGCCTCGGTCGGCCATTTCGCGGAGCCGCTCCGCTCGGGGCTGGAGGCGATCGTCCCACCGTTCGTGCCGTTCCCCGCGCTGGTCGTCGCGGCGTCTGGAGTTTTCGAGATCGCTCTGGCGGGCGCGCTGCTCTGGGCACGCAGCCGGCGGTGGGCCGCGATCGTCGCCTTCCTGTACCTGATCGCCGTCTTCCCGGCCAACGTCCTCGCTGCGACCACCGTCGACCACCCGGCGGCGCCCGACACCCCATTGGTGCTCCGCACCGTCATCCAGCTGGTGTTCCTCGCCGCGAGCGGCTTCGTCGCCCTCAGGACGAGCGGCAAAGTGCGGTTGGGTCGTCGGTCAGCCGAGCGGCAGCTCGCGACGGTCAGCCCGGAGTGACTGCCCGGGAACGCTGACTATTCACAGGGAGCCATGGCGGGCACCCCTCGCCAAACCGAAGAATCGATCCGTGGTCGACCTGTCGGGAGCTGATGCCGCGATCGCCCACGACCTCAACACACGCCTCCGCGCGCTCCGGAGCTGGGCGCCGGTCGTGGGCGGGCGAGCGCCGTACTGGTACGGGCAGATGCTCACCGGCCTCGTCCTCACCCTCGGGGACGGGAGCGTTCGCCTGCTCACTGGCGCGTACGTCACCGATGAGGCGAAGTTCGCCGCGCGTCTGATCGTGTTCACGGATGAGCTCCTGGTGCGGGCGAACATCAACGGCCGGCTCCGGCAGGACGTTGCGAACGTCGACATCTCCGCCATCCGCCGCACCGCGCTGCAGAAGTTCGGCGTCTACGGCACGACGAGTGTGTTCGAGGACAGCGCGTACACCTACTGGCCGGGGTCGGTGTCCGTGCGGCTGCGGTACGAGGGCGAGTCGAAAGACGTAGACCTGCCGCTCGACATGCCGGCCGGGGAGGCGTCCAAGGAGGAGCTGCGGGCCCTCGTCGCGACCCTGCCGGCGGACCTGCTCAGGGACTAGCCGCCGATCACGGCCCGAAGTTGGGGGTCGGCGCGAGGATCCGTGCGAGCGTCTCCCCCGACTCGTCGGTGAACAGCCGGACGGAGAGGGTGCATCCGCTCTCCGGGCAGATCGGGTCGTCGAAGTCCAGCGGCACGGCGTCGACCTGAACGACCTGCCCGGTCTCCGAGTTCACTGGTTCCGCATCGGGTGCTGCAAGTGCCTCTGCGGCGGGCGTCCCAACGGCGAAGCCATCGGCGGTCTCGACCGTGATGCCGTTCACCTCCGTTGTGGTGACGTCGACGAGGTGATTCGGGGTGTGCGGCGGGGTGGGCTCGCGCTCGTCGTCGAGGATCGCGAAGCCATCCCAGTTCCGCTCGATACCGGGTGGCGCGTGAGTGTCGCCGTCGAAGGCGGTGTCAACGGGTGGTGCACCGAACAGTTCGGTGAAACCGGCGATGAGCTCGGACGTGTTCTGGAAGTAGTCGTAGGCAGCGAGCTCCGATCCGTCGGCTGCCAGCACGAGGATCTCTTCCGCACCGACGATGATCCGCTCCGCCTCGGGCTCCGACTGCTCTGTGGGCGTGGGGGTCGGTGTGGGAGTCGGCTCCTCCGCCGTCGGGGTCGGCGGGGCGGCCGAGGGGGTACCCGGAGATGCACAACCGACAGCGCCCACGCCGAGCGCCACCATTGCCGTCAGAACCGACCTCTTCACGACCATTCTCCTTCACCGTCGCCGCACCCATATTGTCGACGCGACACGACGCCGGCGGAAGCCCCCGTTTCCTCGATCAGGCGAGGACGCGCAGCGCCCCGGGGACGCATTCGATGTCCACCGGCAACGGACCGAAGCGCTCCCCGTCGCCGTATGCGACCATCCCATCCGCTTCGATGCCGATGCGGCGGCCGCGCACGATGGAGACGCGCGGATCGGTGATGTGCTCGCCCCGGAAGACGCGGGGGAAGATCCTGAGGAACTGGATGCGGGACAGCGGCCGCACGACGAGCGCGTCGAGGAGTCCGTCGTCGAGCACCGCGTCCGGGGTCACCCGCATCCCGCCGCCGAAGGAGACGTTGTTGCCGACGCAGGCGAGCAAGGCGCGCTCCTGCATCTCGACGCCGTCCACGGTGATGCGGTAGACGACCGGCCGCAGGCGGGCGAGCTCCAGGAGCAACGCGATCGTGTACCGGGCACGACCGCGGGGCCTCCGCATCCGGTTGGCGCGCTCGGTCACCACCGAGTCGAAGCCTGCGGAGAGCACGCAGGCGAACCAGCGGACGCCTGCCGCGGAGGTGACGCGGCCGGCGTCGATGACCCGCGGCTCCCGCGTGAGCGCCCGCTCGACCACGCGCACCGCCTCCGCGGTGTCGCCGATCGGGATGCCGAGCCCGCGCGCCATGTCGTTTCCGGTGCCGGACGGGATGATGCCGAGCGGTGTGGCCGTCTCAGCCACGAGATTCACGCCGAGGTTCACCATGCCGTCGCCGCCCACCACGACCAGCGCATCCGGCCCGTCGGCGAGCGCCCGCGTGGCCGCGTCGACGAGGCTCGGGAAGTCCGATTCACTGAGGGAGACGACCTCGTGCCCGAGCCGGCGGAGCTCGGCAACGGCGGCAGGGCCCACCTCCCGGCCCTTGCCGAAGGATGCGGTCGGGTTGATCGCGACGACGAGCCGCTTGGTCGCCGTCGACGTGGTCACCAGCCGATTATGGCGGCTCCGCCACCCGCGAGTCGCCGGACGTCACCCGAGTCGGGGGCGTTTCGCCGCAGATCACCGGACCTCGTGAATTCAGTCAGCGCTTCGGCGCTGCGGGCGCCGCCGGTGCGCCTGCAGCACTTGACCCGGCGGCATTCCGCGCGTATTTTCCTCACATGGAAATTTCCGCGATCGGAAATCGCGAGGATCCGGATCCGCTCGGCCCCCTCTTCGTCGCGCTGGCCGACCCGACCCGTCGACGGATCATCGAGCGTCTCCGGGACCGCGAGCAGACGGTGTCCGAGCTCGCGCACGGACTCGATATCGGAGCCCCATCGGTTTCGAAGCACCTGACCGTGCTGGAACACGCGGGACTGGTCTCCCGGCAGCGCGAGGCGCAGTGGCGCCGCTGCCGGCTCGAGGCGATCGCATTCGAACGACTGCAGCAGTGGCTCGATCACTACGCGCAGCTGTGGCCCGGCAGCCTGGATCGCCTCGAAACCCACCTCCGGTCAAAGGAGGCACGGTGACGCACGCCACCTCCATCTCGCGGACGGACCAGGGCCTCATCCTCACCCGCCGGTTGCCCGCCTCCACTGACACCGTCTTCGCCGCCCTCTCGAACGCCGACGACCTGATGAGCTGGTGGGGACCGCCCGAGTGCCCGATGGTGACGTGCACGCTGGATTTCCGCCCCGGCGGGGTCTGGCACTACCAGCTCCGCTGCCTCCGAACCGGCCGGGAGATCTGGGCACGTTCTGTCTACCGCGAGATCGACCCGCCGCGCCGGCTGCGCTACTTCGAGACGGCATCTGGTCCCGACGGACGCATCACCCACGACCGGCCGGCCGCCGACGTGACCGTCGGGCTCGAACCGGACGGCTCGGACACCACACTCACCGTGACCATCCGGTACTCCTCCGTGCTGGAGCGAGACCGTGCCCTCGCGATGGGCATCGAGCGAGGCTTCTCCGCAGCGCTGGATCTCCTGGTCGATCTGCTCCGTTCACGAAGCCATTCCCGAACCGACTGAGAGGGGGCACCATGCCCACCGTGACATCCCGCGACGGCACCGCCATCGCATTCGAAACCGCAGGAACCGGGTCTCCCGTCATCCTGGTGGACGGTGCGATGTGCTTCCGCGGCTTCGGCCCGATGCGGGCGATCGCAGAACAGCTCCGGTCCGATCACACCGTGCTTCTCTACGATCGACGCGGGCGCGGCGAGAGCGGGGACACGCCACCGTATGCGCTCGCACGCGAAGTGGAGGATGTCGCCGCGCTCGTCGCCCGGGTCGGCGGGCCGGTGCAGATCTTCGGCATGTCATCGGGTGGTGCGGTCGCGCTCCACACCGCCACCGCGCTCGGCAACTCCGTCTCGCACGTCGCCGTGTTCGACGTCCCATTCATGCCTGCGCCCGCCCTGCCGGCTGCAGCTGCCTACACCGAAGAGCTGACGACCGCGCTCGCGACCGACGATCGCGACGCTGCCGTCGCGGCGTTCCTTCGTCGCGTCGGCACACCTGAGCCGGCGATAAAGCATATCCGCACCTCCGCCGGGTGGCCCGCAATGACCGCGATCGCCCCGACCCTTCGGTACGACGACCTCCTGGTCGGGGGCGGCGTGCCCGCGAGCTTGGCCGGATCCCTCGATGTGCCGGTCCTCGGCCTCGCCGGTGGCGAAAGCCCGGGCTTCCTCCGGCACGGAAGCGAGAGAATCGCTGCCCTCGCGCCGCGCGGTCGATTCGAACTCATCGAAGGAGTCGGTCACGACGTCCCGGCTGAACGGCTGGCTCCCCGACTCCATGCGTTCTTCGGCGAGCAGGACGACGGCGAATGAGCCGGCGTCCGTCCGCTGCATGGTCAGCCGCGGAGTTTCGCCAGGGCGGCGTCGATTCGGCGTTGCCGGGTGTCGGCCGCCTTCGCGCCGGTGATGGCGTCGACGTGCGCGCGCCTGTGGCTCGGCGCGAGCCGCTCGAACGCCGCCTTGGCCACGGCGTCTTGTTCCAGCGCCGCCGCGAAGTCGTCGGGAACCTCGATCGTGCGCGGCTCGGCGTCGAGGGTGAGCTCCACGTCCACGCGCTCGCCACCGGCGACCCCGGCCGCGGTGCGACGCTCTGCACTCAATGACAGCATCGGGCGCCCGCCCATCGAGCCGACCGTGGTGCGGTACTCGAAGGACTGGTTGAGCACCACCTTCACTGCCGGCTTGCGGCCGCCGCCGAGCCCTTCGAGCACCTCCTCGGGCACCGGAATGCCGGTGGCCGTTCTGCCGGCCTGCTCGATGGTTGCGATGAATCGCATCGCGCCTCCTGGTGCTCCGTGCCGAGTGTTCCCGTTCCGGCTTAGTGCACCCGTTCCGCCGGGCGCAATAGGCCGGAACGGGAACTATCGCGGCACGTCTCCGATAGAGGCGCGATCAGGCGCCGAGCTTCACCCGTCGCAGCAGCTGCGCGTTCACCGCCACCACGATGGTGGAGAGCGACATGAACACCGCGCCGAGCGCCGGTGAGAGCAGCATGCCGGCGCCGGCCAGCACGCCCGCGGCGAGCGGGATGCCGATCGCGTTGTAGCCGGTCGCCCAGAACAGGTTCTGCAGCATCTTGCGGTAGGTGGCCTTCGAGAGGGTGAACGCATCGACGACGGCCCGCGGATCGCTCGCCGCCAGCACGATGCCCGCGGACTCGATCGCCACATCCGTGCCGGCGCCGATCGCGATGCCGACGTCGGCCTGGGCGAGCGCCGGGGCGTCGTTGACGCCGTCCCCGACCATCGCCACCTTGGTGCCGCCCGCCTGCAGCCGCTTCACGACATCCGCCTTCTGATCCGGCAGCACCTCGGCGAACACCTCGGTGATGCCGAGCCTGCCTGCCACCCAGTTGGCCACCTCGCGCGAGTCGCCGGTGAGCATCGCCACCCGCACGCCCGAGCGCTTCAGCCGTTCGACCGCCTCGGCGGACTCCGGGCGGACCACATCGGCGAGCGCCACCATCGCGAGCACCCGTTCGCCCTCGAACACGTAGACCACGGTGTGCCCGGCGGTCGCGGACTCGCGGGTCGCGAGCACCAGCTCTGACGGGATCTGGAGGCCGCGTTCGGTCGCGAGCCGGCTGCTGCCGACGGCGATCCTCCGCCCGTCGACCATGGCCTCCGCCCCACGGCCGCCGTGCGCCGCGAACTCCTTCACCCTGGCGAGCTTCAGGCCACGCTCGCGGGCGGACGTCACGATGGCCTTGCCGATCGGATGCTCGGAGCGGTTCTCGACCGCGGCGGCGAGACGAAGCACCTCCGACTCGTCCTCCCCCTCGACCGCGACGATCGACGCGACACCCTGCCGCCCCTCGGTCAGCGTGCCGGTCTTGTCGAACAGCACGACGTCGATCCGGCGGGCCGTCTCGATCGCGGCGCGGTCCCGCACCAGCAGCCCTCTCCGGGCGCCCAGCGCTGTGGAGATCTGTGCCACCAGCGGGATTGCGAGGCCAAGGGCGTGCGGGCAGGCGATGACCAGCACGGTCACCATCCGCTCGAGGGTGAACGCCGGGTCGTCGGGGCGCAGCACCGTCCACGCGATGGCGGTGATCACCGCGGCGGCGAGGGCGACATAGAAGAGGAGCGCGGCCGCCCGGTCGGCGAGCAGCTGGGCGCCGGACTTGCTGGCTTGCGCATCCGCGACGAGCTTCATCACTCCGGCGAGCGCCGTCTCCTCGCCGGTTCGGGTGACCCGGATGGTGAGCGACCCCGAGCCGTTGACGCTGCCGGCGATCACGGGGTCCCCATCGGCTTTCGTGACGGCGCGGGACTCCCCCGTCAGCAGGGCCTCGTTGACGTCGGACCTGCCCTCGACGACCTGCCCGTCGGCCGGGATCGCGGCGCCAGGGCGGACGATCACGGAGTCGCCCGGCTTCAGGGACGAGACCGGCACGGTCTGAATGTGGTCACCGTGCACGAGCTCCGCCTCGTCCGGCAGCAGCTTCGCCAGTTCGCCGAGCGCGTCCTGCGCGCCCATCACGGCGGACATCTCGATCCAGTGGCCCAGCAGCATGATGGTGATCAGCGTCGCGAGCTCCCACCAGAAGTCCATGCCGGGCAGGCCGAGGGTGACGGCGAGGCTGTAGCCGAAGGCCACGACGATCGCGAGCGAGATCAGCGTCATCATCCCTGGCTGCTTCGCGCGCAGCTCGTGCATGGCACCCTGCAGGAACACCAGGCCGCCATAGAAGAACAGGGCGATGCCGAAGATCGCGGGGAGCCACTCACTGCCGGGGAACCTGGGGCCGTCGAGGCCCAGGATGTCCTGCAGCCCCGTCGAGAAGACCAGGGTCGGGAAGGTCAGCAGGAGGCTCAGCCAGAATTTGCGCTTGAACTGCGCGGGGTCGTGGTGCGAGTGGTCCCCGTGGCCGGCGTGCTCGCCGTGCCCCGCGTGCGCGCCATGGTCATGCGCGCCGTGGTCATGGGCATGGTGCGCCGCATCACCGTGCTCCTCGTGGGCGTGCTCAGGCTCGCCGCCGTGCCGCTCCGGCTCGTGGGCGTGCTCGAGCCCGTGTTGGGCGTGGCCGTGTTCCGCGTGTTCGTGTTCCTTGTGGTCGTGCTCGTCGTGCTCGTGCTGGTCGTGCGGTGCAGCGCCGTGCTGGCGCTGCCGCCGGTTGACGTGCACGTTGGACTCTCGACGGTGGTGAGCGTGGTGATCTGAGCCGTGCTCGTCGTGGCGCTCCGCTTCGCCTGAGTCGTGGGCCTCGTGTCCGGAACGATCATGCAGAGCATGGCCGTGCGCGGCCGCCTCGACGACGTCCTGCTCGGCCGCTTCGGGTGCGACGAGCTCCGGGTCGGTCCCAGCAGAATCAGCCGGCTTGGGCATCCGTCACTCTCCTCGGTTGTTCTTCAGCTCGAAGATGTTCAGCAGCTCGGCGACAGCGGCATCCTGCCGCTCGCCGCCCTCCTCGAACATCTCGCTCACGTGGGTGCGCAGGTGGTTCTCCACAACGAGCTTGTTCAGGCTCCGCAGGGACTTCTGAATCGCGAGGGACTGCGTGATGACGTCGACGCAGTAGTCCTCGTTCTCGATCATCTTCTCGAGGCCCCGCATCTGCCCCTCGATGATGCGGGCACGGTGGAGCGCGCGCTTCTTGATGTCTGGAATCACACCCGGAAGTATACCCCTGGGGGGTATCTTTCGCAAGAGGGCCGCGATACCCTGCGGAGCATGAGAGTCACCAAGCACGAGCACTCCTGCCTCGTCGTGGAAGTCGCCGGGACGCAGCTCGTCATCGATCCCGGCTCGTTCACGACCCCGCTCATCGACGTGCCCAACGTCGCGGCCATCGTGATCACGCACGAGCATCCGGACCACTGGACGCCGGAGCATCTGCAGCGCATCCTCGAGCGGACTCCCGACGCACGGCTGTTCGGCCCGCCCGGTGTTGCGCGCGCAGCACCCCCCGACTTCGCGTTCACCGAGTCGGCGGCGGGCGCCTCGACGACCGTCGGACCGTTCTCGCTGCGCTTCTTCGGCTCCCAGCACGCCGTCATCCACTCGTCCGTTCCCGTCGTCGACAACGTGGGTGTGATGGTCAACGACGAGCTCTTCTACCCGGGCGACGCGTTTACGGTGCCGCCAGTCCCGGTTCCGACGCTTGCCGTGCCGTCCGGCGCCCCGTGGATGAAGATCTCCGAGGTCATGGACTACGTGGCCGAGGTGAAGCCCGCTCGCGCGTTCCCGGTGCACGAGATGGGCTACTCGGTGATCGGCAAGAACATGGCGTACGGCCGGATCCAGGCGATGGTGGAGCAGGGCGGCGGCGAGTTCTTCTGGCTCGACCCGACCCAGTGGCTCGACATCTGATCCGACCCGGTCGGCTCCCAGCGAGGCTGGGACCATTCGCCTCTGTCGATCCGGTCGCTGACCCGGCACCATGCACTCGGAGGCGGCAATGCCAATCTCGCGTGACGGTGTCGAACTGCACCTGGGCCCGTCGCGGCTGGGTGGCCCCGACGACCTCGAGGCGGCGATCCTCGAGTTCATCCTCGGCGCCCGGCACAGCCTCGCAATCGCCGTGCAGGAGCTGGACTCCCCCGCGATCGCCGAGGCAATCATCGGAGCCAGAAGGTCGGGCGTCCGGGTCCGCGCCATCCTCGAGGGCGACTATCTCGGCGAGCACCGGCCAAGACAGGACCCATGGGAGCTGAAGGGTGCGCACGAAGAGAATCGGCGCATCCAGGCAGCGCTGCAGCGGGCGGACGTCGACCTGATCACCGACCTCAACCCGAACATCTTCCACCAGAAGTTCATAGTCCGAGACAAGGGCAGGCCGACGGCAGCGGTGTTGACCGGCTCCACCAACTTCACCCGCATCGACACCGGCGCGATGCCCCAATCGGGAGCCCGGGGGATTCGGGCCGGCAACCTCAACCACGTGCTCGTTCTGCACGGTGACCGGGCCGCCGCCCAGTATCAGGCCGAGTTCTCACGGATGCGCTCGGGCACCTTCGGCGCACTCCACGAGCGGGTCGAGCCTCGCCCGCGCGAGTTCCGGCTGGGTCATCTCCGCGTGAAGCCGCTCTTCGCTCCCCGGCACGGCCCGGAGATGGAGATCATGAAGCAGATGCTCAAGGCGAAGTCGAGCATCGAGTTCGCGATGTTCACCTTCGCGACCTCATCGGGCATCGACGACACGATGGCACGGCTGAAGCCGCTGCTGCCCCGGCTCCGCGGTGTGCTCGACCGAGATCAGGGCGCACAGAAATGGGCCGCGACCGGCACGCTGAAGGCCGCCGGCGTCGAGCTGTTCCAGAATCGCAAGGGCACCGGCGTGCGGAAGCTGCACCACAAGCTGATGGTGATCGACCGGCGCCTGGTGATCGCCGGCAGCTTCAACTACACCGAGCCGGCGACGACCCTCAACGACGAGAACATCATCGTGCTCGGCGACCTCGAGGGGACCGATCCTTCCGCGGAGGCGGCCGAGCGGCAGTTCGCCGAGTACGCACTCGCGGAGATCGAGCGGATCATCCGCGATCTCGGCGAGCCCGTATAGAGCCCCCCCCCTTCGGGGCTCCCCCGGATTGGGTCCACGGCACCGCTTGTCCCCCGTATTGCGGACACGGCAGGCTTGGTCGCGGGGAACCTGTATTCGCCTCGATGCTCTACCCGAGAGCTCGAGGCTCCCCAAGACCCGAACTAAGGAATACCGCTTTGAAGACCCTCCTCAGCGGCGCGATCGTCTGCGCCACCGGCCTCGTGCTGCTCCTCGGCGGAGGAAGCACCTTCGCGCTCTGGAACGACACTGAGACCGTCGTCCCGGCGAAGACCATCACCGCCGGCGATCTCTCCGTCATCCCGAACGCCGACGGCGTCTGGCGTGAGTCCGATGGGACGCTCATCGATCCCATCACGTACCGGATCGTGCCCGGCTCGACGATCGAATTCACCCGCACCCTCACGGTGTCAGTCGTCGGCGACGGACTCCAGGCCGTACTCGGGCACTCCTCGCTCACAGGGACCGGCATCCTCGCTCCGCTGGTGACGACGAACCTGTCGGCCACCTCTCCATCGGCCGTCGTCGACGGGTCGACCCTCCGGTTCAATGCCGGCACGGCGACGGTCGACGTGAAGCTGACCGTCCACTTCCCGGCGAGCGCCACCGCCGGTCAGCGCGGCACCCTCGATCTCGGGCAGGTCACGTTCACGCTCACCCAGCTCGTCTGAGCCGTCTGGGCGGCGCCCGAAGCCGCACCATCAATCACCATCGCGAACCCGAATCGAGATGAGCACGTCATGTTGCACCGTTCCAGTCGTCCGCCGCGCCCTTCCGCGGCCCATGCTCCCGCAGCACGCCTGAAGACGCCTGTCTGGCTGGTCGTCGCCACGATCGCGCTCTGCGCGGTGGGACCGGGGACCTCCGCCAATTGGAGCCGCGCCGCCGCGCTCGACAGCCCGGTGATCACCGCCGGCGCAGCGACCGCGGAGCTCACGGGGTTCTCCGATCTGACGCACGTCTTCGCGCGGAACAACGCCAGCCAGACCGCGTACGTGCAGCTCCGGAACACCGGGGACGTCGCGGCTGACTTAAGCACCGCCGTCACGCTCGGCGCCGGCAGCTCGCAGGTCCTGACCTCCGTCGTGGACGTGACGGTCTGGAACGTGACCAGCCAGTCCCAGTGCACCCGGAACGCCAATCCGGTCGCCCCCTGGACCGGCCGGTGGACCGGCACACCGTCGATGACAGGCCGGCTGGAGCCGGGCGCGATCGTCGCCTACTGCATCCGGACGGAGATCGAACGCAAGGATCTTCCGAGCACGGCGATGTCGATCACCCCGTCGCTCACGGCCACCTTGGACGTGCCCGGCACCGGCTGGCGGAGCACCGCCACGGCGACGGCAACGCAATCGGTGGCGCGGTGACCCGCGGTGGGCGCGACGCCCATTCCGCCGGCTCGCGGCGCACCGAGGTTCAGGTGTGGCCGTCGGTACGACGGGGCATCGTGCTGGGCATGGCGTTGCTGCTCGGCGGTATCGCCGCCCTCATCGGAGTCGTGCCCGCCGCAACGGGTGCCACTGCGCTCACCGTGCTGACCGGGTCGATGGCGCCGGCGCTGCCTGCGGGGAGCGTGGTCGTCGTGCGACCCGCGGTGGCGGAGGAGGTCCGAGTGGGCGACGTGATCACATACCATCCCCGACCCGGCGAGCCGGCGGTCGTCACGCATCGGGTGCTCGGGGTGATCTCCGGGTCGGACGGACGGGTCGCCTTTCTCACCAAGGGCGACGCCAACGCCGCAGCAGACCCGGTTCCGGTCGTCGAGGAACAGGTGGCCGGAGTGGCGTGGTATTCCGTGCCGTTCGTCGGCACGCTCCGCGTCGCGCTCGACCCGCACCTGGCATGGTTGCGCCCGGTCCTTGGGGCGGCGCTGGTGATTGCGGGCGCCCTGCTGATGGCTCGGCGCAGGCTGAGCAGGACCACGGTGCGGGTTCAGCCGACCGGGTGACACGACCCGCGGGCAGCGGCAGGTCAGGACTCCGTGCGGGCGGGCCGCGACATCGGCGGCATGCCGGTTGCGTCGATCCGGAAGGTGCGGGAGGCGACGTCGACCGCCAGCACAGCGGAGTCGGCACCGTTCCGCCACGACAGCTCGAGGGCCGAACCGGTCAGCACCCGGAACGCGAACTCGCCGGCGAATGCCGGATGCGCGCTCCGCAGCCGGACGAGCTCCAGAACCCCCCGCGTCACCTCGCTGGCCATCGCAGTCTCGATCTCGCCGGCGGTGTAGAAGTGCCGGTTGACGTCGCGCCCCTGGCCGGTGCGGGCGAAGAGCTCCGTGTCGTCGAGGCCGCCCAGCAGGCCGACGTAGTAGACCTGCGGCTCGCCCGGCAGGAAGAACTGCACGGCCCGGGCCAGCAGATACGTGTCCACCTCGCCGCCGAGGACGCTGAAGTAGGTGGCGTTGATCTGGTGCGGCAGGCTCATCCAGGCGGGGATCACGGACGCGAGCTGGGAGTGCCCGCTCGTCGCCTCCGCCGCACGATCGAAGATCGCCGCCATCTCGCTGTGGTCGATCAGGCCCGCCGTTTCCCCGGCAGGTCCGGCGTCGATGATGCCGATCCCATCGTGGGTGTCGAGCACCGTCACCGCGTTGACGGGCCGGATGTCGAACCAGTGCGCGAGCCGATCGACCGTGCCGGTGCCGAGCGAATGGAGCATCAGCGGCGCAAGGGCGAAGTCGTAGACCAGGTCCACGAGCGGGGCGATGGCGAGCTGCTGGGAGTAGTGTGCGTGCACCTCGACCAGCACTCGCATGCCGGACTGCCGGACGAGGTCAGCGACGTCCCGCACGAAGGCGAGCGTGTGCTCGGTCATGAAGCTGTCGCTGCCCGGCGTCTTCACGGCATAGCCGACCGCGTCGAGGCGGACCGTGGTCACGCCGCCGTCCCGAAGAGCGGTGAGCACCCCGCGGAGGTAGTCCCAGGCCGCCGGGTGGCTCACATCGAGGTCGACCTGCGTGGGCATGAAGGTGGTCCAGACGAGGCGTCGTCGCCCATCGCCGCCGCGGTACGGCGTGAACGGCAGCCCTGGACGTGGTCGGTAGAAGGCGGTGATCTCCGCCTCGCGCCCGCCGTCCGGGAACACGCGATCGTAGGTGAGGAACATCCCGTCGTAGGGGCTCTGCTCACCGCGCGCGAGCCAGTCGGTGAACTCGGCCGACGAAGCGGAGACGTGATTGACGATCAGATCGGCCGTCACCTCGCGATTGCCCGCGAGCCGGCGGACGTCATCCCAGGAGCCGAGCCGCGGGTCGACCGCGGTGTGGTCGACGGGATCGAATCCGGTGTCCGCACCGTCGTAGGGCACGAAGAAGGGGAGGATGTGCACGCCCGCGAAATGACGGAACGGACCGTCGAGCAGCTGACGCAGCCCTGCCATCCCGCCGCCGAACCGGTCGGCGTAGGTCAGCAGTGAGACGCCGGTCATGCGGCGCCGCCGGCGCCGTGGCACCACGACCGCGCGCTCAGCGTCTCGGGCGCGGATCCAGCGGCACACGTCATCGTCGACTGTCTTTCCACGTGGTCAGTGTAACGACGGCGCCGGAGCGGCGTCCGGCCGTCCGGGGATCACCGCGAGGTGATGTTGATCATCAGCGGGATGAGCAACGCGGCCGCGGTGACGAGTGCGAAGACGAGGATCGCCAGCACGACGAACCAGGTGCGACGGCGGCCCGGTTCCCCCGGTCCGCCGCCCCACATCAGATCGCGCTGGATGCGCTGGTGCGCCTGCCCGACCATCGCCGCGATCTCCGGATCGGAGAGGTCGAGCTCACCCCGGCCCTCGCGCTCCTCGATCGCCTGCGCCTCGGCAAGGGTCATCCGCAGGCGGTTCCTGCGGCGTCCGCTGGCTCCGGCGGCATCCACGTCGCTTCCCCTCGTGATCAGCGCGAATCGGAGGACGGCCTCGGCGGCCTAGGAGAACGATACGTCGCCGGCTGCCGGACCGCCTCGGTAGGTCCGGCACTCGAAGCGACCGCTCGGGCTATGCCCCCTCAACCGCCTGCCGCATGTAGAGCTCCATCCGGTCGGCGACGGCGCCGGACACTGCCCGAACAGGATGCACCCGGTCCGCGCTCGCTCCAACGGCCCACGCCATCGTTCCGAGCCGGTAGCTCGACCAGGGGTCCACCATCATCCAGCCCCGCCTCGCGGCGAACTCGGCGAGATACTGGTTCATCTGGAACGCCCTGCTCCGCCGGTCGATGCCGTTGCTGTTCGTCACATCGGACGGCGGCAGGTACGAGACCACGACCCGCGGCGCGCCGACCTTGGCGACGATCTTGACGAGGTTCGAGGCAACCGTGTTCGGGGTGACGCCCAGCCGAACGTCATTGGTGCCGAGCATGATGACCAGCACGTCAGCGGTCACCGGTTCGATCTGCTCGAACACCTGGGCCGACGTGTAGCCGCTCTTCGCGTAGCCGCCGGCGCGGATCAGCGCCGGATCGTCCAGCTGGTGCAGCCAGGAGGTGCTGACGGCAGTGAGGCTGTCGCCTGCGAAGGCGAAGCTGATCGTGCTGTCCGCCGCGTCCGCCTGAGGCGGAGCGACGAGGATGCCGACGCCGAAGGCGGCGGCGAGGGCCGCGGCGGCAGCGAAGGATCTGACGCGCTTGGGCATGCGCTGTTCCTTACCGTGCGCCCGGGACGCAACTCGATGTTCGGGTCATCGGTTCTGCGGCGCCCTATCGGAGTCGGCCGAAGACGGCTCCGGTGTCGCCACCGCAGACAGGTGCACTCCCGGGCCCGCCAGGGTGGGTGGAACTGGCGGAGAATGCGCCCTGTCGTTCGGACACTAGCAACGCGGATCGAGCGCCGGAACGCCCCATCCGGGGGGTGCGTGGTGCTGCGACGACTCGCATTCACGCTTCAATGGAGATTCCAGGACGACGCCGCCTGGATCCCCGAACACGCTCAAGGCGCCCGACACCGCAATTGCCCACCGGAGGACCCATGAATCTCGCTCTGCCCTTCTCCGAAGCGATCTCGCTGGCGACAGCCGAGAAGCCGCTGCCTGCGGTTCTCCGGTCGGTGGACTGCCGAGGCGAGACGCTCCATGCCGAGATCGATCTGGAGGCGATCCCCATCGGCTCATTCGCCCTGCGGCTCGCGGCCGCGGCGGCCGGAACGGTGACCGTCACGGCGCGACTTGCCGGGTACACCGACGGTGTCGCGACGTTCGTCGTCACCGCTCACGCCTGGAACCTGCCGGCCCACAAGCTGCTGCCGTTCCTGCTCGAACCGGTCAACAAGGCGATCCGCGACAGCGGACTCCCGGACGGGCTCATCCGAATCGAGCGAGGCGACGACGATCCGCTCGTGCTGATCGACGTGCAGCAGGCGGTCGAGACGAAGGCGAGCGGGGTGACCGTCACGAGTCTGCAGCTGCTGGATGCGGTTCTTCACGCCGAGGCGACGATCGGCACGGTCACGCTGCACTGACGCACCGAGTCCAGGGCGGGCCGAGCTCCATCGGCTCCGGTTCATCCGGCGTTCATCTCCGACGGCTCATTCGGCTCTATCGCGGGCCGGAGAACGAGCGGACAATCGGATGCGCGACCTGAGGTCTCCATCAGGCCTGAGGCCCGTTCGAGCAACACCCAACCGACTGGACGTGTGTGCGGTCCGCTGTGCACCAGCTCAGTCCGAACTGAAGTGGAACACGCGATGAACAGTTCAGCCAAGCCGATCGCGGTGCTGGTGCACGGTGCGTACGCCGACTCCTCCAGTTTCGACGACGTCATCGTCGGATTGCAGGCCCGCGGCTACCGCGCGTTTGCGATCGCCAACCCGCTGCGAAGCGTGGCAGCCGACTCGGACTACACGAAGCGGGTCCTCGCGAAGCTCGACGGGCCGCTCGTCCTGGTGGGGCACTCATGGGGCGGCATGGTGATCTCCCAAGCAGCGGTCGGCAATCCGAATGTCACCGCCCTGGTCTACCTGGCGGGATTCGCCCCGGAGTCGGGCGAGAGCGCCGCCGATCTCTCGGGCAGGTTCCCGGGCAGCAGCCTGGCCGAGACTCTGGTGGCCCATCCGCTCGCGGACGGATCGAACGACACCTACATCGCTCCGGAGAAGTACCATCAGCAGTTCGCCGGCGACCTGAGCGAGGAGAAGGCCGCCGTGATGGCCGTGACCCAACGGCCCATCACCGATCGTGCACTTGGCGAGCCGGCGTCCGGCGACACCCAGGCCTGGACGAATCTGCCCTCGTACTTCCTGTTCGGCGACCAGGACCGGAACATCCCCGTGGCGGCGCATCGCTTCATGGCCGAGCGGGCGGGCGCCAAGCGGGTGGAGGAAGTTGCCGGCGCATCGCACGTGGTCGGAATGTCGCACCCCGACCTCGCTGTGTCGGTGATCGTCGACGCACTCGAGGCCGGCGACCGGGGATGACGGACCAAGCCGACGACCTGCGACGCAGCGCCTACGACGCGCTGACCCGGACGCTCCTGCGGGATGAGCACCTCGACGTCGAAGTCGCGCGGGGAGGCCTGCACGTACGCGGCAGGCTGTTCGCGTTCCTCGACGGAGCGGAGCTCGTGGTGCGGCTGCCTGAAGCCCGCGCCGCGGAGTTGCAGGAGCGGGAGGTCGCCACCACCTTCGACGTCGTGGAACACACGAATCGCAACTGGGTGCGGGTGAGTGACTGGCACCTGTGGCCGGAGATGGCTCGTGAGGCACACCAGTACGTCGGCCACCCTCCACTCGGCGGGGAATCCTGACCGACCGATCATCGAGCTGGGCTGCAGGGATCACTCGTCTCGAAACAACGTCGAAGGGACGCCATGGCTCTCACCCTCCACGTTCGGCTGTGGGCGGTTCCCGGTCGCGAAGAGCAGCTGATCGAGTACGAGGACGCGGTGCTTGCGATGCTCCCCCGCCACGGGGGACGAGTGCTCGGCCGAATGCGGACCGAGACCGTGGCCGACGCCCCGCTGGAGATCCAGATCATCGAGATCCGGGATTTCCAGTCGCTGCAGAACTACCTGCGGGACCCCGGCCGCCAGGCGTTGTCGTGGCTCCGCGACACGGCGATCGCTCGTTCCGAGATGCTTGAGGTGACGCGGGTGCTCTGAGCCCCAGCGTCGGCAGACCGACATGCTCGCCCGCCGCGATCATGCCCCGCGCCGATCGATCCGGTTGACCTTGACGCTCGGTCACGCACTAGCATGCGACCGTGAACACGAGTTCAGGAGGAGACTCCTGCACCCGCTCATCGGGGACCGGGGAACCGCGCCGATGAGTCCTGCGGATGCACCGGGCACCCCCGCGAGCGGCTCACCACCCGTGGCGCGCGGAGGCGGCTTCGACGCACTTCCCTTCGGGCATCGCAGGTCCGACTCACCACTTGTGGAACGGGTGTGGCGGACACGGAGCGACGCGCCCGGCCGAATGATGTCGGTGGCGCGGTCACGCTGGGACCTCGTGATGTGGTCTTCGAGAGGAAGAACCTATGCGGGCCTTCAAGGGCCTGAGACGGCTGCCAGGGTGGCCCTGGTTCCGCCCGACAGTTCCTTCCTCGGCATCCGCTTCGCGCTCGGAGTGGTCCTGCGCACGCACCCGCCGACGTCGCTGATCGACCGTTTCGCCCCCCTCCCGGTGAGCCCGGCGGGGCAGCTGCGTTTCGTCGGGGAACGCGAGATCCCGGCATTCGACGATGCCGAACTGCTGGTACGCGACCTTCTGGCGGACAAGTTGCTGCACTGGGACCCGTCCTGGGTCGACGATCTCGGATCGTTCTCCGATCGCAGCAGGCAGCGCCGGCACCTCGCACGCGTCGGGCTGACGCGGGGCGCCGCAGCCCGCATCGAGCAGGTGAACCGAGCGGCGGCGCGCATCCGAGCGGGGCATCGGCCCGCGGACGTCGCGCACGACCTCGGCTACTTCGATCAGCCGCATCTCGCGCATGCGCTCAAGCGATACATCGGCAAGACGGCAACCGAAGTCGCGACACAGTCGGGCGACCCCCTCTCGTTCCTCCCCGACGACGGAGAGTAGGAAATCGCTCCTCCCTGTCGCGGATGGCGCTCCCGTACAAGACGAACGACACCCGGGTGGCTAGCGTCGTCAATCGCCGGCGCCCGTCGGCAGAGAGAGGATCGCAATGCTGCTCAGCGTCAACACGTTCGTCAGTCTCGACATGGTCATGCAAGGACCCGGCTCGCCTGACGAAGACGAACGACACGGGTTCGATCGAGGCGGCTGGCTCGTCCCCCACACCAGCGACGAGTCGAACGCAGTGGTCGACGGCTGGTACCGGCAGGCCGACGCGATCCTTCTCGGCCGGACCACGTTCGAGATGATGCGAGAGTACTGGTCAGAGGTCACGAATCCCGACGACCTCGTTGCGACCGCGCTGAACAATTGGCAGAAGTACGTCGTCAGCACCACGATGACCGACGAGGAAGCGGCCTGGGGACCGACGACCGTCCTTCGCGGGGACCCGATCGACGCCGTCCGCACATTGAAGCAGGAGCGCGGTCGAGAGCTGCAGGTGCACGGAAGCTGGCAGCTGGCTCGCACGCTGCACGACGCAGGCCTGGTGGACATCTACCGGCTCCTGATCGCCCCGGTCTACGTCGGCGACGGCAAGCGACTGTTCGCGGATGGCGGTGTTCCTGCGACGTTCTCCGCGTCACCTGACGAGTCGATCATCCTGCCGAACGGCGTCGTGTCGCTGGTGCTGCGCCCGCGACGCACGGGAGAGGTCGAGGTTGGGGCCTACCACGTGGCGGAGGGCGTGCGGGGCGAGAGCGTGTGACGGCGATCGGTGGCACCTCCGCAGTCATGACTTTCGGCACACGCGCGGTCGGTGTGCGCCTGACACCCTTGGCGCATGCCAGCGACTGTTGCACGGATCAAGCCGTTCCGTTACTTGATCCTCTACCCCGCATCGACCCACAAGTGGGAGCGCGCATGGCGGAACCGGAACCGCCTCGCCGGGTCAGGGGCGGACACCCCCCTCGGCAGCGGGACGATTCGCCTTGAAGCGCGACCGCATGGAAGACGCCACCGGATGAACACGGGGGCCGGGAGCCTTCTGGTGCTCTACGGGGCCGCGCACACCGTCGGCGCCTTCGCGGTGGAGGGCGCGGCACAGCATGCAGGAACGTGGGTAACCGGAAAGCTCTGGGGTGAGGAACTCGCCAACATGAGCCCCGCCATGAGTGCCTACTGGCTCACGGTGAACAGCTTCGGTCCGCAGCTCATCCTGATGGGCGTGACGGTGCTGTGGCTCGCACGGCGCGGAATCACCCCTCCGCGGTTCATCGCATGGACGATGCTGATCTGGACGGCCGTCGATGCCGCGCTCTCCGGGCCGGGAATCGGACAGGGGGTCATCCCGCTGGTCGCCGCTGGCCTGCTGCTGGCTGCGGCACACCGCGCGGAGGATCGTGAACGCTGACCTCGGCAACTGACCGCGCGAGTGACCGCGCGGTGATGCGGAGGTCGCTTCGTCTCATGCCGGCAGCGGCCGGCTCCGGTCAGCGAGCATCCATACGGCAAGGCCTCCGAGGACCGCTCCCATGACGCACCTCTGCGCTGCGAGCCAGCGTGGGTGAGCTCCGAGCATCCCTCGAAACGCAGCCGAGAGGGCCACGATCACGGCGTAGACGCCAAGCGCGACCGCCGTCTGCAGGCCGCCCAGTATGAGGCTCTGCAGTGCGACCGGCCCGTGTTCGAGGTCGATGGGGCAGGATCGAGACGTAGAGGATCGCGATCTTCGGATTCAGCAGGTTCGTCACCATGCCCATCGCGAAGAGCCGTGCCGGACGGTCCACTCGGAGCTCCCCGGCCATGGCGGGTTCGACCCCGTTTCGCCTCGGCCTGACCGCCTGCCAGGCGAGGTAGAGGAGGAACGCCGCACCCATGATCCTGAGCACGGTATACCCGACGGGCACAGCCGCGAAGACGGCCGCCAGTCCTGCCGTCGCCGCGATCAGATGCAGCACGTACCCTGCGCCGACGCCCGCAAGGGAGATGAAGCCGGCGCGGCGGCCCTGCGTCATCGTCCTCGACACCAGGTAGAGCATGTTGGGGCCCGGCGTGAGCACCAGCGTCAAGGCGACGACGACGACGTTGATGATGGATGACTCAGCAACCACGACGACCGCCCCTTCCGGTTGCGGCTTGCAGCCGCACGAGTGCGGCGACGTTCGTCACGCCGGGTCTCTGTTGGCTGACTCGGTTCCAATCGCCCGGTCGCGCCACGCGCGTTCCCACCTCCGGCGCAGTGCCGGGTAGACGATCAGGTAGCGGAACGGCTTGATCGCCGTCAGGTATGCCCGGCCGAACCATCCGTTCGGCTTCACCAGGACGGCCATCCGCAATTCGTACTCGCCGCCGCCGGTGCCCACCCAGCCCAGGTGGCAGACGCCGTGGACGGTCCTGTTCGCGAGCTCGATGACACACTCGTCGGGCAGCTCGTACACCATGGTGAACGGGGTGTTCGGCACCGTCTCGCCGGCGCGGTTCTGGCGCAGGTCGTGCGGCACCCGGTCGCACAGAGACTGGACTCGTCCGACGACGCCCTGCTCCGGGCGGTCCCAGCCGAGAAGCGCTCCGAGCTTCCACCGAACGGCGAAGAGGAAGCGGACCACCGGAGGATTTCCGTTGAGCCCGCCGGAGGTTCGCAGGGCATCGAGGATCGCGGGGAAGTCGTCTGGCCCCGCGCCGGGTGTGCGGTACGCCCACACGTCCTCGAGCTCGAATTCAGGCGCGATCTCGTGGATCCGCCACGGGCGGGTGGTGTGCTCGGTGTCTGGGAGTCGCATCAGGCTCTCCGCACGTTCGCGACGGACGGTCGTGCAGCGGTCGCTGGCATGCGCCAAGGGTGTCAGGCGTGCACCGACCGCGCGTGTGCCGAAAGTCATGAGCACCGCCTGGGGCGATCCACAACGGTGGCCGACGAATCATGACGATCGGCACATGCACCCGAGCGGGGCCATCTCTACTGTCGCCGTGAGGCGACCACGCCGGCCACCGCATGCGGATGGCGCCGGTTCCGGATCCCGCGGACGCAGGTGGATGCCGAGAGAGGAATGACCCGGACCGATGCGCGCCGACATGAACAAGCGAGTGGACGAGATCGCCGGAATGTTCGACGGCGTCGCCCGCCGCTACGACCGCACCAACACCATCCTCTCGTTGGGGAACGCGCCGCTCTGGCGGGCCGCCACAAGCCGTGCGGTCGCGCCGGAAGCCGGCGAGCGGATCCTGGACGTCGCCGCCGGCACCGGCACCAGCTCGGCGCCCCTCAGCAAGGCGGGCGCCGTGGTGACTGCCGTCGACATCTCCGAGGCGATGATCAAGATCGGCCGAACGCGGCATGCGGAGGTCGACTTCCACGTGGCGAACGCCGAGCGGCTGCCCTTCGAGAACGACATGTTCGACGCGGTCACCATCAGCTTCAGCCTCCGCAACATCGCCGATCCGCGCGCTGCGGTGTCCGAGATGTACCGGGTGCTCAAGCCGAGCGGACGGGTCGTGATCTGCGAGTTCTCCACCCCTCCCCGACTCCTGGTCCGGTCGGGCTACCGCGTGTACCGTCGATTCGCGTTTCCCGCCGTGAGCTGGATCAGCTCGAACCCGCCGGCGTACCGGTATCTGAGCGAGTCGATCGCCCACTGGCCGGATCAAGCGACCCTGAGCGTCTGGATCCGGGCGGCCGGGTTCACCAGTGTCGGGTACCGCAACCTCAGCGGTGGCATCGTCGCCCTGCACCGCGGCAGGAAGCCGGCGAAGCTCGTCGTCGAGGCTTCGTCGTGACCAGCCGCCCCCGATGACCGCCGACAGTCTGCGGACACGGCTTCGCAGCCTGCCGGTCTTCCCGGAGGAGATTCCGGACGCTCTGCACTCGGAGCAGGTGTCCGACCCGATGGCCCTCTTCGCCCGCTGGCTCGACGACGCGATCGAGGCGGGGCAGCCGGCACCGCATGCCGCCGTGTTGGCGACCAGCCGCCACAATGTGCCCAACGCTCGGGTGATACTCCTCAAAGACATGGACGCTGACGGCTGGTACTTCGCGACCCACGTGTCGAGTCCCACCGGCATCGACCTCTGGGATTCTCCATTCGCCGCTTTGACGTTCTTCTGGCCCTTCCTCGGCCGTCAGGTGCGCGTGTCCGGCCCGGTCCTGCCGACTTCGCCGGGGGCTTCGGCGAGCGACTTCCTGGCAAGACCCCTGGCCTCAAGAGAAGCGACGCTGATCGGACGGCAGAGCCAGGTGCTCGTCGACCCGTCGGACTACGACGCCGCGACGGAAAGCGTGAGGCGAGTGCTGGAAGCTGATCCCGCCGCCGTGGATCCGGAGTGGGCCCTCTATCTCTGTGCTGCGCGAACGGTCGAGTTCTGGCGCGCCTCGGCGGATCGGCGGCACGCTCGCCTGCGCTTCTCGCGGCGATCCGGAGGGTGGACGGCGGAACACCTCTGGCCGTGAGCCGCGAACGCGTGCCCGAATGGCGGCGACGAACCGGATCTGATGCGGCGGCAGATCAGAGGTCGACGCGGGGCCGCTCAAGCGCGCCAGATCGCTGACGACGCGACCGGAAGCTCACAGCATGGTTCTTCAAGTCTCGGAGCCGGCGGGTGATCCACTGCAGGGAGCGCCGCCGCCGCTGGACCGATCTCCCCGGGTCGTCCGACGCCTGGCGGCGCCACTCGAGCTCCTTGTTGAGCTGCCGCTCGTGCAACCGGTGCAGCTCGAGGAAGCTATCCTCCGGCAACTGCATTGCGCTCCCGGCCAGGTGCGTTCTCGGAGGGTCGGTGCGACCGGCGCCCGCGCCGCGCCAGCAACGCGATGGGCAGGAACAGCCAGAACCCGGACACCGGGGTCAAAGCTGCACCCCACGCCCCGATGAGCAGCAGCAGGGGCGTTGCGGTCGCGGGCGGGCGGCCGTGGGCGTTCTCGTGCTCCCGGACCATCGCACCCTGCCCGATGAGGAACAGACCAGTGGTGACGTACCAGAAGCCGACGCCTCGTCGTTCCGCCAGAGCGGGTTCCGCGTCGAGGGAGCCGATCACTCCAGCCTCCCGGATACTGCGCACGGAGCCGGGGTACACGGCACCGACAGCGGCGATGTGCACCAAACCCAGCGCCACGGACCACACTCCCGCGCTGCGAAGTGGCGAGACTCGGCTTGTCGGTTCGGCCATGCGCCAAGCGTTTCACCACCCGCACCGACGGCGCCCGTGCCGGAAGTCATGAGCTCCGGCGGGGGCTCAGCGAATCGCCGCGCGAACCGATCCGATGATCACCTCCGTGCCGAAGGACATTCCGAAGTCCTCGAAATCGTCGTGCTCGAGTGCGCCCGAGTCGATGAGATCGGTGAGCACGGGATAGACCTCCGGATCGATGAACGCCCTCGGTGGCGCAGACGCCGACTGGGACGCAGGCGCGGCGCCGCGAATCAGCCGGGCGGTCGAATTGACGTGTCCGTCGAGGAGGAGCATGAATCCGAGCTGCTGTTGCGGCCCGACGCCGGCCGCCGAAAGTGCGGACAGCCCCAGCTCAAGCCATGAGAGCACGTTGGGCGTCTGCGGGAATCCGGAGACGGGTATGTCCAGCACCCATGGGTGCAGGAGCAGCCGTGAGGCCATTCCGGTCGCGTAGAAGCGAAGCGCCGCGTCCCAGTCGTCCCGTTCAGGTGAGCTCGGAGGTAACGGTCCGATTGCCGTGTCTCTCATCAGGACGATGAGATCGCTCTTGTTCCTCACGTATCGGTACAGCGACATCGTTCCCACCCCGAGGTCGCTGGCCAGCTTCGGCATGGAGCATTCCTCGAGGCCGCCGGTGTCTGCCAGGTGGATTGCGGCATCGAGGATCTGCCGCAGGGTGAGCGAGGGCTGCCGGCCGGCTTGGCGCCCATCGGTTCGTCCCCACGCCAGGCGAACAACGTGGGGAATCTCCATGCCGTCTGTGCCCACTGCACCTCCCGAATTCGTATGCGTAATGATTACGCTACTATGCGTAAGGCTTACGCATAAGGAGATAACGATGAACAGACGATCGGTGGCAATGGTGGTGCTCATCGCCGCACTCTTCATGGATCACATGGACGCCATGATCACCAACCTTGCCCTGCCCTCGATAGGCCGCGACCTCGGCGCCACCCCGACCGAGCTCGAATGGACGCTGACCGGCTACATACTCGCGTTCGCCGTCGGTTTGGTCAGCGGAGGCCGGCTCGGAGACATCTGCGGCCGGAAGCGGATCTTCCTGATCGGGATCGCTGCGTTCACGTGCGCCTCCGGCTGTGCAGCAGTCGCGTTCTCCGGGCCGGTCCTCGTGCTGGCGCGCGTGCTCCAGGGTGCCGCGGCCGCGCTGATGGTGCCGCAAGTACTCTCGACGGCGCAAGCCCTGTACCTGCCAGGAGAGCGCGGCAGGATCTTCGGGGTCATGACTGCACTCGGGGGCGTGGGCGTGCTGGCAGGTCAGCTGCTCGGCGGCTGGCTGGTCACCGCGGACATCGCCTCGCTCGGATGGCGGGCCATCTTCGCGATCAACCTGCCCGTCGGCGTGCTGGTGTTCCTGCTGGCGGTCTGGCTTGTGCCTGACACACGCGCCGGCTCTGCAATCCGTCTCGACATCCGGGGCACCGTCCTGGCGGCCGCCAGCGTGTTCTTGATCGTGTTTCCATTGACCGTCGCGGCGGGAGCGGGATGGCCGGCGTGGGTCTGGCTGTTGCTCGGCGGCGGCATTCTGGCTGGCATCTTCTTCGTGCGAACCCAGCTACGCCTTTCCCGTATCGGGGGCTCGCCGACCCTTCCGCCACGGCTTTTCCGGCTGCGCGGGTTCCGGGTCGCGTCCCTGGTGCAGGCCGCCTACCACTTCGGGTGGGGAACCTTCGTGCTCATGTTCGGGCTCTACGTGCAGGATGCGGTCGGCTTCACTGCACTCGAAGCAGGCCTCGCGATGGCACCCCTGACACTCGGCACCTTCCTCGCCACCGGGGTTGCACCGCTGGCCGAACGGCTGCGTCGCATCGGTGTTCTCACCGGTGCCCTGCTGCAGGCGGCGGGCTTCGCTTGGTATGGGTGGGTGATGGGAACAGCCGGATCTGCTCTTGGACTTTGGTCGCTCGCAATTCCCCTGGTGGTCACCGGAATCGGGATGATCGTGCTGGCCGTGCCCCTGATGAGTCTCGCCTTGGAGGAGGTGGCCGAGGACGACGCGGGGGCCGCGTCCGGCGCGTTCTCAATGTTCCAGCAAGTCGGATCCGCGTTGGGAATCGCGACAGCGGGAATCGTCTTCTTCTCGATCGCGACACCCGGCTCGATCGATTCATATGAGGCGGCGATCACCGCTGGCAACTGCCTCACCATCGGAGCGTTCTGTGTCGCTGGTCTTGCGGCGCTGGGCCTGCCAAGCATAGGGCGCCGTGCGGATGGCCACCCTGCTGCGGCGCCTGCCCCGATGGCGGCCGGAGACGACGCGCCCGAGCGGTGATCCGCCGGCGCGACAGCCGGTCGGAGGAACATGATTCCGGCCCGCTGCCGCCCCGATCTCGATGAGCGGGGCGACGCCGAGCACGATCACGCGGACAGCATCCCCCGCTCGAGCGCCCGAAGCACGGCACGCGTGCGGCTGCGTACGCCGAGCTTCAGCATCACGCTGGACATGTGGTTCTTCACCGTGCCCTCGGCCAGGTGAAGCCCTTGAGCGATCTCCCGGTTAGACGACCCCGCGGCCGCGAGACGCAGAACATCGAGCTCACGCCGGCTCAGCGGGTCGGGCCGCTCGAAACCCTCGACTATCTCCGGGCGCTCGACCGCCGCCCTCAGCAGCCGCTCGGTGACCGCCGGCTGCAGGATGGTCCCGCCCATGGCCAGGCACCGCACCCCGCTCACCAGCTGATCGAGCGTCACGTCCTTGAGCATGTACCCGCGCGCACCGGCTTGCAGCGCTTGCACGAAGATCCGCTCGTCGTCGAAGGCGGTGAGCACCAGTACGGGCAGCTCGGTCCCGCGGTCTCGCAGAGCCTGCATGATGGAGAACCCATCGCGACCGGGCCGCAGGTCGAGCAGCAGCACATCGACCTGATGCTGTTCCAGAAGGGAGAGCGCCTGGCGCCCGTCAGCGGCCTCTCCGACCACCTCAACCTCGGGCGTCAGTGACAGCAGGCTCCGAAGCCCCTGGCGCACCAGTGTCTGGTCGTCGACCAGAACCACGCGGACTGGCTTTCCGGTCACAATCGTCATCCTCTTGACACGCGGGTGCTCACGATCTCCCGGATCCGTCAGGGGCGGCGGGTCAGTCCCGTGCTGTCGCGGGGGATTTCGTCGAGCGAGCCGCCAGGATGGTGATGAGCGCGAGCGGCGAGAAGACCGCCCATTGGATCAGTCCGAATGGGTCGCCGAACCACGCGAAACTGAATCCCAGGCTCACGGCGGAAATCGCGAGGTAATGCGTTCCGATGAACCAAGCCAACGGCTTCCGCCACTCGGTCCGGAACGCCGCCACCACCATTCCGACCGCACCACCCGCCACCAGGGCCGCCAGCTGATAGAAGAACAGGTCGACGGTGCTCACCGCCTCCACCGGCAGGTCCGCCGCGTAGAGCGGCGCCAGCACTTCACCAGGGCCCGCCGCCAGGTGGTATGACAGGGCCCAGCAGCTCACTGCGGCCGCGCCCAAAAGCCAGTAGCGAGGCGCCCGCCAACGAGTCGACGTCTCCTGAACTCGGTTCTCAACGGTCGTTTTCATTGCCAGCCGCCCTTCCATACGCATACGTATGGTAACAGAGATCCGGCCTTTTCCATACGGTGCAGTATGGCGACTTTCCGACATCGGTGAGCGCTGAAGACCGGTCTCAACGACGCCTCCGGCGGAGGCCGTCTCGCCATACCTACGCGTATGGTAGGTGCAGTTCGCGAGTCATCTACGGAAACGGTTGCCGGGCGATGGAGTTGATCGGAGGTCCCGTGACGCCACATACCAAACTCAAGCCCACCGACTGGGTGGACGCCGCCATGCAGGCCCTGGCAGAAGGCGGTGTGGAGGCCGTCTCTGTGGAGGGGCTCGCACGGCGGCTCGGTGTGTCGAAGGGGTCGTTCTACTGGCACTTCACCGGCCGTCCGGCCCTGCTCGAGGCGGTCCTGGCCCTGTGGGAGAAGGAGGGCACGGACGATCTGATCGTTCACGCGCTGGCGATCGAGGATCCCGTTGCACGGCTGCGACTGCTCACCGAGGAGTCCCTCGAAGCCACCTCACGGGGCGTCGACGTCGCCCGGACCGAGATGGCGATCCGATCCTGGGCAGCCCGGGACGCCCAGGTGGGCGAGCGGTTCCTTCACGTGGAGCGGCGACGCGTCGAGTTCCTTGCGGCTCAAATCCGCGAACTCGGCTATGACGCGGAGACCGCACTGCGGCTCAGCAAAGCGATGAATCTCGCGGTCGTCGGCCTGTTCGTCGAGCGGGTGTCCGGATCGGAGTTCGCCGACGAGTCGGCGCTCCAGCTGATGATCGAACGGCTGATCACCGAGGCCCCGAGACTCGAGTAGAGCTCCTTCGTGCCGATCGGCTCGCCGAAGTGATGACTTCCGGCACGGGCGGCACGGGCATGGACGGTGAAACGCTCGCCGCATGCCACCAGCTCACGCTCCGCGACCGCTCCCGGCTTCCCGCACGTGGGATGGCGGGCGACCGTGAGCAGGGGCGATGCGACGAGGCTTCCGGAGGGGCGCCACTTCGCGCTGACCTGGACCATCCCCGAGACCTACGGCGGGCAGACGAGCTCGATGCTCCACCGGTCGCGAGCCTTCGTCCGGATCGGCGGGACGCCTGTCGCGCTGCTGACCTTCGACCCCCGCCCGGACTATCCCGCGCTCGAACGGCGCCTGCGGGAACGGGGCGAGCTCATCGACGGGATGCGGGTGATCAACCTCTGGGACTGGCTCCGTAAGCACGATGTACCGCGGCGGAACGCCCCGCTCGGGTCTCCTGAGCGTGTCTTCACACCGCTCGCACCGGATCCGGAGCATCGCTCCGAGCACCGAGGCCGGGTCGAGGTGATCCGGACGCGGTTCGCCGCGGACCTCCAGACGGTGCTGCAGATCGATCACTACCGGGCCGACGGAAGCCTTCTGCTCAGCGACCGGCGCGACGCCTGCGAGCGGGGGGTTCTCGGCGGCCGGTCGCTCGTGCTGTGCGATCGTGCGGGTGAACCGGTACGGTCATGGGGAACGAGCTGGTCGCTGTACGCGTGGTGGCTGGACCGGCTCACGGAGGGCGCCGACGCCTTCCTTCTCGTGGACAGCAAGCCGATGGCCAAGTTCCTCCTCACCTACCGCCGGCCTGGCCGCGCCACCATGCACATCGTGCACGGGTCGCACCTCTACGGCATGGCTGGCCCGTGGGGCAAGCTCCGTGAGTCACGGGAGCAGGTGATGCGCAACCTCGACGCATTCGATGCCGTGGCGCTCCTCACAAGGCGGCACAAGCGTGACGTGTGGCTGCGGTGGGGCCCGAAACGGCACCTGTCCGTGCTGCCGAACAGCCGGACCTTGCCCGATCTGCCCGCGGGGTTCCAGGCCCGAGCCCCGGAGCGCGGCATGATGCTCGCCACGCTGGCACCGCTCAAGCGCGCCGATCACGCCATCCGCGCGCTCGGCCTGGCGCGGAAGTGGTCCGGCGCCGACGTCCGTCTGGACATCTACGGCGACGGACCGCAGCGCGAGCGGCTCGGCCGCATCATCCAGGAGACCGGGGTCTCCGACGCCGTTCGCCTCCGGGGCTACCGTCCGGACGCCCGCGAGCGGCTGACGGAGGCATCGTTTCTGCTGCTCACCTCCACTTCGGAGGGCTTCGGGCTGGTGCTGGTCGAAGCGATGGCGGCTGGCTGCATCCCGATCGCCTACGACATCCGGTACGGACCGTCGGAGATCATCACGCACGGCCGGACGGGATTCCTGGTTCGAAGCGGCGACCTGAACGGGCTCGCCCGCACGATCGCACGTTTGCAGCGCATGCCGGCGGACCGGGTCGAACGGATGCGAACCGCCGCCCGGCGCGCGGCTGAGCACTTCTCGGACGAAGCGGTCGTCCCGCTGTGGTCGAGGGAGCTCACAGCCGCACTGGAGCGCAACCGGGCCACCATCCCTCCGCAGGAGTGACGGCCCGGCGGGCGAAGCCCTGAACCTGGTCGATGCCGTTGACGGCGTCGTTGCGCAACCCTCCGGTTGCATTCGTCTCCCGCTTTGTGCAATTCTTTGGTTGCACTAGCTGGACGAGCTCCGGACCGTGTACCAGCCGCGGCGCTTAGGCCCCCGATGCAAGTCGGGGTGCACCTCTCCGCCGTCATCGGTCCTGGTCACGTCGTCATGCCCTTTTCACTCCGACGGAAAGAACATTCCTATGCCCGGTCGCACCATGCCCGCCGCAATCAGCAGTCGACAGCGACTCATTCTGGCCATCCTGCTCGGCGCGGGATTCCTGTTGTCCGTCGACTTCTCAATCCTGAATGTCGCGCTTCCTGAGGTTGGGGCCGGCGTCGGATTGTCAATCGGCCAGCTGCCGTGGATCGCATCCGCCTACGCGCTGCCGGCGGCCGGGTTCACGCTGCTGTTCGGCCGGCTGGCGGACATCTTCGGCCGCCGACTCCTCTTCATGATGGGGATGATCGTCCTGATCGGCGCATCGATCCTCGGCGGTTCCGCCTCCACTCCGGAGGTGCTCCTCACCGCAAGGGCGCTGCAGGGATTCGCAACCGCGATGACCATTCCCGCTGCGATGTCGTTGATCACCACATCATTCGCGGAGGGCCCACTCCGCGCGCGCGTCCTCGGACTCAACGGGGCGCTGCTCTCCGCAGGCTTCACGGTTGGGGCGCTCGTCGGCGGCGCGCTGGTCAGCGTGCTGAGCTGGCGCGCCTCCTTCTTCATCAACGTGCCGGTCGCAGGGGCGATCCTTCTTCTGACCCCGTTCTTCATCAAGGAGAGCACCATGCCGGCCCGCGTGAAGCTGGACCTGCCGGGGGCCATCACAGTGACCGGCGGACTCCTGGCCCTGGTCTACGCGATCATCGAGCGGAGCCTTCCGGTTGGAGCCGTCGGTATGGTCCTCCTCGCCGGGTTCTGGCTCATCGAACTGCGGTCCCCCGCCCCGCTGGCACCGGTGTGGATCCTCAGGCGACCGACGGTGAAGTGGGGCAACTACGCCGGATTCGTGGTGTTCACCATGGAGACCGCGATGATTTTCTTGATGACCCTGTATCTGCAGGAGGTGCTGGCCCTCTCGCCGCTCGCGACAGGTCTGATCTTCGGCATACCCGGGTTGGCAGCAACGGCGGCCGGGGTGCTCGCCGGCCGCCTCATCGGCAGATACGGAAGTCGCAAGGTCCTGGTGGGCGGCCTGCTCGTCCAGGCCATCGCGACCTTGCCGCTCGTCTTCCTCAGCGCTGACCGGACGGCACTCGCCGTACTGATCCCCGCCTTGTTCGTCGGGTTCTTCGGACACGTGACGGCCATCGTGGCCTACACGGTGACCGCGACCTCCGGCCTGCCGGACGGTGAACAGGGGCTCGCCACCGGACTCGCCTCCATGACTCAACAGGTGGCGATCACGGTCGGCATCCCGATCCTCGGGGCGGTGGCGGCGACCCAGATCGAGCAGATGTCCGGCATCCGCCTCGCCCTGGGGGTCAACGTCGCGGTGACCCTCGCGAGCGTCCTCCTGATCTGGCTCGGATTGCGTCCACGCAGCGGAGCGCTCCGGGCAGAACCGGTCGGTTCCGTTTCCCGGCCCATGCAGTGACCGGAGCGCGCCAACGAGCGCGTTCGCCATGCAGACACAGCGGCACGAGTGGCCCGGTCCGGGGCTGTGACCTCGCCCTGAAGCTCAGGCGTCGCGTCCGGCAGCGATGTCGGCGGCGAAGTCGAGCAGCACCGATGCCACGGCATCCGGAGCCGTCAGCTGCACGTAGTGTCCGCCCGCGATCTCGACCGGCTCGATGCCGAGCCGGTCACGGATCTGCCGCCGCATGAACGGCGCCGGGAAGAACCGGTCGTCCGTTGCGAGAATCGCTCTCGTGGCAACCGTCGGGTGGCGATCGCCGGGCCAGACCCTCGACATCCACTCGCCCCGCTGATCGCGCTCGCGCGCGTTGGCCTCCTTCACCAGCGACTCCGGCACACCCTCGAAGAACGACACCGCAGGATCCTGGTCGATCGACTCCAGGTCATGGCCCGTCGCCGACCACCAGTCCACGAACGACTCATCGGGCAGCGGGATCATCCCCGCGAGGTAGACCAGGCCGACCGCCCGCACCGCATCGCAGACGAGCGGTGCGGTGAACCCGCCGAGCGAGTGACCGACAACGATCACGTCCTGCCGGTCACCGATCGCCGCCGTCACCACGCGGACGTAGTCATCGAGCCCATTCCCGGCGTCCTCGATCGGCAGGTCGACCGCGACCACGTGGGGACCGGCTCGCTCGAGCGGCGGAACGACGAGGTGCCAGTCCCACGCGGTCGATCCGCCCCCGTGGATCAGTGCGAAGGTCGCCATATCCGCCTCGTCGTCTCGTTGTGCAGGGCACCGTCGTGGGGCGGATTCATCGCCGGTTCTTGATTTGGTAGCGCAGGAGCACCACGCCGCTCTCGAATCCCGTGGCTTCGAGCAGCTCCAGGTCACGCCGATCCTCGAAGATTCGCGTCCCGCCGCCGCGCGTCGTCGGGCACACCAGCATCCGCACCTCGTCGACGACGCCGGCGTCCAGCAGTGAGTGCATGAGCGTCAGACTCCCCCACAGCCACACGTCCTTGCCGCTCTGCGCCTTGAGCTCCCGGACGGTGGCGGCCGGGTCGCGCGTCACGGTCGCGGCGGGAAAGCTCCCCCACGGGGCGTTCTCCAGCTTCGACGAGGCGACGAACTTGGCGAGGGTGTTCAGCTTCTGGCCGTACTCCCCCTGCTCCTCGGCGTGCGGCCAGTAGTCCTTCGACTGGGCATAGGTGTTCGCGCCGAGGATCATCGTGTCGACCGTGTCGATGAACCCCATCAGGCTCGCCTTGAACGCGCTGGTGTCGGTCTCCGAGAAAGGCTCCCCGGACACGAAACTCAGGCCGCCGTCCTCCTCCGCGGCGATGTTATCGACCGTGACCCACTGCTGAACGATGAGTTTCCGCATGGTGTTCTCCATCTCCCGAGGCATCAGCGCTGCTGAGCCTCGTGTGCCATCTGCTCCAGGAACCCGGGCAGTCTGCCGGCGCCGAAATCGAAGAACTTCGCCCATGCCGGGGTGATCGTGATGCGCACCATCTGCTCGTAGAGCTGTGCGCACGCCGCTTCGAATGCGGGCACCTGTTCCGGAGCCATCACCTTCCGGGCACCGTCGATGTACTCCTCGGGCACACCGTCGACGGTTTCGAGCAGCGCTGTGCCGCGGATCAGGACGGCTTTGGAGTCCATCGGCGTGGAACCCTCATCGATCGAGACCGCGACCTGTGGCCGCTGGGCGAGGGCCCGCGCCTTCGGTGAGGTCGTGGCGGTGCAGATCACGAGCGCTCTCCCGTTCCAGAGATACCCGATCGGGATGACGCGGGGTGTGCCGTCGGCACCGTTGTACCCGAGCCTCAGCAGCGGGGCCTCCCTCAGCATCCGCTGAGCTTCGGGGTGGTCGAGTTCGTCGGCGGCCGTGGTCATGTGCTTCATTGTCTCCGGATTGTTTCTCGAGCGTGTGAACGACTGCCAGCGAAACGCTAGGTCGATGCCGGGGCGCGCACCAGGTGCCGGAAGTCACCCGAGTCCGTTCCGCTCAGCGCCTCTCGTTGGGAGGAGTCGCCAGAATTCCGGACTCCAGAGCCTTCAGCACCGCCTTGATCCGATCGTTGACGCCGAGCTTGAGCAGCACGCTGGACATGCGGTTCTTCACCGTGCCCTCGGCCAGATGCAGCCCCTGGGCGATCTGACGGTTCGACCATCCGCTCGCGGCGAGCCGCAGTACGTCGAGTTCGCCGCCGGTCAGCGCCTTCGGATGAGGTGTCACATCGGCGGCTGGGCGGGCGAACGCGCGCAGCAACCGCTCGGTGACCGCCGGCTGCAGCAGGGACCCGCCGGCGGCGAGTGTCCGGATCCCGCCGAGCAGCTGCTCCAGGGTCACGTCCTTCAGCAGGTACCCCTTCGCGCCCGCCTGCAGGGCCCCAAGGACGAGCTCGTCATCATCGAACGTGGTCAGCACGAGCACCGGGGCCACGATTCCTCGCTCACGCATCGAGTGCAGCGTCGCGATGCCGTCACGGCCGGGCATGCGCAGGTCGAGCAGGACGACATCCGCCTCCTGCCCGGCCAAGAACTCCAGCGCTTCGTCGCCGTCAGCGCATTCACCGACCACCTCGACCTCGGCACTCAGTGCGAGCAGGCTCCGGATCCCTTCCCGGACGAGATTCTGATCATCGACGAGCAGAACCCGGATCGGCGTGCTCATGGCGCCGTGGTCACGCTTCGCCGAGCGGTCGTTCCGTGCTCGGTCGCGGGGATGCTGCCGACGATGCTGAATCCGGCACCGGCCTGTGACCGCACTTCGAGGGTGCCGCCCGCAGTCTCAAACCGTTCGGCCATCCCGGTCAATCCGTTTCCCCGGGTGACCCGGGCGGAGCCGGTTCCGTCGTCCGTGATCGTGACGCGGATGCCGCGGGTGTCCGCGTCGATGAGGATGTCAAGGCGGCGGGCGTCCGAATGTCTCATGCAGTTCGTGATCGCCTCCTGGACGCACCGCATGACGATGACCGCATGCTCCGCAGAGATCGGCACACTCTCCCGCACCCGAACGCTGACCTGCACCGAAGCGATGTCGTCTGCGAGGGAACGAAGCGCCGCCTCGATCGACACAGGCGCTTCCCTCATTTCGCTGACCGCGGCGCGTACGCTGCCGAGGAGTTCTCTGGCGATCGCGGTGGCCTTGTTGACGTGTTCGCGCCCCGGATCATCGCGCACGATATGCGAGAGCACCTCCAGCTCAAGGGAGAGCGCAGTGAGGTGGTGTCCGGCAAGGTCGTGCAGATCCCGCGATATGCGCAGCCGCTCCGCCTCCCTGCTGGTCATTTCGAGCAGCGCCGCGGTCGACCGCAGTTCCGCGTGGGCCACCGCCAGTTCTGATCGGGCATCCGCCTCGCCTCGCGCCGCGAACATCACCAGCGCGCCGAACACCTGGAAGTTCCCGTACGCGAAGAGGCCCATCAGAACGTCGGCGAGTGGCCATCCGGCTGAGGCGAACACGATCCCGACCGTCGCCGTCTGCGCCGCCGCAACGACGACGACGGTGCGCAGGCGCCAGAAGAAGGACATCGTCGCAGCCGTCACGACGAAGAGCAGCGCGTTCCATCCCTGCTCCGGGTAGAACCCGACGAGCGCCACTGCAAGACCGATCAGCACGACAAGGAGCGCGTTCACCTGAACGCGGCGGGGCCGGGGCAGGATGCCGTGAATCAACATCAGTGTGACGATGAACAGCAGAAACGCCGACCACCACACCCAGGGCATGGCGGGACCGCCGAAGTCCGTGAGTGTCGACTCGAGCAGCACGATGACGGCCGGGATGTCCGCGCACGCGATGCTCGCCCAGGCGAGTTTCCGCTGCGTCGTCCAACGCGACTTTCTCACCGAAGCCATAGCCGAAGCCTAGGGAACAGCACGCAGAAAGGGACGTGCCAGAAGTCACCGCACGCTGGTCCTCCGCCGCAGCGCACGCCCGCAGCGCGAAGCCGGATTTCCCGGAAGGCAGACCCGCTGACCCCCGGCCGTCGTTCCGGGTGCCGATAGTCACGGCCTGAGCCGATGACTTCCGGCACGCGCGCTCTCGCGCGCGGTATTGAAAGGCTTGGCGGGCACCGCACACGACACGGCGTCACGAGCGGACCCGCCCCGACGATCTTCTGCGATACGGCGGGACGCGGTGCGCGATCGCCGTCCATCGCCTCTGACCCACCGCACGCGCCGCAAGAAACGAGAGACCCGCAGCATGACCGTCAGCACGTCAGAGATCACTCCTGCCGCCCGAGCCGGCAGGAAAGAGTGGCTTGGACTGGCCACCCTCGCCCTTCCCACCGTCCTGCTCTCGATCGACATCGGTGTGCTGTACCTCGCCCTTCCCGTGCTGAGCCGTGACCTCGGCGCCGACAGCGTCGAGCAGCTGTGGATCCTCGACGTCTACTCCTTCGTGCTCGCCGGGTTCCTCGTGACGATGGGGACGCTGGGAGACCGCATCGGCCGCAAGAAGCTCCTCCTCATCGGCGCGGCTGCCTTCGGACTGGCGTCGATGATCGCCGCGTTTTCCGCCTCCCCTGAAGCGCTCATCGCAACCCGTGCACTCATGGGAATCGCCGGCGCCACGCTGCTGCCGTCGACGATGGCACTCATCCGGAACATGTTCCCGGACCCCGTGCAGATGGGAACGGCGATCGGCATCTGGTTCAGCTGCTTCATGGGTGGAATGCTCGTCGGCCCCGTCATCGGCGGGCTGCTCCTCGAACACTTCTGGTGGGGCTCGGTCTTCCTGCTCGGCGTTCCAGTGATGGTACTGGTGCTGGTGCTCGGCCCCCGCCTTCTTCCCGAATACCGCGATCCATCCGCTGGGCGCCTCGATATCGCGAGCGTCGCGTTGTCGCTGGGGGCGATCCTGCCGGCGATCTACGGCATCAAGGAGGTCTCGCGGCACGGGTGGCAGGCGCTCCCCGTGACCGCGATCATCGTCGGCGTGGTCGCCGGTGCAGTGTTCGTTCGTCGTCAGCGACGCCTCGCCGACCCGCTCCTCGATCTGGAGCTGTTCCGGAACCGGCAGTTCACGGGAGCGATCTCGGTGATGTTCTTCGGCGGCATCGTCATGGCAGGCGTCTCCCTGCTCGCGGCGATCTATCTCCAGTCGGTGCTCGGACTGTCGCCCATCACCGCCGGACTCCTGCTTGTTCCAGAGAACGTCGCGATGCTGGCCGGCTTCTCGATCGCTCCCGCGGTGGCACGGCGGGTCGGAACCACAGCGACGATCACGGGCGGGCTGGCGATCTGCGCGGCGGGCTTCATCCCCCTCGCCTTTCTCGACACGACCGACGCCCTCTTGCTCATCCTCGGTGTCACCGCAGCCGCATTCGGCCTGTCGGCGCCGATGGCGCTGGGCATGACGGTGGTGCTGTCCGCGACACCGCCGCAGAAGGCGGGATCCGCGGCGTCGGTGAACGAGACGAGCAGCGAGTTCGGAATGGCCCTCGGCATCGCGACTCTGGGCACCCTCGCGAGCATCGTCTACCGCGCCAGTCTCACCGACGAGCTGCCCTGGGCGGCGACCACCGACGCGCTGCTCGGCCTGCCGAACGCGATCACGGTGGCGGAGCGCCTCGGCGGCACTGCCGGCGCGGAGCTGCTGGACGCGGCCCGGAGCGCATTCACCTCGGGAATACACGTCGTCGCCTTGGTCTCCGTCGCCGTCTTCACCGTCCTCGCGGCCCTCTCGCCGCTGCTGCTCCGCGTTGAGAAGACCGAGCGGTGATGACCGTGGTCGCCAACAGAGTCCTTCGATCCCACCGGCCTCGGGGGCACGTCACGTGGTTGGAGTAGCCGCACTCATCGTGCTCGTGGTGGCGGTTATCGTCGCCACCGCCGTCGAGGTGTCACGAGACGGCCTGCGTCGCATCCCAGACCGCGCGACCCAACACCGCTTCGCCCTCCGCTCGAGGGTTGGCCCGGCACCCGGAACCGACGAACCCGACGGAACGACTCGTCTATGACCGATCAACAACGAGAGAAAAGGAACCCCATGACTCCGACCAGCACCGGCATGCTCATCAACTTGGAGGTCGATGACGTCGATGCCGTCCATGACGGGCGTGCTGCCGCCGAGCAGTTCGCCGAAGCCGCGCTCAGCGAAGCGCAGTGAGGCGGGCCGCGATGCGTGACACCACCACCGCGACGGTCCCCCTCAGCGGCGGCCGTATCTGGTTCCTGGCCGACGCATTGGTCACCGGCGCCAACGCCATCGCATACCTGGCCCTGGGGCACATCCTGCCCGGGCTGCTGGGGGCGACGTCCACGCTCTTCTTCACGGCCGGGCTCCTCCTCGCCGTCGTCACCGTCGGGCTGCTCATCGCCGCGCGTTCACTGAAGCGGCCGATGTTCCTGCCAACGCTGCTCGCCACCATCAACGCGGTCTGGGCAGCGGCCTCGTTGTTCATCGCCGCTGCGAACCCGTTCGGACTGACCGTCGTCGGTGTCGTCTGGACCGTCGCCCAAGGCGTCGTCGTGCTGGCGTTCGCGATTCTGCAGTTCCGCGCCCTGAAGCGAAGCGCTGACGCGCTGGGCGGCCACGGTCGAGCACGGCAAGCTCGATCTCACGGATGACGCAAAGGGAGAACCGTGACGACTGGACGTGTGCTTGCTTGCGGGGGCGTGGATCTCTGTGTGGAGACCTTCGGGGCCGCGTCCGACCCGGTGGTGATCCTCGTCGCCGGCGGAGGTCAGTCGATGGTCTGGTGGGAGAGGGAGTTCTGCACCCGGCTCGCCACCGGCCGCCACGTCATCCGGTACGACCACCGTGACACCGGCCGCTCCACGAGCTCACCGGCCGGTCAGCCGTCGTACGGTCCGGCGGACCTGGCCAGCGACCCGGTGCGGATTCTCGACGCCATCGGCGTGGAGACCGCCCACGTGGTGGGCTTGTCGATGGGCGGCGGCATCGCGCAGACGCTCGGCCTGCTGCGCCCGGATCGCGTCCGCACGCTGACCCTGATATCCACCAGTCCGGAGGGACCTGGCTCCGAAGGCCTGCCCCCGCCGGAACCCCGGGTCGCTGCGACGTTCACTGATCCACAGCCGGAACCGGACTGGACCGACCGCGATGCGGTGATCGCCTACCGGGTCGACGCGGAACGCCCGTACGCCGGCACGCTTCCCTTCGACGAGCGGCGCATCCGTCGCAACGCGGTGCTGGAGGTCGACAGAACCCGCGACATGGCCGCGTCGATGACCAACCACTTCGTCGTGGGCGATCACTGGCCGCTCGGCGCCCGCCTCGAGACGATCACGGCGCCCACCCTCGTGATGCACGGCACCGCGGACCCTCTCCTGCCGCTGCCGCACGGAGCGGCCCTGGCTCGGGCGATCCCGGGTGCGCAGTTCGTGCCCCTGGAAGGCATGGGGCACGAGCAGCCGCCTCCGCCACTGTGGAACACGACGCTCGCGGCCATCCTGCACCACACCGATTCCGACGCACGCCGCCGCGACGGGGCCTGGTGAGAATGACCGTCCTCGACGTCCTCGACGTCCTCGTGGTCGTCGCCGTTCCCCTCATGGGGTTGGCCGGCGGTACGTTCTGGGCCTTCTCCACCGGCGTCATGCCAGGGCTCCGCCGCACGGACGATGACACCTTCGTCACGGTCATGCGCTCGATCAACCGAGCCGTGCTCAATCCGTTGTTCTTGGTGCCGATATTCCTCTCGCCGCTGCTGCTCGCCTGGGCCGCCTTTCTTGAGCTCGGCGGCCCGAGGGGCCTGCTGCTGCTGTCCGCCGCGCTCGTGTACTTCGTCGGCGCCGTGGTGGTGACCCTCGTGGGGAACGTGCCGCTCAACAACGCGCTCGACGGCTCGGTGTCGGCCTCGAAGGACGCCCGGGCCGCGTTCGAGCGCCGCTGGAACATCCTCAACGGCATCCGCTCGGGCGCCTCGGTGGCCGCGATCACGTTGGCGATCGCTGCGCTGACCCACGGTCCGGGAACCTCCTGAGCCGAACGAGTGACCACCGGCACCTTCACGCGAGCGTGGCCGTCCGTAGTGTCGCAGTGTCATCGGCCGATCGATCACATCCAAGGGGAAGCACCATGACCGCTACCTACACGTTCGACGTCTTCTCCAGTCTGGATGGCTTCGGCTCCTACAACGCCGACGGCGACTGGGGCGGCTACTGGGGCAAGCAGGGACCCGAGTTCCTGGAGCGCCGCCTGGCGCAGTACAGCGAGAAGCAGCGGATGATCGTCGGAGCCAACACGTTCCGGCAGTTCCTCGAGAATTTGGGCTCGACCGCCGCGTCCGACCTGGATCCCGTGAACGCCGGCATGCAGAATCTGCCCACAACGGTGGTCTCAACGACCCTCGAAGAGCCCCTCGACTGGCCGGACGTGACCGTCGCCAGAGGTGACGCCGTCGAGGTCGTCGCCCGGCTCAAGGATGCATCCAAGGTGCCGCTGCGCTCCCACGGCAGCCTGTCGATGAACCGGGCGCTGATGGCCGCCGGCCTCGTGGACCGTGTCCAGCTGACGATCTTCCCCGTGATCACCGGAACAACCGGGACCGAGCCGGTCTTCGCAGGCGCGGCCGACTTCGACCTCGAACTGATGGAGCACAGAACGTTCGACGGCAACATTCAGGAGCTCATCTACCGACCGACACCGCATTCGTGAGCTCCACCCGGCGCTGCGTCGCATGTCTCGACCGATCTCTGGAGTCACGATGAACACACCCACGAAGTCCCCCTCTCTCACCATCACCGCGATGCGGACCGTGGTGCTCGGCGGCACCGGCAAGACCGGCAGCCGTGTCGTCGAACGGTTGCGCACCGCGGGCGCCCCGGTGCGCGCGGTGGGGCGGAGCACCGCAATCCCCTTCGACTGGGCCGACCGGTCGACCTGGCAGGCGGCCGTCGCCGGTGCCCGCGCCGCGTACGTCGCCTACTCCCCCGACCTGGCGGTTCCCGGCTCGACCGACGACATCGCCGAGCTGCTTGGTCAGCTGGAGGGCGCAGGCGTCGAGCACGTCACGCTCCTCTCCGGGCGCGGGGAGCCGGAGGCGCTGGATGCCGAGCGGGTGGTGCGCGGATCCGGACTGTCCTGGTCGGTCGTGCGGGCCTCGTGGTTCTTCCAGAACTTCACCGAGAGTTACCTCCGCCAGCCCATCCTCGATGGAGTCCTGTACCTGCCCGCTGGCGACACGGCGGAGCCCTTCATCGACGCGGACGACATCGCGGAGGTCGCCGCAGCCACACTCCTCGACGAGCGCCATGCGGGGCGCGTCTACGAGGTGACCGGCCCGGAGCTGCTCACGTTCGGACAGGTCGCCGAGCAGCTGTCGGTCGCGCTCGGCCGACCGGTGACGTACGTGCCGGTCTCATACGAGGAGTACGCGCGAGCCGCTCGAGCCGATGGGGTGCCCGAGGAGGTCGTGTGGCTGCTCGACTACCTGTTCCGCGTCGTGCTCGACGGCCGGAACGAGTCGCTGACGGATGGGGTGCAGCGGGCGCTCGGACGCGCGCCCCGCCTCTTCGGCGACTTCGCGGCCGAACACGCGGCCGCGGGGACGTGGAGCTGATCTCCGTGCCCCGGCTCCCGGCGATGCGTTCTCGCACCAGACGAAGGAGAATCCTCACCCATGGAATCGCACATCGACACGATCACCCTCGCTGTGGCCGACCTCGATCGAGCGCTCGCGTTCTACCGGGACGGACTGGGTCTTCCCACGAGCGGGATCATCGGCGAAGAGTTCCCCGGCAGTGACACCGCACCGGCCGGCCGTGCCGCCATGTTCCAGCTCGGCAACGGCGTCATCCTGTCGCTCTATCCTGCGGCAGAACTCGCGAAGGACGCCGGGCTGAGCCCGTCGGATGTCGCCGGGCACGGGTTCTCCATCGGTCACACCGTGTCGACTTCTCAGGAGGTCGACGACCTGCTTGCCGCCGCCGAAGCCGCCGGTGGTCGTGTCGTCGGCGACGTGGGTGAGCGACCATGGGGAATCTACTCCGGCTACTTCATCGACCCGGACGGCCACCTCTGGGAGATCGTGCACTTCCTCCGAACGCCCGCCTGAATCGGCCGGAACGACGCTGTAGCGGACCTCGTCCTCCGGGCGGTGTCAGGTCGCGACCACGGCATACCGCTCGTCCTCGATCGGGCGGCCCCACAGGTCCTCCGACGAGAGAACGTGCGACCGCGCGCTCATGCCGAGCGCGTCCAGGTACTCGAGTGTCGCCGAGGAAGGGAGACCGGCACCGGTGGACCATCGGCCCTCGACGAGGACGAGCCGACCACCCGGGCGCAGCAACGACCTCCATCTGCTGAGCGCTTCGGGTGGGTTGCGCATCGCCCACAGTACGTGGCGGGATAGCACCACGTCGTATGAGCCCGGTTCCAGTGCCGGCTCGTTGGCATCGCCCTTGATGATCCGGACTCCCGACAGGCCCTTCGTCTTCTTCCGGGCGCGGGAGAGCATCTCCTCCGACAGCTCGAGCCCGTCGACGATGTGACCCTGCTCTGCAAGCAGATGCGTCAACGTGCCGGTGCCGCATCCCATATCCGCTACCCGCGCAGGCGCGGCGGGAAGCAATCCGCTCAGGAGCGCGATCCACGCTGACCGCAGGCTCGGCTGCGTCAGCCCGTGGTCTGGCTCCCCGTCGAAGGCCGCGGCTTCAGCGTCCCAGTCGGTGGTGTCCGTCACGATGTGGTCCCCTCCCGAAGGAACTGGCCGATGAGGAGCCCGACGCGCTGCTTGCGCGCGCCGGCTGGGACTACCCGAAGTGCGAACAATCTCAAGCAGCGAGCGGTCGGCTGCGGTCCGCGAGCAGCCACACCGCGAGGCCGCCGAGAACCGTTCCCATCATGTACCTCTGGATGTCGACCCAGCGCGGTCGGGCAGCCAGCATCCCATGGAGTGCGCCGGCGAACAGAACGATGGCCGCGTTCACGGTGAGCGCGATAGCGACCTGGGTCGCCCCCAGCACGAGGCTCTGCGCGGCAACCGATCCCCGCTCGGTGTCGATGAACTGGGGAAGGATGGACACGTAGAGGATTGCGATCTTCGGATTCAGAAGGTTCGTGACGAGACCCATCAGAAACAGACGTGCGGGACGGTCGACCGGCAGTTCACCGCCCAGCGACTTGCGGATGCCGGCGGGCCGTGGCCGGATCGCCTGCCACGCAAGGTAGAGGAGATACGCGGCGCCAAGGATCTTCAGAGCCGTGTATGCAGCGGGCACGGCGACGAACACGGCAGCCAGTCCCGCCGCGGCTGCCAGCAAGTACACCAGGAAACCGGTTCCCACGCCTGCGAGGGATATGAGACCGGCCCGCCGGCCCTGCGTTATCGACCTGGACAACAGGTAGACCATGTTCGGACCGGGGGTCAGAACGAGCGTCAATGCCACGAGAGCTACGCCGAGAACGGCCGAGCCTGAGACCACGTTCCTCTCTCACCTCCCTCTCGGAGCCGATGCTGCGGTGCTCGGACCATGCCGTCCCAGCCTCGCTCTGACCGCCGCGCGTCAACGTGAGCGAAGCGGACCCGGCTCGAGCTTTACAGAGCCGGTGGATGACCGGTAGGAACCCAGGTGCGATTGGCTTTCCACTGCGGGCCGTTGGCAGTTATTCGAGGCGAGGGCCCAAAGCGACGCGGTCGGCTCAGCCCCTCACCCCTCGTGACTGCGGTCGTACGCGTTGCGGGCATGCGCGATCGCGTCCTGATGGGTCTCCGTCCATGCCACCAGTGGCTGAATGGTCTGCCGCAGCGACCGGCCCATCTCCGTGAGCGTGTACTCGACATGCGGCGGGGAGACCGGGTACACGTGACGCGTCAGCAGGCCGTCCCGCTCGAGTTGGCGGAGCGTGATCGTCAGCATCCGCTGGCTGACCCCGTCGATCAGCCGCATGAGCTGCCCGAAACGCAGCGAGCGGCCGTCGAGCAGGCTGATGACCAGCAGGGACCACTTGTCGGCGATCCGGTCGAGGATCTGTCTGACCTCACAGTCGGCCCGTGTGTCCCACTGGTGCGCTGAGTCCCACGGCTCGGTATATGTGGGGTAACTAGGGGATTCCAAAGTGCCTACTTTCCTCACTCGACAGCCTGCCGCAGGATGGCCTCGGTTACAAGAAGTAACCACGCAACCGGGGAGAGGAAGCATGGCAGCACCTGAGGCGAGCACACACGGCACGACACTTCGGGGGCGTTCCCTCGCGGTTCTCCTCATCATGTGCGGCGCGATCTTCATCGAGGGCTCCGACGTCGCGATGTTCAACGTCGCGCTGCCGACGATTCGCGAGGATCTCAACCTTGCGACCGGGCAGATTCAGTGGGTGGTGAGCGCCTTCGTGCTCGGCTACGGCGGATTCGTCCTCGTCGGGGGCCGGGCGGCGGATGTGTTCGGCCGTCGACGGGTGTTCCTCATCGCCATGGTCGCGTTCATCGCGTTCTCAGCGCTCGGCGGATTCGCAACGGATGGACCGATGCTCCTCGTCGCGCGAGCCGCGACGGGCATTGCGGCCGCATTCATGACGCCGGCCGGGCTCGCCATCATCACGACGACGTTCACCGACGTTGCCGCGCGGAACAAGGCCGTCATGATCTACTCCGCCGTCGGCGCCGGCGGCTTCTCCATCGGCTTGGTGGTCGGGGGCGGCTTGACGATGCTTGGGTGGCGGTGGGTGTTCTTCGTCCCCCTCGCGCTGTCCGTTCTCCTGCTTGCTGGAACGCTGGCGTTCGTTCCGCGCCAGATCGACGACAGCGGACGGGGCGGCAGGCTGGGCGCGGTTGCAGCCGCACTGCTCACCGCCTCCACGGTCTCGCTGGTCGTCGCCATCGAGCAGGCCGGTCACGGGGCCTACTCCATCGCCGCCGCGGTCGCCGTGGCTGCCGGTGTGCTCGGTTACTTGTTCGCCGCGAACCAACGGCGCTCCAGCCACCCGTTCGTGCCCGCCAACGTCTTGCGCGACAGAGGCATCCTCCGAGCCAACGCGGGAGCGGGTCTGCTCGCCGCCGGCTTCCTCGGCTTCCAGTTCATCGTCGTGCTCTATCTGCAGGAGCACCGAGGCTGGACCGTACTGCAGACCTCGCTTGCGATGCTGGTGATGGGCATCGACCTCATCCTCGCCCCCACACTCACACCCCGCCTGGTCAATCGATTCGGCGTGCGGAACGTGGCCTCGGTCGGCTTGGCGTTCGCCCTGGCGTCGTACCTTCTCTTCCTTCCAGCCGATGACACCTGGGGCTACCTGCTCATGCTCCCGAGCTTCGTCGCTCTCGGCCTGGCGTTCACCTTCGCCTACGGACCGCTCACGATCGCTGCCACGGAGCCAGCCGCAGAGGCGGACCAGGGCAGCGCCAGCGGACTGCTCTACACGGTGTTCCAGATCGGTGGAGCGATCGGGCTTGCACTCACCTCGATGCTTCTGGCATTCGCCGATTCGGTCTCAGTCGGCGCAGAGACCTATCGAATCGCCCTGCTTGCTCCTATCGCCCTAGCGGGGCTCGGTCTGCTGGCCTCGGTCGCCGGCCAGGCATGGAGACGGCCCGCGGCGGCCACCAGGGCCGCGGGCCGGCGGCAGGCGGCGGCTCAGCCCGACGAGCGCGACCCCGGTGAGCGCGACATGCCGAGAAGGCAGTCCGAGAGCGCAGCGGAAGCACGAGGGCATTGACTCCAAACGGCACCGATCGGTACCATTTCGGTCATCCACTCCCCTACTCAGTTGGGATTCCCTTGCCGCGTCTCCACGCAGTCGACCACGATTCCACCGGCCTTCTCGAACAGACCCGCAGGCAGCTCGGTCGCGTGCCGAACCTGTACGCCTCCATGGCCGCTGGTCCTGCCGCGCTCTCCGGATACCTCGCCATGCGGGATGCGCTCACCGACGGGGAGCTCACTCCCCGGCTTCGTGAGCAGATCGCCCTGCTCGTCGCACAGCTGAACGCATGCACCTATTGCGTCAGTGCCCACGCGCTCCGTTCTTCGCGGCTCCTCCACATGAGCGCGCAGGAGGTCAGCGACACGCGTTCAGGTCTGGACGCGGACCCGCACGCCCAGGCCGTGCTCACACTCACGCGACGGCTCGTCGAGGACCGTGGCCGAGTCGCGGACGCCGACATCACCGACGCTCGCGCTCACGGGGTGACCGACGGCGAGATGGCAGAGATCACCGCCCACATCGCCTTGAACACCCTCTCGAACTACTTCAACCACCTCGCTCAGCCAGAGCTCGACTTCCCCGAGATGCCGGCGTGAACGGGGAAGGGCATGTCGGGCCTGAGGCCCGGTGACGAGTCGCATGCGGGCGGTGGCAGCCGCCGCTTCCACGTAGGGTTGGCGCATGGCCAGCAGGGCCCGTGAGCGACTCGTAGAGACCGCGGAACGCCTCTTCTACGCGGAGGGCATCCGCGCGGTGGGAGTGGACCGGCTTCTGCAGGAATCCGGGGTAGGACGAGCCTCGTTCTACCGTCACTTCAGCGGCAAGGATGAGCTCGTCGTCGAGGTGCTCGAACGACGCGATCAGGCGTGGCGCGCCTGGCTCGCCGAGCGGGTCGTTGCGCACGGTGGCGGACCGCTGGCCGTCTTCGACGCACTCGAGGAACGTTTCGCACGGGCGGACTTCCGTGGCTGCGCCTTTCTCAACACGATGGTCGAGTCCGCCGATCCGGCCAGTGCGGCGCACCGAGTCGCCGCCCAGCACAAGCGCCAGGTCATCGCGTTCCTCTCCGATCTCCTGGCACCGCTCGGCATCGACGGCCAGCAGGCCCAGAGCCTCGCGCACCGGTTGATGCTGCTCATGGACGGCGCGATCGTCACGGCTGTCCGCGAGCAGAGCACCCAGCCGGCGGCGCATGCCCGCGAGATGGCAGCCGTCCTTATCGCCGGAACGGCCGGCCCGGTCGACGGCGCGGGATGAGTCGCCTCGCGCCGAGTGGACGGCTCGGCCAAGAGCCGGCCTAAGACATCGGCCATCGTGTGACACGACAGCGTGTCCGCGGCAGCCGGTGGCAGATCCGCAACGGTCAACGGCAGACAAGCGAGGCCGTGGTCCCCTGGGTGCCTCATAGCTTGGTATGAGCAATCACTTCACGACGGGAATCATGCACGCAGCGGAGCACGCCTTCAGCCATCTTGCACGACGGCACGAACAGCGTTTGGTGCGCGAACTGGAATTGAGGAGACGCGCATCCGAGGAACCGAACCGAGCGACGGGTCGGCCGGCGTCTACGCGAAGAGTGCTCCTCCACCTCGAGAGAACGCTGCAGCTCCTCTCGAGAAGGCTGCGGCGGAGGTCTGCAACCGCATGCCCCCAGCAGCAGTGCTGCATGATGTCGTGATGCGACAGTTGGTTTCCTCTGGGGCGGTGTGGGAACCGCTCGTCGGGTACTCGCGGGCGGTTCGGGTCGGCGACTGGGTTGCGGTGTCCGGCACCACAGCGGCGTTGCCGGAGGGCGGCGCCGTCGGAGGTGACGACATCGCGGAGCAGACCCGCGAGGCGCTGCGGCGGATCGAGACCGCCCTGGCCGAAGCCGGAGCGACACTCGAGCACGTGGTTCGCACCCGCATGTACGTCACCGACATCACCCGGTGGGAGGATGTCGGACGAGCCCACGGCGCGGTGTTCGGCACGATCCGGCCCGCCACGTCGATGGTCGAGGTCAGCAATCTCATCGACCCAGCGCTGCTCGTCGAGATCGAAGCTGACGCACTGATTCGATGACCGTCGCGTGAAGGCGAGCGGTCGAGTCCGGTCACGGAGGTCAACTCATCACTCCTCAGCGTCCCCGAGATAGGCGGCGACCATCGAGCGCGGTTGGTAGCCGAGCCCGAGGGCACGGGCCAGCTCACTGGCGTGGTGGACGACCTCCCCGACGACGGCGGCGTACAGTTCAGCGACCGTGCGTTCGTAATCGCGCTGATGCAGTGGAACCAGGGCAGAGTCAGCCCGCGAAGAGAATGCGGCCTCCATCAACGACGCGGTTCGCCGATACTCGTTCTCGTATCCGCCTCCGTAGGCGTTTGCCGGCGCGTGGACTGCCGCCCGGCGCTCCGCGCCGGATGGAACCACCCAAGGGGATGCGTCGACCGTGAGGACTGATGCAACCTGTAGGTTCTGCTCCATGAGTCGCCTGTAGAGTGCACCGACATTGCCTGCCGCGCCCGAAGTCGGGCGATCGAGATCGCCCGTGGTGAGCTCGGACAGATAGCCCGCAAGATCCTCGGTCACGGAGTGCAGGACGGATACGTCCACGGTGTCTTTCCTTAGTTCAGGATGCGGATGTTTACAGAGAAGATCATCTACCACGGTAGAGGGTCCGGAGCGGGGTGTCCATGAGTACGAGCCATGACCCGCACGACGCGCCTGATCTGGGAGCATCGCTGGCCCGCCTACTGCCTCGCCTCGCCGAGCTCGAGCAGCCGATCCTGAGCCAGGCGGGGTTGTCGATGTGGGAGTACGCCATCGTGTCCGAGCTCGCATCGGGGGATGCCGTCTCTCAGGTGGAGCTGTCACGAAGGACCCGGCGTGATCCGACCCGACTTGGGAAGCACCTCGACGAGCTGGCCGCGCGAGAGCTTCTGATCCGCGAGCTTTCGGCGGATCAGCGTCAGCGAACGGTCCGGCTCACCGAGGGCGGCCGGTCGACCTATGCCCGGGTCAAGAGCGCCATACGGGTCGTTGAGGAGGAATTCCTCACTTCGGTCATGTCCACATCCGACGCCCGGTTGTTCCGCAGGCTCCTGACCGATCTCGCTGAAGGCTAGGAGCTCGCGCGCAAGTCGGCAGCCACCAGTTCCGCCCGGCGCCGATTACCCGATGGCGGACGGGTGGAAGCCGTCGCGGGCGAAGAAGTCACGGCTCGGACGATGACGGATCCGACGCGCAGTAGCGCCATGCTGACCTACCAGGTCCCAGACAGGGCGTCCTGTGAACGGCGACGCGGAATGGCTCCCTGGATGCCGTCTCACCGACCCGACCTGATGTCGCCCCACCGGCAGGCGGTAGAATCTCCCTTGTCCGGCGCACCCATGATGCCTGGGCCAGCAGGAGCGACGCGCGCAGCGGGTTCATGGGGTCCCGACCGGCCCGCTCGACGCGGCGCCGACTTCGATTGCGTGGATTCCCACCCTCACGTGGAGTGTGGGGAACCTTGAGAGTTGTCGCGATGCGGGGTGCGGGCAAGGATCTTGATCACCTTGCCACCATCTTCGTGACGGTCGGCAACGGGGACATAGCCGAGGCGTTCGAGCAGCCCGATCGACCGCGCATTCTGCTGGTCGACCGTGGCGTAGATCCGCGGCAGACCCACCTGCTCGAGCGCGAAAGTCGTGATCGCCCTGGCGACCTCAGTTCCCAGCCCTTGGCCCCAATGCGCTCGCTCCAGCACATACACCAGCTCCCAGCCGTCGACGTCTTCACTGGGCGATGGCTTCAGCTCGGCATGCCCGACGACGGCACCTCCGCGCGTGATCGCCCACACAGCGAACCTGTTCCCGGCATAGACGGATGAGAAGATCCGGCCGAACAGAGCGCGGTCTTCCCCTTCGTCCTGAGGACCGTCCCCCACGAATCTGCTCACCTCTGGGTCTTGGAACAGCCTAACGAAGGCGTCTTCGTCACGCGGATCGTACGGCCTGAGCAATGCACTCCCGGCGTTCAAGACGGGGCTGGACGTTCCGGAGGGAGTCGAGGACATATCCACTTGGCAGCTTTCGTGATCGAGTCGAGTGGCGGCATGTGCAAGCCGCGTCCGTACCAAACTGTATGGTATGTTTTCTGGCGCGGCACAGTCAAGAGCGGCCACGTGGATCGATAAGGGAGTCGGATGACAAGTCGTCAGCGCTGGCTGCGCGAAGGCCTGGAGATCCTGGCCGATTCAGGAACCGTCGGACTCACCATCGAATCGCTGTCGGAACGCCTGCGATTGAGCAAGGGCTCCTTCTACCACCACTTCGGGGGCATGCCGGGTTACCGCCAGGCCCTTCTCGAGTACTTCGAGCACCGGGAGAATCAGGAGTTCATCGACCGAGCACGGGCGGCACCCGTGCCGGCCGGCGCGGCTCGTGTTCGGCACATTGTTGCCGATGCCATGGCTGCCGAGGGCGGACGGCCCCGCCTGGAGGCCGCTGTCCGAGCCTGGGCCTCCAGCGACCCGATCGCTCGCGAGTACATCGACCGAATCGATCGAGCCCGTGTCGACTTCCTGCAGGGAGAGCTCCAAGCGATGGGGCTCGAACAGCAAGCCGCGGCCGACTTCGCTCAGATCGGTCATCTGATGTCCATCGGAGCCGCGGACGCAGTGCTGTCCATGACACCACCGCAGATCGTTCGCCTGTGGGACCGGCTGCTCGCTGCGGCGGTGAGCGCCGCAACAACGGACGGATCGGACGGATGAGCACCTCGGTGCCTTCGCGCGCGCCGACCCCGGTTCCCCGTGCGAGCGCGCCGTCTGCACCAGCGCCCGTCAGCCCTACCCCACTTGGTGCGCATCACGATGCTCAGGTCGGCAACCAGAACAACCCGGCGGTCATGGCCAAGAGCGCGGCAAGCATGCGGTTCACTGCCACAAGCGCGCGAGGCGTGGAGAGCAGACGCTTCAGCGTCAGGCCGAGCACGGCCCACAGCACGTTGCACGGCGTGCCGACCAGCATTGCCACCAGCGCCAACAAGACGATCATCGCGAGGTCGACCCGGTCCGCGTGAAGGAACGCTGACACACTGGCCGTCGAAGCCAGCCAGCTCTTCGGGTTCACGAGCTGGAACGCCGCCGCGGCCACGAACCCCACCGGGCGATCCGAGGACCGTTCCGCCAACCCGGAGGACGACCACGAACGCCAGACCATCCACAGCACGTACAGGGTTCCGGCGACCTTCAACCCGACCTGCACCGCCGGGTGGGCGACAAAGACGGCTCCCAGGCCCGCGCCGACCAGAAGGTTCTGCACCAGAACTCCCGTTTGCACACCGAGAATGAGCGGCACAGTGTTTCGCAGACCGAAACGCAGACCGGAGTCCGCGAGGAGGACGTTGTTCGGCCCCGGTGTGATCGCCATCACCGACCAGTACCCGGCGGCCGCAGCAATCACGCCGTCAACGCGTTCCCCTCTCGACGGAGCGCGCCGATGCGGAGGTCGGCATTGCGGCGGTCCGGGTCACGTCGCGAGTCAAGGGCTCACGTGTGGGCGCACGACCATACCCGTCCCGGCGGACGACTCTGACCGTGCCCCCGACGCCCAACGCTGCCAGCACACCCAGCGCAATGAGGAAGGTCATGGCTCCCATTGAATTCCGCCTCCCGTTCTTCCAGCGGTGGCGCGATCAACCGATGTCGGTCGCCGATGCCTTCGAGCAGGCGCCGATGTTGATGCGAGGAGGCGGGGAACCGTGCAGCAGCAGGACCGTCGGCAGATCCCGATCCGAATCGATGGGACCGACTCGGAGTAGGACAGTTCCGTGCCGGCCACCGGAATGAACGCGTGCCGGGTCGCCGTCAGCGGCAACCCCATGGAGGTTCCTTTCTTCCGTGCGGACTCCGATCTCCAGGCAGCACCCGAAGCTCGATCCCACAGAGCGGATCCGTGCGCTGGCTCACGTGCCACCGGACAGCTCCGCAAGGCGCCGCAGCTGGCGGTCATGGTCGCCGCTCGGGAACAGCCACAGGCCGACCGAGTCCGCGCCCGCGGAGAGCAACCCTTCGAGACGATTCCGGACCTGCGCGGGCGTTCCCGCCACCGCGAACTCGTCGAGCCACTCGTCCTCGACTGCCAACCGTTCGTTCGGGGCGAGTGACGCCACCCGCGATCGGACCTCCGTCTCGAATCGCGACTGGCCGACGAGGGCTGAGTGTGCTTCCGCGGTGAGGAAGAACCCCACCGCATCGCGCACGGCGTTCCTGGCGACGTGCTCGTCGTCGTCGATCGAGGCGAGCACGTACGCGGTGATCCGGGGTGGACGAGGCGCATCCGTCCCGATCTGCTGCTTCGCCCAGAAGATGTAGCTCTCGCCGGACAATGCGGAAAGAAGCACACCGTCGGCGCGCCCAGCGGCGCGAAGGGCTCTGGCGTTGACCGCGCCGATCCACAGTTCGGGCTGAACCTCCGGAAGGAACTCCAGACCGATCCGGGCGAAGCGGTGCGCATCCGTCCGTTTGTCGAGCTCCGCACCATGCAGCAGGTCCCGCAGCGCGTCGAAGGTCTCCAAGACCGTCGTGAGGGGGCGCCGCGCCGTCAGTCCCATCTGATCCAGCCAATGCGTGTTGCCGAGGCCGACCGCGATGCGGACCCGGCCCGGGTACATCCGCGCCATGCCGGCGGTCTCCATGGCGAGCACGGCCGGGTGCCGGGTGAGCACACTGACCAGCCCCAGACCCGCGCGGGCCCGCTCGGTCGAGGCGAGCAACTGGGTCAGCCCCGAGAAGCCGCCCGTGAAGAAACAGTCCTCTGAGAACCAGAGTTCCTGGATCCCCAGCTGCTCCGCCAGACGTGCGCTGCGGATCAGCGTCTCCGGCGGCGTCAGGCTCCCGAAGACGACGCCGACTCTGTCACGGTTCACTTCGCTTCCCTCCTGTGAAGTGGTGACGAGCGGGTCACAGCTGGACCGCCAGGGACCCGGCGAGGAGCATCGCAATGCCGGCGGCGCGCAACGTGGTCACCCGTCGTCTCGGAAGGCCGAGCAGCCCCCAGTGGTCGATGAGCGCGGACCCGAGCTGCTGCCCGGCGACGGTGAGCGAGACAGTGGCAGCCGCGCCGATATCCGGAATGAGCAGGAACGTCGACGTGACATAGAGGGCTGCGCAGAGGCCGCCGACCCAACCCCACCACGGAACTCGACGGAGGCCGGGCAAGTCCGGCCATGGCGTCGCCCGCGCGCAGAGCAGGACCGCCAGCACAAGCAGCGCGACCACCACCGCGACGGTGAAGCTGATGAGGGCGACCGGCGCAGCGGCGCCGATCTCCTCTCGCAGAAGCGCGTTGATCGCGCCCTGAATGGGAAGCAGTGCACCCGCCGCCATTCCGAGCAGCAGCCAGCCAGGAGCGCGCCACGCTCGCGCCGTGCTCCCGTTCCCGGGCACGGGGCGAGATGGATCGCCGCTGATGACCACCAGGATTCCGACCAGCACCAGCGCCACTCCGGCGATGAGCTCTGCTCCGCCGGGCTTGGCCGGTACGCCGAACGCGCCGGTCACGTCCAGTACGGCGGATGCCAGCATCTGCCCCGCGACCCAGAGCCCGACCGTGGCCACGGCGCCGAGGCGCGGCACGAGGAGGATCCCGCTGGTGATGTAGATGGGGCTCGCGAGGCCGGCGAGCAGAACCCAGCCCGGCACCCGATCGGCATCCGCGAGTGCGGCCGCGGCGCCGGAGGCGAGAGTCACGACGAGCAACGCCACCCAAGCGGCGGCGAGCTGAACTGCCGCCGCCGCGAAGGGCGATCGCAGCCCCTTGTTGAGCTGGAGGTTGACCGACGCCTGGACTGCGAGCAGAGTTCCGACGGTGAGCGCAACCGCGTGGAGAATCACCGCTCGATCCCCTGCAGTCGGATGGAACACGTCCTTGCCGCTTCACGGCTGGCCGCGGGTGCGAGTACACGGCGCGGGGGAACTGCTCCGCACTGTCGCCTCGTTTCGAGTATCCGAGCGGGCTCAGGCATCGCGGCGGTGCAGGCTGACGGCTCCCGCGACGAGCGCCGCGGCGGCGTAGATTCCAACGACCGCGACACCTCGCCAGGCAGCGAGCACGTCGGCCGGAGCGGGGTCGAGGAAGGCGGCAGCGGCAGACAGCGGCAGGTACGGCAGCAGGTCCTGGACCCACCCGACTGCGACGAACTGCAGGATTCCAGGCAGGACGAAGAGCAGAACGTGCGCTGCGGTGACCGTTCCGGCGGTCGACCGGAGTGCAGAGCCCAGACCCAGGGCGAGCAGCGCCGAGGCCACAAGGAAGAACGTCGAGCCACCGAAGAGCTGCCACGTCACGGGGTCGTCCAGTTCTGGAAGCAGGTTGCGCGGGGCGAGCACCGGCTGAACCGCGAGCCAGGTCACAGCAAGGCCGACCACGCTGGTTGCCGTCGTGATGACGGCGACGATGACGGCCTTCGCCGCGAGTACCGGCAGGCGCGTGGGGACGGCGCCGAGGGTGGCTCGAATGGTGCCGGTCGAGTACTCGGCGGTCATCGCCAGCGCCCCGAGCACCGCGACCGCGAGTGCGGTCATCGAGTAGCCGCCGACGATGATCTCCGCGCCGTGCCCGGCAACCGCGATCATGTGAGCCGCGGCCTCCTCCGGCGTGACGTCGAGTGTCGCGGCCTGAAGGAGCCCGAACGACGCGGCGACGACCACGCATGCACCGACGACCCACCAGGTGGACCCCAGGGAGAGGAGCTTGATCCACTCGCTCCGCAGGGTGCCGGCGAAAGAGAGGCCGGCCGGTCCGCGATCCGGGTGCGCTGCGGCCGTCACTGTGTCAGCCGGGCGGGTCATCGGGCTCCCTCCAGCGACACGTGCAGGTCGGAGCGGTATTCCACGGCGTCGGCGGTCAGCGACAGGTACGCCTCCTCCAGAGTGGGCCGCTGCGGGATCAGCTCGTGCAGCACGAAGCCGTGGTTCGCGGCCAGTTGGCCGATCCGCGGGGCGGCCAGCCGTTGGACGTCGAATGCCTCTGGTCCAACGCGGTTCACGGTGCCTCCGGCATCAGCCACAACGACTGCGAGCTCGCCGGCCTGGGGAGAGCGGACCTTCACGGTCGTCGGGCTCACCGCATCGATCACCTCGTGCACCGAGCCGGCGGCGATCAGCTTGCCGCGTCCGAGCACCAGCACCTGGTCGGCGGTCTGAGCCATCTCGCTCATCAGATGGGATGACAGGAAGACCGTGCGACCGTCTGCGGCGAGATCGCGGACCAACGTCCGAAACCACAGGACTCCTTCCGGGTCGAGCCCGTTGACCGGCTCATCCAGCACGAGCGTGCGGGGGTCGCCGAGCAGTGCAGCAGCGAGACCGAGCCGCGCCGTCATGCCCAGCGAAAATCCTCCGACCCGCTTCGCGGCTGCCGCGGTGAGGCCGGTCAGTTCGAGAACCTCATCCACCCTGGCGGCGGCGATGCGGTGAGTGGCGGCGATCGCCCGCAGGTGCGAGCGAGCAGACCGCCCGGGGTGCGTGGCCACCCCGAGATGCGCGCCGACCTCTCGCAACGGCGCCGGATGCCGCCGCAACGGTCTGCCGTTGACCGCCACCGTTCCGCTCGTCGGCCGGTCCAACCCGAGAATCATGCGCATCGTCGTCGACTTGCCCGCGCCGTTCGGCCCCAGAAACCCGGTCACGGTGCCGGGAGCGACCGTGAAGGTCACGCTGTCGACGGCAGTCGTATCGCCGTAGCGCTTGGTCAGTTCTTGCGCCTCGATCATCTCCACCCTTTCGCCGGCTGGGCCGCCGCTGTTCTGCGGCGCTCAACACGTCTCCGATAACTCGAACTGTCGTGTACGAATTCCCAACCATAGGGCAAAACCTGTACTCACGCGTACGTGTTACGCCCGCGCCTCCGGGGCGCCCGGGAACGCTGCCCGAGGCGCAGTCGCGGCTCGGGGTTCTACGCTGGTGGCTGTTGGAGAACGACCGTTCTGATGGGGAGCCCTATGGAGTGCACGCGATGACCTCGGAGGCCCAGCCGCGTGCCGACGCTCGCCGGAACATCGAACGGATTCTCGATGCCGCCGAGACGCTCCTCGGTCGCGACCCGTCCGCCAGCATGGGCGACATCGCGGCGGAAGCCGGGCTCGGCCGCGTGACCGTTTACGGCCACTTCGGCTCGCGCCAGGCGCTGGTGGAAGCCGTCGTTCGTCGCGCGCTTCTGGAGGTCGACGCCGCATTGCAGGACGTTGACCTGTCCGGGGACGCTGGCGCCGCACTTGAGCGCCTGATTCAGGCGACGTGGCAGCTGACCGTGCGTTCAGGCAGGCTGCTGATCGCCGCGGAGGAGGCGCTCCCGGCAAGCACGATCCGGGAGATGCACCAGGGTGGACTGGAAGACCGCGTCCGCGACTTCATCGCCTCTGCGCAGCGACGCGGCGAGTTCCGCTCGGACCTGCCGACGGACTGGTTCCAGGCGATCTTCCACGCCGTCGTCCATGCGGCCTCGACCGAGATCCATGCCGGCCGGCTGGAACCGACCGACGCGACGCGCGTGATCACGGCGACACTTCTGGGCGCCCTCACGTCACTGCAGGGCGCGAGCTAGCCGCTTCGTACGCGGAGCGATGGAGGACGTACCCCTCTATCACAGCTCCCGCGTCGAGATGGTCGATCGCGGCGGTCCGAATAAAGCCCAGTCGTTCAACGAGCCGGACGGAGGCATCGTTGCCGCGCTCGATCAGTGCCTCGACGATCACCACCCCGAAGCGGGAGAACGCGAGGTGGAGCAGCGCCCTCGCCGCTTCGGACGCCAGACCGATCCCCTGCCTGTCTCCCCGCATGACGTAGCCGAGCTCAGCCCGGCCATCCGCGCCCCTCTTCAAGTCGACCTCGCCGATAACCCGCCCCGTAGCCCGCTCCTCGATCGCGAGGACCAGCCAGTCACCTTCGCGGGAGGCGACGTCCTGTGAGAGCCTCGCCTGGAGTGCTTCCTCGGTCTGCTTCCGGTCACGCACCGGCCAGGGAAGGTACCGCGTGGCGACGGGGTCACCGTGGAACACCAGGAGATCGTCCAGATCCTCAGTCCGGTGCCCGCGAAGATCCAGGCGCGCAGTGCGGATGGGAAGAACCGGCGCCCATGGTGTCGCGCTCACGCGTTATAGCCGCCGTCCACCGTGAGCGTCGCGCCCGTGACATAACCGCCGTCCGGCCCTGCCAGGAATGCCACCGCCCCGGCGATGTCCGCTGGGGCGCCGTACTGGCCGAGCGCGATTTGCGGCAACTCGCTCGCCGCCTCCTCCGAGCTCGCCGGATTCATGTCGGTGTCGATGTTGCCCGGGTGCACCACATTGGCGGTGATGCCGCGTTCGCCCAGGTCGCGGGCCAGGCCACGAGTCATGCCACCCACTGCCGCCTTCGTCATCGCGTAGAGCGCCACACCCGCGTACGGAACGCGGTCGGCGAACGTGCTGCCGATCGTGATGATCCGACCGCCATCTCGCATGCGACGTGCCGCAGCCTGGCTGAAAAGGTAGGGCGCACGCACATGGAGGGCCAGCGCGTGGTCCACCTCGGTCAACCCGACGGAGGCCAGCTCGCCGGAATCGAACGTGCCGGCGTTGTTCACGAGCACATCGAGGCCCCCGAATCGCTCGATCGCAGTTGACACCGCGGTCTCCGCCGCGCCAGGTGCTCCGCTGTCGATGCGTGCGGCGAGCGCGGCACCGCCGCGGCGGGTGATTTCATCGACGACCTCGTAAGCCGCCGTGCCAGACGAGCGATACGTGAACAGCACGCTCATTCCCTCGGCCGCCAAACGCTGGGTGATCGCCGCACCGATGCCGCGAGAACCGCCCGTGACGAGGGCGACGCGATGCTCCATACTCCTTCCTCGCAGCGTTGCGCGGGCGTCCCGCAGGCGGTTCATTGGCGCGGTCCGATCCTCAGCATGGTGGTGAGGGTGGTCACCATGCCGCGGCGGGCGTAGAAGTCCCGGGCGGATTCATTGCCGACCACGACTTCGAGGAGCACCGTTGCCGCTCCGTCTGCATACAGGCGCGCCTCGGCAGCGTCGAGGAGAGCCGTGCCGATACCGAGCCCGCGTGCCTCTCGAAGCACGACCAGCGAGTGGATCTCGCCAATGCGATCGCTCGTCGGCCAGGTATCGTCGGGGCCCAGCCGCTCGTCGGCGATGGCGTACCCCACTGCACGGCCATCCATTCGCGCCACCAGTGCGAAGGCCCCATCCCGCGTGAGGATGTCGTCGTACAACCTGCGGCGACGCGGCCAAGACTCCCTCCGATCTATGACCGGAAGTCCCGTCGTCTGCACTTCAGCATGATGATCGAACAGATCAAGCCACAACGGCTCGATCTCATCGAGCAGCTCCGCGTTCCCGAATGCCAGGTCGAATGCAACGTCACCTTCCTCGTCAATTCGCGTCCGCCTGCGATTGCTCACTCTGGTGCCCATCCTTCAATGAATCTTGAAATGGCGAACCGCAGTTCTTGCGGTCCGCGTTAATTCGAACACTATTGTTCAGATTTCCATGGCCGGCAGCAACCGCCTGCGCGACCCATGACGGATCGGAAGGTTATCCCTCGCACTAAGTGTTCGGTGAGTGGATATTTAGCCAGGGTGGGGAACAATTCGGAGGTGCTCGATGGCATTCTCGCGGCATTGAGCGACGGGACGCGCCGGGCGGTGATCGAGCGATTAGGCCAAGCTCCGTGCAGTGTCAGTGACCTTGCGAGGCAGTTCCCGATCACCCTGCCATCGTTCATGAAGCACGTGCGCATGCTCGAAGTTCACGGACTCATCCGCACCGTGAAGGCAGGTCGGGTGCGCACCTGCCACCTCGAGCGCGCGCGTCTCGCCGTTGTAGACGACTGGCTCACCAAACAGCAGCAAGTGTGGTCAGACAAAACAGACCGGCTCGAGGCGCTTGTCACCGATACGCACACCAACAGCAGCACCAGCACCAGCAACAGCACCAGCAACAGCAGCATGGAGGACTCATGATGAACTCCGACCTCGATCTCACACTGCAGCGCGTGATCCGCGCACCCGCTCCGCCGTATGGAGCGCCTGGACGGAGCCCGACAAGCTCGCCCAGTGGTTCCTCCCCGCGCCCACCATCGCCCGAATCGATCGGTTGGAAGCCCGGCCCGGCGGAGCGCTGGTCACGTCCATGAGCGATGACGGAGCCGAGTTCCAGCCGCACATGGACGCCTGCTTCCTCCTGGCCGAACCAGAGGAACGCCTCGTCTTCACCAACGCAATCAGCAGCAGCTGGCGCCCCACGGACCCTGATCCGGTGCCACTTACCGCGGAGATCACCTTCGCCGAGCACCCGGATGGCACCGAATACACCGTGCTTCTGCGGCACGGCAACCCCACCGCACGGGCCCGGCACGAGCAGCTCGGCTTCGTGGAGGGGTGGGGAAGCGCCACCGCACAGCTGGCCCGACTCGCTGAGGGGGCGGGAACCCGGTGACGACGGACCCCTTCGGGATTCCGTCAAGACGAGCAAGCGTGCGATGAGCGGTTCTTCCATGGTCAGCGCGACCGATATCCCTGCCACGATGCGTGCGCTGTGGCAGCCCTCGCTATCCGGTCCGCGCCATATGCGGCTGATCGCGGACGCGCCTGTTCCCGAACCCGGCCTCGGCGAGGTGCTGATCAAGGTCACCGCCGCGGGCGTCAACTTCGCCGACGTGATGCGGTCCAACGGCACCTACGGTGGCGGCCCGGTGGCTCCATACCTTCCCGGGCTGGAGGCGGTCGGTCAGATCGTCCGCCTCGGTGCGGAGGTGACGGCCCTGGAAAGGGGGAATCGTGTCGTCGGCGCGGGGTACGGCGCCTTCGCAGAGTACATGGTGCTCCGCGCGGCCGGGGTGGCGCCGGTGCCAGCGGGCTGGACTGATGAGCAGGCGCTGGGCCTGATCATGAACTGGGTTACCGCACTGGCCGCCTTGAAGACCCTTGGCCGCATCGCCGCCGGCGAGGTCGTGCTGATCCACGCCGCGGCGGGCGGCGTCGGGCAAGCCGCCGTACGTCTGGCGAAGCACTTCGGCGCCACCGTGATCGCCAGTGCGTCGGCGGGCAAGCATGACGCGGTTCGGGCGCTTGGCGCCGACCACGTTCTCGACCACGGCAGCGCGGACCTGGCGGCGGAGGTGCTCCGGCAGACCGACGGCCGGGGCGCCGACCTCGTACTCGAATCGGTCGGCGGCGAATCCTTCCGCGCCAGCGTGACCGCGGCGAAGCGGGTCACGGGCAGGGTCGTGGTCTACGGCGTGGCAGGCGGCGAGGCGACGATCAGCAACTGGGAGCTCAACTTCCGACACCAGATCCATGTCATCGGCCTGCATATCGGCGTGCTGATCGAGCACTCGCCGCAGATCTTCGCCGAACTCATGACGGAGTTGTCCGCGCTCATTGCCGCTGGTGTCCTCCCGCCCGGGCAACCGAGCGTCCACGACTTGGCCGACGGCCCGAGAGTACTGGCGGAACTGGAAGCCCGAGCCACGATCGGCAAGCTGGCACTGCGGCCATGACGGCCGCACCGCCGCCTGCGATATCTCCTGAAGCAGCCCTGGGCGTCCCCCGCGCTTGAATCTGACATCAATGTCAGGTCTTACCGTCGTGACATGGATGCGCACACCTCCGATGCACCGGGCGCCTCAACTCCTACGGCGACCCGCCGACCCGACCGGCTTCTACCGAGTCTGCTCACGCTCGCCGCAACGACATTCGTGGCCGTCACCGCCGAGATGCTGCCCGCCGCAGTTCTCCCATACCTCTCGCACGACCTCGGCGTCACCGTCGGCCAAGCCGGGCTCTTGGTGTCGATCTGGGCGGCGACAGTGGTGCTGGCGAGCTTTCCGCTCGCCCGGTGGACGGCCCGGTTCGATCGTCGGACGGTGATCACCTGGGCACTGGTCACCCTGGCTTCCGCAACCGCCGTCACCGCCGTGGCCGATGACTTCCTGCTCGCGGCCGGTTCGCGGGTGGTCGGCGCCGGCGCAACAGGACTCCTGTGGTCGACCGTGAACGCACACGCCGCCGCGATCGCGCCGGAGCAGCGCCTGACGCGTGCGACCGCCGTCGTTCTCGGCGGCGCAACGGCCGGCACGGTGCTCGCCGTGCCTCTCGGACACACCGCTGCCGGGGTCTGGGGGTGGCGGGCCCCATTCCTTGCACTCGCTGTTCTCGCGTTGCTGACGGCCGTGCTGGTGCGCGTGGTTCTCGCGCCGCGGGGTGCCAGGAAGGAGGGGGGCAACGGTACGTCCGGGGAGCGCAGGCCGTTGACACCACTGATCATGCTCGGTGCGCTCGGAGGTCTCATCTTCGCCGCCCATTTCGGGGCATTCACGTTCGTGGCGGCACTGCTCGAGGCGAACGGCAGCCTGGTGCCGACCTCGGTGCTGCTCCTGCTGTTCGGAATGTTGAGCGCCGCGGGCGTCGTCGCGGTCGGCCAGGCAGGCGATCGTTACCCGAACGGCTTGCTCATCGCCATCAGCGCGCTCGTGGCGACGACGCTGGCTGGACTGATGCTGCTCGGCGTGCACCCGCTCCTGGATGTGCTCCTCATCGCGGCCTGGGGAGCCGCGACGGGCGGAGTGGGTCCCGCGGTCCAAGCGCGCATCATGCGCGCCGCGGGGGCCGAGCACCGCACCATCGCCGGTGCGCTGATCCCCGTGACCTTCAACCTCGGCATCGCGATCGGCGCCGGGATCGGCAGCGCAACGGTCGACTTCACCGGCGTGACCGCTGTGCCGGCTGTCGCTACGGCGCTGGCGGCACTGGCGACAGTCGGCCTCGTTCTCGCCGCTCGCCATCGCCCCAGACCCGCCCGCGTCTCCGCGAGTGGCCGCATCGCAGAGGTTCCCTGCAGCTAGCGGGATGTGATCAGTACTGCACGAGGCGCTGTTCCCGGGAGCCGTCCGGCGATGGCGCGGTCGCGGCCTCGATCACCCCGTCGAGCACGTCGCGAGCGAGGGTGAGTTCGGCGATGGCTCGATCGAGGCGACGGCGCTGCGCCCGCAGCTCGCGTTCGAGCAGAGGAGTCGTGTGCTCGTTCGGGCCCCCGTCCGCATCTCGCATGCACGGCAAAAGCTCGGCGATGGTCCGCGAGCGCAGCCCGGCGGCGAACAGCTCCTGGATCCGGATCACACGGTCGACGGAGGCTAGGTCGTACTCTCGCTGCCCACCCGGCGTGCGCTGTGCTTCAAGCAGCCCTTGCTGCTCGTAATAGCGCAGCGAACGCTCACTGACCGCGGTACGTCTCGACAGCTCCCCGATTCTCATTCGGCACCTTCTCCGAGAGACCCTGACATTCGTGTCAGATTCTAACGCCGACGCCGAGATTGCACACCCCATGGTGGTGCTGTCGAACCGTGCTCGTTGATCCCCGGTCGCAGTGTGCGGGTGGTGTTCCAGTCCTGTCCGTGGTCGCCTCGCGTACCCGAGGCCACATTTGACTCGAGCGTCCGCGCTTCGGGGATTCACGGTGCGCAACGCCCCCACACGACTGAGGAGATCAATCCATCATGACCATCCCATACCGCCGGCCGACCTTTGCACTCGCCCCACGCGGCAGTGCCGACTCACCAGGCTGGCTCCGCCGGCACCCGCTCCTCGCCTACACCCTCGTGGCTTACGGCATTACCTGGACGCCGCTGATCGGAGGTTTCTTCGGCGCCCGCGCCGGGGTCCTGGAAACCGACGGGAACCTCGTCGAGGTGATGATCCAGGTTGCGGCCGCCGGGCCGCTGATCGCCGCGGTGATCCTCGTCGCCGTCACCCGCGGCCGATCAGGCCTCGCCGGGCTTGCCCGCAGCCTGGTCCGGTGGCGGGTCAACCCGCTCTGGTACGCCTTCATCTTCCTTGGCGTACCGCTGCTCATGCTCGCCACGGTCACCGCCTTCTACGCGGGCGCCATGGTTCCGGCGCTCACGGAGAACTGGCCACTGCTGTATTCGTTCTTCCCGCTGCAGCTGCTTGGCGTGGCACTGCTGACCGGACTAGCCGAGGAGCCAGGCTGGCGCGGCTACGCCCAGCCGATTGCGAACCGGCGGTACTCGCCGATGGTCGCCGCGCTGGTGGTGTCGGTGATCTGGGCGGGCTGGCACCTGCCCAACGTGCTGTTCGGGCAGACCGTGCCCGAGACACTCACGCATCTGCTGGCGACTGTGGTCAACGGTTTCGTCCTGGCCTGGGCGTACAACTCCACCCGCAGCGTCCTCATCGTCATGCTGCTCCACGGTGCCCAGAACGCCACTGCGGAGCTCGTGATGCGACTTCTGGAGGGTTCCACCGGCGGACCGACGATCCCCGTCTACTACCTCATCTCGGCGCTGACGTGGGGGGTGCTGATGACGGTCGTCGCCGTCCTCACCCGGGGACGGCTCGGCGTTGCACCCTCGCACGACGATCACGCCGAGAACCCCGCCGCAATACCAGCACAATCCGCCACTGCACATAGGACCACTCCCCCAAGCCGAACGGGTGAACCCAGATGATCGAGCTGCTGGAAGCCGACAGGCCCATCGTCCGCCTGACCACAACGGATACCGCAACGCTGGTGCCGGCCCTTCTGCGAATGGGCGCGTCCCTGCGCATCACCCCTGGCGAGCTGGAGATCCGCGGCCCTGCCGGCACGCACCGCCGCCCTCGTCGCGGCGAGCCAGCTCGCTGCCGTGACGGACATGACAACGCAGGACATGACAACGCAGGAAGGCGCAGATCAATGAACGCAGTAGGCGTCAACCCGGACGCTTGGCTCCGGTTGCAGCGCATGACTCGAGCCAGGACGGCCGGAGGTCAGCACGCCAGCTCTCCGGGCCGGCATTCCGCTCCCGGTGGCTTTCGCCGCAGCCTCCGCCCCGCCGGCACACCGCGGAAGTACCGGGGAACTAGGACCGGGGCATGAGGTTCTCCCGAAGTTCGGTACGGCGCTCCGATCCGCGCGTTCCCGCGAATTCGTACCTTCGAGTCATCGACATCGCCAAAATCCCGACCACGAAAGACAAGGGCAACCGACATGATCGAAGTACAGAACCTGACCAAGCGATTCGGCGACACCGCAGCCGTCGACGACGTGACGTTCACCGTCCGCCCTGGTGTCGTCACCGGGTTTCTCGGGCCGAACGGCGCCGGCAAGACGACAACGCTGCGCGCTGTCGTGGGGCTGGACCGCCCCACCTCCGGCACCACCACCGTGAACGGCACGCGGCTGCAACAGCACGCGGCTCCGCTCAGGGAGCTGGGCGTGCTGCTCGACGCCGGCAACCTCCAGCCGGGCCGGTCCGCGCGGGCGCACCTGTCCGCGATCGCCGCAACTCACGGCATCGGACGCCGGCGCGTGGATGAGGTGCTGGAACTTGCCGGGATCCAGGAGGTGGCGAGGCGTCGGGCCGGGAAGTTCTCGCTCGGCATGCGGCAGCGACTCGGGATCGCCGCGGCGCTGCTCGGCGATCCGCAGACGGTCGTCCTCGACGAGCCGATCAATGGCCTCGACCCGGACGGGGTGATCTGGGTGCGGAACCTGCTCAAGCAGCTCGCCAGCGAAGGGCGGACGGTGTTCCTCTCGTCGCACTTGATGACCGAGATGTCGCTCACCGCTGACCACCTGATCGTCATCGGCCGCGGGCGGCTGATCGCCGATGCTCCGCTCGCGGACATTATGGCCGCGACGGATCAGTCACGCGTCGCGGTGCGGACCCCGCACGCATCGGCCCTCACCGCCGCCCTGCTTGCGCACGGTGTCACGGTCACCGCGGTGACCACGGACCGTCTCGAGGTGAGCGGAATGGACGCCCCCGCCATAGCGGATGTCGCAGCCCGGATCGGCGCCCGTGTGCACGCGCTCACCACCCACGCCACCTCCCTCGAGGACGCGTACCTGTCTCTCACCGAGTCGTCGGTCCAGTACCGCGCGAGCGCGCCGACTACCTCCTGACTCGACAAGCAAGACCTATCCGAAGCGAAAGAGAAGGAAACCATCCCATGCCATCTGCGACAATCGACACCCGCTCAGCCGAGCCGCGGATCCGCTTCAGCGGCGTGTTCCGCTCCGAATGGATCAAGGCGCGCACCGTTCGGCCACCGGTGTGGATCGCCGGGCTGACCATCGTCGGCGCCGCCCTGTACGCCGCTACGGTCCCGCTCATCACAACCGTCACCTCGACCACGGGCGAGGACCCGCGCGCGGTCATCTTCGAGAACCTCGGCGAGCGGCCGATGCTGCAGGCACTCGGATACGCGTACGTGACCGTGCAGGCGCTCGTCGCGGTGCTCGGCGTGCTGCTTGTCAGCGGCGAGCGAGCCTCCGGGCTCGCGAACGTGACGCTGGCGGCGGTTCCGCGGCGCACCCCAGTGATCTTGGCGAAGCTGTCGCTGAGCGCAGTTCTCGGGTTCGGAATCGGGCTGACCATCGCGGCCGCCGCACTGCTGATCGCCCAGCCGGCGCTCGCCGGCATCGGAATGGGTGACTCTCTCTGGACCGTCAGCGGCCTGCAGGTCGTGCTGGGCGGCGCGGTGTCTCTCGGCCTGCTCTCCGTCATCGCAACCGCGATCGCCTCGCTGTTCTCGAACACTGCCGCCGCGGTCGGCTCGGTGCTCGCACTGCTCCTGGTGGCACCCGGCATCCTCGGGATGCTGCCGGTGATCGGCGGGACCTTGCAGCAAGCCATGCCCAGCTCCGCCGCCATGCTTCTCTTCCAGCCCGCCGACGCGGTCGGCTGGAGCACGGTGCTCACCGGCCTGCTGATAATGGCCGGTTGGGCGGCCGTCTCCACCGCAGTCGCCGCGACGTCATGGAAGAAAAGGGACGTCTAGTCCCCCATTCCATGGGAAGCCGCCGGGAAGAGCAACTGCCTCTTTCCCGGCGGCTGCCGTGCTTGCCATCTCTGCTGCTGGGGATGCGGCTCCCACCGTCGATAGTCGCCCGGGCGATCGTCGTCGCCCGGATCCGCCGAAGGCACCCTCGGGGCACGAAGAGACGCGATCCCGGATCCAGCTCGAGTGGGCGCTCAATGTCATCTAGGAGGACGCTGAAGCGCCCGTCCACCACGTAGAAGCATTCGTCAGCGTGGTGGTGAACGTAAGCCGGTCGGTGCCACCCACTCGTTGCCGCCAACTCGACAGTGGTGAATGCCCCGCCGGTCGCGGTCCCACTCACCTTGCCGAGCAAGTGTTCTCGCCATGGTGTGGATACCGGGAATCCTGATCCCGGTGCCAGAAGATCGGCTGCCGTGTCATGGTGGCCGGTTTTCTTCGGTCTATGAACTTGCGTCTCGGGCAAGGATGGCTGCCCTGGCTCCGGTGGTCTACAGACGCAACTCGCACAGCGGTCGCACGGCACCAGATCAGCGGTCAGCCGCGGGACCGGCCCGGCTGAGATTGATCGGGAGGCGACTGCAGCGCCGAGCGGGGGTCCATGGCCGCGCCGTCCCGCCACGCTTCTCTGAATGCATCGGCCCCAAGCGCCGCTTCCACCGTTTCCCTGCTCTGCTCGAGTAACGCCACGTCCGGTCGGTAAAAGCTTCGGCTCTCCTCAGCTGAGGCGCGCGCGCTTGCGGCGGCAGCCATCAGCATGGCGCTGGTGCGCCAGTTCCGCAGCTGACAGTGAACGACCGCGAGCAGGTCCAGCGCGTAGGCCGAACTTGCATCGTCGCCAGCTTCGGCTGAGGACTCAACGCTTTCCACCAAGGCCTTCTCCGCAGCGTCCGGGTTCGCCTGCTCGATCGCATGCTGCGCGATGTTGAACAATCCAGCGGTCATCATGAGTCGATCGCCTCTGACCCTTGCCGAAGCCACGAGCTTCTCGAAGACGGGTATCGCAGCCCCACCGCTCAGCCTGAGGGTGGTGCCGAGCCAGATCGTCGCCATGAACTTGAGCTGGTCGTCGTCCGCTGACTCGGCGAGCTTGATCGCACGGTGCAGGCGTGCGGCGGCGCCAACCGGGTCGTTCTCCAACGCGTGGATGCCCAGCCCGGCAAGTGCGTATGCCTCTCCCACAACGTCGGAATCGCGGCGCGCGGACTTCAGCGCTTCTGCCCATGAGCGTTCCGCCGGGGCGAGGTCGCGCTGGGCGAAGCACATGCTGGCGCGAACGAGAAGCGCTCTGGTGCGAGCCGGATGCGGCAGGTCCAACTGCAGCGCTGCCTCCATCCACGTGCGCCCCTGGCCGGCATACCCTCGCATCCACCAGATCAACCACGAGGCCCAAGCAAGCTCCACCGCTGTCTCGCCGGCATCTGATGCCAGGGCCCACTCGATCGCTGAGTGAATATTGCCGTTCACCCATTCATCCTCTTCCGACCCGTTCCCGTCGCGTTCTGCAGGCGCCTGGTGAGGGTGTTGCTGTGCCCCTTCCAGAAAGTAGGACGCATGCGCTTCGCTTGCGGCGCTCTCCTCGGATTCAGCCCGCAAGCGCTCCCGCGCATATCCCTCCACGGGCGGCAACATGGTGTAGCGAACGGGTCCTGAGCCGGCGTGCAACGAAAACAGCGAATGCTCCACAAGCTCTTGAAGAGCGCTGAGGACGCGCTCTTCGCCCATCACGCGGGCCAGCACTGCCACAGACCCGCTCAGCGTGGCGCCTCCCCTGAACACGGAGAGCCGCCGAAGCGCGATCTGTGCCATCGGGCTCAGCAGCCGGTAGCTCCAGTCAAGAGTTGCTTGGAGGGTCCGCTGCCGGTCCGGCAAGTCCCGGGCCCAGCCCTCGGTTAACGCAGCGTCCAGATGCTGAAGCAGTTCGGTCGGAGGGAAGGCCTTGATCTTGGTTGCCGCCAACTCGATGGCAAGCGGAAGGCCACCCATCCTCCAGCAGATCGAGGCCACTGCGGCCGCCGACGCTGGTGACAAGGCGAAACCGGCCTGCACCGACCGAGCCCGCTCCGCGAACAGCGCGCCGGCCGCCGAGGCTTCCACCTCTTCAGCAGTAGGGTCACGGGTCGACTTCGGCAGCGCGAGCGGATGAACCGGAAACTCAGCCTCGCTCCGCAGCCGCAGACTTGCTCTGCTGGTCACAAGCATCGTCAGGGTTGGGCAACTGTCCGCTATCTCTGCAACTGCGGATGCTGCTTCGATCAGGTGCTCGAAGTTGTCGAGCACGAGAAGCATCTGCTTCGGCCGCAATCGTTCGGCGATGCTGGACGCAGTCACCTCCACGCCCGCGTTGTTGATGTTCAAGCTGGCTGCGACCGTGGGAAGAATCATCGCTGCGTCATTGAGTGGAGCAAGCGGAACGAACACGACGCCATCGGGGTACGAGGCGGCTGCTTGGTCGGCAGCCGCCACCGCCAATCTGGTCTTTCCCACTCCCCCCGGACCCGTGAGTGTGATGAGTCGCACGTCGGCACGGCGGACCAGCGACGCCAGCTCGCCTAGCTCCCGCTGGCGCCCGATCAGCGGCGTAGCCGGGACCGGCATAACTGCGTGTGACGGTCGTCGCTCGACCTCATGAGCGCTCTCGTCGTGGGCAGCCGCGAGAAATGCGGCATGTTCGGCGGGAGTGAGCCCAAGAGCCTGGGAAAGAACGCGAATCGTGTGGGGATATGGCCGCGTCCGTGTGCCCCGCTCGAGCGCGCTGATCCCATTCGCCGTCATTCCGGCCCGCTCGGCGAGCTCCTCCTGGGTGAAGCCCTTCGCCTTCCGGAGTGAGCGCAGGTGATCACCGAATGGCAGAGCACTGTCCTCCGCAACCTGCGCGTGCGCCTCGTTATACGCACGCGAGGGTGCGGCTTCCCCGCGGAGGAGAGCGTGTGCTGCGCCCGCGAGATCCCCTGCCATAGCGGGGCGGTCCGCCGGGCTCTTCGCCATGCATGCAAGCACCAGATCCCGCACCGGCTCCGGCACGTGTGCGGGCAACTGCGGCGGTGCCGCGGTCAACTGTGCCAGCGCTATCGCAGCTTGGGATTCGCCGGTGAACGGGCGCCGTCCGGCGAGAGCCTCGTAGGCGACGATGCCAAGCGAGTAGATGTCCGTCGCCGGGGTCGCAGGGCCGCCGCTCACCTGCTCCGGTGACACGTACTGCACCGTCCCCATGACCTGGCCGGCGTCGGTGAGCGGCACTTGATCCGCGAGGCGAGCGATCCCGAAATCGGTGATCTTCACCCGCCCCTCCGGCGTGATGAGCAGGTTCTCGGGCTTGATGTCACGGTGCACGAGGCCGGCTGCGTGCGCCGCCTGCAGCGCCGCCGCGGTCTGTGCGACGATGTCGAGCACGCGCTCCGCGGCGAGTGGGGACCCCCGCCTGAGGATCGCCGACAGCGCCTCTCCTGGCACGAGCTCCATGACGAGGTACGCGGTGTTCTCCTGCTCGCCGTAGTCGTACACGGTGGCGATTCCTGCATGATTCACCATTGCGGCGTTGCGGGCCTCCGCGCGGAAGCGTTCCAGGAAGCCCGGAGCGCCGGCGTATTCGTCCTTGAGGATCTTCACGGCGACGGTGCGGCCGATGACGAGGTCGGACGCCTCCCACACCTCCCCCATGCCGCCGATCGCTACCCGGTTCGAGAGCGAGTAGCGGTCACCCAGGAGGACGCCGCGGCCCGGCCTCATCGGCTCCGCACCGCCTCAACGCCTCGTCGGAGAGCAAATCGGAGATTCCCGGGTCTGGCGACATCCCGGGAGATGAAGGCCACGGCCCAATGGTCCCGCGACAAGGGCGGAATGACAACGAGTTCGTTGAGTTCGCTTCCGCTCGTGTCCCCAAGTCGACTCCATGCAGCGCCACGGCGTCCGACCGGATCGGACGTCACGGGTCAGAACGGTGACCTGCGGCACCTGTGCGCGAGCATGGCCGTCCGTAGTGTCGCGCAGTGTCATCCGTCCGATCGCTCACCTCCGAGGCCCACACCCTGACGGCTCCCTGCACCTTCGGCGTATTCTCAAGCCTCGATGGGTTTGGCTCCTACAGCTCCGACGGGGACCGGGGCGGCTGCAGGGGCGAACGGACCCAACCACCGTCAAGGGCCGACTTGGACCCCGTGAACGCCAGCATGCGGAGGACGCCGTACCGGAGCGCCTCGTATTGTCAAGGAGATGGCGCTCACGTCGCTGGAAAGGTGCGGGATGCCGATTGACAGTGCCGACCGCGGCTCTGACTCGCCGTATGTGGAGCGTGTGTGGCGCGGCCGCACGTCCGGCGTGGAGAGGATGACCTCGGTCGCGACGTCGACGTGGGAGCTGGTGTTCTGGGAGGAGGACTCTTCCGTCCGCGCCGCGGTGCGCGGCCCGGAGACCGCGGCCTCCACCGTCGATATCGCGGGTGACGCGGAGTCGTTCGGGATCACGTTCGCCCACGGCACGTCCATGCCGCACCTGCCCGTCGCCGAACTGGTCGATGGCGCGCTCGAGAGCCCGTATGTCACCGAGCGCACCTTCGTGTTGCGGGGCGAGCGGTGGGAGATCCCCGGGCTGGACGATGCGGAGCTGCTGGTGGCCAAGCTCGTGCGCGCCGGGATCCTCGTCCGCGACCCTTTGGTGGACGACGTGGTCTGGGGTGGCATCGCGCGAGTCGGGTCGCGGTCGGTGCAGCGCCGGGTCGCCGCCGCGACCGGACTCACTCAGGGTGCGATCCGGCAGATCCAACGGGCCCGGGAGGCAGCGCTGCTGCTGCGCGAGGGGGCCTCGCCGCTCGACGTCGTGCACCGCCTCGGCTACTACGACCAGCCTCACCTGGCCCGGTCGTTGCAGCGGTTCATCGGCCGCACCGCGACGCAGTTGCGGCAGCGCGACGATGCCGACGCTCCCCTGTCGCTTCTGTACAAGCCCGAGGGCACGGCGGCTCCATAGCGTCGTCTCGTCGCGGTGATCGGCACCGCGAAAGCGACATGAGGAGAAATGACATGCCTGAAGGCACCGTTACATCGGGCGACGGCACCACCATCGCCTACACCGCGTGGGGTGACGGCGACCCGATCGTCATCATCGACGGCGCGACCGCCCATCGCACCACCACGCCTGAGAACGCGCAGACGGCAGAACTGCTCGCCGGCGATTTCCTCGTGATCAACTACGACCGTCGCGGTCGCGGCGAGAGCGGCGACACCGCGCCGTACGCGGTCGAGCGCGAGTTCGATGATCTGGCCGCGGTCATCGAGCACGCGGGCCATGGGCGCCCGGCGACGGTCTTCGGCTGGTCGTCCGGCGGGAACCTCGCCCTCAACGCCGCCCAGAACGGTGTCCCGATCGCGCGGATCGCGCTGTTCGAGCCCAACGCGGCCGTCGACGATGCGCGTCCCCCGCTGCCGGCGGATTACGTCGAACGTCTCGAGGCCGCTGTCGCCGACGGCCGTCCCGGTGATGCAGTCGCCCTGTTCATGACCGCAGCAGTGATGATGCCGGAGGAGATGGTGGAGGGGATGCGGGAGGAGGACTGGTGGCCGGGGCTGGAGGCGATCGCACCCACGATCGCCTATGACGGCCGCCAGGTCGGCGACGCCCTGTCGGGCACCCCCCTCCGCGCCGACCTCTGGGACGACATCGACGTCCCGGTCCTCGTCATGCACGGCATCGACACCTGGCCGGCCATGGCCGCCGGCAGCCGCGCCATCGCCGCCCACCTGCCCACCGCCACGCTCAAGCCCGTGCCCGGACAGGAGCACAGCACCACGCCCGACATCCTCGCTGCCGCGCTGCGCGAATTCATCAGGGAGAACTGACATGGGAAAGATTGTGCTGACCGAGTTCATCTCCCTCGACGGCGTCGTGGAGGCACCCGGCGGAGAGGAGTTCAAATACCCGAACTGGACCTTCGAGTTCGATCGCGGGCCCGAAGGCGAAACGTTCAAAGAACAGGAGGCGCTCGCGTCGGCCGCGCTCCTGCTGGGCCGCAAGACCTACGAGGGATTCGCCCGGGCATGGCCGAAGTACGAAGGCGAACTCGCCGACAAGTACAACAGCATGCCGAAGTACGTCGTCTCCCGCACGCTCACCGACCCGGACTGGACGAACACGACCGTGCTGAACGGCGACCTGGTCGAGGACGTGACGCGCCTGAAGCAGGAGATCGACGGCGAGATCTCCGTCGCTGGCAGCATCCAGCTCGCCCAGGGTTTGCTCGCTCACGACCTGGTCGAGGAGATCCACCTCATGGCGTCGCCCGTCATCCTCGGGCACGGCCGCACTCTCTGGGCACAGACACCGGACAAGACAGCGTGGACGCTGGCCGAAGCCACGGTCTACGGCGACAGCACACTTGTCACCATCTACAAGCGGAGGTGACAGCCGTGACGAAGGCCCGGGCTTGCGTAGCCAAGCCCGGGCCTTCGGTTTCGTCAGCCCGTGGCGACCCGCCTAACGCGTCACCGGCCGAGCAGGGTGACCACGCCAAGCGCGGCGGCCGCGATCAGACCGGTCCATAGAACGATCGCGACGATCTGCCAGAGGATGACCCACTCCTTCTTGACTCCGGAGGCGACGAAGAACGCGGCGGTCAGCTGCGTGGGGAGGGCCAGGGGTGCCAGGATGCTCGTCACCGGAACGCCGAATCGCACCATCCAGCCACGCAGACGCTCGCGGCCCTTCGACCGGCGGGTCGGCGTGCCGGCGCTTTCGCCGCCCGACGGCCGGTCGGCCGCGTCGATCGTGAGGGTGCCGCCGCGGGCTGCGTGCGCGCGCCGTGCGACCACCGACTCGCGAGCGCGCGAGCTGAACAGGACCACGGCGAGGACGCTGATGATGTTGCCCGCAGCGCCGGCCAGCGCCGCCACGATGGGATTGATGCCGACGATGATGCCGATCGCGGCCGAGCCTTCGCCCTCCACGTAGGGAATCATCCCCAAACCGGCGATGAGGAGGGGCTGGACGAGTTCGGGCAGTTGGGTGACGAAGTCCTGGAGGCCTTCGTAGGGGGTGGACATGTTCAGTTTTCTCTCTTCGATTCGATGTTTACTTCCGTACCGATGCATTGAAAACCATGTGCTCGCCACAGGGTCAAGCGCTCTTGAAAATCGCTTCGTCGACCGGTTCGACGTGCCCTAGGATCGCGTGACCGCCTACCAGCGGAAGCGCGAGAAGACTGGGACCCGCAACGGATCGTCGCTGCTCATCCGGACGCGGGGTCGTCGCCCGCCGGGTCCGCGTCGAGCTGTCGCATCTGCTCATGCGCTATCCGGCTCGCGCGGACGATCACGTCGAGCTGCGCGGGGTTGTAGAGCGCAGCCACCGACTCCGCGACCGTGTCCTGCGTCACTTTCGGGCTCTTCGAGGCGTGACCGGTCTGATCGCTCAGCCAGGGGTAGTCGGTCAGCAGCTTGGCGACGGTGGGTGCGTACAGCTCGGCCACCCGCTGGCGGGTGAGTTCGTCCGCGTCGGGCGCCAAGGCGTCGAACGCCGCGCCGACTTCATCCGGCTCGGACTCGATCATGTCACGGACGTCGGTCATCGCCTCCTCGTCGTACAGCTGGGAATGAACGAGATGAGTGACCGCTCTGGCGTGCCCAGCTTCGACGCGACCCCCTCGAAACCTGAGGGCACGTCGGTCACGGAGGAGCCGAGCAGGATCGCCTTGATCTCGGCGCGAGCACGCTGGAGCCGCTCGATGCTCTTCGCCAGGTCAGCGTCGATCGCGGTCAGCGCAGCGGTAGGGGTGTCGCCGCTGAACCCGACCTGCTCGATCTGGTCGACGGGCACCCCAAGGTCCCGCAGGCGGCGGATCTGCAGGAGCCGGACCAGGTGCCGCACCTGGTACTGCTTGTACCCGTTGGACATTCGATCGGGTTCCTCGAGCAGGCCCACGTGGTAGTGGCGGACGGTGTTCACGGTCGTCCCCGCGAGATCCGCGATCTCTCGTGTGCTCCACGCCATGTCTGGAGTCCCTCCTCGTGCACCTCATTGAAGGCCCGGTTCCGAGCACAGGGTCAACCCCGCCCACCATAAAGTGGGGGCGCGCTGACGACTGCGACGATGAGCCCTCCTTCGAGCTCATAGATGCATCTCAAGCTTCCACCGAAGTCGGGGCGAAGCGCACGTGCAGTGTGGCTTGCTACTGGCTTCGCTTCTATCGGGGGCTCGTCCGAGGACGAAGCGACGGAACGACGATCCGGCTGGGCCGGGTGATCGACGTCGCCGCACGGCAAGGGGATGCTCGCGGCGACGACGCCCAGGCGATAGCGGTCCTCGACGCGGGACTTCTCCGCGACCCCGTCGCGCCGCCGATCGAAGTGTTCGAGGCGCTGCTCTACCGCGCGGAGCTCAAAGTACGAACCGGAGCAAACAGCGTCCCGACCTCGCGGCCGCGAGCGCGCTGTCGCCGAACGTGAACTCGGCGTGGAGGCAGAGCGCGCGCTGACGGTAGCGGGTGAGGCGATCTTCTAGCGCCTCAAGCGGTAGCGGGAATAGGCGGTTGCTACCACGAAGCGTCGATTCTCGACGAGTTCGAGATCCACCCGGCGCCCTTGCACGGTAGGTACGACCGCGCCCACGCGATGAGGTACGCCGGACGAGTGAACACGATGGCCGCTGCTGGGCCGTGATGATCGAGTCTGATCTGATTCGGATCTAGGCCTCCTCGGCGCCCCAGCGTCCGAGCGCGACGATCGCCTCGCGCAAGGCAAGCCCGCGATCGGTCAGCGCGTAGGCCCGGGTGTTGTGCCGGAGGGGCAGACGGGTCAGTACGCCGGCCGCCTCGAGCTCGCGCAGGCGGGTCGCGAGCATGTTCGTCGGCACTCCGAGGTCGCGCTGCAGATCGCCGTAGCGCTGCGGCCCGTCGAGCAGCCGCTCCACGACGAGCAGGGCCCACCGTGCTCCGACGATGTCGAGGGCCGCGGCGAGGTCGCTCACGTGGTCGGATCGGCGTCCGGCTTCATCCAGAACGGCGAGTAGTGGTAGCCGTCGGGGTCGTCGAACTGGCGCTGGTACATGAAGGGGTAGTCGTCGGTGTCACCGATCCGCCCGCCGGCGGCGCCCGCGCGCTCGGCGAGCTCGTCGACCGCTTCGCGGCTGCCAAGGTCGAACGAGACTGTGACCTTCGAGGGCGTGTTGGGTCCGCCGACCAGGTCCTCGAGGCCGCCGACGCTCGCGTACATCTCGCGACTGCCGAGCATGACGTACTGCTCGGGCGCGATCGCGAAGCACGACACATTGTGATCGGACATCTCCGCGTTGAGGGTCCAGCCGAGGGCGGTATAGAAGGCGGTCGCGCGCTCGACGCTCTCGACCGGGCAGGTGATGAAAAGGCTCATGCCGTTAACACTTGCAAAATGCAAGTGTGACGTCAAGTCCCGGCCGTGGGCTCCGGCTCTCGTCGGATTGCTGACCTCAACAGACTGTGGAAGGCGGAGGCCGCCCGAGTCATAGAGCCACCACTCGTGACCGAGTTGACCGCGCTGGAGCCCGAGACGCAAGAGAATGCGAACGCCGATAGATCCGAGAATCGATTGCGGTTATTCAACAGTCGCGCCGTTGAGTGGCTCAGGCGTGGCGGGCGCGGGCAGAACGCTCTATCAGCGAAAGCTGGGGTACCAGGACTCGAACCTAGAACAACTGAATCGGCTCAAGTGCACGGTCGGCTACGTGATACGCCAGAAGATCCGCGTAGTTGTGCGGATCTTGACGCGGGCAATTTACAGGTAGCCCGTGTTGTTGCGTGCAGATCTCGATGACCGGTGCTGCTATCGGCACCCATTTCGGCACCACGCGCGGAGAACTGCTACGAGCCGGCCAGCGGTCGGCCACGGTCATTCCGCCCCGACCCGCGCCCGCCGCGGTCAGCTCGGGATACGGCCGCAGGTCCGTTCGATCGTCCGTTTGAATTGCGTCAGCCGTCGGGATGTGTCACCCGCTCGCGTAGCGCGGGTCTCTCGTCGGCGACCCGACGCTCCAGGCCCTCCAGCAGCAGCTCCAACCCGTAGTCGAACTCGTCCGCGAACGCGTAACCGCCATCGCCGAACAGTTCGGCGCGCGAGCGCGCGATGTGCGGATACAGCTCCGCCGACGCCGCGACCTTGACTGCGAATGCCTCCTCGGCGCCGTCCCCCGGTTCGAACGGCAGGCTCGTCTCGGTCAGCGCGAACCCGTACACGTAGGCGTCGATCGCCGAGAACGCATGCGTTGCAAGCGCCGCGCTGAAGCCGTCGGTCATCAGCACGCCGAGCAGCCGGTCGTGGTGCTGCAGCAGCGCTGGGCCGGGGTTGGGGCGCGATTCCATCATCCCGAGCGCCCACGGATGAGCAGTGAGCACCGACCGTGCCGATCGTGCCCGGCGGGTCAGCGCCTCCCGCCAGGTATCGCCGACCTCGGGCAGCTCGATCCTCTCGAATACCCAGTCGGCGAGGTCGTCGAGCAGCGCGTCCTTGCTTGGGACGTGATGGTAGAGCGACATCGCCTCAACGCCGAGCTCCTTCGCGACACTGCGCATGCTCACGGCGGCGACACCTGCGCGGTCGGCGACGGCGGCGGCCGCGGCGATGATCGTTTCCCTGCTCAGTGGTGTGCGCCGCGTCATGCTCCCATCCTTGCGCACTTACGGGCGTAAGGCTAGGCTTGCGCGGCGTCCTTACTACCGTAAGGCGAAACCAACCCGTACGTATGCACGCCCAGACCGGCCGCCATTCCGGCGGGCGGACCGCTCCGCTCGAAAGAAGAACCATGACCAACCAAACGATCGTCCCGGCCAACCCCCTGAGTCCGCTCGGGCCCGTCGACCGTCGACTGCTGCGAGGTGCCGGCCTCACCGGCACCGTCGGCAGTCTGCTCATGGTGGCCACATTCGTGTTCGTCGGGGTGCTTGGCCTACCGGACCCCTCCGCCCCCGAGAGCCTGCTCCGCTTCCCCGAGATCCAGTACGCTCGGGCGGCGGAGAACCTGGTCTACCTCGCCGCCATCGTGCTGTGGGCCGTGCATTACGAGCTGCTGCACGGATTGCTGCGCGTCACCGAACCGGTGCTGTCCGCCGCCGCTCGAACCGTCGGCACCCTCGGCGCAGCCGTGCTCGCAGCCAACGCCCTGCTCAACGTCGCCACCGCGACGATGTCGCAGGCCTACCAGCAGGCCGCCGAGGCCGAACGGTCGGTCGTAGTACTGACCTGGCAGGCCGCGCAGGGCGTCCAGGACTCCTTGCTGGCCTCCGGCGCTCTGCTGCTGCCCGCGGCAATCATGCTGTTCGGGATCGCGCTGCTCCGCGGCCTGAGCCCGATCCTGGGCTGGGGCGCGGTCGTCGTCGGCACCGCAGGCATGGCCTCCGTCGTCGTCGTCGTCGCGACCACCTCGACGTCCACGCTGATCGCCGCCAGCATCCTCGGCGCGCTGGTCTTCCACCTGGTCGCAGGCATCCGCTGGCTCCGGCTCTCGCGCAGCTGACCGCCGTCGAGCTCGCCGAGCCGAACCCGACGTTCGAGCTCGCCTGGCAGCTGCGTAAGCAGCGTTCGCGCTGGCGCTGCCAGGCGCTCGGCACCGCTTTCATCGGCGCTGCGCTGGCGGCGCATGTGAGCCGCCTGGCTCGTGTGGCTGCTTGCGACCGGCATACGGCTGGTGCGCGCTCGCACAGCCGACCGGGCAACGCATCGACCTCCACGCGCTGAACGGCGGTCCGGTCGCGAAGCGAGCGGCGATGCGCCATCCACACGTGCTCGACACGGTCAGCGGCGCGGCGCTGAGTTCGGCGCGCGAGTGCGCGATGTGCGGATACAGCTCCGCCGACGCCGACCTTGACGGCGAATGCCTCCTCGCGGTTCGAACGGCAGGCTCGTCTCGGTCAGCGCGAACCCGTACGCGTAGGCGTCGACCGCCGAACGCGTGTGTTGCGAGCGCGACGCTGAAGCCCTCGGTCATCAGCACGCCGAGCAGCCGGTCGTGGTGCTGCAGCAGCGCGGGGCCGGGGTTGGGGCGCGATTCCATCATCCCGAGCGCCCACGGATGAGCGGTGAGCACCGACCATGCCGATCGCGCCCGGCCGGCTCGCATCCTTGCGCACTTACGGGCGTAAGGCTAGGCTTGCGGCGCGCCCTTACGACCGTAAGGTCCGGATCTCACAAATCAAGCCAAGGAGCATTGTGATGAGAACGCCTCAAGCCCACACCCCGCTGGAGAACCCGCCGTCCCAGAGCACGCTGGACGATCGGCGCATGCCAGTGCAGGCCAAGCTCGCCGCCGCATGGACGAGCCTCATGTTCTTCATCATCTACATCGACTACTTCCACCTCTACCAGCCCGGCGAAATCGATGACATCCGCAATGGCGTCATCTTTGGGCTCGACATCAGCGGGAATCTCATGTCCATTTTCTTCGTGATCATCGCGATCCCGACCCTGATGATCATGCTCTCCATGACGCTGCCCGCCCGTGTGAACCGCGTCACGAACCTCGTCGTTGCGTCCCTGTACAGCCCCCTCCTGATCCTCAACTTTGTGGGGGCGCCCTCGGGCTATGGCTTCTACTACGCCCTCACCATCGGAGTCGAGGTGCTGATCGTGGCCTTCATCCTGCGCTCCGCCTGGACCTGGCCAAGCCGCACCGCATCACCGGCGACCATGGCAGCCGACCTCGACAGAGAGGCACACCGCACGCCGCAGCAGGCGTAACTACCCACGCGCCCGACCATCCTTCGCTCGCGCCACCCGCGAGCACGGTGACCTGTCTCAGCGTTCGCTGTTGCGCAGCGTCCCATCCCATCCCATCCCATCCCCGAGAGGTTCACCATGACCAGAACCAGCACACCCACCCAGTCAAGCCAGGGAGCATCGCAATGAAAACGTCTCAATCCCACACCGCGCCAGACAAGGGCGATCTCATGACGACCCTGCGGCGTTGGGCGCGCCTGACCGCTCTGGCCTACCTGGTGCTCTTCGTCGCGGGCACCGTCGGCTTCCTCCTGATTCGGCAGCCGCTCTACGTGCCGGACGACGCCATGCGGACCGCGGCCAACTTCGTGGCCCATGAGGGGCTCGCCCGACTCGGCATCTCCCTGGACCTCGTCACGGTGCTCGCTCAGGCTCTGGCGGCGATCGGGTTCTTCGTCGTCTTCCGGCGCGTGAACTCCGTCGGCGCAGCCTCGATTACGGCGTTCGGGCTGTTGAATTGCGCGGTCGTGCTCATGGCCGCCGCGTTCTCAGCGACGGCGCTCCAGGTGGCCCTACGTGGCGGGCCGACGTCGGCGAGCGAGGCCCTCACACTGTACGACCTCAACGCCGGGACGTGGACTGCGGCGGGCCTGTTGTTCGGGCTGTGGCTCATCCCGATGGGATGGCTCACTGTGCGCTCCGGAATGCCCCGCGTACTCGGATGGATCCTTGTCGTCGGGGGCGTCGGAGGCGTTCTGAGCACCTTCGTGAGCGTCCTCGCGCCTGATGCCTCCGGTCTCGCTGGTGTGCTGCCGCTAGCCGTCGTCCCCGGGGAGGTTTGGTTGATCGGCTATCTGCTGATCAAGGGGATGCCGGAACGGCCCCAGGGGCCGGATGACGAGCTTCCGAGGGTCCCGGTCGGCGAGTCATCGCGATGACTCGCCGGGCCGGGGTCGCGACCAAGCGCGTCGGAGGGTTCTCCCTCGGCATGGGCCAGCGCCTGGGCATCGCCGCCGCCCTCCCAGGCGACCCCAGAACGCTCATCCTGGACGAGCCGGTCAACGGGCTCTACCCCGAGGCTCGCTGAGAGCGATGAAGGCGATAACCCAACACCGCTACGGCGGACTTGACACTCTCGAATACGAGGCTGTTGCCCGGCCCGTACCGGCGAAGGACGAGGTCCTCATCCGGGTTCAGGGAGCATCCATCAACGCGGCCGATTGGCTGCTCATCCAGGGTGAACCCTTCGTTGCGAGGTTGGCGTTCGGCCTGCGGCGGCCAAAAGTCACTACGCGGGGCAGGGATGTGGCCGGTGTGATCGAGGCTGTGGGCGACAACGTGCGCCGCTTCAGCGTGGGCGACGAGGTGTATGCAGAGGTGGAGGCCGGCAGCTTCGCCGAATACACCGTCGCCCACGCGAAGCGCCTCGCTCACAAACCCTCGCGAATCAGCTTCGGCGAGGCGGCTGCCGTGCCGATCGCCGCAACAACGGCGCTGCAGGGCGTGCGGGATGTCGCGAAGATCAAGCCGGGCGACACGGTGCTCATCAACGGAGCGTCCGGCGGAGTCGGCTCCTTCGCCGTGCAGCTGGCCAAGGCTTACGGAGCCGAAGTGACCGGCGTCTGCAGCACCGCAAATCTCGAGTTCGTGCGGTCGTTGGGCGCAGACCATGCCATCGACTACACGCGTGAGAACTTCGCGACGGGCGAGTGTCGCTACGACGTGATATTCGACCTCGTCGGCAACCGATCGCTGGCCGAGTGCAGGCGGGCCCTCACTCGTCGCGGAACACTGGTGCTGGCGTCGGGAAACGGGGGACGCGTGCTCGGCCCGATCCGACGCATGCTCGCAGCGATGCTGCTGGGCATGCTCGTGACCCAGCACCTTCGACCCCTCACCGCGGTCGCGAGCGGCGCCGACCTCGAGGTGCTTCGCGAGCTCATCGAGGCCGGCACCATCACGCCGCCGGTCGACCGCAGCTACCCGCTCGCTCAGACGCCTGAGGCGATCCGCTCCTTCGTTGAGGAGCACCCCAGGGGAAAGATCACCATCACCGTTCCCAGCCTGAACACCACCAAGGAGCAGCACCAGTGAACACCACCGCCACAAGTCTCACCCCGCCCGTGCTCGCGGCCCGCGACATCCGCAAGTCCTACGGCAAGGGCACCGCCCGCTTCGACGCGTTGGCTGGTGTGTCGCTGTCGGTGCATGCCGGGGAGTCGATCGCGATCGTGGGAAAGAGCGGGTCGGGCAAGTCGACCCTGATGCACCTGCTTGCGTTGTTGGACCAACCGGATGAGGGCACCCTGATGGTCGGCAACACCAACGCCGATGAGTTGTCGGTGCGGCAGCTGAATCGGTTACGCAACCAGGACTTCGGGTTCGTGTTCCAACAGTTCTTCCTCACCCCCAACGCCACCGTGCTCGACAATGTGGTGCTGCCCCTGAAGATCGCCGGTGTTGGGGCCCGGGAACGCAAGACCCGCGGCATGGCAGTGCTCGAACAACTCGAAATGGCGGACAAAGCCAAGAACAAGGCAGTCGCCCTCTCCGGCGGACAAAAACAACGAGTCGTCATCGCCCGCGCCCTGGTGAACAACCCGAAGGTCATCTTCGCCGACGAACCCACCGGCAACCTCGACACGGTGACCGGTGCCCTGGTCGAGAACATCCTCTTCACCCTCAACCGCGACCACGGCATCACCTTGGTGATCGTCACCCACGACCCCGAACTGGCGGCGCGATGCGACCGCCAGCTCTTCATCCGCGACGGACGCGCTGTGCGCTCCCTCGACACCCAGGAGTAGCCGCATGAATCCCCTTGACATCACCCGAGCTGCCATCGGCAACACCTTCCGCAGCAAAACTCGCACCGCCCTTACCGTCACGGCCATCTTCATCGGCGCCTTCACCCTCACCATCACCAGCGCCATCGGAACCGGCATCTCCACCTACATCGACAACCAGATCTCCTCCGTTGCGGCATCCGACGCGCTGTCGATCACAAAAGCTTCGGATGAGGCTCCCGGTTCGCAGTCGGGGCCGGCCCCATACGATCCGGAGTCCGCTGTGGTCGGCGGACGGTTCGAAGGTGACGGGTCGGAGTTCGCGAGCGGCATCATGACAGTTGCGGATGTGGACGCCGTTGCCGGTGTGGATGGCGTACTGGAAGTTCATCCGATCCTCCATCTCGCTCCGCTGTATATCGAGCACGACAGCACCGGCAAGTATGAGCTGGACATCAATCCCAGCATCCAGATGATCACTCCGGATCTGGCCGCAGGCTCCCCGATGCCCGAAGACGGCAATCATGTTCTGCTCACAACCGCTTACCTCGAGAGCCTCGGATTTGCCGACGCGAAGTCGGCCGTCGGGCAGCCCGTGAGCATTGGCATTGCCGACCACAGGGGCGAGATCCACGAATTCGAGGCAATCATCTCCGGCGTGCAGAACGAGACGCTGTTCGACAGTGGGATTGGGCTCAACCAAACGCTCTCCGACGCGCTGCGGGAGGCACAAGCCATCGGCAGTCCCGCGGATACCGAAGTCGGCTTCTTCTCCGCCACTGCGCGATTCGATCCGCGCATCGGCGAAGAAGCGGTCAGCGCGCTGAAAGCGGATCTGGCGGAACTCGGCTACGACGCTATGACGGCTGCCGACCAGATCGGCATCTTGCGGGCTGTCATCGGCGGCATCATCGGTGTGCTGAACGCCTTCGCCGTGATCGCGCTGATCGCAGCCGGGTTCGGCATCATCAACACGCTGCTGATGAGTGTGCAGGAGCGCACTCGCGAGATCGGGCTCATGAAAGCGATGGGGATGGGCGGCGGCCGGATTTACACGCTGTTCAGCGTTGAGGCGGTCTTCATCGGCTTCCTCGGCAGCGTGATCGGTGCACTCGGTGCGATGGGCGTCGGAGCCGTCGCGAACGTGATTCTCGCCGAAACGGTGATTGCCGACCTCGAGGGGCTCGAAGTACTGATCTTCGCACCCATCCCCATGCTCGCAGTCGTGCTCCTGGTGATGGGGATCGCCTTCCTGGCCGGAACGATCCCAGCCCGGCGCGCAGCGCGCCAGAACCCGATCACCGCGCTCAGGTACGAGTAGCTGTCATGAGAACGGCTGGCCATCGTCACGACACCCTCTATCGTCCCCGAGTTCCCTTCACCATCTGGCTGCTCCGCACGGGCTTCAAGCGATCAGCCGCGGTGCAGCGCTGACCGGAGACTGAAAGGACGAAAAACATGCGAACCGTGAAGCAAGCCAAGCGCACACAGCGCCGGACCAAACGCGATAGCCGGCCGACGCCCATCACCGCAGCGATGCAAGGCCGCCACCTCCGGCTGACCCTGACAGGAAGCGGTGAGTCGTTCCTGGTACCGCCGCTGCCGGCGAAGCGCGGGCAAGCGCTCGCGCGCACGCTTCTGCAACTCGGGAGCCACGACGAGCCGGGCAGACGGAGCCAGGTGTTCGCTGAGGCCCTTGGTCCAGGAAACTATGCACTCATCACTGGAGACCACGTTCAGGAGTTCGGTGAGCTCGGAAACTACGTGCACACCTGGTTGCCAGGCGCTCGCATGATCGAGCCCGCAGAGGCCGTGCCGGCCCCGGCTGCGGGAGAACGCATCCGCATCATCCCGGCGCCGTGGGACGGCCTCAACCTTCGGGAGGAGGAAGTGGAAGCTCTTGCCCTGGCGGCCTATCGCTGGCAGAGTCCAGCGGGCTGGCGTGGACTCGAACTGCTCCTGCGTGGCCAAGCGAGCCAAGAGGCGACCGCTATGGCCCCTCTGCTGCTCTTGGCTCCATAGAGTTTCGCGGGGCCGCGCTGCCTCAACACCGGACCGCCTCGTCGAGACCGACCAGCACACCAACGACAGGATCAACGACGCGCCAGCCACGATGCTGGTCACGCTCGTCTGGCGACCCGAAATAGCTGTCGTGCCCGGAGCGCGAGCTGGATGCCCTTGCGGCTGACCGAGGAGGACAGGTCCGTATCCGAAATCGCTTCGACGCTGTACCTGGCGTCGGGGACCGTCCGCAACTATCTGTCCTCAGCGATGCAGAAGAGGAGGCACTCACTCGCCTCACCTCGCGGCTCGCCACGCACGGGAACGCGGCTGGCTCTGAGAGCACGACTCTGCGCGGTCCTCCCCGTCCTTCGACCGCTCAAACAGCATCGACGAGCCGGCGTCTGTAGTGCCTACCGTTCGATCGCTATGGCGCATCAGCCGCCGAGGCGAGTCGCGACGGGAGGGCTGAGCTCGCCGAGCAGGACCTGCAGAGCGGCAACAGTCCCGGCCCTGCCGGCACCGGCCTCCAAGTAGCTGTCAACCGCCTTCAATCCCCCGACGCTCTGCCAGTAGAAAGCAGAAAGGCAGAGCGCTTCCACCTCCTCCGCGCGAAGACCGATGTCCTCCCAGGGTGAGGCGATCACGCGGAGACGCTGGCCAGGCGCAGCCGGCGGAATATCTCCCGGAGGTTCCACCATGAGAGTCTCCGACATCCACGTGCGGATGTAGCGGCCACCCTCATCGAACTCCTGAACGTGTTCGCCGGTGATCAGGGCGTAGTTCGCTGCTCCGATCGCCTCGGCGAACAACTCCTCCGAAGTGCTTGTCCCCGTGAACCCAGCCGCAAGCTCGATGAAGGACCACGTGAGTGCCCTTCCCCGCTTCGCGGACAACGGTTCGACGAGGAACACCTGATCGGCGCCCTCCACAACGAGTCGAAGGCGCCGATCGATCTCGACTGCTGACAACCACATCTCCGCGTAGCTCCGATCTGCCCTCAATGGACGAGCGCGTTCTGTCTCGGTACGTTTCAGCCCTCGGCGATTGCGTCCAGGACGCGGATTCTGGCCGCGTTTTCGGCCGGCCATATCCTCGCGGCCAGGCGGCAGCTACTGATCCGAGCGGGGCCCAGCGCCCGGTTGCAGGCGCCGAGGTCTGCGGACCAGGAGAAGGTAGAAGACGGCGCCTCCCACGACCATGCTCAGGAACGCGTACACGGGGTCGAGACCGACGACCTCCCAGATCCCGACCGTCGCGAGCGAGCCGCTTGCCTGCGTGACGATCAGTGCTGCGAACAGATTGTTGGCTGCGTGTGCGCCGAGCACCAGCTCGAGTCCGCCGTCATGGATCGTGATGACGGTGAAGAGGGCGCCGACGGTGAAGTAGAACGCGATGACGATCGGGTTGGTCGCAACTTCAGGGTTGAGCAGGTGCGGGAGGGTGAAGAGGACTCCGCCGACGATCGACTGGATCCAGGTTCGACGGAGGAACAATCCGGCGGTCTGCAGCAGGTAGCCGCGAAACAGCACCTCCTCCGAGGTCGTCTGGATCGTGGTGAGCACCAGGATGAGCGGAAGCGTCATGAGCCATCCGGCCGGGTCGAAGACCAGGCGGAAATCGGTCGGGTCGATGAGCGCGGCGATCAGGGCAGACGCCACATACACCCCGAAGTACACGGCGAAGCCGAGCAGGATGCGCCTGAACCGTACCTTCGGGAAAGCGGTGAAGAGGGTGCGCAACGGTCGCCGGTGAATGAACCGCACGGCGACCAGCACGGAGATCAGAAGGAACGGGAACGAGATGTTCTGGACCAGGTAGCCACTCGCTGTCCGGGTGACGCCGGCGGGGGCGTTCGGGTCCAGCGCATCGGGAAGCAGGGCCACCGTGACCATTGCAGCGGCGGCTCCGACGACGACGAATCCGAACAGGATGGTGACCGCCGCTGCGAGGTGCCGCTTCCAAGACGTTCGTCCCTTCCGCGCCAGCTGGGTGAAATCCTCGGGAGAAGCCGAGGACCGTGGGGAACGAGCCGGGTTCTGCTGGTCGGATTTGTGAGTTGTCAATGGTTGTCTCCTGTCTTGGATTCGGATCTCGGATCGGTTTCGCCGCTGCGGGGGTCGCGGTCAGGGATGTAATGCTTGGAGGGGCTGAGGGCGACGCCAGCCAGAGCTGCCGGCCGGAGGAACAGCGTCACGACCGCTCCCCCGTCTCATAGCCGCGGCGTGCGCGGCGAAGCGCTTTGCGCAGCCGCGTCCGAGGGTTTGCGATCATCCAGGTGGCGATTCCTGCCCCGGCGCCCAGCAGGACGATCGCAGCGGTCAGCACGACGAGCCTTCCCGGGAAGGCTGCACTGGCAGTCACGTCGCGGACCGGGTACTCGATGTACTTGGCCAGCGTTCGCGCAGTCGCCGCGTCGGTCGTGTCCGCAAGGTCTCTCAGGAATGGGGCGAACGACGACTCGGACGCGGAGGGGTGCTTGGACACGAACACCGGGATCGAGTTGGCCTCGATCCAAACCTTGAGGGGCGCGAGGGACGGCGTGTCCTCGCCCGGGACGACGACCCGATCCGGGTGCGCTTCGAGGTCGGCGGGTGTCGCTGCAAGCAGGGTCAGCCCGTTGTGCGTCTCGACAACCGGTGCCGTGCTGATCGGCACGAGCTTCGTCGCGAATGAACTGCCGGAGTAGACCTCGAACGCGGCTGCGATGTCGATCTCGTCGGATGCCTCGGTGATCGCGACGGCATACGTGGGCTTGAACCATGGCACGGCAGCGCCGAGCAGATACGGGTAGTCCTCCGGGCCGATGGTGTTGACCGGGATGGTCGTGTCGTCGAAGTCCTGCCACTCGTGCGCTCCCACCTCCTGGCCGATGCGTTCCGCCTCCGCACGGCCGGCGAATCGCTCGACGAGATGCAGCGAGGCCGCGATGCCGGAGGTGACGCCGGCTGTGGTCGTGATCCGACCGTCGTCCACATAGCGGTGGCCCCGGACCCAGGTCGTTTCCGGATGATTGCTGCTCAGGCTCCCGAGCTCTGCGAAGTGCGAAGTGGCGGTCCTCCCCTCCAGCACTCCCGCAGCAGCCAGGACCTGCGCCCCTGCGCATACCCCGAGAATCGTCGCGCCGGCCGAGTGCGCCTCCTGGATCCACTTCCGCACCGGCGCGTTGGCGGCGCCGGCCGGGTCGGCGAAGGCAGGGACCACCACGATGTCGGGCTCTGGCGCCCTGTTGGATCGAAGGTCGGCGATTGAGTAGTCGGGAACTGCGGTGAGGCCACCGGAGAGGCCGACGGGCGCGCCGTCGCTGGAAACCGTGAACACGTTGAACTTCTCGGACTTGGCGAAGACGCCGTATGGCGCAAGCGCATCGGCGACCACCGAGCCGCCCACCCCGAACGCGACCGCCACCTGAAGTTTGTCGCCACTGTCCGGCCGGGCATCCGCGGGGGGCAGCTGGAGATCAGCGGCCGCCCGGGTGGCGAAGCTCTGCGCCATGGTCTGTAGGACGCCGAGCCCGATCACCGAGCCGACGACGATCGCTCCGACCAGAACCCCTGCGGCGACGCTGAGCAACGCACTCAGCCGTACCCGCGGAGCCCCCGGGGGCGGGCCGGACTTTCTGGTGGACCTGAGATTGACGCGGCTTCGGTCGTTGGACACGACACTCCATTCGTTGGTGGGGATGGGGAGGGGACGTTGCTTCAGTTGGTCAGCAGCTGGTGGGCCGCGAGCGAGCGGTAGAGCGCTGTGGTGTCGAGGAGTTGCTCGTGCGTGCCGATGCCCACCACTCGTCCGCGGTCGAGCACGATGATCTGGTCGGCGTCGACAACGGTGGCCAGACGGTGGGCGATCACGAGAAGCGTTCGGCCTTCAGCGACAGCGTCGATCGCTTGCCGCATCCGTTGCTCGCTGAGACCGTCGAGGTTGGAGCTCGATTCATCGAGGAGGAGGATGGGAGGTGAGGCGAGCAGGCACCGCGCGATCGCCAGCCGTTGCCGTTCTCCGCCGGACAGCAGCACTCCCCCGTCGACGACCTGCGCGTCGAGCCGCTCGGGATCACGCTCGAGCACGTCGTTCAGGTTCACGGAGGCGAGTGCGTCGACGCACTCCTCGTCGGTGGCGGTCGGGTTCCCGAGCAGCAGGTTGTCACGGAGCGTTCCGGCAAGCACCGGTGCGTCCTGTTCGACGTAGCCGAGTTTCTCCCGCAGCTGTTCCCGTCCGAGACTCCGGATGTCCACACCGCCGACTCGCACCGCGCCTTCCGACGGATCGTAGAAGCGCTCGAGCAACGAGAAGACGGTCGACTTCCCCGCACCGGACGGTCCGACGATCGCGGTCCGCTTGCCCGCCGGCGCGGAGAACGTGAGCCCGTGCAGCACCTCCCGTGTCTGCAGGTCCCCTACCTCCGAGTCCGGAACTGACCCGTCGTTCTCGTCGCTGGTCTTCCCGGCGCTCAAAATCTCGGGGGCCGACGTGTACGCGAAGGTCACGTTCTCGAACTCGACGCTGAGGCCCTGGTGCCGGCTTACGGGATCCGGCGTCATTCCCGGGAGAACGGCGGGCGCCGCAACGTCGAGGTCGGTCTCGCTCGGGAGGTCGAGCACCTCGTGAATGCGACCGAGCGCACCGAAGGCCTCGTTGAGCGCGGTGATCGCGCTGAAGAGTTGGACAAGCGGAAGCAGCATCAGGAAGAGGAAGAGCACGAAGGCCACGAGGTCGGCGACGGCGATCGCTCCGCTCGCCACGCGGTAGCCGCCGACGCCGAGGATCACGAGGATCGAGACCTGGAGAGCGATCCCGCCGACCGGGACGACCAGCGCGGAGATCTTCGCCACCTTGACCCCGACCCGCCAAGCGGCTCTCGCGCGCCCGTCGATCTCGGACAGTTCCCGGTCCGTTGCGTTGGCGGCTCGGATCGTCCGGATCGCGCGGATCGCCCGTTCGAGGGCGGACGTGAGGGCGCCGACCTCGACCTGTGCCTGCTCGATAGCCGGCCGGATGCGGGCGGACAGGACGATCACGATCACGCCGGAGATTGCGACGACGGCCGCCGTCAGCCCGAGCAGGACCGGGTCGAGAATGAGCATGGCGATGAACGCGCCGAGCACGGTGATGGCGGCGCCGACCGACTCGACGACGCCCTGGCTCAAGACTCCTCGAAGCAGGGTGGTGTCGGAGCTGACGCGAGCGATTAGGTCACCGGTGCGGCGCCGGTCGAACTCGCTCACCGGCAGCCGCAGGAGCTTGGATGCGAGCCTCCGCCTCGCGGTCAGCACGACCCCTTCTCCGGCGCGCTGGAGCAGGTAGGCCTGCACTCCAGCCGCGGATCCCGCCGCCACCACCAGTCCGGTTAGCAACCAGACGAGCGATCCCGGCTCCCCGCTCGCCTGTACTGCCGAGATCAGCGCGCTGACGAGCAGGGGCTGGGTGAGGGATGCTGCCGCGCCGAGCAGGCTGAGCAGCACCGCCGCGAGAAGCGCCTTCCAGTGCGATGAGATGTAGGGGGTGAGGTGTGACAGCTTCGGCCGTGGACGGGCGGGCAGCTCCTCGATCCGGTCAGACACGGGGCTCCCAACGCAGCAGCGCACGGCCGGCCAGGACCGCGACGACGGCCCAGATGAGGCTCGGCGCAAGCATGCCGGCGAGGCCATCCAGCTCTCCGCCGTTCCAGGCGAGCATTGTCAGCTCGGCGACCGCGCCACCCGGCAGTGCGAGCTTCAGCCAGGAGAGCCACTCGAAGTCGGTGGTGACCACCAAGAACGCCGCCCCGATGGCGGTGAACAGGAGCGGCAGTGTCGTCACCTGCGCGTGTTCCGGCGAGTTCGTCGCGCCGGCGGTGGCGAGCGCTAACCCGGCGAACATGAGCTGCGCGCTGACCACGGCGACGCCCAGCAGCCATGGATGCGTCGGCGGCGAGGCCAGGAACCCCAGCGCGGCGAGGACGACGGTGACCTGCGCTGTGCTGAGAAGCACGACGGGCAGCACGAGGCCAGCGAGGATGCCGCCGTCGCGAACGGCTCCGCTGCGGAGCCGCTTGAGGAAGAGCGTCTGCCGGCGAGCCGCAAGTGTGGTGGTGCCGGTCAAGTAGACCCCCATTGCGCTCATGATCACGACCTGCAGCACGGCGATCACGCCTGTGGCGTCGCCTGAGGGTTCGTTGAGCAGCAGCACCGCGCCGAGTGCGAGCGGTGTGACGATTCCCAGGAGGGCGACGAGGCGGTTGCGCAGCAGCATGCGGAATTCGGCCGCGGCGATGGAGAGCATTGTGTTCCTTTCCGGCCGGGTGATCAGGAGTTCGTGAGTGCTCGGAAGACGTCGTCGAGCGTCGATGTGCTGGTGCTGAGCCGCTCGAGACGGTGGCCCCCCAGGTCGGCCCAGCGGAGCAGGATCGCCATGTCGCGTTGCACGTCGGTCGTCTCGATCCGGGAGAGGCCGTTGACCGTCGACGTGACCGGAAGTGGGAGCGAGACGCCTCGTGGGGCGAGGAACTCGATCCGGGAGGAGAGGCCGGCGAGGAGCTCGGTCACCGTTCCTTCCCGGCGCAGCTCGCCCCTGTGCAGGAACCCGATTCGGTCGGCGTGAAGTTGCGCCTCCTCGAGGTAGTGCGTGGTGAGCATCACAGTGGCACCGTCTCGGCGCAGTTCCGCGACCGCATCCCAGAGGTCTTCGCGTGCGCTCAGGTCGAGCCCGGTGGTCGGTTCGTCGAGGAACACCAGATCGGGCCTTCCCCAGATGGCCATGCCGAACTCCAGCCTGCGCTTCTCGCCTCCGGACAGCTGACCGACCCGCACATCGCTCTTCGCGTGCAGACGCACCCGCTGGACGATCCTCCGGACGTCGTCGTCGCGGCCGGACAGTCTGCCCGCGAGGCCGAGCGTCTCAACGACGGTGAGGTCGGCGGCGAAGCCGGTTTCCTGCAGCATGATGCCCACCCGGGGTCGCACGCCTCTCCGGTCGAGCGGGCTGCGGCCCAAGACGGCGACGCGGCCGGACGTCGGTGAGCGATGCCCCTCCAGGCATTCCAGGGCCGTCGTCTTCCCCGCACCGTTGGTGCCGAGCAATGCGTACAGCTCGCCCTGACCCACGTGCAGAGTGAGGTTCCGCAGCGCCGAGAACCTCCCGTATGAGTAGGAGAGCGCCTCGACGCTCACGATTTGCGTCGACGCGGCTTCGGCCCGATTGCTTGCCATGCCTCAACCCTGATAACGCCGATGGACCGGCTGTAGTGCCGCGAAGCACGACCCGCGCGTGACATTTGTCACGTATCAGCGTTCATTCCCCGGTGGAGTCCGCACACCCGGGCTGACCGGCGCTATCGTGAGCCGTGGCCACCGAAAACCCGGCCAGAACGGCCGACGGGGAACGCGCACTCCGGCGGATGCGCTATTACACGACGTTCTCAGGATGCATTCTCGCCGGTGGGGCGGCAGGCCTGGCCGCGCTCGGCAATCTCTCCCCCATCACGCTCATCGGCACCCTGATATCCGGGGCCCTGGCCACCTGGTTCGCCGCGCACTGGGAGCGGCGACCTCCGGTGGCGCTGACCGCCGCAACGCTGTTGCTCTCCTTCGCCAACTGGCTGGCGACACTGGTGCTCTTCGAGTCGCCGATGAACGCCGTACCCCTGGCCGTGACGATCACGCTGCTGGTCTCGCAGGCGAGGCACCTGCTTCGGGCGGCCGCCGCTGGACTCCTCTTGATGCTGCCGCCCGTGGGCGTCGCGGCCGCCGTGGCTCCTTCTCTCAACTGGTCGGACCATGTGCTCATGGCGGTGGTGACGTACGGGATCTGGCTCGTCGGATTCCTGCTGAACAGGTACGTCTGGAACCTCACCGTCGAGATCGATGCGGCGCGCCGCGCGAGCGCTGATCTGGCGATCGCGCAGGAGCGCTACCGGTTCGCGGCGGATCTCCACGACATCCAAGGCCATACCCTGCATGTGACTCAGCTCAAGCTGAAGCTCGCACGCCGGTTGCTGGACAAGGATCCGGACGGCGCTCGGGTGCAGCTTGAGGAGGCACAGGAGCTGATCGCGGAGACATTGGCGAATACCAGGAGCCTGGCGTTCGGGGATCGCACCGTCAGTTTCGCCAGTGAGCTGGCGAATGCGGAGGCGCTTTTCAGCGCCGCCGGCATCGACTGCTCGGTGATCCCGGATCACGCCGACAGTCCCGATGACGAGCTCTTCGGGCTGGTCATGCGCGAGGCGACGACGAACATCCTCCGTCACAGCCAAGCAAGGTCCGTCACCGTGTCGGTGACGCCGACCCGACTGACGGTCACGAACGACGGGGCTTCAGGCCCACCTGGTTCCTTGAGCGGGCTCGCGCGTCTCGCGAACCGTTTCCAGGCGGCAGGCGGCGTGCTGCGCACCTTCTCGAACGACGGAACGTTCGTGACCGAGGCGGAGAAGCGATGATCCGAGTCCTCATCGCAGACGACGAGAAGCTGCTGCGGTCGGCCCTCGCGGCTCTGCTCAACCTTGAAGACGCCATCACCGTCGTCGCTCAGGCAGACAACGGCCCAGAGGCGGTCGCGCTTGCGGCATGTCACCAGCCCGATGTGGTGCTGCTCGACCTCGAGATGCCGGGACAAGACGGGGTGGAGGCCGCCGGCGAGATCCTCCGGCAGCGGCCGGATCAGGCTGTAATCCTGCTCACACGCCACGGCCGCCCCGGCGTGTTGCGCCGTGCCCTCCGTGCCGGGATACGCGGGTTCCTCAATAAGTCCATCGATCCCGAGGCGCTCGCCCGGGTCATCGCGCTGGTCCACGCTGGGCAGCGCTACATCGACGCAGAGATCTCGACCGCTGCGATGATCGACGACTGCCCGCTCACGGAGCGGGAGCTCGACGTGTTACGGCTGACCCAGAGCGGGAAATCCGTAAGCGAGATCGCGTCCGAGCTGTACCTCGCCGCCGGAACGGTGCGCAACTACCTGTCCTCGGCGATGCAGAAGACCGGCACGCACTCCCGCCACCTCGCTGCGCGGTACGCCGTCGAGCGCGACTGGCTCTGAGCCCGGGTCGGTTTCCACGCTTTCGGGCACGCCACGCGGCAGTGGCGTGCCGTCACCGCTCACTCCTCGGCGCCGGAAACGTCCCACTCACCGAACTGAACGAATCCCGCCGCCCTCGCCAATGCGACGGAGGGCGCGTTGTCGATCTGGCAGCGGTACTGCGGTTCGTAGCCCATCTCGATGGCACGAGCGCTCATGGCACGCACCGTGACCCTCCCCAGCCCGCGCCCGCGGTAACCGGGCAGAGTGATCACGCCGAGGTCCGCGAGGGGGGTGTCGCGCCACGGATACATACTCGCCGCAGCAGCCAGCCGCCCGTCGACGAACGTCCCGAACACCAGCCAGTGGTCGAGTTCGACGAACGCGTCGTCCAGATCCGCCTCGGGCGCTTCGCGAGCGAAACGGGCGAACGCCTCCGCGTCGTCCGTTGTCAGCTGCCGCGTCCCGTCGGGAACCGGCTCGGCTTGGACGACACCCTGCTCCGCGGCCGGAAGGTAGTAGACGTAGTCGGGACCGTTGAACGTGATGCCGGCCCCCCTGATCCGATCAGCCAGCTGCTCTGCACTCACAGAGCCGGTCGAGGACAGCGACAGCTGCTGAGCCCGCGCTGGAGTGAGGGTGACCACGTTGGGGCCGTTCACGACTCTCAGAAGCGTCATGGAACGGTCGCCCTCGAGTGACGGGTCGACGACGACCTGGAACTCCCCTTCGGCACGGTGGCCCACCAGTTCGGGAATCCAGTGCTCAAGCACAACGGAGGAGAACACGACTGGAGTACTGGCCATCACACGCTCGATTCCTGTACGCGCCGCCGTTTCGTCGGCGCTCTCGTTATTCGTCAATCCACAGTGGCGGCGGCGAAGCAGCGACTGTAGTGCCGTTGGACACCATCCGGCCATGACACTTGTCACGCTTCACGCAAGTCCACTGGGGTAGTCAACCTGCGACTTCTGCGCCGGGATTCGCGTCGGCGTCGCGCTCTTGTCCCAGCGCATCGAGGACGAGGTCCAGCTCGAACTCGAACTTTGCCGAAGCGGTATTCGGAGCGCAGCACATGCTCCGCCTGGAACGCGTGGAGGCCGGGCACCCGTTCGGACGGAGGTGGCGCCGTCATTGGCGAGAGAGAACCCGGCGTGATGGCGCAGCGTCGCCTAGCCGGATGTCGCGGCTGAGTCCATCACCCCGTTGGCCCATGCGTGCTTCTTTGGCATGCCACGGAGCAAGAGGAATTCCTTGCGAAGGACCGTCTCCCACTCGTCAATGTGCGACGGCAGCACCACCTCGCGGAACACGGCGTCGATCATCCCGAAGAGTCGTACGCGGGGACAGATCCTGGCCTTGACCGGCCTTCATTGCTGGGGTACCAGGACTCGAACCTAGAACAACTGAACCAGAATCAGCCGTGTTGCCAATTACACCATACCCCAAGGGGTTCGACGGGCCGCTGGGCGGCTCCCGAATCGCCTGGACAAGCATACGGCATCCGTGCGGGCTTCCCCGCCCGCGCGGCTGGCACCGCGTCAGCGTAGGGCTGGGTTGTCGAGGCCGAGCAGCATCCGGTTGATCGCGCTGCCCGCTTTCGCGCCGGCCCCGGCGGCGACGATGAGCTGCTGCGGTCCCGGCGGGGTGGAGTCGCCGACCGCGAACACTCCCGGCAGATTCGTGCGCCCCTCAGAGTCGACGACGAGAAGGCCTGCGTCGTCGCGCTTCAGCTTGAGCGGGTGCGCGTAGTCGATCGCGGGAACCCAGACCGGGCGCACGAAGGCGCCGCTCCGGGGCACCACCTCCCCGTCGGCGAGCCGGATGCCGGTGAGGCCCGAGCGGTCACCCTCGACGTCGGCGAGCGGCCGGCGTTCGACCCGCACGCCTCGTTTCGCGAGCTGGTCCTCCTCGTCGGCGGTCACCGCACTGGATCCGTTGGTGAAGACGATCAGGTCGTCGGTCCACTGGGTGAGCAGAACCGCGCGCTCGGCGAGATCCGCGGATTCCCCGATCAGGGCCAGCGGTTCATCACGCTTCTCGTATGCGTCGCACTCGATGCAGCTGTGGATGCTGGTGCCGTAGAACGCGCGCAGCGTCGGCAACTCCGGCAGCACCTCGGTGAGTCCAGTGGCGATCACGACGATCCGCGCCCGTCCCTGAACCGCGCCGGTCCGGGACATGGCAGCCAGCGTGAACCGGTCGCGGCCCCGCCGCACGGACTCCACTACGGCTTGGGTGAAGGTCACCTGCGGATACTGCGCCAGCTCCTCACGGCCGAGCTTCCGAAGCTCCAGTGGCGAGATGCCGTCCCTCGTGAGGAATCCGTGTGAGGCGAGCGTCGCGGCGTTCCGCGGGCGGTTGCTGTCCACCACCAGCACCGAGCGTCGCGCGCGGGCGAGGACCAACGCCGCACTGAGACCGGCCGGTCCCGCCCCGACCACGGCGACATCGACGTCGATCTCGTCGGCCGGGTCGGTCGTCGCCATCTCGTCCCTGTCTGTGTGCGTATGGGCGCGCGGAAGTGTGTGGCCGGGGCTGCGGATCCGTCTACTCCGCTGGCTTGTCTCGGAACCGTGCCGGGTTCGACAGGGTGCCGATTCCGGAGATCGTGATGTCGACGGTGGATCCGTCGGTGAACCCGCCGAGCCCGGCGGGCGTTCCGGTCAGGATGAGGTCGCCGGGCAGCAGGGTCCAGACGCCGGAGATGAACTCGATCAGCTCCGGCACCTTGTGCAGCATGTCGGCGGTGTTCCCGGCGCGGCGAGGCTCGCCGTCGACGTAGGTCTGGATCTCCTGGTTCGACGGATCCAGCTCCGTCTCGATGAACGGGCCGATCGGGCAGAACGTGTCGTATCCCTTCGCCCTCGCCCATTGCCCGTCGGCGAACATCTGGTCGCGGGCGGAGACGTCGTTGGCGATCGTGTAGCCGAAGACGTAATCGGCGTAGTCAGCCGCCTTCACCTGTTTCGCGATGCGGCCGATCACGACGGCGAGCTCGCCCTCGTGCACGATTCGCCCCTCGACCGGTGGGATCTGGATGCTCTCGCCCGGCCCGATGATGGCGGTGTTCGGCTTCAGGAAGATCAGCGGGGTGCTGGGGCCCTCGTAGGCGAGCTCCGCCCGGTGCTCCGGGTAGTTCATGCCGACGCAGACGACCTTCGACCGCGGGATGACCGGGGCCAGCAGCCGCGCCGACTCCAGCGGCACCCGCTCCCCCGTGGTGTCGAATCCGCTGTACATCGGGTCGCCCGAAAGCACGACCAGCTCGTCCCCGTCGACGATGCCGTACCGCGGGTCGCCGCCCGTCGAGAATCTCGCGATCTTCACTGTTCGAACCTTACCCGAGCCGTCCTGACCGCCCGGGGTCAGGCGTCCAGCCGGGTGAGCCAGCCGTGCCGGTCCGGCAGGCGGCCGTACTGGATGTCGGTCAGCTCCGAACGCAGCGACATCGTCAGCTCACCGGCCGGCGCATCCGCATCGCCGATCGTGAAGTCGGCGGCCTTCAGCTGGGCGATCGGGGTGATCACCGCCGCGGTGCCGCACGCGAACACCTCGACGATGTCGCCGGATGCGACCCCGTCGCGCCACTCGTCGATGCTGACGCGGCGCTCCTGCACGTCATGGCCGCGGTCGCGGGCGAGCTGCAGAACGGATGCCAGTGTGATGCCCTCGAGGATGCTGTCGGAGGCTGGTGTGACGACGCGGCCGTCCTTGTAGACGAGCACCACGTTCATGCCGCCGAGCTCCTCGAGGTACTTGCCCTCCACCGAGTCGAGGAACAGCACCTGTGCACAGCCCTGCTCGTACGCCTCGGCCTGCGCGACGAGCGAGGCGGCGTAGTTGCCGCCCGTCTTCGCGGCGCCGGTGCCGCCCTTGCCGGCGCGGGAGTAGGAGGTCGAGAGCCAGATCGACACCGGTGCGACGCCGCTCGGGAAGTAGGCGCCCGCCGGGCTGCCGATGACGTAGTAGTTGACCTTCTCGGCCGGGCGGACGCCGAGGAACGCCTCCTTGGCGAACATGAACGGCCGCAGGTACAGGCTCGTCTCCGGCGCGGACGGCACCCAGTCGCCGTCGATCGCTATGAGCTGCCGCAGCGACTCGAGAAAGTACTCGACCGGCAGTTCCGGCATGGCGAGCCGGCGCGCGGAGCGCTGCATCCGGAGCCCGTTCTGCTCGGCGCGGAAGGTCCAGATCGAGCCGTCCTCGTGCCGGTACGCCTTCAGCCCCTCGAACACCTCCTGCGCGTAGTGCAGCACCGCGGCCGCCGGGTCGAGGGCGATGGGTCCGTACGGCTGCACGCGAGGGCGGTGCCACCCGCCTCGGGCGGACCAGCAGATGTCGACCATGTGGTCGGTGAAGTGCTTGCCGAAACCAGGGTCGGCGAGGATCGCGTCCCGCTCCTCGGTGCTCTTCGCGTTCGGGTTCGGTGTCACGGCGAACTGCAGCGGCTGTGTCGCCATGGGAAGCGTGATGGCCATCGGAATTCCTTCAGGTGTTCGTTAGCGGTGCGCGAGCTCTGCGATCGCGTCGCCGACCTCGGTGGTGGACCGGGCGGCCGAGCCGCGCGACTCGAGATCGGCGGCCACGGCGGCGTTCACCCGGTCGCGTTCCTCGGGCAGTCCGAGGAAGTCGAGCAGCAGCGCGGTCGAGAGGATCGCAGCGGTCGGATCGGCGAGGTTGCGTCCCGCGATGTCGGGCGCCGATCCGTGGACCGGCTCGAACATGCTCGGGAAGGCGCCGTCGGGATTGATGTTGCCCGAGGCCGCCAGGCCGATGCCGCCGCCGATTGCGGCGGCCAGATCGGTGAGGATGTCGCCGAAGAGGTTGTCCGTGACGATCGTGTCGAATCTAGCAGGATCCGTCACGAGGAAGATGGTGGCGGCATCGACGTGCAGGTAGTCGACGCTCACATCGGGATGCTCGGCCGCGACCTCGTCCACGATGCGCTGCCACAGTCCCCCGGCGTGGGTCAGCACGTTGGTCTTGTGCACGAGCGTCAGCCGGCCCCGGCGGGAGGCGGCGGTCCTGAACGCGAACCGCACCACTCGCTCGACGCCGAATGCGGTGTTGACGCTCACCTCGTTGGCGATCTCCTGCGGGGTGCCGCGGCGGAGCGTGCCGCCGTTGCCGACATACGGGCCCTCGGTTCCCTCGCGGACGACCACGAAGTCCACGTCCCCGGGCGCCTTCAGTGGTGACGGCACGCTGGGGAACAACCGCGTCGGGCGAAGGTTGACGTAGTGGTCCAGGGCGAACCGCAGCCGCAGCAACAGGCCGCGTTCGATGATCCCGCCGGCGAGCCGGGGGTCGCGCGGGTCGCCGCCCACGGCGCCGAGGAGGATCGCGTCGTGGCGGCTCAGGCTCGCCAGGTCCGCGTCCGTCAGCACCTCACCGGTTCCGAGGTAGTGGCCTGCCCCGAACGGGTACGTGGTGGTGTCGAGCCTCACCGCCCCGGCCGTGGCGGCGCGCAGCACCTTCAGCGCTTCCGCGATCACCTCGGGGCCGATCCCGTCACCCGGGACGACGGCGAGCGACACGGTGCGTTCCACGTGGGTTCTCCTGCTTCTCCTCGGCCCCGGGCGAACTATCAGCGCGCTCTCAGATAAGGCGGAGAACGGCGGAAATCCGCGCCTGCACGGGGTGGATCAACCCTACCGCGGTCGCGCAGTGTCGCCCGAGCACTGTTTTCCTGACCGCTGACTGGATACTCTCTGAATTAGAAGCAGGCGGCCGATGATGTCCGCCCTTCGGACCGAAAGGACACAACCGTGAGCATCGGACTTGGAATCTTCCTGTTCGTCGTCGGGGCGATCCTGACCTTCGCCCTCAACCTCGAGAGCGAATACGTCAACATCGATCTGGTCGGCTACATCCTCATGGGTGCCGGTCTCGTCACCGTGATCATCGGCATCGCACTGCTGGCACGGCGCCGCCAGTCCGTCAGCACCACCCGCTCGGCGGTCGACCCGGCGAGCGGGGAGCGTGTCACGCAGCGCTCGACGGACAGCGACCCGCTGGTCTAGGCCACACGGCGAAACGCCCCGGCGCCCGAACGGTCGCCGGGGCTTCCCCTGCCGTTCGGCCAAAACGTCAGTCGGTGATGTCGATCTCGCGCATGAGCTTCGCGTCGATGGCAACACGCACCGTCTCGAGCAGTCCCTCGGGGACCGGCGAGTCGACGGTCAGCACGCTGAGCGCCGGTCCGCCGGCGGTGCGCCGCGCGATCTGCATGCCGGCGATGTTGATCGCTGCATCGCCGAACTCCTTGCCGTACACCGCGACGATCCCCGGGCGGTCGGTATAGAGCATGACGATGTGGTGCTTCGCGATCGGCACCTCGACGTCGTAGCCGTTGATCTCGACGATCTTCTCGATCTGCTTCGGACCGGTGAGGGTACCCGACACGGAGAGCTGCGTGCCGTCCGTCAGTGCACCGCGGATGGTGAGCACGTTCCGGTATTCGTCGCTCTCCTTATCCGTGATCAGCCGCACGGGAACGCCGCGCTGCTCCGCGAGGAGCGGCGCGTTCACGTAGCTGACCTGCTCGCTCACGATGGGCGAGAAGATCCCCTTCAGCGCCGCGAGCTTCAGCACGCTGACGTCGTAGTCCGCCAGCTCGCCGCGGATCTCGACGTCGATGCCGGCCAGGGAGCTGACGGCGAGGCCGGAGAACACCTGCCCCAGCTTCTCCATCAGCGGGATGCCGGGCCGCACATACGGGTCGATGACGCCGCCTGCGACATTGACGGCATCCGGCACGAGCTCGCCGCCGAGCGCAAGGCGCACGCTGCGGGCGACCGAGACTCCGGCCTTCTCCTGCGCCTCGTCGGTCGAGGCGCCGAGGTGCGGGGTCAGGATGATGTTGTCGAGCTCCAGCAGCGGCGATCCGGTCGGCGGCTCTGAGACGAACACGTCGAGGCCGGCACCCGCGATCCGCTTCGACTTCAATGCCGCGTAGAGGGCGTCCTCGTCGATGATCCCCCCGCGGCTGGCGTTGACGATGCGCAAGGACGGCTTCGCCTTCGCGAACTCGTCGGCGCTGATCAGCCCGGTGGTCTCCGGCGTCTTGGGGATGTGGATGGTGATGAAGTCGGCCTGCTCGACCAGCTCATCGAGCGAGACGAGGGCGATGCCGAGCTGCTGCGCGCGGGCCGGCGTGACGTACGGGTCGTACGCGATCAGCGTGGCGCCGAATCCGGCGAGCCGCTGCGCGACGAGCGTGCCGATGCGGCCGAGCCCGACGATGCCGATGGTCTTCTCGAACAGCTCGACGCCGGTGAAGCGCGACCGTTTCCACTCCCCCGCCTTGGCGGACGCGTTGGCATCCGGGATGTACCGGGCGAGCGCCAGCAGGTGTCCGATGGCGAGTTCCGCTGCGCTGACCACGTTCGAGGTGGGCGCGTTCACCACCATCACGCCGGCCGAGGTGGCGGCGGGCACGTCCACGTTGTCGAGGCCGACACCGGCGCGGGCGACGACCTTCAGCTTCGTTCCGGCCGCGATCGCCTCCGCATCCACGTGGGTCGCCGAACGGATCAGGATCGCGTCCGCCTCCGGCAGCGCCGAGAGCAGTGCGGTCCGGTCGGTGCCGTCCACCTTCCGCACATCGAAGTCGGGCCCGAGTGCTTCGACCGTTGCGGGAGAGAGTTCTTCGGCGATGAGCACGACGGGCTTGGCCACGGAGGAGATCCTTCACGTTGAGGGCACGGAGCACCCTCACTTTAGTGCAGGCCGGAAAGCCGTCCCGACCGGGTGACGGTCGATGACGTCGAGCGCTCCGGGCGGGACTGACGCCCAGCGTGCCGACGGGAGAATGAACGGATGACCGCCGACGGACTGCAGGACCTGCTGCGTTGGCTGCTGGCCGCGGTGTTCGCCGGCATGGGGATTCTGCATTTCATGCCGGCCGTCGTCCGCACGATGGCGGCGATGATCCCGCCGGTGCTGCGCCGGCCCGGTCTGCCGAGCCCGCGCGCACTCGTCTACGTCACTGGGCTCTGCGAGATCGCGGGCGGGGTCGGCCTGCTCATCCCCGGGGTGCGGCTGGCGGCCGGCTTCGCACTCATCGTCTTCCTCGTCGCGGTGTTCCCCGCCAACGCGCATGCCGCGGCGCACCCGGAGCGGTTCGGCCGGGTCGCGGTGCCGTTCTGGCCGCGCTTCGCAGGCCAGCTGGCGCTCGTCGGGCTCGTCGGCGTCGCGCTCGTCTAGCGGGCGATCGGGTCGCCGATGACGTTGATGAAATCCGGCGCGGCGACAAGGGTCAGGGTCAGGGCGCTCAGCAGGCACAGTCCCGCGGCGAGCAGCAGCGCCAGCATCCCCGTGGAGCGGCGCGCGCCGAGGAGCAGCGCCACGCCGTAGCAGACCGGGGCGGCCAGGATGTTGAGCACCAGCACGACCCAGCCGGACGTGTTGATCCTGAGCCCGTACAGGTTCGCGACCGTGGTCGGGAACTGCACCGCCGTGCCGATGGCCTGCCAGAGGTAGTACGCGTAGATCAAGCCGAACCCCACCATCACCACGGTGCGCAGGGTCTGTGCGGTGCCGGCCGAACGGGGCCGGCGTGCCGTGTCGCTCATCCGAGACTCCCGGTGATCAATGGCCACGGCGCGACGAGCAGCATCCCGAGCACCAGCCAGACGATCCGCTGCCACGGCGGCCGTCCGCGGGTCAGCCAGAAGGCGATCCCGAACCACATGCCGGGACTCGCGATGGCGAGGAGAGTCGAGACCCGCTGCATGAATCCGCCGAGCGGGTCGTCCGTGGTCGGCTCGTAGCGGAGAGCCGTGGCGATCCAGCCGATGGTCATCAGCAGGAAGATGCCGCCGAAGGCGCCGTAGATGATGAGCAGGGCCGAGCCGGACGCGGCGCCACCGCCCCGCTTCCCGCGGGCAGGGACGGTCGACCCAGCGGGCACAAGCCGTTCGGTCGGATCGTCGCCGTCCCAGCGCAGCGCCTCCTCATCGGCCGGGTGCCCCAGCCGCACCGTGGAGTCGTCGGCGTCCGCGTCGGGGACGACCGGGTCGAACCGGCGGGTCGCGTCGGGCTTGGCGGCATCGGCCGACGCGTCGCGCTTCGGGTCAGCGGGCGTCGCGCCCGGGTTCGGCTCCTCTGGTTCGGTGGCCATGGCAGCTCAGCCGGCGAGCCGGCGCTCGAACACCTCGACGACGGAGGGGAACAGCGGATGGTCGGCGCCCAGACCCGTGATCTCGGCGGTGAGGTCGGCGGCCGGCCGGCCGCTGGACAGCAGCTTCTGCAGCTGCGCGCTCTCCGCATCCTCGGGGACGTCGAAGGCGAGCGCCGCGCCGACCGCGGCCAGCAGGTGCTCCGCCGCGTGCCCGCGCTCGGCCAGCTGCGCGGCCGGCCCGATGAAGCGCTCGTGCCGGCTGAGCTTGCGCAGCGGGCCGCGGCCGACCCGCTCGCAGGTGTCGCGGAGATTCGGGTCGCTGACGCGGTTGAGCGTCTTCTCGATGTAGGCCTGCTGCTCCTCGGCTGAGAAGCCGTGCTTCTCGACGAGGAGCTGCTTCGTCTCCCCGAGGACGGCGCGGACCTCCGCCTCGAGCTCCGGCTCGGCGAGCGCCTCCCGGATCGTCTCGAGACCTCGTTCGGCGCCGGAATAGGCGGTGGCTGCGTGCCCGGTGTTCACCGTGAAGAGCTTCCGCTCGATGAACGGCGTCAGGTCGTCGACCCAGGTGACGCCGACGATGTCGGGCACGTTCCCGTCGAAGGGTGTGCGGTCGACCACCCACTCGAAGAAGGACTCGATCGTCACATCGAGGGTCCCGGCGGCCTGCTCTGGGACGATGCGGTCGATGGCGCAGTTCGCGAAGACCGCGTTCCCGGCCGATGCGTGCGTGCGGACCTCGTCCGCGAGCATGTCGGAGCCGCCGATGGCGTTCTCGCAGGCGAGAACGGCGAGCCGGTCCGCTGAACCGGATCTCGCCTGCAGCCCATTCGCGATCACCGGCGCGACGGCTGCGAGGATGCGCGCGCCCACCGCGGTGGTGACGAGGTCCGCCTTCGCGATCTCGGCGACCACATCCGCCTCGTCGGTGCCCGAGTTGATGGCCCTGTACCCGTCGACGACATGCGTCTTCGCGTCCTCGCCGACCTCGCGCACCTGGTAGCTCGGCTGCCGCTGCAACGCACCGATCAGCTCCTCGCTGACGTCGGCGAACACCACCTCGTATCCGCTGGCGTGCAGGAACTGGGCGACGAACCCGCGGCCGATGTTGCCCGCCCCGAAGTGCACCGCAGTCTTCGCCATGAAGCGATCCTACGGTCGGCGCACACTCGGCGAGCCGGACGGGAGAGGCTGGTCAGCCAGTTCCAGGGCGATCGATGGCGAGCGCACGGCCGTGTCTTCGCATCGCATGGGAGATACGGATCGCCGGGACCTTCGACTCAAGCGAGATCACCGCGTTGCGGGCGTACTTCCCCATCACGAGCATGGTGCAGCAGCTGCGGGACGCCGCCCGCATCGCTGCCGCCTGAGCATCCGCTCGGGTCGTGGCGGGAAAAGCGACGTCGGGGCGGGGAACGTTCCTCCCGCCCCGACGTCAGAGCTTCAGCTGTGACCGGTGTCGGCTCAGCGCTCGGCCGAACCCTCCGTGTAGTCCTCGTCGGTCTGCTTCCAGGCGAACAGGGCACGGAGCTGGCGCCCGGTGGCTTCGATCGGGTGCGCCTGGGCCTGCTCACGCAGCTGCTTGAACTCAGGGGCCCCCGCGTCCTGGTCGGCGATGAAGCGTTCCGCGAACGCGCCCGACTGGATGTCGGCGAGCACTGCCTTCATGTTGTCCTTGACGCGCTCGTCGATGACCCGCGGGCCGGAGACGTAGTCGCCGTATTCGGCGGTGTCGGAGACGCTCCAGCGCTGCTTCGCGATGCCGCCCTCCCACATCAGGTCGACGATGAGCTTCAGCTCGTGCAGCACCTCGAAGTAGGCGATCTCCGGCTGGTAGCCCGCCTCGGTCAGCACCTCGAAGCCGTACTGCACCAGGTGCGACGTGCCCCCGCAGAGCACGGCCTGCTCGCCGAACAGGTCGGTCTCGGTCTCCTCGGTGAAGGTGGTCTTGATGCCGCCGGCGCGGAGGCCGCCGATGCCCTTCGAGTAGGACCAGGCGAGGTCCCAGGCCGAGCCGGTCGCGTCACGCTCCACCGCGGCGATGACGGGAACGCCGCGTCCCGCCTCGTACTCGCGACGGACGGTGTGGCCGGGACCCTTGGGGGCGACGAGGATCACGTCGACGCCCTCGGGCGCCTGGATGTAGCCGAAGCGGATGTTGAAGCCGTGACCGAAGACGAGGGCGTTGCCGTCGGAGAGGTTGTCGCGGATGTCATCGGCGTAGAGGCCCCGCTGGTGCTGGTCGGGCGCGAGGATCACGACGACGTCGGCCCACGCGGCGGCCTCGGCGGCCGGCAGCACCGTGAAGCCCGCCTCCTCTGCCTTCGGCTTCGACTTGGAGTCCGGCTTCAGGCCGACGACGACCTCGACACCGGAGTCGCGGAGGTTCAGCGCGTGCGCGTGGCCCTGCGAGCCGTAGCCGATGACGGCGACCTTCTTGCCCTGGATCAGGCTGAGGTCGGCGTCCTTGTCGTAGAAGATTTCAGTTGCCACGGGTGTTGCTCTCCTTGGTGTTGGGGATCTTGGTCTAGCTCTTGAAGACGCGCTCGGTGATGCTCTTCGGTCCGCGCCCGATGGCGAGCAGGCCCGATTGCGCGAGCTCGCGGATGCCGTAGGGCTCGATCACCTTGAGGAACGCGGTGATCTTGCCCGAGTCGCCGGTGACCTCGATGACGAGGGCATCAGTCGCCACGTCCACGACCCGCGCGCGGAACAGGTTCACCGCCTCGAGGACGGCGGACCGGCTCGAGTTGTCGACCCGCACCTTCACCAGCAGGTGCTCGCGCTGCACCGACTGGCCCGGGTCCAGCTCAACGATCTTGATGACGTTGACCAGCTTGTTCAGCTGCTTCGTCACCTGCTCGAGCGGCAGGTCCTCCACGTCGACCACCACGGTGATCCGCGAGAGCCCGTCCACCTCCGTGGGTCCGACGGCGAGGGAGTTGATGTTGAACCCGCGGCGGGCGAACAGTCCCGCGACGCGGGTCAGCAGGCCGGGCTTGTCCTCGACGAGGAGGCTCAGGACATGAGTCGACAAGGTCACTCCTCTTCCCATTCGGGCGCGTGCTGCCGGGCGTACTGCACCGACGAGTTCCCGACGCCCTGCGGCACCATCGGCCACACCATCGCGTCACGGCTGACGACGAAGTCGATCACGACCGGCCGGTCGTTGGTTGCGATCGCCAGCTCGATGGCCTTGTCGATCTCCTCCTCCTTCGTCACCCGGATGCCGAGCGCGCCGTACGCCTCGGCGAGCTTCACGAAGTCGGGGATCATCACCGTCTCGGCGCCGGTGTTGAGGTCGGTGAACGAGTGGCGGCCGTCGTAGAAGAGGGTCTGCCACTGACGCACCATGCCGAGCGAGGAGTTGTTGATGATCGCGACCTTGATCGGGATCTTGTTGATCGTGCAGGTGGCGAGCTCCTGATTCGTCATCTGGAAGCAGCCGTCCCCGTCGATCGCCCAGACCAGCCGCTCCGGCTCGGCGACCTTCGCACCCATTGCGGCGGGCACGGCGTAGCCCATGGTGCCGGCGCCGCCGGAGTTCAGCCAGGCGTGCGGCCGCTCGTAGCCGATGAACTGCGCGGCCCACATCTGATGCTGCCCGACGCCCGCGGCGTAAATCGCCTCGGGACCGCTCAGCTTGCCGATCCGCTCGATCACCTGCTGCGGGGAGAGCAGCCCGTCGTCCGTCGGCGCGTAGCCGAGCGGGTATTGCTTGCGCAGCGTGTCGAGGCGGTCCCACCAGTCCGACAGGTCGGGTCCGCCGTCGCGCGCCGCCTCCGAGAACGCGGGGATGAGGTCGGTGAGCACATCCCGTGCGTCGCCGACGATGGGCACATCCGCGAACCGGATCTTGCCGATCTCCGCGGGGTCGATGTCGACGTGCACGACCTTGGCGTTCGGCGCGAACTCGCTCGTCTTGCCGGTGACGCGGTCGTCGAAGCGGGCGCCGAGGGAGAGAATGAGGTCGCTCTCCTGCAGGGCGAGCACCGCGGGCACGGTGCCGTGCATGCCCGGCATCCCCAGGTGCTGCTTGTGGGAGTCGGGGAACGCGCCGCGCGCCATCAGCGTGGTGACGACGGGCGCCCCGGTCTTCTCCGCGAGCGTCAGCAGCTCCTTGTGCGCGCCGGAGCGGATGACGCCGCCGCCGACGTACAGCACCGGTCTCTTCGACTGCACCAGCAGCTGCGCGGCCGCAGTGATCTGCTTGCCGTGCGCCTTGGTGACGGGGCGGTAGCCGGGAAGCTCCACCTTCGACGGCCACACGAACGGCGCCCTGTTCTGCTGCGCGTCCTTGGTGACGTCGACGAGCACCGGACCGGGGCGTCCGGTGGAGGCGATCTGGTAGGCGGCGGCGAGTGTCGCCGGCACCTCTTCCGGCTTCGTGACGAGGAAGGAGTGCTTGGTGATCGGCATGGTGATGCCGACGATGTCGACCTCCTGGAACGCGTCCGTTCCCATCACGGTGGAGAACACCTGGCCGGTGATCACGAGCAGCGGAACGGAGTCCATGTGCGCGTCGGCGATCGCCGTGACCAGGTTCGTGGCGCCCGGGCCGGAGGTCGCGATCGCGACGCCGACCTTGCCGGAGGCTGCGGCGTAGCCCTCGGCCGCGTGCCCGGCGCCCTGCTCGTGCCGGACGAGGACGTGGCGGATGGTGGTCGATGCCATCAGCTCGTCGTAGAACGGCATGATGGCTCCGCCCGGGATGCCGAAGACGTCGGAGACGCCGAGCTTCTCGAGGCTGCGAAGGATGGCTCCGGATCCCGTGAGGATCTCGGGGCCGCTGGGTGCCGGAGTGGGCGCCGCCGGCTCCGGCCGGGGGGCTGTGCTGGGTGTCGCTGGAAGAGTCATGGCAGAACTGGTCCTTGGCAAGAGGTGGGTGAGGCGCGGCTAGACGGCGACCGGGCCGACGGTGCGGACCGGTGCCGTGGAGTTCGGGACGCCACGGGCTGAGCGCGGAAGAATCGGAGCCCGGCTGTCGCGGCGGGCTTCCAGCTCGCACCTGGCGACCAGTGGGTCGGCCCGGCGAGCGGCGATATCGACCCGTATCAGATCACCATCGCGCACGAGGGCGGCGGATCGTGGGTCCATCGCCTCGGGAGCTCTGCGGCAGCCCAGTCCGGTTGTGCCGATCCGGGACCCGCCGCGCACCAACACTACTGCATCCGCACGGTGCGCCGTGGCCCAGGACCCGTGCGTCGGGGTCGCGGCCGGAGCGGCGAGCAACCCGCGCGGATCCGGCATGAGTCCAGGGTACAACTTCCGTGCAGACGCCCGAGTCCCGGTGGTCGACGAGCGCCCTCCAGGGCGCTTCCGGAGACCACCCGTGCGGTGTTCGTGGTTTCGAGAGGCCACCGGGTTCAACGGGCGACCGGCACCAGGTCCAGCGCCCTGGCGCTGCGCCGCCGTGATGTGATGAGCGCCGCGACGGCGAGCGCGGCCACGGCGTATCCGGTGAGCTGCAGCGCGCCGCCGACGACCGCGCCGGCTCCCGCCCCGGTGAGGATCGCCTGCATGCCCGCGACAGCGCCGGTGAGTGGCAGCACCGGGCTGATCGCCTGGAACGGAGCGGACACGACCTCGATCGGGTAGAGCCCGCCGACCGAGGTGAGCTGGAGCGCCAGCAGCACGACGGACAGAATCAGTCCGCCGCGCCCGAACGCCGTGACGAGACCGAGGTGGATGGCGGTGAACGACACCGCGATCAGGAGGGAGAACCCGAACGTGGCGGGCAGCAGCGCCGGCTCGACGCCAAGCGCCACATGCAGCAGCACGACGAGCGGCAGCGCCTGGACGACGGCGAGGAGCGCGGCCCGGCCGAACGCGTGCAGCGTGATCCGGCCTGTGGAGACGGATGAGGCGAGCAGCCGGCGGGCGGGCCCGGCGAAGGCCAGGAAGATCGCCAGCGCGCCGAGCCACAATCCCGCGGGAACCAGAAGGGAGGACATCGCCTGCGCCAGGCTGTCCAGCTGCCGCAGGCGGGAGCCGGCGAGGCCGATCGGCGCCGACGCGACACCCGCGATCCGGTCCACCTCGGATTCGCTGTACTCCGGCACCTGAGCGGCACCTGCCGAGAGCCCATCGGCCAGCTCGTCACCGCCGTCGGCGAGCTCGTCGGCGCCCTCCGCCGCGCCCGCGGCGCCGCCGGCCAGGGTGTCCAGTCCGCCCGCGAGCGAGTCCAGGCCCCCGGCGAAAGAATCCGCGCCGGAAACCAGCCCCACCGATCCGCCGGCCAGCTGCGCCGCTCCCCCCGCGGTCTCCGCAATGGCGCTCTGCACCTGCGCCGCACCCTCCGCGCCGGTCACGAGCCCCTCCCCGCTTTCGCTGAGCTGCCTCAGCCCACCGGCGACCTGCTCGAGCGCCGCCCTGGTCTGCGGGTCGAGCGCCGCCATCCCCGGACTCGCCAACACTTGATCGAGGCCCGCCGACGACTGTGCCACGCCATCCGTGTAGTCCCGGGCCCCTTGCGGCAGCGACTGCAGGCCGGCCGAGGAGTCCCGGAGCCTCGCGAGGCCGGCGCTCAGCTGGTCCACGCCGCCGGTGTACTGCCGCACGCCGCCCGCGAGCTGCTCAGCCCCCGCGGCCGAGGATTCCGCGCCAGCGGCAGCCGACCGGGCACCCTCGGTGAGCTCGTCGAGCCCCGCGCCGAGCTCCCGGGTGCCCTCCGCGAGCTGGGCGGCGCCGTCGGCTGCGTCGCCCAGGGACGAGCCCAACGTGCCGAAGCCGGAGAAGAGGCCCGCGATGAACTGCTCGGACAGCTGGTCGCCGAACACCGCGGCGAGCCCCTCCCCGGCGGCGTCGGTGATCTGACCCGCCAGATAGCCGTGCGTGTCGTCGGTCTCCACGGTGAGGCCCGCCTGCTTCGGGTCTTCGGTCGACAGGGACACGACCGACTCGGAGAAGTCCTCCGGGATGGTGAGCACCGCGTAGACGTCGCCGCGCTCGAGCGCCTGCTGCGCCTTCTCCTCGTTGGTGATCTGCCACTCGACGCCTGCGCCGGCATCCCCGGAGGTCAGCTCGGTGACGAGCAGGCGCCCTGCGAGCACCGGCGTGGTGGTGCCGTCCTCGTTCCGCTGCTCGACCAGCTCGTCGTTGTTGACGATCGCCGCGGGCACCGTCGCCTTCCCGGCGCTCGCGTCGGTGAGGGAGCCGGCGAACAACCCGGCGACGGCGAGCGGCACGGCCAGCACGACGGCGGTGAGGAGCGCCGTGCGGCGGGTGCGGGTCGGGATCTGCTGGATGGAGGTCATCGGGAGAGCACCTTCGGGGTGAGGTCGATCGGAACGATGTCGCGCGCGACGGGCGCGGGAAGCGAGCGGAGCCGGAGGTCGTCCGGCACGCCGAGCAGCACGGTCACCGAGGACGGGACCGTGTCGCTGACTGCGGCGAGGAGATCGGCCGCGCTGTCGTGGGCGACGTCGGGTGCGTCGAGGGCGAGCACCGGGGCTCCGGATGCTGCGGCGAGCGCTGCCTCGAACACGGCGCGCTCGAGCGGCGCGAGCGCCTCGGGGGCGGTGTCCGGGTCGAGGGTCGGGCGACCGCGAGCGGCGAGGGCGCGATCCGCCCGGTCCAGCCACGCCTGCGCCCTGCGGGCGCCGCCGCCGATGCGGTGCCACGGGTCGGAGATGCCGACCCGGTCGCGCAGCAGGCCGGCGAGCGTCCCGCCGGGTTCGGCACCGGAGAGGGTGGCGAGCGTCACCAGACGACGGATGCCGCCGGCATCTCCCGGGGCTGGCACGCCGAGCACCTGCAGGCGGCCTCCTGCCGGCTCCAGCCGCCCAGCGACGGCGGCGAGGACCGCCCGCCGCTCGGCGGGCTCACCCGACAGCACGGCGAGCGTCCCGGCGGGCACCCTGAGGTCGAGCGGGATCCCGCCGCTGCGTGCGCGCAGGCCCTCCGCACTCACGGCGAACCCCCGCTGGGTCTCGGCCCAGTCCTCGCCGTGCCGGCGCTCGGCGAGCCCCTCACCCTCGATGTCGACATTCGGCAGGATGCGCCCGAGCCAGGCCGGCAGGTACCACGCGGTGCGCCCGGCGAGGGCCATCGCGGCCGGGACGAGCGTCATCCGCACGAGGAACGCGTCGAACGCGATGCCGACGGCGAGCGCCAGCGCGATCGGCTTGATCGCACCGGAGCCCTCCGGCACGAACGCGAAGAAGACGAAGAACATGATGAGCGCCGCCGCCGTCACGACGCGTGCCGCGTGCGCGAATCCGGAGCGGACCGCCTGCTGCGCGTCGCCGGTGCGGACATACTCCTCCCGCATCCCGCTGACGAGGAACACCTCGTAGTCCATCGCCAGGCCGAACAGGACGGCCATGAGCAGGATCGGCAGGAAGCTGAGGATCGGCCCCGGCTCGACATGCAGCAGGTCGGCGAAGAGACCCTGCTGGAACACGAGCACGACCACACCGAAGGAGCCGATCACCGAGAGCAGGAACCCGAGCGCCGCCTTGACCGGCACGAACAGCGAGCGGAACACCATCATGAGCAGCAGCACGGAGAGTCCGACGACGATCGCGCCGAACGGGAGCAGTGCGTTGCCGAGCGTCGTGGAGATGTCGATCATCACGGCCGTGGTGCCGGCGACGGAGATGGGCAGGCCGTAGCGGTCCTCGATCTCCGGCGCCAGGTCGCGGATCCGCTCCACCAGCGCGGTGGTCTCGGCGGAGTCCGGCGCGCTTCCCGGGATCACCTGGATCACGGCGGTGTCGACGGTCTGGTTCGGCAGCCCGTCGCTCACGGCGCGGACGTCGTCGAGGTCGCGGAGCTCGTCCGCAACCCGCCCGAGGTCGCCGAATATGTCGGTGGTCTGCGTGATGTCAACCAGCACGACCAGCGGCCCGTTGCGGCCGGGGCCGAACGCCTCGGAGACGAGGTCGTACGCCTCACGCTGCGTGCTTCCCGCGGGCTCGGATCCGTTGTCGGGGAGGCTGAGCTGCAGCTGAAGCGCCGGAATGAGCAGGCTTCCGAGCAGTGCGACGACGGCGAGCACCGCGACGATCGGCGCCTTCAGGATGAGCCCAACCCAGCGCATGCCGAGCGACGGCGTCGGCGCGTGGCCGTGCGTCCCCGCTTCTGCGACGCCGGCGGTGGCGAGCGCGCGCCGGTGGGTGCGCGACCCTGGCTTCGGCGCGAGCCGGGTGCCGGCGAGGCCGAGCATCGCCGGGAGGAGCGTGACGGCGGCGACCACCGCGATGAGCACGGCGGCTGCGGCGGCGACCCCCATCACGGAGAGGAAGGGGATGCCGACGACGAGCAGCCCGAGCAGCGCGATGATCACGGTGAGGCCCGCGAACACCACGGCGCTGCCGGCTGTGGCGACCGACGTCGCGGCGGACTCCGCCGGATCGGTCCCCAGCGCGAGCTGGGTGCGATGCCGGGAGAGGATGAAGAGGGAGTAGTCGATGCCGACCGCCAGGCCGATCATCAGCGCCAGCATCGGGGCGGTGTTCGACACGGTGGCGAATGCGGCGACCGACAGGATTCCGCCCATCGCGAGCCCCACCCCGACCAGGGCAGAGAGCAGCGGAAGGCCTGCGGCCAGCAGCGAGCCGAAGGTGATCACGAGCACCACCCCGGCGAAGAGCACGCCGAAAACCTCGGTGATCGTGATGCCGAAAGTGTTGTCCTGGAACACCTGACCGCCGAACTCGATCCGGAGTCCCGATGCCTCGCCGGTCGGCGCCGTGCCGACGAGCGCCGCGATCGTCGCATCCGAGACCTGGTCGGATGCCTCGTCGAACTGCACCTGGGTGATCCCGACGCGGCCGTCGTCAGACAGCGAATCGGTGGCGTACTCGGAGAACGGCGTGGTGACGGCGGCGACCCCGTCGAGCTCCTCGATATCCTCCGCCAGCTCCTCGATGGCCGCGCGATGATCATCGTCGCCGACCGACTCGCCCTCCGGAGCCTGCTGCACCACCTGTGCGCTGCCGCCCGAGGTCTGCGGGAATACGGCTTCGAGCTTGTCGATGGCGTTCTGCGACTCGGTGCCGGGGATCGCGAACGACTCCTGCATCTGGCCGCCGAGTCCGACGCCGAGCCTGAGCAGGGCGCCCAGCGCGAGCAGCCACACGACGAGCACCCGCCAGGGGCGGCGATAGGAGGACAGGCCGAGCCGGTGCAGCAGGGAAGCCATGGGAGGTGCTCCTTCCGTCAGCGGGTCGTCGGCGCCGCGATGGCGGCCAGCAACTGGGAGACGACCTCGATCAGCGCGGCACGGGTCTCTTCGACCGGCACGTCGTCTTCGCCCCAGTTGAAGCCCGCCGCGAGGATGTAGGCCGCTCCACCGAGGGCGACCCCGAACCGCACCCGATCGACCGTGCTGGGCAGGTCGTTCGTGACGGTCCGGCCGAGCCGTTCGGCGGCGGCGTTGGCGCGGTCGATCACCGGCACACCGCGCAGCGACTGGCCCTGATTGATGAACGTGTGCACCTCGAGGCGGCGCTCCAGCAGGAAGTCGATGAAGTCCTCGACGAATCGGTTCCGCTCCTCGGCAGGCGCGCCGGCCGCAGGGACACGGTCGACGAGCTGCTCGATCCGGTCGACGGCAGGCCCGATGGCCGCCTCGAGCAGCGCCTCCTTGGAGGCGTAGTGATACAGCACGCTGGACTTCGACAGCCCCGCCGCCTCGGCGATCTGGGCGAGCGAGGTGCCGGCAAAGCCGACGGATGCGAATTGGTTCAGCGCGACCTGGCGCAGCTCTGCCGCGGACGTGTTGTTGGGCACCGGACGACAATACCTGACCGATCGGTCGGGAAACTGCACGATCGGTCAGCCGGCTAGTCCTCCCGGACGTTTGCCAGGAAGGCCCCCACATCGGTGAACTGCGCCTCCGACATCCAGTGGTCCAGCTCCGGGTAGCGATGGGCGTCCAGAAGGGTGTGCCGGCGAAGCCAGGCTTCGAGGCGATCGGCGTCCTGCGGGGGTATCACGTCGTCAAGGCCGCCGTGCCCGAAGAATGCCCGATGCGGGTGCGCGCGGAGCTCGACGTCGCCCGCCTGCCGCCCGGGAGCCCGGAAGCCGGCCAGCGTCACGATCGCACGGATCGCCGCCGGATCCCGGCGCAGGGCGTGCACCGCCACCGATCCGCCCTGGGAGAAGCCGAGGAGGTCGACCGCGGGATGACCGGTCTGGTCCCGCACCCAGCCGAGCAGCGCATCCGCCGCCCGGTTCGCGATCGCGGAGAACGTCAGTTCGGAGGTGCGCGGGACCCGCGGGTACCACGCCCACCCCCGGTTGTGTGCGAATGGGGCGCGCACGGACGCGATGGAGTAGTCGTCCGGCAACAGCGGGAGGAACGGGTCGAAGTCATGCTCGTGCCCACCGAACCCGTGCACCAGCACCAGCAGCGGTCGTCCCGCACGGCCTTCGGGCGGCCGGCTCCAGACGACGGCGTCGGCGTCGAGCGTCGGTGCGTCCACCCGCTCAGGCTAGCGACCGGCAGTCAGGCCTGGAGCTCGGCCGCCGCACACGCCAGAAAGCACGCGGAGCCCTCGGACAGTCGCCCGTCTTCCAGCACGGCGACCCTCGATGGCCGCTCCTGCAGGATTGTGCATGCCAGCGTCAGCAGGTCTTCCGCGTCCCGCGCCGGGATGCTGAGCGACCTCGCCACTTCGGCGCTCAGGATCTCCATCGGCGCGGTCGTCACGTCGTCGAACAGCTTCGTCGGCGTCGTCGCCATTGTCGATGCGACCGGAGTCCGGTCCCGCTTCCACATGCCCTCAGCCTCCTCTCCGCCACCGACATCCGGCGGCATGACGCGCGGCGCGTCGTCATCCCGCGCAAGTGTTCCCGTTTCGGCTCGATGTGCCCGCCGCGGCGGGTGCAATGAGCCGAAATGGGAACTTTGAGCGGGGTCAGCCGGTGACTGCGCCCTCGGCGGCGGAGCGCACCAGCTTCGCGTACTTGGCCAGCACGCCACGCGTGTACCGCGGGGGCAGCGGCGCCCATCCGACCTTGCGGACCGCGAGCTCCGCCTCACTCACCAGCAGGTCGAGCGACCGGTTCGGGATGTCGACGCGGATGCAATCGCCGTCCTGCAGGAAGGCGATCGGTCCGGCGTCCACCGCCTCCGGCGCGATGTGACCGATGCAGAGGCCGGTGGTGCCACCGGAGAAGCGACCGTCGGTGAGCAGCAGCACATCCTTGCCGAGACCCGCGCCCTTGATGGCGGCGGTGATGGCGAGCATCTCCCGCATCCCCGGACCGCCCTTCGGCCCCTCGTAGCGGATGACGACGACGTCCCCCGCGACGATCTCGCCGTTGGTCAGGGCGTCCATCGCGGCACGCTCCCGCTCGAACACGCGCGCGGGACCCTCGAACACCTCCGCGTCGAACCCTGCGGTCTTCACCACCGCGCCCTCCGGCGCCAGCGTGCCGCTCAGGATGGTCAGACCGCCCGTAGCGTGGATCGGGTTGTCGAGGGAGCGCAGCACCTCCCCGTCGAGCGGGTCCGGATCGATCTCGGCGAGGTTCTCCGCGAGCGTCTTGCCGGTCACCGTCAGCACGTCGCCGTGCAGCAGCCCGGCGTCCAGCAGCGCCTTCATCAGCACCGGCACGCCGCCGTGGCGGTCGACGTCGTTCATGACGTACTTGCCGAACGGCTTCAGGTCGCCGAGGTGCGGCACCTTCGATCCGACGCGGTTGAAGTCGTCGAGGGTGAGCTCCACCTCCGCCTCGTGCGCGATCGCGAGCAGGTGCAGCACCACGTTGGTGGAGCCGCCGAGCGCCATGGCGACCGCGATGGCGTTCTCGAACGCCTCCCTGGTGAGGATGTCGCGCGCCGTGATGCCCTTCTCCAGCAGATTCACCACGGCTTCGCCCGAGCGGTGGGCGTAGTAGTCCCGACGGCGGTCCGCGGATGCGGGCGATGCGGAGCCGGGAAGGCTGAGGCCGAGCGCCTCGGCGACGCTCGCCATCGTGTTGGCGGTGTACATGCCGCCGCAGGCGCCCTCGCCTGGCGCGAACGCGCACTCGATCCGCTTGGCGTCGGCCTCGCTCATGATGCCGGCCTTCACCGACCCGACCGCCTCGAACGAGTCGATGATCGTGATGTCCTTCTCGGTGCCGTCGCTGAGCTTCACCCAGCCGGGTGCGATCGACCCGGCGTAGAGGAACACCGACGCGAGATCCAGCCGGGCGGCGGCCATCAGCATGCCGGGGATCGACTTGTCGCAGCCGGCGAGCAGCACCGAGCCGTCGAGCCGCTCCGCCTGCATCACGGTCTCCACGGAGTCCGCGATCACCTCGCGGCTCACCAGGGAGAAATGCATGCCCTCGTGGCCCATGGAGATGCCGTCCGAGACGGAGACGGTGCCGAACTGCAGCGGGTAGCCGCCGCCGGCGTGCACGCCCTCCTTCGCCGCCTGCGCGAGGCGGGCCAGCGACAGGTTGCAGGGCGTGATCTCGTTCCAGGAGCTCGCGATGCCGATCTGCGCCTTGTCCCAGTCGCCGTCGCCCATGCCGACCGCGCGGAGCATGCCGCGCGAGGTCGTCGCCTCGATGCCGTCGGTGACGGTGCGGGAGCGGGGCTTGTGGTCGTGCGTGGAGCGGCTGCGGTCGAGCATGCAACGAGTTTAGGCGCGCGCGAGCGCTGCCAGGATCAGAGCGGGGTGACGTACGCCGAGCTGATGCCCCCGTCGACCAGGAACGTGGACGCGGTGATGAAGGAGGCGTCGTCGCTGGCGAGGAACGCCACCGCGGCGGCCAGTTCCTCCGGCTCCGCGAAGCGACCCACGGGCACATGCACGAGCCGCCGCTGTGCGCGCTCCGGATCCTTCGCGAACAGCTCCTTCAGGAGCGGCGTGTTCACCGGGCCGGGGCAGAGCGCGTTCACCCGGATGCCCTGCCGGGCGAACTGCACGCCGAGCTCCCGCGTCATCGCGAGGACACCGCCTTTCGATGCGGTGTAGCTGATCTGACTCGTGGCCGACCCGAGCACCGCGACGAACGATGCGGTGTTGATGATCGCGCCTCGCCCCTGCGGCACCATGTGGCGCAGTGCCGCACGGGAGCAGAGGTAGACACTCTTCAGGTTGACGTCCTGCACCCGCTGCCAGGCGTCGAGCTCTGTGGTCTCGATCGAGTCGTCGTCGGGCGGCGAGATGCCGGCGTTGTTGAAGGCGATGTCCACCGAACCGAGCTCCGCTGCGGCCCGGTCGAACAGGGCGTCGACCTGACCCTGGTCCGCGACGTCGACCTGCACGAAGCGCCCGCCGACCTCCGCCGCGGCGGCCTCTCCGGCCTCGACGCCGACATCGCCGATGACGATGCGTGCGCCCTCGGCCGCCATCCGGCGGGCCGTGGCGAGTCCGATGCCGCTGCCGCCTCCGGTGATCACGGCGACGCGCCCCTTCAGGCGCTGGGTGAGATCGATGGGCTCGATGGCCATGCAGACTCGCTTTCCGGCCGCAGACGGCCTCTCGGTGATCTCCGCCCGACGGTCAGGACGAGGCGAAGAAGACGTTCTTGGTCTCGGTGAATGCCTCGGATGCGTCCGGGCCGAGCTCCCGGCCGAGTCCGCTCTGCTTGAATCCTCCGAACGGCGTGCTGTACCGCACCGACGAGTGCGAGTTCACGGAGAGATTGCCGCTCTCGACCGCCCGGGCGACGCGGAGCGCGCGACCGAGATCGCGCGTGAAGATGGAGCCGGAGAGCCCGTAGATCGACGAGTTGGCCAGCGCGATCGCGTCGGCCTCGTCGTCGAACGGAAGCACCGAGACGACCGGCCCGAAGATCTCCTCGGTGACGACGCGGTCGCTCCGTGATGCGGGCAGCAGCACCGTGGGCGGCATCCAGAAGCCGGGGCCCGCCGGTGCCGAACCCTGGAACGCGATGCGGGCATCCTCGTCGAGGAAGGACTGCACCGAGTCGAAGTGCCGGCGGGACACCAGCGGCCCCATCTCCGTCGCCTCGTCGGCCGGCTGCCCGACCCGGACCGCCTTCACGGCCGGTTCGAGCAGCTCGAGGAAGCGGTCGTAGACGCTTCGCTCCACCAGGATCCGGCTGCGTGCGCAGCAGTCCTGCCCCGCGTTGTCGAACACGGCGGAGGGCGCGGTCGCCGCGGCGAGCTCCAGGTCGGAATCCGCGAAGACCAGGTTGGCGCTCTTGCCGCCGAGCTCGAGCGTCACCGGCTTCACCTGCGCCGCGCAGCCGGCCATCACGCGCTTGCCGACGGCGGTCGACCCGGTGAACACGATCTTCTTCACGAGCTCCGATGTGACGAACCGTTCGCCGACCACGGCGCCGCGGCCGGGCAGCACCTGGAACAGGTGCTCCGGCAAGCCGGATTCCCGGCCCAGCTCCGCCAGCCGGATGGCGGTGAGCGGGGTCCACTCGGCAGGCTTCAGCACCACGGCGTTGCCGGCGGCGAGCGCCGGCGCGAAGCCCCACGACGCGATCGTCATCGGGAAGTTCCACGGCACGATGACACCGACAACACCGAGCGGCTCCAGGAAGGTGACGTCGATGCCGCCGGCCACCGGGATCTGCTTGCCGAGCAGCCGCTCGGGCGCGGCGGCGTAGTAGTTGAGCACGTCACGGACGTGGCCCGCCTCCCAGCGCGCGGAGCCGATGGGATGACCGGAGTTGCGCACCTCGAGCTGCGCGAGCTCCTCGACCGCTCCGTCGACCGCCGTGGCGAAGCGGCGCAGGGCTGCGCCGCGCTCGGCCGGCGCGAGGGCGGCCCAGTTCCGCTGGGCCGCCGCGGCTCGCGCGATGGCCTCGTCGGCCTGCTCGACGGAGAACGCGTCGACCGTGCCGAGAACCGTCTCGTCGGCCGGGTTGATCAGGGTGGTGCTCACGCGATCGCCCCGATCCGCCGGTCCGCGTGCACGCGGGCCGCGTCGACCAGGGCGTCGAACAGCCGCAGATCCTCTGCGCTCTCCTCCGGGTGCCACTGCACCGCGATCGCGAACTGCGACGACGAGAGCTCGACCGCCTGCACGACACCGTCGTCGGCGCTTGCGCTCACCACGAGGCCATCGGCCAGACGGTCGATCGCCTGATGGTGGTAGCTGAGCACGCTCAGCCGATCGTGGCCGGCGAGGATCGATGCCAGCCGGGTGGCCGGCTCCAGCCGCACCTCGTTCTTGGTGAAGATCCCGCCGCCGGCGTTGTAGCGGCTGCTTCCGATCACATCCGGCAGGTGCTGGTGGAGCGTGCCGCCGAGTGCGACGTTGAGCACCTGAAGACCGCGGCAGATGCCGAAGAACGGCACCCGCCGCTCGAGGGCGACGCGCAGCAGCGCGTCCTCCCACTCGTCGCGATCCGTCCGGGGTGCATCCGTCGCCGGGTGCGGGTGCTGCCCGTAGCGCGCCGGGTCGACATCCTTGCCGCCGGTGAGGATCAGCCCGTCCAGCCCATCCAGCACCCGCTCGGCGATGCCGGGACCCACCGGCTGCGGGGGGAGCAGCACGACGATGCCACCGGCTCGGGTGACGGCGTCGAAGTAGACCTTCGGCAGGAAGGCGGCGGGCACATCCCAGACCCCGGTCTTCGCCCGCTCGAGGTAGGTGGTCACGCCGATCACCGGCCGCGGCGCGTCAGAGTCGTTCGAAGCCACGGATCCGCTCCCAGTCGGTGACGGCGGCGTCGTATGCCGCCAGTTCCACACGCGCGTTGTTCAGATAGTGCTCCACCACGTCGTCGCCGAAGGCGCTCCGCGCCACCTCCGAGGCGCCGAACAGCTCGGCCGCTTCGCGCAGCGTGGTGGGCACCCGCGCGACCGACGATGAGTAGGCGTTCCCCTCGAGCATCGGCTCCAGCTCCAGCTCCCGCTCGATGCCGTGCAGCCCGCCGGCGATCATCGCGGCGGTCGCGAGGTACTGGTTGACGTCTCCACCCGGCACGCGGAGCTCGGGCCGCATGCTCTTGCCGTGTCCGACGACCCGCACCGCGCAGGTGCGGTTGTCCATGCCCCACGCGACGGCCGTCGGCGCGAAGCTGCCATCGACGAATCGCTTGTACGAGTTGATGTTCGGCGCGTAGAGGAGGGTGAACTCGCGCAGCGTGCCGAGGATCCCGGCGATCCAGTGCTCCATCAGCGGCGAGAAGCCGTGTGCGCCGTCGCCCGGCATCACCGCGTTGCCCTCGGCGTCCCGCACGCTGAGGTGGATGTGGCAGCTGTTGCCCTCCCGCTCGTTGAACTTCGCCATGAAGGTCAGCGATTTGCCGTGCCGGTCCGCGATCTCCTTCGCGCCGTTCTTGTAGATCGAGTGGTTGTCGCAGGTGGCGAGCGCGTGGTCGTAGCGGAAGGCGATCTCCTGCTGACCGAGGTTGCACTCCCCCTTCACGCCTTCGCAGTACATCCCGGCGCCCTCCATGGCGAGCCGGATGTCGCGAAGCAGGGGCTCCATCCGGGTGGAGGCCAGCAGCGCGTAGTCGATGTTGTAGTCGCTCGCGGGGGTCAGCCCGGTGTACCCCTTGGCCCAGGCGTCCCGGTAGCTGTCGTCGAAGACCATGAACTCGAGCTCGGTTCCGGCATACGGCACGAGGCCGCGCCCGGCGAGACGCTCGACCTGATCGGCGAGGATCCGCCTCGGGGACTGCCGCACCGGCTCGCCGTCAAGCCAGGTCAGGTCGGCGAGCACGAGCGCGCTGCCTGGCAGCCAGGGGATCCGGCGGAGCGTTCCCATGTCCGGCACCAGCACCATGTCGCCGTACCCGCGCTCCCAGCTGGAGATCGCGTACCCGTCGACGGTGTTCATCTCGACGTCGACGGCGAGCAGGTAGTTGCACGCCTCTGCGCCGTGTGCTGCGACGTCGTCCTGGAACAGCCGTCCGGAGACGCGCTTGCCGACGAGGCGGCCCTGCATGTCGGTGAAGGCGACGATCACCGTGTCGATCTCGCGATCGTCGATGGCGGTGAGCAGTTCGTCGAGCGAGAGATTCCCGGATCGGACGTGCACGGCGCTCCTTCCGGTGGGGGTCGAATCGCACCATTACACCACAGGGGGAAAACCCGTGGTGGGGGCCGCTTTACGAGCTCGTTACACGCGGATTGTGGACACGGACACCCGCGGACCGCCATGCTCTCCCTGGGAGCCGTCAGAGTGGACGCTCCACGGGTTGGACCTTTGGCGAGAAAGGGCAGCACATGGCAGACACCAGGAACGCAACGGGAGGCGTGCGCTACACGCAGGCCGACGCAGGCTACTTCGAGAAACGGAGCCTGAAGCGATCCGCCGGCCTCTGGGGCCTCTGGGGGCTCGGGGTCGCCGCCGTCATCTCCGGCGACTTCTCCGGCTGGAACTTCGGCCTCGACTTCGCGGGATTCGGTGGCATGACGATCGCGTTCCTCGTCGTCACGCTGATGTACTTCGGGATGCTGTTCTCGATCGGCGAGATGTCCGCCGCGATGCCGCACACCGGCGGTGCCTACTCGTTCGCGCGCGGTGCAATGGGCCCCTGGGGCGGCCTGGTCACCGGACTCGCCGAGACGATCGAATACGTGGCGACGACCGCGGTGATCGTCTACTTCTCGGCGTCCTATCTCAACGGGATCACCGGCGTGCTCTTCGGCTTCGAGCTGCCGGGCCTGGTCTGGTGGGTGATCCTCTACGCGGTCTTCGTGGGCCTCAATGCGGCAGGTGCCGCGATCTCGTTCCGGTTCGCGCTCATCGTCGCCATCCTCTCCCTCGCCATCCTCGCGATCTTCGCGGTGATGGCGATCTTCTCCGGCGTCTGGAGCGCGGACAAGCTGTTCGACATCGCCCCCGACCCCGGGCAGTCGACGTTCCTGCCGCACGGGTTGCTCGGGGTGCTCTTCGCGCTGCCCTTCGCCATGTGGTTCTTCCTCGGTATCGAGGAGCTGCCGCTCGCCGCGGAGGAGGCCCACACCCCGGAGAAGGACATCCCGAAGGCCGGGATCACAGGCCTCATCACGCTGGTGATCAGCGGCGCGGTGGTGCTGATCCTGAACCCGGGCATCACCGGTTCCGAGGCGCTCGGCACGGCAGGCGAACCGCTCCTCGACGGATTCCGCGCGATGGTGCCGGAGAGCCTCGCGGCGGTGCTGTCCCTCTTCGCGCTCATCGGTCTGCTCGCCTCGCTGCAGGGGATCATGTTCGCCTACGGCCGGAACATGTACTCCCTATCCCGCGCCGGGTACTACCCGAAGTTCCTCTCTCTCACCGGGACGCGACAGACCCCGTGGGTCGCGCTCGTCGTCGGCGCCGTGATCGGTCTGATCGGCCTGATCATCGTCGACGCGACGGGTGGGGCTGAAGGCACGGCCGGCGCCGTGATCCTGAACATCGCGGTCTGGGGCGCGGTGCTCGCCTACCTGCTCCAGATGGTGTCGTTCGTGCTGCTGCGCCGGAAGTTCCCGAACGCGGTCCGCCCGTACCGGAGCCCGTGGGGCGTGCCCGGCGCGGTGGTCGCCGGAGCGATCGCGCTGATCATCTTCGTCGGCCTCGCGATCAACCCCGCGTTCTTCATCGCCATCGTCGCGATCGCGATCATCTACGCGATCGGCCTGGTGCTGTTCGCGCTCTGGGGCCGCAAGCAGCTGGTGCTGTCACCTGAGGAGGAGTACGCCGTCAGCGGTGGCCTGCACCGCGATCCGAAGACGGAGCACTACGGGGACTGACGCTCCTCGCCGCCGAGGGCATCCGGGTCGTGCGGGAGCACATCCGGATGCTCCGGCAATCCCTCGGCCTCCTCCATCTCGTCGATGAGCATCGAGGCGTGGTCGACGTTGTCGGAGCGGTGTGCCGCCCGGCCGATCATGTGGGCCGAGATCGGTGCGGTGACGAGCTGGAAGACGACCACCGGGGTGAGCACCAGCAGGGTCGACCAGCTCCGGGCGGCGAGCGCCACGGCGATCACGACCAGCAGCAGACCGAGGATCTGCGGCTTCGTGGCTGCGTGCATGCGGCTGAGGACGTCGGGGAATCTCAGCAGACCGGCTCCTGCCGCGAGCGACAGGAATGCACCGAGCACGAGCGCGATGCCGGCGGTGATGTCGAGCAGGGAATCGAAGGTCATTCGTCATCAGCTCCCACACGCTCGCGCCAGGCGACGTAGCGGGCGACCGTCACCGTCGCGAAGATCGCGGTGGTGGCGAGCACCAGCATCACCGGGACGGTGCGGGTGTGCCCGCTGAAGACCATCTCGGAGCCGACCGCCAGCATCAGGGTGGTCAGCAGCACGTCCGAGGCGATCATCCGGTCGAGGATCGACGGCCCGCGGACCACGCGGTACAGGGCGAGCAGCGCCCCGGCGGACAGCAGCACCATCACCAGCACGATCACGACGGTCATCCGTTCACCGCCCGGACGTCGTTCGCGTCGCCGAGGGCGAGCGCGATCCGCCGTTCGTATTCCAGCGTGTGGCGGCGGACCTTGGGGATGTCGTCGATGGAGCGGGTGCTGAGCGAGTGCAGATACAGGATCGAGTGCTCACGATCCACGTCCACCACGAGCGTGCCCGGGACCAGTGAGGTCGCCATCGACGTGAGGCTCAGGATGAGGTCCGAGTTGGTGCGCATGTGCACCGCCACGATCGACGGATGCGGGTCCCAGCGCGGGTTCAGCGCCTGGAACGCGACCTGGAACGACGCCACGAACAGGTCGGCGGCGAAGGTCAGCGCGAAGACGGCGAACCAGTACGGATTGAACCGGCCGGAGAGCGCCACCGGAGGGAGGTAGAAGACCCGCGTGACCGTGAACGCCACCACGACGCCCGTGAGCAGGGTGAGCCAGGAGATGGAGCCCCAGAGCAGCGCCCACAGCCCGACGAGCGCGACCACGAGGGGCAGCTGCAGCAGCAGCTCTTTGAGCAGCTCGCGCCGGTCGGACTTCACTGCGCAACCTCCTCGTCGATGATGTCGACGTAGGTGCGACCGCCGTACAGGTTGAAACCGGCCCGCTCGCTCATCGCATACAGCGGTCCAGCGAAGACGGTCAGCCCCACGCTGACGGCCACCATCCCTGCGGTGGCCGCGACCATCAATCCGGAGGTGTGCCGCCTGCCCTCCTCGCTGTAGCCCGCCGGGTTCTCCGCCAGCGAGTCTGCGATGGGCGAGCTGTAGGTCTCGACCTCCTCCGTCCGACGCCAGAAGGCGAGGTTCCAGACCCGCGCGAGCGCATACAGGGTGAGCAGCGAGACGAGTGCGCCGGCGCCGATCAGCACGTAGGCGAGCCAGCTGCCCTGCTCGGCGCTCGCGCGGAAGAGTCCGAGCTTGCCGATGAACCCGGAGAACGGCGGGATCCCCGCGAGGTTCAGCGCCGGCAGGAAGAAGAGCACCGCGACGACCGGCGAGGAGCGCAGCAGCCCGGCGAGCCGGTTGATGGAGGTGCTGCCGCCCTCCCGCTCGATGAGGCCGCTGGCGAGGAACAGCGTGGTCTGCACGACGATGTGGTGGGCGATGTAGAAGATCGCCGCGGTAACTCCGGCCTGCGTGCCCAGTCCGATGCCGAGGATCATGTATCCGATGTGACTGACCAGGGTGAACGAGAGCAGCCGTTTGATGTCCGCCTGCGCGACGGCGCCCAGGATGCCGACGAGCAGCGTGAGCAGCGCGACCACCAGGATCGGCTCGTTCAGCTCCTCCGTCGGGAACAGCACCGTCTCGGTGCGGATGATCGCATAGACGCCCACCTTCGTCAGCAGACCGGCGAACACCGCCGTCACCGGAGCCGGCGCCGTCGGGTAGGAGTCCGGCAGCCAGAACGACAGCGGGAACACGGCGGCCTTGATGCCGAACGCGATGAGCAGCATCAGGTGCAGGATCGTCTGCACCTCGATCGGCAGGTCCGCCAACCGGGCTGCGATGTGGGCGATGTTCACGGTGCCGGTGGCGCCGTAGATCATGGCGATCGCGGCGAGGAAGAGCAGCGACGAGATCAGGCTGACCACGATGTACGTCGACCCGGCACGGATGCGCGGCTCGGTGCCACCCAACGTGATCAGCACGTAGCTGGAGACGAGCAGGATCTCGAATCCGACATACAGGTTGAACAGGTCGCCCGCGACGAAGGCGTTGAACACCCCCGCCGCGAGCACCAGGTACGTCGGGTGATAGATGGAGATCGGCGTGTCCGTGGTGTCGCCGTCGGCGAGGCCCTGCCCGATCGAGAAGAGCAGCACGCCCAGCAGCACGATCGAGCTGATGAGCAGCATGAGGGCGCTCAGCCGGTCCACGACGAGGAGGATCCCGAACGGCGCATCCCAGCCGCCGACCTCCATCACCACGGCGGTGTCCGCATCGACGGCGAACAGCAGCACCGCGCTCAGCGCGAGCACGATCGACAGCGCCAGCACGCTCACGATCCGCTGGAGCCGTTCGCTCCGGCCGACGATGAGGGTGCCCGCGGCGGCGATCAGCGGAACCAGCACGACCAGTGGGACCACGAGGCTCATGAGTGCGCCCCTCGCCCCGGCGGGACCGCGGTGCCGCCCGGGTCCCCGCTGTCTGCCGCGTCGTCCGCCTGCTCCTCTTCCCGCTCCTCCAGCTCCCGCGGGAGTGACAGCGGGCCGGTGTCGATTCCGGGGTCCCCCGTCGGCTCGCGCGTGCGCTCCGCCGAGACGGCGACCGCCCCCCTGGCGACCGCGATGTCCTCTTCGTCGATCTCGAGGTCGTCCTCGCGGGCGAGGCGCCACGACCGGTAGATCAGCGCCATCATGAATGCGGAGACGGCGAAGGTGATGACGATCGCCGTGAGGATGAGCGCCTGCGGCAGCGGATCGGTCATGTCCGCGGCGTCGACGCCCTCCGTGACGATCGGCGCGAGACCCGCCCCGCCCGCCATGAGCAGGAGCAGCAGGTTGGTCGCGTTGCCGACCAGCAGGAAGCCCAGCAGCACCCGGGTCATGCTGCGTTCGAGCATCAGATAGATGCCGCAGGCGTACATCACGCCCATGGCGAGGAGGAGCACGAAGGAGATCGTCACGTGACCACTCCCCCCGTCGGCGCACCGCGGCGCTCGACCTGACGGTCCAGCTCCGCACCGAGGCTGCGGAGGACGTCCAGGACGAGTCCGACCACGACGAGGTAGACGCCGATGTCGAAGATCGTCGACGTGACGAACTCGACATGCCCGAACAGCCACACCTCCGCCTCCCACCAGGTGGAGGTCAGCGCATCGGCTCCGAAGAGCAGCGGCACGGCGGCCGTGCCGGTCGCGATGAGCAGGCCAGCACCGAGCACCTTGCCGGCATCGACGGGCGTCGCCGCGCCGAGCTCGAGACGCCCACCCGCCAGATAGCGCGCGACCAGGGCGAGCCCGGCGACGAGGCCGCCCGCGAAGCCGCCACCGGGCGCGTTGTGCCCGGCGAACAGCAGGTACACCGACACCACGATGATCGAGTGGAAGATCAGCCGGACGGCGACCTCCAGGATGATCGACCGCTCACGGGGGTCGACCAGGTCACCGGCGATCAGCCACGCCGGTCCCGCCGGGGCCGGCGTGCGGTCGCGCGACAGCCGGTCACGGATGCGGCGGCGGCTGCGCAGCGGACGCTCGGCCTCGTCGACCCGGCTGCGCAGGAAGATCAGGCTCGCGACGCCGGTCGCTGCGGCGAGCACCACACTCAGCTCACCCATCGTGTCCCAGCCCCGGATGTCGACGAGGATGACGTTCACCACGTTGGTGCCATGCCCGCCTTCCACCGCGAGGCGGGGCAGCGCTCCGGAGATGGGGTTCGCGATCCGGCTGCCGAGCGCCAGCGCGGCGACCACCATCATGACGAGCCCGACCAGTGCCGCCAGGACCGCGCGGACCTTGCGCCGTGTCGAGCCGTGTTTCGTGCCCAGCCGCGCGGGCAGCCGGCGGAGCACCAGCACGAATGCGACGAGCGTCACGGCCTCTACGAGCAGCTGGGTGAGGGCGAGATCGGGGGCGCCGTGGATGGCGAACACTCCCGACATCCCGAACCCGGTGACTCCCACCAGCAACGCTGCCTGAAACCGCCTGGACGCGACCGTCGCCGCGATCGACGCGATGATCATGAGCAGGGCGAACGTCAGCTGCCCGGGGCTGTCCCAGGCCACGATCGAGAGGGGCCAGTCCCGCACCAGGGCGAGGGCCGCGCCGACCGAGCCGATCAGCACCAGCAGGATCACGCCGAGATACCGCGGCAGGGAGCCGGTCTGGGTCACCGAGGTGATGCGCACGGCGGCCTGGTCGATCCCGCGCAGCGTCAGCCAGTACCCCTCGGACGCGCGGGGCATCGCCGGCGCCGCATCCTGCATCGCACCGACACGACGTCGCGACACGTGCAGCCCGATGCCCGCCGCGATCACGAGCGCCGAGATCCCGAGCGCCGGCTCGAGCCCGTGCCAGAGCGCGAGGTGATAGGCCTCGGGGGGCGCACCGCCGTGCCGGGCCGCGTCGCTGAACACGGGCAGCGCACCCGAGTAGCCCTGGACCCAGCCGTCGACCACGAATGCCAGCGGCCCGAAGACGAGGCCGCCCACCGCGAGCAGCGCAGGCACCACGACGAACAGTGGATCCCGGTGCGCGGGCTCGGTCCGCTGAACCTCCGGCTTCCGCGCGAAGGCGCCCCAGAGGAAGCGGAGGGTGTACGCCACCGTGAGCGCGCTTCCGATGGCGACCCCGACGAGCGCGACCCAGCCGAGCGGCGCCCCGGCGAGGGCGTCGGTCAGGAGCGACGTGAACACGGCCTCCTTCGCGACGAACCCCAGGGTGGGCGGGAGCCCAGCCATCGACGCGGCGGCGACGATGGCGACCGCTGCGAGCACCGGGGCGCTCCGCCCGAGGTCCGACAGCTTTCGCAGGTCGCGGGTGCCGGTCTGGTGATCGACAACGCCGACCACCAGGAACAGTGCCGCCTTGAACAGCGCGTGCGCCAGCAGCAGCGCGAGCGCGGCGAGGCCGACGTCACGGGTGCCGTACCCCGCCACGACGGTGAGGAACCCGAGCTGACTGACGGTGCCGTAGGCGAGCAGCAGCTTGAGGTCGTGCTGGCGGAGGGAGCGATAGGCGCCGAGGAGCATGGTGACCACGCCGAGCGCGACGAGCACGCTCCGCCACCCCGGCGACTCCGCGAAGCCTGGCGCCAGCCGGAGGAGCAGGTAGATCCCCGCCTTCACCATCGCGGCGGCGTGCAGGTAGGCGCTGACCGGCGTCGGCGCCGCCATCGCGGCAGGAAGCCAGAAGTGGAAGGGGGCGATCGCGGACTTCGAGACGGCGCCGACGAGCACCAGGAGGATCGCGACCGTGGGCAGCGTTCCGGTGGGCGCGGCATCGACGATCTCGCTGAGGCTCGCGGTGCCGGTGTGGACGACCAGCAGCACGAATCCGACGAGCATCACAAGGCCGCCGGCGGTGGTCACGAGCAGCGCCTGAAGCGCGGCGCCGCGGCTCGCCTTGCGCCCCGTGCTGTGCCCGATGAGCAGGTAGGAGAAGACGGTCGTCGCCTCCCAGAAGATGAAGAGCAGGAACACGTCGTCGGCGAGAACCAGCCCGTACATGGCGCCGGCGAAGGCCAGGAAGAACGCGGCGAAGCGGCCGAGGCCGTCCTCGTCGCGGGAGAAGTAGCGTGGGCAGTACAGCAGCACGAGCGTGCCGACCCCGGTGACGACGAGGGCGAGCACCCAGGACAGCACGTCGAGCCGGAGCGACAGCGCCAGCTGCAGCTCGGGGATCCAGCGCATCCGCTCCTCGACCGTGCCGCCGCCGAGGACGGCGCCTCCCGCGACGACCGCGTGGACGAAGGCGGCGAGCGGAACCACCGCGGCGATCCGGAAGACCGAGAGACCGGCGACCCTGACGAGCGGCCGGAGTACGATGGCGACGACGCCGAACATCGCCAGGAGGAGGAACATGGGGCCTCCTCGTCACGTCGGGCGATGGGGTGCTACGGCCTGGCGAGGATCGGTCGGCTGCGCGGTCGTGTCTTGGAAGTTTACCGAGCGGTGCCTGAACTACTGCTCATGAGGTCCGCCTCGCTCCCGGTACGTCGCCAGCAGGCTCAGCACCTGCGCAACCTGCGGCGGACCGCCGACCCGGTGTGCGGCGAGGGTTCGCCCGGTGCCGCACTTGAGGCCGAGGTCGCCGGCGCCCAGCGCGGCGAACGCGTCCTCGTCCGTGACGTCGTCGCCCGCGAAGAACACGGCATCCGCCTTGGTGTAGCGGCGGAGGTGCTCCACCGCCTCACCCTTCGTGGTGGAGCGCACCGCGAACTCCAGCACGTTCTTGCCCTCGCGGATCTTCAGGTCGTCGAGCTCAGCCTGCGTCTCGCTGAGGGCGACGAGGTGAGCGACCCGGCTGTTGTGCTCGCTGGCAAGCCTGGTGTGCAGGGCGAACCCAGCCGGCTTCTCCTCCAGCCACACGTTGTCGAACGAGTCGGCGACCTCTTCGAGCACCTCGTTCAGCAGCTCACGTCGCTCCTCCTCCTCGGCGTCCAGCACGAACGCGTCGTCCGGATTGTCCAGACGGATCTCGATGCCGTGCGAGCCGATGAGGAGGGCGTTGTCCGGCAGGCCAGAGACGTGCTCGAGGCTCGCGAGCGAACGCCCGGAGATCAGGGCGACGCGGGTGGATGACAGCGCGAGCAGGCGCAGCACCGCCTCCCGGGCCTCCGGGAGCGCGCGCGCCCGCTCCGGATTGTCGACCTCGGGCGCCAGCGTGCCGTCGAAGTCGAGCGCGACGAGCAGCCGCCGCACCCTCGCCAGTTCCCTGAGGTCGCCGACCAGCGCCTCGGGCAGTCCCGCCTCGGTCACTTCGCCCCTGACTCCCCGAGCTCCGCGAGGAAGCGGCTCGACCACTTCGACACGTCGTTCGCCATCACCCGCTTGCGCATGCCCCGCATCCGGCGACGCCGCTCCGGCTCCGGCATCTCCACCGCCCGCATCATGGCGGCCTTCAGCCCGTCGATGTCATGCGGGTTGATGAGGAGCGCATGCTTCAGCTCGTCGGAGGCCCCGGCGAACTCGCTCAGCACCAGGATCCCGTCCTCGTCGTAGCGGCTCGCGACGTACTCCTTGGCGACCAGGTTCATGCCGTCACGCAGCGCGGTGACCAGCATGACGTCGGCGGCCAGATACAAGGCAGCCATCTCCTCCCGCGGGTACCCGTGGTGCAGGTAGCTGATCGCCTGATGCCCGATGGAGCTGTAGTCCCCGTTGATCCGGCCGACCGTCAGCTCCACCTCATCCCGCAGCAGCCGATACGTCTCGACCCGCTCGCGACTGGGGCTCGCCACCTGCACGAGCACCACATCACCGACCTGGAGCTCACCGTCTCCGAGCAGCTCGCCGTAGGCCTTCAGCCGGTGGGCGATGCCCTTCGTGTAGTCGAGCCGGTCGACACCCAGCATGACGACCCGCGGGTTCCCGAGATCGGCGCGGATCTGCCGCGCGCGCTCCTGCACTTCGGGCAGCCGGGCCATCGACTCGTAGCTGGCCGAGTCGATCGAGATGGGGAATGCCTTCGCCGTCACCAGACGCTCGCCGTCCCCTTCCGGAACACGGATCTCGCCGGTCTTCGTCTGATGGCCGAGCAGCCGTCGGACGGCGCGCTGGAAGTTGCCGGCGTCCGCGGGTCGCTGGAAGCCCAGCACGTCGGCGCCGAGGAGGCCATCGACGATCTGCGTGCGCCACGGCAGCTGGGAGTAGATGCCGTACGGCGGGAACGGGATGTGGTTGAAGAAGCCGATGGTGAGGTCGGGGCGCGCCTCGCGGAGCAGCCTGGGCACAAGCTGGAGCTGGTAGTCGTGCACCCAGACGGTCGCACCGTCCGCGGCAGCCCCGGCCGCCGCCTCGGCGAACCGGCGGTTGACCTCCACGTAGCTCTCCCACCACAGCCGGTGATAGCGCGGCGGCGCGATGACGTCGTGGTAGAGCGGCCACAGCGTGTCGTTGCTGAACCCCTCGTAGTACTGCTCGACCTCGATCGCACTGAGAGAAACCGGGATGAGGTGCACGCCGTCGGAGTCGAACGGCTCGAACTCGAGGCCGGGCTGCCCGACCCAGCCCACCCAGGCGGCGTCGGCCTGCCGCATCACCGGCTGGAGTGCGGTCACGAGCCCCCCTGGGGACGTCTGCCAGCTCGCGTCGCCCTTGCGGTCGACCACGCGGTCCACGGGAAGCCGGTTGGACACGACGACAAGGTCGTACGATGCGTCGGCCATGGCGCCCACGGTATCAGCCGGTGTCGTGCGCCGGCCCGGAGTCCAGGATCGGCACCTGCACCACCCGGCGGTCCGGCGTCAAGAGCGGCGGCGCAACCCTCGGTGTTCCCCGGTCTTTTGCAATCTGACGCACAGGAGGCGGGCATAGGGTCGGACGAATGATCCGCGTTGGCATGAGCACCTCCTGCGTCTATCCACTCGGCGCCGAGCACGCATTCCGGATGTCGCATCTGGCCGGATTCGACGGCGTGGAGATCATGGTGACCGGGGAGGATCTGACCCGGGATGCCCCGCGGCTTCGCGAGATGAGCGAGCGCTACGAGCAGCCGATCCTGTCGATCCACGCACCCGTGCTCTTGCTGACCCCCTTCGTCTGGGGCCGGGACCCGCAGGGCAAGCTCGAGCGCGCGGCAGAGCATGCCGCGGCGGTCGGCGCGCCGAGCGTGGTGGTGCATCCGCCATTCCGCTGGCAGGCCAGCTACGCCCGCGACTTCCTCTCCATCGTGCGGAAGACCGCGAGAAACCACGACGTCGAGATCGCGGTCGAGAACATGTTCCCGTGGAAGATGGCGAAGCAGAGCCTCCGGGCGTACGCCCCGAGTCCTGATCCGACCCAGATGGACTGCGACGCGATGACCCTCGACTTCTCGCACGCCTCGCTGGCCGGCCGCGATTCGCTGGAGCTCGCGATGGCCATGGGCTCGAGGCTCCGGCATGTGCATCTGTGCGACGGGTCCGGCTCACTGGACGAGGGGAAGATCTTCGACCAGCACCTCGTTCCCGGAGTCGGCACCGAGCCGGTCGCGGAGGTGCTCGAGTACCTCGCACGTGAGAACTGGGACGGCTCGGTCGTCGCCGAGATCAACACCCGGAAGGTGCGCAACGAGGAGCAGCGCCTGGCCCTGCTCGGACAGACGCTCGCATTCGCACGGGCGAAGCTGTCACAGGAGCCGCCGGTGCAGCGGACCCGCGCTCCGCGGCCGCTGAAGCGCTCGTTCCAGGGCAAGCAGGCCTCGTAGCGCCTCCGAATTCACGCATTTCGCATTCAGCGGACATTCAGCTGATGCCGATGTGCTTGGCTTGGCCCGACGGGGCGGGAACACCGGTCCTCCCCCACGCCGCGAGGAGACATCATGCGCAAGATCCTGTTCAACAGCGCCATCATCAGCGCCCTCATCGGCGCGTTCAACGTCATCGGCGTCACCCGCAAGGGTCCACGCGACTGGCGCCTCATTCTGATGTGGATCTCGTGGGCGGCGACCACCGCGATCGCGGTGGGCACGATCGTGAAGCAAGCCAGCGACAAGGACGACCAGCTCGAGTTCTGACCCGTCACCGAACTCTGGGCGTGTGGTGAACTTCGGCTGTACGAAGGTGCTCCGCGGCTAGGGTCGGATCATGGCAGAGAACCTCCCCGAAACCACGGACAGCGCCTTCGGCCCTGGCGTCACCGCCGCCATCGACGGGGTCGCCAGAAGCCACGCCGGCCATCCGCTGGACGAGATCATCGCCGTGCTGCGTGAGGCCATCGGCCAGGTGGACCCGAAAGCGCCGGACACCATCCCCCCGCACCGGTTGCGGGATATCGCACAGTCGATCTCCGACGACCACCACCGCCCGTGGCGGCCCTGACTTCAGGGGCACGTGAAGCACTGAGGAGGAATCCCGCATGACCGAGAACCAGAACGACCAGAGCTCCGGCGGCGCCGGCGAGGAGGGCACGATCCCGGAGTCGGAGACCGGCCTCGCGGTGAACGTCGCGGACGGCTCAGGCACGACGTTCGAGCCGGAGGAAGACCCATCGGGCGCTGCCACTCCCGGCGAGGACGCCGACGGCAAGCCACGCCCCGACTCGCACAACGCAGAGACCAACGAGGACACCGTGTCTGGAGGACCGGCATGAGCGACGACAAGGACTACGGCTTCGCCGCAGGCGAGCACAACAGCGGCGAGTACGTCTCGGAGGCCGACAAGGCCCAGCCGGGCATCAGCGGCTGGCAGGGCGGCGTGCAGGATCAGAGCGAGACCGACGGCGAAGCGGTCGACGAGGACGAGCCCGCCGTCGAGTAGTCAGATCGCGAAGAGCTCCCAGCTCACCGACACCGTCTCGCCCGCCTCGAGCCGGATCACATCGGTGCCGGAGTTGAGCGCGCCCGGCGGGCACGTCATCGGCTCGACCGCCAAGCCGATCCGGCTCGACTCGGGTGCCTCCGGCAGATCGCCGGTGTGCACCTGCACCCATGGCGAGTCGGCGCCGAACCGCATGCCTGCACCCTGGCCGCTCGCCGGGTCGATCACCCTGACCGTCGCGACGCCGGCCGCGTCCCGGGCGATGCCGGTGTAGGCGTTGTCGAGGAACGTCCCCCCGACGTTCCGCCGGGCCCGGAAGTCGAAGGCCCCGCCGTCCGCGCCGACGTCGACGACATCGACCGGCACCAGCCGGTCTTCGGTCACCGTCTGCACCTGCGCGGCCGGCACCTCGAGGGCCCAGTCGTCGACGAGCCCCGGGCCGGCGACCAGATACGGATGCGGTCCGGCGCCGAAGGGGGCTGGGCGCGAGCCGAGGTTCGTGCCCGACACCGACCAGCTCAGCCCCGTGTCCGCGAGTTCGAAGGTGACGGTCAGCGAGATGCGGTGGGGATAACCGGCCTGCGGCTGCACCGTGGCGGTGAGCACCAGCCGGCTCGCGGTGTGCTCCACTCGCCGGAACTCGAGCCACGACGCAAGCCCGTGCAGCGCGTGCCCGCGCTTCGGCTCCGTGATGCTCAGCTGCAGGTCCTCCCCGCCCCACCGGTACCGGCCGTCGAGGACCCGGTTCGGCCACGGCGCGAGGGTCGCCCCACGGTAATACGGTCGCAGCTCGTCCGCCTCGAACGGGACCACGAGGTTGCGGTCGCCGAAGGTGAGCATCCGCAGCGTGGCGCCCACGCCGGCCACGACCGCTCGGTAGCCGAAGCCCGAGATCTCGTACTGCTCGCCACTCATCGGCGTCTCGCTGGCCGGTTCGCGCTCGTCGCCCACGGAACTCCTCTCGATCCGGTTCACCGTACCGTGAGCGTCCAGATGGCCGGCAATCCTTCCGCATGCGGAAAGAATGGCCGATCTTTCCGCGCACTCGGCCCGCACGTCGCCCACGGTGGTCCTCACACTCGAAGAACCACCGATTGCGAAGGACACCGATGACATCTCCCAGCCTCGTCCGCGCTTCCGCCTCCACCGCACCGGACTTCGCCGACACCGCCGTGGTCGAGTGGGTGCAGCAGATCGCGGAGACAACTCGTCCGGAGCGCGTCGTCTGGTGCGACGGCTCCGTCCGGGAGCGCGATGAGCTGCTCCGCGGGCTTGTGCGCACCGGCACGCTGCTGCAGGTCAACCCCGATCTCCGGCCCTACAGCTTCGTCGCCCGCAGCCACCCGGAGGACGTCGCACGGGTGGAGGACCGCACCTTCCTCTGCACCGAGCGCAAGGCGGATGCCGGACCGACGAACAACTGGGAGGAGCCGGCACGGATGCGCGCCCGCCTCGACGAGCTGTTTCAGGGCAGCATGCGAGGCCGAACCCTCTACGTGGTCCCGTTCTCGATCGGTCCGATCGGATCCCCGCTCGCCAGGCTGGGGGTGCAGGTCACCGACTCACCGTACGTCGTCGTGAGCATGGGGATCATGACCCGGATGGGCGCCGACGCGCTTCGCGCGATCCGGCCGGACACCACCTGGGTGCGCGCCGCGCACACGGTCGGCTGCCCGCTCGAGCCCGGTCAGGCCGACACCCCGTGGCCGTGCAACGCCACCAAGTACATCTCCCACTTCCCCGAGTCGCGCGAGATCTGGTCCTACGGCTCGGCGTACGGCGGAAACGCGCTGCTGGCCAAGAAGTCGTTCGCGCTGCGCATCGCGTCCGTGCTGGCACGCGACGAGGGATGGCTGGCCGAGCACATGCTCATCCTGAAGCTGACCTCGCCGGACGGGAAGGTGTTCCACCTCGCGGCCGCGTTCCCGAGCGCCTGCGGCAAGACGAATCTCGCGATGCTGCAGCCGACCCTGCCCGGCTGGAGCGTCGAGACCATCGGCGACGACATCGCCTGGATGCGCGTCGACGAACTCGGCCGCCTCCGCGCCATCAACCCCGAGGCGGGGTTCTTCGGCGTCGCGCCGGGCACGAGCACCGCCACGAATCCCGTCGCGATGGACACCATGTGGGGCAACACCATCTTCACCAACGTCGCGATGCGCGAGGACGGCGACGTCTGGTGGGAAGGCATGACCACGACGCCGCCGAGCGGCCTCGTCGACTGGCAGGGCACCCCGTGGACTCCTGCGTCGGGGCGGCCCGCCGCGCATCCCAACGCGCGCTTCACCGTCGCGGCCCGGCAATGCCCGACGATCGCGAGCGACTGGGAGGACCCCGCAGGCGTGGTCATCGACGCGATCGTCTTCGGCGGGCGCCGCGCCTCCAACGTGCCGCTCGTCGTGGAGGCGAAGAGCTGGGAGCACGGCGTCTTCCTCGGCGCCACCATCTCCTCGGAGCGGACCGCCGCCTCGGGCGGCACGGCCGGGGAGCTCGAGCGCGACCCGTTCGCCATGAGAGCGTTCTGCGGCTACAACATGGCCGACTACTTCGGGCACTGGCTGGAGATCGGCAAGACGATGCGGGCGCGCGGTGGCGTTCCGCGGATGTTCCAGGTCAACTGGTTCCGGAAGGACGACGACGGCAGCTTCCTGTGGCCCGGGTTCGGCGAGAACATCCGCGCCCTCGCCTGGATGACCGAGCGTATCCGGGGCGTGGTCCGCGCACGCGACACCGCACTGGGCCTCATGCCGCTGGACGGCGACGTGAACCTCGACGGCACCGGCGTGGACGCCGGCACGTGGGCCAAGCTGAATGCCATCGACCTCGACCGGTGGCGAGCGGAGGCGGACAGCATCGAGCGGTTCTTCGCTACGTTCGGCGGGCGCGTGCCCGAGGCGTTGTACCGCCAGCTCCACCGCCTGCGCGACGCGCTGGGCGATCCGGCCCTGGAGGAATGGACCGACCAGGTTCGCGGCGCGGCCTGAGCCGAGAACGCTCCGGCCTGCTTCTGCCGGGCCGCGCGGGCCTCAGGCGTAGAGCTCCGGGCGCCGGTCGTGGAAGACGTCGTTCCGTTCGCCGATCTTCGTGCGGGTGGGCGACAGCGAGACCGTCACGTCGAGGACGCCGTCGCCGTTCTTCCGGCCGACCAGCCAGCCGTCCGAGCCGACCGCCGCCGTGCCCTCGGTCCATTCGCTGCCGCGCTCGGCGCCCCGCCGGTCGCAGCACAGGATCGGGATGGCGGATGCGCGGGCGGCCGCCATCGCCTGGATCACCTCCGGCGGATGCTCGCCGTCCGGCCGGGGCACCAGCGGCCAGTTCGTCGGGACGGCGATCAGGTCCGCGCCGGCGAGCGCGAGACGACGCGGCATCTCGGGGAACTCCAGGTCGTAGCAGATGAGCAGGCCCAGCCGGCCGACCGGCGTGTCCACGATCGGCGGTGCGAGATCCCCCGGCCGGAAGAGGTCAGCCTCCGCGTCCCACAGGTGCGTCTTCCGGTAGACGCCCGCGACCCCGGCCGCTGTGATCACGGCCGCACTGTTGAACAGCACGCCACCATGCCGCTCCACGAAACCCGTGACGAGCACGCCGTCCGGCGGCAGGATCCGCGCCCATCGCGCGAAGTGCGGGGCATCGAGCTGGAACGCGCACGCCTGCGCTTCCTCCGGCGTCAGGTAGTACCCGCTCGTCGCGAGCTCGGGCAGCACCAGCAGCCGCACGCCCGAGGCGACCGCATCGGCGATCGACGCCTCGATGACCGCGAGATTCCGCTCCAGCTCACCCGCCACCGGCGCGAGCTCGTGGCATCTCGCGCGGATCGACCGAGCGCGCGGGTCGTCCTCGGGGGTCGGTGTGCTCACCTCTGCACCCTAGACGGCGGAGGCCGGTTCCCGATCGGCCGGCCTCTCCCCCGCTGATTCCGCCGCCAGCCGGTCCAGCCGCAGCGTCGCGGTCGCCTTGTGCGCCGCCATCCCCTCCGACTCCGAGATCACCTCGACGGCCGTCGCCAGCTGCGGCGTCGCCTCCTTGGCGATCTTCTGATAGGTCAGCGGCTTCACGAACCTGCTCACCGACAGGCCGGCGCTGTGCTTCGCTCCACCCGCGGTCGGCAGCACGTGATTGGTGCCGGCCATCCCCTTGTCGGAGTACGCGACGGTGCTCCACGCGCCGAGGAAGAGGGACCCGTAGTTGCGGAGGCGGCTGTGGTACCAGTCGTCATCGGCGGTGAGCAGCTCCAGATGCTCGGGCGCGAGGTCGTCCATCAGCGTCGCGGCGGTCTCGCGGTCGTCGGCCACAGTGATGGAGCCGTAATCGCGCCACGCAGGCCCGGCGATGCTCGCGGTGGCGAGCGTCTCGAGCTGTCGGTCCACCTCGGTGAGCACCGCGCGGGCCAGCACCTCGGAGGTCGTCACGAGGGCGGCGGGCGAGTTCGGACCGTGCTCCGCCTGACCGAGGAGGTCTGCGGCGACGAGCACCGGATCCGCAGTGTCATCGGCGAGGACTGCGACCTCGGACGGCCCCGCGAGCAGATCGATGGCCACGGTGCCGAAGAGCTGCCGCTTCGCCTCGGCGACGAACGCGTTGCCGGCGCCGACCAGCATGTCGACGGGAAGATCGGCGACCAGGCCGTACGCCATGGCGGCGAGCGCCTGCACACCGCCAAGCACGAACACGCGGTCGACGCCCGAGAGGTGCGCGGCGTAGAGCACCGCATCGTTCGCCGACCCGTCCGGCTGCGGCGGGGTGCACGCGACGACCGCGGGCACGCCCGCCTCCTTCGCGACCCCGACCGTCATGAACGCGCTGGCGGTGAGCGGGAAACGGCCGGCAGGCAGGTACGCGCCGACACGCGCCACCGGCACGTACCGGACGCCGGTCACCAGTCCCGGGATCGGCTCGGTCTCGAAGTCCACCATGCGGCGCCGCTGCTCTCCCGCGAAGGCTCTGGTGCGCTCGCTGCCGAGTTCGATCGCCTCGCGGAGAGCCGGGTCGAGCCGGCCGCCGCTCGCGGCGATCGTCGCGGCATCGAGCTCGATGTCGCGGCCGTCCCAGCGGTCGAGCTTGCTCGCGTACTCGAGCACGGCATCCATGCCGCGCTGCTGGATGTCCAGCAGCATCTCCGAGACGGTCCGCACGACCGCCGGCTCGCGTTGCGCCGCCGGGGCGTTCACGAGCGGCGTCTTGACGAAGGAGAAGCGTCCGTCGAGCTGTGCGAGGACCGCGGGCGAGTAGAGCATGCGGGGAAGCCTAAGAGGCGCATCGCCGAAGGACAAGGCGCCCGAAGCAAGCGTCAGCCATAGGCTTTCCCTATGACAACGATCACGCAGCTCCGCGCGTTCCTCGCGGCGAGCACGTCCGGCTCCTTCAGCGCGGCCGGGCGGGAGCTCGGCCTCACACAGCCGACGGTGTCGGAGCTGGTGCGGAAGCTGGAAGTGGAGCATTCCCTCGATCTGTTCGTGCGCACCGGGCGGCGACTGATCCTCACGGCGGCCGGCGAGGAACTCTTCCCGTGGGCTCGCCGCGTCGTCGAGGGTGCGGACGGTGCGGATGAGGCGATGCGGTCCCTCCGCGGCATCGAGGGCGGCGTCGCGTCGTTCGGCGTGCTGCGGAACGCACCGTTCTACTTCCTCTCCGACCTCGCGGAGCGGTTCCATCAGAAGTACCCCAACGTGCGCACTCGGCTGGTGGGGCAGAACTCCGTCGAGGTGGCGGACGCGGTCCGCAGCGGAACCCTGGAGGCGGGACTCGTCGTGCTGCCCGTTCCGGATGAGGATCTCGATGTGCGCCCCCTCATGCGCGACGAGGTCCTGTGGGCGAGCGCCGATCCTCGACGCACGTCGTCGCCCATGACGATCGCCGCGATCCCGGCGGCGCCGCTCATCCTCTACGACGCGTACTACGGCTGGACCGACCCGACCCGAAGGCAGCTCGCGGACCGGGCGCAGGCGGCGGGCGTGCGCCTGGAGCCGATGATCGAGGTCGAGAACATCGATTCCGCGCTCGGCCTTGTCGCTCGCGGGGTCGGCGACACGATCGTGTCGACCGCGGTCACCAGGCACGCCATGTTCCCGGCGGGCGTGACGACGACGCCGTTCGCCGAGCCGCTCTATGACGTGATCGCGCTGGTGACGCGGCGGAACGCCGTGCTCTCGCCGGTGACGGCGGAGCTCGCACGGATGGCGAGGCGGACGATCCTCCGGATGCGCGACGAGAGCGGCGTCGACGCTGCCATCGGGGAATCCGATACATAGCAAAGGTTGATGGCGGCTTGTGCCGATGGAAGCCGCTCAGTAGCGTCGGGCGAGATCTTGCCGCGGACTCGATCCGCGACCGACCACTCAGCGAGGAGCATCCATGGCGCACACACCGACGGAGTCCGGGGTCGCGACCCGGCCGCACACGCCCGAACGGGTGGAGTCGCGGTCGATCGACTGGGTGCCGCTGACCGAGCGGCACGGCAAGCCGTGGTCCCTCTTCCCCCTGTGGTTCATGTCGAACGCCAACATCACGACGCTGGCCACCGGGATGCTTGGCGCCGCGCTCGGCGCCAACCTGACGACGTCGCTCCTCGCCATCGTCGCCGGCGTCGCGGTCGGCACCATCTTCACCGCGTTCCACTCCGCGCAGGGACCGCAGCTCGGCCTGCCGCAGATGATCCAGTCGCGGGCGCAGTTCGGCTACCGCGGCGTCATCCTGATCTGCGCCATCGTCGTCTTCAGCCTCGTCGGGTTCAACATGTTCAACCAGATGCTCGGCGCCGAGATCCTCACGATGACGACCGGGGTATCGGCGAACTGGCTCTGGTATCTGCTGATCAGCGGTCTCGCCGTGGTGCTCGCGATCTTCGGCTACGACTGGATCCACGCGACCCAGAAGTGGCTGACGCTGCTGTTCCTCGTCACGTTCGGCGTGTTCACGGTGGCGGCGCTGTTCGTCCTGCCGCTCGACCCGGCGCAGGTCGCGTTCGGGAATTTCAACTGGACGGCCTTCCTGGTGCAGTTCGGCGCCGCCGCCGCGTATGCGCTCGGCTGGGCGCCGTACGTCTCCGACTATTCCCGCTACCTGCCGCCGCAGACGAGCCCCGCCAAGGCACTCTGGTACACCTACGGCGGCGTCTTCGTGGGCGCGACCTGGCTCATGGCACTCGGCGCTCTGGTCGCCGCCGCCTTCACCGGTGCCGCGCCGCTCGCCGGCGTGCAGGAGGCAGCCGACACTGTCCTCGCCGGATCCGGTTACTGGCTGCTCCTGGCCGCTCTGCCCGGGCTGGTCGCCGTCATCACCGTCAACATCTACGCCGCGAGCATGGAGCTCATCACCATCCTCGACTCCATCAAGTCGGTGAAGCCGACCCGCGCGCTCCGGGTGGTCGGGTGTGTGATCATCGGCGCCGCCGCGTACATCGGCTCCATCCTCAGCACCGGCGAGTTCCTGGCGAACTTCGGCAGCTTTCTCGTGGTACTGCTGTACGTGCTCGTCCCATGGACCAGTGTGAACCTCGTCGACTACTACTTCGTGCGCCGCGGCCACTACGCCATCCGCGACATCTTCACCCCGAACGGCATCTACGGCAGCTGGGGCTGGCGTGGGCTGACCGCGTACGCGGCCGGCATCGTGGCGATGATCCCGTTCGTCGTCACCGCGTGGTTCACGGGGCCGATCGCGGAGGCGATGAGCGGCGCCGACCTGGCGCTCTTCGTCGGACTGGCGGTCTCGGCGGTCGTCTACCTGCTGCTGGCACGGAGCATCGACCTCCGTGCCGAGCAGGATGCCGCGGCGCGCGAGAGTGCCACGTCGGGCGAGTCGGCGGTGGCGTTCGGCACCGGAGCATCCAGGAGCTGAACCCCGGGACCGATCCGGCACGGGCGTTCCGCCAATAGTGAACGAGTGGATACACTCCCCGCATGCAGCGTCGCGCATCGACCCTCGTCGCCCTGCTGGTGGCGACGGCGCCGCTGATCGGGGGATGCGCCGCAGACCCCGACCCACGGCCTGAGCCGAGCGGGCCGCGAGCGGTCGTGCTCGCGGAGCATCCGGTCGCCCTGGAGAGCGACCAGCAGGACACGGTGGTCTGGCCGATCTGGGGCGGCGCGTTCACCCCCGATGAGGTGACGCTCCGCGGACGCCTCGAGCCGGGCGGCGAGGGCGCGAGCGGGCTGGTGATCGCCGGCCCAGGCGACCCCGAGGCACGCGTCACGGTCGAGCTCGTCGCCGCGGACGGGGCGTGGTCGGTGCGCGAGACCGATGGCTCGACCGTCCTGCAGGAGGAGCCGCTGGCGGACGGAACCACTGGCGAGCTCGTCCTCGACATCACGGCCGACTCCGTCACCGTGGCCGCAGGGGGCGACGAGACAACGCTGGAGCTCGCCGGTCCGCTGGCCGCCGACGGTGAGGCGGCCGGCCTGTACGCCTACCTCGAGCCCGGCGCGACGCTCGACCTGCTGGAGCTGGAGCTGTCGCAGCCGCTGCCGCGGCATCCCGAGCTCGGCACTCCCCTGCGCGAGCTGGCGGCCGGCAAAGGCATCGACATCGGCAGCGCCCTGGACATCTGGCCGCCGCTGCACGACATCGGCTTCGAGTCGATGCTGGGCGAGCAGTTCAGCTCCGCCACCCCGACGGAGCTGTACTGGGCGACCACCCGCGGTGAAGACGAGGACTACTTCTTCGTGCCGGCCGATCTCAGCATGAACTATGCGACCGTGCACGACCTGTCGGTCACCGCCATGTTCCTGGTGTGGGACTTCGAGCTGCCGCAGTGGGTGCTCGACATCGCGGCGACCGGCGACGCCGAGACGCTCGGCGCGGTTTACGACGACCACATCACCACCCTGGTGTCCCGGTATCGGGACCAGGCGGACGCCTGGGTGGTGGTGAACGAGGGCATCTGGGGACCGTTCGACACCGGTGAGAGCGAGGCACGGCTCGCGCAGACGATCTGGCAGGACGTGCTCGGCGACGAGCACATCGAGCGGGCCTTCCGCGTCGCCGACGAGGCGGACCCCGACGCGGTGCTGATGTACAACGAGACCGGTGCGGAGGTGCTTGGCGACAAGGCCGACTTCCTCTACGACATGGTCTCCGACTTCATGGAGCGCGACGTGCCGATCGACGCGGTCGGCCTGCAGTTCCACATCGACTCGGCGAACCCGCCCGACCTGGAGAGCGCCCGCCAGAACATGCAGCGCTTCGCCGACCTGGGGCTCGACGTCTACATCACCGAGCTCGACGTGATGATCTATGGCACAACCGACGACCAGCTCGAACTGCAGGCGGAGATCTACGCGGATGTCGTGGACGCCTGCCTCCAGGTGTCGGCCTGCAAGAACACGACGGTGTTCGGCTTCAGCGACCGCTACTCGTGGGACGAGCTCGGCGAGGCGGCGCCGCTGATGTTCACTGAGGACTACGTCGCGAAGCCGGCGTTTCCGGCGGTGCAGGAGGCGCTGCGATAAGGCCGTTCGGCGCGATCCGGAACGCTGCGACGATCGCGAGGGCCACCGGCGGCCCGTCCTCGACCAACGGTCCGTCCTCATCCGCCCGCTCTCCGAGAACCGGCGGTGTCACTCCGCTCTGTCCCCGTCGGCTGCACTGGGCCGTCGACCGTGACCGTCGTTCCAGACCGCGCGGATCGTTCCCACCATGCCAACGACTGCCAACACGCCGAGGACCGTCATCACCACTGCGACACCCATCCGCCACCGCCTAGTTGTACGTTCGCCTAAGTTATGCGATCGTATAACACACCGATCGACAATGGAGGCGGACATGACTACGAGGGCGGAAACAGGCCAGTCGGCGCAAGTTGATCAGCCTGACCCGGTGTATGGCGCCGGGGCGACCGGGCCGGAGAAGAACCTGGCCCGCGTGGCGGGCGTCACCGGCGCAGTGCTCACCGTCGGCAGCGTCGGTGTCGCCGCACCGGACGCCTGGACCTGGTGGCAGTACGCGGTTGCCGCGGTGCTCGCGTTCGACCTCATCGGCGGTGTCGTCGCCAACGGGTTGAACTCCGCCAAACGCGATCACTTCGCCGCCCCCGGCCCGGCTGCCGGCTGGCTCGGCCGGCTGGTGCGCCGCCCGGTGCTGTTCGCCGCGGTCCACATCCAGCCGATCCTGATCGGGCTGCTGTTCCCCGGAGCGGCATGGTGGTGGGGCGCGGCGTGGTACCTGATCGCCTTGCTGACCGTCGCGCTGGTGAGGGTGACGCCGCTGTACCTGCAACGCCCGGTCGCGTTGTTCTGCTGCACGGTCGTCGCCGTGCTTGCCCCGCTCTCGGCCGCACCGTTCGGGCTGTGGTGGGTGCCGGTGATCATGGTGCTGAAACTGACGCTCGCGCATGCGGTCCAGGAGGAGCCGTACCGGCCGGAAGGACGGTGACCGGCATGACCGAGCCGCCGGTGTACGACGGACCCTTCGCCGGGGCAGCGCTGGTCGCCGCCGTGCTGGTGACCGCGGTGCTGCTGTTGCGGCCCCCTCGGAGCTGGGACCACGACCAAGACGATGAGCGACGAGACAGCCGATGAGACCTGCGGCCGGGCGTGTCGAGCCACGCCATCGACCGGGGAGGCGGACACAGGACCCGCCCGAGGGTGGCGCCAGGTTGCTCCGGCGCCACCCTCACTTGCCGCCACTACGGAAGGATCTGGATGACTGCGCTGAGGATGCGGTTCCACCGGACGCTGGTGAGAGCACCGAACTGGCTCTACCGCGCCCGTCTGGGCTGGCTCCTCGGCCACCGATTCCTGATGATCGAACACCGCGGCCGCATCACCGGCCTCACCCGCCGCACCACCCTGGAAGTCACCCGGCGCGGCCCGGGCAGCGAGTGGGTTGAAGTGGTCGCCGGGTTCGGCGCAACCACAGACTGGTACCGCAACGCCGTCGCAGCCGGCGAGGTCCGGGTCCACCTGGGCACCCGGCAGTTCACAGCCGATGTCGCGGAGCTCGACGAGGGCGAGCGCCTGGCGTTGCTCACCGACTACCAGACCAACCACCCGAAGTCGGCCGCCGTCCTTGGAACAACAGTGGTGCGACAACCGTTCACTGGCGCCGATCACGACCTCGCTGCGCTTGCGCGTCAGCTCCCGGCCCTGCGGCTGACGAACCGCCAGTTCCGCCTCGACCCCGCGCCAGTGTTAGCCTCCACCGAAGCCGATGACGAACCGCACCCCTGAACGAGTCGCCCCCGAGGGCCGCGGCGACCGCCGCCGCGCCGAGCTGCTGCAGGCCGCCATGGACTGCGTGGCCCGCGAAGGCTGGCCAGGGCTCACACACCGCAAGGTCGCTCAGCATGCCGGCGCGAATGCGGGACTGGTCCACTACTACTTCGGGAATCTGGCCGGACTCCGTTCCGCCATCGCCCGGCACGCCAGCGACCATCTCATCCTCCCCGTCGCGGAAGCGCTCTGCGCCACCACCACCGTCGACCAGCTCATCCACACGGCGGTGCAAATCACCGAAGCGTCGCTCGACGACCCGGACGGGGTCAGGCTGCTCACCCAAATGATCACCGGCGCCGCCCATTACCCCGACGTCGCCGCAGTTGTAGCCGCCGACATGACCGCGGCGAAGGCCAGATTCGCCGGTCATCTCGTCGACCTGGACAGCGAGTGGTCGATGCCCGGAGCGATCACCGCCGCCGGGCTGTTCATCGGCGCGCTCGACGGCATCGTCCTGCATGCGCTGACGTTCGGCCCCGACGCCGCCGCTCCGGCGGCGCAGCTCGAACGACTGTTCCGAGCCGTGCTCACGGCCCCGCGATGAGGTCGGCAGCCGTCACCCGGTCAGCCTGTGAGCCCGATCGCCACCGGCCGGGCAGGTCGGCGGCGGTTGCGCGCCCTCGGGCCCGCCCGCACAACAAGCTGACGCCGGGACCGAGGCCGATTTCGGCGACTCCTCCGTCAAGGCCGCCGATCCCTCACCTGTTCGAGTTCTTTGCGGATAACTCAAGTGGCATCTTCACGCTTGCCTCATGAGCGACGACGACGCGGCCAGAGTGCGCATTTCGAGCTAGCCCGACGCTCGGTCGGCCTCGTCGGCCATCGCGCCGGCAATACCCTTTCGCGCGCCCTACACGGCATCCGATCGCGGTGAAGCGCAGAGGGATGCGCTACTGCTCGCGCAGCGCGGCGCTCTCGTCGGCGACCCGACGCTCCAGGCCCTCGAGCAGCAGCTCCAACCCGTAGTCGAACTCGTCCGCGAACGCGTAACCGCCATCGCCGAACAGTTCGGCGCGCGAGCGCGCGATGTGCGGATACAGCTCCGCCGACGCCGCGACCTTGAGGGCGAATGCCTCCTCGGCGCCATCCCCCGGTTCGAACGGCAGGCTCGTCTCGGTCAGTGCGAACCCGTACACGTAGGCGTCGACCGCCGAGAACGCATGCGTTGCGAGCGCCGCGCTGAAGCCGTCGGTCATCAGCACGCCGAGCAGCCGGTCGTGGTGCTGCAGCAGCGCTGCGCCGGGGTTGGGGGGCGATTCCATCATCCCGAGCGTCCACGGACGGCTCTCGCCCGCCGGTCTATGGGCGAGCCGACGGAAGAAGTGCCCTCAAACACCGACACCGATCAGGCGAAGACGCGATGTCACCAATCAAACGAAGGAACACATCTTTGAAGTACACCCCCCGGGACTTGAACCCGGAACCCACTGATTAAGAGTCAGTTGCTCTGCCAATTGAGCTAGAGGTGCGCGACCCGAGAACCCGGGCCGAGAAGCAAGATTAGCATGAGCAAAGACGCACAGCGAGACGAGGAGAACCATGGCAGACGCGAGGCTCGATACAGGCGCAACGGCACCCGAATTCACGCTCCCGGACGCCGATGGCAACCAGATCTCCCTCGCAGACCTGCGCGGCCAGAAGGTGATCCTCTACTTCTATCCGGCCGCCAGCACCCCCGGCTGCACCACCGAGGCGTGCGACTTCCGCGACAGCCTCAACTCGCTGAGGGGCGCCGGCTACACCGTGCTCGGCATCTCGAAGGACGAGGCCGAGCCGCTCAAGAAGTTCCGCGACGAGGAGCACCTCAACTTCCCGTTGCTGAGCGACACCGACCTCACAGTGCACCAGCTGTACGGTGCCTACGGCGAGAAGTCGATGTACGGCAAGACCGTGACCGGGGTACTTCGCTCCACGTTCGTGATCGACGAAGCGGGCACCGTGACACTGCCGCTCTACAACGTCAAGGCCACCGGGCACGTCGCAAGCCTGCGCAAGAAGCTCAAGCTCGACGCCTGAGTCCTGGGCGGGTTGTACCCCGTCGGCTAGTGCCGGCGGGTCCACTCGACTACGGGCCTGCTGAACAGCAGCACCAGCGCAACGAGCGCCGGCACGAGCAGCAGCCAGCCGACCTCGGCACGGGCGAACGATCCCTGGAACGCCCCGACCGCCACGGCGATCTGCAGCACCTGCCAGACGACCGCCGCTCCCCTGCTCCACGCCCGTCCGCGGAGCAGCCCGACCGCGATGGCGAGAACCCAGACCGCGGCCAGAGCGGTGAGCACTGTCAGCGCGAGCGCGCTCGCGAGGCTCTGCGGAGTCATCGTCATCAGCTCGAAGACGAGGAACGCTGTTGCCCCCACAACGAGGGCGGCCTCGAGGAAAATTAGTGCAGAAAGCACAACGACCGGCACCGTTCTTGGTCGTTCGCTCACAGCTATCTCTCCGTAAAAAGGGTTGACCTCGATGCACAGGTATGAAAACCTGAATGAGGTTGCGACGCCCACAGGGTAGTGGACGGGCCCCGGGAACACATCCTCTGTTCAGGCTTCCCGGCTGGCGACCACCGTCCGCACCGAGCACCCTCGTGTTCGCGTGTTCATGCAACATCCGAAGGAGTACCACGTCATGGATTGGCGCGACAAAGCCGCCTGCCTCACCGCAGACCCCGAGCTGTTCTTCCCGGTCGGGAACACCGGCCCGGCTGTCGACCAGATCGAGAAGGCCAAGACCGTCTGCGCCCGCTGCAACGTCACCGAGGTGTGCCTCCAGTACGCGCTCGAGACCAACCAGGACTACGGCGTGTGGGGCGGCCTCAGCGAGGACGAGCGCCGCGCGCTCAAGCGCCGCGCGGCCCGCGCGCGCCGCGCCTCCTAGCTCCAACCGCATCGGCGATCCCCGGAAAACGGGGTACAGCGCCGCGTGCTCAGCCGGCAGCCCGCTGTCGACGGCGTCCGTACCGAAGTGGCGCCTGTGAGCTAGCGGCCGGCGCCGACCGGAACACCGTCGCGACGTGCGAGGTGGAACAGCGGCACGTCGATCGTGACCTCGGTTCCCTCGCCGTGCAGGGTGTGCCAGTCGATCGTCCCGCCCAGCTCACCCTGGATGAGCGTGCGCACGATCTGCGTGCCGAGGCCCGAACCGACCTTCCCCTCTGGCAGGCCACCGCCGTTGTCCCGCACCTTCACGGAGAGCGCGTCGTCGCTGCGCTTGGCGATGATCTCGACCTCACCGTCACGGCGGCCGGCGAGCCCGTGCTCGACGGCGTTGGTGACGAGCTCGGTCAACGCGAGCGCGAGCGGCGTCGCGTACTCGCTCGGCAGGTCCCCGAAGCTGCCCGTCGACTTGGGACGGACCGTGGTGGTGTGACTCGACGCCACCTCCGCGATGAGCAGCAGCACCCGGTCGAACACCTGGTCGAAGTTCACGTCCTGGTTCAGGCCCTCGGAGAGCGTGTCGTGCACCACCGCGATGGCCGCGACTCGGCGCATGGCCTGCGTGAGCGCCTCCTTGGCGCCCTCACTGTGGGTGCGTCGGGCCTGGATGCGCAGCAGCGACGCCACGGTCTGCAGGTTGTTCTTCACCCGGTGATGGATCTCCCGGATGGTGGCGTCCTTGGTGATGAGCTCGCGCTCCTGGTGCCGCACCTCGGTGACGTCGCGGGAGAGCACGATCGCACCCTTCCGGTCACCGCGATCCCGGATCGGGATTGTCCGCAGGGACACGGTCACCCCGCGCGACTCGATGTCGGTGCGCCACGGCGCCCGGCCGGTGACCACCAGCGGCAGCGACTCGTCGACCACCATCTTGCCGGTGAGCAGGCTCGTGGTGACCTCGGCGAGCGACTCGCCCTCGAGCTCCCCGGCGAAGCCCATCCGGTTGAACGCCGACAGCGCATTCGGGCTGGCGAAGGTGACCATGCCGTCGACGTCGAGACGGATCAGGCCGTCGGAGGCGCGCGGGGCGCCGCGGCGCGGACCGCTCGGTGCGTTCAGATCAGGGAAGTCGCCGTTCGCGATCATGCGGAACAGCTCGTTCGCGCACTCGTTGAAGGTGAGCTCCTGACGGCTGGGTGTGCGGGTCTCACTGAGATTCGAATGCCGCGTGATCACACCGATCGGGATGTCCGTGGTCGCCGCACCGCTCGGCCGCAGCCGCCGCAGCACCGGCACCGCGCGCACCCGCGTCGGAGTCTCCTCGTACCAGTCGGGCGCCGACGAGTCGACGATCTGGCCGGTCTCGAACGCCTGCGTGATCTGCTGCCGCCACTCCGGCTTCACCTCGTGGCCGACGAAGTCACGGTAGAACAGCGTCGCGGCGCTCGACGGACGAGCGTGCGCGACGGCGACGAAGCTGCCGCCCGCGGTGGGCACCCACAGCACGATGTCCGCGAAGGCGAGATCCGCGAGCAGCTGCCAGTCCCCCACCAGGAGGTGCAGCCACTCGACGTCGGCCTCGCTCGAGCGCCCCTGCGCGAGGACCAGATCGGAGAGGGTCGACACGCTCCTAGGGTAGCCCGCCCAGCCGGGCGTTCAGGCGGCGCCGAGATTGTCGGCTGGCGGGAGTTGCGACGGGAGGCAGGATGCGTTTCACGGCCAGGTCGCGGATGGCGGTGCGGGCAGCGGAGCGCGGCGCGGCGTCGGGGAGCGTACGGGCGCTGAGCAGGGCGGCGTCAACCGCCTGGCGGTCGTATGGGATCAGAACCGGTGAGGCGATCCCGCCGAAGCGGTGCAGGGTGGAGGCGATCTGGCTGTGCGGGGTCATGCCGATCGCGCTCGCCCGCACCTTGTTCACCACGACGGTGATCGTGTCGGTGGTCGCGGTCTCGAGCAGGTCCACATGGCCCCGAAGGAACCGGGCGAGGCCCAAGGGGTCCGCGGCGCCGACCGCGATCACCTCGTCGGCGGTGCGCACCGCAGTGATCGTGGCGGCGTTCCTTCGCGGTGCCGCCAGGTCGCTGGTGAGCTCCTCGTCGTGCTCGAGGCTCGCCGAGATATCGAGCACCGTGTAGTCGGCGGCCCGCCGGCACTGCTGGAGGGTCTCCTCCACCCGCTCGGCCGAGAGCTCGGGCCAGCGGCTCGGCCGGCCGATGCCGGTGAGCACCCGGAATGCGCCCGTGGAGGATTCGTAGCGCTGCGAGACCCGGTCGAGCTCCCGCGCGGTCAGCGTGCCGTTGCCCGCGAGCCGGCACGCGGCGGCGAAGCCCGGGGACTCATCGAGGAGCCCCAGCGCGGGCGCGATCGAGGCGCTGTGGGTGTCGGCGTCGCAGAGCAGCACGTCCGCCCCGGTCGCGGCAAGCTCGGCGGCCAGGCTGACCGCGATCGTGGTGCGTCCTGGCGCTCCCGGCGGCCCCCAGATGGCGATCACCCGACCCGGCGCGTTCCGTCCAGCACCTGGGGCGGCCGACGTGGCGGCGGTGGCGAGCGCCTCGATGCGATCCCAGCCGGCCGTCGCCTCCACGGTCTCCAGAAGGCCCAGCTCCGCCACATGCCGGCGCTCCGCCGCGCTCGCCGTCAGGGCGACGAGTCGCGCGCCGACGGCGTCGCTCTCGGCGAGGAGCCGTGCGTTGAGATAGCGGTGTCCAGCGGAGGCGAGGACGGCGTCGGGCGACGAATCGGCCAGCCGGGATGCGAGCTCGTCCGCGGCGTCGGAGCGCACCACGATCCGGTGCCCGCTCAGCACGGCTTCGCGCGCGAGCTCGTTCTCGAGCGCGACCGGGAGACAGAGCGCGATGCGCACGTTCAGTTCCCGAGCGGCACAGACACGGGCACCGCGGCCACGGCGTCCTCGTTGGAAACCGCCTCGAGCAGGCGGGCCACCGATGTGCGCGGCACGAGCACCTCCAGCGCGACACCGGAGCCGGCCATGAGTCCGTCCTCCTCGACGACACGGACGATCGTGGCGCCCGGCACGAGCACCGCGGGCGGGCCGAACCGGGAACTCTCCAGCCGCTCGGCGGCCCACAGGTCGACGGCGGTCCCCGGGCGCGCCGCACCGCTCAGCGGTCCGGACAGCTGCACCACCACGGCGGCCGAGCTCGCTCCTTCGGCCGCCCCGACGGCGGCTGACGGCAGCAGCTCGCCCTCCCCGACGGCGCGGCTGATCACGGCGCCGTCCGCGGGCAGGTCGGCGACGGAGAGGTAGCGCTCCGCTTCAGCACCGAGGCGCACCCGGGTGACCGCGAGGTCCCCCGCGGTGACCCGGTCGCCCGGATAGAGCGCCGATCTCGCGGCGTAGACCGCGACGGTCCGGTCCGCAGAGCCGACGATCCAGCTGACGCCCGCAACCGACCCGGCGACGAGGATCGCGCCGACAACGAGCCGGGGGTCGATCGCGAACCGCCGACGCGGTCCCGGCGTCCGCCCATCCACCCGCCCTCGTGCCGCCCACCGGAACCTCACCATGGGTTCATCGTCGCCGGATCGGGGAGCGGAGCCCGCGACTTATCCACATGCCGGTGCGGGAGGAGACGCGGTGCTCATAATCGGTGCATGACGGAGACCGACTCCAGGGGTGTGCCTGGACGCTTCCTGACGCTCGCCGACACCGCTGAGGTGCTCAACATCTCGCTGGGCCAGGCATACGCGCTGGTGCGCTCCGGCGAGCTGCCCGCCATCAAGGTGGGGGCCGGCGGTGGCCGCTGGCGCGTCGAGCGCAGCGTGCTGGAGTCGTACATCGAGGCGATGTACGAGGAGAGCCGTCGCCGCAGCCTCTGGAAGCAGTCGGACTTCGCGAGCCTTCCGGAACTGTCCGGCGGTCAGATCCGCACCAGCACCAGCTGAGCGAACGGCACCAGCCTCACCTGCCGGACGGCGTCTCGGCGGCGTGGCAGGCCGGGCTCGTGGACCGCGAGATCGAGGTGGTCCCGCCCGACCCGGTCCACCGTGCCGTGCACGCGGCCGTCCGTCAGCACCAGGTCGACCGCCGACCGCCTCCGGCACACGGTCCGCAGCACGAAGGCGAGACCGAGCCGGTCCGCGAGCGGAGGGGACGCCCCCGCCGGGGCGGCGGTGAGGCTGTGCCCGAGCTGATCCGAGTCGAGCAGCACCGTTGCGATCGACCCGAGGGGCACCACGACGGGACCGTGCCGCCGCAGCTCGCCGACCGCCTCGCCCGCGACCCAATCGCGCCCGTAGGCGGTGAGCCGCAGCTCAAGGCGTGCGCCGTCGCTGAGGACGAGCCGCAGCGGCTCGACGGACGTGCCATCACCGGACGCGGCGACGATCCGGTCGCGGAGCGTCATCCGGCCGATCCTCAGGCGCTCCTCCTCCGCGCGCAGCTCGAGCTCCTCGGCGTCGAGCTCCTGCTCCAGCTGCCCCTCGAGGTCCTGGAACAGGTTCTCCCACCGCATCAGACGCCGACCGGCGGCTCGGGAAGACTCACGCGGCGACCGTAGCGCCACGCGGACCGCGGCGCAGCGGTTCTCCACAGCGGCGGCGGAGGCGCCGGCCGGCGGGCAAACTATCCCCAGCCCCCTAGCGGGGGCGTGGACATCACATCGGCCGATGCTGTTGAGTGTCCTCACCCCGACAGGGGCACGCGACCCGAATCCGACCCGAAGGACATCGGCGATGACCGACCCACTGCCTCGCGACCCCGGATCAGGAGCGCGCGGCCCAGTCCGCGCGCGCACCAGGATCATCCCCGACGAGTTCTTCGGGCAGCAGCCCGCGTCGACGGCCACGTTGCCGAACCCGGCGCCGCTGCTCGAGAACCTCACAAGATGCGCGGTGGAGATCCTGGCGGGCGCCCGTGATCTCGAGCAGATCGCCCGGTGGGTGTCGGATGACGTCTACCGGCACCTGCTGAAACGGGTGGTGCTGGCGACGCGAGCACGACAGGCCCGCGGGCAGGCGCCGGCACGGCCCGCGTTCTCGATCGGCGCCACGCGCATCTGCGAGCCGTCGGACGGCGTGGTGGAGGCGGTCGTCATCGTCCGCGGTCGGGCGCGCACCCGCGCCGTGGCGATCCGGCTGGAGGGACTCGACTCGCGCTGGCGGGCGACCGCGATCCACGTGCTGTGAGCCGGCGCGCATGCGCCCGCCCATTCCGGATCCGCTTGAGGAGCGCCTGCCTCACCACTACGCTGGCGGCCACTTCGGCGAATGGAGCAGGACGATGCCACCCCACGTGATCGGACCGCGAGACGGCACCACGCTCGACCTCGTGAGCCTCGGCGTCCGGTTTCTACTCGCCGGCGACCAGGCGAGCAGCCCCGTCTCCATCGTCGAGCATCCCGTCCCCGCACGAGGGCTGGCCGCGCCGCTGCATCGGCACAGCCGCGAGGACGAGTACTCCTTCGTGCTGGAGGGGCGAATGGGAGCTGAGCTGGACGGATCGGTGGTGACCGTCGAAGCCGGCTCCCTGCTGGTCAAGCCCCGCGGCCAGTGGCACACCTTCTGGAACCCTGACGACCGGCCGTGCCGCATCCTCGAGATCATCGCCCCAGGCGGGTTCGAGCGCTTCTTCCAGGAGCTGGGCGGCCTCGAGGGCGAGCCGGAACCCGACCACCTGGCCGCCATGGGCGCCCGGTATGGCGTCGAGTTCGACTTCGAGAGCATCCTCAGGCTGTGCGAGGAGCACGGCCTGCGCTACCCGGAGCCCGACCCGCCCAGCTGAGCGAAGCAGCTCGGCGACGGCCACCGCGGATGGGTGCCCGCCGGCGGTCCGGGCTGCGCTAGCGGCCCTTCTTCTTCTCCTCAGCGCGGCGCTGAGCGCGGTTCACGGGCGCGGCGGCCGGCTGGCCGGACTCGCGCTGGCCGAACGCACCGCGCTCCGTCGGTGCTTCCTGCGTGGCGGTCGCTGCGCCTCCCGGCGCACGGCCGGCGCCCGGGCGGAGCTGTGCGCTCTGCACAGCCTGCGCCTGCTGGGCGCGCGCGGTGGCGGCCTGCTGCACCTGTCCGCGCTGATTGCGCACCTCGACCTCACCCTGAGCGTCGGCGCTCGGCGCCGAGTACTGCAGCCGCTCGGCCGGAGCGGCGGAGCCGGCGAGGCCCTTGGCCGCGACCCGCGCCTGGCCCTCGGCACCGGTCACCTCGACCTCGAGGTTGAACAGGAACCCGATGGTCTCCTCGCGGATCTGCCCCATCATGTTCTGGAACAGGGCGAAGCCCTCGCGCTGGTACTCGACCAGCGGGTCGCGCTGCGCCATCGCGCGCAGACCGATGCCGTCCTTGAGGTAGTCCATCTCGTACAGGTGGTCGCGCCACCTGCGGTCGATCACGCTGAGCACCACCCGGCGCTCGAGCTCCCGCATGGCGACCGAGCCGAGCTGCTCCTCCCGCTTGGCGTAGGCGATCTTCGCGTCGGAGAGCACCTCCTGGGAGATGAAGGAGCTGGTGATGCGGTTGCCCGCCTCGCTCAGCACCTCGTCGATCGTGATGGACACCGGGAAGAGCGTCTTCAGCTCCGTCCAGAGGGCGTCGAGATCCCAGTCGTCGCTGGTGCCCTCGGAGGTGTGGGCGTCGACGACCTCGGTGATCACATCATCGAGGAACTTCTGCACGCGGTCGTGCAGATCGTCGCCCTCGAGAATGTGGCGGCGGTCGCTGTAGATCGCCTCGCGCTGGCGGTTCAGCACGTCGTCGTACTTCAGCACGTTCTTCCGGATCTCCGCGTTCCGGGCCTCCACCTGCGACTGTGCGGACCGGATGGCGCGGCTGACGACCTTCGACTCGATGGCGAGGTCGTCGGGCACGTTGCTGCGGCCCATCAGGCTCTCGGCCGCGCCGGCGTTGAACAGCCGCATCAGGTCGTCCTGCAGCGAGAGGTAGAACCGGCTCTCGCCAGGGTCGCCCTGACGGCCGGAGCGGCCGCGCAGCTGGTTGTCGATGCGGCGGGACTCGTGCCGCTCGGTGCCCAGCACGTAGAGCCCACCGACCGCGATGACCTTGTCCGCCTCGGCCTGCACCTCTGCCTTGACCCGGTCGAAGACCGCATCCCACTCGGCCTCGTACTCCTCAGGCGTGTCCACCGGGCTGAGGCCGCGACGGTTCATCTCCGCGACGGCGAGGAACTCGGCGTTGCCGCCGAGCATGATGTCGGTGCCGCGGCCTGCCATGTTGGTGGCGACGGTGACCGCGCCGAGTCGTCCGGCCTGCGCGATGATCGCCGCCTCGCGGGCGTGGTTCTTCGCGTTCAGCACCTCGTGCTTGACGCCGCGCTTCGCCAGCATCCGCGACAGATGCTCGCTCTTCTCGACGCTCGTCGTGCCGACCAGCACAGGCTGCTGCTTCTGGTGGCGCTCGACGATGTCCCCGACCACCTGGTCGAACTTCGCCTGCTCGTTCTTGTAGACGAGGTCCGACTGGTCCTGCCGCAGCATCGGCTTGTTGGTGGGGATGGCGACCACACCGAGCTTGTAGGTGCTCATGAACTCCGCCGCCTCGGTCTCGGCGGTGCCGGTCATGCCGGAGAGCTTCTTGTAGAGACGGAAGTAGTTCTGCAGCGTGATGGTGGCGAGGGTCTGGTTCTCGGCCTTGACCGCGACGCCCTCCTTCGCCTCGATCGCCTGGTGGATGCCCTCGTTGTAGCGACGGCCGACGAGGATGCGGCCGGTGTGCTCGTCGACGATCAGCACCTCGCCGTTCATCACGACGTAGTCCTTGTCGCGCTTGAACAGGGCGCGGGCCTTGATCGAGTTGTTGAGGAAGGAGATCAGCGGGGTGTTCGCCGACTCGTAGAGGTTGTCGATGCCGAGGTAATCCTCGACCTTCTCGATGCCTGGCTCCAGCACGCCGACGGTGCGCTTCTTCTCGTCGACCTCGAAATCCTCGCCCTCGACCAGGCGGGTCGCGATGTTGGCGAACTCGGTGAACCAGCGGTTCGCCTCACCGGACGCGGGACCGGAGATGATGAGCGGGGTGCGGGCCTCGTCGATGAGGATCGAGTCGACCTCGTCGACGATGGCGAAGAAGTGGCCGCGCTGCACCATGTCGGTCGCCTGCCAGGCCATGTTGTCGCGCAGGTAGTCGAAGCCGAACTCGTTGTTGGTGCCGTAGGTGATGTCCGCGGCGTACTGCTGCCGACGGACCTCGGGTGTCTGGCCGGAGAGGATGCAGCCGGTCGTCATGCCGAGTGCCCGGTAGATGCGCCCCATCAGCTCCGACTGATAGCCGGCGAGATAGTCGTTGACGGTGATGACGTGCACGCCGCGCGATGCGATCGCGTTGAGGTAGGCGGCGAGCGTCGCGACGAGGGTCTTGCCCTCACCCGTCTTCATCTCGGCGATGTTGCCGAGGTGCAGCGCGGCACCGCCCATCAGCTGCACGTCGAAGTGCCGGAGTCCGAGCGTCCGCACCGACGCCTCCCGCACCGCGGCGAACGCCTCCGGCAGCAGGTCGTCCAGCGACTCGCCGCTGGCGTAGCGCTCCCGCAACTCCACGGTCTCGTGCTTCAGCTCATCGTCGGTGAGGTGCTTGAAGTCCTCCTCGAGGGAGTTGACCGCCTCCGCATACGCCTTCAGCCGGCGGAGGGTGCGGCCCTCGCCGACGCGCAGGACCTTTTCGAGAACGTTTGCCACCGATTACTCCCATCGGGCGAGGGCCAGCCGACCGGCGCAGGGCTCGCGTCGGCTCTTGGGTCCCGGGCGGAATACCGCCCGCCGCGGGGCACAGCCCCGCCGCGTAATCGTAGCAACTCCACTTGGTCGGCGCCTCCGAGTGGCCGTTCACGACACGCCACGCCGGTGTTTCCCGTTCCGGTCCGGTGTCACCGCCCAGGCGGGCACACCGGACCGGAACTGGACCTGTGGTTCAGTGCCGCCCGGTCAGCGCGACCCGACGCGGCGGAGCTCGCGGGTGTCCTCGACCTCCCCGTTCGGGCTCTGCTCCTCGAGCCCGATGACGCCGTAGTCCCAGCCCTTCCGGCGGTACACGACGCTCGGCCGGTCGGTCTCGCTGTCGATGAACAGGAAGAAGTCGTGGCCGACGAGCTCCATCCGGTCGACCGCCTGGCTCACGGTCATGTGCTCGGACGCGAAGACCTTCGTGCGGATCACGACGGGGTTGTAATCCGGCTCCTCGGCGCCGGTCTGAACGGGAACCGAACCGGTGGCGACCTTCTCGATCAGCTCGACCGGCGCCGGGGTGATGTCGATGACGCTGAAGTCGCTCTCCTGCGCCTCACGCAGCGAGGTCGGACGGTTGTGGCCCCAGTGGATCTTGCGGCGGTCCTTCGACTGCCGCATCCGCTCGAGCAGCTTCTCCATCGCCAGGTCGAACGCGACGTACTTGTCGGAGCCTTCCGCCTCAGCCCGCACGATCGGACCCTTGCAGATGACCGTAAGCTCCACACGGTCGTCCCCCTTGGCCCCTCGGGACTCGGCTCGCCGGATCGCCTTCACCTCGAAGGCGAGCGCCTTCGGATCGAGATGGGTGACCTTGTCGGACTTCTCCGTCGCGTAATCGCGGAAGCGATCCGTGATCTCCACGTTTCGCCCGGTGATGGTTACGTCCACTGCGACCTCCTCGTTCCCTCAGCGCCCCGCCCGAGGTGTCAGGCGGAGTTCAGCGCCTTGGGACGAACCTAGTCGTCTGGGCCGGGAAAGTCCCTGGGGATTCTGGAAGAGGATCCGCGCGCCCGGAGCGGAGCGGTGTCGAGGCGAGCGCGGCCGCGCCGACGACCACCCCGCCGGCCGCCCGGACGGCCCGCACGCACTCCTGGAGCGTCGCGCCGGTGGTGAGCACGTCGTCCACCAGCACGAAGGTGCGGCCGCCGAGCGGTCGCCTGGCGCGCATCGTTCCGGCGGCGTTCCGCCGTCGTTCGCCGGAGCCGAGCGCCTTCTGCGCGATGCGTCCGCGGGTGCGGCGCAGCACCCTGCACGCGGGCAGCCGGGCGCGGCGGAGCAGCAGCCGGACGGGGTCGTACCCCCGCCTGCGATAGGCGGCGGCGGACGTGGGAACCGGAACGAGCTCCGCGGCCGCGCCACCCGGAAGGTCCCGGGCGGCGGCGACCGCCATCGCGAGCGGACCGGCCAGCACGCGGGCGGTGTCCGTGCGGTCGCCCTCCTTGTAGCCGAGCACCATCGCCCGGAGCACGCCGGTGTAGTCGAGCGCCGCGACGGCAGGCGTCCCGTCGGGAAGCGACCGGCGAACCAGAGCCGGCTCGAGCGCCGCACGACACGAGCGGCACACCGCCCGGTCCGGCCGCCCGCACCCAGCGCACTCGACCGGCGCCAGCACCGCCCAGGCGTCGAGCAGTGCGCTCCGCACTGCGTGCGGCAGGGCGGCACGAGCGGCGGACGTCATCCCTTCAGCCTGTGCCGCTCCCGCACGGGCAGCCGGCGCGGCGTCGGGTTCGGGGACCGGCACGCGGCGAAGCGGCGGGTGGAGGAGGGGCGGTCACCTCTGCTCGGCCAGCACGGACGCCTCGACGCGGGTCGGCAGCCACGAGGTGCCGCGCCGCTGCAGGAGCACCCCGTCGGCCAGCACGCGAAGGCCGCCGACCCCACCGTTCCCGCCCGCGATGACCGTCCCTCCCGCCGCGACGCCGAGCCGCTCGCGAGGTCCGCCGACGTCGAAGCGGGTGACGGTGCGAGCGGCCGCCTCGTCGGCCAGGAGCGCGACGGACCGCTCGTCCACCCAGGCGGCGTCGAGCGGTGTTCCGTCGGCTATCGGGAACGCGAGCGTCTCGGCGGTGAGGCCGACCGGCACGGTGCCCTCACGCACGATTCCCTTCACGATGAGCCGCGGACCGGTCGAAGTCTCGAGCGCCAGCAGCATCCGGGCGCCGTCACGCGACACCCGCATCGCGACGATCCGCGCATCCGACGGCAGGTTCGACCGGATCTCGTACGACCCCCTGGCGAAGTCGAACGCCTTGATCGAGGTGGCGCTCGCTTCGCGGGCGGACCAGACGAACCCCATGGGGTCGAGGGACGGCGGCACGAGTCCGGCGCGCTGGTCGATCAGCAGCGGCTCGGTCCCGGTCCGGACGAGGACCACGCCGTCCGCGTTCCGCACCACGGCGACGGATGAGTCCCCGGCGTAGGTGACCGCGGTCGGTTGGAGGCTCTCCACCTGGCCGCTGATGCCGGCGATGGGCATCGTGCTGTCCCCGGTGGCATACCCGAACTCGCCGTCGCGCAGCACCAGCGGCGACCCCTCCACGTTGGGCTTCGTGATCGCGTCCGGACCCGGGACGTCCGGCGTCGGCAGGGCGATGCCCTCGACGGTGATCTCGGCGCCCGTGACGTTGAACTGGCCGCGCAGCGTCTCCGTGAGCTGTTGACGCATCCGGTCCCGCTCGAGCTCCGCGGTCTCCGCCGCCTCCCCGCTCAGGTCGACCGTCGCGGTCCCGTCGTCGATCTCCACGACGTCTCCGCGGACGGTCCCCGGCGGGAACGCGGTCACCACAGCCCCCTGGCCGAGGTAGGGCGCGGGGCCGCCGAGCAGCTCACCGACGACGGCGGACTCGAGGTCCGACCGGCCGGTGGCGAACCAGCGGACATCCGGCACGAGGTAGGCGAAGCTGGGGTCGAAGAACCAGAGCGGGAAGTCGTCGAACACCGAGTCGAACCGCACGGAGGCGAGCACGATGCCGTCGGGCACGTCGCTGATCCGCCATTCCCCGTCCTCGTTCTCCGTGAACTGGACCTCGAACCGCTGGGTGGTGGGGGCCTCCTCGCTGTAGATGCCGTCCGGGTCCACGTAGGCGGACGCGACGAACGAGTACGACAGCGTCGTGCGGTTGGTCCGCGTGATGGTGCCGGCGTCATCCCGGATGCTGACGAGCTCGTTCGGGTTCCATTCCTCCCGGATGCGCTCGTCGAGGAACTGGCGGGCGATCTGGTAGCGCCGGCCGGGTGCGACCGCGGCCTGCAGGAAGCCGTTCAGGATCTCCTCCTGCGTGGCACCCTCCTGCGGCCCGTCTGGCCCGAACACGATCCCGGAGTCGAACTCCTCGCTGATCACCTCGCCGATCCCCACACCGCCGCTCGTGGGGAATCCGGCGCACCCGGTGAGGGCGAGCAGCAGGGCGAGGGCGGCGACGGCGGCTCTACGCATCATCCTCGTCCTTCCGTGGCGGGACTTCGTCGTGCGGCGGCAGCGGCAGCGGCGACGACTCCAGTCTCTCCCCGCGGACCCTGGGAAGGGTGAGCCGGAAGCAGGATCCCTCGCCTTCCTGCGACCACGCCTCCAGCCACCCGCCGTGCAGCGCCGCGTCCTCGAGCGAGATGGCGAGGCCGAGGCCGGTGCCGCCGGTGGTGCGCTGCCGCGATGGATCGGCGCGCCAGAAGCGGTCGAACACCTTGGCGACGGCGTCCGGCGGCATGCCGACGCCGTAGTCGCGCACCGCGATGGCGACGGCGTGCTGGTCGCTGTCGACGTGCACGACGATCGGCTTGCCCTCACCGTGGTCGACCGCGTTCGCCAGCAGGTTCTGCAGGATGCGGCGGATCCGCCTGGCGTCGACGTCGGCCTCGAAGTAGCCGCCCGGCGCCACCATCCGCAGCGCCGTGCCCTTCGACGCGGCGAGCGGGCGCATGGCGTCGATGCTGTCCTCGACGAGCGGCACGAGGCTCGTCGGCTCGGTCTCCAGCTGCACCGCTCCGGCGTCGTAGCGGCTCATCTCCAGCAGGTCGGAGAGCAGCAGCTCGAACCGGTCGATCTGGGTGCGCAGCAGTTCCGCGGTCCGCGCCGTGGTCGGCGGGAAGCCCGCCCGCTGGTCGTACAGCACATCGCCGGCGAGCCGGATGGTGGTGAGCGGCGTCCGCAGCTCGTGCGAGACGTCGGACACGAAGCGCTGCTGCACCTGTGAGAGCGTCGCCAGCCGCGTGATCTGCTGCTGGAGGCTCTCCGCCATCCGGTTGAAGGAACGTCCGAGCGTGGCGATCACATCCTCACCCCGCACGGGGATGCGCTGCTCCAGCTGCCCGGCGGCGAGCCGCTCACTCGTCTCGGCGGCGAGCCGCACCGGCGCGATGACCCAGCGCACCACCACCCAGGTGACGGCCGCGATGAGGAGGACGAGCGCGAAGCTGCCGAGGATCAGCGTCTGCTGCACGAGGTCGAGGGTGCGCTGGGCCTCACTGAGGTCGTAGACGAAGTACAGCTCGTAGCGGTCGGAGTCCAGCACGTCGATGGGTGTGCCGAACGCTAGGGCGGGAATCTCCCGGTCGCTGTCGAGAGGGAGGGACACCGACTGGCTGTAGATCCGGCGCTCGGTGTCCGCTCGCACCGCCGCGCGGAGCTCCTCGGTGATCACGTTCTCCGGCTCGAAGCCCTGGCTCGCGAGGTCCACCAGCAGCCGCTGTCCGTCCTGGTCGGCGCTGCGCATCAGCGCGACCGCCGTCTCACTGCCGGGAACGGCCGCCGTCCGCTGAATGGCGAGGAAGGCCGGGTCGCTCGCGGCCTCGAGGGCGGCCACCCCACCCTGCTCCACCGCGGTGTTGAGCGCATTCTGGAACTGCGTTGCGGCCGTCTGGCTGATGCTCTCCAGCTGATCCAGGCGGAAGTCGAACAGGTTGTTCCGGATGCTCGTCGACATGTAGCTGCCGATCAGCGTGACCGCGGCCCCCGAGAGCAGCACCGTGATGGCCACGGTGCGCGCCTCGAGCGACGACCGCCACAGCCTGGTCACCCGATCCAGTGCAGCCCGCCAGCGGATCGTGCGCATCGAGACTCACGTGCTGACGCCGGCGCGGTAGCCGACGCCCCGCACCGTCATCACGATCTGCGGGTTGTCCGGGTCCTCTTCGACCTTCGCCCGCAGCCGCTGCACATGCACGTTCACGAGCCGCGTGTCGGCTTTGTAGTGGTAGCCCCACACCTGCTCGAGCAGCATCTCGCGGGTGAACACCTGCTGCGGCTTCATCGCGAGCGCGAGCAGCAGCTCGAACTCGAGCGGGGTGAGGTTGATCTTCTGGTCCGCACGCCGCACCTCATGCCCGGCCACGTCGATCACCAGGTCCCCGATCTGCAGGGTCTCCGCGGCGACCGCCGGCGTCTCCCGGAGCCGGGTGCGGATGCGGGCGACCAGCTCCTTCGGGTTGAACGGCTTGACGACGTAGTCGTCGGCACCGCTCTCGAGGCCACGGACCACATCCATCGTGTCGCTGCGTGCGGTCAGCATGATGATGGGGACTCCGCTCTCGGCCCGGATGCGCCGGCACACCTCGATCCCGTCGACGCCCGGCAGCATGAGGTCGAGCAGCACCAGATCGGGCTTGGAGGAGCGGAAGTCGGCGATCGCGGCCTCGCCGTCGGCGGAGAAGCTCGGATCGAAATCCTCGGCGCGCAGCACGATGCCCAGCATCTCGGCCAGGGCGGTGTCATCGTCGACTACCAGGATTCGGGCGGTCATGGTCCTCTGCTCGGGTACGGGGCCTCAAGAATTCCAGCGTATCGGTAACCATCGGGCGCCACAGGCGTGTGAAACCATAGGGTCGGCGACCGGACGGCGCCGGTGGCGAGGAGGTTCCGTGAGCGACGACCAGCAGTGGCAGGCGCCGGGCAGCCCAGTCCCGCCGCCGCCCGGCGACTGGAGCGCTCCGGGTCAGCCGGCGCCGCCATCCGGCTGGGGCGCTCCGGGCCAGCAGCCGCCCCCGCCCGGTGCGAGCCACCCGGGTGCCTTCCCCCCGCCGAGCCCCGCGAACGGCGCCGCGTGGGCGCCGCCGCCGAAGCCGGGGCTCATCCCGCTGCGGCCGATGAGCCTGGGCACCATCCTCACCGCGTCGTTCCAGGTGCTTCGCCGGAACCCGAAGCCGACCTTCGGCGCCGCGCTGCTCGTCCAGGGCGTTGTGACACTGGTCACGGTGCTCGTGGTGGGCCTCGTCACGGTCTACGCGGTGGGCCGGGCCGCGTCGGCGGCCACAGAGGATCAGGAGGCCCTCTTCGCCGGCGCGATCAGCGCCGTGCTGCTTGCGAGCATCATCCCGGTCGTGTTCTCCCTGATCGCCGTCGCGCTGCTGCAGGGCGTCATCGTGCTCGAGGTCGCGCGCGGCACCGTCGGTGAGAAGCTGCGGCTCGCCGGCCTCTGGCGACTCGGCCGTGGGCGCATCTGGGCGCTCGTCGGCTGGGTGCTGGCCGTCACCGGCATCGTGGTCGTCGGACTCGCGATCCTCGTCGGGATCGTGGTCGCGATCGTCGCCGTGGGCGGGCAGGCCGGGGTCGTCGCCGGTGTGCTGCTCGGCATCCTGCTGTTCATCGGTGTCGTCGTGGTGTTCTTCTGGCTCGGGACCAAGCTGTCGCTCGTGCCGAGCGCGATCATGCTGGAACGGTTGACGATCGGCGACGCGGTTCGCCGCTCCTGGTCGCTCACCCGCAACTTCTTCTGGCGCGTCCTCGGCATCACGCTGCTCGTGGCCGTCATTCTGGGCGTCGCCGGCAATGTGATCACCGCACCGTTCTCGGTGGTCTTCGCGATCCTCCCCGGCATCTTCGCGCCGACGGGCGATCCGACCCCCGTTCTGGTGATCGGCGGCCTGTCGTACCTGCTGCTGCTCATGGTGTCCGCGCTGATCGCGGCCGTCACGTCGGTGGTGCAGTCTGCGACGGCGGCCCTCATCTACATCGACTTGCGGATGCGCAAGGAGGGCCTGGACCTGCGGCTGCAGCACTTCGTCGAGGAGCGCGCAGCGGGCAACCCTGCCGCCGCCGACCCATACCTCCTGCCGGGAGGCGCCGTGGCGCCGCCGGCCGGTGCCCAGGGCGAGGGCGCCGCCTGGGCATGATCCCGATCACCGTCCCGGTCGAGCCGGACGCACCCGACGCGCGGGAGTGGCTGCTCGACGAGCTGTCGAAACCCGCCTACGAGCGCGCGAAGCCGAACTGGTTCGACCGGGCGTCCCAGGCTGTCTGGGACTGGATCACATCGCTCTTCGAGGGCGGCTTCGGCGGTCCTCCCGTGCTCACCCTGGTGCTTCTCGGGCTCCTGATCCTCGGCGGCGTTGTGCTCGCCTTCGTCCTCTTCGGCTCGCCGCGCCTGAACCGCAGGAGCTCCGCGTTCGGTGCGGTGTTCGGCGAAACCGACGAGCGTGATGCTGCGGAGCTCCGGCGCGCGGCGGATGCGGCCGCCTCACGGGGCGACTGGACCCTCGCCATCGAGGAGCTGTTCCGCGCGATCGCGCGGGGCCTGGCGGAGCGCGCCGTGCTGACCACGAGCCCGGGTACCACCGCGCACCACCTGGCCGAGCGGGCGGGCGCCGCCTTCCCCGCGTTCGCCGACCGTCTGCGGGGTGCCGCCCGGATCTTCGACGAGGTGCGCTACCTCGGGATTCCAGGGTCGGCAGACCGCTTCGACGCGGTGCTGTCGCTTGAGCGCGAGCTCCGCTCAGCCCGCCCCGCGGCCCCGAGCACCGCGGCGGTCCCGGCGTGAGCGGCCCGCCCCCGGCGGCGGGAAGCCACGTCCTCACCCCCACCGTACGCACGACCGCCCGCCGCTGGCTGTTCTGGATCGCCGCGGCGCTGTTCACCCTGCTGCTGGCGCTCGTGTCGATGGCGATCGCCGGCGCCGGCGTGCCCGGGGCATACCTCTCCCCCGAGAACGCCGCGCCCGCGGGCGGCCGCGCCGTCGCGGAAGTGCTGCGCAGCCAGGGCGTCGACGTGCGCTTCACCGAAAACCTCAGCGAGACGCTCGATGCGGCTGAGGACTCCGAGTCCGCCACGGTCCTGCTCTACGACGAGGGCCTCCTCGACCGGGAGATGCGCGAGCGGCTCGCGGGCACCGGGGCCGACCTGATCGTGGTGAACCCCGGCCAGGCGGAACTCGACGATCTCGCACCGGGCGTCGAGCTCGGCGACACGCCGGACGGGGTGCTGCGCGCCGATTGCCGCGTTCCCGCGGTGCAGCGCGCGGGAGAGGTGACCCGCGCGACCGAGGGGTACACCCTCACGGACACGGCGGACCGGGCCACCACGTGCCTCGAGGGCGAGTCCGGCTCCTTCTCACTCGTCCAGCTGCAGGACGGGGACCGCACCGTCACCGTGCTCGGCGCCGGCGACGCCCTCACCAACGAGTTCGTGGTCGAACAGGGCAACGCCGCCCTCGCACTGGGACTGCTGGGCCGTACGGACGTGCTCGTCTGGTACCTGCCCGGCCTCGATGACGTCGCCGCGCCGCCGTCCCTCGGCGAGCTGTCGCCGCGCTGGGTGACCCCTTCAGTGGTGCTGCTCGCCCTCACGGTGCTCGCGGCCGCGTTCTGGCGCGGACGCCGGCTTGGCCCCCTCGTGGTCGAGAACCTGCCCGTCGTCGTCCGCGCCAGCGAGACCATGGAGGGTCGCGCGCGCCTCTACCAGCGCTCCTCCGCCCGGCGGCGCGCCCTCGACGCGCTGCGCGTCGGCACGGTCTCGCGCCTCGCGTCGGCGCTCCGGCTCGGCCGCTCGGCGTCGGTCGACGATGTCGCGTGGGCGACCGCGGAGCGCACCGGGCGGGACCCGCAGCAGGTGCGGCACCTGCTGCTCGACGCGGACCCGGCCACCGACGGCGAGCTGGTGCGGCTGTCGGACGACCTCCTTGTCCTCGAGCGCGACCTGCGGGCCGCGCTCGCAACCGACACCCGACCCTCGGGTTGAGCAGCCGCGCGGCGGCGTTTCGAAACCACCGGGAGAATGAGCACATGACAGATACCGAGCTCCGCCAGTCGCTCGCACGGGTGCGCAGCGAGGTCGGCAAGTCGGTCGTCGGGCAGGACGGGGCCGTGACGGGCCTGATCATCGCCCTCCTCGCGGGAGGACACGTCCTGCTGGAGGGCGTCCCGGGTGTCGCGAAGACGCTGCTCGTGCGCACCCTCAGCCATGCGCTGCGGCTCGACACCAAGCGCGTGCAGTTCACCCCCGACCTCATGCCGGGTGACGTCACCGGATCCATGGTCTACGACGCGAAGGCCGGCGAGTTCGAGTTCCGTCAGGGCCCGGTGTTCACGAACATCCTGCTCGCGGACGAGATCAACCGGACGCCGCCGAAGACGCAGTCCGCGCTGCTCGAGGCGATGGAGGAGCGCCAGGTGTCAGTGGACGGCATGACCCGCAAGCTGCCGGCGCCCTTCCTCGTCGCGGCCACCCAGAACCCGGTCGAGTACGAGGGGACCTACACGCTGCCAGAGGCTCAGCTGGACCGGTTCCTGGTGAAGCTGGTGCTCGATGTGCCGGCCCGTGACGCGGAGATCGAGGTGCTCACCCGGCACGCCGCCGGGTTCGACCCGCGGAACCTCGCGGCCGCCGGTGTCACTCCGGTGCTCGACGCGGCGGAGCTCGCGGCAGCCCGCGAGGCGGTCGGCCGGGTCGGCGCGAGCCCCGACGTGCTGGGTTACGCGGTGGATCTCGCCCGCGCGACCCGGCAGAGCCCGTCGGTGAAGCTCGGGGTGAGCCCCCGCGGCACCACGGCCCTGCTCGCCGCGTCGAAGGCGTGGGCGTGGCTGCAGGGCTTCGACGCGATCACGCCGGACCACATCCAGGCGATGGCGCTGCCGGTGCTGCGCCACCGCATCCAGCTGCGCCCGGAGGCGGAGCTGGAGGGGGTGTTCCCGGATTCGGTGCTTCGGGGCATCCTGCAGCAGGTCCGGGTGCCGATCTGACGATGGCGGTCTCCGGGTGGTTCGTGCTGCTGCTGGCGGTCGGCGTCGTGCCCACCGTGCTCACGAACCTGCCCGTCGTCGCCGTGGCCTGGGCAGCGGCTTCGCTGCTGCTCGCGGTCGTCGACGTGCTGCTCGCCGGGTCGCCGCGGCAGCTCACATTCACCCGCGAGCTCCCGGCGCGCATGCGTCTCGGCGAGACCGTCGAGGCGCGGCTGCTCGTGACGAACCCCGGCCGCCGGACCGTCCGGGGTGTGCTCCGGGACGGCTGGCCGCCGTCCGCCGGGGCGGCCGCCACGCGGTCGTGGATCACGATCCCCGCCGCGGAGCGCCGCTGGACCGTCACGACGCTCCGCCCCTTCCGTCGCGGCGAGCGCCGCGCCGCCCACGTCACCGTCCGCTCGTTCGGCCCGCTCCGGCTCGCCGCCCGGCAGGCCACCGCCGTGGTCCCCGGCGCCATCCGGGTGCTGCCGCCGTTCGCCTCCCGCAAGCATCTCCCCTCGCGGCTCGCCCGCCTGCGCGAGCTCGACGGCCGCACCAGCGTGCAGATCCGCGGCCAGGGCACCGAGTTCGACAGCCTGCGCGACTATGTGCGCGGCGACGACGTCCGGTCGATCGACTGGCGGGCGACCGCGAGACGCAGCGACCCGGAAGGCGGCGGTCAGAAGCTCATGGTGCGCACCTGGCGGCCCGAGCGCGACCGCCGCGTGGTGCTGGTGGTGGACAGCGGCCGCACCTCGGCCGCCCGGATCGGGAACGAGCCGCGCATCGACACCGCATTCGAGGCGAGTCTGCTGCTCGCGGCCCTTGCGAGCCGCGCCGGAGACCGCGTCGACCTGGTGGTGTACGACCGCCGTGTGCGCGGTCGGGTGCAGGGCGCCACGGGCGCCGAGTTGCTCTCCGCCATGGTCGACACCATGGCGCCGCTCGACCCGGAGCTGCTCGAGACGGACTGGTCGGGCGTGCCGGCGCTCGTCCGCTCGGTCACGGCGCACCGTGCCCTCGTGGTGCTGCTCACCTCCATCGAGGCCCCAGGGGCGTCGCGCGGCCTGCTGTCGGTGCTGCCACAGCTCACCCGATCCCACACCGTCGTGGTCGCATCCCCGACCGATCCGGCCGTGCTCGAGGCGACGCGCGCACGGTCGAGCCGCACCGAGGTGTACCGGGCGGGGGCCGCGGAGCGGGCGCTCCTCGACGCGGAGCGCGTCGCCGCCGCGATCCGGCGGCTGGGCGGCGACGTGGTCACCGCGTCGCCGTCGGAGCTTCCGCCCGCGCTCGCGGACCGCTATCTCGCGCTGAAGGCCGCCGGCCGGCTCTGACGGGCGCGCTCCGAGTCGATCCTGGATGCGCTCTCCGCGCCTCCTGGGTGCACGGCCGGGTCTGCGATACCCTGCGGATGTCCACACCAGCTCCCGGAACGGAAATCCTCACCATGGCTCAGGACTCGGCCCCCTACGGCCTCACGCAGCGGCTCATCGCGGAGGTGTTCGGCACCTTCACGCTGGTCTTCGGCGTCATCGGGACGGCCCTCTACGCGTCGGACAACACCGGGTTCCTCGGTGTCGCGCTCGCGGCGGGTCTCGCGGTGCTTGCCGCCGCCTACACGGTCGGTCACATCTCCGGCGGCCACTTCAACCCGGCCGTGACGGTCGGCGCCGCAGCCGCAGGGCGGATGCCCTGGCGCGACGTCCTGCCGTACATCGTCGCGCAGCTGGTGGGGGGCCTCGTCGCCACGACGCTGCTCTTCGCCATCGCCGCGAACGGCCCGGACGGGTTCCTCTCGGCAGCTCAGGAGGGCGGGTTCGCGTCCACCGGCTTCGACAACCTCTCCCCCGACGGGTTCGGCCTGATCGCCGTGCTCCTGGTCGAGTTCATCCTCACCGCGGTGTTCCTCTACGTCATCCTCGGCGTGACCGCCCCCGGGTCGACGACGGCCGGGTTCGCGCCGCTCGCCATCGGTCTGGCGCTGGTGCTCATCCACCTGGTGGCGATCCCGGTGAGCAACGCCTCGGTGAACCCGGCGCGGTCCGTCGCTACGGCGGTCTACGGCGGAACCGACGCGCTGGCCCAGGTGTGGGTGTTCCTGGTGTTCCCCATCCTCGGCGCGCTCGTTGCCGGCTTCACCTACCGGATGCTGTTCGCCGAGCGGCGCGCTGTCGCCGCGGGCGCCCCGCGGCGCCGCTGAGGGACCTCAGCCGTCCCGCGCCACGGCCGCGCCGCTCTCCGGCGTGTGGTCGGGGCGCGGGAGCTCCCGCATTCGGGTGAGCGGCGAGAGCACGACCGGCGCCGCCCCGAGCACGGTGCCCGCGACCGAGATCCACAGCGACGCCTGCATCCCTGCGGCCACGCCGAGCCACCCGCCGAGCAGGCTGCCGAGCGGGAGAACGCCCCAGACCACGAAGCGGATCGACGCGTTCATCCGGCCCAGCAGCCGCGGCGGGCACAGCCGCTGGCGGAGCGTGACCTGGGTGATGTTGTAGACCACCACGAAGAACGCGATGAGGAAGTTGCCGGCGGGCAGCAGCACGATCGCGAGCTGCGGTGCGAAGAGCGACAGGGGCAGTGGCACCATCGCGACCCCGAATGCGATCGACGAGATCGACAGCGCCGCGCCCTCGCCGAAGAGCTTGGTGAACCGGGGAGTGAGCAGCGCCCCGAGGAGGCCGCCCACCGCGCCGAAGGAGAACATCACGCCGAGCACCGCGGGTCCGAGGCCGAGGTCCCGGAGCACGAGCAATGGCAGGAGGGTGAACGCGATCCCGGAGAACAGGTTCGTGATCGAGGTGGTGCCGGTGATCCGCCGGAGCAGCGGCTGGTGCCAGACGAACGCGACGCCCTCCGCGATCTCGCGCAGCAGCGGCTGCCGCGCGGCACGGTCGGGCGGCGCCTCGGTGTCGCGCACACGCCCGAGGCTGAGCGCGGACGCCAGGTACGTGCCCGCCGTGAAGAGCAGCACCGCCGGAGCCGTGATCAGGCTGAGGAGCCCGCCGGCGATCCCGGGGCCCGCGATGTTCGCGACCTGGGCGGTCGCCTCCAGCTTGCTGTTCGCCTCCCCGACCTGACGGTCCTCGACGAGCAGCGGGATGTAGCTCTGGTAGGAGACGTCGAAGAAGAGGGTCGCGACGCCCACGGCAGCGGCCACGGCGATCAGGTGCCAGAGCTCCAGCACGCCAGTCAGCGCGAGCACCGGCACGGCGGCGAGCAGCAGCATGCGAGCCAGGTCGGCCGCGATCATCACGCGGCGCTTGCGCATGCGGTCGACCCAGGCGCCGGAGGGCAGCCCGAGCACGAGGAAGGCCGCGGTCGACGCGGCGACGAGCAGCCCCATCTCCCACTCGTTCGCGCCGAGCAGCGTGATCGCAACGACGGGAAGGGCGAGCTCCGTGAACTGCGCGCCGAACTGGCTCACGCCCTGGCCGGCCCAGAACCAGCGGAAGTTGCCAGAGCGGGCGAGCGAGTCGGGGGTCACCCGGCCAGTATCCGCTCAGTGATTGGGATAAGTCAATCACTTGCCGGAGATGTCGCATACTGGGGAGGTGACCACTGGTGCGCCCGACGGGACCGGCGCCCGGCAGGATGCCGGCGACGCGGCCGTCGAAGCGCGCGCCCGCGCGCTCAGCTCGCCGCTGAGGCTGCGCATCCTGCGACTCTGCCTGCATGAGGCACGAACCAACCGGGAGCTGGCGGATCAGCTCGGAATGAACCCCGGCACGACCCTGCACCACGTCCGCTCCCTGGTCGATACCGGCTTGCTCCGAGCCGAGGAGCCGCGGCGCGGCAGGCGCGGCGCCCGGGAGGTGCCGTACCGCGCCACCGGGCTCAGCTGGCGGACGCCCGTCCCGCGGGGGTCACAGCTGCTCCTCGACACCTTCCTGATGGAGATCGACGGGCTCGACCCCGAGACACTCACCGCCACCCGTCTCGGCCTGAAGCTCAACCCCGCGGACCGGCAGCAGCTCCTCGACCGCTTCCAGGCGCTGTTCGACGAGTACGCCGCCCGGGAACCCGACCCCGACGGAACACCGATCTCCCTCTTCTTCGCCGAGCACCCCGACCCGCGCGCCTGAGTGTTCCCATTCCGGCCCATTGCGCCCGCCGCGCCGGGAACAATAGGCCGGAACGGGAACAGTGAAGCCAGCTAGGAAGCGACGAGGCGCTTCGCCCCGGCCTCGAACTCGTCGAGATCGCCGGTCTGCCCGGCCCGCGTCGCGATGCGGCCGAGCACCCACTGGTAGAGCAGGAACGCGACGAGGGCGCCGGTGCCGATGAGGATCTTCAGCGGCCACGGCCACTCCTGCCGCGTGACGAAGCCCTCGATGAGCCCGGAGATCAGCAGCGAGATCACCAGCCCGATCACGACCGTGAAGAGGGCGCGCCCGTCCTCGGCGAGGGCCTGCGACCTGGTCCGGCCGCCCGGCGCGACCCAGGCCCAGAAGATCATGAGGCCCGCGGCCGCCGACACGAAGATGCTGTACAGCTCGAGCTGGCCGTGCGGTGCGATGTAGAGGAAGAACTGGTCGAGCCGGCCGAACTCCGCCATGATGCCCGCCGCCATGCCGATCCCCTGCGCGTTCTGGAGCACCACGAACGGCACCCAGACGCCGGTGATGCCGAACGCGATGCACTGGGCGCAGATCCAGGCGTTGTTGGTCCACACCTGTCCCGCGAACGACAGCTCCGGATTGTCGGAGTAGTAGGCGGTGAACCCGTTCTCGGCGTAGTCCCGCAGCTCCTCCTCGGTGCCGAGGTTCGCCAGCACGAGGGGGTCGCTCGCCACCCAGAACGCGTAGCCGGCCGACACCGCGGCGAAGACGAAGGCGACCGCCAGGGTCAGCCAGCGGATCCGGTAGAGCGCCGCAGGCAGCTGGGCGCCGAAGAACACGGTCAGCTGGGCAAGCACGTTGGAGCCCGCGCCGCTGAAGCGCAGCCGCGCGCGGGAGAGCGCCAGGGAGAGCCGGTCGCCGTGCACGGAGGAGCCGGTGGTCGACTTGATCTGCGACAGCTGGGTGGCGCCCGACTGGTAGCGCTCGATCAGCTCGTCGGCCTCGGCGCCGGTGAAGCGCCGCTGCTTGCCGAGCTCGGCAAGCCGGTCCCACTCATCGCGGTGCGCGGCGGAGAAGGCGTCGAGGTCCATCTGCTTCAATGATGGCATGGCGCGCACCCCCGGACCGGAGGCGATCGCGCATGCGGACGACGACTTCGAGCTCGTCACCGGCGAGGCCGTTGCCCTCGATGTGCGGCCCGCGGGATTCGTCCTCCGGGCGGCCGGCGCCATTCTCGACTGGCTGGTCTACTTCGGGTCGTACATCCTGCTGCTGCTCCTGATCTCGAACCTCGCGGGAGCGATCGCGCTGGACGACGCCGCGACCGCCGCGATCGCGATCAGCACCCTGGTTCTCTGCATCGTGGTCGCCCCCATCGCGGTGGAGCTCGCCACCTCCGGCAAGTCGCTGGGCAAGCTCGCGGTCGGTGCCCGCATCGTGCGCGACGACGGCGGCGCCATCACGTTCCGGCATGCGTTCATCCGCGCGCTCACCGGAGTGCTGGAGATCTATCTCACCTTCGGAGGCTTCGCGGCGCTCTTCGCGCTGCTGAGCGGCAAGTCCAAGCGGATGGGCGACTACCTGGCCGGCACCTACGCCCAGCATGAGCGGCTGCCGAAGGTGGTGCCGAACGTGTTCGGTGTTCCGGTGCCGCTGCAGGAGTGGGCCATCACCGCCGACGTGGGGCGGATCCCCGACCGGCTCGCCCGGCGGATCGCCCAGTTCCTGTCCCAGGCGGGCGATCTGGTGCCGGACACCCGAGCCCGGATCGCCGCCGAGCTTGCCGCGGAGACCGCGGCTTGGGTCTCCCCGGTGCCTGCCGCGGACCCTGAGCTGTTCCTCGCCGCCGTCACCGCCCTCCGCCGCGACCGCGACGCCGTGGCGCTGCGGCTCGAGGCGGAGCGCCTGGCGTCACTCGACCCGGTGCTCCACGGCCTCCCGCACGGATTCCCCGACCGCGGCTGACGAACCTCGGTCCCCGAGCCTGGAGACGGGTCATCCGAGTCATCCCATCGGGCGCTTCGACAGGCTCAGCGACCGACTTCAGCCGCCGGGGTTGCTTCGACGCGCTCGAGCACCGCTCGAGTCAGTAGCGGTAGTGGTCGGGCTTGAACGGGCCCTCGGCCGGAACGCCCAGGTACGCCGCCTGCGCCGGGGTGAGCTCCGTGAGCTCGACGCCGAGCGCATCGAGGTGCAGCCTTGCCACCTTCTCGTCGAGCACCTTGGGCAGCACATAGACCTGGTTTTCGTACTCGTCCCGCTTCGTGTAGAGCTCGATCTGAGCCAGCACCTGGTTCGAGAACGAGTTGCTCATCACGAATGAAGGATGACCGGTGGCGTTGCCGAGGTTCATCAGCCGGCCCTCGCTGAGCACGAGCACGCTGCGGCCCGTCGGCAGGCGCCACTCGTGCACCTGCGGCTTGATCTCGATCCGCTCGGCGCCCGGGATGCGGGAGATGCCGGCCATGTCGATCTCGTTGTCGAAGTGGCCGACGTTGGCGATGATCGCGAGGTGCTTCATCCCGAGCACATGGTCGACCGTGACGACGTTCTCGTTCCCCGTCGCCGTCACCACGATGTCGACCTGCTCGAGCACGCTCTCGATTCTGGCGACCTGATAGCCGTCCATCGCCGCCTGCAGGGCGCAGATCGGGTCCACCTCGCCGACGATCACCCGGGCGCCCTGACCGCGCAGCGCCTCCGCAGCACCCTTGCCGACGTCGCCGTAGCCCGCCACGTAGGCGACCTTGCCGCCGACGAGCACGTCGGTGGCGCGATTCAGGCCGTCGGGCAGGGAGTGGCGGATGCCGTAGCGGTTGTCGAACTTCGACTTGGTGACCGAGTCGTTGACGTTGATCGCCGGGAACAGCAGCTGCTCCGCCTTCGCCAGCTCGTAGAGCCGGTGCACACCGGTGGTGGTCTCCTCGGTGACCCCCTGGATGGCCGCGGCGACGCGGGTCCAGCGGTCCGGAGACGCCGCGAGCGACCGGCGCAGGAGGCTCAGCACGATGCCGAACTCCTCGCTGGTGTGCTCGTCCGCCTCCGGGACGGCGCCCGCGAGCTCGAACTCGCGGCCCTTGTGCACGAGCAGGGTGGCGTCTCCGCCGTCGTCGAGGATCATGTTCGGACCGTCGAAGCCTTCGGCGCTCCAGTCGAAGATCCGCTCCGCGAGCTGCCAGTACTCCTCGAGGGTCTCGCCCTTCCAGGCGAACACCGGCACGCCGGCCGGCTCCTCGGCGGTGCCGCTCCCCACGACGATCGCCGCCGCCGCCTCGTCCTGCGTTGAGAAGATGTTGCAGCTCGCCCAGCGCACCTGCGCGCCGAGGGCGACGAGCGTCTCGATCAGCACCGCGGTCTGCACGGTCATGTGCAGCGAACCGGCGATGCGGGCTCCGGCGAGCGGCTGGGCGCCGGCGTACTCGGCACGGAGCGCCATCAGTCCGGGCATCTCATGCTCGGCGAGCCGGATCTGGTGGCGGCCGGCCTCGGCGAGGGCGAGGTCGGCAACCTGGTACTGCAGTGTCGTCGCGGTGGGCATTCCCCGATTCTCGCATTCGCCGCCTGCGCGTTACGCGTGCTGAACGGGCCACTTCGGCGCAGATGGCCCGCCGCGGCGGCCCGGATACGCCGAAACGGGCCGCTTTCGGGTTCAGGCTCGGATCAGCGCGAGCACGCGGTCGCGGAGCGCGGCCATGACCTCAGGGGTGCCGGCCTCGACGTTGAGGCGCAGCAGGGGCTCGGTGTTCGACGGGCGCACGTTGAACCACCAGAACGCGTCGCCGGTGGCGCCGCTGACGGTCAGCCCGTCGAGCTCGTCGAGGGTCTCCCCCGCGAACTCCCGGACGATTCGCTCGTACGCCGCCGGGATGTCGTCCACGGTCGAGTTGATCTCGCCGCTGAGGGCGTATGGCGAGAACCGCCGGCCCAGCTCGGAAAGCGGCTCGTCATCCGCTCCGTACTCGGCGAGCAGGTGCATGGCTGCGAGCATGCCGTTGTCGGCGCCCCAGAAGTCCCGGAAGTAGTAGTGGGCCGAGTGCTCACCGCCGAAGATCGCCCCCGTCTCGCGCATGACATCCTTGATCAGCGAGTGCCCGACCCGGGTCCGCACGGGAACCGCGCCGGCCCGCTCGATGGTCTCCGGCACCGCCCGCGAGGTGATCAGGTTGTGCAGCACGTGGATCTCGGAGGGTTCGTCGCCCTGCGCCGCCCGCACGCGGGTGATCTCGCGAAGCGCCACGATGGCGGCCACCGCGCTCGGAGTCACCGGCTCGCCGCGCTCGTCGACGACGAAGCAGCGGTCGGCGTCACCGTCGAACGCGAGGCCGAGGTCCGCCCGGTGCTCGACCACGGCATGCTGCAGGTCGACCAGGTTCTCGGGCACCAGCGGGTTCGCCTCGTGGTTGGGGAATGTGCCGTCGAGCTCGAAGTACAGCGGCACGACTTCGACGGGCAGGGCCGGGAGGCCCGCCCCGGTGCCGAGGACGGCAGGCACCGTTCTTCCGGCCATCCCGTTGCCCGCATCCACCACGATCCGCATCGGCCGGACGGAGCGCAGGTCCACGAGCCCACGCAGGTACGCCGCGTAATCGGCCAGCACGTCGAGCTCCCGGTACGGTCCGACGGTGATCGGGGCGGGCAGACCCGAGTCGAGATACGCCTGGGCGCGGTCGCGGATGGCGGCGAGTCCCGTGTCGAGGCTGATGCCCTGCGCGCCGGCGCGGCTGAACTTGATGCCGTTGTAGGAGGCGGGGTTGTGGGACGCGGTGAACATGGCGGCGGGCGCCCCGAGCGAGCCGCTCGCGAAGTACGACTCGTCGGTCGAGCACAGCCCGACGAAGATCACCCCGGACCCGCGGGCGCGGATGCCGTCGGAGAACGCCTGGGCCAGCTGTGGGCTGGAGTCCCGCATGTCGTGCCCGACGACGATCTCGACTCCTTCGCCGCCGACCTCGTCTGCGAACGCCGCGCCGAGCGCAGCGGTGACCTGCGGGGTGATCTGCGAGCCGACCAGGCCTCGCACGTCGTAGGTCTTGACGAATGGGGTCAGATCGATCGGCGCACGGGTCACGCCCTCGAACCTATATCGCGCACCACTTCGTAGCGGACGATCTGCCACCCCTGCGGAGCGGAGAGCCGTTGGGAGTGGCGCTCGCAGAGGTCGTAGCTGTGGGGATCGGTCGAATTGCTGAGCGGGCCGAGCACCGCCATGGAGTCGGCGTAGACATACGTCAGCGTCGCCACCGCGATGCGGTCGCAGGCGACCTTGCTGCACGTTCTCACCGGCATGTGCGACCCGTCCTCATTTCGCCAAGAGTAACGCCGACCGAGCGCGCCTAGGATTGCGACATGCCACGATCCACCCGTCGCGTGCCCGCCCGGCGCGCCGGACGAGGCGACCGCCACGGCCGCTCGCTGCGGTCCAGCGTGGCGGGGCCCCATCTGCCGCCGCTGCGCACCCGTCAGGATGTCTTCGAGCTGACGGTCGCGTCCGCCGTGGAGTACCTGCGCGAGGCCTGGCCGGAGGAGCTCGAGTCGGTGCGGATCGAGGTCGCCGGCATGCCGGCCGCACCGGCGGGCGCTCGGGGGGTCGAGCGCTGGCGCGTCGTCCCGCGGGAGCGCACCGTGATCCTCTACCGGCTGCCGATCGAGCGGATGGCGCACCTGCACAAGAACGACGAGTGGCACCGCCGCTCGTTCATCGAGAGCTGTGTGTTCCGCGCGGTGGCCGAGCTGCTCGGCAAAGACCCGTGGGACCTCGCCCCCGAGCGGTTCCGGCACTTCTGAGGCGCGGAGCGGTTCAGCCCGGGTACACCGTGACGGGCTCCGCCGCCGGGCGCTGAGGCAGCACCGGGTATCCGGCGACCGACCCGTGTCGGAGGTAGGAGACCGCGCCGCGGAGCTCGCCGTCGGCCTGCAGACGGTACGTCTGCCTGCGGGCGACCGGCACCACGGTGGTGGCTCCCGGGTCGACCGCGATCTCGATCGCGGTGCCGTCCGCCGCGGTGAGCGTTCCGCTCGCGGCGGCGGTGCCCGGGTTGTGGAGGAACAGTCTCGGCCCGGGGCCCGGGGTGATGCTCACCCAGGCCTCGACGCCGGCCTGCAGCGCATCCACCGCGGCGAGCCACGCGAAGTCGGTCTCACCTGCCGGGCCGAGCTGCGACTGCCTGACCGCCGCGACGACCGGCAGGTCGGCGTCGACGGTCACCGTGTAGGTGCCGTCCGCGAGCGCATCGAGGGGCACGTCCACGACCTGGTCCGGCTCGATGTGGAACGCCAGCGAGGCGCCCTCCTGCCGCGGATCGTCGGCCACCACGCCGATGCGGACTTCGGTGTGCTCGTCGCCGGGCACGAAGAGGCGCACTACCGTCTGGAGATCCTCGTACCCCTCGACGGACATCCTCTCGAGCAGCGCCTGCCCGTTCGCCACGCGGACGCCGGGGATGTACTGCCGTTGCGCGGGCGCCGCCGTCGCGCCGAAGGTGTCGATGCCACCCGCCTCGATCCCGCGGACGATCGACTGCTGGAGGGCGGCGACGACCTGGCCGCCGCGGCTCTCGACGTGCACGACGGGTGAGGCGAGGTTCGGCGCGAGCCCGGACAGCGGCACGACGACCTGCTCGCCAGCCGGCACCGAGATGCCGGACGCACCGGGCGGGCTGACGGGGCCGTCCTCGCCGATCAGGGTGAGATCCACGGTGGCGGCGACGTCGGTGGGGTTCAGCAGGTTGAGCAGAGTCGTGCGGCCGAGATCCGTCGAGCCGCCGACGAGCCACTCGGCGGCGGCCGGTGCGGGGCACGCGGAGGCGACCAGCCCGACGAGCCCCGCCGACCCGTACTGGGACTGCGCCGCCGACCCGAGCACCCCCGTGCCCGCCGGGTCGGGCACCGACTCCACCGCGAAACCGCGGCTCTCGGTGCCGGACAGCGCCGCGGAGAGCGGTCGCTCGGTCAGGGCAGCGCTGGCACCGGCGGCATGCACGGGCACGCCGACCGCGGTGACCGCCGCCGATCGGCCGGGCGCGGACTCGGCGAGCTGGAGCAGCGGTCCAGCACAGGCCAGGCGAAGGCCATCCGCGGACGGGACGACCGACGCCCGGACCGGGGTTGCGTCGACCCGCGGAAGGGTGAGCAGCGAGGATGCGGCGACGGTGCCGCCCAGGGCGAGGACGGTCGCCGCCGCGAGCAGCATCCGCCCGGTCGCGCGACGCCCTCCCGCGGGACGGGCCGGGCGCGCGGCTCGGCTCGCCCTGCGGCCCGTCGCCCGTGTCGCGAGCGCAGCAGCCGGCGTCGGGGTGGCAGC
>NZ_JBHLTG010000008.1:0-289808 GCF_042434515.1 Lysobacter korlensis
GGTCAGCATTCAGGTCCGCCGCCTCCACCACCAGCCGCTCCGCCGCCGCGGTGAGCATCGCGATCGTGACCGTCTCGCTCGGAGTGCCCAGCCCGGTCCGGATCGCATCCGCCGCCACGACCGGAAGCGCCCCAGCCGCGACCGCACGCCCCACCGGTGCCAGCCACGCCGTGCCGGTCCCATCCCACGGCGCAGGCGCCGCTTCAACCGTCGCGGTGTCACCCTCGGGAGCCGGAGGCACCAGCTCCGCTTCCTGCATCACCTTGCCCACCCGCACCAGGGTGGCCGCCTCCCGCCCCGTGGAGCCGATCAGCTGCTGCACCAACGACTCCGCCGTCCGCGCACCGGTGCGCTGCGCCAGACCCGCATAGCCAAGCTCCGGCCGAGACCGCCAGGCGACTTCACCCGCGGTCGCCGCGGAACTGGCCCGAACCATCCGGTCCACGTCGGCCAGCAGCCGCTGCACCTGCATCAGCTGGTCGTCATCCAGCGGCGCCAGCTGCTCCCGGCTCGTCGGCAGCTGCGACACGGTCGCTTTCGCTTCGACGAGGAGGTCCACCACTGCTGGCATGCCTCCATTCTCCCACGGGGAGAACGTTTGTTCTACCGGATGTGGAGAACTTCTTTCCACAGATTTGCTGGTGAAGCGGCACTTTCTTCCACACGTGGAGGAGAGGTGTCAGCCGAACCACCTGCTACGCGCTGACCCGGACCGCCCTCGCGCCGGTCACCTCGACCAGCCGCCCGGGGGAGATCGGGAACACCGCCCGTGCGCTCCCGGCGGCTGCCCACACCACCTCCAGGGCCAGCAGCGAGGCGTCCAGCACGGTCGGCAACGGCACCACATGCCCGAACGGCGGCACACCGCCGATGCTGTATCCGCTGGCATCCTTGGCCTCACGCGCCTTCGCCATTCGCACCGGCATGCCGAGCTCCGCGGACAGCACCTCGACATCCACGCGGTTCGGCCCCGACACCAGCGCGAGCAGCGGCGACTCGTCCGCCATCAGCACCAGGCTCTTGACGATCGCCTCCACCGGCGCACCGACCGCCGCGGCGGCCTCCGCCGCGGTGTGCGTGGAGTCGTCCATGACCCGCACGTCCAGGTCGCCGGCACCGAGAGAGGATGCCGCAGCAAGGAAGCGCACCACTCCGGCGTCGGAGGCGACATTCGTCATCGCTCGATCGCGTCCTCGCGCTCGAGCCGGTTCTGCTCGGTGATGTCCTCGCTGCCCGGCCAGTCGGTCTCCGCCTCGAGAGGGTCGTCGAACTCGATCAGCTCGAGGGTGCCGTCCTCCACCCGGAAGCTGTGGACGGACCCGTTGGGGATCCGCTCGATCTTCATCCCCGGCTCGACGGTGTCGAGCACGGCGCGGATCACGCCGCCGTGGCTCACGACGAGCAGCGCCTGCCCCGGTCGCGCCGCCGCGAGCGCCAGCAGCTCGGGCAGCACCCGTTCGGCGACCTCGCCCCGGGTCTCCCGCCCCGGCACGGGGGCACCATCGGGGTAGCGGGCGTCCACCTCGTCGCCGGTGAGCCCCTCCGCCTCGCCGTAGTTGCGCTCCACGAACGCCGGCACGATCTCCGGCTCCCCGAGCCCCACCTCGGAGGAGATCAGCCGGGCGGTGTCGAGCGCCCGGATGAGCGGGCTGGCGAGGATCCCGTCCCACTCACGACGGGCGAGCAGTCGGCCGGCCGCGGTGGCCTGCCGGCGTCCGGTGTCGTTGAGCGGGATGTCGGAGCTTCCCTGGATGCGCCGTTCGGCGTTCCAGTCGGTCTCACCATGGCGAACGAGGTAGAGCAGCGTCATCCGGATCCTTCACGAGAGAGGACGACGTCGCTACGCGGCCAGGTGCTCCCGGAATGCGGTCAGGGTCTCCGACGTGCCCGCAGCAATCTTAACGGTGGCGCGAAGGTCGCCCTTCGTCTCGCCGCGATTGATCACGATGATGGGCAGCCGGCGGCGCGCGGCCTGCTCCAGCAGCCGGATGCCGGAGTTGACGACCAGCGACGAGCCGGCGATCACGAGCGCTTCAGCGGTGCGGATGAGCGCCGCCGCCTCGGTGAACTTCTCCAGCGGCACGAACTCCCCGAAGAACACCACGTCGGGCTTCAGGATGCCGCCGCAGACGGTGCAGTCCGGAACCTCGAACCGGCCGATACCGCGCACCTCGACGTCGCCGTCCGGGGCGAGCTCCACCGCGCCCGGCTCGTCGAGCCAGGGGTTGAGCGCGTCGATCTGTGCTGCGACCGCGTCGCGGGCGAACACCTGACCGCATCGGAGGCAGTGGGCACGGTCCATTGAGCCGTGCAGATCGACGACGCGGCGGGATCCGGCGCGCAGGTGCAGGCCGTCCACGTTCTGTGTCACCACGCCGGTCACACGGCCCGCGACCTCGAGGTCGGCGAGTGCACGGTGTCCCTCATTGGGCGCTGCGGAGCGGAACGCCTTCCACCCGAGATGGCTGCCCGCCCAGTAGCGCTTGCGGTAGTCCGGACCCTGAAGAAACTGCTGGAACGTCATCGGGGTGCGCACCGGCGCGCCCTCGCCGCGATAGTCGGGGATGCCGGAGTCCGTGCTCACACCGGCGCCGGTCAGCACGGTGAACCGGCGACCGGTCAGGATGCCGATGGCCCGGTCGATGTCGGCGGCCGCGGCCCGGTCCCGCTCGGGAAGGGGGATCGCAGGAGGGACTGTACTGAGCACGCCCATCACCTCGCTTTCCGGACTCCAACAGTAGGCGGGTCGTTTTTCGGATATGTTTCCGATTGCTGAGCGAAGGGAAGTGCGCCCGTGCGGATCGTTCCGGTGACCGACCTCACGGACCGCTCGGATCCCGGCCTCGCCGACTATTCCCGCCTGACCGATGTCGCGCTCCGCCGCAGGTCGGAGCCGGCCGGTGGCCTGTACATCGCCGAGTCGACGAAGGTGATCCAGCGAGCCCTCGCCGCCGGCCACCGTCCGCGCAGTGTGCTCACCCTCGAGAAGTGGCTGCCCGATCTCGATCCGATGCTCGGCGACGCCGACGTGCCGTGCTTCGTCGCCCCGGCCGAAGTGCTCGAGGAGCTCACCGGCTTCCACCTGCACCGCGGAGCGCTGGCGGCGATGCACCGGCCGGAGCCGGTGCCGGTTGCCGAGCTGCTGCGCGACGCGACCCGCGTGGTGGTGCTTGAGGACATCGTCGACCACACCAACGTCGGCGCGATCTTCCGGTCCGCGGCGGCGCTCGGGGCGGATGCGGTGCTGGTCAGCCCGAGCTGCGCCGATCCGCTGTACCGCCGCAGCGTCCGGGTGAGCATGGGCACGGTGCTGCAGGTGCCGTGGACCCGGCTGCACTCCTGGCCGGGCGGCCTGGACGAGCTGCGGGAGGCCGGCTTCACGGTCGCCGCGTTGGCGCTGAGCGACGACGCCGTGCCGCTCGACGCGTTCGCCGCGACGGCGCCGCCCCGGGTCGCGCTGCTGCTCGGCACCGAGGGCGACGGCCTCACCTCGCACGCCCTCGACGCCGCGGATGTGGTGGTGACCATCCCGATGCGCGGCGGCGTGGACTCGCTCAACGTCGCATCCGCCAGCGCCGTCGCCATCTGGGCGCTCACGCACTGACGCTGGAACGCTCAGCGCGGGCTCGGCAGTCCGAGCAGATCTTCCGCGCTCCAAGCCAGCTCGACGTCGCGTCTGCCGTCGTCGGCGAGCCCGTCCTCGAGGTTCCAGAACGCCGACAGGATGCCGCGCACCCGGATCCAGCGGATTGCCCGCTCGAGATCGACGCCCGCGGCGCTCACCGCCGCCTCCGTCAGCTCGGCGAGCTTCGTCGGCGAACCGGTGTCGGTCATGAGGTCCCGCACCAGCGAGAAGGTGTCGAACGCGGGGTCTCCCAGCGCCGGCTTCGGGTCGATGATCCGCCAGCCATCGCCGTGGCGGAGGATGTTTCCCGGGTTGAGGTCTCCGTGCAGCAGCGCTTGCGCCGGTGCGGTTCTGCAGAGGCGGTCGAACTCGTCGATCGCCTCGTTCCCGGCGCCCTCCGCGACCCCAGCGTCCCGCAGCAGCGCACCGGCGGCGTCCTCAGCCAGCCGGTCGACGAACGGGCGATACTGCTCTGCCAGTGCCGGCACGCCTGATGGCGGGGGAGCGGCCAGGAGACGGCGGTGCAGCTCCGCTCCGATGCCGACCGCCTCGATGTCGGGGATGCCGGCGTCCGCCAGCGTGGTGCCTGGGTCGAGCCGCTCCAGGAGCATCGCCCACGACCATGCGTCCTGGTCCAGCACGCTCGGCGCCAGGTCTGCCGGGAGCCCGTCAAGCAGCACAGCCTCCCAGATCGCCTCCTCATGCGGGAATCCGATCTTCAGCACCGCCGGCGAGCCGTCCTGACGCCGCACGGCGGCGACGACGGCCGCTGCGGTGGCGGGGAACACGTGCGCCTCCGACAGGTGCCAGCGGTCCAGCATCGATCCGAGGATCTCGGTCGCGACGGCGTCCCAGGCGGGCTTCGTGGGGTACGCGTCGATCGCGCTGCGCTCGAACGGGGAAGCCACGCGCCCACCCTACGCGGGATGCGTTCACGGCCTTCAGGGGAGGGCGCGGAGGTAGCGCTCCAGCCGTTCATTCCAGTCCGGAACCGCGAAACCGCTCGCCTCGATCTTCGTCAGGTCGAGAACGCTGTTCAGCGGACGCGGCGCGGCGGCTCGCGACGCGAAGTACTCCGTGGTGGTCACCGGCGTGACCCGGTCGGGGTCGTGCCCGCGCAGCGCGAACACGCGCTTGGCGATGTCCGCCCACGAAGCGGGTTCGCCTCCGCTGGAGACGTTGTACGTGCCGAACGGCGCCTGGGTGCCGAGGAGGTGCAGGATCGCGGCGGCGATGTCGCCGGTGAACGACAGCCGGCCGACCTGGTCGCTCACGACCGCCGGGTCGATCCCGCGGTCGCCGAGCGCCGCCATCGTGCGGACGAAGTTGTTCCCGTCGCCGATGACCCAGCTGGTCCGGACGATGTAGTGACAGGGGAGCGAGCCCACGACCGCGTCACCGGCTGCCTTCGTCTGACCGTAGACACCTAGCGGCGTGAGCGGCTCATCCTCGCCGTGAACGGCCCGCCTGCCGTCGAAGACGTAGTCGGAAGAGAGGTGCACCAGGGTGATCCGGTGCTCGCGACAGACGGCGGCCAACCGTGCGAGACCACGGACGTTGCTCGCCCAGGCCTCAGCGCGGCCCTCGGGCGTTTCGGCCTCATCCACCTTCGTGTACGCGGCCGCGTTGATGACCACCGCGTAATCGCGCCAGGTGCGGCCGTCCAGGGCGCGGGGTTCGCTGAGGTCCAGAGCACGCCGTCCGGCGAACTCCGCGTCCGGGAGCAGAAGGCGAAGGGCACGGCCCAGTTGGCCATCGGCCCCGAGCACGAGGATCCGACGCGGCGGCACGGGGGCGACGTCGCGGAGCCTCGGGTGCGCCCTGTCCTTGTCACTCACCGCTGCCTGCGCCAGCGGGATCGGCCAGTCGATGGCCACCGTCTCGTCGCCGAGGTTCACGAACGTGTACTCGGCGCTGGGGCTCCAGTGGTGGTTGACCAGATAGGTGTAGGCGGTGTCCGGCTCCAGCGTCTGGTATGCGTTGCCGACGCCTCGCGGCACGAAGACCACCCTGGACGGGTCGACCTCTGCGGTGAAGACGGTTCCGAAGTGCGGCCCTTCGCGCAGATCCACCCAGGCGCCGAAGATCCGGCCGGCGGCCACCGATACGAGCTTGTCCCACGGTTCGGCGTGGATTCCCCTGGTGGTGCCGGCCGCGGTGTTGAAGGACACGTTGTTCTGGACGGGACCGAAGTCGGGCAGGCCGGCCGCGGTCATCTTCTCGCGCTGCCAGTTCTCCTTGAACCAGCCGCGGTTGTCGCCGTGCACCGGGATGTCGAGCACCACCAGCCCCGGAATGCTCGTCGGCGCGACGGTGATGTCGCCGCTCACTGGACGCGTCCTTCCGCGGCATCCAGAGCGACCTGTCCCTGGGCGGCGTATCTCGCCTCCGTCGTGGCCTTCTGCGGCCCCCACCACGCCTCGTTGTCGCGGTACCACGCGATGGTCGCTTCCAACCCTGCGCGGAAGTCGCTGAAGCGGGGCCGCCAGCCGAGCTCGGTGCGCAGCTTCGACCAGTCGATGGCGTAGCGGAGGTCGTGCCCCGCCCGGTCGACGACGTGATCGTATGCATCGGCCGGCTGACCGACCAGCTCGAGGATGAGCTCGACGACCGCCCGGTTGTTCTGCTCCCCATCCGCACCGATGAGGTACGTCTCGCCGAGGACTCCGGACGTCAGGATGGTCAGCACCGCTGAAGAGTGATCGTCGGCGTGGATCCAGTCACGCACGTTCTCCCCGGCGCCGTACAGCTTCGGTCGAACGCCGGTGAGCACGTTCGTGATCTGGCGGGGGATGAATTTCTCGACGTGCTGATACGGACCGTAGTTGTTGGAGCAGTTGCTGAGCGTGGCCCGCAGACCGAAGGATCGCACCCAGGCCCGCACCAGTAGGTCGGAGGCGGCCTTCGTCGACGAGTAGGGACTGGACGGGTTGTACGGCGTCGACTCGGTGAACCGCTCGGGGTCGTCGAGTTCCAGGTCGCCGTAGACCTCGTCCGTCGAGATGTGATGGAACCGGGTCCCGTGCCGCCGGCAGGCCTCGATCAGCGTGTAGGTGCCGATCACGTTCGTCTGGAGGAACGGGGCGGGGTCGTGCAGCGAATTGTCGTTGTGCGACTCTGCGGCGAAGTGCACGACGGCATCGTGCGTGCCGACCAGCTCATCGACGAGCTCGTCGTCGGCGATGTCGCCACGGACGAACGTGAACCGGTTCGGCGGCAGCCCCTCCAGTGAGGCGACGTTGCCCGCGTACGTCAGCTTGTCGAGCACGGTCACGGTGAGGTCGGTGTTGCGCAGCACGTGGTGCACGAAGTTCGAGCCGATGAACCCGGCTCCGCCGGTGACGACGATCGACCTCATTCGCGGCGCCCGCCGTCGAGCAGTCCAAGGAGGTATTTCCCGTATCCCGACTTGACCATCTTCTCCGCCCGGTCCCGCAGCTCGTCGTCGGAGAGGAACCCCTGGCGCCAGGCGACCTCTTCCGGCGCGCCGACCTTCAGGCCCTGCCTGCGCTCGATCGTGCGCACGAATTCGCCCGCGTCGCTCAGGGAGTCGAAGGTCCCGGTGTCCAGCCACGCGGTGCCCCGGGGCAGCACCTCCACGTGCAGCTTCCCGCGTGTCAGGTACGTGGTGTTGACGTCGGTGATCTCAAGCTCCCCGCGCGCCGACGGCTGCAATCGCTCCGCGATCTCCACCACCTCGCTGTCGTAGAAGTACAGCCCGGGCACCGCGTAATTGCTCTTCGGAGCCGCGGGCTTCTCCTCGAGCGAGACCGCGCGGTTGGCGTCGTCGAACTCCACCACGCCGTAGGCGCTCGGTTCGGCCACCCAGTAGGCGAAGATGGCGCCGCCGTCGATCCCGTCGAAGCGCTTCAGCTGATTGCCGAGACCCTGAACGTAGAAGATGTTGTCACCCAGGATCAGCGCGACGGTGTCGCCGCCGATGAAGTCCCTGCCGATGAGGAACGCCTGCGCGAGGCCTTCCGGGCGAGGCTGCGTCGCGAAGCTGATGGAGATGCCGAATCGGCTGCCGTCGCCGAGGAGCCGCTGGAACTGCGGTGCGTCGTCCGGCGTCGTGATCACGAGGACGTCCGTGATCCCCGCGTTGATCAGCGTCGAGAGCGGGTAGTAGATCAGCGGCTTGTCGTACACCGGCACGAGCTGTTTCGAGATGCCCAGCGTGATCGGGTGCAATCGCGTGCCGGATCCACCGGCGAGGATGATCCCACGCACAGAGCCCTACTCCCGCCTGTCGCCGGCACCCGTCGGATGTCGGGATCACCAGCGTATTTGGTTTGCCGGGCGCGCCGGGGATCCGGCACCTCACGTCGCACGGCGCCGCCCGCGATGCTGTGACCACCATCAGTCCCCTCCTCCGCCAGGCGGTTCGGGCAGAATGGGCGGATGCACGGTGCACCCGAACACCTCAACACCGCCGACGACTCTTGGGCCCGAGTCGAGGACTCCTGGACTGCAGACTGGAATCCTCGCCTCGTCGCCTTCGACCTCGACGACACGCTGGCACCTTCCAAGTCGCCGGTCGAGCAGCCCATGCTGGACGCCCTGCGAGCACTGCTCGGCCTCGTCGAGGTGTGCGTCATATCGGGCGGACAGATCTCCCAATTCCGCCTGCAGCTCGTCGACCGCCTCGACGATGCCGACGGAGCGCTGCTCCGGCGCCTGCATCTGATGCCCACGTGCGGCACGCAGTACTGGCGGTACGACGGCTCCGGATGGCGCCAGGAGTATGCCGAGAACCTCACCGAGAGCGAGATCGATGCCGCGCTCGCCTCACTGACGGCCAGGGCCAAGGAGCTGGACCTCTGGGAGCAGAAGACCTGGGGCCCCATCCTCGAGAACCGTGGGTCGCAGGTGACCTTCTCCGCCCTCGGTCAAGCGGCACCGGTTGACGCGAAGCGCGCTTGGGATCCGACGGGGGAGAAGAAGGGGGCACTTCGAGCGGCGGTCGCGCGGGATCTGCCGGATCTGGAGGTGCGCTCCGGCGGCTCCACCTCCATCGACATCACCCGTCGGGGGATCGACAAGGCGTACGGGATCCGGAAGCTCGTCACCCTCACCGGGATGAACGTGGATGAGATGCTCTTCGTCGGCGATCGGCTCGACCGCGACGGGAACGACTTCCCGGTGAAGGCAACCGGCATCCGGTGCCACGCGGTCCAGGGCTGGGAGGAGACGGCGGACCTCATCCGGCGGATCGTCTCGGCCTGTTCCGCAGCGAGCGCCGAACCTGCATTCCGGCATTAGCCCCCACCAGCTGGTTCGTGTGATCGAGGAAGGGGACGCCCCGTGCAACGGATAAGCGTCATCATCTGCAACTACAACTACGCCGATTTCGTCGGTCGATCGATCGACAGCGCACTGGCGCTCGAGTGGCCGGACGTCGAGGTCATCGTGGTGGACAACGGCTCGACCGATTCGTCCCGGGAGGTGATCGCCGGCTTCGGCTCGAGGATCCGTGTCCTGCTGCAGGAGAACATGGGGCAGCGGGTCGCCTCCAACAACGGATTCGCGATGTCCACTGGCGATGTCGTCATGTTCCTGGATTCCGACGACATGCTGGTGCCGTCGCTTGCGCCCGAGCTCGCCAAGATCTGGCGGCCTGGCGTGAGCAAGGTGCAGTTCCAGCTCAAACGGGTCGACAGCCAGGATCGACCCTTGGGATCGGTGTTCCCCAAGTACCGGACGGCTCCGTCGCCGGATGAGATCCGGCGCTGGGCAGAGGAGACCACCGCGTATCCGACGCCGCCAGGATCCGGCAACGCCTATGCGCGGTCGTTCCTCGAGCGGATCTTCCCGCTCGACGACTCCACGGGCCAGTTCTCCGACTCCGCGTGCCTTGCCGCCGCTCCATTCCTCGGTGACGTGCTCACCATCCCCCAACCGCTCGGCCTCTACCGGGTGCACGGGCGGAACGACAGCAATCTGCTCAACGACCCAAGCCGCTTCCGGCGAGAGGTCGAGCGTGCCCGCGCCCGCTATCTCTTCAGTACCCGCGTCCGCGGGAACGGCCGTGCACCGGCCGACGAGCGCCCCCTCCGCCGCAGCCGTGAGCTGCTGCAGCTCCGGATCGCCGCCGTGCGGCTGTCCCCGGAACCCCCGGGCCTGCCTGGGGACACGCGGGCCCGGATGCTGTGGGACGCCGTCAGGTCACCGCTGCATCCCGGCCCGGAGGATCTCACGACCCGCCTGCTCATCGCGGCCTGGTCGGTGGTGACGCTCATTGCACCTCGACCTCTTGCCAGGAGACTGATCCGCCGGCGCTACAACCACTGACTGCCCCGGCACGCACGCCCGGAGCGCAACCGCGCGTCAGGTAGGGTCACAGTCGAGATGCCCGCGCCCGTCCCGAGAAGCAGGTGATGCAGCGATGACCCGAATCGCGCCGATCGTGCCCGTCCCGATCCGCTCAGGCCGCCCGTGACCGGAGTACTGGTCCACGAGTGGATCGCGCAGTCCGGCGGCTCGGAGAATGTGCTTCAGGTGATGGCGGACATCTACCCCGATGCCGACATCCTCTGCCTCTGGAACGACTCGACCGGGCGCTTCGATCCCCGCCGAGTGCGGGAGTCGTGGCTCGCTCGCACGCCCCTTCGCAAGAGCAAGGCGCTTGCGCTGCCCTTCATGCCGGCGACCTGGGCTCGGCGGCCGGGAAGGGACTACGACTGGGCGCTGGTCAGTTCGCACCTCTTCGCACACCATGTGCGGTTCGACAAGCGAGACGTGCGGCGCTACGTGTACGTCCACAGCCCTGCCCGGTACATCTGGACGCCGGAGCTCGACCGGCGGGGTTCTGGGCCCATCGCGCGATCCGTCGCCGCGGCGCTGAAACCACTCGACCGGCGCCGGGCGCGCGAGACGCGGGAGTTCGCCACGAACAGCGAGTTCGTACGGCGCAGGGTTGCCGATGCCTGGGGTGTGGAGGCGCGGGTGATCCACCCACCGGTCGAGGTGACCCGAATCCAGCAGACCGAGGACTGGGCCGCGGAGTCGAGTCCAGACGAGACGCAGGTGCTCGACTCCCTGCCGCCCGAGTTCGTGCTCGGAGCTTCGCGGTTCATCCCCTATAAACGACTGGAAGAGGCGATCCGTGCCGGTGAGGTATCCGGTCTTCCGGTCGTGATCGCCGGCAATGGGCCGGAGCTCGACTTCCTTCGAGCCCGTGCCGAGCGGAGCTCTGTGCCGGTGCAGTTCGTGCTGTCGCCATCCACGCCGATGCTCTACGCCCTGTACCGGCGATGCTCGGTCTTCGTGTTTCCTGCGGTGGAGGATTTCGGCATCATGCCCGTGGAGGCGATGGCCGCCGGGGCACCCGTCGTCGCGAACGCGATCGGTGGCGCGGCGGAGTCCGTCGTTCCCGGGGTGACCGGCGCGCTGACCGACTTCGCCTCGGACCGCGACGTCGAGCAGGCGGTCCGGGACGCAATGGCGACCCAGCGGAACGACCGGCTTGAACGGGCCCGCACCTTCTCCCGGGAACGCTTCGTGCGAGAGGTCGAAGGATGGGTCGGCGCGTGAAGCGGCCACGGCGCGTGTACGTGAACGAAGCGTTCCGCCCCCAGCGGGTGAGCGGGCAGCAGCGGTATGCGACGGAGATCTCCGATCGTCTGCCGGCCGGCTTCGTCCGGCTCCGCCCGGAGGGCTTCTGGGCGAGGTCGAAGCTGCACACCTGGCTCTGGGTGCAGACCGTGCTCCCGCTCCGCAGCCGGCGGGGTGTGCTCATCTCGATGACAGCGAGAGCACCACTGTGGCACCCCCGGCATGTGCTCGTGGTCCACGACCTGTTCGTGATCGAGCACCCGGAGTGGTTCTCCCGCACCTACCAGCTGACGCACGCCCCGCTGCAACGGCTGCAGATGTCGACCGCCAAGGCGATCGTGACGGTCAGTGAGCCCGTTGCCGCGCAGGTGCGGAAGCAGTGGCCGAACGCGCACGTTCGGGTCGCTCCGAACGCGCCCAGTCCGGTCTTCTCCGAAGCCGGTCCCAAGGACCCGCACGCCCTCGCCGTCCGCGGACTCACCCCCGGGCGGTACCTCGTGACGGTCGGCAGCCTCGAGCCCCGCAAGAACCTGTCGCGGCTGGCTGCGGCCTATGCCGAGCTCTCCGAAGCGCAGCGTGCCGCACTCCCGCTCGTCGTCGTGGGCGGCAGCGCAGACATCTACCGGGATGCCGCGGTCGCGTGGCCTGCCGAGGTGCAGCTCGCCGGCTACGTCTCCGATGACGAGCTCCGCGCACTGTACGGCGGAGCGGCAGCCGTCGTGTTCGTCAGCCTCGCGGAGGGGTTCGGCCTGCCGCTCGTCGAGGCGTCCGCAGCCGGCACCCCGCGACTGATCGTCTCCGACCTCGAGGTGTTCCGGTGGATCTGTCAGGACGCGGCCACCTACGTCGACCCCACCTCCACCGCAAGTGTCGCCGCTGCCATCGCCGAGGTCGCGGACGGACTTCCACCGGGCACTGGAAGAATCGATCCGAACCGCTTCAGCTGGGAGGCGAGCGCGGCGACGATCGCGGCCACGGCGACCATCGGCTCGGGCCGGAGCACTCCGCCGGCACGAACTGCGATCGAGGCGCATCCTGCAGCAGAGGACACGAGGAAGAATGGCTGACGAATCCGCAACCGACGGACACCGGGTCGCGGTCGTCCTCGCATCCGCGGGACGACCCGCCCTCCTCGGCGAGACGATCGCCGACCTGGCCAGGCAGACACGCGCCCACACACTCGTCGTGTCGGTTCCCGATCGCGCCAGCCTGCCGGAGCACGGCACGCCACCGGGCGTGCAGGTGGTGTTCGACCGAGGTCTGACCGCCCAGCGCAACGCCGGGCTCGCCGCCGTGCCGGACGCCGACTTCGTGTTCTTCTTCGACGATGATGCGGTCGTGCGTGAGGACTACCTGGAGCACGGTGTCCGGTTCTTCGTGCGGCATCCCGAGGTCGTCGGCATCACCGGCCGGGTCCTGCTGGACGGAGCGGCCGGCGACGAGATACCGCGACCGGAGGCGGAGGCCGCCCTTTCCGAGAGCGGTCGTACACCGGCGAGGCGCCGCTGGGCGCCGAGCCGTGAGCTGTACGGCTGCAACTTCGCGTACCGGCCTGCCGACGCCGGAGGAGAGCGATTCGACGAGCGCCTCCCGCTGTACTCGTGGCTGGAGGACCACGACTTCGCACGCCGTTTACTGCGTCGCGGGCGACTGGCCAAGGTCGAGGATTGCGTGATCGTGCACCGCGGCGTGAAGTCCGGCGGCCGGGTCGCTCATACCCGGCTCGGCTACTCCCAGATGATGAACCCCCTGTACCTGCATCACAAGGGGAGCTTTCCGGCGTGGCTGGCGTTCCGCGAGATCGTCCCGCGCTGCGGCAAGAATCTGGTTCTGGCCGTCGCCGGACCCGACGCAGGCTGGCGACGGGAGCGGCTGAAAGGCAACGCGGCCGCCCTGCTCGATGCGATGCGCGGCCGCTTCACCCCGGAGCGGATGCTGGAGTTCTGAGATCGCCTCGGGACGGGACCTCGGCCTCATACCACCGGCGCGATGAGTCCCTCTTCCACGAGGCCGTCCGCGCCGCGATAGGTGCGGGTGCGGTCGCTGAGGAACACGCGATCCTGCAGGTCGTCGTACGCCGCGTACTCGCTGGTGTGCTGCTCGCGATAGTCCTCCTGCGCGATCTTCGCCAGCGACAGGGACGTGAACTTCAGGTGGAGCAGAACGCTCTGCGGCTGCGCCGACTGCTGATTGAGCGAGCGCGGCCAGAGCTCGTGTGCTGACTTCAGGAAGGCGTACCCTCGCCGCCAACGGACGAGCGGCGTCTTGTTGAGCGCGGGCCCGTCCCACACGTCATCGAACAGCTCACCCCGGACGCCGCCCTTGATCCACGTGGTGCCGGTCGCCGGGTCCTTGTCCGAGACGTAGCCCGACGCATCGTACAACCGGCACACGCCAAGCGGGTCGCCGCCCGGGGTCACCACGTTCTCCTCGCCAGGCCGCTCGCTGTACATGTCGAGCAGCAGCGCGTGCAGCGCCCGCTGCCCGCGCGATTGCAGCAGGGCGCACAGCTCGGGCAGGGTCGTGGCGGTGCCCGCCGCGAAGTCGAGGAACTCGTCGGCGTCGACATAGAGCACCCACTTGCCGTCGCAATGCCGGTGGAGCACCTCGTTCACCCAGTCGTTGGCATACCGCGCCCGCCGATACTCCCCGGCGGACCGGTACCAGGAGATGTCCTGCTCGCCCGAGATCAGATCATCGAGGCCGTCCGCGGACCCGTTGTCGATGAGAATGAAGTGGTCGACGCCGAGCCCCCGGTAGTACGCGAGCAGGCTCGGCAGCCTCCCCACCTCGTTCCGAACCGCCATGACCGCGACGATGCCCGCGTCGGCGAGAGACGGGCGGACATCACCCGGCACCAGCTCCCGGGCCTTCCAGACTCTGCGCAGATGTGCCTTCACGAATTCGACGCTGTCGAAGCGCAGACGTCGTGCCAGCAAGGGCAGGTTCGGAACAGCCAACCGTCGGCATCCTTCCGTCCGCGATTCGGGCGCGCTGTACCCAGGGTACCCGCCGCCGGAGCGGCCATGCCCGCCCGGCGACCGTGCAACCTGTTACCGTCTGTGTACAGCACGACACCCGGGTGCCAGGAGGCGGTTTCGCGGATGTCGACATGAGACCCTTGAGGCCGAATGAACCTTCACGACTACATCCGCATCATCCGGCGCGGCTGGTGGCTGATCGCCCTTCTCGCGGTCCTCGGAGCGTTCGCCGGTCTGGCCCTGGCCGCGATCGCCACGCCGACGTACCAGGTGGTCTCAACAGTCTATGTGACGAGCGTCGGTGCGGGGACGGTCGGGGAGCGGCAGGCAGGCAGCGCGTTCGCGAGGGAACGGGCGGCGTCCTACGTCGGCCTCATCGAGACCAGCACGGTGCTGGAGCGCGCGGTGGAGGAGCTGAACGACGGAACGACCGTGAATCAGCTGCGAGGGGCCATCGAGCCCGCTCTGCAGCTCAACACCAGCCTGATCGACATCAATGGCAGCGGCAGCGATCCCGAGCAGGTCGCGGCCTGGGTGAACACCGTTGCGCAGGCGCTGTCCGCCGAGGTCGCCCGGCTGGAGGCCGCGAACGAGCAGCCCGCGCCGGCGACGCCGGGCACCCCTGTCCCGGTCGATTCACCCGTCGTGGTCAGCGTCGTCGGAGCCGCGGAGGTGCCGACCGTGGCGGTGAGCCCGCAGCCCCGCTACAACGTGATGGTCGGCGGCGTGGTCGGATTCGCCCTCGGACTCGCCGGGCTCATCGTCGCCCACTCCATCGACACCAGGATCCGCACGCTGAGCGATCTGCCGCGCTCGAGCGGCCTCGCGAGCCAGACCACGATTCCGAGCCGACGTGCCCGTGGCTTCCGGCGCGGCGCAGGCGATGCACGGGTCGAGGCGTTCCGGACGCTGCGTGCGAACCTCCAGTTCGGAACGCGGACCGGCGGGTCGATCGCCGTGGCGGGCGTCGACAGCAGGGCGAACGCGATGGCCGTGGCTCGTCAGCTGGCGGCGGCGATCGGCGAGATCGGCTCGCGAGTGGTCGTCGTGGACGTCGACTTCCGGCGCTCCGGCTCCACCAAGGACGGTGTCCAGGCCGCGCTGGGGCTGGCCGACGTGCTGCGAGGCTCGGCCACGGTTGCGGACGCCACCACCCCGGCCGAAGCCGAGAACGTGTTCACCATTCCAGCCGGTGCCGCCGACGGCACAACCGCGCAGCTGCTGAGCATGCCGCAGATGGCCGACATGCTCGACGAGCTCGAGCGTGACTACGCCTACGTGCTTCTCGCCTGCCCTCCGGTGATCGAGCGGTCCGAGTCCGCCGTCATCGCCGCGCAGGCCGATTCGGCACTGGTCGTGATCGAGGCGGGATCCACCAAACGCTCGTCATACCTCTATGCGATGGAGCTGCTGGCCGGGGTCCGCGCCGCATCGATCAGCGTTGTGCTCGAGAACGTCCGGGAGATCGATCTCTCCGCCCGTGCCCGGGCGGGCGAGCTCAGCCCGCTGTGATCGGAAGACAGCTCGGAAGACAGCATCGCCGGCAGCCCGGGGATCTCCCCGGCTGATCCCTCGATCGCGGCAGCCCCCGCGCGGACCAGGCGGCCTAGTGACGTGCGCGACGCAGCTCGGGAACGGTCAGCGATGGTGAACGCCCGGCGTTCATTCCTGCATAGGCGAGGGCGCCCAGTGACATCCAGAGGACCCCGCTCGTGTCCCCGAGGTCCGGCCCCGCGATCACCTTCGTGATCAGCACCGCGGTCAGCGCCCAGATGACCGGACGGAACTCCCGGTAGGGGATCGCGCTTCGGACGATCGCCCAGACGGCCGATGCGAAGAGCACGGTTCCCACGATTCCCGTGGTGCTCAGCAGGGCGGCGACGAAGGATGACGGCCGGTGCGCGCCGAGGCCAACGCCGAACCCGAGTGTCTCGAAGACGATCCCGTACGAGCGCTCGTCGGCGCCGGAGCGGTCCTCGAACGACGACGACGAAACCTTCTGGTCCACCACCTGCTCCACGGTCTCAGCGGCCCAGGGAAGCACCCAGAGCGCCGCGACGGCGGCGGCCGTCGCCGCGAGAATGGCCAGACGCGGCAGCCCCCCGCGCTTGATGAAGATGTGCGCGAGGAAGGTGAGGCCGACCAGCACCACGAGCGCGACGCTGGCGACCACGAACGTGGCGGAGGTGGAGATGCTCGCCATGAACGCCGCCATCGCCGCCACCGTCAGCACACCCGCTCGATGCAGTCCTGCCACCTGGGTCGCTCGTGACAGCGAATAGGCGATCGAGACGAGACAGGTGCCTGCGAGACCCGCCGGCTCCGACAGGATGCCCCGGAAGCGCGGCGCGCCACCGGGCTCCGTCTCGATCTTCACGAAGAGCGGGGAGTTGTCGAACAGGCCCTCGGGAAATGGGAGACCGAAGGAGATGCTCAGGTACCTCCAGAACGACAGCACGGTGACGAGGGTCGCTGCCCAGCCGATGACCTGCGGCCCCAGCCCCGGCGTCCTCGCCAGGAAGAAGACCACCGCCAGTCCGAGCAGCAGGTAGAGGATCTGCGCGATGTTCGAAGTCGTCAGCGTCCCGGCTTGCAGCTCCTGCGTCGTGCCGTCGGACCTCAGCGTCTCGGTGCCCTCGAAGATGAGCGGGGCGACCAGCGTCACGAAGATCGCCCAGACGGCGAAGAGCAGCAGCGGCACCGCACCCGGGAAGAGCGCATAGCTGAGGCGCTCCGTGCGGCGGGTGCGCCCGAGGAATCTCACAGCGACGCCGAGCAGGGCACCGACCGCTGCGAGGTAGAACGTGGGGAGCGCCACACCGTTCAGGAAGAGCCCCGCGCCGACCGGGGTCGCCCCGCCGATCGCCAGCGCTCGCCAGTACCCGTGCCGCGTGACGGCTGCGAAGAGCATCACGGCGAGGAGCAGCGGCGTGAGGGTCGTCACAGTGTTCTCCGAATGGCTTCCGCCCGGGTGTGAGGACGCACCGGGATTGATGTTCCAGACGAGTCTGGCACGGCTGCAGCAGCCGGATGCGGAACTTGTGACATCACCTCGTGACCCGGCCGCATCTGACCGGGACGGAACCACAGGCCGGCCGGTCTACAATTGGCGCACGCGAACGCGGCCGATGAGACGACCCTGCTCCACAGCTTTGAATGCCGCCACCCCGAGCGCGAGGGCTCACCATACCGGTTGGACGAGCCGCGGAAAGAATGTCATGGACCGGAAGCGGCGCATCGTCATCGTCGGTGCGGCGATCGTCGGCACCGCGACGCTGGCCACATCGGCCGTGGTCGTCTCGAACCTGAACCGGCCGGACGACGACCGGCTTCACATCGTCGCCTCGTCGACCTCTGCCGGGGATGCCAACGCACTGCTCGTCCCGACCGAGGGGGAGGGCACCGTCTGGACCAGTGACGGCGAGACCAAGGGCGCCTGGCTCGACATGGTGTGGCCGGAGCCGACGACCGTCGACCGGGTGCACATCGAGGGCGCGGACGACCCTTCGCTGACGTTCGACACCGCCACGATGGCGTTCGGGGACGGAAGCTTCCTTCACCTCACGGCGGACGACCAGGGGGACATCGACCTGGAGTTCCCAGAGCGCACGATCAGCACGGCGAGACTGACCTTCGCCAAGGTTCCGTCAGAGTCCGACGCTGTCGGCCTGGCGTCCTGGACGTTCGACGACGGCGACGGCGACGGAGCGAGCGGCGCCTCGATCGGCGATGTGACAGTCGCCACCTCGTCGGACGCCGACGGGTCCGCAGGCGACGACCTCATCGATGGTGATGCCGCCTCAGGGGAGACCGGTGCGGAGTGGGCCGCGGATCCGTCAGAGGACGAATCCTGGGTCTCGCTCGACTGGGGCGCGCCACGGGAGGTCGCGAGTGCGCAGATCTTCGGTCCGAGCGGCACATGGACGGACCCGGGCTACACGGCGGCGGCACCCCTTCATGGCCGGCTCGTCTTCGGAGACGGCAGCGTGGTGGGCGTGAGCGGGATCGCGGGCGGAGGCGGTGAGCCGACGACGGTGAGCTTCATGCCGCGGATGGCCTCCTCGGTCCGGTTGGAGCTCGACAAGACCATCCCGGCCGCCGAGATCGGGCTTCGCGAAGTCGCGATCTACGAATCCGGGGTCACGCCACCGCGCTGGCCGGCCTCCTCCGATTCGACCTACGCCGTCGAGCCGCCACCCGCGGAGCAGTGCGAGCCGGACAGCGAACCATTCGGCGACATCGACTCCGACCGCATCGCGCTCGTCTGCCCGACTCCTGGGGCGACCGTCGGCGACGAGGCGGTCATCGTGGCCGCAGCTCCGGCCGGGACGTCGATCGTTGCGGAAGCGTTCGAGCCCGTCGGGGGGGAGGACGGCCAGGGCGCAATCGCACGCGTCGCCACCGCCACGGCCGACGACTCGGGGCGTGCGACACTGACCTTCGACACCGCATCACTCGCGCACGGGCCGCTGAACGTGAGGTTGTCCGCGACCACCGGCGACTTCTCGAACGGGCTCGGCGCTCCGCTCTACGTTCAGCTGTACAACGAGGGCGGGCAGTCGGTGAAACCGCCCGATTCTCCGTCCGAGGGCATGACGCTCCAATGGGAGGAGGAGTTCCGCGATCCCCTGTCGGTGTCGAAGCTCGGCCACGACGCGACCTACGCTGCGACAAAGCCGGAGTACTGGGGCCCGTCCGAGTTCGGTGCCGCCGTCTTCGCCGACCCCGCGCTGGGTGAGAAGGCGCTGGCCACGCTCGCCGAGGAGTACCTGCGCATCCGGGTGAGCCCCCTTGAGGGACGGGAGGACCCGAACGGCTTCGACCGCGAGCACGTCAGTGGCATCCTCTCGTCCATGGACGTCGGTGCATCGGGCTTCGGCGCTCAGTACGGATACTTCGAGGCACGCATGCTCGGTGCGCCCGGGCGCGGGACGTGGCCGGCGTTCTGGATGATGAACATGAACAGCGCAACCAAGGTGTCGGAGACCACCGCCGAGGTCGACGCGGTCGAGCTCTACGGTCATGACACCATGGGCAGCTGCCACGGGATCCACAACTGGGCCGGGGGAGAGGACCGGGGCGGCGAGATCCGATGCCTTCAGCCCAACGGCTTCGACGACTGGGGGATGGCCTGGCACACCTACGGAGTGCGCGTCCTTCCGGGCAAGGCGATCTTCTACATCGACGGCTCCGAGATCGGCACCTTCACCGATCTCTCGCACTCCTCCGAGCCGTTCTACTTCTTGGTCAATCTCGCGCTCGACGGCGGCTGGCCCGTGGATCTCTCGCCGAGCGGTGAGACCGTCGACCTCTACGTCGACTACGTCCGGGTGTACACCTGACCGCTGAGGATCACTCGACACCGCGTGCCTCCCGCGACCGATCCGGCCGCACCGTTAGCATTCGGGCTCAGGGGAGCGGATCCGCGGCGTGCCGACGGGCCCGTGTGGGGGGACGGACGTGCGATACAGGAGAGCGACGGCCGCCGCCGCGATGGTGGCGATCGGTGCGGGGTGCCTTGCACTCGCTCCCGTCGGGGGACTGAACCCGGAGCACCAATCCGGCAGCGCGGCCGCGTGGGGCGCGCCTGAGGCGGCCGCTTCGGTCTTCACGGACGCCCCGGAACCCGCACCGCCGTCGGCCGGCACCGTCGATGCCGACGCCGCCCCGCCGGCGTCCGGCACAGCCGACGACCCTGGCAGCACTGCCCCCGCCGGGGCGCCGCAGCCGGCCGAAGCGCCACCGGCGGCTCCGCCGTTGGATCTCCACTGGCCGGAACCCACCCTGGTCAATCACGTGAGCATCGTCGGTCCGGATGATCCCGCCGCCGTGATCACACGTGCCGCGCTGTCGTTCAGCGACGGAAGTTCGCTGCACCTTGTGCCCGATGCCGATGGCAGCATCGACGTCGATTTCCCGCAGCGCCTGGTCACGGCAGCGAGCCTGACGATCCTGGAGGCAGCCGCGAGCGAGTCCAGCGCGCCGTTGTCGCACTGGAGTGTCGACGACTCCGGCTCCCCGCTCGCGTCCGCCGCCGCGGTACCTCCGGTCGCACAGGCGTCGTCCAACGCCGGCGGTGAGGGTGCGCTGGCGTTCTCCGACGGCAACCCGGCAACCGGGTCCACGGGGAACGAGTGGGCCCCGAACCCGATGGACCGGCACCCCTCCGTCGCGCTGTCCTGGCCGTCCCCGCTGGAGATCGCCAGCGTTCAGGTGTTCGGCCCGAGCGAGACGTTCTTCGACCCGGCCTATTCCGCCGCCGCCGCGCTCCATGGCGAGCTCGTCTTCGACGACGGGAGCGTGGTCAAGGTGAGCGGCATCGCCGGAGGCGAGAGTCAGCCCACCACGATCGCCTTCATGCCGCGGATGACGACGTCGGTGGAGCTGCGGCTGCACCCCACCATCGGTGTCGCTCGCCCCGGCCTGCGAGAATTCACTGCGTACCCGGCAGGCACGACGCCTCCGCGCTGGAAGGCGCCGGCCGGACCCGGTTATGCGACCCAACCGCCTGCGGTGCAGCACTGCGGCCACACCGGGTCGGCATCCGGGACGACCACCGACAGTTCGCTCGCGCTGCTGTGCCCCACCCCTGGCGCGTCGGTGACGGGCACCGCAACGATCCTCGTGAAGGGGCACCCGGGCACCGTCGTGGATGCGACGGCGCGGCTGCCGCTCGCCGACGGCTCCGCGCGCATCGGGACCGTCGCGTCCTCGACGGCCGCCTCGAACGGGATCGCCACGCTCCTCGTGGACACCGCCCGCCTCGAACACGGCCCGACCGCGCTGAAGGTCGTCTATCGTGCACCCCCGAGTGCCGGCGCGGCGACTCCCCTCTACGTGCAGCTCTACAACCTCGGCGGCAGGACGCCGGCGCCGGTCGATCACTCCCCGCCCGGCATGACCCTGCAGTGGAGCGAGGAGTTCAGCTCACCGCTTTCGGCCACACACTGGGGAGACGGCGCAGTCTATGCCGCGACCAAACCGGCGTACTGGGGCAGCGCGACATTCGGTGAGGCGGTGCTCGTTGACCCGGCGGCGAACCCGGAGAGCATCTCGACCCTCGGCGGAGAATACCTGCGCATCCGCGCCGAGCCGTCGGACCCGGCAGCCGACCCGAACGGCTGGAACCGGCGTCACACGAGCGGCATTCTCTCGTCGCTCAGAGTCGGAGCGACCGGGTTCTCGGCTCAGTACGGCTACTTCGAAGCCAGAATGCTTGCGCCTGCCGGGAAGGGCACGTGGCCGGCGTTCTGGATGCTCAACTCCGAGAGCGCGACGAAGCGTGGCGCCGCCTCGGAGGCGGAGGTCGACGCGGTGGAACTCTACGGCCACGATTCCACGGCCAGCTGTCATGCGATGCACCACTGGACGGACGGTGAGGACGCCGGCGACATCCGCTGCCTCTGGCCCAACGGGCACGACGACTGGGCGCTCAGCTGGCACACCTACGGGGTCAGGATCAAGCCCGGCGCGGTGGAGTACTTCATCGACGGTGTGCGGGTCGCCCGGCTGACCGGCCTGGCGCACGAGGCGGAGCCGTTCTATTTCATGCTCAACCTGGCGCTCGGGGGCGGTTACCCGATCGCCCTGGAGGGGACGTCCGACGTGGTGGACCTCTACGTCGACTCCGTCCGTGTCTACACCTGAGCGCGCACCGCGGCCGGACGCCGCGAATCGGGCTGCCGCTAACATTGGGCGGGTGACCCGACCGCCAGATGGGGCTCCGACCTTCCGACGGACGATGATCCTGATGGTTGCGTCGAGCCTCCTCGTTCCGGCCGCGGGCATCCTGACCGCGCCCATTCTCGCGCAGGCCCTGGGCGCCGAGGGGCGAGGCGCGGTCGCCGCAGCCCTGGCGCCAGGCCTCCTCGCGGTCAGCATCGCCACACTCGGCCTTCCCGAGGCCCTCACCTTCTACCTGGCGAAGCATCCCCGGGTCACCCGCGTCGCGGTCGCCTGGAGCTCCGCCGTGGCAGCGGTGCTCGGCGCGGTGTGCCTGATCGCCGTGTTCCTTGCTCTGCCGTTCCTCTCCGTCGGCGACGCGGATCTCGCGGACCTCATCATGCTGGCGACCGCGCTGGTGATTCCTGCCCTCGTCGTCAACATGATGCGGGGCGCGGCGACCGGACGTCAGATGTGGACCGCGGTCGCGCTCGAGCGGGTGGCGAACGCGATCCTGCGCATCGCCGGGCTCGGAGTCCTCTTCATCCTCGGAGAACTGACCGTGCTGACCGCCGTGCTGGTCAGCAGCATCGCGCCGCTCGTCGCCGGGGTGGTCTACTGGAAGCTCTTCACCCGCCCGCCGCGCCACGAAGTCGACGAGCCCCTTGCAGGGCCGCTGGCGAAGCTCCTGCTGACCTTCGGCAGCCGGGTATGGATCGGCGCGGTCGCCAGCATGGTCTACGCCCGTCTCAGCCAGATCATCATGGCGCCGCTCTCCAACCTGACCGAGCTCGGTCTCTTCGTGGTCGCCATCACGATCGCCGATGTGCCACTCATCGTGGCCTTCACCATCCAGGGCACGCTGTTCGGTGTCAACAGCAAGACCACCAATGCAGCCCAGATCACGGCGACGAGCCGGATCAGCCTGCTGGTCGGAGCGGTCGGCTGCCTGGTGATCGGGGTGTCACTGCCCGCGTGGATCGGCCCGGTGTTCGGGGCGGAGTTCACGGACGCGACCGTGCCGACCTGGCTGCTGCTGCTCGCGGCGGTGATCTCGCTCCCCGGGCTCATGGCGGCGGCCGGCCTCGGCGCATGGGGCCGCCCGGGCCTCAGGAGCCTCGGGCTGATCGTCACGCTGCTGGTCAATGTCCCCCTGTTCGTGCTGCTCGTTCCGGCATGGGGAGCCGTCGGCGCCGGATGGGCGGGAATCGCCGGGAACGTGGCGATGACCCTGTTCAACGTGTTGGCGGCGTCCCGAGTCATGACGGTGCCGCCCAGCGCCTTCTTCGCGCTCAACTCCGGGGACATCCGTCAGGTGCGGCACGAAGTTCGGCGCCTCGTCCGCCGTGGGCGGAAGTAGCGAGCGCCGAACGGGGGACGACCCCCGCCGGGCAGCGCGGAGCCCTCCAGCGCACGTGTCAGCGCTGGGGGTGAGCGGTCAGGCCAGGCTGGGCTGCGTGCCGGGAGCCGCGATCGCGATCGCGTCCGGGCGAGTGCGGCCGACGCGACCGACCGCAATTCCGAACGCGATCATCCCACCGACGCCCACGACACCGGTCACGCCCCAGAGCGTGACGGCGGTGCCGAGCAGGTCATCCGTGGTCGCGGTGGCAGCAGCCTGAGAGTGGCTGACGCCCGCCGTCGAGGCGGCGGCCTCGGCGGCGTGGTCGATGGCGACGGCGGTCGCAGCGACGGGAAGCGCAAGCGTCGCCACCGGCAGAATGGCGAGCGCAATGAGGGTCTTTTTGAGCATGGAGAAGGCACACATCCTTCAGATGGAGCGAATCGGGTCTGCGGTCGCGCCCCCCGGGACCGCACTCATCACAGTAGTGGTCCCCGGTCCCCCAAAAGGGGGCCCGGATGTTTCCAGTTTGTAAACTCTCGGGGGACGAGCCGACTCGGACGACGACTACTGCGCGTCGGCGCCGGGCATGAGCACCGCCCGGGCAGTGCGGAACAGGATCAGGATGTCGCCGGTGATCGACCAGTTCTCCACGTAGTACAGGTCAAGGCGGATGGCATCCTCCCAGGAGAGGGATGACCGGCCGCTCACCTGCCACAGTCCGCTCACTCCCGGCTTCAGCAGCAGCCGACGCGTGGCAGCGCTCGTGTAGAGCGCGACCTCGCCGGCGATCTGCGGGCGGGGGCCGACGAGGCTCATGTCGCCCTTCAGCACATTGATCAACTGGGGGAGCTCATCGATGGAGTACTTGCGGAGCACCCGGCCCACCGGTGTGATGCGGGGGTCGTTCTGGACCTTGAAGAGCGGCGTCTCGCTGGTTCCCTGCGCCTGGAGGAGCGCCGCCAGCTCCTGATCGGCGTTCGGACGCATCGAGCGGAACTTGTACATCCGAAACGCCTCGCCGTTGAGCCCGATCCGCTCCTGACGATAGAACACGGGGCCCCTGCTCGACGCCTTGACCAGCGCGGCGACGACGAGGAACACCGGCAGGAGCAGCAACAGCAGGATGGCGGAGCCGACGAGATCGAACGCGCGCTTCGACCGGTGCTTCGCGCCTTCGTATCGGGGTGTCTCGACGTGGATCAGCGGGAGCCCCGCGACGGGGCGGGTGTGGATCCGCGGACCCGCGATATCGGTGAGGCTCGGCGCGACGATGAGGTGCTTCCGTCCCGGCTCGAGACTCCAGCTCAGTTCACGCACCCGGCTCGGCGACAGCTGGTCACTTCCGGTGATGGCCACCGTGTCGCCGCCCGACTCCTCCAGCTTGCCGACGAGGTCGTCGAGGCCGGTCCAGACCGGGACGTCGAACTCGAGCAGCGCCGGCGTGGGCTGCTCATCCGGTATGCACACGCCGACGACGTGATATCCGGCCTCGGGCCGGGAGAGCAGTTCGCGCGCCAGGTGGACGGTGCTCGACGCCGACCCGACGAGGAGCAGTCGGTAGGAGAACCGTCCGCTGCTGCGCTGGAGGCGGAGCCACTGGCGCCACATCCAGCGCGAGATCAGCAGTACAAGCACGCCGAGCGGCAAGGCCGTGAAGAAATACCCGCGGGCAAGATCCATCTTGAGCAGATACGCCGCGATCGCCAGCAGCGCGAACGTCCAGAGGCTCGCGACGACGACGAGCTTGTACTCGGTGAACTCCGTGCCGATCACCCGAGCATCCCGGCTGCCGAAGTACTGCAGCGCCAGCACCCAGCTCAGCACGATGAGCACCGAAACCGTCGTGTAGCTGAGGGCCAGGAAGCTGGCGGCCGCGCCGCCGTCAACCGCCCTCACGTCGAAACCGAACCAGATCAGCTGAGCACCGAGCACCGCCCAGGAGAGGGCGATCAGGTCGGTCACGATCAGGCGCCGGGCGTAGCCAGACCGCCAATCGTTGGTTTCCACTCGGGAACCGTGGGAAAGCGAGACCACGATGAGGCCTCCTTTGAGAACAATTCGGGTTTGTGAAGCTCCTGGGGATGATAGCCGCACTTTGTTACGGACACGAGAATCCCCGGCGCCCACCGTGTCGGACACCGACTCGGCCGGAAACCCGGCAAGCGGGCGCCCGGTACCATTGGTCCGGTGACTGAAACCACCGGAGCCTCGCCAGGGTTCCGGCGAACGGTACTCCTCATGACGGCGTCGAGCTTCCTGGTGCCGCTGACCGGTGTCCTGACCGCGCCCATCCTGGCCCAGGGCCTCGGCGTCGCCGGGCGCGGTGCGGCCGCGGCCGCGCTCGCGCCCAGTGCACTCGTTGTCGCCGTCGCGACGCTGGGGCTGCCGGAGGCGCTCACCTACTACCTCGCGAAGCACCCGCGCATCACTCGCCCCGCGGTCGGCTGGTCTGCTGTCATCGCATCGGTCCTCGGCGCCGCATGCTTCGTCCTCGTACTGGTCGCACTACCGTTCCTTTCGACCGGCGACCCGGAGCTCGGTGACCTGATCCTCCTGGCGACCGCGCTCGTCATCCCGGCCCTTGTCGTCGCCATCTTCCGGGGTGCGGCTTCGGGCCGCCAGATGTGGAACGCCGTCGCGACGGAGCGGGTCGTCAATGCCGCCCTGCGGATCGTCGTGCTGGGCGCCCTCTTCGTCCTCGACCAGCTGACGGTGTTCAATGCCGTCCTGGTGACCAGCCTCGCGCCGATCATCGCCGGCGTCGTCTACTGGAGGCTGTGGACGGTGCCGCCCGCGGGCGACGCCGACCAACCGTTCGCCGGCAACGTGGGGCGTGCCCTCATGTCGTTCGGGAGCCGGATGTGGATCGGCGCGGTCGCGAGCATGGTGCTCGCCCGCGTCGGGCAGATCATCATGGCCCCGCTGTCGAGTCTCGCCGAGCTCGGGCTGTACATCGTCGCGACGACGATCTCCGACGTTCCGCTGATCGTCGCCCTTGCCGTTCGCGACGCGCTCTACGGTGTCAACAGCAGAACCAACGACCCGCAACAGATCACCACCACGAGCAGGATCAGCGTGCTGATCGGAGGGGCGGGCTGCCTCGCGATCGGCGTGACGCTTCCCGCGTGGATGGGCCCGGTGTTCGGGGACGGCTTCGAGGCGGCGATCATCCCGACGTGGATGCTCATGGTCTCCGCACTCCTCTGCATCCCGGGCCTGATGGCCTCCGCCGGACTCGGGGCGTGGGGCCGTCCCGGACTGCGCAGCCTCGGGCTGACCCTCACCCTCGCCATCTACATCCCGGTCTTCATCCTGCTCGTACCCCTCGCAGGGGCAATCGGGGCGGCGTGGACCAGCATCGTCGCCAATGTGGTGCTCACGACCTTCAACGTCGTCGCCGCATCACGCGTGATGAAGGTGCCGGCACGGGATTTCCTGGTCCTCCGGCGGAGCGATTTCGTGCTCGCCTCGTCGGAACTGAGACGATTGACACGTCCCCGACGACGTTGATGATCCACGGACCTCCAATCGCCCGAGAGGACAGGGACATTGTCCATACACCAGCTGATCTCCGCGATCGACGACCCGGCACACCGGATCGTGTCGACGGACCTGTTCGACACGGTGCTCCTTCGCGACGCGTCAGTCCAGGATGGGCGACTGGCGGAGGCATGCCGTCGGGGTGCCGCCATCGTGGGCGTCGATCCTGCGGTCCTGACCCGTCTTCGCTGGAGCGTTCACAGCAGCGCCTACCGCGCGGTCGCGGTGGAGCGGCCGGAAGGAGACGCATCGCTTGCCGCGATCTGGGCGACCATCGCAACGTCGCTCGGGCTCGAGGACGCAGCCGTGCAGACGCTTCGTGACATCGAGGTCGACACGGACATCGACCATCTGACGGCGAACCGTCCGCTGCTGTCTGTGCTCGAACGCGCAGCGGCATCCGGCAAGCGCGTCGTCGCCGTCTCAGACACCTACTACAGTGCCGGGGATCTGCACCGCATCCTGGGCAAGGTCGTCGGCCGGAGCCCCCTTCATGCGGTCTACTCCAGCTCTGACCTCGGATCGACCAAACATGCCGGAGGGATGTTCGCGAGGGTCGCAGAGCTCGAGCAGACTCCGACCTCATCGATGCTGCATCTGGGCGACAGCTGGCACGCCGACGTCGCCATGGCACGTGCGGCGGGCTGCACCGCGGTGCACCTGCCCAGGGCAGGCTCCCGCCGGAGGATGCTCGGCAAAGCGGCGAACCGCGCGAGGCTCCTCCTCGCCACGGTGCGAAGCGGGCGAACGGGCACCGCATGAGCCGGTCGCCGCACTCCTTCGGGCACGACGTCCTGGGCCCCATCGTCGCTGAGTTCAGCTTGCGTCTCTGGTCGCTGGAGTCGCAATTGAGAGTCCCCAGCGACACGGCGATGCTGTTCTGCGCCCGCGGCGGGCTGCGGATGCAGCTGGCGTATGAGCGCTTCATCGCCGCGAGCGGGCTTCCCAACGAGGTGCACATCGCACCCTTGATGGTCTCGCGGGTCGTCGCCATCAAACCGACGCTGGTCCGGAGCCTCAGCACATCTGCAGAAGCGCTGAGCCCCGCCGCCGCCGACACCCTCCGCTACGAGTTCTCGGACATGTCCCTGGGGGAGGTGACGACGGCGCTCTCGAGGCTGGAGCCGCCAGGCGGCCGCTCCGGCATGTGGGATGAACCCTTCACCGTCGAGCGATTCGCAGCGCAGCTCCGCGGTCCGGACGCGCGCTCGGTCGTCGCGGCGATCGGCACTCAGGCACACCTTTTCGAGCAGCAGCTTCGTGACGCACTCGGCGGCCGAAGCCGAGCGATCCTGGTCGACACCGGTCTCTTCGGAACGACGGCGCAGCTGCTGATGGAGGGCTTCCCCGATATCCAGTTCAGCAGCGCGTTGATCGCGAGAGCGAACTATCGAAGAAGCGCGGCCCCGCACTACGCCCGCACCTTCGGGCTCTCGGTGGAGGCGGACCTGTACTCGCCGCTCGATCGCCGTACCGCGCTGCTCCGGTACTGGCACCTCGTCGAGTCCGTCTTCGAACCCCAGCTTCCGAGTGTGAAGGAGTTCGAGCTGGTGCGGGACCGGGTGCGATCGAACCTCGAACGCGAAGGCTGGGAGGAGCTCGTGGCGCCGGCAGCCGGCACCCTCTTCGCCGGCGTTCTCGACTACATCGATGCGCTCCCGGAGCGGCCTGCCGCGAGGGTGACCGGTGATGCCGAGCGAGCATGGTCCACGCTGCACCGTTCTTTGATCTGGCCGGATCAGGAAATCGGCGAGGTGCTGGACGTCGGGCGGCGATCGAACGATTTCGGCACCGACGACACATCCCTGGCTCGCGAGTGGAGGGGACCGATTGCGGCCCTCCGAGGGGGCAGCATCTGGCGAGAGGGCGAGATCGCCCGGGCGAGGACCCCGCTTCGCCTGCCGCTGCTTGCGCTGATCGAGACCGCCTACGGACTCCGCCGGGTCAAGCGGTTCATTTTCAGGGGCCCCTGAAAACCCCGGTTGCACCGTCCCGCCAGAGCGTACTGGCCGTCGCCGAGTCCCGCACGTGAATCCGGCGCAGGAAACGGCGCGTACCGGGCCTCGGGCGGCCCGCGCATTCCTAGGATGGTCGGGTGCCGCTCACGAGACAGCAGATCTACCACCGGCGGAGGATCGTCGTCTTCGGGAGTCTCGCGTTGCTGCTCGCTGTGCTCATCTATCTCCCGTTGACACTGCTTGCCCCGCTCGAGCGCGCTGCCGCCAAGCTGACGCCCTTCAGTGTGGCGCCCCCCGTGGCCGTCGAGCTCACCTGGCCGCGATCCGGGGGAGCCGCGATCGGGCTCTTGGGAGACGACGTCCTGCTCGCCCGGACCGGCAGCGAAGAGCCCCTGCCGATCGCATCCATCACGAAGATCGTGACCGCGCTGACCGTGCTCGACGCGCATCCGCTTGCGGAGGGCGAGCCGGGACCCGACATCACGTTCGACCAGGACGACATCGCCATCTACAACGAGTACGTCGCGCAGAACGGCAAGGTCGTCTGGGTCTCTTCGGGCACAACGTTCAGCCAGCTCGACACGCTGAAGATCGTGCTCATCGAATCGGCCAACAACTACGCGGAATCCCTGGTCACGTGGGCGTTCGGCTCAGAGGCAGAGTACCTGAAGGCGGCGCAGGCCTTCCTGACGGAGCACGGATTGAGCGGAACGACCATCGTCGACAGCACTGGAATGTCACCGCAGAACACATCCACCACGGCGGATCTGGTCGAGCTCGGTCGACTGGCGCTCCAGTCACCCGTGCTTGCGCAGCTGGTGAGCACCAGCGAAACCGATCTTCCGGGCCTCGGCACCATCGACAACACGAACATCCTGCTGGGCGTCGACGGCGTCGACGGCATCAAGACCGGCACCCTCGACGAGGCCGGAGCGTGCCTGCTGTTCTCCACCGACTTCACCATCGCCGACGAGACCGTCAGCCTCGTCGGCGTCTCGCTCGGCGCCCGCAACCACGATGAGCTCGCCGCGGATGTGCGAGGGCTGCTGGCGTCCGTCGAGGCGAACTTCGCCGATGTGCAGCTCGCGACCGCCGGCCAGGTGGTTGGGGAGCTCACGACCGAATGGGGCGAGACCGCACAGATCGTGGTCGCCGAGGACTACCGCGAGGTGATGTGGTCGGAAACGCCGGTCACCGCGCTCGTCACCACCCGGGACGTGACCACCGGCAGCGCCGGGGAAGAGGTCGGCGTGCTCAGTGTGACCGTGGGGAAGAAGACCGCGGAGGTGCCGTTGGAGCTCGCCACCAGCGTCGGGGATCCCGGTCCATGGTGGCGGTTGACGAACCCGGTGCCGCTGCTGTTCTGAGCTTCGCGGGCGCATCTGCCCGTCGGCTCACTCGCGAACCCGGCCCGCCAGAGGCCGCTTGGGCTCCACGTGATCGCCGGAGGACTGGTGGCGGATCCGGCGGATCACCCACGGAACCAGGTACTCGCGAGCCCAGCCGATGTCTTCGACGCGCGCCTGGCGCCACGAGATCGGATGCATCGGCTCGGGGGAGTACGGCTCGAGCTCGTTGGGCACATTCAGGGTCGCCAGCACCTCGCGTGCGATGGTGTGGTGGCCGAGCGCCGAGAAATGCAGGCGGTCCGGCGCCCACATCCGCGGATCCCTGAGCTGCCGCATCGCCCACAGGTCGACCACAACGGCGTCGTTCCGTGACGCCACCGCCCGGATGTTCTCGTTGTAGATCGCGACCTTCGACCGCACTCTGCTGAGCACCGGGGTCATCCCGACGTCGGGGCTCGCGAAGAGCACCAAGGTGGCACCGTAAGTGCGAAGCCGTGCGACGGCGCGCTCGAGCCGGTCCGCGACCTCGTCGGGGTCCGAGCCGGGGCGCAGGATGTCGTTGCCGCCGGCCGAGATGCTGATGAGGTCGGGACGCAGCTCCAGTGCGGGCTCCACCTGCTGGTCGACGATCTGCTGGAGCAGCCGACCACGCACCGCGAGATTGGCGTAGGCGAAGTCATTCGTCGCCTCCGCGAGCACCTCGGCCACCCGGTCCGCCCAGCCTCTGGAGCCTCCGGGACTGGATGGTTCCGGGTCACCGATACCCTCCGTGAATGAGTCCCCGATCGCGACATACCTCGACCACGGATGCGTAGCAGTCATCCCTCAAGATTGCCGCAAAGGCGACCGCACATCCACTTCGCCTGTAGCGCATCCGCGCGTCTGCTGAACGCTAGCCGTATGCCGCCTGGGAGTCGCCTAAACCGCGTGACACCGGAGTGGGCTGGGCGGTTGACTCCACATGGCGCATCGTGCGCCGTCATTACGTATAGGAGAACGAAATGAGCATCATCGCCTGGCTCGTTCTGGGACTCATCGCGGGGGCGATCGCCAAGCTGATCCTTCCCGGCCGTCAGGGCGGAGGCATCATCGTCACGCTCCTGCTGGGTGTCGTCGGAGCACTTCTCGGCGGCTGGCTCGGCAGCGTCCTGTTCAACGCCAACATCGAGGAGTTCTGGTCGATCTCGACGTGGCTTCTCGCGATCGGTGGCGCGCTCATCGTGCTGCTGATCTACGGTCTCCTGACCAACCGTCGCGGCAGCAGGGCCTGACACGACACCACGAGCGGCGGGCGGCCTTCGGTTGCCCGCCGCTTCGCCGTTCCTCGACCGCCTCTCGGCTGACGTCGAATCGGGAGCGCCCTAGACGGCGACTCGCGACGGAGTCCTGTCGCCTTCCGACTCCGTCGAGAAGCGGAACGAACGCTCCGCCTCCGCGCGTTGCTCCGAAACCAAGATGATCCGCCCGAGCAGCAATGCCAGCCCGAGCGAGGCGACAAGCCAGACAGCCAGCACAATCAATATTTCCCCCATGGGCCGAAGTATGCCGGTAGATCAGCCTCTTCGATAGACCCAGGGTGGGGGTGTCGCGCTCCGGAGCTCCGCTGTCTGCCGTTCCTGGAACAATCGGCGTATGAGCAAACAGGACGGGCGGGGACGCGCCGTCACGCTCGAGCCGGTCGATGACCCGGCCGCCCACATCCTGCACATGGACCTCGACGCGTTCTTCGCATCCGTCGAACTCCTGGACCATCCAGAGCTCCGCGATCAGCCTGTGGTCATCGGCTCCCGCAATCCCCGATCGGTGGTGTCCGCCGCCAACTACGTCGCCCGCCGCTACGGCGTGAACTCCGCGATGCCGATGGCCGTCGCGCTGCGGCGATGCCCGAAGGCGGTCGTGCTCGAGCCGCACTACGACCGCTACACCAAGTTCTCCCGACAGGTGATGGACATCTGCCGGAGCCTCACGCCCCTGGTCGAGCCGCTCAGCATCGATGAGGCGTTCCTCGACGTCGCGGGTGCCCGGCGGCTCCTCGGCACCCCATACGAGATTGCGAATGAGCTGCGTCGGCGCGTCTTCTCGGAGACCGGCCTGACCTGCTCGGTGGGTGTCGCCGCGACGAAGTTCGTGGCGAAGCTGGCATCTGGCCGGTCGAAACCGGACGGGATGCTCGTCGTGCCGCTCGCCGAGACGCAGTCGTTCCTGTTCCCGCTGCCGATCACCGCACTCTGGGGCGTGGGGGAGAAGTCTGCGGAGAAGCTTCGCCGGATGGGGCTGAACACCGTGGGCGACCTCGCGTCGACGCCACTGCCGACGCTGCAGGGCTGGATCGGCGACGCGAGCGGCGCAAAGCTGCACGAGCTGGCGTGGGGGCGGGACCCGCGCGTCGTGGTGACGGAACACCACGAGAAGAGCGTCGGTCACGAGCACACGTTCGGGGTGGACGTCACCGATCCCGAGGCGATCCGTCGCGAGCTGCTGCGGCTCTCCGGCCAGGTGGCGGTCCGGCTCCGCCACGCCGGACTCGCCGGCCGCACGGTGGCGCTGAAGCTCCGGTTCGGCGACTTCACCACCATCACGCGGTCGAAGACGATCGCGGAGCCGACGGCAACGGGTCGGCGAATCTACGAGGAGGTCCGCGAGCTGTACGACGCCGTCTCGCAGCCGGGCCAGCGAATCCGGCTCATCGGCGTCCGCGTTGAACAAGTTCGCGAGGGCGACGGTGGAGCGGCCGGCCTCTGGGACGATGACGAGGACTGGCGCGAGGCGGAGCAGACCCTGGACGCCCTCGAGGCGAGGTTCGGCCGGGGCACCGTGCGGCCGGCGGCGCTGTTGCGGTCTGACGTCGAGAAACGTCACGCAGACACCTGAATCCGCGCCCCAATCGCGGGGGCACACGGATGCCGCTGCTCCGAAGTGACGGAGGGCGCCGCTAGCTTTCAGGAACAAGAACTCGGGGGGGCTTTCTTGGGCGCTCCCGGGTGTGATCCCGAAGGAATCCAATGAAGATGCACCTCGGCCTCGCGGCCGTCCTCGGCGTCGGCCTCAGCGTCGCGCTCGCCACCCCCGCCACGGCCGCCGGCGCCACGATCAACGTGCCCGACGATTTCGTCACGGCGCTGTCCGACACCCGCGCCACCGGCCACTTCGAGGTCGTCGGAACCGGACTTCGCGTCTGGACAGAGAGCAACACCAGCACCGACAAGGTGGCGGAGTACGTCGCGACGGACACACCGCTTGCCGCGGCCGGCGAACCGGCGTTGCAGTACTCGGCGACGACGGGCGGCGCCCCCGGTTTCCAGTTGGTCGTCGACTTCGATGGCAACGGCACGGCCGATGGCATCCTGGTCGGCGAGCCCGGCGTGTACGGCAACGACTGGTGGCTCAACAACGCCGCACAGCAGTTCGTGAAGGTCGGCGCCCCCTCGCACACGGGCGGTTCCGGCAGCGCCAACCACGGCACGCTCGACGGGTGGCGCACCGCATTCCCCGACGCCCAGGTGGTCGCCTTCGGATTCTCGCTCGGCTCCGGAGTAAAGGGCGACGGTGTGCTGACCGCCATCGATTTTGCCGGCACGAGCTACACCTTCGCCCAGCACACCGTGCTGACCGGCAAAGACCAGTGCAAGAACGGCGGCTGGGCCACCAGCACGAAGCCGGTCTACAAGAATCAGGGCGACTGCGTCAGCGGCTTCGCGTCCGTCAAGTCGAGCGGGAAGCTGCTCGTCAAGTAACTCGACGACACGGAAGGGGCGTCGCGTGTGCGGCGCCCCTTTTTGCTTCCGGGAATTGCTGGACAGACTGCGCTTTCCGGAGGGCTGCGCACGGCACGACGGCCGGCCTCGGCATGTCGTTTCCCGCTGGCCGGTAGCATTCCATCAAGTGAGCAGTCCTCTCCCGATCCACCACTCTGGTGACTTCGCGGGCGACCGGCTCCCTCCCTCGTACCCGGATCGGGCCGCCCGCGGCACGGCGGGAAAGCTCCGCGCGTGGCAGGTCGAAGCCCTCGACGAGTACTTCCGCTTCGAACCCAAGGACTTCCTCGTCTCCGCGACCCCGGGCGCAGGAAAGACCACCTTCGCGCTTCGTCTTGCGAGCGAGCTGCTGCATCGGCACGTCATCGACCGGATCACCGTGGTGGCGCCCACCGAGCACCTGAAGACCCAGTGGGCGGATGCGGCGCACCGGGTCGGCATCCGCCTCGACCCCAAGTTCGAGAACCGCCACGGGCACCACGCCCGGCACTACCACGGGGTCGCCGTGACGTACGCGCAGGTCGCGGTGAAGGCGTCGGTGCACCGGAATCTGACACTGTCGGGGCGCTCGCTCGTGATCCTCGACGAGGTGCACCACGGCGGCGACGCCCTCAGCTGGGGTGATGCGATCCGCGAGGCATTCGAGCCGGCCAGCCGCCGCTTGTGTCTCACCGGAACACCGTTCCGCTCCGACACCGCGCCGATCCCGTTCGTCAGGTACGTGCAGAACGAGCACGGCATCCGCACCTCGCAGACGGATTACGGCTACGGCTACGGCCGCGCCCTCGAAGACGGCGTCGTCCGGCCGGTGCTCTTCCTGTCGTACGCGGGCCGGATGCGCTGGCGCACGAAGACCGGTGACGAGATGGAGGCGCGGCTCGGCGACCCCGACACCAAGGACGTCACCTCGCAGGCCTGGCGCACCGCGCTCGACCCGAACGGGGAGTGGATCCCCGCGGTGCTGCGGGCCGCGGACCGGCGGCTGACCGAGGTCCGTCACGCCGTGCCCGACGCGGGAGGTTTGGTGATCGCCACCGACCAGACCACAGCGCGGGCATACGCGGCGATCCTCGAGGAGATCACCGGACAGATGCCCACCGTGGTGCTCTCCGACGAGAAGGCGGCGAGTGACCGGATCGAGAAGTTCGCGAACAACACCGATCGGTGGATGGTCGCGGTGCGGATGGTGTCCGAGGGCGTCGACGTGCCGCGCCTCTGCGTCGGCGTCTACGCCACGTCCTCGGCGACGCCGCTGTTCTTCGCCCAGGCCATCGGGCGCTTCGTGCGCGCGCGGCGCCGGGGCGAGACTGCGTCGGTCTTCGTGCCGAGCGTGCCGATCCTCCTCGGCCTCGCGGCAGCCCTCGAGAAGGAGCGTGATCACGCCCTCGACCGCGACAGCGGCAAGGACGACCTGCTCGACGAGTCGCTGATCGAGAGCGCGAACCGGGAGGAGAAGGCGTCCTCGGAGCTTCAGGAGGAGTTCGAGTGGACCGCCTTGGAGTCCGAGGCGGAGTTCGAGAAGGTGCTCTACGGCCGCGACGAGTTCGGCCAGCTGGTGCAGCCGGACACCGACGAGGAGTGGGACTTCATCGGCCTCCCGGGCCTGCTCGACCCGGAGCAGGTGGGGGAGCTGCTGAAGTCGCGGCAGCAGCGGCAGTCGCGGCGGATGGCGGACCGCAGAAAGCACGAGCCGCCGAAGGAAGCCGAGCCCCCACCGCTCTACCGCACGCTCAAGGAGCAGCGCACCCTGCTCAACAGCCTGGTCGGCATCTGGGCGCGCTCCACCAATCAGTCGCACGGCATCGTCCACGCAGAGGTGCGGCGGATCTGCGGCGGCCCTGAAGTCGCGAAGGCGAGCGTCACCCAACTGCAGGCCCGTATCGACCTGCTGCGCCGCCGCATCGGCAGCTGAGGGTTATTCGCCCGTGGCGAGGAAGCAGGCGTGTCACCACGGTGAACCGGCGATCGCGGTTCCTTGCACACATGGATACCGGAGGCTCCTTCGGCGAGGTCTTGAACGAAACGATCAGCGAGTTGGGCGACCCGGGGCGCGGAAGCCACGAGCGAACGCCCGGAGCGCAAGTCTTTGTCGCCCGTCTCCCTCGGCTTTCCGCATCGGTCGCCTGCTCGCGATCGATACGCACATAGCTCTCATCCATCGAACAATCGTTTGAGCTGAGCTGACACGCCCTTGCCAACTTGAGCGAGCCATCGCTTCGAGCCGTCTTTAGCGACGGACCACACGCTCTGCTTGAGCTGGTTCTGCTGCATCCCGTGCACCGCATGTCCTAACGCCTGAACCGCCATCTCGAACGGTGACACCGTGAGCAGGGCGATCGTGGGGTCGTCACCATCGAAGGCTTCACGCTGGATCGAGCGCCACCCGGGCAGGACGCCAGGTCCTACCGCGTCCGGATCAACCGGTCCTAAAAGCGGGAGCACGTCATCGGTCAGGTACCGACGTCCGAGGGGAATGCTCCCGCGGTCGAGAATCGAGCCGTCCGTGCCGACGACCACGAAGACGTCCGGTTCCAGATCATCGGCAGTGCCGACAATGATCCGCTCCGGCGGCGACAGCGGCGACGCACGAAGCGTGGGCAGCGCAACCCGGAACACCTCGTGCTCGGCGGGGGGATCGTCATAACCGTGGAACCAGGAACTTGGCAGGAGCAGTCGCAAAACGCCGTCCTCGTCGGCCTGACTCTGCCCGAGCAGGACGAGCAGGTCATGCGCACGCTCGCGGTACGCTGCGTCGGACCTCAAGCGCTCCAGGGCCCCGACGACGTCACCGATGAAGTCGAGGCCTCCTGGCGCGTCCAGCAGCTCGTCGACCGGGCGAGGGGCGTTATCGAGCAGCGAACGCAAGGCGCGTTCAGCCTCTTCATGGTCTCCGCTCCGCGCAGCGGTGACAGCGGTCCTGGCAAGAGCGACCGTTCTGCTGGAACGGTCGAGAGCCTGAACGTGAGCGCGAATCGACGACGTCTCCGTTTCGAGTTCAGCCCATTTGCCCGGCCGCTTCAGTAGGCGATCGAACTCTTCCTCACCGGAACCGATTGTGAGCAACGCGGCACAGAGATCAGCGGCTAACTCGGCGTCCGCTCGCTGGGACTGACGCAGTCGCTCCAACTCGGTATGTTCGTCCACGCCTCGGAACTCGACCAAGCGGTTTCGCACGACGGCATCCACCCCGCTGAAGTCGGGCGGCCTTGTTCCCGTCAACATCACGAACATGGGGCGCACTACGGTAGACCAAGCGATCAAGTCGACGATTTCCGGGGACCGACTCATCATTCCAGACCACACCGCGAGTGCATCCCCCGCCTGACCGGCGATGAGCAGACCGAGTGCCACGGCGGCCTGACCTTCGCCGTAGTCGTTTCCCTCGATTTCCCGGAGGCGCTCGCCCAGCCGCAGGAGCTCCACTGATTTACCGTCCACGAACGCCGCATCACACCGAGCCTCGAGTCCAACCATCTCGTCCCAACGGTCGGTGAGTTCGACAAGCCGGCGGTTGGCGATGGCAGCCGCGTCTTCACGGCGGCCGAGCAGCATGAGTGCAGCCGTGTAGGAGGTCCATGCCCAGCCCCAAGTCGGGTCTATGGGCAGAGACTCAAAAGCTGTTGCCGCGCCGCGCGCATCGCCAGTCCGCAGAAGGGCATATCCTCGCGCGCAGGACTCCCAGAGCCCTTGCGACCCCTCGAGCGCCTTGATCGCTTCATCCAGTCGACCCATGTTGACCAAGACTTGGATGATCTCGCTGGAAGGCGACGACTCGGTGGCCCACGCTTCCCCTTGGCTCCGTTTGAAGAAGGCGAACGCCACACGGTGCAGATTCAGATTCTCGGCGGCACTCCCGAGCCACTCCCAGCGGCCGGGATTCGGTTGAAAAGCGACAGCGCGCGCTGTTGCCAGTAATGCCTCCTCCTTGAGCGCCGACCTCCCGGGGTCGTCTCCCCGCGCAAGGATCTCGTCGAGCCTCGCAACGACGAAGAACGACCACGAGTCCTCACCCGCGTAGTCAAGGTGAATCACCGCCTTCCGGACACGTTGCATCGCCTCCTGGAGTTGAACGGCGACTTCCTTGGAGGGCAATTCCCACGCGAGAATTGCGACCTCGTCCGCCCAGCGCACTGTCGCCAGGGCTGTGGCGCGATCGGAAGCCCCACGCACCCCCATGGCCTGATGGAACAGTGCTGCGGCCTGGCGAGATTGTTTCGCCGACGAACGCTCGTCACCGGCGCTGATGAGTGCAGCACAACGCCGTTCCGGATCTTCCTCCACCGCGGCGAGCGCTTCGTAGCCGGCGGCACGCAATGGTCCGTCGTGAATGCCTGTCGCGGCATCAACCAACTGTTGCAGGGCGTGTCGACAGGTCGGCGTATCGCCCTCCGCCGCGGCTCGCTCGACAACGGCAAGCCACAACTCCGGGGGCGTGTCCAAGAGCACGCGAAGGTCAGCATCAACATCCGCGAGAGATTCGAGTGCACCCACTGCTTCGCGCGCCGCCGCAAGCGCGCCATCAGCATCGCGTCGCCCTTGAGCTATGGGTTCGTCTTCTGCGGCCCGCGCTCGCCGCCGCAGTTGGATCACCGCCGCAGCGGCATCGAGATTGACGCTGTCGAGGCTGCGCGCATCCGCCAAGAGACGTTCGGCCCGACGACCGTCTCCGTTGGCCGCGGCCACCAACCCATTCAAAGCCAGGCGCCGAGCATCCCCGGAGTCCTCGTCTGCGTCCACCGAACTGTCGAGTAGACGTGCCGCATCCTCTACCCTGCCGGCGTTCAAGGCGAGCCGAACAAGAAGCGCCTGGAGGTCTCGTCGCACGTGCGCCTCGGGGACCGCAACTCCTCCCAGGACGAGCCCGGCCATCGCCGGTTCAAGCAGGGCCTGCGCAGTGTAGAAGCTTCTCGCCTCCTGACCAACGACCTGGGCATCTTCAAGAGCATCCGCCATCGCCGAAACACGCAGGGAAAGGGGGGTTCCCATACGCAGCGGCACCTCTGTGAGTAGTCGCTTCACCGCGGACGTCCGCATCCTGCTCGCGGCGTCCAGCGCATATCGCGCCCACTCCGCCACACCGACCGACGGATCATCGTCCAAGCGAACGCGCAAGGACGCACGCACTGTCGGCCATCCCTCTTCCGTGAATGGGAGCACATGCGCAAGGTGATCGAGACGAATCACGACACGATTCAGGGTTGCCAACCCGGATTCCACACTCCTGATTCGGTCTCGCAGGGTCGACCCCACGATCTCCACCGTTTCGGCGTTGACGACAGAACCGCCACCCAGCGCTTCTTGCGCGTCACGAATCGCGGTACGCAGGTCGAACGCGAGCTCCGCCTCGCGGAGCGCTCGCGAAACGAACTCATCTCGAGTAGCCATCGGCCGCGCCTCCATCGCTGCGCTGGACGCTCTCACTCCCGGACCCATGAAGGCGATACCCCGCGTTTTCCTCGTCGATCCGCCCGTGCAGTGCCGCGGTAGGACTGCCTTCGGTCATCGGGCGTCCCTGCTCCCCGTGGGGCACCCTCAGGAGATGAAGTTCGTCGGCGCCGCGTGTCAGCAGACTGAACCAGCCGAATCCGGCGCTGTCTTCGATTGGCTTGTTCGACGCCAATGCGGCGCGGCCAAGCTGCACAGCGGTCTCCACCGACTTCCGGCGACGCAACTGGTCGTAGAACGTCTCGTTGAACTCCCGAGCTTGCCGGGGATGAATGGGGAAGCGAGTGACGACCACAGCCATCAGCTGCTTCGGAATCGTCGGTGCCAGCGTCTGCACGGTGATCGACTGATCTTGAGAGCTGACTGGTGGAACCATCAGCTCGAGGACAACGACCTTCGCCCCAGCGGCGACCGCGGTCGACAGCACGTTCTCGAGGGGCTCCCACTTCGGCCCGACTTTCTGCGAGGCCCCCGTCGCTTTTTCGCTCACCAGAGCGACCTGCACTGAGTCCTTCTCCGCCCGGACGGTACGTCCCACCGCAATCAGGTGAAAGATCTCGAACCGCTCGGGGACATCGACGAATCGCTCTTGAATGTCTGCCGGGCGGGGATTTACGAGGACATCGGGTCGAACTGGCCCTCCTCGTTCTCCCTCGATGGCAGCTGTCAAATGGTTCGCGATTTCAGCGGCCGGAGGGTAGCGGTACGTGTCGTCTCCGTAGACGACGGGATACGTCCACCTGCTCGGGAGCGCGACCACCCCGGCTACGCGAAGAAAATCGGTGGTGGGGGCAGGGGGGATCATCCGGTCGTCGAGCATGCGTACGAAGCGGTACCGTTTGTCGGCCGCTAAGAATCTGTCGTGAGTCCCCGGCACGGCACAGAGTTCCCAGGGGATGTCGGCCAGACGGCTCCGAGAAGGAACGGTCAGTCGGATCATCACCTTATCCGCGGCCTGCAGACGTCGGAGTTCTGAGGCGAACGCGGCTGGGAACAGCGCACCGGCCAAGAGACGGCCGAGCACCAGCACCTCCTCCTCCTCGCGCATACGTTGACGTTGCGCCCACCGGAAGAGTGCATCGTTGATGTCGCCTCCGAGATCGGGCAGTTGTTGCTGGACCAAGCCGATGATCGGCGGCGGATCGACGCCGATCTTCCATCCCGACTCGTCTTCGACCACCAGGACTTCGATCTGGTCCCTGAGGTCCCAGGGGAGACCGAGATCCGCCCACCCTTCCCGGCCGAGCACATTACGCCAGCGATGGACGGCCGCTGGCGGCCTCTCGAGGATTCGCTGAATGTCGTCAAGCAGTTCCGAGGCGCGCGCGATGGGGATTGCGCTGCCGCCCAAAGCGTCCACCGGGTGCCTCGAGGATTGCGCCAAGGCGACGACAGCACCGGTTTCGTGGCTCAGCACCGGGCCACCGCTCATGCCGAAGGTGATGATTACGCCGGCTTCCAGCTGCAGCAGCTGATACGTGGTAGGCCCTGTCGCGCGCGTCGTGCCTTTCGTCTCACGTACCTCGATGCCTGGCGGATGGCCGTCTTCACGTGGGAAACCGACAACCGACACCCGGCCATCTCGGAGCTTTGAACTGATTGCTGCACATGGCTGCTCTGCATCTACGTTGGCGTCTGGAACGCGCAACAGCGCGACATCGCCTTCCCTGAACACCTCTGCAACGGTCACTTCTCTGACTTCCGGGCGCCCGAACGGTTGCAAACGCAAGGCTTGCCCGCCACGGATCACGTGCTCGCAGGTGAGCACCAGTTCAGGGCTGACGAAGACGGCCGACCCCCTCGGCTTCCCGTCGACGATGACGAGCGCGGTGCATTCCTTGAGAAGTGCCTTCAGCTTCTCGAGGGTTTCGTCAGGTAGCTCCACGGCTTAGCCACCGGTTTCGGGTTTTTCCCGCCCATCCCACTCAAGCGTGACGGTGATGCTTCCCTCGCCCTTGCCCTTGCCGATCATCGCCACCAGCCCACTCGACTCGATTGCGATGCCAAATGACAGTTCCACTGTCGCCTTGGTCGGCGCGGCACGTTTCAGTGCGTTGAGCACTTCCCTGCTGACTCGCTCTATGGGTGCGGTCAGTGCGCCGAGCCGAGCGACCACGTCCTCATCTGACACGAGCGTTTGACCGACCTGCTCTGCCACGACGGCAAGGCGGACGCTCGTTCCGTCCGCGTCCGTACCGAGGTCAATAGCCAACACTCGTTCGCCAGCCATGAATCCCTCTTATTCCGCTCGGCTGATGTACCGCGCGAGGTCTGTGATCCTCATCTGTTCCTGACCGCGTCCCTCTCTGGTCGTCAGGACATAAATCAGCCTGACAGCAACGTCTTGCGCTGGACAAGGTCGAAAGACCCTGCCGGCGGGTGACCCCTCGAAGCGTCACACGAGTACCGCGTCCAGACGACAAGCCATCCCGGAAACCATCGCCGTCGGTCGCGCTTCACCGTTGCCAGCGACATGGTCACCGGAAATTCCGCACCGCCGTCTTCCCGTTCACCTGAAGCACCTCGAAGCGGTCCGCAAGGATGTTGGTGACCCCCTCTAGGCTGCGCTCCAGGATGCCCCGGATGATCATGGCGGGCGCCCCACGAGCGACGCGGCGGTAGCGGTTCCACACCCCGACCGTGCAGATGATGTTCACCACTCCGGTCTCGTCCTCGAGGTTCAGGAAGGTGACACCGCCCGCGGTCGCCGGACGCTGCCGGTGGATGACCACCCCGCCGACCTCCACCCGACGATCGGGCTCCGCCTCGCGGAGCTGCGCGGCGGAGAGCACCCCGCGCTCGGCGAGCTGGTCGCGCACGTGCCGCATCGGGTGGTCCTCCGGCGAGAGTCCCATGCCCCAGAGGTCCGAGACCACCTGCTCGCCCTCACTCAGCATCGGCAGCAACGGTGGTTGCACGGTGACCGAGGTGCCGCTGAGGTAGCTCGCCTTCTCCTGCGCTGCCGATCCCGCCTGCCACAGCGCCTCACGGCGGCCGAGCCCCATCGAGTCGAAGGCGCCGACCGCGGCGAGGGCCTCGAGCTGGGCGCTGGAGAGGCCGACCCGGCGGGAGAGATCGGCGAGGTCGAGGAACGCGCCGCCGGTCTCACGCTCTTCGACGATGCGCTCGGCGGTGGCCTGGCCGATTCCGGTGATGTCGGCGAGACCGAGGCGGACGGTGAACTCGCCATCGCGGCGGTGGTCGGCGGTGCGGTCGGGGGCGGTGCGATCGAAGTCCCCAACCGGGGGTTGCGTGCGGTTCAGGCAGGAGTCCATTCCTGTGGCTCGTGCGGCCCCTTCGACAGGCTCAGGGACCGAGGGTTCCAGGGTGGGGTGGGGGAGGGAGATCTGGATGTCGGGGCGGCGCACCTCGACGCCGTGGCGGCGGGCGTCCGCGGTGAGGCTCTGCGGGGAGTAGAAGCCCATCGGCTGGGCTCGCAGCAGCGCCGCGAGGAACGCTGCGGGGTAGTGCAGCTTGATCCAGGAGCTGGCGTAGACGAGCAGCGCGAAGCTGATCGAGTGACTCTCCGCGAAGCCGAAGTTCGCGAAGGCCTCGATCTTGCCGTAGATGTCGTCGGCCAGGTCGCCCTCGATGCCGTTGGAGGCCATCCCGGCGTAGAGCTTCTCCTTCAGTGAGGAGATCCGTTCCACCCCGCGCTTGGAGCCCATGGCGCGGCGCAGCTGGTCCGCTTCCTCCGGCCCGCAGCCGCCGACCGCCATGGCGACCTGCATCAGCTGCTCCTGGAACAGCGGCACCCCGAGGGTGCGCTCCAGCACCGGCTCGAGCAGCGGGTGCCGGTAGTGCACGGGCTCCTTGCCGAGCTTCCGCCGGATATAGGGGTGCACCGCACCGCCCTGAATCGGACCGGGGCGAATGAGTGCGATCTCCACCACCAGGTCGTAGAACCGGCGCGGCTGCAGCCGGGGGAGTGTGCCCATCTGCGCGCGGCTCTCCACCTGGAACACTCCGATGGAGTCGGCACGGCAGAGCATGTCATAGACGCCCGCCTCCTCCTTCGGGAGCGTCACGAGATCCCAGTTCTCACCGGTCGAATCGCGGATCAGGTCGAGCGAGTACTGCAGTGCGGCGAGCATGCCGAGGCCCAGCAGGTCGAACTTGACGAGCCCCATCCAGGCGCAGTCGTCCTTGTCCCACTGCAGCACCGTGCGGTCCTCCATGCGGGCGTGCTCGATCGGGCACACCTCGCCGACCGGCCGGTCGGTGAGCACCATCCCGCCGGAGTGGATGCCGAGATGCCGGGGAAACTTCAGCACCTGCTCCGCCAGCTCGACCACCTGCTGCGGAATGTCGTGCTCCTGGGTGGTGGCCACCGACCCCCACGACTCGATCTGCTTCGACCAGGCGTCCTGCTGGCCGGGGCTGTAGCCGAGCGCCTTCGCCATGTCGCGCACCGCGAACTTCGGCCGGTAGGTGATGACGTTCGCGACCTGCGCCGCGTTGTGCCGGCCGTACTTGCGGTACACGTACTGGATCACCTCTTCCCGCCGGTCGGAGTCGAAGTCGACGTCGATGTCCGGATACTCGTCGCGCAGGCTCGACAGGAACCGCTCGAACGGCAGGTCGAAGAAGATCGAGTCCACCGCGGTGATGCCGAGCACGTAGCAGACAGCGGAGTTCGCGGCCGAGCCGCGCCCCTGACAGAGGATGCCGCGGCTGCGGGCGTACTGCACGATGTCGTGGACGATGAGGAAATAGCCGGGGAAGTCCTTCTCCTCGATCACGGCGAGCTCCCGCTCTATCCGGTGCCGGATGTCCGGACCGAACCCGGGGTACTTCTGCTCGGCGCCGCGCCAGACCAGCTCGCGGAGCCAGCTCATCCCCGTGTGGCCGGGCGGCACCTCCTGCCTCGGCAGGCGCGGGCTGGCACTCTTCAGCGTGAACCCGAGGTCGTCGGCGACCTCGACGGTGCGTTCCACCGCGCCGGGGTAGCGGGCGAACTTCGCCGCCATCTCCGCACCCGAGCGCAGATGCGCGCTGCGGGATGATGGCAGCCAGCCGTCCATCTCGTCCAGGCTCCGCCGCGCCCGCACCGCCGCCAGAGCGCCGGCGAGCTTCGCGTCGGCGGGGGTGGCATAGTGCACGTTGCCGGTGGCGACGACCGGCAGCCGCCGCCGGCGGGCGAGTTCGGCGAGCTGGTCGTTGTGCGTGCTGTCGAGCGGATACCCGGAGTCGGTCAGCTCGACGAGCACGTTGTCGTGCCCGAACAGCTCGATGAGCCGGCCGAGCTCCCGGTCGGCGGCTTCCGCACCGACGCCCGCCAGCGCCTGCCGCACCCGGCCTTTCCGGCATCCCGTGAGCACCATCCAGGCACCGCCTGCGCGATCGGAGAGCTCGCCGAGGTCATAGCTTGGCTTGCCCTTCTCCTGACCGGCGAGCTGCGCTGAGGTGAGTGCCGCCGCGAGCCGGTGATAGCCCTCCTCGCGCCGGGCGAGCACCAGCAGGTGGCTCCCCTCGGGATCAGGGATGCCGTTCTGCGGGGCGCCGAGGTCGAGCGACAGCTCGGCGCCGAACACGGTGCCGATGTCGTACTGCTCCGCCGCCTCCGCCATCCGCACGATGCCGTAGAGGCCGTCGTGGTCAGTGAGAGCGAGCGCGTCCAAGCCGAGCCGCACCGACTCTTCGAGCAGCTCCTCCGGGCCGCTCGCGCCGTCCAGGAAGCTGAAGTTGGAGTGCACGTGCAGCTCCGCGTACGGCACCCGGGGGCCGTCGCGCGGCGGCTCGGTCCGCGGAGCGTTGTACGGCTGCCGCTTGCGCGACCATGCGGGGCTGTCGCCGCCGTCTGCGTTCGCGGGCGGTCCGCCGGGGCGCCGGTCGGAGAGCCGCCGCTCCAGCTCCGACCACGGGATCGGCGGGTTGTGCCAGCCCCTGCTCACCGTAGGGCTCCCTTCGACGAGCTCAGCGACCGGCGCTCAGTCATAGCGTGCCTCGGCCCACCAGGACGAGGACTCCAGCACCAGCAGCCATGCCATCCCGTCGGCCGCCACCACCTGGAACCGGTTGAAGTGCCGAGCGGCGTCCTTGTCCCACCAGCGTTCCTCGACCGGCCAGGGTCCCGCCCACGACTCGATCTGCTGCGGTCTGCCGCCGGGGGAGAAGACGACCGGCTCGTCGGTGAGCATGCCGCGCTCGTCGACGTCGACCGGCGTCCCGTTCCGCCCGAGCACGGTGACCGGCAGCGGCTCGGCGAACACGCTCGCCGGTGCGGGCGGCGGCAGGCTGCCCGGCCAGGTGCGGCCGGCTGCCGCTGAGACCGGGATGCGGTCGGCCGGGATGCGGTCGCCCCACGCCGCGAACACCTCGCGGTCCTTCAGCGACCGGCCGCCGGCGACCGCCGCGGTGGTCACCGCCTCGTGGCCGAGCACACCCTGCACCCGGGAGAGCCCGTGGTGGATGCTCTCGTCGGGTCCGCCGCCCCACAGTCCAGCCTCGTGGTTGCCGGCGGAGTCCACTCGCTCCGGGATGAGGTGCACCCGGTTCACGGGGGAGCTGAGCCCCTCCGAGCCGCCGAGCTGCCAGCGCACCCGGTCGACGATGTCCGCCGCGGTGAACCAGCGGGGATGCTGCCAGGTGCGAGAGCTCTCCTCGCCTTTGTCGGTGCGGATCTCGACGCCGAGCTCGGTGCAGACGAGGCCCGCGTCACTGAGCCGCTCAAGGAACTCGTCGACGGTCGCCCGGACGCCGAATGCGAGGGAGTCGATGCGGTCCAGCGGCGGCTCGAAGTCGATGCCGACATCGAAGTGCGCCGGGGGAGTGCGCGGCACCACCCGGCGGAAGTCCTGCCCGCTGGCGAGCGCGTGCGCCTGCGCGCCGGCCTGCCCGAACCGGCCGAGCACGTCGAGCGCCGGCAGCCGCGCGAACGCGCCGAGGGTGTGGATGCCGAGCCGTCGCAAGAGCGTGATCAGCGAGGGGTCGTCGAGCACGCTGACCGGGAACGGTGCGAGGAACTCTGCGGATGTGCCCGGTTCGACCACCCTCACCCGGGCCGCGCCGCTCGTGCGCGCGGCCTGCTCCGCAGCGAACGGGCCGTCGGCGATGCCGATCCGCGCCGTCGCAATGCCGAGCGACTCGAGGCAGAACAGCAGCGCCTCCGCCGCGCGGTCCTCTCCGCCGTAGAAGCGCGCCGGCCCGCGGGCGCGCAGCACGCAGGTGCCGGGCCGCAGCACCTGCACTCCGGGCACCAGATCCTCGACTGCCGTGACGACCGGTTCGAAGATGCGCGCGTCGAGAGCCGGGTCGCAGGGGGCGACGATCAGCCCGGGGCAGCGGGCCTGCGCCTCACGCACCCGGAGGCCCCGCCGCACGCCCTCCTCGCGGGCGCGCTCCGAGCAGGCGAACACGGTGCCGCGGTCGATCACCGCGATCGGTGAGCCGGGGTCCAGCCTCTGTTCGGTCGCCAGTGCGGTGACCGGCCAATCGGGGCACCACAGCACGATCGTGCGGGTCATCTGCGTGGCCGTCCCTCGGCATCCGGCAGCCACATCCGGCCGTTGCGCGCGACGTCGGAGCGGGCAGTGTCGTAACGGGCAGAGACGCTGACCTTCACCTGCCGGCCGCGCAGGTAGCCGTGCCCTGCGCCGATGCCCGTCCAGCGGCTCTCGGTGATGCGCAGCTGCGCCTCGATCTGTGGCCAGTCGCCGAGCGTGACCAGCGTCGCACCGCGCTGCCGCAGCCGGGCGGCGAGCCTGGACGCGGCGCCGTCGGAGATGCGGGCAGGCGGGCGGAGCACCACCAGGGTCAGCACGTCGAGGAGTGCGGCGGTGACCGGGAGCCACTGGTCGCCGGGGGAGGGCACGAGCACCAGCCGCTCGAGCTCGATGCCCATGCCGGCCGCCGCCTCGATCCCGAAATCGGGCACACCGACGACGGCGCACCACGATCCGGCCTCAGATGCGGCGGCCAGAAGGGCCATCGCCAGCGAGGTTGAGCCGACCACGGAGTAGGCGGCTCCCTGCTTCAGCGCACCGCCGGGAAGCAGCCCGGCGAGCGCATCGATCGTCGGCAGGCTGCGGGTGTCGAGCTTGGTAGCCTGCATGCTGCGGATGCGCGCCTGCAGCTCCCGCACCTGCTCTGAATTGGGAGCCGGGGGAGCGAGCGTGACCGCCGCTGATGACATGCCCCCATGTTCGAACATACGTTCGACTATGTCAATCGCCACCGACACCGGCACGTCGGACTGCGATCAAGCCTGCCTCGTGTCACCCGGGCCCACACGGACGGCCACTCGCGTCACGGCTGCGCTCATGCGGAACGAAGCCGCCCGAAGCCACTATCGAGGAATCAACGACTCACGAGCGAATCCGCCACAAAACCGGCCAGCCACGGCCGGAACTCACGCCCGAGGTCTTCCCGCTCGCAGGCGAGCTGCACGATCGCCTTGATGTAGTCGAGCCGGTCACCGGTGTCGTATCGCCGGCCGCGGAAGACGAGTCCGTACACGCCGCCACCCGCCGGGTCCGCCGCCATCGTCTGCAGCGCGTCGGTCAGCTGGATCTCGTTCCCCTTGCCTGGCTTGGTGTTCTCCAGCACGTCGAACACCTCAGGCTGGAGCACGTACCGGCCGATGACCGCATAGTTCGAGGCGGCCGTGCCGGTGGCCGGCTTCTCGACGAGGCCGGTGATTCGCACGAGGTCGTCGGTGCCGGTCGCCTCGACCGTTGCGATCCCGTAGAGATGGGCCATCTCCGGGGCAACCTCGAGCAGCGCGACCACGCTGCCTCCGGTGCGCTCGGACTCGTCGATCATCCGCGACAGCAGCGGGTCGCGGGCGTCGATGAGGTCATCACCGAGCAGCACGGCGAACGGCTCGCGGCCGACGTGCATCTTCGACCGAAGAACCGCGTGGCCGAGGCCGAGCGGGTCGCCCTGTCGCACGTAGTGCAGATCCGCCAGGTTGCTGGAGTGCATCACCTTCTCGAGCCGGTCGACGTCGCCCTTCAGCACGAGGGTCGCCTCCAGCTCGGTGACGCGGTCGAAGTGGTTCTCCAGCGCGCTCTTGTTGCGTCCGGTGATCATCAGGACGTCGGTGAGGCCCGCGCCGACCGCCTCCTCGACGACGTATTGGATCGCTGGCTTGTCGACGACCGGAAGCATCTCTTTGGGCATTGCTTTGGTCGCGGGCAGGAATCGGGTGCCAAGGCCGGCGGCAGGGATGACGGCCTTTCGAATTCGGGTCATGCAGGCAGGGTAGCCACACCGTGTGTCGCCGGTGTAACGAATACCCCAGGTCTGGGGGCGTTTTCGGCCGAATAGCGGAGCCTGGGCCTCGATTCGGGCGCGAACGGGTGCGACCCCGCTGATCAGGGCGCCGGCTCGGTTGCGGGTGTCGGCGTCGTTTCAACCGTGGTCTCTGGAGGAGGCAGAAGCTCGGCAGGCGGCGGCTCGATGCCCTCGATCACGTCGGTGGGCGGCAGGTCTGCCGGTGGCCCTTCAGCGCGGCCGCGGTCCCCGCTCGTGGCTCCGCCGCCGACCGCGCCGGTGTCCGGCGCCGCCGGGGGAGCGGGAACCGGCGTGGCACCGTTCCCATCCGTCCCGGTCTGATCGTCGCCGCGCCCGGCCGTCGTGCCGTCTCGACGGGGGGCGGTAGCGCCGTCGACGGGCTCGCTGGGGGGAGCCGCCGCGGCACCGTCTTCTCCGGTCGCAGCATCCGGTTCGGTGGTCGGCTCCGCGACCGGCGCACCGCCGGCAGCGTTCCCGCCACTCGGCCCCTCGCCTGGCGGCGTCGGGGGTTTCGGCTGGCGCTCGGCCGCTCCGTTCTGCCCGCCGACGTGTGGGCTGTTCTGCTTGTCGAGATAGGGGTCGGTGTGTGGCACCCGCTGTCGCGGAACGCTCCACGGCACACGGTCCGGCACCGTGGGCTGCCGCGTCTCCTCGCGCTCGATGGCGCCGCCAACGCCGTCCGTCGCCGGCGTCGCCTCGCCGCCTCCGAGAGGGTCCCTCATCGGGATGCCCTCGAGCGGCACGTAGGTCGACTCCCGATCGGCGGCGGTCCGCTCCGCCGAGATGCGCGACTCCTCCGAGACCGCCTGCGTCAGGGCGGCGACGAGCAGCAGCGATGCCGCGGCGCCGAGCGCCGCGAGCATGCCGACTCGGGCCCTGACCGACACGGGAGCTCCTTCGATTGCTCCAATTGTGACCCTTCGACTGGGAAAATGCTTCCCATTGTACTGACTCGCAGGGCCCGATCCTGAACTCCGCCAGATCGCCAGCCGGAAGCCAGTGCACGAGGAGGCGGTATGGCCGACATCGAGCGCCCGGGGGCGGAACACTGGATTCCGGCCGACCCGACCGTCGAAGACCTCCGGATCGCCGTGGATGCGTGCCGTGGGTGTGAGCTGTGGGCGCCCGCCACCCAGGCGGTGCCCTACGCCGGCCCTGCCGGGCGGGTGCTGAACGAGGCGCGCGAGGCGGCGGGGATCGACCCGACGGAGACCTACGTGACGAATGTGGTGAAGCACTTCCGGTTCGAGGAGCGGGGCAAGCGCCGTATCCACAAGTCGCCCGCAGTGCCGCACATCGTGGCGTGCCGGCCGTGGCTCGCGACGGAGCTCGACCTGGTCGCACCGCGCGTGGTGGTGGCTCTGGGCGCGACGGCAGGGCGGGCGGTGCTGGGGCGGACCGTCAAGGTGAGCGCCGAGCGCGGACGACTGCTCGAGGGGCAGGCAGGCCCGGCGGTGCTGCTGACGGTGCATCCGTCCGCGGTGCTGCGGCTCCGGGGGAGGCCCGGAGTGGGAGGTCGCGTTCGAGGAACTGTGCGCGGATCTGCGGGTTGCGGCGGGCGCGCTGGGATAGGAGCTCGGGAACCGAGGTTCTCAGCGGCGGGCGAAGCGGGAGAGCAGGCTGTGCTTGGCGTTCAGGAGGCCGGCGAAGGGACGCTGCTGCTCGCCCTGCTGGGCTGCGAGCACGAGAAGCACACCGGTCAGCACGGGAGTCGCCCACTGCAGCACCTTCTGCAGGCGCTGCGCCGCGGCCAGGTCATCCGGCGACGATTCGTCCGGCTCCGTCACGCCGCGGGTGCCCTCGTCGGCGTTGGACGCCATCTTCGCGCCCACCACCGCGGAGGCCGCCGTGGTGCCGATCGCGGCGAACGTCACCGCGCTCTTCACCGCGGTGTTGATGCGGGCCTCCCGCTGCGCGGACAGCCGCGCCTTGTTGTCCACGATGAGCGCGATCCCGCCGATTCCGTGGATCACCATCGCAACGAGCTGCACCGGCGCCCATCTTGCCCAGCCGATCGACGACAGGGAGAGCCGCTCCCGCGGATCGCGCGCTTTGGCTGCGGCGCCGTTGAGCCCGACGGCGCCCATCAGGTTGCCGCCGAACCAGGCGGCGAGCCCGACATCGTGCAGGCTTCGAAAGAACGTCGTTCGACTGGACATGGCGGGGCCTCCATCGGCTGCTGGGGTGTTGGAAGCACTCTGCTCCGCCCGCCTGCACGTACGCTGGGCCAGGAACGGCCCCGACGAACGTAGTCTTGAGCCGTGACCCAGCAGATCCTCGACCGCGGCGAGCGCCAGGACGTCGCCGCCAGCTGGCGGATCGCCCCGCTCGTGCTCTTCGTGGCGTCCGGGGTCGCGATCTTCGCGTTCGAGGCGCGGATCGCCGGATACGCAGTGCTCGTCGCCTCACTCATACTCGCGTTCCTGATCGACCGCTCCCTGTTCCGCGACCAGCTGCTGGTCGGGCTCGGCGTCGTCACGATGAGTCTCGTGCCCATCACGACCGACATCAGCTGGGACCACATGCTGATCATGGGATCCGCGATGATCGTCGCGGTCGGCGCCCCCTACGCGATCTCGCGGTGGGTGTTCCGAGACCACGCCGTGCGGTTCCCGGTGCTCACCGGCAAGCGGTGGGGGAGACCGGAGTGGCTCTACCTCGGTCTCGTCATCGTGCTCGGCTACCTGATCCTGCCCTGGTACATGATCCACTCCGGTGTCTACCAGAACTGGCCGGACGCCTCGAGCGCGAGCGAGGTGGGACGCCTCTTCCTCGGCACCAACGCCCTCGGCATCTGGGACGAGCTGTTCTTCATCTGCACGGCGTTCGCGCTGTTCCGGCGGCACGTGCCGTTCTGGCTGGCGAACCTGCTGCAAGCGGCCCTGTTCACCTCCTTCCTCTGGGAGCTCGGCTTCCACGCGTGGGGCCCGCTGCTCATCTACCCGTTCGCGCTGCTGCAGGGCTACACCTTCCGGCTCACCAAGTCGCTGAGCTACATCGTCGCGGTCCACCTGCTGTTCGACTTCGTGCTGTTCCTGGTGCTCATCCACGCCCACAACCGCGAATGGTTCGCGATCTTCCTGTATTGATGACGGCCCCGTCGGAAGCGTTCGCGCGGTGAAGGGGGCCACAGCGATCGGCGTGCTGCGCCTCGCTGCGGCGGCGACCGGCGTCGCTGCGCTGATCGGCCGGTTCTTCTACGGCCAGGGCTTCATCACGTTCAGCGTCGGCAATTACCTCGGCTACCTCACCCACCAGACCAACATCGCGGCGGTCCTCATGTTCGCGGCGGGCGGGGTGACGATGCTCCGGGGCATCCGCGAGCCGGGGTGGGCGAGCGCGGCGCGGATGCTGATCACGAGCTACCTGGTGGTCGCCGGCATCGTGTTCGGGCTGCTGGCGGCGCAGGCCGCTGAGCGGGACTACCGCCTGGACGTGCCGTGGTCGGATCAGCTGCTGCACTTCTGGATCCCCGGGTTCGCCCTCGCCGATTGGCTGCTCTCCCCGGGCAGACACCGGGTGCCGTGGCGGTTCAGCTATCTGGTGCTGCTGTACCCGCTCATCTGGGGCGCGGTGACGATGGTGCGCGGCTCGATCGTGGGCTGGTATCCGTACTTCTTCCTCGACCCGGGTCAGCTGAGCAGCATCGGCGAGTTCGCCACGTACAGCTCACTGGCACTCGCACTCTTCGCTGCCGCTGCGACCACGCTGAATCTGGGGAGCCGGGTGATCCTGCCCATCGGGGCGAACCTCGCGAAGACACGGCGAAGGCCGGCGCTCCGAGTCTCCGCGACCCACGCTGTGGAATCTCCGCCGCCCCTGGCTACTCTGACTCCTGTGACTCCTGTGACTCCTGTGACGAATCGATCCCCAGAAGCCGCCGGTGACGCTGGCCGCGACACGTCGAGGCGGTGAAGGCCGAGTGATCGAGCGGATCGGAATCGTCGGCGGCGGAATCGTCGGAGTCGCCGTGGCGCGGGCCCTCGCCCTCCGCGGCGCCGGTGAGGTGACGGTGCTCGAGAAGGAGCACGCGCTCGCGCAGCACCAGACCGGGCACAACTCCGGGGTGGTGCACGCCGGCCTCTATTACCCGCCCGGATCCCTGAAGGCGAAGCTGTGCGCCCTCGGCCGGATCGCGACGCGCGACTACTGCCTGGAAAGAGGATTGCCGTACCGGGAGGTGGGCAAGCTGGTGGTCGCGGTGACCGAGGACGAGCTTCCTGCGCTCGCCAGGATCGAGCAGCGGTCGATCGCGAACCAGGTGTTAGGGCTGCGCCGGGTGCAGCCGGACGAGATGCGCGAGATCGAGCCTCATGTCGCCGGCGTCGCGGGCCTGCACTCGCCGCACACGGCGGCCGTGGACTACACCGCCATCACCGCTGCACTGGCCGACGACGTCAGGACCGCGGGCGGCGCGGTGCTCCTGGGCCAGGAGGTCACCGGGATGGTCCAGGACGGCGCGAGCGTCCGGGTGCTGACGCGGAGCGCAGAGCACGTCTTCGACCGGGTGGTCGTCTGTGCCGGACTCCAGTCAGACGTCGTGGCACGGTTCATCGGGGCCTCGCCGTCGCCGAAAATCCTTCCCTTCCGAGGCGAGTACTGGGCCCTCGATCCCGCGCGGGCCGATCTCGTGCGCGGCATGATCTACCCCGTTCCGGATCCTCGATTCCCGTTCCTCGGGGTACATTTCACGCGCGGCGTCGATGACAGCATCCACGTGGGTCCGAACGCGGTGCCCGCGCTGGCCCGAGAGGGCTACCGCTGGCTCAAGATCTCCGTGAAGGACACCTGGGAGTCGCTCACCTGGCCCGGAGCACCCAGGCTCGCTCGTCAGCATTGGCGGATGGGTGCCAAGGAGATCTCTTCGTCGCTGATCAAGCCGCTGTACTTCCGCGAGGCACGACGCTTCGTGCCGGAGCTGCGCATGTCGGACCTGACCGAGAAGACCGCATCCGGGGTACGAGCGCAGGCTTGGGCGAGAGACGGATCGCTCGTCGACGACTTCGTCGTGGAACAGATCGGATCGGTGACGTTGCTCCGAAACGCACCCTCGCCGGCCGCCACCTCGGCGATGTCGATCGCCGATCACCTGCTCGACAATTACATCTCCGTGGCGTGATCCCTGACAATCATTCGACAGACGGCTTGACGGACCGTGTATGCTCGGCGACCCGCGGTGTGTTGATTCGAGAGACTCGAGCAGACACCTGACCCGAACCGATGGAGGAACCCGTGGCGGACAACCCGACGCCCGCGTACGACCCGGCCGAGATTCCCGTCGTCATTCTGTGCGGCGGTATGGGAACCAGGATCCGGGAGACCAGCGAGAAGCTGCCCAAGCCGCTCATCGACATCGGCGGGAAGCCGATTCTCTGGCACATCATGAAGATCTACGGTCAGCACGGCTTCCGTCGATTCGTGCTCGCGCTGGGCTACAAGGGCGATGAGATCCGCCGCTTCTTCATGGAGTACAGCAGGCACTCCCGCGACTTCACGATCAAGCTCTCCGACAACTCGGAGCCCGACTGGCACGGGATCGCACAGGCCGAGGACTGGGAGGTCACCCTCGTCGAGACAGGCCTGACCTCCGGGACCGGCGGGAGGATCAAGAAGGCGGACAAGTACCTGGACCAGCCGCACTTCCTCCTCACGTATGGCGACGGCATCGGGTCGGTGGACATCTCACGGCAGTTCGAGCAGCACCTGGGGTCCGGCAAGACCGGCACCGTGACGGGGGTTCACCCGACGAGCCGCTTCGGCGAGATGAGGATCGACGGTGATGACGTCGCCGAGTTCAACGAGAAGCCGACCATGGCTGAAGGCTGGGTCTCGGGCGGATTCTTCGCGTTCAAGCGGGAGATGGTGGACCAGTACATCGGTGAGGACCCGAACGTGTTCCTCGAGAAGGAGCCGCTGCAGCGGCTCGCCGCCGATGGCGGCCTCGGAATCTACAAGCACGAGGGCTTCTGGATGGGGATGGACACCTTCCGGGACTGGACCGAGCTGAACCAGCTGTGGGACGCCGGCACAGCGGAATGGAAGGTCTGGGAGTGATGCAGCTCCGGATGATCGGGATGGCGGGAGACGCCGAATGAGGGTCATGGTGACGGGCACCGAGGGCTACCTCGGCTGTCTGCTGGCCACAGAGCTCCTCCGCGACGGCCACGACGTGCTCGGGGTCGACACAGGGTTCTACAAGGCAGGCTGGCTCTACAACGGGCTGGACACGACACCCCGGACCCTGGTCAAGGACGTCCGTGACGTGCAGCACTACGACTTCGCCGGCATCGACGCTGTGGTGCACATGGCAGAACTCAGCAATGATCCCCTTGGTCAGCTGTCGCCGACCATCACCTATGAGGTGAATCACCAGGGGTCGATCCGGCTCGCCAAGCTGGCGAAGGAGGCGGGCGTCGAACGCTTCGTCTACATGTCCTCCTGCAGCGTGTACGGCGTTGCCGAGGGTGTGGTGGACGAGACGTCCGCGTTGAACCCGCAGACCGCATACGCCGAGTGCAAGGCGCTCGTGGAGCGGGATCTGGCACCGCTCGCGGGTGATGGCTTCTCACCGACCATGCTGCGGAATGCGACGGCGTTCGGGGCGTCGCCGAGGATGCGGTTCGACATCGTCCTGAACAACCTCGCTGGGCTGGCGTGGACGACGGGCAAGATCGCGATGGTGAGCGACGGCAGCCCGAAGCGGCCGCTGGTCCATGCCCTCGACATCGCGAAAGCGATCCGCCGCGTGCTCGAGGCGCCCAGGGACGCGATCCACGGGCAGGTCTTCAACGTCGGCTCGAATGAGCAGAACTACCGGGTCCGCGACATCGCCGAGGTGGTGGGCGCCGCCTTCCCCGGCGCCGAGGTGACCTTCGGCGCCGCAAGTGAGGACAACCGCAGCTACGAGGTGTCGTTCGACAAGATCGCCAGCGAGCTGCCTGGCTTCTCCTGCGACTGGAATGCGCAATCCGGTGCGGAGCAGCTTCAGCGGGTCTTCAGCGCGATCGATCTGGACGAGACGACCTTCACGGGACGTGGCCACACCCGTCTGAAGCAGCTCGAGTACCTGATCAAGACGGAGCAGATCGACGACAAGCTCTTCTGGCGGGCGGGATGATCATCAGCCGAACGCCGATCGAAGGCGTCGCGGTGATCGACCTCGAGCTCCGCTCCGATGACCGGGGGTTCTTCGCCCGCACCTTCGATAAGGAGGAGTTCCTGGCGGCGGGTCTCGAAGCGGTGGTGGAGCAGTCGAACACCTCCTTCAACCACCTGGCCGGGACCGTTCGCGGCATGCACTTCCAGATCGCTCCGCATCCCGAGGCGAAGCTGGTCCGGTGCATTCGCGGCTCGATCCTCGACATCATCGTCGACATGCGGCCCGATTCGACGACTGCCTTGCAGCACGTCGCGGTCGAGCTGACCGCGGAGAACCGGCGATCCCTGTACGTTCCGCCCTATTTCGCCCACGGCTACCAGACCCTCGAGGACAACACGGAGGTCACCTACCAGGTGAGCGGAACCTACGCGCCCATCGCTGAGCGCGGGCTGAGGTATGACGATCCGGTGCTCAACCTGCCATGGCGGCTTCCCGTGTCGGTCATCTCTGCGAAGGATGCCTCGTGGCCGCTCCTCGTGCCGAGCGGAGCCGAGGTCGGCGCAGACCGATGATCCTCATCGACAGCTTGCTCGCCAGACGCGAGACGAGCGGCGAGCCGATCCGGGTGGCCCTCGTCGGCGCCGGCTTCATGGGCAGGGGCATCACCAACCAGATCGTGAACAGCGTGCCCGGCATGCGGCTCGTCGTGATCGTCAACCGCACCCTCGAGAAGGCCGAGCGAGCGTACCGGGATGCCGGTGTCCGCGAGGTGCGGAGCGTCGATTCGGCAGACGATCTCGATCGTGCGATCGCGGACGGAGTCGCGGCGATCACGACGGATCATAGAGCGGCAGCTCAGGCGGCCGGGGTGGATGCGATCATCGAGGCGACCGGCGCCGTCGAGTACGGCTGCCATGTCGTCGTCAGCGCACTCGAGAGCCGCAAGCACGTCATCCTGCTCAACGCCGAGCTCGACGGCACCGTCGGACCGATCCTCGGCAAACGAGCCAGGGATGCCGGAATCGTCCTCACGGGTGCGGACGGTGACCAGCCCGTGGTTCAGATGAATCTCGTCCGCTTCGTGCGGGGCATGGGGCTCACTCCGCTGGTATGCGGGAACATCAAGGGCCTGCAGGACGAGTACCGGACACCCGCCACCCAGGCGGAGTTCGCAGCCCGGTGGGGCCAGGACCCCTACATGGTGACGAGCTTCGCCGACGGGACGAAGGTCTCGTTCGAGCAGGCCATCGTCGCGAACGCGACGGGCATGACGGTGGAACGCCGGGGAATGCGCGGCGCCGATCACCACGGGCACGTCGACGAGCTGACGACCGCCTATGACGCCGATGAGCTCATGGCCGTGGGCGGTGTCGTCGACTACGTGGTGGGAAGCCGGCCCGGTCCGGGGGTCTTCGTGCTGGCGAAGCACGACGACCCCAAGCAGCGCCACTATCTCAATCTGTACAAGCTCGGTGAAGGTCCCCTTTACAGCTTCTACACGCCCTATCACCTCTGCCACTTCGAGGTGCCGAACTCTGTCGCCCGGGCGGTGCTCTTCGGCGATGCCGCCCTCGCGCCGCTCGGTGCACCGACGGTCGAAGTCCTCACGACGGCGAAGACAGACCTCGCCGCCGGAACGGAACTGGACGGGCTCGGCGGCTATCACACCTACGGTGTCGCCGAACGGGCGGACGTCACCGCACGGGAGAGCCTGCTTCCGATCGGCGTAGCCGAAGGATGCCGCCTGGTGCGCGACGTGAAGAAGGATCAGGTGCTCACCTACGCCGACGTGATGCTGCCCCAAGGCCGGCTGGTCGACGAGCTCAGGCGTCAGCAGTCGGAGGAGCTTCCCGCAGCCTGAGCGGTGAGCCCCGGCATGACGTCGTGGAGCCCCCCTTGTCAGGAACCGGGCACGAAGTCCAGGAACGGACGGAGGCTCGCGAGTGCGGCCGCGATCAGTTCCTCCTCGCTCAATTCGCCCAGCCGCTGCGCGTTGTCGCCGATGATCAGCCCGCCGAGGACGGGAGAACCGCTGAGCGGCTCGAGGTTCACCCAGGTGGGCACATCGACGTCCTCGCCGGTCAGATTCCAGAGCACGGCGTCGGTCTCCCAGAACGGCTCGTCGAACAGCAGCCACACCACGTCCTGCACGCCCACGCCGATCTCCGCGATCGCCGCACGCCGCTCGAACGGCAGTGCAGGCTCGAAGGCGAGACCTTCGCCCTTCAGCACGCCGAGCGGCACGGCGACGACGACCCGGTCCGCATTGACCGATTCGCCGCTCGCGAGGCGAAGGCTCACTCCCTCGCCGTCGTAGGAGATGCTCGTCACTGGCGTGTCGAATGCCACGTCGACCCCCTCGAGCGCGTCGTCGACGAGCGACTGGAAGTTCCCCAGCACGAACCGCGAGGTTGGTGCCTCCGGCACCTCCTCGAGACCGTACCAGGCGGACACCTCGGCGGCCTCGGCGCCGAGCACCGCCTCGATTCGCCCAGCGAGGTACGCATCGATCACCGACCAGTCGTCGGACTCGGCGGCCCCGGTCTCGATGAGCGCGCTCGTGAGGGAGAGGTCGGCGGGCGCCTCCGCGGCGAGCTCGACGGCGTCAGCCACCGAGGTGGAACCGATCGCCAGGTCGACCGGCTCACCACTTCCGGCGAGCGCCAACGGCGGTTCAACTGCGGCGACGGTCCGGATGCCCAGCAGCGTCAGCTGCTCGAGGAGCGCATTGGTCTCACTGTCCGGCACCCACGCAGCCCCCAGCTGCAGCGGAATCGGCCACTCCTCCGGCCGCACGGTGACGATGCGGCCGCCGGTGCGGTCGCGGGCCTCGACGACCTGCACCTGGTATCCCGCGTCGGCGAGCCGCCGGGCAGCGGTGGCGCCGGCGATTCCGGCGCCGACCACGATCACCCGCTCATCCTCATCCGCGACGAGGTCGAGTTCCGCCGCGGCCCGGGCACCGGACTCCTGGGCGCCACGGACGGTGTTCGGATGCTCCAAGGAGGTCGCTTCACCGGCGAAGAAGACGCGGTTCTGCAGCGGCTCGGCGAGCACCACGCGCTGGGCGGGGGAGGAGCCGACCGGGAGGAAGCTGGATGAACCGCGAGAGAACGGATCCGTGCCCCACGAGGTGCGCACGGACGCCAGCGGTGCCGGCACCGCATTGTCGACGCCACCGGTGGGCGTCGGCGTAGGACGGGGCGGGTCCTGATCGGTGCACGCTGCGAGCATCAGCACCGAGAAGCCGGACGCGGCCCCGACCAGGAAGCTGCGGCGCGAAGTGTCCATCCCGCATCAGCCTACGCACCTTCCCTTCCGTCCATCAGCGCCCGCTCGGCTTGTCCTGGGAGCCTCATCTGGTGCAGACGTTCCTGCCCTTCCCGAATTTCGCGGCCAGCGCCGCAGCGCTCGACCGCTCCAGACTGGGCAAGCAGCGCGTCGAGACGTTCCAGTTGCTGCGAGCGCTCACCCTGCCCACCTACGGGTGGAAGAACCACCCGGCGACGCGGATGTGGCGCGGCTACGTGCCGGCGCTCACGAAATACGGGCTCGTGATGACCGACGCGTGGATCGACGCGGGCTTCTCCGACACGGTCCGGCCGCAATTGATCGAGTTCGCCCCGGAGGTGGATGAGATTCCCGAGCAGGAGCTCGAGAAGCCGACGTGGTTCGGGAACGAGGCGTTGCACCTCAGCCACCGCTCCAACCTGATCCGGAAGAACCCGGAGCACTATCTGCCGCTGTTCCCCGGGACACCGCCCGACCTGCCCTACGTGTGGCCCGTGCCGAAGGACGAGCTCGGTCCCTGAGCCCGTCGAAGGGACCAGGACGAAGGCGCTCGCTGCGACGTCGCCCACACGCGGCAACGGCAGCCCCGGAACGGGGAACGGCCCCGGAGTTCGAGAACTCCGGGGCCGTTCTGCACGCGTGCGCGAGGGGGGACTTGAACCCCCACGCCCTTTCGGGCACTAGCACCTCAAGCTAGCGCGTCTGCCATTTCCGCCACCCGCGCGTGCCATCCGGTTGTCGCCAACCGACGTACGAGATTAGCACGACCGGAGCGGAGCCCTGTTCACTCGACGCGTTCGCCGGGGCTCCGGTGCGGCGCGAAACGAGTGTCCTTGTTGATCACCGCGGGGTCGACGTGGTGCTCCGGAGGAATCGGCCGCGTGCCGTCCGGCAGCACCGGCGGATCATCGCTGTGTGTGATCTTCTCCTTGATCCAGGCGTCGCGGGCACCGTGGCTCGGAATCCCCTCCGGCTGCTTCTTCTTCCGGCCGAAGAGCCCCTTGCGGCCGGTGTCGTCCGATCCCTTGTCTCTCATGGTCCTCTCCTTCGAGTCCCTGTTCTCGGCGTTCCGGTTCTCCTTCCCGGCATTCACGGCGGTGGCGCCGGCGGTCTGGGAACCGTTCTCGTCCCCATTGTGATCCTGGTCGCCGCCGTTGTCATCGTCGGAGTAGTCCTTGCCCTCGTGAGCCTTCCGCAGCCGGTAGCCGTGCAGGATGTCCGCGGCGCGCTGGTCCGCCATCTTCTCGCTCTTCTTGGTGCCGCGCGGCGGCAGCTGCAGCATCTCCTCAGCTGCGATCCCGCCCTGAAGCTGACGGCCGCGTTCGAGCTCCGAGTCGAGTTCGACACCGAACAGCAGCGCGTTGTTGGAGATCCAGATCCACAGCAGGAACGCGATGACTCCACCGAGCGATCCGTACGTGGCGTCGTAGTTGCCGAAGTTCGACACGTAGAACCCGAAGCCGAGCGTGGCCAGTGCCCAGATGAGCAGCGCGACGAGCGACCCCACGCTCACCCACTTGAACTTCGGCTGCTTCACGTTCGGGGCGGCGTAGTAGAGCAGCGCGAGCACGAACACCGCGATGATCACCACGACCGGCCACTTTGCGATGTCCCAGATCATCACCGCCTGGGGTCCGAGACCGATGGCGGCGCCGATCGACTCGGCGACCGGGCCGCTCAGCACGATGAGCGCCGCCGCGACGGTGAGCAGCAGCACCGCCACCACCGTGACGCCGAACTGCACGGGACGAAGCTGCAGGAAGCCGCGGCCCTCCTCGACCTCGAAGATGCGGTTCGACGCACGCGCGAACGCGCCGACGAAGCCAGAGGCCGACCAGAGCGCACCGAGCAGACCCGTCACCAGGCCGATGCCAGCGGCGGGTGAGGCGGCCAGATTCCCGATCGGCTCGCGGACCGCGTCGATCACGTCAGAGCTCATGAACCCGCCGAGGATGTCGAGCAGCCCGTTCACCGTCTGCTGGGGGTCGCCGAAGAGGCCCAGGATCGAGACCATCGCGATCAGGGCGGGGAAGATCGCGAGCACCGCGAAGTAGGTGAGCGCTGCAGCGAGGTCCGTGCAGTGATCGCGGGAGAACTCGCGCAGCGTCTTGCCGAGCACGTACTTCCACGACGGCTTGCTGATCTCGCTGAGTTCGTCGGGCTTGCGGTCGTCGTCCTGGTGCGGCGCCTGCCGAGCCTTCTCGCTCGCGTTCTGCTCAGCCATTCTGACCGCGCTTCACAAGGGCGATGACCACCATGATCGCGCCGACCGCGACGATTCCGACGCCGGTCGACTGCCACAGCGTCGGGTTCTTGTCGTAGTCGCGGCGGAAGCTCTCCACGGCGCGCTTGGAGCGCGTCTTCACATCGAACCGTTCCCGCAGCTCGTCCATGGTGCTGTCGAGCTCGTCCCGCGTCTTGGTGACGAACAGCTCGATCTCGTTCTGACCCGCTCCGGGGCGAAGACGTTCGGACTCTGTCGATGGCATGGGGCCTCCTCGGATTCCACGGTACGCCCGGCCAGTTGCCATACGGCCCGCTCGCACGAACCTTCCGGGCCACTTTCAGGCGGGTGCGGCAGGTGTGCCTCCGGTTACGGTTGAGGAATGACTTCTCCCGGCCCCTCCCTCGACTCGGCGGACTCCGCCGGCACCGACCCTGAAAAGCTCGACGCAACCGCGCGGATCGCCCGGGACCTCATCCGGATCGACACGACCAACTACGGAGAGGGCCGGTCGAACGGCGAGACGGAGGCCGCCCAGTACGTCGGTGCACTCCTCGAAGAGCTGAGCCTCACTCCGCAGTACTTCGACGCCGCACCCGGGCGCACCAGCGTGATCGCGCGCGTGCCCGGAGCGAATCCCGACAAGCCTGCCCTCGTGGTGCACGGCCACCTCGATGTCGTTCCCGCCGACCCGGCCAATTGGACCGTCGACCCGTTCGCGGGCGAGATCCGCGACGGGATGCTGTGGGGACGCGGCGCGGTGGACATGAAGGACATGGACGCGATGATGATCGCGTCGCTGCAGGAGATCCTCGGCAGCGGGCGGCTGCCTGAGCGCGAGCTCGTCGTCGCCTTCTTCGCCGACGAAGAGGCGGGCGGTATCCACGGGGCGCACTGGGTGGTCGACAACCACCCGGAGGTCTTCGCGGGTGCGACCGAGGCGATCAGCGAGGTCGGCGGCTATTCCGTGATGGTCGGCGACTCGCGCGCGTACCTGCTGCAGACGGGGGAGAAGGCACTCGTCTGGGTGCGGCTCGTCGCGAAGGGCACCGCGGCGCACGGATCCCGGGTGATGCACGATAACGCCATCACGAAGCTCGCGGAGGCGGTGGCGAAGATCGGCCGGCAGTCCTGGCCGGTGCGCCTGACCGACACCACCGAGCAGCTCGTCGCGGAGCTCGCCCGGCTGCTCGGCGTGGACCCGCAGCGGCTCGGCCCCGAGGAGGTGGTGCTCGCCACCGGCACCGCATCCGGCTTCATCCAGGGCACCCTCCGCACCACGACCAACCCGACGGTGCTGCACGCCGGCTACAAGCACAACGTCATTCCGGACCGCGCCGAGGCGCTCATCGACATCCGCACGCTGCCCGGCGAGGAGGACGCGGTGCTCGCCCAGGTGCGGGAGCTCGTGGGGAACGAGATCGAGGTGCAGGTCGTCGTGCGCGACGTGGGGCTCGAGAACCCGTTCTCCGGCGAGCTCGTCGAGAAGATGGTCGCGACGCTGCAGGCGCACGACCCGGGTGCCCCAGTGCTGCCGTATCTGCTCGGCGGCGGCACGGACAACAAGTCGCTCAGCCAGCTGGGGATCGCCGGGTACGGCTTCGCGCCCCTCAAGCTGCCGGCGGACCTGGACTTCCCGGCGATGTTCCACGGTGTCGATGAGCGGGTTCCGCTCGACGCGCTCGTGTTCGGGCGCAAGGTCCTCACGGATCTGCTCCTGACGTACTAGAACTGGGTCTCGTGAATTTTCTCGAGGCGATCGTCCTCGGCCTCATCCAGGGCCTGACCGAATTCCTGCCGATCTCCTCCAGCGCGCACCTGCGGATCGCGGGGGAGTTCCTGCCGTCCGCGACCGACCCTGGAGCGACGTTCACCGCGATCACCCAGATCGGCACGGAGCTCGCGGTGCTCATCTATTTCTGGAAGGACATCACGCGGATCATCTCCGCCTGGTTCCGCTCTCTTGCTTCGACAGGCTCAGCACGTGCGACTGGCAGGGGCCGCCACTCCGCCGGCGTCCGCCGCCACGACCCGGACGTGCGGATGGGCTGGCTGATCATTCTCGGCACCATCCCGATCGTCGTCGTCGGATTCTTCGCCCAGGAGTACATCCGGACGACGTTCCGCTCGCTGTGGCTGGTCGCGATCGTGCTGGTCGTGTTCGGCATCCTGCTCGGCCTCGCGGACCGGCTGGGCAGGCGGGAGCGGGAGCTCAACCAGCTGACCTACAAGCACGGCTTGCTGCTCGGGCTCGCGCAGATGCTGGCGCTCATCCCCGGCGTCTCCCGGTCGGGAGCCACCGCCACGGGTGGCCTCGCCCTCGGCTACACCCGGCCCGCTGCCGCGGAGTTCGCATTTCTGCTCGCTGTGCCCGCGGTGTTCGGCAGTGGCCTGTACGAGCTGTACAACTCGATCACGGAGCCGGACCCGGGCGCGCCGTTCGGCTACCTCGAGACCGCCGTGGCGACGGTCGTGGCGTTCGCTGTCGGCTACGCCGTCATCGCCTACCTCATGCGCTACCTCAAGCGCGGGTCGTTCCTGCCGTTCGTGATCTACCGGCTGGCGCTCGGCGCGCTGCTGCTGGTGCTCCTCGGCACGGGGGTGCTCGACCCGCTCTGACCACGCTGTCGAGAGCAGGCCGGAACGGGAGCATCAGGCAAGCGGCATACGATCGAGGGATGCGCGCCTGGCACCATCCCGACCTCCCTCGACTGCCGGGCACCGGCCCGATCCCGACGGTGCATGAGACCGCGAGCGGCGCCAAGACCAAGCTCTCCATCTCGGGAACGGCCACGATCTACGTGTGCGGGATCACCCCGTACGACGCCACCCACATCGGCCACGCCAACACCTACCTCGCCTTCGACACGCTGAACCGGCTGCTGCGGGACGCGGGATACCAGGTGCAGTACGCGCAGAACACCACCGACGTCGACGACCCCTTGCTGGAGCGGGCAGCGGCGACCGGGCGTGACTGGCGCGAGCTCGCCGAGGAGCAGACCGAGCTCTTCCGGCGCGACATGGAGGCGCTCAGCATCGTGCCGCCGGACCACTTCATCCCGGTCACGGAGCGGATCGATGAGATCTCCGCCGCCGTCGCCCAGCTCGTGGAGCAGGGGACCGGCTACCGCGTCGAGGACGACGTCTACTTCGACATCGCCGCAGCGCAGGAGTCGTCGCCCTGGGTGCTCGGGGAAGGGAGCCACCTCGACGCGGAGACGATGCTGGCGCTCTCCGCCGAGCGCGGCGGCGACCCGGACCGGCCGGGCAAGCGCGACCCGCTCGACCCGCTCCTCTGGCGTGCGGAGCGGCCGGGGGAGCCGTCCTGGCCGTCTCCGGTCGGGCCCGGACGGCCCGGCTGGCACATCGAGTGCTCGGTGCTGGCGCAGCTCGTTCTCGACGTGCCGCTCACGGTGAAGGGCGGTGCGCAGGACCTCATCTTCCCGCACCACGAGTTCAGCGCCGGCCACTCCGCGGCGCTCAGCGGCAGCCCGCTGTCCTGCGCGTATGTGCACGCCGGGCTCGTCGGGTATCAGGGCGAGAAGATGAGCAAGTCGCTCGGCAACCTCGTGTTCGTCCGCACGCTGCTCGACGGCGGCACGGATCCGCGGGCACTGCGGCTGGCGCTGCTGGCGCACCACTACCGCGAAGGCTGGGAGTGGACGGATGCCGACCTCGAGCATGCTGAGGCTCGGCTGGCGGCGTGGTCGTCGGTCGGAAGCTTCCCGGAGAACGCGTCCGGGAAGCCGCTCGTCGACTCGCTGCGGGAGACCCTTGCCGACGACCTCGACACGCCCGCTGCGCTCGCGCTGATCGACGAGCGGGTCGCCGACGGCACCTCGCTGAGCCCGCTCGAGCGCGACGCGATCGACGCACTCCTCGGCATCCGCCTGTAGCGACTTCCGGTGGTTGAGGAGCGCCCGCCTCGACCACCGTGTGCGTCTACGCCTTCGGTGGCCAGGGGTCGTCGCCTGCCGGGCCTGCCGGGCCGGCCGGGCCGGCGTGGCCGCCGGGGCCGCGGCCGTGGCGGCGGAGGTAGCGCTCGAACTCCTGCGCGATCGCCTCGCCGCTCGCCTCGGGGGAGTCGACCGTGTCGCGAGCCTGCTCGAGCTGCTCGATGTAGCTCGACATGTCGTCGTCGTCGCTCGCGAGCGCGTCGATGCCGCTCACCCAGGCGGCCGCCTCCTCCTCGAGGTCGCCTCGCTCCACGGGGATCCCGAGCAGCGACTCCAGCTTGTCGAGCAGCGCGAGCGTCGCCTTCGGCGACGGCGCGTTGTGCACGTAGTGCGGCACCGACGCCCAGATCGACACCGACGGGATGCCGAGCCGCTGCGCCGCCTCCGCCAGCACCGACAGGATGCCGACCGGCCCCTCGTACGAGCTGCGGTCGAGCCCCAGCTCCGAGCGCAGCACCGGGCTCTCGCTCGAGGCGAAGATCGAGATGGGGCGGGTGTGCGGCACGTCGGCGAGCATGGCGCCGAGCATCACGATCCCGGTGATCTCCCGCGCCGTCACGATCTCGAGGATCTCGTCCGAGAAGGTGCGCCAGCCACGGGACGGCTCCGTGCCGAGCAGCAGGAAGATTCGGCCGTCCGGCGTCTCCGGACCGAACATGGTGACGCCCGGCCACTCGAGCACCCGGTTGCCGTCCTCGTCCGTCCGCACCGTGGGCCGGTTGAACTGGAAGTCGAAGTAGTCCTCCGGCTCCACATCGGCGATCGGCTCGACGTCGAGGTCGTCGCGCAGCGCCCGGACGGCGTTGCTCGCCGCCTCACCTGCGTCATTCCATCCCTCGAAGGCGACGATGAGGAGCCGCCCGCTCGCGAATGTGTCAGCCAAGACCCGTCCAACCCGCCCGGCGCGACGCCGGACACCTGCAGTCAAGAATAGGACTCCGGCGCGAGGAGCGTGCGGAGCGGCGGCGAGCGCTCACTACAGTTGACCGGTGTGACGCACAACCTGCCCGCCGCCGTCCTGTGGGACATGGACGGCACCCTCGTCGACACGGAGCCCGCGTGGCTCGCGGCCGAGGCGGCGCTCGTCGAGTCGTACAACGGCACCTGGCACCACGAGGACAGCGTGCAGCTGGTCGGGCAGGGCCTCGGTGTCACCGCCCGCCTCATGCAGACCCGCGGCGTCGAACTGCCCGAGCGCGAGATCATCGAGCGGCTGACCGCCATCGTGATGCAGCAGCTCGAGCGGGAGATCCCCTGGCGTCCCGGCGCGCGGGAGCTGCTGTCCGAGTTGCGGGATGCCGGCGTGCCGACCGCGCTCGTCACGATGTCGATCCGCCCCCTGGCCGAGCGGATGGTCTCCGCCATGGGATTCCATGCCTTCGACCACATCGTCTCTGGCGACGATGTCGAGCTGCCGAAGCCCGACCCCGAGCCGTACCTGCGGGCTGCGGAGCTGCTCGGAGTGGACATCGCTGACTGCGTCGCCATCGAGGACTCGATCCCCGGTGTGCAGTCCGCCCTCAACTCCGGCGCGCACGTCATCGGCGTCCCGAACATCGTCACGCTGCCCGAGCAGCCCGGGGTGACGCTCTGGCCGTCGCTGGCCGGACGCACCGTCGCCGACCTCGCCGCGAAGTACGCCGAGGGAGTTCACCCGTGAGCGACGTGCTGCGGCGGCAGAGCGGAGCCTTCCGCGCGGGGGACCGGGTGCAGCTCACCGGCCCGAAAGGCAAGCTCAACACCATCACCCTGGAGGCAGGGAAGCAGTTCCACACCCACCGGGGTGTGCTCGAGCACGACACCCTGATCGGCGCACCGGACGGCTCGGTGGTCGCCAGCAGCAACGGGGACGAGTACCTGGCGCTGCGGCCGCTGCTCAACGACTTCGTGATGTCGATGCCCCGCGGAGCCGCGATCGTCTACCCGAAGGACGCGGCGCAGATCGTCGCATTCGCCGACATCTTCCCGGGCGCCACCGTCGTCGAGGCCGGTGTCGGCTCGGGCGCCCTGTCGCTGTGGCTGCTTCGCGCGATCGGCCCGGACGGCCGCTTGCACTCGTTCGAACGGCGTGAGGAGTTCGCCGACGTGGCGCGCGGGAACGTCGCGAGCTTCCTCGGCGCGGAGCCTGCCAACTGGAGCGTCACACTCGGCGACCTGACGGACGAGCTGCCGAATGCCGCGCAGCCGGGCACCGTCGACCGGGTGGTGCTCGACATGCTGGCACCGTGGGAGTGCATCGAAGCGGTGGCCCAGGCGCTGACCCCGGGCGGGCTCGTCGTCTGCTACGTCGCGACGGTCACGCAGCTCTCCCGCACGGTCGAGAGCCTGCGTGCCACCGGCCTGTTCACGAATCCTGAGCCATTCGAGACGCTGGTGCGCGGATGGCACGTCGAGGGCCTCGCGGTGCGACCGGATCACCGGATGGTGGGCCACACCGGCTTCCTCGTCACCGCGCGACGGCTCGCCCCCGGCGCCGTCCTTCCCACCCGCGCCCGGCGCGCGTCGAAGTCCAGCTACTCCGACGAGGACGTCGAGCTCTGGACCCCCGGAGCGCTGGGGGAGCGCTCGGCCAGCGACAAGCGGCTCCGCAAGGCTGCACGGGAGGCCCTCCGCACCGCCGAGCACGCCGCGGCCGCGGCGACGGAGCCGCAACCCCCGAGCCGATAGAGTGGTTCCTGCCTTCCGCCGCCGAGCCAGTTGGAATGAGAGATTCGTGCGCAGAACTTCCGGGCTGATCGCTGCCGCGGTGCTCGTGTCGACCCTTGCCGCCTGCGGCGCAGCGGATGAGCGGTCCGGCTGCACGCCATTCGTGCCGCAGGGCGACGCCTCCCGCGCGGTGAACGTCGAGGGTGATGTCGGCTCGCAGCCCACCGTCACCTTCCCGACCCCCCTTGTGACGGAGGCGGGCCAGGCGACCGAGGTGGTCCGGGGTGATGGCGAAGTGATCTCCCGCGGCGAGGTCGCCGATGCGCAGGTCAGCCTCTACAACGGAGAGGACGGGCAGCTCCTCACCGCAACCGGCTACCAGGAGAACCCGGAGGTCATCCTGCGCCGCACCGCCAGCGCGGACGACTCGCTCGGGAAGGCGCTCGCCTGCACGGCGGTCGGCTCCCGTGTGGTTTACACCACCACAGTGGAAGAGGTCTACGGCCCCGACAACCCCCAGATCCCGCTCGAGAACAACGCCACCATCGTCGCCGTCTTCGACGTGGAGGATGCGTTCCCCGGCCGCGCGAACGGCGCCCCGCAGCTCGGCCAGAACGGCATGCCGGCGGTCGTGCTGGCGCCGAACGGCCGCCCTGGCATCAGCGTGCCGGCCGAGGAGCCCCCGACCGACCTCCGGGTCGCGGTGCTGCGCCAGGGCAACGGCCCGGAGGTGGAACAGGGCGACCGGGTCGTGCTCCACTACACCGGCCTCACCTGGGATGACGAGCAGATCTTCGACTCGAGCTGGGAGGCCGGCGTGCCGGCGACTTTCACGGCGGTGAGCTTCGAGGACGACCCGGCGGGTATCGTGCCCGGTCTCGCCGAGGCGCTCATCGGCCAGAACGTCGGCTCTCAGGTGATCGCGGTCATCCCGCCGGAGCAGGGTTACCCGGAGGGCCAGCGCCCCGCCGCCATTCCCGAGGGCTCTACCATGGTGTTCGTCTTCGACGTGCTCGGAATCGACCAAAGCCCGGTCGAGTAAGCCGACCGACCGTTCCGCTCTAGGGGAGGAAGCCTGGTGGCCGCTGCACCGTCGCGGGTCGCCGTCGAGGAGCGGCTGTTCTCCCTGGTGCTCGCGCTGCTCGCCACGGAGTCCGGTCTCACCAAGACCGAGATCCTCTCCACCGTGCAGGGGTACCGGCAGCGCTACGAGGCGGAGGGCGTCACACCGGCCCTCGAGCGGCAGTTCGAGCGGGACAAGGACGACATCCGCGAGCTGGGCGTGCCGCTGGAGACGGTGGACGATCCCGGCGACCCCGGCAACAATCAGGCCCTGCGCTACCGCATCCCGAAGGGGGAGTACGACCTCCCCGAGGACGTCGAGTTCTCCCCGAACGAGCTGGCCCTCCTCAACCTGGCGGCGAACGTGTGGCGCGAGGGCTCACTTTCGGGCGACTCGCGACGCGCCCTGATGAAGCTGCACGCGCTCGGCTCCGCCGCCGATGAGCTGGTCGTCGGCTACGCCCCGCAGATCCGTGCTCGCGATGCGGCATTCGAGCCGCTCAACACGGCGCTCGGCAAGAACCAGCTGGTGCGCTTCCCGTACCTGAACCCCGGACGCAGCGAGGCGATGGAGCGGATCGTCGCCCCGCTTGCGCTCGTCCAATTCGGCGGACGCTGGCTGCTGTATGCCCGCGAGCAGGGCGCCGGCATCGACAAGAGCTTCCTGCTGAGCCGCATCGTCGGCCCGGTGAGGACGACGGGCAAGACGTTCCCCCGGCCGGCGGGCGACTCCACGGCGGCGGCGCTGAAGTCCCTCCAGGACTTCTGGGAGCAGCAGACTGCGGAGGTGCGTGTGCAGCCGGGCACGGACGCGGCCACGCGGCTCGCGAAGCGCCGTGGCGCCGTCGCCGGCGGGAACGGGATGCTCGCGCTGCACTACTCCGACCTCAACCTCTTCGCGGACGAGCTGGCGAGCTTCGGACCGGAGGTGCTGGTGCTCTCGCCGCCGGAACTGCGCGACGCGGTGCGGACCCGGCTGGAGCGGACGGCGGCGGATCATGGCTGAACGCAGATCCCCGGCATTCCAGGCCACCGACAAGCTCGCGTTCCTGCTGTCCCTGGTGCCCTACCTGATGGATCACGACCGCGTCACCGTGGCGGAGGCGGCGGCGCACTTCGGCGTGTCCGAGGCGCAGATCCGGGACGCGGTCAACCTGATCGGGCTGAGCGGAGTCCCCGGCGACACCGCCGCGTACCTGCACGGCGACCTGTTCGAGGTGGACTACGACGCGCTCGACCGGGGCGAGATCGTGGTCATGAACTTCGTCGCGATCGACGACTCGCCGCGATTCTCCGCCCGCGAGGCGGCCGCCCTGATCGCAGGGCTTCAGTACCTCTCAGCGCTGCCGGAGAACGCCGACCGGGCGACGCTCGCCGAGCTGATGGCGAAGCTGTCGCGCGGCGCGTCCGACGAGCCGACGCGGGTGGCGGTGGAGCAGTCGGCCTCGGACGAGACGGTGGCCCTCATCCGCTCTGCCATGGACGAGCGGCTCCGGATCGACTTCGACTACGTGAACGCCGAGGGGGAACAGCGGCGACGGACGGTGGAGCCGCTGCGTGTCGAGTCGGTCGACGCGACCTGGTATCTGCGCGGGTGGGACACCGATCGTGAGGCGCCGCGCACGTTCCGGATCGACCGGATGTCGAGTGTGGCGCGGTCGACGGCGCCGGTCACGCACCGGCCGGACGAGGTGCCGCTCTCCGACTCGCTCTTCCAGGGCTCCGGAGACGACCTCGTGGTCACCATCGAGGTCGCGAAGTCTGCGCTGCCACTGCTCGCCGACTACGTGCCGGAGGGCGCGGCCGCAACGGAGGTCGAGGGTCGCGTGCGCACCAGCGTCCGCGTCTCCCACTACTCAGGACTGAAGCGCCTTCTGGCCGGCATGTCGGGGGTCGCCACCGTGGTCGAGCCCGAGGCTGCCCGGAATGCCGTGGCTGAGTGGGCGGCGGCCGGCGCGGCCCAGTACCGCGACTGAACGACTCGCCCTCTCCGGCGGCCGGCGAGCGCCGCGGTCGACCAGTTGCGTGGCCGCACCCTCCGTTCGCGGCGCGCCACAGGTAGACTGGCAGCGCCTGCCCACACAGCCGCAGGCGATTCTCGACACTGAGGAGCCCACCGATGCCCTTCGGAAACGCGTTCGGATGGCCGCACCTGATCGTCATCCTCGTGGTGATCCTGCTCCTGTTCGGCGCCCCCAAGCTTCCCGGCCTCGCCAAGAGCCTCGGTCAGTCCATGCGGATCTTCCGCAAGGAGGTGAGCACCCTGAAGGACGAGAAGGCAGCCGACGAGCGCCGCTCCGACGTCACGGTGGTGGAGGAATCCGCGCCGGTGGCGTCCTCCGGATCCGGGGCGAACATCCCCGAGCCCGGTCCAACGCCCGCTCAGGGCGCCGCCGCGGAGCCGGGCAGCAACTCCTCCCAGCCGAAGCCGTAACAGGTGGCGACCGCCCGGTCCAGGTTCAGGGGGCGACGCGACCCCGAACGGCGGATGTCGCTCGGTGAGCACCTGCTCGAGCTGCGGCGACGCCTGTTCATCTCCGGCGTCGCCCTCGTGGTGGCTGCCGTCATGGGCTGGCTGCTGACCGAGTTCGTCTGGGACCAGCTGCGCGAGCCGATCAGCCGCATCGCGGAGGCGCGCAACGCCACCATCAACTACCCCGGCATCACCGACGCCTTCGACATCCGGCTGCAGCTCGCGGTGACGATCGGGCTGGTCATCGCGAGCCCGGTCTGGCTCTATCAGATCTTCGCCTTCCTGGTCCCCGGACTCACCTCGAAGGAGAAGCGGTACACCTTCGGCTTCTTCTTCTCGGCGGTGCCGCTGTTCCTCGGCGGGTGCGCGGCAGGCTGGTTCGTGCTGCCGCACATCGTGGAGCTGATGGCGAGCTTCGTCCCGGCCGAGGACGCCAGCATCGTGAGCGCCCGCATCTACTTCGACTTCGTGCTGAAGCTGGTCATCGCCACGGGCGTCGCGTTCGTGCTGCCGGTGTTTCTGGTGATCCTCAACTTCCTCGGCGTGATGAGCGCGAAATCGATTCTCAAGGGCTGGCGGGTCGCCATCCTGGTCATCACGCTCTTCACCGCGATCGTGACGCCCGCCGCCGACGTGCTGTCGATGTTCCTGCTGGCGATTCCCATGGTGGGGCTCTACTTCGCCGCGGCCGGTGTCGCGTATCTGCATGATCGCCGAGCTGCGGCCCGGAACCAGCGGGTGGAGGAGAGTCTGGCGACCTAGCAGGGTTCGCCACGTAGGCTCGGCGTGTGACGACCGAGCTTTCGCCCGCCGAACGGATGGCCGCCTGGCGGTCGCGGAAGAGCCATCCGCGTCTGGAGGCGTTCACCCGGGATCTCAGCTTCGGGCTCGACCCGTTCCAGGTGGCCGCGTGCGAGGTGCTGGAGGAGGGGCGGAGCGTCCTGGTCGCGGCACCGACCGGCGCGGGGAAGACGATCGTCGCGGAATTCGCGGTGTTCCTCGCGATGTTCCACCCGACCGCGAAGGTCTTCTACACGACGCCGATGAAGGCGCTCAGCAACCAGAAGTTCCGCGAGCTCGTCGACGCGTACGGACCCGCCGAGGTGGGGCTCCTCACCGGCGACACGAACATCAACAGCGGCGCCCGGATCGTGGTCATGACCACCGAGGTGCTGCGGAACATGCTGTACGCCGACTCGGACCTGCTGCGCGACCTGCAGTACGTGGTGATGGACGAGGTGCACTACCTCGCCGACCGCTTCCGCGGGCCGGTGTGGGAGGAGGTCATCATCCACCTCCCCGAGCGGGTGCGGCTGATCTCCCTCAGCGCCACCGTCTCCAACGCCGAGGAGTTCGGCGACTGGCTGCAGGCCGTACGCGGTGAGACCGACGTCATCGTCTCCGAGGAGCGCCCGGTGCCGCTCGACCAGCACGTGCTGGTGCGCGGCAAGCTGGTCGACCTCTTCGACACGTCGACGGGGCTCAGCGCAGGCTCGTCGAGGGTGCCAACCAACCGGGTCAACCCGGAACTCCTGCGGATCGTGCAGTCCACCAGCGGCGGGAACCCGCCCCACTGGAAGGGCCGGCCGGCCCGGCACCACTCCCGCGGTCCCGGGATGAGCGACCGCATCGACCGGCCGGACGTGGTGGAGCTCCTCAAGTCGAAGAACCTGCTCCCGGCGATCTTCTTCATCTTCAGCCGGGTCGGCTGCGACGCGGCGGTGCGGCAGGTGCTCTCCGCCGGGGTCCGGCTCACCGAGGGCTGGGAGCGGGACGAGATCCGCGCCCTGGTCGAGGACCGCACCCGCACCCTGAAGGATGAGGATCTCGCGGTCCTCGGCTACTGGGAGTGGCTGAACGGGCTGGAGCGTGGCGTGGCGGCCCACCACGCTGGGCTGCTGCCCGCGTTCAAGGAGGTTGTCGAGGAGCTGTTCCAGCGGAAGCTGCTGAAGGTGGTGTTCGCCACCGAGACGCTCGCGCTCGGGATCAACATGCCGGCCCGCACGGTGGTGCTGGAGAAGCTCGAGAAGTTCAACGGCGAGGCGCGGGTGCCGATCACGCCGGGGGAGTACACGCAGCTCACCGGTCGCGCCGGCCGCCGCGGCATCGACGTGGAGGGGCACTCGGTCATCCAGTGGAGCGGGGCGCTCGACCCGCAGGGCGTCGCGTCCCTCGCCTCCCGGCGCACCTATCCGCTGAATTCCAGCTTCCGGCCCACCTACAACATGGCCGTGAACCTCATCGAACAGTTCGGCCGGGACCGCACCAGGGAGATCCTCGAGAGCTCGTTCGCCCAGTTCCAGGCGGACCGCGCGGTGGTCGACATGGCACGGAAGGCCCGTCAGCTCGAGGAGTCGATGGCCGGCTACGAGAAGTCGATGTCGTGCCACCTCGGCGATTTCCGGGAGTACTTCTCGATGCGCCGTGAGCTGAGCGACCTGGAGAAGTCGGGAGGACGTCCCGACGCGCTGAGCCGGGGTGAGCGCGAACGCCGCCAGCGGCAGCTGACCAGCCTCCGCAGGCGAATGCGGCAGCACCCCTGCCACGGCTGCGCGGAGCGGGAGCAGCATGCCCGCTGGGCGGAGCGCTGGTACCGGCTGAAGAAGCAGGCCGACGGGCTCACCTCTCAGATCCGCGGCCGCACCGGCGCCGTTGCGAAGATCTTCGACCGGGTCACCGAGGTGCTCGTCGAATGCGAGTACCTGGTCGACGACGCAGAAGGCCGCCTGTCGCTCGCACCGGCAGGCAAGATGCTCCGGCGGATCTACGGCGAGCGGGACCTGCTCGTCGCCGAGTGCCTGCGCCGCCGGGTGTGGAACGAGCTCGACCCGGCATCGATGGCGGCCATGGCCGCGGCACTGGTCTACGAGCCCCGCCGCGAGGAGGGACAGACGTACGAACGGAACCTGCCGCCGGGCAAGTTCCGCACGGCACTCGACCGCACCACCGACCTGTGGGCCAAGCTCGACGACCTGGAGCGTGAGCACAAGCTGCCCGGCAGCGAACCGCTGTCGTCGAGCCTCAGCCTCGCCATGTTCAAGTGGGCGCAGGGATCGAGCCTCGACACCGTGCTCACCCTGGCAGACCTCGCCGCCGGGGACTTCGTCCGCTGGACCAAGCAGACCATCGACCTGCTCGATCAACTCTCGGTCGTCGCCGACCCGCCCGTCGGCACCACAGCACGGCGTGCCCTCGACGCGATCCGCCGCGGGATCGTCGCCTACTCCAGCGTCGGCTGACCGTTCCCCACCGCCGACCCGAGCCTGTCGACGGCAGAGTTCTGCGGTCGCTTAGGCTCGGATGCGATGAACGCAGCCAGGGCAGCGACGGCCGAGCCGGCCGCCGGCACGGGCGGCACTGCAACGGCCGGATCCGGCCACCGCTCCAACGTGCAGGCCGCGGTGCCCCTTTGGCTTGCGCTGGTCCTCAGCGTTGCCGCCGGCCCCGTGCTCGATGCCGGTTTCCCCGACCGGGGCTGGTGGCCGCTCACCTTCGTCGGCGTCGGCATGATGCTCGTCGCGCTGCGGGGGAGGAGCCTCCTCGCCGCGGTGCACCTCGGACTGGTCGCCGGCCTGTCGTTCTTCCTGATCCACATCCAGTGGGCCACCGTCTTCCTCGGACCGGTGCCATGGCTGGCGCTGTCGACCGTGATGGCGCTGTGGTCGGCGCTCGGCGGAACCCTGATCGCCCTCGCGTACCGGCTGGTGCCCGGAGCGTGGCCGGGAGTGCTGGGACGCCTGCTGCTGCTTCCCGCCGTCGTCGCCGGTCTGTGGACCGCCAAGGAGGGCATCTCGGCCGTCTGGCCGTACGGAGGCTTCTCGTGGGGGCGGGTCGGCTTCTCGATGGCCGAGAGCCCGCTCGCCTCGCTGTTCCCGTGGATCGGCACGGCGGCGGTCAGCTTCGTCGCGGTGTTCCTCGTGGCGTTCGCGATCGAGTGCTGGCTGGAGCGCGGCCTTCCGCGGCTCCCGCGGGCCACCGCCGTCGTCGCGGGCGTCGCCCTGGCGGTCGTAGTCCCCGCCTGGCCGGTCATCCCCTCCTCGACCCTCACGGTCGCCGCGGTGCAGGGCAACGCGAAGGCCGGATACTTCGACCAGCGGGAGCGCGGCGACAACCTTGCCGACCAGGTCGAGGCCACCGAGCCGCTCTTCGGCGAGGACGTCGACGTCGTGGTGTGGCCGGAGGGTTCCAGCGACATCGATCCGCTGGCCTCCAACGCCGCCGCGGCGGTGTTCGACCGGATCGCCCGGGAAATGGATGCCCCGCTCATCGCGGGGGCCATCACCGAGCGGGACGGTCGCGTCTACAACACGTCCATGCTGTGGCAGGAGGGCGAGGGCGCCACCGACCTCTACGACAAGAAGCACCCGGTGCCGTTCGGCGAATACGTGCCCGACCGGCCGTTCTGGCGTCAGTTCGCCCCCCGGCTCATCGACATGATCGGCCGCGACTACACGCCAGGAACGCTGGATTCGGTGTTCGACCTCGGCGACGTGTCCGTCGGAGTGAACATCTGCTTCGACATCGTCGACGACCAGCTGATCCGGGAGAGCGTGCTCGGCGGGGCACAGGCCATCTTCGCCCAGACCAACAACGCGGACTTCGGCACCACCGACGAGAGCATCCAGCAGCTGCAGATCGCGCAGGTCCGAGCGCTCGAGACGGCGCGGACGGTCGTGAACATCTCCACGGTCGGGGTGAGCGCGATCGTCCTGCCGACGGGCGAGATCGTGGACCGGCTGGACTGGTACACGCCGGGCGCGATGGTGCGGGAGATCCCGCTGTCGGAGCAGCTCACACTCGCGGTGCTCGCCGGCCGCGGGATCGAACTGCTGGTCTCGGGCATCGGCCTTGCCGGCATCCTGATCCCGCCGCTGACGCGGAGGAGCCGTGCCTGACGTGCTGGTCGTCGTCCCCACCTACAACGAGATCGAGAGCCTCGAGGCGCTGATCGGCCGCCTTCGTCAGGCGGTTCCGGATGCCGACGTGCTCATCGTGGACGACGCGAGCCCGGACGGCACTGGGGATCTGGCCGACCGCCTCGCCGGGGGCGACCCGCAGGTGCAGGTGCTGCACCGGGAACGGAAGGACGGGCTCGGACGCGCGTACCTCGCCGGATTCGAGCGCGCGATCGCCGAAGGCCGCGAGTTCGTGGTGGAGATCGACGCCGACGGGTCCCACGACCCGGCAGCGCTGCCGGCCATGCTGGCGCTCGCGCAGGAGACGAGGGCCGATCTCGTGCTCGGATCCCGCTGGGTCCCCGGCGGCACGGTGCTGAACTGGCCATGGATCCGGCGGGCGATCTCCCGCGCCGGGAACCGCTACGCGAAGACCATGCTCCGGTCCCGCATCCGGGACCTCACCTCCGGGTACCGGGTGTTCCGGGTGGAGGCACTTCGGCAGCTGACGTTCGCCGACGTGTCGAGCCAGGGCTACTGCTTCCAGGTGGAGCTGGCGTGGCGGCTGGAACGAGGGGGCCGCAAGGTCGTGGAGCATCCGATCGCCTTCGTCGAGCGCGCGAACGGGCGGTCGAAGATGCACATCGGAATCGTGCTCGAGGCGCTGATCCGCGTCACGGCATGGGGATTTCCGAGGCGCGCAAGATGATCGCGTTCTTGCCGAATGGGCGCACACGAGCCCGATCATCCGACAGCGACGCGATCATGCCGGGGTGCTGTCGCGCCGGTCGACAGTCGCCATCCGCCGCGTCGTGGCGCTGATCCGGTCGGCGTTCCGGTCCAGGAACTCGTCGAGCCTGGCCGTGTCCACACGCCCGATCTCGCGGAGCGCCGTGCCGACCGAGGTCTGGATCAGCGGCTCGTCCTCGAGCAGCCGGTCCGCGAGTCGGAGCGCGTCGTCAACGTCACCGGCACGGATCAGCCAGAACGCCGCGGTGATCGCGGTGCGGCGCTCCCAGATGTTCGGCGACGCCGCCAGCTCGTAGAGCACGTCGCGCGGCTTGTCGAGCAGATACCAGCCGACGACGCGGGGCGCCGCGCGGTCCACCAGATCCCACGTGTCGATCCGGTCATGGCGGCGCAGGTACAGCTCGAAGAGCGCCGCGCGCTCCTCCGGTGTGATGCGCGGCGAACGGGCACGGAAGTCGAGGATGCTGACCGCCACGATGCGCGCCTCGTAGAAGTGGCTCTCGAGCAGCGCCTCGACCTGATCCAGTGGCAGCCGTGTGTGCGTTTTCGCGAGGTCGAACACGAGCTTCATGCGGACGCCGACAACCTGATCGGCCGGCATGCGCTTGAGGATCTTCGCGCGCTCCGTCTCGTCGGCGAGCTGCTGCAGGCGCTCGACGATGTCGTCAGCCGTCGTCATGCGACAAGTCTGCTGGAAGTCCGGTGATTCCGGGTTACCTCTGGCACCCCTCGATCACCGACGACTGCTACGCGCCGATCTTGTGCTGACCCCGACGGGCGCGCAGGTACTCCAGGCGCTCCTGAAGGAGCTCCTCCAGCTCGGCGCGGGTGCGGCGCTCGAGCAGCATGTCCCAGTGGGTGCGAGGGGTCTTGGCCTCGGCTTCGTCCGACTGCACGAGCTCACCGTCGGCGGCGACGAGGCGGCCCTCCACGCCGGTCTTCGGGGACTCCCACGTCTCCGGCACATCAGCTTCGGCGGCGAACACGACTTCGAACGTCGAGCCGTCGGGCGTGCGGTAGACGCTCCGCTTGCGGGGAGAGAATTCGACACCCTCCTCGCTCTGCAGGCTCTGAGCACCAAGTCTCATTCCGCGAAGGCTCCGGTCGGCCATGTCGTTCCCCTCTCTCGCGTTCCGAACAGTTATAAACCGCGCGCCTGGGCGTTTCATGCCCGGCCCGTCCCTCTGTCAGAACCTTCCCAGTGACCGTGGACTAGTGGGACAGGTTTGTACCCCGAACGACCGAGACGGCCACGTCGGCGCGATCGGTCACGATCCCGTCGACACCCCATTCCAGGAGACGGCGCATCGCGGACGCCGCATTCACAGTCCAGACATGGACTTCGACGCCCGCGCTATGGAAGCCGGCCACCGTGCGGGGACTCACCACGCGGACGCCGCGCGCCGTCTCCGGAACCTGCACAGCGTGTACCCCATTCAGCACTCTCGCCGCGGTTCTGGGAAGCCCGGCGCGGAGGGCGGCGAGCGCCCGAGTGGCGATGCGTGACGACGCCGAGGTCGCGATCCCCGGAAGCGCCCGCACGGCGCCCGCACGGCGCTGCTCATCGAAGGAGCTCACGAGCACGCGGTCGACCGCGTCCGCCTCGCGGATGGCGGCAATCGCCGCGTCGACAGCGTCGGCGGCCTTCAGGTCGAGGTTGAACCGGGCCGCCGGGAATGCGGCGAGCGCCTCGTGGAGCGTCGGGACCCGGTGACCACCGAGGTCGGTGTCTGCGAGCTCGGCCGCCGTGAGGTCGGAGATGCGGTCCGTGCGGCCGGTCAGGCGCCGGAGGTCGGCGTCGTGGGCGAGCACCGCGACGCCGTCGCGGGTGGCGCGGACGTCGGACTCCAGATAGCCGGCGCCAGCGTTCAGGGCGTGCGAGAACGCCGCGAGCGTGTTCTCGGGGACGCCGGAAGCCAGACCCCGGTGTGCGAACACCCGAGGCGTCGGCGGGGAGAAATAGGGCAGTGGGGCGTCACTCACCCGGACGCGAGCCCCGCGGGGCGAAGAAGCCCTCTCCGATGCCCTTCAGCGCCTCGGTGAACTCGCTCGGGATGATCCAGAGCTTGTTCGACTGGCCATCTGCAAGCTTCGGCAGCGTCTGCAAGTACTGGTATGCCAGCAGCTTCGGGTCCGGGTCGCCCGCGTGAATCGCGTGAAAGACCGTCGTGATCGCCTGCGCCTCACCGTTCGCGCGGAGCACCGCGGCCTGAGCCTCACCCTCGGCCCGCAGGATGTCCGCCTGCCGCGCCCCCTCCGCCTGCAGGATCGACGCCTGCTTGGTGCCCTCGGCGGTGAGGATCTGCGCGCGCTTGTCACGCTCGGCCCGCATCTGCTTCTCCATGGAGTCCTGGATGGACGAGGGCGGGTCGATCGCCTTGAGCTCCACCCGTCCGACGCGGAGGCCCCACTTGCCGGTGGTCTCGTCGAGCACGACGCGCAGCTTGGTGTTGATCTCGTCGCGACTGGTGAGCGCCTCCTCGAGGTTGAGGCCGCCGACCACGTTCCGCAGGGTCGTGGTGGTCAGCTGCTCCACCGCACCGATGTAGTTGTTGATCTCGTAGGTGGCGGCTCGCGCATCCGTCACCTGGAAGAAGACCACCGTGTCAATCGACACCACGAGGTTGTCCTCGGTGATCACCGGCTGCGGCGGGAAGGAGACGACCTGCTCGCGCATGTCCACAAGCGGTTTCACCCGGTCGATGAACGGCACGAGGACGTTGAGGCCCGGCGACAGAGTGCGGTGATACCGGCCGAGCCGCTCGACCACTCCGGAGTATGCCTGCGGGATGATGCGGATGGCGCGGATGAGCACCACCAGCACGAAGATCGCGAGGACGACGAGCAGCGCGATGACGAAGATCTGGCCGATGAAGGCCCCCGGGTCAAGCATTCGGTGCATTCCTCTCTGCGGGGACGACGATGGCGATCGACCCCTCGATTGCGGTGACGACGACGCGTTCGCCTGCGACCACCTCCCGAGACTGGGTGACGTGCGACAGTCGAGCCGTCCAGGTCTCGCCGTTCAGCAGCTTCACCTGACCGGCGGAGTCACCGATCGGCAGCAGCACCCGGCCCGTCATCCCGAGCAGCGCCTCGACGTTGCTCGGCGTCGGGTCCTCGCCGCGGCGGAGCCGTCGCAGCAGCACCGGGCGGATGGTGAGGATCAGCAGCACCGACAGGATCAGCGCGACGAGGATCTGCAGCCACCAGGGGGCGCCCAGCAGGTTGGCCGCGAGTCCGCCGAGGCTGCCGACGGCGATCATCAGGAAGGTGAACTCGAGGGTGAGCAGCTCGATGATCACGAAGATGAAGATGAACACGAGCCAGACGATCCACAGATAGGACGTCAGATCGGGGAACATTTCCGCCACTCTCAGCTGCTGTGCTCGGTTTCCTCGAAGCTACCAGTTGGCGGGGCCCGCCGGGGGGAGGCCGGGGCGCTACTGTCTGAACCCGTGAGTACTCGACATTCCGTGGCCGTGGACCGCGGTGCCCTGGCGGCCGAGACCGATGGGGATCCGCAGCGACCGGCGCTGCTGCTGCTGCATGCCGGCATCGCCACCAGGCGGATGTGGGACCCCCTCATCCCGGCGCTGGCCGAGCGCTTCTTCGTGATCCGGTACGACACCCGCGGATTCGGTGAGAGCACGTCGCAGGCGGTGGAGTTCTCGAACCGCGCCGACGCGATCGCGGTGCTCGATGCCGTCGGTGTCGCGTCCGCCACGCTGATCGGCGCGTCGCGGGGCGGAACGATCGCTCTCGACACCGCGCTCGAGCATCCGTCCCGTGTCCGCGCCCTCGTGCTCATCGGCTCGGGCCCCGGCGGCTGGGACGGGGCGATCGACCCGGCGGAGGAGGCGATGCTGGACGCGGCCGACGCCGCCGAGGAAGCGGGGGAGTGGGACCGGCTGTTCGAGCTGGAGCTCGAGCTGTGGAACATCGGACCGCGGCGCAGTCGGGACGACGTCGACCCGGCGTTCCTCGAGACCGCTCGCGCGCTCGGCCGGTCGAACCGCGCGGCATTCGAGGCGCAGGGCCAGTGCATTCCCGTGCCGCTCGACCCACCGGCCATCGGGCGCCTCACAGAGGTGGCCGTCCCCGCGCTGGTCCTCGCCGGGGAGCACGACCTGAGCTTCGTGCACGACCAGCAGCGGCTCCTCGCCGAGCACCTGCCGGACGTGACCGCCGCGCGCATCGAGGCGGCCGCCCACCTGCCCAGCGTGGAACGGCCGGACGCCGTGCTCGAGGTGCTGCTGTCCTGGCTGGCGGAGCACGCAGGCTGACCTGCGGGGGCAGGGGATGCGGCCAGACGCTGTTGCTAGGGTCGATCCTCGTGAGCAATCCCCTTGAGCCCGGATCCCTGGCCGACAAGCGAGTTCTCGTCACCGGCTCCTCCCGCGGCATCGGCGCCGACACGGCACGCTACTTCGCCGAGGCGGGCGCGCGAGTCGTGGTCAACTATCGCAACAAGGCCGCCCGGGCCCAGAAGCTCGTCGACGAACTGAACGCGGGCGCCGGCAGCGCGATCGCACTCGGCGCCGACCTCACCGACCCGGAGTCCGTCGCCGAGATGTTCCGGCAGGTCGAGCGGGAGTTCGGCGGGCTCGATGTGCTCGTGCTGAACGCCTCCGGCGGGATGGAGAGCGGCATGGGTGAGGACTATGCGATGCGACTGAACCGCGATGCACAGCTGAACGTCCTGGAGTCCGCCCTGCCGCTGCTCGCCGAAGGTTCTCGCGTGGTGTTCGTCACCAGCCACCAGGCGCATTTCATCCGCACCGTCGAGACGATGCCGGAGTACGTGCCGGTGGCGCTCAGCAAGCGGGCGGGCGAGGACGCTCTCCGAGACCGCATCCCGGAGCTCACGCAGAAGGGCATCGGGTTCGTGGTCGTCTCCGGGGACATGATCGAGGGCACCATCACCGCGACGCTCCTGGAGCGGGCCAACCCGGGCGCGATCGCCACCCGCAAGGAGGCGGCCGGACGCCTCTACAACGTCGGCGAGTTCGCCGCCGAGGTCGCGCTCGCGGCCGTCGAGCCGATACCCGAGAACAGCACCCGGTACGTGGGAGACGTGGCCGACTTCCTGCGATGAAGCCGGCCGACATCGAGCTGCTGCTCACCGTCTCCCGCCCGACCGTGGACCCGGCCGGCGGCAGGGCCGTCGTCAGCGTCACCCGGCCGGACCTCGGTGCCGACGCGTCCGTGGGCCAGCTCTGGTCGGTGCCCCTGCATGGCGGCACCCCACGCCGGGTCACCCAGGGGTTCCGCGACACGTCGCCGCAGTTCTCGCCGGACGGCGAGGCGATCGCCTTCCTGCGCGCTGGACGCACGACGCCGCCGCAGCTCGTCGTGATGCCGATCGGCGGGGGAGAGACGGTCACGCTCACGGACCGGAAGCTCGGGGTGACCGAGTTCGACTGGGCCCCGAACTCCCGCTCCCTGGTCTTCGTCTCCCGGGAACCCGAGCACGGCCGCTACGGGACCGTGGAGGGGCTCGACCCCGCATCCGAGCCGCCGCGCCGGCTCACCGAGAAGCGATACCGGGCCAACGGGGTCGGCTACGTGGTGGACAAGCGGGCGCACCTGTTCCGCGTCGACGTGCCGGACCTGACGGCGGAGCCCCGCTACGAACAGGCGCCGTCACCCGACGCCCCGGACGGCGACGAGGCGCCCGCCGTGCCCGAGCCGCGCCAGCTGACGACCGGCGGATTCGATGCCCGGTCGCCGCGGTTCTCGCCCGACGGGACGAGCATCGCCTTCGTGTCCAGCCGACACGAGGCGCGCGACGACGACCTGAGGGCCGACATCTACGAACTCCCGGCCGCCGGGGGAGAGCCGGTCAACCGCACGGCGGCGCACGGCAGCCTCGCCGTGCACGACCTGGTGTTCGCAGGGCCAGGCCGGCTGTTCTTCACAGCGCAGGAGCTCGGGGAGTCCGGAACGGACTTCGTCGCCCGGAACGCATCCGTCTATGTGCTCGACACCCACGGGGGAGTGATCGGCGGCGTCAAGGAAGAGTTCCGTCGGCTCACCGAACCGGAGCACCTGGATTTCGGGGACGCCGACGCGTCGCTCACCGCGGTCGACCAGGAGTCGGTGCTCGCCCAGAACCGGTCCCTCGGCACGCTGCAGCTGATCAAGGTCACCGCGTCCGGCACCCACACGGCGCTGACGTCCGGCCCGCTGGAAGTCACCGGGTCCGCGACCGCAAGGGGCTCGGTCGTCGTCACCGTCGCCGCGGCAGACAGCACCGGGGAGGTTGCGCTGCTCGAAGACGAGGGCGCCACGGTGCTCACCGACTTCTCCACCGCCATCCACGGCGCCGGCGTCCGCCCCGCGCGGGAGCTGACGGTGGCCGGCCGGGACGGCTACCCGGTGCACGGCTGGGTGGTGCTGCCGGAGGGTGATGGGCCGCATCCGGTGCTCCTCAACATCCACGGCGGACCGTTCCACACGTACACCTGCGGGCTCTTCGACGAGGCACAGGTGTACGCGGCCGCCGGATATGCGGTGGTGATGTGCAACCCGCGCGGCTCCGCCGGCTACGGGCAGGCCCACGGCCGCGCCATCCGGCAGGCGATGGGCACGGTCGACATGCATGACGTGCTCGACTTCCTGGACGGAGCGCTCGGCGCGTACGCGATGCTCGACCGGGATCGCGTCGGCATCATGGGCGGCTCGTACGGCGGCTACCTGACGGCGTGGATCCTCGCGCACGAATCCCGGTTCGCCGCCGGCATCGTGGAGCGCGGCTTCCTCGACCCCGAGCTCTTCGCCGGCACCAGCGACATCGGCAGCTACTTCGGGCAGGAGTACGTCGGCACCGATCCGGAGCTGGTGCGCTCCCAGAGCCCCCAGGCGGTCGTGGAGCGCGTCACTGCGCCCACGATGGTGCTGCACTCCGCCGACGATCTGCGGTGTCCGCTGTCGCAGGCGGAGCGGTACTTCTGGTCGCTGAAGACGAACGGTGTGGACACCGAGCTGGTGGTCTTCCCCGGCGAGAACCATGAGCTGAGCCGCACGGGGCGGCCGCGGCATCGGCTGCAGCGATTCGAGGCGATCCTCGACTGGTGGAGCCGGCACCTGCCGGTGGCCTCCGGGCGGTGACCGAGTTCCGCCGTCCGACGGCCCGCGTGCTCCTGTTCGACGCGCAGGACCGGCTGCTGCTCTTCCTCACCCGCTGGCATCGACTTGTCGACCGGCAGCCGCGATGGCTGACGCCGGGCGGGGGCATCGAGCCGGGGGAGTCCGCGGAGCAGGCTGCCCGGCGAGAGCTGCAGGAGGAGACCGGCCTCGTCGCCGGCTCGCTGGGGGAGCCGGTGGGACACACCGAGATCTCGGTGCCCCGGGTGAACGGCGATATCGGCATCGTGCCGGCGACCTATTTCGTCTACCGGACCGATTCCTTCGAGCCGTCGAACGCCGGCTGGACCGTCGAGGAGCACGACGATGTGCTCGCGTTCCGCTGGTGGACGCTCGACGGGCTCGAGTCGACCCCTGAGCCCGTCCAGCCCGACGGGTTCGTCGGCCTCGCCCGATCCGCCCTCGGGCGGCTGCCTACCCCTCGTCCGCCCTCACGTTGAAGCACCGACCGCCGGATCACCGGCTCGTGCTCGAGGGGATCCGCGACTTCCTCGCGGGCTAGGCTGCGTCGCCGTCCAGCATCGCGGCCACGTCCTGCGGCCGGCCGGTGATGGACGCCTCGATGGCCGCGAGGGTGAGCGCGAGCGTGCCGAGGTTCGCCTCGCCGCTGGTCACGGGGGAGCGGCCCTCACGGATCGCGTCCCGGAACTCCCGGACCGATCCGGCCCGGTCGAACCGGTCCATCGCCGGAAGCTTCACCTCCTGGGGCTTCTTCCCCAGCCGGCGGATCAACACCCGGTCGGAGTCGGTGGTGAGGTCGTCACGGCCCGTCCATTCGATGGCCCCCTGCTCGCACTCGACGCGCCAATCGCCCGCCCAGGTCGTCGGCCGGCCGGAGCTCACCCAGCTGCCCTCGTACGCCACCGTGACGTCGTTCGGGAAGCGCACGGTGGTCACCGCGGTGGGCGGCTCGACGAATCGGCTCCACGGCGGATTCGACGTCACGCTGGCGACGCTCACCGGCTCCGCGTCGAGCACGAAGCGCATCAGATCGAAATGGTGGATCGCCATGTCGAGCAGCAGCGGCTGCGCGATCCGGTAGTGCGCGTTCGTCGCCGGGTCCGCCGTGTTGCCGTACTTGCGGAACTGCAGCGACACCGACCCGACCGGGCCGAGCTCGCCGTCCCGAACGAGCCGCGCGGCGGTCTGGGCGGCCGGGTAGAACCGGTAGTTCTGGCTCACCATCAGCATCCGCCCGGCCGCCTGGGCCGCGTCGATCATGCGGCGCGCGTCGGCGATGGTCGGCGCGATCGGCTTCTCGACCAGCACGTGCTTGCCCGCCTCCAGGGCCTCGATGGCGACCGGCGCATGACCGGGCAGCGCCGTCGTGACGAGCACCGCCTCGGCTTCCGTGGCAGCGAGGGCATCCTGCAGGCTGCCGAAGCAGAGCGGTTCCGGGATGCCGACATCCCGGCGGAGCAGACGCAGCATCTCCGGCTCGACGTCGACGTAGCCGACGGTGTGCGAGAGTTCCGGGTACTTCTGGAGCTCCTCGGCCCAGGAGCGGCCCCAGCCGCCCATCCCGACCTGGACGAAGCTCAACGGTGCAGGTGATTTCGTAGCCACCCAGGAACGCTACCGGCACCGTCTGAGCCGCAGGGGCAGATCGCGAAATAGGACCTTCGACCTTGGCGACCGGTCAGGGGCGGGCGTAGCGTGCGGTACATCGGGATTCCTTCATGTATCTCCCTGTCTGGGATGCGGGACAACTGAGCCGGCACTGGGAAGCCGGGATCTGATCGTTCGGCCGCACCCCGTACGACTTCGAGGTGTTGCCGCCAGCGAACCGGCCCCACAAGGGCTGTCCGCGCGCGCAATCGTGCCAGTGGGTGCACCGCCCCTCCTGGGTCGACGAGTCCCGACGACCGCATATTCGCTTCCGCATTCCGGTGCAGGGTGCGTTGCAGGAGGAGATCACCATGTTCGCAAAACCCGCGGGGCTGTCGTCGGTCATCACGGAAGCTGAGACCGGCACCGACAGGCGTCCGTCGGACGTGCGTCCGTTCGAGGTCCGGATTCCCGAAGAGAGGTTCACGGAGCTCCGGCGCCGGATCGAGGCGACGCGCTGGCCCTCGGAGGAGCTCGTTCCGGATCGCTCCCAGGGCGTGCAGCTGGCGACGATGCAGGCGCTGGCCCGCTACTGGACGACCGCGTACGACATGCGCAGCGTCGAGACGAAACTGAACGCGCTGCCGCAGTTCACGACGGAGATCGACGGTGTGGACATCCACTTCATCCACGTCCGGTCGCGCCATGAGAACGCGATGCCGCTGATCATGACGCATGGCTGGCCCGGCTCGGTTCTGGAGCTCCTGGACACCGTGGGCCCGCTGACCGACCCCACCGAATACGGCGGCACCCCGGAGGACGCATTCGACCTGGTGCTGCCCTCGCTGCCTGGCTATGGCTTCTCGGGCGAGCCAGTCGAACTCGGCTGGGAATCCGGACGCACCGCGCGCGCATGGGCGGAGCTGATGCACCGTCTGGGCTACACCCGCTACGTCGCGCAGGGCGGCGACGTGGGTGCCCTGGTCACGGACCTCATGGGCCGCCAGGGGGTCGAGGGGCTGATCGGCTATCACCTGAGCCTGCTCACGGCGGTGCTCGCAGTGGGCGATCAGCTGCCCAGGGAGTCGGAGAAGGAACGCGCAGCAGCCGAAGCGTTCGGGAGGTTCCGGGAGGACGGCTTCGGCTACTTCCTCGAGATGGCGACACGACCACAGACCATCGGCTACTCGTTGATGGATTCGCCCGTCGGGCTGGCTGCCTGGATGCTCGACCATGACACGGACAGCTACGTCAAGATCTCCCGGGCGTTCGTCGACCACGCTCCTGTGGGCAACCTGACCAGGGACAACATCCTGGACAACATCACGCTGTACTGGCTTGCCGGCACCGCAGTGTCCGCCGCCCGGTCGTACTGGGAGGACGCACGAGCACTGGCGGCTGCGCTGGCGAGCGGCCAGGCACCACCGCCGGTGAACGTGCCGGTCGCCTTCACGACGTTCCCCGACGAGATCTGGGCGTCGCCGCGCAGCTGGGTCGAGGCGATCTACCCCGACCTCGCCTACTTCAACGAGGCCGACCGGGGCGGCCACTTCGCCGCGTGGGAGGAGCCGGAGGTCTTCTGCGCTGAGATGCGGGCCGCGTTCAGGCCACTGCGGTGATGAGGCGCCGGTCGATGACGCTGAGAGAGCGAGCTCTGAATGCTTGATGAACGGAATCCGCTTGCCGACCCGGGCGCGACGCCGACGCGTCCGGGCGGCAACGCCCGCACCGGCATCGTCCGATCGATCGCCCACTGGCTGGGGAGCGACAGAGGGGAGCTGCCGATCGAAGGGCGCCTTGCGCCCTTCGACGGCGCCACCGGCTGGCTGAACTCCGAGCCGTTGACGCCCGAGAAGCTTCGCGGACGGGTCGTGCTCGTCGATTTCTGGACCTACACCTGCGTGAACTGGCTCCGGACGCTGCCGTATGTCCGCGCGTGGGCGGCGAAGTACGAGGACGCGGGCCTGACAGTGGTGGGCGTGCACACGCCGGAGTTCGGCTTCGAGAGCGATGTCGACAATGTCGTCGCGCAGACCCGCATTCTGCAGGTGGAGCATCCGGTCGCCATCGACAGTGGATATGCGGTTTGGGGCGCGTTCGCCAACCGCTTCTGGCCGGCGGTCTATATCGCCGACACGGAGGGGCGCATCCGGCACCACCATTTCGGCGAGGGGGAGTACGCCCAGACCGAGATGGTGATCCAGCGCCTCCTCGTCGAGGCCGGGACGCAGGACCTCGACCTCGACCTCGACCTCGTCGACGTCCAGCCTCGCGGACTCGAGGTCGCCGCCGACTGGCAGTCGCTGCGGTCACCCGAGACGTACCTGGGATACCTGCAGAGCAGCGGTTTCGCGTCGGAGGGCACCGCGGCGTTCGACAGACCCTACGACTACGCCGCGGCGTCCCGGTTGCCGCTCAACACGTGGGATCTGACCGGAAACTGGACCTTCGGCAGGCACGCCGCCGTCTCGAACGCCCCGGGGGCACGGATCTCGTTCCAGTTCCATGCCCGAGACCTGAACCTGGTCATGGGTCCCCGGAGATCGGACACCAGCGTTCCTTTTCGGGTCACCCTCAACGGCGACCCCGTGGGTGACAGCCGGGGGAGCGACGTGGACGCGGAAGGCCGGGGGACCGTTCGCGATCAGAACACGTACCAGCTCATCCGCCAGCCCGGCCGGATCACCGAGCGGCTGCTCCAGATCGAGTTCCTCGAGGCCGGTGCGGAGGCGTACTGCTTCACCTTCGGCTGATCCCGGGTGCACTGGGGGAGCGACTCCCCCAGAGAACCTCCCGGGCTGACGCAGACGGCTGCCATCCGGCCGCGCAACCAGCCATCTGCGTCCACTCGATGCGCGATGCCGGGTGAGACATCCTCAGTTCACTGGCCGAGCATCTGTTCACGAATCCGGAAATTTGCTCGACTGGAGCATCCGGACGACTCGGACAGCGAACCGACCGCGGCCCAGGCTTGGACCATCGGAGGAGCGTCGGGTGAACCGGTGGTCAGCCCGCCCGAATGCCCCTCTCGGCCGCCCTATCGATGCGCCGATAATGCACATTTCGCGGATTATGCCGCTCAGTACTGGCATCTAGAGGCGCACACGCGCCGCAAACGCCAGATGACGTGGTCGCGTGCCGTTCGTTCTGCGGCAGGACTGACGGGCGAGAGGTCGGATGAAACGGTTGCGGGCGCGCATGAAGGCCGGGTCGTTGCCGAGCTGACGCCGATGGGCTGGGAACGCGTGCGGGATTTGAAACTCGCGCTGCGTTCACTGTCGACCCTGGAGAGCGGCGGCTGGGAGGCGTTAGCGGTCCTTTGGACCGTCAACGGAGTCGAGTTCCTGGAAGCGCCCTACTGAGGCAGCAAAGGCGCCAGTCGCGAGTTCGCCTCCTTCGACGCCGGTAGTCTCAATCTGAGCCTTGCTGGAGGGAGTGCTGTTGCGACGATTCTGGCGCGCCCTCGTGTTGTTCTGGGTAGCGGTCGGCTCGGGCGCCGGCCTCGTGGCCTCCTACCTGGCCGCAGAGGCCGCCAAGGTGGTCTGGTTGTTCTGGCTGATCGTGGCGGTTGCCGCCGTCGTTGCTCTACTGTTTGGCATCGGGCCCGCGCTTCTCGACGGGGCTCAGAAGCTACGGACTTACCCAAAACTTCTCCTGCAGGTCGGCACCCTGAAGGATCGCGTCGCGGAACTTGAAGCCGAGAACAAGGACCTGAACGAGAACCTGCACACCGCTCGAGCTGAGGGTGTAAGGGAAGGCGAGAACCGGATCCTCGGCGCGGTGAAAGCGGATGGCGTGGAACCGCCTCGGCTCGTAGGCGTGGCGGAGTACCACGGAGAACTCATCCTGGTTGGAGAAGCGCAGGATTCATCGGTTCCAGAAGGCGCGCGATTCGTGGTCAGGTCGGAGTACACCGGACAGGTGTGGGGAGTGGTCGAAGCTCTCGCCACGCAGCCCGGAAGCGCCCGGGTGCCACTAACCTGCGTGGAGCCTACCGTGGAGAAGTACTGGGAGGGGTTGGCTGCCAGGGTCGGGGAAGACGACTCGGCGCCAAAAGGAGCGGTGCTTGCGCCGTTCACCACCGATTTTTCATTCGAGACGGGGCCCGACTTCTCAGCCCCACAGGTGATCGTGCAGGCAGATACGGAGGGCCTCGATGGCTGACGAATACATGGTGGTCGCGACTGCGAAAGTGGCTGGCGTCGTTGATGAGACGCAGCTCAGTCTGAATCAAGGGACCGATTCCGGAATCGAGGTCGGCGACGAAGTGACGCTTTTTCGGACGGTGGACATTACAGATCCCGAAACCGATGAACCACTTGGTCAGGTGCGTCTTGCCCGACTCAAACTGAAAGTCAATACGGTGGCCGCTAGATACAGCATCTGCCGTGTCACCGATCGCGAGCCGATGCCTTCCTCGGCAAGCATTTTGCGAACTCCAAAGCTGAAGCAGGTGACTGATAAGTCTTTCGAGGAGGGGAAGAACGTCATACTCGTCCACCGGGGTGAAGAAGCAGTCGTCCGGCGCCCAGTCAAGAGCGATCCTTGGGTCTCGACAACATGATGGAGCAATGCTTACTGACGGCCGTCTGCCCTACGTCGACTCGCTGCTGACGGAGGAACCTCCGAAGCACTTGTTCCACTACACCGGCGGCGCGGGACTGATTGGAATTCTCGACAGTAAGCAGATGTGGGCCGGGCGTGCGGCGGACCTCAATGACGCCACCGAGCAGAAATACGCACCGGAGCAAGCCCGCGTCTATATCGCGGGCATTCTGGAGTCGGCATCCAACTTGGACCCGCGAGTCGCCGCACAACTGGAGAGAATGAGGGATTCGGTTCACTTCACGAACCGACAGGTGTACACCGTTTCGCTGAGCGCCGAGCGAGACGTGCTCTCGCAGTGGCGCGCGTACTGCCCTCGCAGCGGTGGCGTAGCTCTGGGGTTGCCAGCGCACCACCTTCGTAGCGTGGCAAACGTGCAGGGGTTTTTCCTCGCCCGGTGCCTGTATGACGGTGCCTCCCAGTGGCGGCTAATCAGAGAACTGGTGGATCACCACCTTGAATCTTTCGTGCGTCAGATTGAGCGTGACCCTTCACGCGAGGCCGAAGAAGGTGAGCGATGTGCCGTATCGCTCGCCGCGGATCTCGCCCAATACGGGCCGCTCCTGAAGCACCCGACGTTCAAAGAGGAATTTGAATGGCGGCTGGTCTCTCGCCCTTCCCACGTCGGTGACGCGCGACTTCACTTCATGCCGGGAGATAGCGGCCTGAAGGTCTACATGCGATTCGACTTACACACTCCTGAGCATCCCACCATGCGAAGTGAGGAGTCCTTCGGCGGTCCGGGCGCCATCGTTGGACCGTCTACGGATATTGGGGCTCAGCAGCAAGCAGTGCAGCACCTCATGGCGCAGAAACTCGGGTTCAGTTGCTGGCACGGTAGGACCGGCACGCCGTACCGGTGAGGACCGGAGCGGCGCGACTTGATATGTAACGCACTCGGGGCCAGAGGTGCCCCGGATGCTCGAGTCACTCGGGGCCTTGGGTTGTCGTGCGCGGCGCTATCCGATGCTCCTTTACGCCCAGACTGTCAAGGACGAGCTCGAGCTCGAGTACTCGTTGGGCCATGGCTTCGTATTGCATGCGGAGCAGGATGTATTCCGCCATGGGAACCACCGGCCCAAGCTGCTCACTATCGGTCCTTGCTTGTAGCAACTCCCGGACCTCGCCGTGCTCGTCCACAACAGTGACAACGACGTGGTCAGCGTTCTTGAACTGCTGTAAAGCCAATCGGGCGTACTTCGCCATCCGGTTCGTGACTTCGTCGGAGTAGAGAGGTTCAGGGATCCACTGCTGCCATCCAGGGCGCAGGCTGACGCGCAGGATCACTTCGCCCGGTTTGGGCTCCGTGACTCGTTCCTGCTCCATTGCTCCTGTCCCTGCGTCGGGTGCGCCTTTCGGCACCTGCAGGGGACGGGGCCGGGAGCGGAGTGCAAGGTGTCTCCCTCGACGCGGGCACGGCGAAGCAGGCGTGCGCAGGTTCGGAGAACCTTCCGCAGGCACGCTGGAACGGTCGAGGGGGAGACCGTGCGCGGAGCGAGTGGTCCCGTACGATCTCCGGCCGAAAGCCGCACGGGTCGATGTGGTGACATACAAGCGCACTTGTAGCGCAATTGCAAGCGCACTTGTAAGCTCAGTGCATGGAGATTTCGACCGAAGAAGCCCTCGACCTCGTCCGCCGCCTCTCTCAGCGCGTCGAGGAGGTACGTGAGCAGTTGCAGCTGCAGGAGCGTTGCCGCGACGACTTTCTCCGGATGCTCGACGGCCAGGAGGGCATGCGCCGTTCCGTCATGGCTGCCGCGGCCGGGATGACCGTGAGCCGCCTGCAGCAAATCGTCACTGCCGGAAGCCCGCAGCGGGAACTGTTTGCGGAGGGCGTCGAACTGGACCCCCGCCTGTACGAAGCGCTGCGGGACGCCATTGGGGAAGCAGCCGACCGCGTCGCGGCGGATCGGTACAGGGTCGATGTCACGCCCTGACGCGAGAACGCCGGGAGCTGGAACTCCCGGCGTTCTGAAACTGCCTTGTGGTGAGGCTGCCGGGAATCGAGCCCGACATGGGTGATTCTACGACTGCCCCCGGCCGTCAGGCCGGGGCTCTAGACAATTACGCGGTTAATGTTTCGGCGGGGGAGCAGCGCGCTGATCGGCGGGCTGAGAGATGGGCAGCTCGTGAGGCTGTCCAGCGGCTCTCGCATCGTCCGAACGTGCAGAAGTGCGGCCGCGTGCGGCACTCGTCAACGGTGGAGCTGCGCATGGCGGATGGTCGGGCGTCATACGGGGGACTGGTGACCTGTGGCGCGGTGTGGCTCTGCCCGCCGTGCCAGGCGAAGATCGCGGCGTACCGTTCTCTAGAAGTTGCGGCGGTCACTGAGTGGGCCGAAGCCAACGGCGTCGCGATGTTCTTCGGTGCGCTGACGGTTCACCATGGGCCGAACGATCCGTTGCCGATGTCGCTCGGTACGCTGAACCGTTCCTGGCGCCGGCTGATTCAGGGCGCCGGCTGGCAGCAGATCGTCGACGCTGCGGGTGGCCAGATCCAGTTCATCCGGTCGCTGGAAATCAACATCGGTGCGAACGGCTGGCATCCGCACCTGCACCCGCTTGTCCTGATGCCGCGTGCGGCGGGCCGCGGAGCGGCCGAGCACGCGGTTCAGGACATGCTGGGCCGGTGGGTGCAGATTGTTGTCGCTGAGGGTGGCCGAGTGTCTGTCGACGCTCAGCAGCTCGCGTGGGTCGAGAACGCGCCGGACGTCGGCGCGTACATCACCGATCAGACGTATCAGGGCAAAGCCAGCCGGGTCGATCTGGAGATGACGACGTCGCAATCCAAGTCTGGTTTTGGCCGAGCGAAGGGAACTAAGTCGCACTGGTCGATCATCGAAAACCTCGCGAATTCTAACGCTGATAATGCACATTATGTCAGCTCGCCTTGAGGTGATCCACATCGCGGTCGACCGGTCGCCACGCAATACTGTCTCGACAGCTGTCGCAGGGAGCAAGCGGAAGGCGATTCATGCTGACGGAGATCGCTGAGGGCGTTCTCGTTCACGAGAGCGAGTTCATCCGGACCAATTCCGTCGTCGTGCAGGGCCGCGCCGGTGTGCTGCTCATCGATCCTGGAATCACGAGCAGCGAGATGGCGGACCTCGCGGATGACCTTCGCGAGCTCGGCCGTCCCGTCGTGGCAGGATTCTCCACGCATCCTGACTGGGACCATGTGCTGTGGCACGGGAGCTTCGGCGACCCGCCCCGGTACGGGACGGCCCGCTGCGCGGCCTCCATCCACGATGTGCTGTCGAACGCGGACTGGGAAGCCCGCATAGCCGAAGGACTCCCCCCTGAGTACGCCGACGAGATCCCGATGGCCCTGCTCGGACTTCTCGCCGGTCTGCCCGCCGGAGCTGCCCGGATTCCCTGGGACGGTCCCGAAGTCCGGATCCTCGAGCATCGGGCACATGCACCAGGCCACGCGGCGCTGTTGATCGAGGAGCGCGGCGTCCTCGTGGCGGGCGACATGCTGTCCGACATCCTGATGCCGTTCCTCGACCTGGAGGCCGCGGATCCGATCGAGGACTACCTCGCCGCGCTGCGGATGTTCGAGAGCGTGGCGGACGGGGTCGATGCGGTCATCCCCGGTCACGGCTCGGTCGGCCGAGCTGGACAGCTCCTGGCACGGATCGAACAGGATCGGGCGTACGTGGAGGCGCTGCGAGACGGCGGTGTTCCCGACGACCCGCGGGTCGGTCCATCGGCCCCGCTGGATTGGCTGCCGGAGGTGCACAGCTGGCAGCTGCAGCGGCTCGCCCAGAAAGGGCAGAACGAGGCGGCCGGATAGCGGCGTGCTTTCCCTATCCCCCGTCGCGCCGCTGGGGTCCGACGCCCTCAGTGATGCCCGAGTGCAGGTGCGGGATGTACACCAGCTTCTGCGTGCGACCGTCGAGCACCGTCGATTCGACCAGCTCGAGGTCGAACTCCGGCCCGTCTTGGAACAGTGACGCATAGCCGGCCCGCCCGGTGATCGCAGGGAAGAGCATGACCTCGAGTCGGTCGACGAGTCCGGCGGCCAGGAGTGCGCGATTCAGCGAGATGCTGCCGTGCGAGCGCAGCGGAACAGCGGTCTCACGCTTCAGCCGCTCGACCGCGACCACCGCATCCTCTGCGATGAGCGTCGAGTTCTCCCACCCGAGCGGCTCTTCGAGCGTGCTCGAGAAGACGAGCTTCGGCAGCCTGTTCAGGCTGTCGTAATAGGGCTCGTCGTACTCGGCCACGAACTTCCGGAACTCACGGAACGTCGTCGCGCCGAATACGAGCACCTGGTCCTGCGCGAAGGTGCGCACCCGGTCCTCGCGGAGCTCGGGGCCCTCCTTGCCCCAATATCCGGGCCAGCCCCGCGCGGAGCCGTTGCCGTCGAGACTGCTGAAGAAGTCGACAGTGAAGGACGCCATCCCCCCAAGCTAGCCCGCGAGAACTCGGCGGGTGAAGGGAACGGACCCAGCCGGTCGGCGAGGTCGAGCGCTCCCCCGCGCTCACACGCCGGCGAACAGCTCGTCCAGCACGTGACGCGCGAACTCCGCCTGGCCGGGCGGCTTGTTGGTGATCATGATGAGCCCCTTCCACAGCGCCCAACCGCGGCCGCGCGCCCACGTCGCGTCGTCGACCGCGAGCCCACTCCGGTAGGCGTTGCGCGCGGCGCCGCTGAGGAACGTCCAGACGACGACCGTGTCGCACGCGGGATCGCCGACCCCGGCACACCCGAAGTCGATCACCGCGGCGAGCTCCCCGTCCCGGATGAGCAGGTTGTGGAACGAGACGTCGCCGTGGAACCACACCGGCGCATCGGTATAGCGGGCCGCCAGTGCGTCGCGCCAGAGCCCCGCCGCCCGGTCTCGTTCGCTCCCCTGCACGCGCTCGAGCAGGGCTCCCATCTCGTCGTCGAGGTGGTCGAGCGGGGCTCCGCGGAATGCGCTGTGCAGTCCGGGGCCCGGGGCGCCCGAGGTGTCCGCGGATCGCAGCACCACGAGGAATTCGGCCAGCTCGGCCGCAAGTCGCACGGGATCGGTGATGTCCGTGGTCGACGCCGTCTCCCCCGGAAGCCACCCGTATACGGACCAGGGCGCGGGAAACCGCACCGACGGCCGGCCCGTTCCATGCACCGTCGGAATCGGCAGCGGCAACACGGGCGCCAGGCGCGGGAGCCAGGTCTGCTCTTTCTCCACCTGGGGCACGTAACCCGGCGCGCTCGGCAGCCGGACGCTCAGTGCATCGCCGAGGCGGAAGTTCCGGTGATCGTTGCCGCCTCCCTCAACCGGACGGATCGGCAGGTCACGCCACTGAGGAAACTGCTCGACGAGGAGCTCGCGGACCAGCGCTTCGTCGATGCTCGCCGCGTCGACCCGGTCGGTTCTCATCCGCCCACGTTATCGATGCGCCCGGTCAGCTGCTCGTCAGGATGACCAGCCGCTGGGTGGCGCGCGTCATCGCGACGTAACGGTCGACCGCGCCTTCGATGCCGTCGCCGAATTTGTGCGGGTCGATGAGGACGACGAGGTCGAACTCGAGGCCTTTCGCGAGTTCTGGGGACAGTGACCGGACTCGGGCACTCCCCCGGAATCTTCCGTCGCCGATCACGCAGGCGATGCCCTCGGTGTGCGCGGCGAGCCAGTCCTCGAGCACCGTCTCCAGGTCCGAGGCCGGTCCATGTGCGACCGGGACTCCGCTGCTGCGGATGGACGTCGGCACGTTCGCATCGGGCAGCGCCGCCCGGATGACCGGCTCGGCCTCCGTCATGACCTCTTCCGGCGTGCGGTAGTTGATGCTCAGCGAAGCCAGATGGACGTTCCTGAGCCCGACCCGCTTCAGCCGGTGCTCCCACGTCTCCGTGAACCCGTGCCTGGCCTGGGCCCGGTCCCCCACGATCGTGAAGCTCCGGGACGGCGCACGGCGCAGCAGCATCTGCCATTCCGCGTCGGTCAGCTCCTGCGCCTCGTCCACGACGATGTGCGCGAACGGGCCGGCGAGTAGATCGGGGTCGGGCGCCAGCGAAGCGGCCTCGTCGACCAGCGTGGTGTCGAAGTCCTGCCCCCGCAGCATGGACATGATCGACATCTCGGAGTCGTCCGCGGCGATCAGATGGTCGGCGACCATTTCGCGCTGCTCGCGCTCAGCGGCGAGTGCTGCCTCCTGCCGTCGTCGCCGTCGCGAGGCCTCCGGATCGCCGATCCGCTGGCGCGCGGCGTCAAGGAAGGGCAGATCGGGAACGGTCCAGGCGCGGGCCTCGGGGCGTTGCAGGCTCTGCACCTCATCCTCAGTCAGCCAGGGAGCGCAGATCCGGAGGTAGGCGGGCACCGACCACAGGTCCGCGACGACGCCGGCCGGGTCGAGCAGTGGCCATGCCTTCGCGAAGGTGGTGGTCAGCTGCTCGTTCTGCAGCAGAGACCGGCGGAGCAGGTGGGGAGGCGCGTCGTCCTCATCGACCTGGTCCATCAGGATGTCGAGCAGCGCCTCCCAGACTCGGTCACGGGAGTCGTTGTGCGGGCTTCCCGGTTCCGCGGCATCGAATGCCTCAGCCCACTCAGCGGCGCTCAACCAGATGTCCGTCCAGGGCGTCTCCACCGTCATCCCCTTCGACGGCGGCTTCTCGTAGTACCCGACGGCGCTCTCGACTGCAGTCACGAGGTCTGCTGAGGACTTCAGCCGGGCGACCTCCGGGTCGAGCTCCGACACCGCCTCGGCTCCCTCGATCACCAGGTCCCGCGGCGTGCAGAGCTGCACACCCTCCTCCCCCAGGCTCGGCAGCACATCAGCCACATATGCGAGGTACGGCTGGTGCGGTCCGACCACCAGCACGCCTCCACCGCGAGCCAGCTGCGGCTCGGAGTAGAGAAGGTACGCAGCACGATGCAGGGCGACCACCGTCTTGCCGGTGCCCGGGCCTCCGTCGACGACCAGCGCGCCCCGGGATCCAGCCCGGATGATGGCGTCCTGATCCGCCTGGATCGTGCCGAGCACGTCGCGCATGCGGGGCGACCGGCTGGTGCCGAGGCTGGCGAGGAACGCCGACTGGTCGTCGAGGGCGGCGTGCCCGACCAGCCCGTCCGCGGTGAAGACCTCGTCCCAGTAGTCGCTGACCCGGCCGCCGGTCCAGCGGTACCTGCGGCGGCTCGCCAAACCCATCGGTTCGGCATGGGTCGCGGCGAAGAACGGTTCGGCAGCGGGGGCGCGCCAGTCGATCAGAAGCTGCCGGCCATCGCGGTCGGCGAGGCCGAGCCGGCCGATGTAGACCGGCACCCCGGTATCCGCGCTCACGATGCGGCCGAGACAGAGGTCCAGGCTGAAGCGGCGCAGTGCCCGCAGTCGTGCGGTCAGCCGGTGGATCTCCAGGTCGCGTTCCATCGCCGACTGGCCTGTTCCGCCGGGCTTCTTGCGCTCGGCGTCGAGGCGATCGCAGAGGTCGGAGATCGACTCTGTGAGCGTTTCGGCGATTGCCGCGAAGTGCCGCTCGTCGTCGGCGATCATGGCCGGGTCGGCCTTGGCCGTGAGCCGGTCGGGAAGGTTGAACGCGCTGGTAGTCAGGTGCACGGTCGACGATTCTCGACCACCACAGGGGTCTTGTGGCAAGCCCCCCGCTGCGCTATAGATTGAGAGTGGAAGGGAAGCAGAATCCCTTCCTTTTTCATGTCGCCGCAGGGCCGCACGGACCTCGGCCGATGGCGCGCGGGGAGCGCGAAAGCTCACCCGACCTCACGGTCCGCGTGGGATCGTGAAGCATGCATCCCCACGTCGTCGTCCGCACAGCGGAGGAGCGCGACATCGGCGAACTGGCCGCGCTGCGCTGGGTCTGGTCGCCGCCCGCCCAGCCTGATGACCGCGAGGCGCTCCGCGATTTCACCGAGTGGCTGGCCGACTGGATGACGGCGCACCGGGACGACGTCCTCTGCAAGATCGCCGTCGCCGACGGACGCCTGATCGGAATGGCATGGCTGGCGATCTACGAGCGGGTGCCGAACCCGGATGACCGACGCCGCCGCACGGGCGATGTGCAGAGTGTGTTCGTTCTCCCCCGATTCCGCGGCCGCGGAGTCGGCAGGCGACTGATGTCCGAGCTTTGCGCCGCGGCCGACGATCTCGGCATCCCGACCGTGACCGTGCGATCGAGCGCGTCCGCAATGCCGTTCTACGAGCGGCTCGGGTTCACCCCCTCCGAATTCGACGTGGAGCGCCACCGTCCCGCTCCCCCGGCCGACCGGCGGTCTCGATGACCCAGGTCGGGCGTCGAATATCCTCGGACCCGTGGCCCTCCGGCTGACGCTCCCCCAAGCGCGTCAGATCGCCGTGCGCGCGCAGCTGCTCGACCGTGGGCGCCCAGAGCACATCGTCGACGTCGTCCGGCAGCTCACGCTGCTCCAGATCGACCCGACCGCCGCGGTCGCGCCGAATGCGGACCTGGTGCTCTGGAGCCGGATCGGTGCCTCATACCGCCCGGAGGAGCTGAAGCGGGAGCTCGAGGAAGAGCGCAGCCTGTTCGAGCTCGACGCGCTCATCCGTCCGATGGAGGATCTGCCGCTGTTCCTCGCCGGCATGGCGGCGTTCCCGGTCCGCGAGCGCACCCGCGAGTGGCTGCACGCCAACGACCGGTTCCGCGTCGACGTGCTCGCCCGACTCCGCGACGCCGGACCACTGCGCTCCCGCAACATCCCCGACACCTGCGTGGTGCCGTGGGCATCGACCGGGTGGACGAACAACCGCAACGTCACCCAGTTGCTGGAGATCCTGGTGCTGCGCGGCGAGGTCGCTATCGCCCGCCGGGAGGGCCGGGAGCGGTTCTTCGACCTCGCCGAACGCGTCTATCCCGCCGGTGTGGCACCACTCCCGCTGGAAGAGGCGCGGCGCATCCGCGACGAGCGACGCCTGCGCTCCCTCGGGATCGCCCGCACGAAGGCCCCCGAGCAGCCCATCGAACCGGTGCACGTCGGGCAGGCCGGCGAGGACGCCGTCGTCGACGGTGTGCCGGGGAGCTGGCGCGTCGACCCGGAGGCGATCGGCGTGCCGTTCGAGGGCGGCCGGACCGCGCTGCTCTCCCCCTTCGACCGCCTGATCTACGACCGCGTGCGGGCGCAGGCACTGTTCGGCTTCGAGTATGTGCTCGAGATGTACAAGCCGGCGGCCCAGCGACGCTGGGGCTATTTCGCGCTGCCGATCCTGTCCGGGGATCGGCTCGTGGGCAAGCTGGACGCCCTCGCGGACCGCAAGCGCGGCGTGCTCACCGTGCACGCGGTCCACGAGGACGTGCCGTTCTCGACGGCGATCCGGGACGATGTCGAACGCGAGCTCGACGACCTCGCCACCTGGCTCGGCCTCACCCGCTGACTGTCGCGGACTTCCTCCAGCCCCGCTTCGCCCTCTCGCAGAAGCGCAGCACGTTGCCGAACGGGTCCGTGACCGTCAGCATCGGCCCGCCGGGCGCCTCGTCGTCGACGGCGGGACGGGAGAAGCGACTCCCCCACTACGTCATCGACGGGGATCCAGCACACAGCACCCGGAGTGCCATCACCGTAGTGCTCGGAGAGGTGCAGCACGCAGCCTCCCAGGCGGACCGCGGCGTAGACGGGCAGGTCGGGGGCGAATCGGTGCTCCCAATCGAGCGCGAAGCCGAGGTAGTCGAGATAGAAGGGGTACGCAGCGCTCGTCTCCGTCACCCGCAGCACCGGCACCGCGGCGCCAGAGGCCGGGTGTGGCTCCAGCCCCGCCGCGGCGGTGTTCCAGTCCCGGAACCCGAGCTGGCGTGCGACCAACTCGAGGGCCCGCGAGTGGGTGACGTCGGTGCCGTCTTCCCGGAGTTCGGTGCGCAGGCGCTTCGCCATCCGTTTGGCGTCGTCGGCAGTGATCACTTGTCCTTCGATTCCCGATGCGCGGTCGGTGCTGCTCGCATTGGCGCCGGGCATCGTGATCGTGAGGCCAGTTGACCATGGTTGTGGATGCCTTCACCATCCCTATCGGGGCGAGCGGCGGGCGGCATCGGCCCACTGCCGACGGTAAACCCAGTCACCGTGCCGGGCAAGACCCGCACGCTGCCGCCGCTCGTCAGGACGCCGGCGGCGGGACCACCTCGTAGATCAGTCGCGCGAATTGACCGACGGCGCGCGCCGACACCAGCTTCAGCCGGTCGGACTCGACACGTCGGGGAAAGAGGGGTGCACCGCCGGTCAGCGCGACGGGCGCGACGGACAGCGCGATCTCGTCGAGTGCCCCGGCGTCGAGGAACTGTCCCGCGAGATCGCCCCCGCCGACCACCCAGATGTCGCCCTCCCCGGCGGCAGCCCGGATCGCCGGCAGCGCGTCCCGGACCGACCCGGAGACGAACCGGACATCCGCACCCTCCGGCACGGGCAGCGATCTCGAGGTGAACACGAACACGGGCCTGTCGCCGTGGAACTCGCGCCACTTTTCCGGGTTCGCCAAGATGTCCGACTCGTTCAGAACCCACTCGTATGTGGTCGACCCCTCCACCATCGCCGAGACGCCCTGCGGCAGGAGTTCTTCGTCCGGCTCATCGGCGACGGCGAACAGCCAGGCGAGAGAGTTGTGCTCATCGGCGATCCAGCCGTTGATGGTGGTCGCCGTGTCGAAAAGAATCTTTCCCATCCCGGCAATCTAGGCACCGCCACCGACACCGCTCGTTGCAGGCGATGGCGGCGGACAGTCGGCCATCGTCTTCGCGGAGGTGAACGAGGTCTTCTCGAAGAACGCGTCCACCACCGCCGGTGGCGACCATGGTCGAAGGTCCCTACTCCCCTGCTGGCGGCGGGCGTATCCTGCGCTCGTCGCCGCCGATCCCGTAGGCGTGCGCGGATCAGCGCCCGGCGACCGCTGTCGCCCGGCCTGGCGAAAGGAAGAGCTCCTCATGTTCACAGAAACGATCGCCGTGCTTCCCGCCTCCGACCTCGCCAGAGCGAAGGCGTTCTACCACGACGCCTTCGGATTCGACCCGGTCGAGGTGCGGAATGGGGATCTCGTCTACCGGCCGCGCGCCGGCATCGCCTTCGAGGTCTACGAGACCTCCAACGCCGGCACCGCCAAGAACACCCAGATGTGCTTCCATACCGACGATCTGGACGGCGACATGCGCCAGCTCCGCGACCGGGGCATCATCTTCGAGGACTACGACTTCCCTGGCCTCAAGACCGTCGACGGGGTCGCCGAGATGGATGGCGAACGGGCCGCATGGTTCCGGGACAGCGAGGGCAACTACATCTGCCTCGGACAGCCGAAGACGAAGTCGGCCACGGCGGGTGGCGGTGCCGCCGACGACGTGAGCGGCGTCTCATCCGCGTTCTACGACTGACGACGGCTGACCGCTCCGGCGCGCCGGCTGGTCAGGCGCGCGTCGCCGCCACCCATGCGTCCAGCTTCGCTGTGGCCGCTCCGGAGTCGATCGCCGCTGCCGCGACGACCAGCTGCTCAGCGAAGCGCTCGCGGATGTCGCGGTGCGATTGCGTGCTGTCCTGCGCAAGCTGCCAGGAGACGAGACCCGCGGCCGCGTTCAGCAGCACGATGTCCCGCACCGGGCCGGGCTCACCGCCCAGGGTCGCCCGGGCTACGCCCGCGTTGTGGGCCGCGTCGCCGCCGCGGAGCGACTCGATGTCCGTGCGGGCGATGCCGACGTCCGCCGGGTCGAGGTCGTGCTCGGTCACCAGCCCCCGCGACACCTCCCAGATGTGGCTGTGCCCCGTGGTGGTGAGCTCGTCGAGTCCGTCATCGCCGCGGAAGACCAGCGCGGTGGCGCCGCGGGTCTGGAACACGCCGACGATGAGCGGGATCTTGTCCGCGTTCGCGACCCCGACAGCGGAAGCCTCCGGGCGGGCCGGGTTGCAGAGCGGACCGAGGAAGTTGAAGACGGTGGGGACGCCCAGTTCGCTGCGGGTCGGGCCCGCGTGCCGGAATCCGGGGTGGAACTTCGCCGCGAACGCGAACGTGATACCCACCTCCTCGAACACCTCGGCGACGCGTGCAGGCTCGAGGCTGAGGTCGATGCCGAGCGCACCGATCAGGTCCGAGGCGCCGGACGCGCTGCTCGCGGCCCGGTTGCCGTGCTTCACCACCCGGGCGCCCGCTGCCGCGGCCACCACCGACGCCATCGTGGAGACGTTCACCGTCTTGAACCGGTCTCCGCCGGTGCCGACGATGTCGAGGGCCATCGGGTCGACGTCCAGCCGTTCCGCGTTCTCGAGCACCGCATCCCGGAACCCGACGATCTCGTCGACCGTCTCGCCCTTCGCCCGCAGGGCGACCAGGAACCCGGCCAGCTGCGCCGACGTGGCGCGTCCCGCCATCACCTCACGCATCGCCCAGCTCGCCTCGCCGATCGAGAGGTCCCGCTGGTCCAGGAGGTCGGTGATCAAGGACGCCCAGGTCGGCTCGGTCAGCATGCGAACCAGAGTATCTCCCGGCTTGTGCCCGGGTGCGCGCCGCAGTTCGCGGCTTGATGCGCATCCGACATAATGGCTATGTGAGCACCTCTCTGACGCGGCCCCTCGGCGCGCCTGCGATCAACCGGCCGAACGTCGTTCAGGTCGGCACGATCGTCTGGCTCGGCAGCGAGGTCATGTTCTTCGCCGGTTTGTTCGCGATCTACTTCACGAACCGCTCGACCGCCCCCGAAGTGTGGGCGGAGCAGACGGAGAAGCTCAACATCCCGCTGGCCTTCACGATCACCGTGATCCTGGTGCTCTCGAGCGTCACCTGCCAGTTCGGCGTCTTCGCAGCGGAGCGCCTGCAGCACCGCGCGACAGGCTGGAAGCCCACGCAATGGGGAATGGTGGAGTGGTTCTTCGCCAGCTACATCCTCGGCGCCATCTTCATCGTCGGGCAGACCTACGAGTACTCGATTCTCGTCAGCGAGTTCGTCAGCCTCTCGAGCGACGCCTACGGCTCCGCGTTCTACATCACCACCGGCTTCCACGGTCTGCACGTGACCGGCGGGCTCATCGCCTTCCTGCTGATGATCGGACGCGCCTACGCGGTCAAGCGCTTCACCCACCGTGAGGCGGCCAGCGCCATCGTCGTCTCCTACTACTGGCACTTCGTCGACGTGGTCTGGATCGCGCTCTTCCTCATCATCTACTTCCTGAAATAGCACGATCCCGGTCAGGCTCAGCCTCGGAAGCATTGGACGCACCACACAGCATGGCGAAGAACACCCGCACCCGGCCCACCGGACGCCGATCCCCGCTCGCATCGATCGCGCTCCTCGTGCTGGGCCTGCTCACGACCGGCGGCACGTACGCGCTCTTCACGACGACCGCTGCCGCCGAGACGACCGAGGCGTCGCAGGAGATGGTCGACGAGGGCCAGAAGCTCTTCGCCGCGAACTGCGCCAGCTGCCACGGACTGAACGCCGAGGGATCCGACGTCGCCCCCAGCCTCATCGGCGTCGGCGCCGCATCCGTCGACTTCCAGGTCGGCACCGGGCGCATGCCGCTCGCCGCCCAGGGACCGCAGGGCGAAGAGAAGCCGATCCAGTTCAACCAGGAGCAGATCGACCAGATGGCGGCATGGGTCGCCTCCCTGGCACCGGGACCAGCGGTTCCCGAGGAGCAGTACCTCGAGCCGAACGGTGATGCCACGAACGGGGCGGAGCTCTTCCGCATCAACTGCGCCATGTGCCACAACGTCGCCGGGGCCGGCGGGGCGCTCACCGAGGGCAAGTGGGCCCCCAGCGTGCAGGACGTCAGCGCCAAGCACATCTACGAGGCCATGGTCACCGGTCCGTCGAACATGCCGGTGTTCAACGACCTCAACCTCACACCTGAGGACAAGCGGGACATCATCACCTACCTGGTGAACTACGCGTCCGCCACCTCCCCAGGCGGCATCGACCTCGGTGACCTCGGTCCCGTCGCGGAGGGCCTCTTCATCTGGATCTTCGGACTCGGTGCGTTGGTCGGCATCACGGTCTGGCTGACAGCGAAATCGAACTGAGCCGGACCAAGCGAATCGACCGAGCACACCGAATCACTCTCGGAAGGAAACGAATTGGCAGAGCAGCACGACGGCGCAACACAGAGCCGGGCTCTCGAGAAGGCCGCGCCGCGGCCTGAGCGCCCCGGTGTCGCCGTTCTCGCGCCCGACGCCTTCGAGAACCCGGGCTTCCCGCCGGAGCGCCCTCGCGTCACGGACCTCGACCCGAAGAAGGACCGTCAGGCCGAGCGCCGGGTCATCGGGATGTTCTGGATCTCGATCCTCGGCAGTGCGCTCGCAATCATCGCCTACATCGCCTTCCCCATCGAGGAGGGCGACCTCGGCACGGTCCGGCTGAACAACATGCTGCTCGGCGTCGGCATCACGCTGGCGCTGCTCGGCATCGGCTTCGGCGCGGTGCACTGGTCGAAATCCCTGATGGACGGGCATGACCTGGTGGAGGCCCGCCACCCGTCCCACGGCAAGGCCGAGACCCGCGCGAAGGCGGTCGAGGTCTTCACCCTCGGCAACCAGGAATCCGGCTTCGGACGGCGCGCGCTGCTGCGCAACACCATGATCGGCGCCCTGCTGGTGAGCCCCATTCCCGCCATCGCCCTCTTCCGCGACCTCGCACCGGCCAATGGAGACCCGGTCGCGCTGCTGAAGCACACGATGTGGGAAGAGGGGATGCGCCTCGCGCGTGACCCCGACGGCACGCCCATCCGCGCAGCGGACGTGACCATCGGCTCCGTATTCCACGTGATCCCGGAGGATCTGCCCGGCCTCGAGCACCACCGCCTCGAGGAGAAGGCGAAGGCGGCGGTGCTGCTCGTCCGCCTGAACCCGGCGGACCTCAACATCTCCCCCGAGCGAGCCGACTGGTCGTACGACGGCATCGTCGCGTACTCCAAGATCTGCACGCACGTGGGTTGCCCGGTGGCACTGTACGAGCAGCAGACGCACCACCTGCTCTGCCCGTGCCACCAGTCCCAGTTCGACATCGCGAACGAGGCGGAAGTCATCTTCGGCCCCGCCAAGCGTCCGCTGCCGCAGCTGCCGATCACGGTCGACGAGGAAGGGTACCTCGTCGCCCGCAGTGACTTCCACGAACCCGTCGGCCCGAGCTTTTGGGAGCGAGCGCTGTGAGCACCAGCACCGAGGCACCACGTCCAACCACCCGCCCTTCGACAGCGCCGGTGGAGACCACCTCCCGCGGCATGCGCGCCACCGGGTGGGCGGCCAACTACATCGACGAGCGCACCGCCATCTCGGGTCTCGTCCGGGAGCTCGGCCGCAAGATCTTCCCCGACCACTGGTCGTTCATGCTCGGTGAGGTGGCGCTGTACAGCTTCGTCGTCATCCTGCTGAGCGGCACCTTCCTCACCTTCTTCTTCGACCCGTCGATGACCGAGGTCGAGTACGAGGGCGCCTACGTGCCGCTCAAGGGCCTGGAGATGTCGGCCGCGATGGCCTCGACCCTCGACATCAGCTTCGAGATCCGCGGCGGCCTGCTGATGCGGCAGATCCACCACTGGGCGGCGCTGCTGTTCATCGCGTCGATCGGCCTGCACATGCTCCGGGTGTACTTCACCGGCGCGTTCCGCAAGCCGCGCGAGCTGAACTGGGTCGTCGGCTTCGTGCTGTTCATCCTCGCCATGGCAGAGGGGTTCACCGGGTACTCGCTCCCGGACGACCTGCTCTCAGGCAACGGCCTCCGCATCATCGACGGCATGATCAAGGGCCTGCCGATCGTCGGCACCTGGACCTCCTACCTCTTCTTCGGCGATGAGTTCCCAGGCACGGACATCATCCCGCGGCTCTACGTGCTGCACATCCTGCTGCTGCCTGCGATCCTCGTCGCTGCGCTCGGCGTGCACATGGTGCTGCTGGTGATCAACAAGCACACGCAGTTCGCGGGCCCGGGACGCACCGAGCAGAACGTGGTCGGCGTGCCGATCATGCCGGTGTTCGCGGCGAAGGCCGGCGGATTCTTCTTCATCGTGTTCGGCGTGATCGTGCTCATCTCGTCGTTCTTCACGATCAACCCGATCTGGAACTACGGCCCGTACGACCCCTCCCCCGTCTCCGCCGGCACGCAGCCGGACTGGTACATCGGCTTCGCCGACGGCATCCTGCGGCTCATCCCGCCGGGCTGGGAGGTCGTGCTCTTCGGCTACACGTTCTCGTTCAACATCCTCGTGCCGATGGGTGTGCTCGGGCTCTTCATCGTGCTCGTCATGATCTACCCCTTCATCGAGGCGTGGATCACCGGCGACCAGCGCGAGCACCACATGGCGGACCGGCCGCGGAACGCGCCGATGCGCACCGCGATCGGCGCGGCCGGTGTGACGTTCTACGCGGTCCTGTGGGCGGCGGCGAGCTCGGACCTCATGGCGACCCACTTCCGGCTGGCGGTGGAGGATGTCACGCACGCGCTGCAGACGGCGCTGATCCTCGGACCGATCCTCGCGTTCATCGTGACGAAGCGGATCTGCCTGAACCTGCAGAAGCGTGACCGCGAGATCGCGCTGCACGGCTACGAGTCGGGACGCATCGTGCGTCTCCCGGGCGGCGAGTACATCGAGGTGCATGAGCCTCTCGACGACTACGAGCGCTGGCGTCTGGTCAGCTACGACGACTACAAGCCGCTGATGCTGCGCCCGAACTCGCGAGGCCGCATCTCCCTCTCCGATCGGGGTCGCGCGTACGTGACGAAGTGGTTCTTCGAGGACCGCATCGCACCGGTGACCCGCACCGAGGTGGAGCGCTCGCACAGCTCGCACGGCGGCGGACACCACTAGTCGCCAGCAGCTCGAGGAAGCCCCCGTCGCCCCACGGCACGGGGGCTTTCCCGTGAGCGGGCCCTTCGACAGGCTGGGACCGAGGTCATCAGCGAGCGGGCCCCCTTCGACAGGCTGGGACCGAGGTCATCAGCGAGCGGGCCCCCTTCGACCAGCTCAGAGACCGGGGCCCACAAGCGAGCGGTGCCCTGCGACGGCCTCAGACCGAGGCCCCTTCGACCGGCGCAGGGACCGGGCGCTAGAAGGTGCGCTTCAGGTACTCAGCGGTGGAGTGATACCCCAGCCGGTCGTAGAAGCCCGCAGCGCGCCTGCTGGCGACCGTGAGCTGACGCACGCCTCGGGAGAGGCACTCCTGCTCGATCGCGTGCACAAGCTGGCTGCCGAGGTCCTGGCCGCGGGCCGCCTCGTCGATGACCAGCTCATGGATCTGCGCGGCGGGGCCGTTCGTGTAGAGCAGGGGCACGATGGAGGTCAGCGCATACCCGCGCACAACGCCCTCGTCGTCCTCCACCACGAGCAGCAGCGTCTCGGTCGTCGTGCTCGTCTGGGCGCCGGCCGCCTGGAACAGGTCGGCGAAGGTTCGGTCGAACGCCGCGCGATCGGGGTCGAATGACGCCGCGAGCTGGCCGAGCAGACCGAACACGGCGTCGGCGTCCTCCGGACGGGCTGGTCGGATCTGCACCTCAGCGCCCGAAGTTGCCGCGGTAGTACTCGTACTGCCAGCCGATCAGGGCGATCACCGTGAAGGCGACGCCGATGTAGAGGATCCACATGCCGACCGCCAGGCCGAGCGCGACCACGGCCGCGCCGGCGCCGAGAGCGATCGGCCACCAGCTCCAGGGGCTGAAGTGCCCGACCTCGGGGTCGCCGTCGTCGATGTCGGCGTCACCACGGTCCTCGGGCAGCTCGCCGCCCTGCGCCTTGTGCGCCCGCTGCAGATAGAAGCCGAGGAAGATCCCGAGGGCTGAGGTGAGGCTGAGCGCCACGGTGCCCACCCATTCCACGCCGGACTGCTTGAACTCGCCCTCCGGCACGTCGCCGTACTCGATCAGCGTCCAGAACGCGTACACGACGGCGGCGATGCCGAAGAAGAGGGACAGCACCCACCAGAGGACTGCATTGGCTCGCATGTGCCTACTTCACCTTCCCGTCGCCGGCGTCTTTGACCGGGGCTTCCGGAGCATCCTTCAGCGGTCCGACGCCGATCGGAATTCCCGCCTCCGGGTGGTGCAGGTCGAACGCAGGCGACTCCGAGCGGATGCGAGGGATCGAGGTGAAGTTGTGGCGGGGCGGCGGGCACGAGGTCGCCCACTCCAGGGACCGGCCGTAGCCCCACGGGTCGTTCACCGTCACCTTCGGCGCACGCCGTGCGGTGACCCAGACGTTGTACGCGAACGGGATCATGGACGCCGCGAGGATCATCGCGCCGACGGTGGAGAGCTGGTTCATCCAGGTGACGCCGTCCTCCTCCATGTAGGTGGCATACCGGCGAGGCATGCTCTGCACGCCGATCCAGTGCTGGATGAGGAAGGTGGTGTGGAAGCCGATGAACAGCAACCAGAAGTGGATCTTACCGAGCGTCTCGTTCAGCATCTTGCCGGTCCACTTCGGCCACCAGAAGTAGAACCCGGAGAACATCGCGAACACCACGGTGCCGAACACGACGTAGTGGAAGTGCGCCACGACGAAGTAGGTGTCGGAGACGTGGAAGTCGAGCGGCGGTGACGCCAGGATGACGCCGGTGAGCCCGCCGAAGAGGAACGTGATGAGGAAGCCGATCGCCCAGATCATCGGCGTCTCGAACGTGACGGAGCCGCGCCACATGGTGCCGATCCAGTTGAAGAACTTCACGCCCGTCGGCACCGCGATGAGCATCGTCATCAGGGCGAAGAAGGGCAGCAGCACGGAGCCCGTGACGTACATGTGGTGCGCCCACACGGTCACCGACAGTGCGGCGATCGCGATGGTGGCGTAGACCAAGGTCTTGTAGCCGAAGATCGGCTTGCGGCTGAACACCGGCAGCACCTCGGAGATGATGCCGAAGAACGGCAGCGCGATGATGTACACCTCAGGGTGCCCGAAGAACCAGAACAGGTGCTGCCAGAGGATCGAGCCGCCCGCCGACGGGTCGTAGATGTGCCCCTGGAACAGCCGGTCGATCGCGAGGCCGAACAGTGCCGCGGCGAGCACCGGGAACGCCATGATCACGAGGATCGAGGTGACGAGCGTGTTCCAGGTGAAGATCGGCATCCGCCACATCGTCATGCCGGGCACGCGCATCGTGATGATGGTGGTGATGAAGTTGACGGCGCCGAGGATGGTGCCGAAACCGCTGATCGCAAGGCCCATCACCCACATGTTGCCGCCGAGCCCCGGCGTGAAGGTGAGGTTCGACAGCGGCGTGTAGGCGAACCAGCCGAAGGATGCGGCGCCTTGCGGGGTGAGGAAGCCGCCGACCGCGATCAGCGAGCCGAAGTTGAACAGCCAGTACGCCAGCGCGTTCAGCCGCGGGAACGCGACATCGGGAGCGCCGATCTGCAGCGGCATCAGCACGTTGGCGAAGCCGGCGAACAGCGGCGTCGCGAACATCAGCAGCATGATCGTGCCGTGCATCGTGAACAGCTGGTTGTACTGCTCCTTCGTCGCCACGATCTCGAGGCCGGGAGCGAACAGCTGGGCGCGGATGACGAGGGCCATCACGCCGCCGAGCAGGAAGTAGATGAAGGACGTGACCAGGTAGAGGTACCCGATCTTCTTGTGGTCGGTGGTCGTCAGATACTCGACGACCATGTTCCCCTTGCGCTGCGCGGTCGGGGTGACGACCTCAGGGCGATCAGCGGTGACTGTCATTGGTCTCAGTCTTCCGTTTCTCCGTCGACCGGTGCATCGACCGGCGCGTCCTCTTGGATGTTGTAGTAGCGGGTGTCGTACGTGCCATCGACCTGACCCTCGTTGCCCGCGGCCCGCAGGTCCTCGATGTACGCGTCGTACTCCGCCTGCTCGACCACCTCGACGTTGAAGAGCATCAGCGAGTGGTATTCACCGCACAGCTCCGCGCACTTGCCCGAGTAGCTGCCGACCTTCTCCGGCGTGAAGAAGATCGAGTTGTCGAGACCCGGGTACATGTCCTTCTTGTAGAGGAACTCGACCACCCAGAACGAGTGCTGCACGTCGCGCGAGTTGACGTCGATGCGCACCTCCTGCCCAACGGGCAGGTAAAGGGTCGGCAGCGTCGACCGGTCGATCTGATTGTCCGGACCCTCCTGGCGCGCCTGTGTGCCCTGCGTGTACACGTCCTCGTTGACGTAGTTGAAGTCCCACGACCAGCGCTTGCCGTACACCTCGATGTGCACATCCGGATCGGGCGTCTCGTTCTCGATGGCCGCCTGATCCCGCGCGGTGAAGGCGAAGAATCCGAGGATGAGGATGAGCGGCACGATCGTGTAGAGGATCTCGATCGGCATGTTGTAGCGCAACTGCACCGGAAGGCCGGTCTGGCCGCGGCGGCGGCGGTAGACGAGAGCCGCCCACACGATGAGGCCCCAGGTGACGATGCCGACGACGAGCAGGATGATCCACGAGGTCGTCCACAGACCGGTGATGCGGTCGGTGTGGTTGGTGATCCCCGGCTCGCCCGGCAGATATCCGCGAAGCTGCTCCTGAGTGCAGCCGGCGAGCACCAGGCCAAGTGCGACAGCGACCGGTATCGCAGCCCAACGAAGACGGCGGTTAGAACGCACCTGGAACCTCTCGGAAAAGCTCGGACTGTGTCCCGCCAGTCTATATCCACGCATCAGCCCTCCCGGCGGCACCCGGCCAGCACGGCGGCACGTGGACACGAAAAAGGGAGCCGCGATCGCGGCTCCCTCTTCCTGTGCGCCGGCCCCCGACGCGGTTCCGGTTGCCTCAGTTGAAGCTGTCTCCGCAGGCGCAGCTGCCCTGTGCGTTGGGGTTGTCGATCGAGAAGCCGTACTTCTGAATCGAGTCCTCGAAGTCGATGGACGCGCCGTCGAGGTACGGCACGCTCATCTGGTCCACCACCAGGCCCACTCCCCCGAACTCCACCACGGCGTCACCCTCATGCAGGTTCTCGTCGAAGTAGAGCCGGTAGATGAGACCGGAGCAGCCGCCCGGCTGGACCTCGATGCGCAGCTTCAGATCGTCGTTGCCCTCCTGCTCGAGCAGGCTCGCCGCCTTGGCGGCGGCGGCCTCGGTGAGGGTGACGCCGTGCGACGCGGTGATGGTCTCGCTCATGCCTGCTCCTTGCTCGGAAAGCTCACTCGACTGCAAATCTGAGGTCAAGTGTAAATGCTCGCCGCGGGAAGCGCCTGCGGAGGCGCGCTCGGATCGAGGAGCGCGGATGGCGGGTATCGAGAGCTCAGGCCGTGCGCGGCACACCGTCGAGCTGGTTGAGCGACGCGAGCAGCACCGCCTCGGTGAGGATGGACCTCGAGAACACCCCCAGGTGCAGCGACTCGTTCGGGCTGTGCGCGCGGGAATCCGGATCCTCGACACCGGTCACGAGGATCTGCGCGGCGGGGAACTCCCGCACCAGGTCGGCGATGAACGGGATGGAGCCGCCCACGCCCATCTGCACCGGCGCGGCACCCCATGCGGTCTCCATCGCGTCGAGGGCATGTCGCACCGCCCATCCGGTCGTGTCGACGAGGAACGGGTCACCGGTGTCGACGTCGGAGATCTCCAGGTGTGCGCCGAACGGGACGTGCGCCCGGAGGTGGCGCTCGATCGCACTGAAGGCCTCGCCCGACTTCTGGCCCGGTGCGATCCGCGCGCTGATCTTCACCGTGATGCTCGGGCTCAGCGTGTTCGAGGCGTTGAGCACGCTGGGTGCGTCGATCCCGGTGACGGTGATCGCCGGCTGGTTCCAGATCCGGCTCAGGATGCTGTCCCGGCCGATCGAGGTCACGCCGTCGAGGAGGCCGGCCTCCTCACGGAGCTTCTCCTCCCCGTACTCGGGCGTGGTCCCGTCGAACGAGGTGAGCCCGTCGACCGCGACGGCGCCATCCGCGTCGTGGAATGTCGCGAGCAGGCGGATCGTCGCGAGCATCGCGTCCGGGACCGCACCGCCGAACATGCCGGAGTGCGACGCGTGCTCGAGGGTCGAGACGGTCAGCCTGAAGGTGACGTTGCCGCGCAGTCCGGTGGTGAGCGCCGGCGTCTCGGTGTCCCAGTTGTCGGAGTCGGCGACGACGATCACGTCGGCCGCCAGCTGCGCCGTATGCCGGGCGAGGAAGGAGGCGAACGACCGGGAGCCGAACTCCTCCTCACCCTCCAGGAACACCGCGAGCCCCAAGTCGAAGTCCGGCCCGGCGACCTCGACGAGCGCCCTGAGCGCCGCCACATGAGCCATCACGCCGGCCTTGTCATCGGCGGCGCCGCGGGCGTACAACCGGTCGCCACGCACCGTCGGCTCGAATGCCGGCGACTCCCAGTCCTCGTCCCTGCCCGGCGGCTGCACGTCGTGGTGGGCGTAGAGCAGCACGGTCGGGCGGCCGTTCCGGGCGGCACGGGTCGCAAGCACCGCAGGCTGCCCGAGCTTCCCGGCATGCTCGCCGGTCGCGATCGGCGCACGCTCGATGCGCACCGACTCGAAGACACCGGTCCCCTCCAGAAGCTCCTTCGCCGCCTCCGCGGTCGCCTGCACGTGAGCAGGGTCGAATCCGTCCCAGGAGACGGATGGGATGCGCACCAGCCGGGTCAGATCGGCGACGGCCGACGGCATCCCGTCGCGCACGGCATCCCGGAGCGCCTCCGAAAGCGGGCGCGCCGACGTATCTGCGGGCTGGGTAGGGGGCTGTGAGTCGGTCATGCGGGTAATCTTAAGGTGAGCCGAAAGCAGGGAAGTTCGTGGCAAGAGCACAGGAGCCGTCCGCCGAGAAGACCGGCGAGACGGCCGAGGAGACCGCGGCGCGCCTCGCGGGCAAGGGACGAGCGACGCCCACCCGCAAGGAGCGTGAGTCTGCGCGCAAGCGTCCGCTGGTACCGGACGACCGCTCGCAGGCGCGCAAGGAGGCACGCGCGAAGATGGCCGCGGCCCGTGAGAAGGCACGCGTCGGCATGGCGGCCGGCGATGAGCGCTACCTGCCGGTCCGCGACAAGGGGCCGCAGAAGCGCTACATCCGCGACTTCGTGGACGCCCGGTTCAGCATCGGTGAACTGCTCATCCCGATGATGCTGATCGTGATCCTGCTCACCTTCGTGCCGTCGCTGGAAGTGCAGTTCTTCAGCTACATCGCGCTGTACGCGTACATCCTGCTGGCCGTGGTCGACTCGATCATTCTCGGCTTCCTGATCCGCAGGCGGCTGGCGCAGAAGTTCGGCGCAGACAAGGTGGAGCGCGGCGTGAAGCTCTACGCCGCGATGCGGGCGCTGCAGTTCCGCCGGCTGCGGCTGCCGAAGCCGCAGGTCAAGCGCGGGCAGTACCCCGCCTGATCCGCAGCAGGCCACGGTTCACCGACCGGGCCCAGAGCGGACCGCGGTACAGGAACGCCGTGTAGCCCTGCACCAGGGTCGCGCCGGCGTCGATCCGCTCCTGCACGTCTTCAGCGGTCTCAACACCGCCGACGGAGATGACGCAAAGCTCGGACGGCACGACCTCGCGGACCACGCGAAGCACCTCGAGCGCCCGGGCGGCGAGCGGCGCACCGGAGAGACCGCCTGCTCCCGCGGCCTCCACCGTCTTCGGCTCCGTCTGCAGCCCAGCCCTGGACAGGGTGGTGTTCGTCGCGATGACGCCGGCGAGGCCCAGCCGCACGGCCAGGGCACCCACCCGCCGCACCTGGTCGTCTTCCAGGTCGGGGGCGATCTTCACCAGCACCGGCGTCCGCCCGGCGGCGCCGCGCACGGCGCTGAGCAGCGGCTCCAGGCGGTCGAGCTCCTGCAGGCCGCGCAGGCCCGGCGTGTTCGGTGAGCTGACGTTGACGACGAGGTAATCGGCGAGCGGAGCGAGCATCGCGGTGCTGCGCAGATAGTCGGCGACGGCGTCCTCCACCTCCACGACCCTCGACTTGCCGATGTTCACACCGATCACGGGACGGCGGGCGACCGACTGCACCGCATGCAGGCGGCGGCGTGCCGCCTCAGCGCCCTGGTTGTTGAAGCCCATCCGGTTGATGACGGCCCGATCGGGGATCAGCCGGAACAGCCGCGGCTTGGGATTGCCGGGCTGCGGGAGCGCAGTGATGGTGCCGACCTCGACATGGCCGAAGCCCAGGCGGCCGAGTCCCGCGATGCCGCTGCCCTCCTTGTCGAACCCCGCGGCCATGCCGAACGGTGACGGGAATCGCAGACCGAGCGCCTCGACGGTGAGCGACCGGTGCGGACGGGTGAAGCGGTGCAGCAGCCTCCCGATGCCGGGCGCGGCGAGCGCACGGATGACCATGAACGCCAGATGGTGCGCGCGTTCCGGGTCGAAGCGGGTGAGGATCAGCCGGAAGAAGAGCGGATACACGGACTACGACTGGGGTCCGCCGGTCGCGGCCGGGTCGCGCTCGACCCGCAGCAGCGTGATCGCCGACTCGAAGTCCTCGAGCGAGTCGAACCCCTGATAGACGCTCGCGAAGCGGAGGTAGGCGACCTCATCCAGTTCCCGCAGCGGCGGCAGGATTGCCAGTCCGATGTCGTTCGCCTCGATCTGCGATGCGCCGGTGGCCCGAATGGACTCCTCCACCCGCTGTGCCAGCACCGCGAGGTCGGTGTCGGTCACCGGACGCCCCTGGCACGCCTTGCGCACCCCGCTCACGATCTTCTCGCGGCTGAACGGCTCGATGACGCCGTTCCGCTTGACCACATTGAGGCTGGCGGTCTCTGTCGTGCTGAAGCGGCGGCCGCACTCCGGGCACTGACGCCGACGACGGATGGCGAGACCGTCCTCGCTGGTCCGCGAGTCGACGACGCGGGTGTCGGGGTTGCGGCAGAAGGGGCAGAACATCCCCTCCAGGATAGCGGTGCCCGCTTCCGCATCCGCCGGACCCGGCGTGTCCGCGCCAGCCTCTCGCGCGGGCCGATCCGGCGCATCCGGGCCGGCACGCCAGCCCGCCGACGCCGAAGTAGCCCATCCTGGGCGGAGAGAGGTCTCGACCGGTAGATTCGCGGGGACCAGCGACGGTTCGGGACTCGAACGATTGGAGCACAATGCCGCAGTACGCCGTACTCATCTATACCGACGACTCTGCGCACGCGCTTTCGGCTTCGGAGGACGAGCTGGCCGAACCGAACGGACACGGTCAGGAGCTGGCGGCATCCGGCGCACTTCGCGTCGCATACGCCTTCACTCCACGCGCTCTTGCACGCTCCATCCGCGCCACCGGGGTGACCGACGGCCCGTTCGTCGACGCGGCAGAGGTCGTGGCGGGCGTCTATGTGCTCGAAGCCCCGGATCTGGAGTCAGCGTTGGAGATCGCCGCCACGAATCCGGCGATCCGGGACGGCGGAGGCGTCGAGGTCCGTCGCGTGCACAGCGGTGGCGTGATCCGGTGAACCCATCGGTCCGCCGCGGGTACCCGGCTCAGAACATCGGGTGCGCGTTCTGCGGGGGTCCTTCCGGCATGGGCTGAAGCACATCCCAGTGCTCCACGACCTTGCCTGCCTCCAGCCGATAGATGTCGGCGACGGCCGCGACGGGACGGCCGGGGAAGGATGCCTTGATGTGGATCAGGGCGAGGTCGCCGTCGACCAGGATCCGTTGCACCTCGAAGCGTGCGCCGCTCGTCGCGAACTTGTCCGAAAGCGCGTCGACCGCTGCCTGCCGTCCGTCGGCGATGGTCGGGTTGTGCTGGATGTAGTCCTCCGCCACGTGCGCGGCGAAGGCGGCCGGCACGTCCCGCTCCGCATAGAACAGCCGGGCGAAGTCCTCGATCACCCGACGGTTGTGTTCGGTCCCGTGCTGCGCGGAGCTCATCGGACCTCCACCGTCTCCCGAGCCCGGTTGCGCGGGCGCTGCCGGGCGCGCGGAATGTCCGGCACCGGCACTGCGCCCCCGACTCTGTTGCGGATCTCCCCGATGCCCTCGACCCGCATCACCACCTCATCGCCTTGGCTGAGTGGTGGCGGCGAGAGTTCGCCTCGTCTCCCCCACAGTTCGGCCAGGCACCCACCGTTGCCGGCTGTTCCGGAGCCGAGCACGTCGCCCGGCACGACGCGGGAGTTGCGGGAGGCGTAGGCGACGAGCTCGGGGAAGGGCCACCCCATGTTCGAGAGCAGATCCCGGCCGATCTCGGTGCCGTTGACTTCCACCTGCATTCCGATCGGCAGGAAGCCCTCGCCGTCGATCAGCTGGGCGAACTCGTCCGCGGTGACGATCCACGGACCGAGCGTGGTTGCGAAGTCTTTGCCCTTGCACGGGCCGAGCCGCACCTTCATCTCTCGGCCCTGCACGTCACGGGCCGACCAGTCGTTGAAGATGACGTACCCGAAGATGTGCTCCGCCGCTGCGGCGGGCGTGAGGTTCGTCCCGTCGCTGCGCTGCACTCCCCCGATCACCGCGCCGACCTCGAGCTCGAAGTCGAGTCGCTCCGTCGCCGGCGGCGCCACGATGTCGCCCGTCGCGATCACCGAGTGCGGGTTGGTGAAGTAGAACGTCGGGTACTCGTACCACTCGGGCACGACCTGGCTGGCGCCGTCGATGCTGGCGGTCACCCCCTCGACGTGCTCCTCGAACGCGACGAAGTCTCGGATGCTCGGCGGGCGCAGCGGCGCGAGCAGCCTCACCTCGGTCAGCTCCGGCGCCGTATCGTGGCGGGTGACGTCGCGGTAGCGTGCCAGCGCATCGGCCAGCCCCGCCTCCAGCACCTCGCGCATGGTGCGCCCGTCGGGGAATGCGACCACTCGGCCGTCGAGAACGAGTCCTTCGGCGACCGTCTCGCCGTGCCGCCAGCGGGCGAGCCTCACGGCCGGACTCCGCTGCGCGTGGGGAGCAGGGCGGCGGTGTTCCCGCCGAGGATCGCCGCTTCGACCTCAGCGCCCAGCGCAGCGGCCCGCAAGTCTCCGACGGGATCCTCCGATCCCATGTCGAAGGGGTAGTCGCTGCCCAGCAGCACGCGGTCCGCGCCAGCGACCTCGATCAGATGCCGCAGCACGGCCGGATCGTGCACCAGCGAGTCGAACCACAGCCTGCGCAGGTAGGACGATGGAGGGTCGGCGCAGCCGTGCGCCTCCGGGCGTGCCCGCCAGGCGTGGTCGGAGCGGCCGATGTACGTCGGCAGGTAACCCCCACCGTGCGCGGCGATCACCTTCAGACCGGGATGCCGGTCGAGCACCCCCGAGAAGATCAGATGCGACAGCGCGACGGCGTTCTCGGTCGGCTGGCCGACCGTGTTCGAGAGGTAGAACCGGTCGAGCCGCTCGTCGAGCGTGCAGCCGAAGGGGTGCAGAAACACCACCGCGCCGAGCTCGGCGGCCCGCGCCCAGAACGGCTCGAGCCGCTCGTCGGAGAGCTCCACATCCCCGGCGGTCGAGGAGATCTCGACACCGGCGAGGCCGCACTCCAGCACGGCGTGCTCGAGGATCTCGACGAGCAGCCCGGGGTGCTGCAAGGGCACCAGTCCGAGCCCGACCAGCCGGTCGGGCGCCCCCGCGATGTGGTCGGCGGTCAGTCGGTTCGCCTCGCGTGCCACCTCGACCGCGAGCCGCTCCCCGGCCCATGGGTAGTAGTGGCTCGGCGACGGGCTCACGACCTGCACATCCACGCCCTGCACGTCCATGACCCGCAGGCGCTCGGCCAGATCCGTCAACCGGGTGAACCGCTCTTGGATCATCGCCCCAGAGGCGGCCAAGCTGGGGCCGCCATTGCGCAGAAGCTCGAGCTCGCCCGCCGCCCGGAACCCGTCGGGGTCCCGTTCCTGGACGAGCCCCTGCAGCGACGGAAGGAGGACGTGAGCATGGACGTCGGTGTTCACGCCGGCGCCGCCATCTTCTGCGCGATCCCGAAGATCAGGCCGCCTGCGTCCGCCTCTCGATTGCCCTCCAGCTGCCATTGGCCGAGCTGCACGGATGCCTCCACCACCGCGGTCGCGCGAGGCAGCCGGCGGGCGTGGAACTCGTCCCACAGCGACTGGTCGAGCGCGTCCGACTTCACCAGGAGCTCAGCGAGCACGATCGCGTCCTCGAGGGACTGCGCTGCACCCTGCGCGATGGTGGGCGGGCAGCTGTGCGCGGCGTCCCCGATGATGACGACACGGCCTCGGTTCCATGGAGCGTCGACCAGATGCGATGTGAACCAGGTGTAGTTGACCCGTGACCCGGACGCGAGATCCGCGCGGACGGAGTTCCACGGGCCTCCGTAGGCAAGCGACTCGTCATGCATGATCCGCTTCGCCTCGTCCTCGGACACGGCCGAGCGGTCCTCGGCCTTCTCTACGAGGAACGCGTACATCGTGTCCTCGCCCGTTGGCGTGTAGCCCGCGATGTAGACGGGGCCGCCGTAGAACAGCTCGCTGTGCTCGACCTCCTGAGGTCGGGAGACGAATGTGCGCCAGATGCCCATCCCGGTCGGCTTGGGCTTCGTGTCGATGCCGATGAGCTCCCGCACCCTGGAGTTGAGGCCGTCCGCGCCGATGAGGAGATCGTAGGTGCCGGCGCTCTCCCCGTTGACGAAGACCTCGACGCCGCTCTCGCTCTGCTCGAGGCCGGTCACCTTCGCGCCGAAGCGGACGTTCGCGCCGACCTCCACCGCTCGTTCGTGGAGGATTCTCGCCAGGTCCGGCCGGTACATGCCCATGGCCGCGGGATAGTCCGGGCCTCCGGTCTTCACGTTGGGCAGTTCGGCGACGACGGGAGCGTCCGGCCCGGGGGCGCGGAGCGTCAGCCCCTCGAACGGGAAGCCGTGCGCTCGCACCTCGTCCCACACGCCGAGCCGGTCGAACACACGCAGGGCGTTTCCCTGCAGGGTGATGCCCGAGCCGTGGGCGCTGACTTCGGTGTTGGCCTCGAAGACGTCGACGGTGACGCCGGCGTCGGCGAGCTGAATGGCGGCGGCCAGCGCTGCGGCGCCGCTTCCCGCGATCGCGACGCGCGAAACTGCAGTCATTGGAGTTCCTTCCGGAGGTGGAGGCGCTACTTCAGCGCGAGGGGATTGACGGGTGAGCCGACTGCGCCGGTGATCGGCAGCGGCGGAGCGGCGAGGAGGAAGTCGTAGCGGCCGTCGGCGGCGCAGTCCTCGGCCAGTGCGTCGAGGTCCCACATCTCGCCGATCGTGAGGCCGATGTTCGGGATGGCGACCTGGTGCAGAGGCTGGAAGGCATCGTCGAACTCGTTGGGCCGCACCTCGAATCCCCAGGTGTCGGTGGCGATCGCGGCGATCTCGGTGCGGTACAGCCAGCCCGCCGTGGTGAACGAGAGGCCGGCGGACGGCCCGCCGGCGTAGCCGTTCCAGCCCTCCCGGCGGGCGCGGGCGAGCCGACCGGTGCGGACGAGGACCATGTCGCCGCGGCCGACTCGCGAGGACTCCCCCTGTGCGGCGATGCACGCCTCGAGCTCGTCCGTGGTGATGGCATACCCGTCCGGCAGCTCACCGCCGGTTCCGGCGAAGCGGCCGAGGTCGAGCAGCACCCCGCGGCCGATCAGATCGGAGGCGACACGCTCGATGCCGGTGACGAGATCCCCGTCGCTCGTGACCACGTCGCCGGCACGGCGGCCGTTCCACGCGAACCCGCGGTCGAAGATGTGGCCGAGGCCGTCCCACTGGGTGGAGCACTGCAGGGGCATGGCGATCACGTCGTCAGCCCCGCCCAGTCCGTGCGGGAAGCCTTGAGAACCCCGCTCGGCGTCGGTTCCGGTGTCGAGCATGGTGTGCACCGGATTGGTGCGCCGCCGCCAGCCGAGCTGCGGGCCGTTCATGTCGAAGCTCTGCGAGAGGGAGAAGCTGACACCGCGCCGCACCAGTCCGGCCGCCTCGGCGCGCTTGGCGTCGTCGAGGAAGTTCAGGGTGCCCTTGACGTCGTTCTCGCCCCACCGGCCCCAGTTGCGGAACGTCTCGCAGGAGAGCGCGACAGTCCCCGCTGCGTCGGCACGGTCGAGCTCGGCGGGGTTCTCGGTGGGTTCAGGCATCCGGGGACTCCTGAACGCAGCGGACCGTCTGGGTGCCGAGCCCGGAGATGGTTGCGGTCATCACGTCGCCGTCCCGCAGCAGCCGGCCGCGGGTGATGCCGTTCCCCGCCGGGCTGCCGGTGAGCAGCAGATCGCCGGGGAGCAGCGGCATGTTCTCGGAGGCGCCGGCGATGAGCGCCGGCAGGTCGAACAGCAGGTCCTCGGTCGTCGCGTCCTGCATCACGTCGCCATTGAGATCCAGCCTCAGGGAGAACTCGCCGCCCTCCGGCGCGAACGGTGCCGGCACGAGGAACGGGCCCGTCGGAAGGAAGCCAGGGGCGTTCTTCGACCGGTACCAATCGGTGCCGATCTCCTTCATGTCCTTGCGGAACACGAGGTCACGGGTGGTGATGTCGTTGACGATCGTGTAGCCGGCGACGTGATCGAGGGCGTCTTCGCGGCTCACCCGGAACGCTTCGCGGCCGATGACCACCGCAAGCTCGAGCTCCCAGTCGTGCTTGTCGCTGTACGACGGCAGAACCAGCGCCTCGTCATCCCCCACGACACACGCCGGCATGCCGAGGAAGAAGTACGGGATGCCCTCCCTCGCCCGGGTGTCCATCATCTCGGCGGCCCAAGCGCGGGCCTCCTCCTCGGTGCGCGGGTCATCCGCGGGGCGGCCCGCGACGACGAGGTCGATGACGTGGGTGCGGTAGTTGGCGCCGGTCTGCAGCACCTGGCGCGGCTCGACTGGAGCGGTCAGGGTCACGTCCGCCAGGGGCAGCCAGTCGCCATCCCCGGTGGTCAGCGCCTCCAGCCGGTCCCAATCGGGGGCCGCGAGGAATGCGTTGAGGTAGTCCGCGCCCAGCTCGTCAGGCCCGATGGCACGGATCCGGTCGCCGCTGACGAGGCCCAACGCCACGCCATCCGGCTGGCGGAAGCGCGCGAGCGCGAACGGGGCGGTCAGACCGGCCGACGACGATGTCACCTGAACTCTCCTCACGGGCGCGCACCAGCGGACGCCGTCCTCCTCATCCAACAGGCACGCGCGCGCGACGCGAAGAGCAGATGTCTGATGCCGGGAATCGACAACGCGAATACGGGCGTTCTCAAGCCCGTTCGAAGAGCGCGGCGAGGCCTTGACCGCCGCCGATGCACATGGTCTCGAGCCCGTAGCGTTCACCGGATCGCTGCATGGCCGCGGCGAGGGTGGCGAGCATCCGGGCGCCGGTGGCGGCGAGGGGGTGGCCGAGGGAGATGCCGCTGCCGAGCGGGTTGAGCCGCGGGTCGTCGCCGGGGATGCCCCAGTCGCGGGCGCAGGCGAGGACCTGCACGGCGAACGCTTCGTTGAGCTCGATGTGGTCGATCTGCCCGAGCGCGAGTCTGGCCCGGCCGAGTGCCTTGTTCACGGCGGGGACGGGACCGACGCCGAACCGGCGCGGGTCGACGCCCGCCACCGCCCAGGTGACCAGCCGCAGCACCGGGGTAAGACCCAGCTGGGCGGCGCGTTCCGGGGTGGTGACGATGCACGCGGCGGCGCCGTCGTTCTGCCCGCTCGCGTTGCCGGCCGTGACCGTTGCCTCGGGATCCTTGGTGCGGAGGACGGGCTTCAGCTTGGCGAGGGCCTCCATCGACGTGTCGGCCCGTGGGTGCTCGTCGCGGTCGACCGGAACTGAGCCCTTGCGGCCGGGCACCTCGACCGGCACGAGTTCCGAGGCGAAGGCTCCCGACTCCTGTGCGGCGACCGCACGTCGGTGCGATTCCACCGAAAGGGCGTCTTGCTCCTCCCGGGAGATGCCGTACTCCGCGCGGAGGGTCTCCGCGGTGCCGACGTTGCCGTCCGGTGTCGGGTAGCTCCCTCCCCCGGCCCGCTCACGCCCTCGGCTGAGCGCATCCTGAAGCAGCAAGCCACCGGACGGCACACCGCGTCGCCCCTGCTCGGTATAGAGGGGGGCGTTGCTCATAGACTCCACCCCGCCGGCGATCACGACCTCGCTGACACCGGTCTGCACCTCCATCGCGGCGTTCAGCACGGCCTGCAGGCCGGATCCGCAGCGGCGGTCCAGCTGGTACCCGGTCGCGGTGACGGGCAGCCCCGCGTCGAGCGCCGCGACCCGGCCGATCGGCGGCGCCTCCATCGTGGGGTAGCACTGGGCCAGCACCACACCTTCGACCGCGTCCGGATCGACGCCGGAACGCGTGACCAGCTCCCGCAGAATGTGCGTCGCCAGGTCCAATGCGGTCAGCGGTGCCAGCGCGCCGCCCATCCGCCCCACCGGCGTGCGCAGCGGCGAGCAGATCACCGCATCGCGGAGCTCGGCCATCAGACCGCCGCTTCCAGGGACGGGTCGATCGCGAGCGGCGCACCCGTCGCCGTGACGACATCCTGCACGTTCACCCCGTCGGCCAGCTCGCGCAGCACCAGCCCATCGGCGGTGACGTCGATCACCGCCAGGTCGGTGATGATCCGGTCCACGCACGCCTTCCCGGTCAGGGGCAGGGTGCAGTGCTCGACGATCTTGGCGCTGCCGTCCTTCGCCACATGCTCCATCACCACGATCACCCGTTCGGCGCCGTTGACCAGGTCCATGGCGCCGCCCATTCCCTTGACCATCTTGCCGGGTACGGCCCAGTTGGCGATGTCCCCGCCGACGGAGACCTGCATCGCGCCGAGGACGGCGGTGGCGATGCGTCCGCCGCGGATCATCCCGAAGCTGGCTGCGGAGTCGAAGTAGCTGGCGCCCGGCAGCACGGTGACGGTCTCCTTGCCGGCGTTGATCAGCTTCGGATCCTCCTCACCCTCCCAGGGGTATGGGCCGACACCGAGGATCCCGTTCTCCGAGTGCAGCACCACGTGCACGCCATCGGGGAGATGATTGGGAATGAGCGTCGGCAAGCCGATGCCGAGGTTGACGTAGCTTCCGTCGACCAGCTCGCGCGCTGCGCGTGCCGCCATCTCGTCGCGTGTCCTGGGCATCACGCACCTCCCTCGTTCTCGGCGCCGGTCCGGCGGCGCACGGTGACCTTCTCGATCGGCAGGTCCTCCGACTCTTCCCGGCTGAGCACGACGACCCGGTCCACATAGATGCCGGGCAGGTGCACATCGTCCGGGTCGATCTCCCCCGGCTCGACCAGCCGGTCCACCTCCGCGATCGTGATCCGGCCCGCCATCCCGGCGAGTGGGTTGAAGTTGCGGGTCGAGCGCTCGAACCGCAGATTGCCGTGCCGGTCCCCCACCGCGGCACGGACGAGTCCGTAGTCGGTGCGGATGGCGTGTTCCAGCACGTATTCACGCGGCCGGTCTCCGGGGAACGCACGGGTCTCCTTCGGCTCCGAGGTCTTCACCACGGAACCGTCCGGGCCGTACCGCAGCGGCATCCCGCCGTCGGACACCGCGGTGCCGGCGCCGGTGGCGGTGTAGAACGCCGGTATCCCGACGCCGCCCGCGCGGAGCCGCTCGGCGAGCGTGCCCTGCGGCGTGAGCTCGACCTCCACCTCACCGCCGAGGTACTGGCGGGCGAACTCCTTGTTCTCCCCGATGTACGACGCGGTCACCTTGCGGATGCGCCCGGCCGCGAGCAGCTCGCCGAGCCCCCAGCCGTCGACGCCGCAGTTGTTCGACACCACCTCGAGATCCCCGACGCCGCGTGCCAGCAGCGCCCGGGTGATCGCGATGGGGACTCCCGACAGGCCGAACCCGCCGACGGCGAGCGAGGCTCCGTCGGGGATGTCCGCGACCGCCTCGGCGGCGCTCGCAACCGTCTTATCCATTCGGTGCTCCTTCATTTCGAGTGTCGTCCGGGGCCGGCTCGGCGAAAACATCCTTCGCGATGCCGAACGCGGCGTTGGCCGCAGGCAGCCCCGCGTAAAGCGCGACGTGCATCAGCACCTCGGCGATCTCGTCCCGGGTGAGACCGTTCCGCTGCGCGGCCCGCAGGTGCATCTGCAGCTCGTGGAGGTGCCCGTCGGCGACGAGCACCGCGAGGGTGGCGATGCTCCGGTCGCGTCGCGAGAGCCCCGGGCGGCTCCAGACGTCACCCCAGGCGTAGCGGGTCAGGAAGTCCTGGAACGCTGCGGTCGCGTCGGTCGTCCCAGCGATCGCCGCATCGACATGCGTGTTCCCGAGCACTTCCCGGCGCACCGTCATCCCTCGTGCGAACGTCGTGGTGTGCTCGCCGTTCCCGGCCGGCTGCTCGATCAGCTCCGACAGCAGCGCCGCCGCGACGGCCGGCTGCTCGGCCACCGCGAGATGCGACGCGCCCTCCAACTCGGCGTAGCGGGCGCCGGGGACTGCGTCGGCCAGGCCCCGCATCGACTCCGGCGGAGTGACCGGATCGTGCTCACCGCTCACGACCAGCGTGGGCACGGCGAGCCGGGCGAGGTCGGGCGTGCGGTCGAACTCCGCGAGGGCGTCACAGCAGGAGGCGTACGAGGCGTCGTTCACGTCCAGCAGCGATCCGAGAAGTCTCGCGCCTGCGCCGGTCGCGTCCGTCTCCAGGAACCCGGGAGCGAACCAGCGCCCCGCGCTGCCGGTGACGAGCGACGCCGTCCCGGAACCCCGGACCTGCTCGGCCCTGGCCCGCCATGCCGCCGGTTCCCCGATCCGGGCGCCACTGCAGAACATGGCGAGCGTTCGCACCCGGTCCGGGACGCCGAGGGCCAGCTCCAGGGCGACGGCCGCGCCGAGGGAGACGCCCGCCAGGTGGAAGCTTCCGCCCCCGACCTCGTCGACGACTCGGAGGGCAGCAGTGGCGAGGTCCCCGACGGTGAACGGTTCCCGGGCGGCGGGACTTCCGCCGTGCCCCGGCAGGTCGATGCGCAGGATGCGCAGTGAGGGGCAGCTCCTTCGCAACTCGGCGGCCGCGCCGGCCCACAGTTCCGAGCCGGTGCCGAGTGACGGCAGCAGCACGAGGAGCTCGCTGACTGCGGCGGCCGGCGCTACAGGGAGCACCGATCCGTGGAGACGTGGGATGCTCATTGGTCGTCCCCCGCCTCGAGCGTCGCGAAGCGGGCGAGGGATGCGTCCACGACCCGGCCCGCCGCAGCGAGGGTCGGCCCATCACCCAGGTCGAGTTGCAGTCCGGGCCGCTCGGCGGCGGCGAGCTGGGCGACGGCCGCCGCGAAGTCCGCCACGCCCGTGCGGTGACGGTCGAGTGCCTCGCGGACGAGCCGGTCCGCCGCGTCTCGCCCTATGGAGCCGATGAGGAGTGCAGAGGCACGCTCGGCGAGCAGCTCCGAACCGCCGGCTCGCCTGCTCCGTTCGGCCGCCTCGTGGTCCACGACGGGGTCGAGCTCCGCGGCGACCGCGGCGCTCTCCAGCAAGAGGCGCAGCAGACCGCGGAACGCCTGCCATTCCGCATGCCACTCCCCCGCAGGACGTGCATCCGACGACACGGCGGCGGTGTGCACGGTTGCCAGCAGCCCTGGCGCGCGGAGCGCGTTCGCGGTGAGCAGCACGGCTTCGACGGGGTTCCGCTTGTGCGGCATGGCTGAGGACCGGCCTCCGCCAGCGAACCGCACCTCACCGATCTCGGTCCGGCTGAGGAAGACCAGATCGCGCCCGTACCGGCCGAGCGACGCGACGGCGGTGGCCGCGGCCTGCGCGATCCGCAGCACCGGGCTGCGCTCGGCGTGCCAGGCGTTTCCGGGATCGTCGAGCTCGAGCAGTCTGGCGGTGGCGGCGCGGAGGCGGTCGGAGTCGGCGGTCCCGCTGCCGAGGACGTCGATCGCCTCGCCGGTGCCCACCGACCCACCCAGCTGCACGGGGAAGTCCAGGTTCTCGAGCTGGCGGATCGCCGCCGTGATCCCGTCGAGCCATGAGGATGCCGCCGCGCCGAACGTGGTCGCGCCCGCCTGCTGGCCGAGCGTCCTCGCCACCGTGAGCGTCGACCGCTCCTCATCCGCCAGTTTGGCCAGCCGGCGGCCTGCGGCGAGCAGTCCGCCTCGGGCGTGCACGATCGCCCGCTTCGCCGTGAGAATCAGCGCGGAGTCGAGCACGTCCTGGCTCGTGGCGCCGCGATGCACCCAGTCGCTGGAGCCGGGGGCGGCCGCCTCCGCCTGTCGCCGCAACTGCTCCACCAGCGGGATCACCACGACGCCCCCAGCACGCGTGCCGTCCCGAAGCGCCGCCCGGTCGAGCTTCGCCGGATCGAACGCGTCGGCCGCGATGCCCGCGGGTCCGGGAGTGCCGTCCTCGTCCGCCCACGCCTGCAACAGCGCCCGTTCCACGTCGACGAGGGCGGCGAGCAGCGCATCGTCGGATGCGGGCCCGGCGTGCCGAGACAGCGGCTCGAGGAGCCCCCAATCGAATGCGGCTGCGTCGGAAGCGTCAGTCATCTGCCGAACCGTAGTCGAAGAACACGGTCTCCCCCTCGCCCTGGAGCCGGATGTCGAACCGGTAGCTGCGGGGCGCGTCGACGTGCGCAAGCAGCGTGTCCCGGCGCTCCGCAGGCACCCGACCCAGGACAGGGTCGGCGCCGTTGCGCTCGCCCTCGTCCGAGAAGTAGGCGCGGGTGAAGAGGTGGTGCATGAGACCCCGCGCGAAGACTGTCACCAGGATGTAGGGCGCGGACTCCGGTCGCATCGGGCCGGGCTTGAGGGTGGTGAAGGAGTAATGACCGTCGCCGGTCACCGCGGCGCGGCCGAAGCCGGTGAAGCTGTGCCCGTCCCTGGCGAAGCTCCCGCGGACGTCGATCGGCTTGCCGTCACGGTCGGCGTGCCAGATCTCGATCACCGCATCCGGCACCGTCTTCCCCGCACCGTCGTACACCGTGCCGTGCAGCCGCACGACGTCCGGGTGCCACGGCGCGACGACGTCGGGGCCGCCGACATAGGGCAGCGCGTATCCGAAGAACGGGCCGACCGTCTGCGACGGGGTCTGGCCGAATTCCGGTTGCTCGATCGGGTTCTGATCAGGCATGGTCGGCATCCTCCGGCTCCATCCAGGTCGAGCGCGGGCCGGTCAGCACGACGTCCCAGCGGTAGCCGATGGCCCACTCGTGCTCGCTCACCTCGTGGTCGTAGTCCGCGACGAGACGCCGGCGCGCGGCCGGGTCGACGATCGACTGGTAGATCGGGTCGAGCGCGAACAGCGGGTCGCCGGGGAAGTACATCTGCGTGATGAGCCGCTGCGTGAACGCGGTGCCGAAGAACGAGAAGTGGATGTGCGCCGGTCGCCAGGCGTTCCGGTGGTTCTTCCACGGGTAGGCGCCCGGCTTGATGGTGGTGATGCGGTAGCCGCCGTCCTCGCCGGTGATCACGCGCGCGACGCCGGTGAAGTTCGGGTCGAGCGGCGCGGGATGCTGGTCCCGCTTGTGGACATACCGGCCGGCGGCGTTCGCCTGCCAGATCTCCACCAGCTGGTTCCGGACGGGACGGCCCTCGCCGTCGAGCACCCGGCCGGTGACGATGATCCGCTCGCCGAGCGGCTCCCCAGCGTGCTGGATCGTCATGTCGCTCTCCTCAGGGATCACGTCGGTGTGGCCGAACGCCGGCGACACGAGCTCGATCTCCTCGGGATCCGCCCGCACCAGCTTGTGGGTCGGGTGGCGGAGGGTCGCGCTGCGGTAGGGCGTGAAGTCGCGAGGAGGGTGCGACGGCATCCGTCGTCCGGCCGCCGCGGCGCGCTCCAGCTCCAGCGCATGGCGCTCGGCGATCTCGGCGGAGATCTGCGCCTGGGTGAGGTCGGGCGTGGTTGCGTCGACGGGCATTCGGTGCTCCTAGTCCAGAGGGAGGCCGGCGTATTGCTCGGCAAGCGAACGGCGGGCGTGGATCGATCCGCTCACGTACTCGAGCTGGGCGACCTGACTGCGGTAGCGGAAGTCGCGGGCGGATGGGTCAGGGACCTCCCGATGCACGTGCAGCATCTCCGTCATCCACTGGGAGAAGTGCTGCACCTTCCACTGCCGGCTGAGCGCCCGGTCGCTGTAGGCCGCGAGCCCGGCTGAGTTCCCGGCACGGTGCTCGAGCAGCGCACGCCCGAGCATCACCACGTCGGCGATCGCCGAGTTGAGCCCCTTCGCGCCGGTCGGCGGCACGATGTGGCCGGCGTCACCGACGAGGAACATCCGTCCCACGTTCAGCTCGCTGACCACGAAGCTGCGCATCGGGGTGATCGACTTCTCGGTGATCACGCCCTCCTGCAGTGTCCATTCGGGAATGCCCATCCGGCCCTGCAGCTCGCTCCAGATGCGCTCGTCGCTCCAGCCGTCGATCGACTCGTCGGGATCGACCTGCAGGTACAGGCGGGACACCTCGTGCGAGCGCATGGAGTGCATGGCGAAGCCATCCGGGTGCAGTGCGTAGATCAGCTCGTCGGTGGACGGCGGCACGTCGGCGAGAATCCCGAGCCACGCGAAGGGGTAGTCGCGCTCGATGGCGGTCATCCGCCCGTCCGGTGCAGACCGCCGGCAGACCCCGTGATAGCCGTCGGCACCCACGACGAAGTCCGCGCTGATCTGGTGCTGCACCCCGTCGACGCTCCAGGTGATGGTGGGCTCATCGCCGGTGATCCCGTGCGGCGTCACGTTGTCTGCGTTGAAGACGATCGTGGACCCGATCCGCTCGTGCTCCTCCAGTATGTCGCGCACCAGCGGCTGCTGCCCATAGACGGTGACCGTACGGCCGACGAGGTCTTTGAAGTCGAGATGCACGCGCTCGCCCTCGTACTGCAGGTAGATGCCGCGGTGCTCCATGCCGTGGGTGCGCAGGTTGCGGTCGAGTCCCAGGGCGGCGACGGTGTCGACGGAGCCCTGCTCCAGCACCCCCGCACGGATCCGGCCCAGCAGATGCTCGCGGGAGGTTCGCTCCAGGATCACGAAGGGCACACCAGCCTGATGCAGGATGTGCCCCAGCAGCAGGCCTGCCGGTCCGGCGCCGATGACGGCGACCGAGGTGTGCTGGCGCATGCGTGCGACCCTTTCGTCTGTGGAAGGTCCGAATCAGCCTGCGCGACGCCGCGTGTTCGCGGGGCAGGTCTTCCATTGGGTGGAAGGATTCGGGCGCAATTTCTGCTAGGGGTGCCAGCCCAGCGCGGAGGAGATGCCGCGAGCGGCCATGCGGACACCGAATTCGAACTGCGGCTCGGCCTGCCGTTCGATCCGGGCGATGATCGACACGGCTGCGACCACCTGCCCGGACGAATTGCGCACCGGTGCCGCGATGGAGAACACCCGGGGAGTCAGCGCGTTGACCGACACGGACAGGTCGGTCGCGCGGATCTCGGCCAGGCGGGCGCGCAGCTCCTTCTCGGTCGTCAACGTCTCCGGCTGGAACTTCACCGGCCCGGCCGCCAGCACCTCGTCCAGCAGCTCCGGCGGCGCGAAGGCGAGCAGCGCCAGCCCCACCCCGGTGGCGTGCAGTGGCAGCTTGGCGCCCACCGCGGAGAGCACCCGCACCGCGTCCCGGCCGGACAATCGCTCCAGATAGGTGGCGCCGAGTCCGTCGAGCACCGCCAGGTGCACGTGCTCTCCTGTCAGCTCGAGGAGATCCTCCAGGTACGGCCGGGCGAGCGCGCTCAGCCGGCGGGCTGTGGGCTGCCGCACTCCGAGCCGCCAGAGTCGCAGTCCGAGCGAGTACCGGCCGTCGTCGGCGCGCACCACCCCGCCCCACTCCGTCAGCTCAGCGACCAGACGATGCGCCGTCGACAGCGGAAGGCTCGCGCGGTGCGCGATCTCAGTCAGGGTGAGCGTCGGACCTCCGTCGAACGCATCGAGGATCGCGAACAGCTTCTGCGCGACGCTTCGCCGGTCTTCTTCCCTCGCGCCGGCCATGCCGCCAACTCTAGAAGGCGCGTGCGCGGGTCGTCGAAGCCCGGCGTCATTGAGCAAGCGGTGCATCAAGTACTCCTGAGTGAATTCGGAATCGGGTACGCGGGTCGACGTCAGGGTTGACGGAGGCGCTGCTGCAGTTCGTTCAGGGAGCTCGCCCCGATCGCCGGGTTCATGACCGAGAGCTGCCACGGGGTGAGCGAGCCGAACCAGTTGAGCATCCGCGCAGCCGCGGGGATCACGGCGACGAGCGCCTCTCGGGTCGCCTCCTCGGCCATGAGCTCGACGATCGGCGTGTGCACCCCCGGATGGACCGCCTCGAACTCGTCGGCGGGAACGACGCCGCCGAGCCCCCGCTGCACCTGCTCCCATTGCCGCTCGACGAGGAGGTGCTCCTTTCCGACCGGACCCTCAACGGGAAGCCCGAGCCGCTCGAACTGGGAGGGCGGCGCGGAGTTCTGCCGCATCGCCTCGACCAGCAGTCCCGCCATCCGCAGCTCCAGGTCGGGGTCGCGCAGGGGTTCGAGCTGAGCGGGATCCGACTCGATGTCGTACAGCAGGGTGCCGAAGTTGTACGGCGACCCGACGCCGAAGCCGCGCGTCCGAAGCAGCGGAGCGTTCTTCGTGAAGGGGAACGGCGGCACCAGCTCCGCATCAGCGAGCTCGACCGGTGTGAACCGGGAATGCAGGTGCGTCGGCATCAGCGTGTGCTCGTAGAGCGGAGCGTTCTCGGCCGTCGCGCTAGAGCGCATGTAGACATAGCGCCCGTCGGTGATGCAGACGTGCCCGCCGAAGCTCCCGAACAGGCCAGTCTCACGGATCGGGGAGCCGTCCGAAAGAAGTGTGGACAGCGGGCGCCCCTCCATGTCGGATGTGAGCGGCACCCCGAAGAACTCCAGGAGCGTCGGGCCGAGGTCGAGGGTCTGCACGAGGGCGTCACGGCGCTCCCCCGCGGCGCCCGAGCGCGGATCCCACACGAACAGCGGCGTGTGGATGTTCTCGTCGTACCAGGGCTGCACGTTCTTGCCCCACCAGCCGCGTTCACCGAGCAGGAGTCCGTGGTCGGTGCAGACGATGAGCATGGTGTCTTCCCACAGGTCGTGCTCATCCATGGCGTCCAGCACGCGAGCGAGCGACTGGTCGCAGAAGCGGAGCAGCGAGAAGTACTCCTCGCGAGCATGCTCGACGGTCGCCTCGTCCTCGACGACCCGGCGGTAGTCGGGCCAGTCGAAGTGCGGGCCCGTGTACTCGGCGGCCGAAGGCCGCTTGTGCTCCTCATAGCTGAAGAAGGGCTCGTGCGGGTCGAAGCACTCGATCTGCAGCATCCACGAGTCCGCTGCAGCGTTCGTGGCGACGAACTCCAGCCCCGCGTCCACCGTCTTCGTCTGGGAGTGGTCCTCGATCGTCGCCATGTACGCCCGGTTCACCCAGTCCTGCCGCCACGCTCCCCTCCTGAGCCAGGTCACGCTCTCGGGAATGTCGGGGTCCGCGACGTGCCCCTTCCACCGGTCACCCTCCTGCCCGCGGAGGAACTCGTACGTCGAGAACCGGTTGTGATACGTGGCCCCGCCGTCCTCCCAGTAGTGCTGATGATCGGTCACCAGATGCGTGTACACACCTGCATCGCGCAGCAGCTCCGGCACCGAGTCGTCGAACGGCTCCAGCGGACCCCACGACCGATGGAGGAAGTTCGAGCGACCCGTGTGCAGTTCCCGCCGGGCAGGCATGCACGGCATGCTCCCGCCGTAGCAGGTGTCGAAGGTGACGGAGCGCTCGGCGAGGCGCTCGAAGGCGGGCAGCTCGACCTGGTCGCCGCCGTACGCAGGCAGGAAGCGTCGGTTCAGGCTGTCGAACAGGACCACGATCGCCTTCATCAGCACTCTCCTTCGTGTTGATCGGTGCGGGTTGCCGGATGCGCCGGCGCATCTCGGCCAGAGGATCGAGAACCTGCGTCGTTCCGCGCTTTTCGCCTCGCGAATCGGTCCGTCAGCCAGGCCGCGCGATGCGGCACGTGCGCATTCATCAGGAGCGGCCGAAAGCCTTGGATCCTCGCGGAAATGAGTCCGTCGAGTCGCCGCGCTCTGCGCGGATACTGCGGCTGCTCCCCGCCGACCGGGCGGTGAATGCTGCGTCCACGATCAACGCCATCGTCCGCTCGGCGGCGGCGTGGCCCACCTCGTTGAGGAAGCCGTGCATGGACCCGTGCTCGCGCACGACGCGAACGTGGACCCCGGCCGATGCGAGTTCTGCCGCGAAGGCCTCACCCGACGCGCGGAGGCGGTCGCGGTCCGCGTTCACGATCAGGGTTTCCGGCAAACCGGTGAGGTCGCTGCCTCCGGGGAAGGCATACCCGTCCTCGTCCTCGGCGTCGCCGAGGTAGTTGCGGTTGATCGCGGCGCTCGACTCTGGTGGGAAGGTCTGGTGGGACGGCAGCCCCTCCAGCTTTGCCGCGAGTTCCTCACTCGCCGGCGGCAGTGGAGAGTGCAGCACGGGATAGACAAGGGCCACCAGGCTCGGCTGGGCCTCGCCCCGGTCTCTCAGCCGCAGTGCGGCGCCGGCGGAGAGGTTGCCGCCTGCGCTCGCCCCGCCGAGCGCCACCCGCGCCGGGTCGGCACCGAGTTCCGCGGCATGGGCGACCGCCCAGTCGAAGGCGGCGACGGTCTGCAGCGACGCGACGGGGAAGCGGACACGGGGCCCGGCCGCCTCGGCCATCGCCCGCATCTCCGCCGCCGTCGGGATGTCAAGCGCGGGGTCCGGCGGACCGAGCGACTCGAGCGCGTCGAGCGGCGCCAGTGTGTAGTCGACCGCGACGACACTGACGCCGGCGGCGCTCAGGCGCCGTCCGACCTGGTCCGACTCGGGCATGTCGACCGAACCGAACATGAACGCCCCACCGTGCAGCCACACGAGCAGCGCCCCGTTCGGGTTTTCGGCGGGATAGACCCGTACGCGGAAGTCGTGACCGCCGCCGTTCAGGTCGACATCGTGAATTTCACTCATGGGTGAAGGGTTCCTCTCGAGCAGTGGACATGGCGAGCGGAACTCAGCCCTTTGGATGGATCGTCAATCGGGATGATGGAGATCCGCGATGCGAAGCGAGTTCAGCGACGGACAGGGCGAGGAGCACCGGATCCAGTCCTGCGGAGCTGACGTGCACCTGGATCTCGCCGGCCCCTGTCGGGCGCACGACGGCGAGCGCCCGCCCGTCGAAGGTGCGCCAGGTCGACCCGTCGAACCGCTCCTGGGTCTTCGGGTTCGCGCTGCACATCCCGGCGAGGACCCCCGCGCCGGTCACTGCCACGGTCACCGTCCGGTCCCCTGCGGCGACGAGACGCCCCGCCTCGTCGCGGAGCTCGATCGCGACGAACGCGAGGTCTGCGTCGTCGTTCCGTAGGTGCTCACGGTCGGCGCGTGCGGTCAGCCGCGCGTCACCCGCGGTGGACAGACTGGCCCGGCCAACCTCCGCCCCTTCCTTGAAGGCGATCGCCACGAGCTCCCCAGGGCGGTACACGGTGTCGAAGCGCGCGAGCATCGGGCGGCGCTCGCCGACCGGGCCGCGGGCGACCTCCTCTGCGTCGTGCAGGAGTGCGACCTCCTCCGCGTCGGCATACACCTCGACGGTCACCGGCTCGCCCTCGAAGCCCGGCCAAGTCCAGGACGAGACCGAGTCGCTCCAGGCCCACGGCGACTGCATGGTGATCGTGTGTCCGGAGTGCTCCGGTCGCAGCACGGCGACATACGGCTCCGTTCGGAGACCGAACACGATCTCGCGGTAGTACGACGCTGGCCGCCGCCAGCCCGTGATGTCCAGGTCGCCGCACCAAGCGGTCAGGTACGGGTACTCTCGCTCGAGCGCCGCGACTGCATCGGGATCCTCCGCGTAGGCGGTCGCTCCGATGCCGACCTCCCCGAGGTAGTCCCACCCGGTCCAGGTGAAGTCGCCGATCACGTTCGGGTTCTGCTGCACCATCGGCCACAGCGTCCCGATCTGGGGCGCGAACGTCTCCGAGCCGACGATCACGCGGTGCGGGAAGCGCTGCTGATCGAGCTGGTACCGCGACTCCGCGTAGTTGAGGCCCAGCACGTCGAGCGCGGCGCTCGACTCGGCGGTGCGTTCGCTCGCCGCCTCGCTCGCGGCCACCACGGCGAATGCTCCGTCGGTGCCGCCCATCGCCTCGTTGAGACCTCCGCCGGCCGCCTCCAGAAGCGCGGGAACCTCGTCGATCACCGCGAGGAACGCGTTGATCCCGTTGGTGACGAGCCGGGTCGGGTCGAGCGCCCGAACGTGCTCGGCCATCCGGCGCGCCCAGCGCGCGCCGTGCGGCGTGCCGACCTCGATGATCTCGTTCCCGATCGAGTAGAGGATCACACTCGGGTGATTCCGGTCCTTGAAGACCATCGACTCGAGGTCCGCCGCCCACCACTGCGAGAAGTCGGCCGCATAGTCGTACGGGCTCTTGAACCGGGTCCACATGTCGAACGCCTCGTCCATGACGAGCATCCCCAGCCGGTCGCACGCGTCGAGCATCGCTGGCGAGAGGGGGTTGTGGGCGCCACGGATCGCGTTGAAGCCGGCGTGCTTGAGCAGTTCGATCCGGCGCTCCTCCGCGCGCCCGATCGCGGCGGCGCCGAGGGGTCCGTTGTCATGGTGGATGCAGGCCCCGCGCAGCAGCACCGGCGCCCCGTTGATCCGAAGCCCTTTGCGTGGATCGACGGTGACCGTCCGCACGCCGAAGTTCACGACGACGTCGTCGGCCGGATCGTAGCCCAGGGCGACGCGGGCGGTGTGCAGGGCGGGGCTGTCCGTGCTCCACAGGGCGGGAGCCTGCAGATAAAGGCGCTGCCGGACAACGGCCTGCTCCCCCGGCGCCAGCGTCGACGGCGTCGCACCGCGCTCGACTTCGGTGCCGTCCGGACCGGTGATCGTCGTGCTCACGGTGACGGTGCGACTGCTGAGGCCGGCGTTCGCGACCGTTGTCACGACGTCGATCACGGCCTGATCCTCCTCGAGCCTGACGGTGCTGACCACCACGCCGTCCGGGACGATGTGCACTGGCCGGTCGACATGCAGCAGCACCGGTCGGTGAAGTCCGGTGCCCGAATACCAGCGGGAATCCTCGCCAGACCGGACTTCGATCCTCAGTTCGTTGTCCTCCCCGTACCTGAGGTAGGGCGTGAGGTCGACGAAGAAGCGGGCGTACCCGTCGGCCCGATTGCCCGCGAACTCCTCGTTGAGGAAGACCTGCGCGCGCCGGAACGCGCCCTGCACCTCCAGGCGAACTAGGCACCCCTCCCACGCGGCAGGCACCGGGAATCTCTTCAGGTACGTGTACGCGCCGTGCGGGTAGTACGCGCCCGCGCCCTTGCCCGGCACGTCGGGCCGTCGCTCGGCGTCGCGCAGCGCGTCATGCGGCAGACGCACGGACCGCGCGGCCAATTGCTCACCACCGAAGCCGACGAAGGGGCCGAGCGGTCTGCGGTACGCCCAGCCGTCGTTGAAGGGGGTCACTGTCATGTCGGTCTCGTCACCCTTCCACGGCGACTCGGCGGACGAACTCGATGGCCCGGTCGAAGAGCGGCGCAGTGTCGGGCACTGCCTGCCAGAAGTGCCGGCCGCCCGCTACGCGCGAGAACTCGACCGGCACACCGGCGCCGTCGAGCGCGGCGGCGAACGCCTCACTCTGGGAGATGGGCACGTGCTCGTCGTCGGTGCCGTGTGCGATGTGGAACGGCGGCGCGCTTGCGTGCACCTGCAGGGCGGGGCTCGCTTCTCGCGCCCGTTCGGGCAGCTCGGCCGCGGGCCTGCCGATCCACCGCGCCTCGCGAGTCTCCTCGGGCCGTTCACCGGTCGGATGCTCGGCCATCGCGAAGAGGTCAGTCGGTCCGAACCAGTCGACGACGCCGCGCACGTCCCTGCGGCGGAGGCCGGTGAGCGCTGCAATCGTCGCACCGGCGGAGACTCCCCACAGCACCAGCCGCGAAGCATCCACTCCATGCTGGGCCCCGTGCTCCTGGAGCCAGCCGATCGCGGCGTCGACGTCGGCCAGTTGGGCGGGAAAGCGCGCCTCCCCGCTCAGGCGGTACTCGCAGGACGCGACGGCGATCCCCGCCGCGACGATGCGGTCGAACGAGTCGGCCGCATCGATGCCTGGCGTGAACACCTTGCGGCTGCCGCGCAGGAACCCGCCGCCGTGCAGGAACACGACGAGGGGCGCACAGGCGTCACCCGCTACTTCCGGAACTCGCAGATCGAGCGACAGCGGGCGAAAGCCTTCCGGCTGCCCGAAGTCAATCTCGAGCCTCGAAGCCACGAAAGCGTCAGTCCCGGAACTGGAACTCGGGCATGAAGACCGTGGCGTACTTCTCACCCGCCGCGCGCAGCACCGAGAAGTCCGGGACGAAGACGCCTTGGGGCTCTGTCAGGTCGGTCTTCTGGCCGATGGCGTGGAAGAACCGCTCGAAGCCGGCGGTGCCGCACCCGAACACCTTGGTCGGGCCCTGGATCTGGAAGGCGTGCACGACATTGGCCGGGACGTAGGCGAAGTCGCCGGTGACCAGCGTGGTCTTGCTGTGGTAGTCGGCCTGGTCGTCCATCCACACGTCGATCTCACCGTCGACCACGTAGAAGATCTCGTGCGTCTTGAGGTGCGTGTGCGCCGGGATGCGCTGTCCCTTGCCCCCCTGCATCGTGAAAATGCCGTACTGGTCCTCGGTCTCGTCGGCAGACAGCAGGACGGTGAACAGCTGATCGAAGACGAGGGACTTCTCCCCCTCGCCGTTGCCGAGCACGAACGGCTTGGGCGCCGCCGGAAGGATGCCGGCGAACGGGACCTTGTCGGGGTCGTCAGCGGGGAATGTGGTCATGCTTTACCTCCTTGTGAAAGCCGTGCACCGCCGGCTGGCGGAGGAACACACCGGCCGGGCCTGGTCGTATTCCGTGCTCAAGCCTTACCGCTCAATGTTCGGCACGGAAGTTCGATATCCCTACGTGGCATTAGGGCGCGGCTAATATGGGGCCATGGATGTACCTATCCACGTCATCCGCTATTTCTGTGTGCTCGCCGAAGAGCTGCACTTCGGTCGCGCCGCGGCGCGACTCCAGATCACGCCGCCTTCGCTGAGCCAGCAGATCAGCCGGCTCGAGGACCAGATCGGTGTGCGGCTGTTCGACCGGACGCCGCGCAAGGTGGAGCTGACCACCTTCGGGCGCGACCTGCTTCCGCTCGCGCGCCGGGTTCAGGACGATCACGATCAAGTGCTCGCGTGGGCACGCTCGACGCGCCGGGACCTGGAGGCGCCGAGCCTGCGCGTCGGTGTGGTGGCCGCCGGCGCGGGCACACTCACGACGAACGCGATCGCGACGACATTGCAGCGGACGCCGAAGGCACGCATCGAGATGCGGCGTCTCGGCTTCTTCGACGTGATCGACGACCTCGACAGCGGGCGCGCGGATGTAGTGTTCGCGCCCTGGCCGCTGCGGCTTCCGCCGCGCATCCGAGTGGAGCCGCTGTGGAGCGAGCCGCGCGTGCTCGTCGTCCCGGCCGGACACCCGCTCGCAGATCGGTCGTCTATCTCGATCCTCGAGACGGCTGACGAGGTCTTCGTCACGGCGGCCGGCGGCCACCCGGAGATCGTGAACTGGTGGGTGGTCGACCCGCGGCCGGACGGCTCCCGCCCGAGACGAGGACCGACGGCCGACAGCGTGGAGGGCATCCTCGAGCTCGTCGCGGCGGGCGCGGGAGTCAACGTCGCTGGGAACTCCGCCGCGTCGCACTATCGACGGGACGAACTCGCCTATGTGGCGATCGACGACATCGAGCCCGCCACGATCGTCCTGTGCAGCCTCGCGGACGCCCCGAACCCGATGGTCAAGGCGTTCCGCGAGACAGCTCGCTCGTTGTCGCCGTTGCCAGACATCACGGTCTCGCGCCAACCGGAGCTCTGACCGCCGCGAGTCCCTGCAGTCGCCCGTTCGGCCACCGGTGTCGCGATTGTCGGACCCCGCCGCTATGCAGCCGGCACAAAAGCCTTCAGCGCCCGCCACGCCTCGCGGCGCCGCGCCTGCTCGTCGGGATCGGGGACCGGAGACGCGGCCATCAGCACGCGGGTGTAGTGGTCCTGGGGGTTGCGCATGATGTCCGCCGTCGCCCCCTCCTCGACGATGCGGCCGCGGTTGAGCACGATCACACGTTGGGCGAGGAACTCCACGACCGCGAGGTCATGAGCGATGAAGAGGTAGCCGAGGTCAGCACCGCGCCGCAGATCTGCGAGGAGATTGAGCACCTGCGCCTGTGTCGAGAGATCTAGGGCACTCACCGCCTCATCGCAGACGACGAGTCGCGGGTCGGTCACCAGGGCTCGAGCGATCGCGATGCGCTGCCGCTGCCCTCCGGAGAACTGTCGCGGATACCGGTCGCCGGCGTTCTGCGGCAGGCCGACCGCCGAAAGTACCTCGCGCACTCGTCGATCCCGCTCCTCGCGCGGAACGCGTGCCTTCCGCAGCGACTCCGAGATCGCATCGCCGATCGGCCGGCGTGGGTTCAGTGAGGAGTACGGATCCTGGAATACGGCGCGTAGATCGCCGTGCAGGGCGCGGCGCTCGGCGGCGCTTGCCGTGGTGATGTCGCGGCCCTCGAAGATGATCTGGCCGCTCGTGACCGGCTGGAGTCCGAGAATCGCCTTGCCGATCGTGGTCTTGCCGGAACCGGACTCGCCGACCAGCCCAACCGTCTCACCGCGTGCGATGGTGAACGACACGTCCTCCACCGCCGGCGGTGCCTTGCGACTGTACTGGACGACCAGGTTCCGCACCTCGAGGAGAGGCGTTTCGGAAGCAGCCGAGGTCTGGCTGGGGCTGCTCGGCACCGTGCTCATAGCTGTTCTCCTACCGGAACGGGCTCGCGCCACTCTTCCTGGCGTCCGCGGACCTCGTCGTGACGGATGCAGCGCACATCGCCCTCGCCAATGCTGCGCGGTTCCAGTGGGATCGGGACCAGACACCGATCCTGAACGAATCGGCAGCGGTCGGCGAACCGGCAAGCCCTCGGCCAGGAGCCAGGCGCCGGGACCTGACCCGGGATGGTGGCAAGGTGGGTCGCCCCCACGAGTTCCACCGCGGCGTGCGGGTCGGCGGCGAGCAGCGCCATGGTGTATGGGTGCTCCGGCCGCATCAGCACGTCGCGCACCGATCCGGTCTCGACGAGGTGCCCCGCGTACATCACCGCGACCTCGTCGCAGAGATCCGCGACGACGCCGAGGTCGTGGGTGACCAGCACGATCGACATGCCACGGTCGGCGACGAGCTGACGCAGCAGTGCGAGGATCTCCGCTTGCACGGTGACGTCGAGCGCGGTCGTCGGCTCGTCGGCGATGAGCAGGCGAGGCGTGCCCGAGAGCGCGAGGGCGATCGCGACACGCTGCGCCATGCCGCCCGAGATCTGGTGCGGGTAGCTGCGCAGGACCCGCGGCGGGTCGACGATGCCGACGTCGACGAGCAGCTGCTCCGCGATCTTCTTGGCCTCCCGGCCCCCGACCTTACGCAACCGCTTGATCGTGGCTTCGAGCTGCCAGCCGACGGTGAACATGGGGTCGAGCGCCCGGGTGGGCTCCTGTGAAATGTACGCGATGTCGTGGCCGCGCACTCGCTGCATGGTCTTCTCGTCGGCGTCGGCGAGGTCGACCCCGTTCCACAGGATGCGTCCGGACCGCACGGAAAGGCCAGGAGTCAGGAGCCCGAGCAGCGCATGGGAGGTGATGCTCTTGCCACAGCCCGACTCCCCGACGAGGCCAAGGACAGTTCCAGGACGCACCGTGAACGAGACGCCCGTCACGAGTTCCGGCCCATCGTCGACGGCGATCACCAGATCCTCGACGCGTAGCTCTCCCTGCCCTGGCACGCGGGTCGCCTCCCCGGTTGGCTGAGCGGCGGCATGCGCCTCTTCCGTCGACGGGATGGGCAGGGTCTTCTTTGGCGGCAGGGCGGGGGCGCCCGTCACTCCACCCTGTCGCCTGCGCCTCACGGCGACGAGGGGCGGCGGCATCGCCGCTCCGCCGGCGAGCACATCGGCCAGCGTGTTGGCGGCGATGATCGTGAGCGCGAGGATGCCGCCGGTGGGGATCATCATCCAGGGCTGCTGGAAGATGAAGCGCGACGCGGATTGGATCATCCCGCCCCACGTGGGCTCCGGGGGTTGTGGCCCGAGGCCGATGAAGGCGAGGGCGGCTTGGATTCCGATGCCGGCACCGAACAGCAACACGAACTGCACGATGACGGTCGTCGACATGTTGGGCAGCACGTGGCGGATGCTCGCGACCATCGGGCGTACGCCGTCGATTGCAGCGGCCTCGACGAAGAGCTGCTTGTGCAGGGACTTCGCCTGCCCGAAGAAGATCTTGAAGAGGGCGCCGAACAGCAGGAGTCCGAAGACCGCCAGGACCAGCGGCATGTTCGTTCCGACGGCGGCGATGAAGGCGAGGAGGATCACCATGCCCGGGAGGGAGAGGACGATCTCGCTGACACGGTTGGTGACGGCTTCCGCACGCGGGTAGCGAGCGGCCCAGAGCGTGATCGGCACCGTCACCGCCACGGCGACGATCGGCGTGATCAACGCGATGAGGAGAGTCGGCGCCGCTGCCGTCAGAAGGCGGGTGAGCAGGTCACGTCCGACCTCGTCCGTCCCCAGCGGATGGGCTGCGGACGGTCCTTGCAGCACCGCGCCGAGATCCTGCTCGAGGGGCCCGTACGGAAGCCACAGTGGCCCTGCCAGTGAGGCGACGAGCAGACCCAGGAGCCAAACCAGGGAGAGGATGACGGCGGGCGATCGGTAGCGTCCTTTGGCCCGCCGCTCGCGGCGCACGGTCAGGATCGAGGTCGTTGATTCGGTCATGAGGCACGCAGTTTCGGGTCGAGGAAACGGGTGGCGAACTCCAGCGCCAGGTTCACGACCACCACAACCAGCGTCGCGACGAGCACCAGGGCCTGCACGAACGGCAGATCAGCGGATCCCACGGCGGCCTGCATCGCCTGTCCGATGCCGGGCAGCGCGAAGAGCACCTCGATGACGACGGAACCGCCGAACAGGATGATGAAGTGGATGGCGATGCCCGCGACGATGGGGAGACTCGCACTGCGCAGCGCGTGGACGTAGACGATGCGATGGGTCGATGTGCCGACGGCACGCAGTGTGCGCATGTGCTCCATCGTGAGTGCGTCGGCCATGGACGCCCGGGTCTGGCGAGCAAGCCCGGCTGCCGAGGTGAGAGCGATCGTGATGACCGGCAGCAGAAGGGATCTCGCCCACGCTTCGGGGTTGTTCTCGAAGGGAACGAATCCCGTCGCCGGAAGCACCCGCAGCTGGACGGCGAACAGGTAGACGAGGAGCACGCCGACCCAGAACGCGGGAAGGGACAGCATGAGGCCGGTGATCACGGTGAGAACCCGGTCGACGGCGCCGCCCCGGACTGCCGCGACGACGCCCATGACGATGCCGATGACGGCGCTGAGAAGCGTCCCGAGGAATGCCAGCGCCGCAGTCACCGGCAGACGCTTGGCCACGTCGTCGCCGATATCCCGGCCGTCGATCAGCGAGACGCCGAGGTCACCCTGCAGCACCTGGCCGATCCAGCCCAGGTACTGCACGATCCAGGGGTCGTACCAGCCGATCTCCTCGTTGTACGCCTGCACTTGCTCGGGCGTTCCGGAGAAGCCGAGGGCGACGCCACCCGGCGTCGAGCCGCTCAGGTGCACGAGCACGAACGCGATCCACGTCGCCACGAGCAGCGTGACGATCGCGAAGGCGATCCGCTTGAGAGCGAATGTAAGCATCATCACTCCGGTGGCCCGGTGCCGACGTCTCCGTCGGCACCGGGCGGTTGGTCAGGACGCCGGCGTCAGCGTCGAGAGGATCGGGTAGGTCTCGGCACCCGGGAACTGGGGCTCGGCGACCTTCGATTCGTTGTACGCCCACGGCGCCAGCTGCTCGTAGAGCGGGATGAGCCAGCCGGATTCGACGATCGCGCGGTTGAGCTGGGTGAGCGCCTCCGCCTGAGCGTCCTCGTCGCCCGCGGCGGCACCATAGGCTCCCACGGCAGCCTGGATCTCGGGGTTCTCCGCCTTGTGGAAGTTCGCGAATCCGAACAGCACGCCGAAGACGTTGCCCGGGGGGTTCGTCCAATTCAGCGGGATCGGGCCACCGATCGGCGTGTTCTGCACCGATGCGAAGGTCTCCTCTGTCGAGGACGACATCTTCAGCGTGGCATCGACACCGATCTCCTGCCAGAACGGCTGGATCGTCTCCCAGTCCCGCTGGCTCTGCTGGCCGATGACGACCTCGAAATCGAACCCGTCGGGGTAGCCTGCCTCAGCCAGCAGCTCACGCGCCTCCTCGGGGTCGTAGGCGTACTCCTCCTCGAGCTCTTCGATGTACCCGGGGCTGTCAGCCGGCAGTGCGTTGACCGTCGGGACGTCGCCCGGGTGGACAGCAGCCACGAACGCCTCGCGGTCGATCGCGATCGACAGCGCCTTCCAGACCTGGGGGTCGCCCCACTGGGGCGCCAGGGCGCCGGCCTTGTCGAATGGCAGCAGGTTCAGGACCGTGCCGCCGTTGGCGACAAGGCCCGTGCCGGCGGACTCGACCTGGGTCTGCTGCTCGGCGGTGATGTAAGCCACATCCACCTCACCGGAGATCGCAGCGTTGACACGCGCCTGGGGATCGATGATCGGCCGGAACTCGTAGCTGTCGAACGGGTACTCGCCCGCCTCCGGGTGGTCGTCCTTCTTCGTGAGGAGGTAGGTGTTGCCCTTCACAGTGGCGCCCGCGTCGAGCGTCAACGGGCCGGACCCGTCGGGCGCCTGGTCGAGGCTGGAACGGTCCTCAACAGCGCTCGGCCCGACGATCGCGCCGGCGGGAAGGACGAGGTTCGCCTCGAAGCCGGGCGACGGCGCCGCGAAGGTGAGGGTCACCGTGTCGTCGTCGACGACGGTGACGTCGCTGATCTCCTGCTCGCCGCCTTCGGCGAAGCCGCTGTAGGCCGAGAGGTCGGCGTCGCCGCGGAAATCGAGGTTCTGCTTGACGAGGTCGGCCGTGACGGTCGATCCGTCGGGGAACGTCGCACTGGTGTCGAGGTCGAGGGTGAGCTCGGTCTGGTCCTCGTTGTACTCGAAGTTCGTGACGAGGTCGGGCACAACCTGGCCCTCCTCGTCGAGCCGGAACAGCGAGTCGTAGATGCCCTCGTAGAAGAAGCGCTGCCCGCTGGCGTAGCGGATCGGGTCGTAGCCGAGGGCGGCCTGGTCGGATTCGAGGCCGATGATGAGGCGGGATGTGTCGGCTTCCCCGCCGCCGTTGCCGCCGTTGTTGTTGCCGCCGTTGTTGCCGCCGCCGCTGCATGCGCTGAGCGCGAGAGCGGTCGCCGCGAGCGCGGCGAAGCCGGCGAGCCGGCGCGAATCTCTGGGACGAATCACTTGATCTCCAATGATCGATGTGTGCTGTGTACGGGACTTCGTCGTCGCGCTCCCGATGCCGCGATCGTGCTTCTCCAGCGTGACCGGGCGGACGGCGCAAGTCCATTCGGAACTGCGCCACGCGCGTTAGCTGTGGCCTATTGCTGCGGGCGCACCTCCTCGGTCGGCGAGTAAATCCGGAACCGGTGCGTCCCTGGTTCGGAGACGTGGCGTCGCCCGTCCGGCAGCACCACGGTCGCGGCTGTGCCGTCGGGAATCTCGACCTCGAGCCGAAACGCTTCGTCGTCGATCGACCATGCGGATGCGACTCGTCCTCGGCGGGTTCGCACCGACGCACGCGCCCAGGTGATTCCACCGCCCGGCTGCGGGGCAATGGTGACCGCGCAGTATGCGGCACTGTCGGGGGCCGGGTTCTCCGGGAGCCGGATGCCCGCAACGTGGGTGTAGAGAAAGGAGACGACGGCGCCCTTGCTGTAGTGGTTCAGCGAGCCGCGAGCTGTCCCACCGTCCACGCCGTCCCACCACTCCCAGATCGTGGTGGCACCACGGTCGAGCATCTCCAGCCAGGACGGCACACCGGTGGAGGTCAGGACGGAGTAGGCGGTCGCGAGGCGACCGGTGTCGGCGAGCACCTGGAGGAGCTGACCGGTGCTGAGGAACCCGGTTCCGAGCCTGCCGCCGTTTGCCTCGATCAGGTCCACGAGGCGGTCGGCGGCGCGCACGGTATGGAAGGGGTCGAGCAGCCCGAAGGCCAGCCCGCGCACGTAGTTCGCCTGCGATTCCTCGGTGAGCCGGCCGTCGGCCGTGACGTATTCGGCTTGCCAGGCGCTCCGCGCGCCGTCGGCGATGCCGGAGTATCGTGCTTCCAGGTCGGCGCGGCCGAGCAACGCGGAGACCCGGGCGAGCAGCCGTGCGGAGCGGGCGAGGAACGCGGTGGCGACGATGCCGTGATCCGCCGCGGGGTCGGGCCGGGGTGGAACGCCCGGCTCCAACCACTCGCCGAAGTGGAACCCGGTGTCCCACAGAAACTGCTCGTGAGGGGCGGGCGACGGGCGAGCAGCGGCCCGATCCGGATGGCGACCCTCCGCGGCGCTGCGAGCGGCGTAGTCCACCCACCCGCACATCGACGGAAGCGACCGGCGGAGCACCCCGAGGTCACCGTAGGCACGCCACAGCTCCCAGGGCACGATCACGGCCGCGTCGCCCCAGCCCGCGGATCCGGTCGCCAGATCCTCGAATGCGTTCCCCGACGGTCCGTCGCCAGCCGGGTTGGGGGTCACCGTCGGAACGCGGCCGTCGACCGACTGGTCTGCCCGCAGGTCGGCGAGCCACTTCTCGGAGAACGTCTCGACGTCGTAAAGCAGCGCGGCCGTGGGAAGGAATACTTGCCAGTCGCCCGTGAAACCGGATCGCTCCCGTTGCGGGCAGTCGGTGGGGATGTCGCACGCGTTGTCGCGGAAGCTCCAGCGCACCGCCTCGTGCAGAGCCTGCAGACGAGGATCGCTGCACTCGAACTCTCCCACTGGCTCCAGATCGCTGTGGACGACGACGGCACGGATGGTATCCGGGTCGAGGTCGCCCCGCAACCCGTCGACCTGCACGTACTGGAAGCCGTGGGTCGTGTGCCGGGGCTCGAAGACATCGCCGTCCCGTCCCGCCGAGATCACGTCGTCGACCTGCCCGGCCGGGAGCAGCTCGTGCGTCGCGAAGTCGAACGCGCGCAGGTGATCGGTCGAGATGAACCCGTCGTCGTCCACCCATTCACCGTGGGTGAGGACCAGCCGCGTGCCCTCGGGTCCGAGCTCGCTCAGGCGAATCCAGCCGTTTATGTTCTGGCCGAAGTCGACGACGGCCGTCCCAGGTCGCGGCGTGGTGGTCGAGACCGGGCGGAGCTCCTCGATCCGGCGAACCGGCGGGGCGATCGGCGCCACCAATCGGTTGCGATCCTGGTACAGGTCGCCCAAGCCAAGCGAAGCTGCGGTCCAGGCGTCCGAACTCGCGCCGGGTGAACACCAGCCCTCATTGAGCAGCCGGAAGTCGACCGCCTGCCCGTCCATGAGGTCGGCGCGGGTGATGTGTCCCGTCCGGGACATCCAGGATCCGTCGGTCGCCACGGCGATCCGCGTTCCGTCACCGTCATCGACGTGGAGCGCCGCGAGCAGTGCGGTGCGCGTGCCGAACCCGTCCGCACGGCGCTCGAAGCCGTGCCGGCCCCGGAACCAGCCGTCGGTGAGGATCGCGCCGAGCACGTTCTCTCCCGGAACGAGGAGGTGCGTGACGTCGAACGAGTGAACCTGGAGTCGCTTCCGATAGGCGGTGAACCCGGGTGTCAGCTCCTCGTCGCCGACACGCGTCCCATTGAGGAACAGCTCGTAGATGCCGTGCGCCGTCGCCGAGACGACAGCACTGAGGACGTCGCCGTCGACCTCGAAGGACCGGCGCAGGAGGAATCCCGGGCGGTTCCCGGGCTCACGCGGGGACGCCTCGACCGGCTCTATCCACTGCGCCGCGTCGAGCAGCTGCGCAGGGCCGGCGGTTTCCATCATTCTCGCGATCGTTTCGACGGCAGGACTGATCGGTGGTCAGGCCGTGCGGAACGTCGTCCGGATGGAGCCGATGCCCTCGATCGAGCTCACCAGCTCCTCCGCAGGCGTGAGGAAGCGCTTCGGCGTTCGGGCGTTCCCGACTCCGGACGGCGTCCCGGTGAAGATGAGGTCACCGGGCTGCAGCTCGCACACGGCCGAGAGCCGGGCGATCAGCTCGGGGATGTCGTAGATCATCCGCGAGGTGCGGCTGGACTGCAGCGTCTCGTCTCCGATCGAGCAGGAGATCGCGAGGTCGTCCCGGTCCGGCAGCTCGTCCGGCGTGACAAGCCACGGGCCGGTCGGGCCGAAGCCCTGGAACGACTTCGCGAGGCTGTACTGCGGCTTGCTGCCCTCCAGCTGTGAGGTGCGTTCCGAAAGGTCCTGCCCGACGGTCACCCCGGCGACGTGGTCCCACGCCGCGTCGCGGGACACGTTGCGGCCGCGCCGGCCGATCACGACGACGAGCTCGACCTCCCAGTCGACCGTGTCGGTCGGCAGCGCCACCTCCGCCTGCGGGCCGGTCAGGCAGGACGCGAACTTCGTGAACGTGACAGGGAGAGAGTCGGGCGGATAGCCCGCCTCGTCCGCATGCTCGCGATAGTTGACGCCGATGGCGAAGACCTGGCTCGGGCGCGGGACGGGCGGGCCGAGGTCGGCCGGCGTGAAGGAGACATCCGCGTTCTCAGGGCTGTACCGCAGCCTGCTGATGAAGTCGAGAAAGACGTCCCAGCGAGCCACAACGTCCTGAGGATCCGGTCCGATCCGCCCCTGGCTCGCCCGCTCGAGATCGATGCCCGCGCCCTCGCCAACGACGAGGACCGCGCGGCCACCGACGTTCGCGAGTTTCAAAAGTCGGCCTTCGCGGGTGCCGGCTCGCCGTAGGCGTCCTCCCAGCTGATGATCGGGTTCCGCAGCACGCCGACGCCCTTGACCTCGGCTTCGACGACGTCGCCCGGCTGGAGATAGAAGTCGAACGGGTTCTTCTGGATGGCGGCGACGCCTGAGACGGTGCCCGTGGTGAGCAGATCCCCCGCGCTGTAGGTCTGCGGCGAGTGGTAGGCGATGAGCTGCGGGATGGTGACCCGCATCTCGGCGGTGTTGCCCGTCTGGCGAACCTCGCCGTTCACACGGAGCTCCATCGCCAGGTTCTGGTAGTCGGGCAGCTCATCCGCCGTGACGATCCACGGCCCGATTGGGCAGAAGGTGTCGATGCCCTTGCTGAAGGAGAACACCCCGGACTCCATCTCACGGCGCTGGATGTCCCGTGCGGAGATGTCGTTGAAGACGGTGAACCCGGCGATGTAGTCCTCGGCTTCATCGGCGCCGAAGAACTTGCCGGACTTGCCGATCACGACGGCGAGCTCCAGCTCGTAGTCCATCTCGTTGGTGAGCTGGCTCGGGTAGACGATCGGGTCGTCCGGGCCGATGATCGCGTCGACGTTCTGGAAGAAGACGATGCCCTTGTGCACCGGGTGCGACCAGTTCACCGCCTCGAGCTCCTCGTGGTGCGCGACGAAGTTGCCGGCGGTGTGGAAGAACTTCTTGGGCCGAATCGGCGCGCGCAGTTTCACGTCGGCGAGCCTCAGCCGCTCCCCTGTCTCGGACACCTGGCCGCCGCGCTCGAAGTACTCGCGGGTCGACGGGACGTCGAGCTCGATAACGGTCTCCTCCTCGAGCTCGAGGCGTCCGACCCGGCCCTCGTCGAATGTGATGAGCTTCATCGCTGATTTCCTCTCTGTCGGTACTGTCAGTGCCGGCTCAGGCGCCGACCATGTTGAATCCGCCGTCGGCGAGCAGGTACCCGCCGGTCAGATGCGCCGCTTCCTCGGTGGCGAGCCACAGGCATGTTCCCGCCACGAACTCCGGGGGCGGGATGTGCCCCATCGGTGTCTGCGAGATGAGCTGCTCCCGGCGCCCGCTCTTCCAGTCCTCGCGCTGCAGCAGCCGCTCGGTCTCCATGAAGCCGGGGGCGAAGGTGTTGACCCGCACCTTCGGGGCCAGCACCTTCGCGTAAGACTTGGTGATGCCGACGATCGCGTACTTCGCAGCGGCGTACTGAGGGGCCCGGGGCGAGCCACGGACGATGACCGTCGAGCCGACGTTGACGATGCTGCCGCCGTTCGGCTGCTCCAGCATCCGCTCGCCGAACTCGTGCGTCATGAGGAGGGTCCCCTTGACGTCGATGTCGACGACAGCGTCGAGCGCTTCCTGTGTCAGGTCGCGCCACGACATCTGCTCACTCGATACGTCGCCGACGTTGTTGACGAGCACGTCGAGCGTCCCGAAGGCGGCCCACACCTCATCCGCCATGCGCTTGATCTCTGCCCAGCTGCCGATGTCACCCTGCACGGTGATCGCCTCACCGCCGATCTCCTCGATGCGCTTCACGGTTGCTTCCGCGCCGGCCTTCGACGAGCGGTAGTGCACCGCGACCCGGGCGCCCTCCTGCCCGGCACGGAACGCGATCTCCGCACCGAAGCCGGTGCCGGCGCCCGTGACGAGCACCGTCTTGCCCGCGAAGCGCGGGAAGATCTGCGGTTGCCACTCGGCTGGGTCGGTCATGAGAACTCCTTCGTTGTTCCGTTCAGACGAGCGTGCGTCCGCCGTCGATGTAGAGGATGTGGCCGGTGATGAATCCGGCATGCCGGGATGACAGGAAGAGCGCGGGACCCGTGAGCTCCTCGGGGGTGCCGAGCCGACCGGCTGGCACCAGACTTTCGAGCTCCTCGCGCTTGCCCGGCTTCGCGAGATGGCCCGCGGTGAGCGGCGTCTCGATGTAGCCCGGGGCGAGCGCGTTGACCGTCACGCCGCTCTCGGCCCACTCGCGCGCCATGACTCGGAGGAGCTGGTTGATCCCGCCCTTCGACGCCGCGTAGGGGCCGTGAGAGTGGTGCGCGAGGAGGCCGGAAACCGACGACAGGGCGAGCACCCGGCCGAAACCTTGGCCCACCATGTGGCGACCGGCGGCTTGCGCGAGCCCGAACAAGGTGAAGAGGTTGATGCGCATCACCCGCTCCCACTCGTCTTCGGTGAAGTCGAGGATCGGGCGGCGGTCGTTGATGCCGACCGCGTGCAGTAGGACGTCTAAGCCGCCAAGCTGCGCCACCACCTCCCGAACGATCCGCTCACCGGAGCCGTGCTCCGCGAGATCGGCCTGCAGCGTGCGGCCGCCGCGCTCGGCGAAGCGGGGGCTGGCGGCCAGGGCGTCGAGCGCACGCTGCTCGCGGTCGACCACGACGACCGAGGCGCCGGCGTCCAGGTACGCCATCGCGCAGGCCCCTCCGATTCCCCCCGCCCCGGCGATGAGGACCCGGAAGCCGTCAAGACCGAGCCAGGAGGTCGCCGCCCGGCTCTCGTCCGTTGCCAAGTTCGCCACTCTGCGTTCCTGTCTCTATTTCATTCTGCGAAAGCTTGTTTTATCTTTTGAACGACCATAGATTGGGTTGTGCGTGCTGTCAAACCATCGGTTCAGCCGCACTCGGGTCGCAGCCCGCGGCCGGGAGGGAGACTTCAGTGAGCGTCGACTCAGCGAACCCAACGGACGCGCAGCGGAGCCAGTACCGCATCGAGGCGCTCGCGAAGGGCCTGCAGGTTCTGAGACTCTTCGACGAGACGACGACGTCGCTTCGGCTCCGTGACGTGTCCGATCGGACGGGCATCCCCATGCCGACCGCGTTCCGGATCGCCGCGACGCTCGAGGAGGCGGGCTTCCTCGAGCGCTCCGATGACGGGCAGCTGCACCCGGGGGTCGCCGTGCTCACCCTCGGCTCCGCCGCGCTCCGCGGCTCCGGATTGGTGCAGTCCGCCGAGCGCCCGCTGCGCACGCTTGCACAGATCACGGGTGAGACGGTCAATCTCGGCGTCCTGCAGGACGACCGCGTGCTGTATCTCGCGCGCATCCGGAACGCCGACCTCGTCACGGCGAACATCCAGGTCGGGTCGAGCCTTCCGGCGGTGTTCACCTCGATGGGCAAGGTGCTGCTCGCATACCTCAGCCCCGATGAGCTGACCCGCCGAATCGGCGCCGACGCCTTCCGCCCCGGTCACGGTCCGAACGCCGTAGGGAATCGCGAGGAGCTGAACCGGCAGCTCGCGACCATCAGGCAGCAGGGATACGCGATCCAGGACCAGGAGCTCGCCGCGGGTCTCCGGTCGGTCTCCGTCCCGGTCTTCGGCGCCGGCAGCGCTCCGGTGGCGGCCATCAACATCGCCGTGTCGACCTCGCGACACGATGTGGACTCGCTTCGCGGCCCGCTGCTGGAGCGGGTGCGAGCGACGGCGGCGGAGATCAGTATGCGGCTGAGGGCGCAGTGACGCGGCTCGAGCGGCTCCGGCCGGAGCGACTCAACGAGGAACAGCGGGCGCTCTACGACTCCATCGCGGGCGGGCCGCGCGCGCAGGGCCCGCAGCATTTCGCCCTGACTGCGCCCGACGGCTCGCTGAACGGGCCGTTCAACGCGCTGCTGCTGTCACCTCCGCTCGGCGAAGCACTGCAGTCCGTCGGCGCGGCGGTGCGGTACCGCACAACGCTGACGCCGCGGGTGCGGGAGGCCGCGATCCTCCTGGTCGCCGCGGCGTGGGACAGCGCCTTCGAGCGGATGGCGCATGAGAGCGTCGGCCGCAGCGTGGGCCTCACCGAGGAGGAGCTCAGTGCGCTCGCGGGCGGCAGCGTCCCCGCGACGATAGACGAGCAGGAGCTGCCCTTCCTCGAGGTGACGCAGGCACTGCTGCGTGGCGACCTCACGGATGAGGAGTGGGAGCATGCCGTCGCCCGGATCTGCGAGGCCGCCGTGTTCGAGCTCTCGACACTGGTCGGCTACTACGCGACGCTCGCGCTCCAGCTGCGGGTGTTCCGGGTCGACCCCCCTGAGCGTCGTGCCAACACCATGGAGGACCATAACGATGAATGAAACGCCCTCGACGACGCTGACCCTGCTCGGCACCGCAGGTGGTCCGGGTGGACATGCCACCCGGAGCGGGATGTCCAGTCTCGTCACGGTCGGCTCCCGCCACTACCTCGTCGACGCCGGCGACGGGGTGTGCCGGCAGTTGGCCGCCGCGGGGGTTTCGCTGCGAGAGGTCTCCGAGGTCTTCATCACCCACCTGCACGACGACCACACGGCGGGGCTGCCCGGACTGGTGAGCTTTTCGCACACCATGCGGAGCGGGCCGATCCAGCTCTTCGGACCTCCCGGCACGTCGGCTCTGCGACGCGGAGTACTCGCCTATGCCGAGACGAACGCGTCCATCCGCGGTCAGGAATCCCGACTGTCTCCTGTGGAGGACCAGGTCTCCGCAATGGAAGTCCGGTCCGGGGTTCTGTACTCCGACGACCTCGTCACAGTGATCGGGGCAGAGAACTCGCACTACGCCCTGACGACCTTCTCTGAACCGGCTCACTCCTCGCTCGCCCTGCGGTTCGATACGCCCTCGGGGTCTGTCGTCTTCACCGGAGACACCGGGGAGTCGGCGGCTGTCGAGGAGCTCGCGCGTGGAGCGCACGTCCTCGTCTGCGAGATGGTCACCGCCGCCGATCGAGCCTCCGTCCCCGAGCCGGTGCGCGCACACATGGACGTAGAGCACCTCTCGCCCAGTCAGGTCGGTCGCCTGGCGCAGGCGGCGCGCGTCGGCCGCGTCGTTCTCTCGCACTACTCGGGGGCGACGAACGAGGATCTCGCCGAGATCGCGCGCGAGTTCCCGGGTGAGGTCGTCGCAGGCGAGGACCTGATGCGGTTCCGACTTGGCGAGGGCGGGAACTCACCGCAGTCCTCCTGAGGTCAGCATGCCCCGGGGGTATCTCCGGATGCGGCTTCCAATTCAGGGGTGGGCCGTCGCCAGGTCGTGCAGCGGCTCCGCGGTTCCGAAGGCCTCCACAGCGGCGTCCACGCGGCCGTCGGGAACGACGACGAGGACCCACGGCCGCTCCCGCTTCCGCATTGTCAAGAGGAACTCGTGGGTGCGTGTTCCCTCGGCTGGGAGGTCGCACTCGAGCGCGGCGTCAGGCACGTCCGCGTTGCCGACCCGGAGCTCGAGCCGATGCACGCCGGCTCCCACCACGGTGATCCTCACCCGCACCTCGCCCGTCCGCGCCGGCCTCGTCTCCACGAGCAGCTCGAGGGCCTGCTTGGGATCGATGTCGAACTGCACAGCTGCGCCGTCCGCGAGGGCCAGACGCTGGCGCTTCCCGCCGAACTCAACGTCGTACTCCCCCGGCTGCAACGACAGGCGCATAGGCCCCGGTTCCACGCTCGTTTCCGCTCCCGTTCCCCGATGCCGGAGGACCGCTTCGACCATGGCCGTTCCGGACACCAGCGCCGCACCGGGCAGCCGCGCCAGGACCGCAGCGAGCCGCGCCATCGAGACGATCCACACCTCCTTGTACGGGAACACCGCGTTGTTCCCCCAGGCAGGGGCATCGCCCTCGTAGGTGTTCATTCCGACGGACAGTCCGCCGACGAAGTTCGGCAGTGAGACCGTGAAATTCTGCCACCAGTCGTAGCCCACGCCGTAGACGAGCGACCGGGAGAACGGGTTCGCACCGGTCAGCCAGTGGACCTGACGCGCAAGGAGCGCGGAGAGGCGGGGATCGTTGCGGAGCGTCGCCGCCGTACCGAGCCCGATCGCCTTCGTGAGATGGACGGCCGAGGAGCCGTGCCGCACCTTGTCGGTGTAGAGCGGGAAGGTCCTGAGCCGCTGTCCGGCAGAGAGGTAGGCGCCGCCCTCGTAGAGCTCGAGCATCTGCTTCTTGATGAGATCGGGAGTCGGCATGCTTGGAAAGACCGGGTTGGCGTGCCGCGCCAGAAACTCGGCATTCTTGTCGAAGCTCAGCGGTCCGTCGAGTTCGGCTCTCCGCCACACCGCGGCCGGTACGAGACCGAACGGCTCGGCCGCCTCGGCGCCCTTCCTGCAGTAGTACTCGGAGTAGGCGAGCAGGCCGGTGTACCAGTCCACCCAGTCGGGATGGTCTGGGAACGTCTCGCACAGGGCTTGGTAGGCGAGCGGCCCGCCGTCCTCGAAGCTGTGCGGGGCACCGCTCGTGCGCTGGGCCTCGTGCAGGATCCGCGTGCGCGCGGCGTCCTCGTAGAAGTACCCGGTGATGGGTGCGCCCTCGACGAAGGTGAACTCCTGAACCTCGAGGAGCAGCCTGCCCAGGCGCGCCGCTTCCCCGGCGTATCGCTGGTCGTCGGTGAACCTGGCCAGCTCGGCGGCGACCAGCGCCATGTAGCCGACCTCGTTCTGCCAGGCGGCCACCTCCCAGTCTGGCTCACCCTCCTCCTGCGGTGCGCTGGGCCGGTCGCGAAGAACGGTCTCGAAGTCCTCCCTCGCAGCCGCCAGCAGCCGGGCGGCGAGCGCGGGGTCGATCTCGGACAGCGCACGTGCGCCGCGGACCTCGGCCAGCGCCGCGGAAAGGTTCTTGAAGGTGTCCGAGCCGACGTTCTCGGTGACCACGTCGTCGAGGTTTCCGGGGATCCCGTCCGTGTAATAGGAGTACTCCCCCATCAGGTAGCGCAGGCCGGGGCCGAAGCGCATGCGCAGGATCCATTCGAGACCCCACCGCGCCTCCTCGAGAGCGCGCTCGGCGAGCTCCGGCGCGTGCGGCGCCAGCGCGTCGGCGAGATCGAGCAGGGCGCAGACGGTGATGTGGGTGTTGTTGGGGTCCTGGCTCAGGTTCGCCGCGTCGTGCCAGCCGCCCGCGACGCTGCGATGCTCGCCACGGTAGGAGACCTCGACGTCGAGGTGGCAGGCGTCGTGCACTCCCGGCAGATGGAAGCCGCAGCGCATGGCGTAGATGCCGTTCAGGAGGCTGTCGACCAGGTGGTCCAAGGGCCGGGCGGAGATCGGGAACGGCGCGGTCCGCACCCTTCCTGCTTCGAGGCGGTAGCGCCCGGGCCGGATCACGGACGAGAAGTCGAGTTTCCAGTACTCCCCCCGCCGGGACGTCACGGGCTCGGCGGGGAGTGTCGCGACCGCTTCGCCCGAGTCCTCGTCCACGACGCGGAAGTCGTCCACCGGGTCGCCCAGGAGGGCGATCTTCTCGCCCCATACGGCGTAACCGATGTGGCTGTAGGACACCCTGCCGGAAGGCACCGCCCATCCCGACACCGGTTCTGCTGCGACCTTCTCGAGGCGCAGGTCGTCAAGGTCGTACGTGAGTCTGCTCTCCGCGTCCCGGAAGTTGAGTCCCCAGCCGGGCTGGAAGACGGAGACGTCGACGACGTTGTCCCGTGCGAACTCGGAGATCTCCCACGTGAGGTGGTTCCACTCCCCTTCCCGCAGGTCAGCGAAGTAGTTGATCGCGATCGGGTCCTGCGGACCAGCGGGTGCACCGGCAGAGGTGAACTGCAGCGCGAAGGAGTTGACCAAATTGCCCGTGGGGTGCACGTAGCACCACAGGCTGATCCGCGTGTACTCGCTCCAGTCCTGAGGCCGCTCGAATCTCAGCGCCGCAAACGCCGAGAAGGGCTGAACCTCGAAGAGGACGGCGTGCCCGGTGAAGGACCCGTTGGCCGCCCGCGCCGAGCGCACGTGGTCCTCGTTCCGCTGCTCGAACGAGAGCCGCAGGGACCGCGTCCCGGACCGGCACCGATCCGAGGTGTAGCTCAGCGACAGGGCGGACGAGGCGGTCCAGCCGAGATCGGTCTCCATGTCGTCGATCAGGCGGAAGTACTCCACCGGCTTGTCCAGGTTCCGGGTGAACAGTGCATGATCCAGGTTCGCCGCGAGGATCGCATGGCTCTGCCAGCCGTACGAAGAAGCCGGCGCTGGCGATTCCGATGTCACCCCGAGGTGCTTTCTCGCACGAGCCGGGCGAACTCACCCGCGCTCGGCTTGGGGATGCGCTCGAACGTCTCCCGGTCGACAGCGTGCAACCCGAGGTGGTTCGAGTACCCGCCGACCCACTCGAAGTTGTCCATCAGCGTCCAGTGGAAGTACCCGAGCACCGGGACCCCGTCGTCCATCGCCTCCCGCAGACCGGCGAGCGACGGCTGCAGGAAGTTCAGGCGCACCGAGTCGTCGCCGGTGCCGACGCCGTGCTCGGTGACGAGCACCGGGACGTTCGCCACCTCGTAGGAGTAGCGCACGGCACCACCGAGCGAGGCAGGCTCGACCGCGCTGCCCATCTCATTGATCGCAGCCCCCTCCGCCGGCGGCAGCGGGCCGTCCGAGCCGTAGACAACCTGCTCATAGTTCTGGACGCCGATGAAGTCGTCGTCCTGGGCCAGTCGCAGCCAGTGGTCGTAGAGCTCGGCTCGCTTGCGGTCGCGGAGGGATGTGTCGTCGCCCACCGCGACGTCATCGGTGATCGCGATCGAGAGGCCGACCCGCAGCTCCGGCCTGCGGGCCTTGATCGCAGCCTTCGCCGCAAGGTGCGCGCGGGTGAGCCCGGCCTCGAGCTCGTCGTAGTCCTCGGGCTGCACCACGTTTCCCGCTCGATACCGCTCTACGCCCGCCGCCTCGGAAGCAGCCTTCAAGGTGGCCCGGGTCTGCTCGTGCACGAAGCCGGGCACGATCCAGGAAAGAAGCCGCGGCAGGTTGGGCTCGTTGAGGGTCACCGCGAGCGCGATGCGGTCGCCGAAGCGGTCCATGACGACGTCGCAGAACCGCGCGAATCGCTCCGCCGAACCGCCGTCGAGCCAGCCGCCCTCCTTGGCGAACCAGTGCGGCGCGGTGAAGTGACTGAAGGTGATGAGCGGCGCGACGCCCCGCTCGAGGCAGGCATCCACCATCTCCTCGTAGTGGTCGAGGGCGGATTCGTCAATCCGGCCTTCCTCGGGCTCGATCCGCGCCCATTCGACCGAGAAGCGGTACGCGTTCAGTCCCATCCCGGTGATGAGGTCGAGGTCCGTGCGCCACAGCTCCCAGCTGTTGCACGCCTTCCCGGAGGGCTCACGGAACACCGTCGGCGACACGTTCTCGAGGAACCAGGTGTCGCTCGTGGTGTTGTCGCCCTCGTTCTGGTGGCCTGCGGTGGAGACGCCCCAGAGGAATTCCTGGGGGAACTTGAGGTCTGTCATGCGTTGCTCCTTCTCGCGTCGTTCTTCGGGATGGGTGGGATCATTCGGGCTGCCACATAGGCACGGGCTTCTCGACCGGCGCGGGCACGCTGATCTGCCGGGTGAACGAGTGCGGGCCGGAGCCCACCGCCACGACCTCATCCTCACCGGGCAGAAACACCTCGGCGGTGGTGTTGGCCGGAACGGTCACATCGAGGGTGAAGGTCGCACCATCCAACGTCCACGAGACGGCGGCCGGGCCGTAGGGGGTGACATGCTCGGCGGAGGCCGACGTGATGCCGGGTCCCGGGCGCGGCGCGATGCGCAGCCGCCGGTATCCCGGCTCCGCGGGGGCCAGGCCGGCGACCGTGCGGTGAAGCCAGTCGGCGACCGCGCCCAGCGCGTAGTGATTGAACGAGGTCATCTCGCCGGCGTTGATGGTGCCATCGGGCAGCATCGAGTCCCAGCGCTCCCAGATCGTCGTGGCACCCATGGTGACCGGATACAGCCAGGACGGCACACCGCGCTGGAGCAGCAGCTCGTACGCCGTGGCGAGCTCGCCGGAGCGGGCGAGCGCCTCGCAGACGTAGGGCGTGCCGAGGAAGCCGGATGCGATGTGGAATCCGTCGGCGCGGACCTGCTCGGCGAGGAGGCGGCCCGCATGGGCACGCTGCTCCGGAAGGAGGAGATCGAGACTGATCGCGAGGGCGTAGGCCGTCTGCGACGGGTACGCCAGCCGGCCGCTTGGGGTGACGTACTCGGCGCGGAATCGCTCGGCAGCGCGAGTGGCCAGGCGCCGGTACGCATCGCTGTCGTGCCCGAGCAGGTCGGCCGCCTGGCTCAGAATGCCGGCCGACTGGGCGAGGTACGCGAGCGCGACGCACTGCCACGGCGTGCGCGCCGCGGCGGGATTGTCCGGCGGTGCGGCGGTGTCGAGCCAGTCGCCGAACATGAACCCGCCCTCGGGGAAGTCCAGGTCGGCTCCGGCCCTGGTCTCGAAGGCCGCGAGCCAGTGGGTCATGCTCTCCCACTGGTCGGCGAGAAGCCCGGTGTCGCCGTGCGCCTGGTACAGCGCCCAGGGAACGAGAATCGCCGCGTCACCCCAGCCCGCCTCAGGCTGCAGCGGGGGAAAGCCAGGCGGCGCGATGTCCGCGAAGGGGACGAAGATCGGCACGACGCCGTCGTGGTCGGCCTGTTCCGCCGCGAGATCCGCGAGCCACGAGCACAGCATCCCCGCCGTGTCGTAGAGGAAGCCCGCGGTCGGCGCGAACACCGCGAGGTCACCCGTCCAGCCCAGGCGCTCGTCCCGCTGCGGGCAGTCGGTGGGCACGTCGACGAAGTTGCCGCGCATGCCCCACACGACGTTCTGGTGCAGGCGGGTGACGAGGGGGTCCGAACAGGCGAAGGAACCGGTGCGGCGCATGTCGGTGTGCACGACGACCGCCTCCACGTCTCCGTGATCCAGCTGGCCTGGCCAGCCGGTGATCTCGGCGTAGCGGAAGCCGTGGAAGGTGAACTTCGGCTCCCACTCGCGCGGTCCGCGCCCGTCGAGCACGACGCGGTCCAGCTGCAGTGCCGCCCGAAGCGGCCGGGTGCCGAGCTCGCCGTGCTCGAGCACCTCGGCGTGCCGGATGGTGATCGCCGTGCCCGCTTCCGCGTCGGGCAGGTTCAGGCGCAGCCTGCCGACGAGGTTCTGACCGAAGTCCAGAAGAGTCTTCCCCCTCGGCGAGCGGAGGATCTCCCGGACGGCGACCCGCTCGATTCTGCGCACCGGCGGCCCGGTCGGGGCGACGAGTGTCGAGACGTCGAGCGCGGCGACCTCCACCGCAGCCCAGGCGGCGTCATCGAACCCGGCAGTCGACCATCCCGGCAGCTCGGCTCGCACATCGAGGGTCTCACCGTTGTAAATGTCCGCCCTCAGGATCGGACCGTAGGCGGTCCGCCACGAGCCGTCGCTCGCGACCGTCGTCCGAGTGCCGTCGGGGTGCTCGACCTCGAGTTGCAGGAAAGCGCCGGTGCGGTCGCCGTACACCTCGCGCTTGCCGCCGAACCCGAGGTAGCCGCGGTACCAGCCGTCGGCCAGAAGGACACCGAGCGCGTTCGGTCCCTCGACGAGCATCTCGGTGACGTCGTAGGTCTGGTAGCGGAGCCGGTGCGGGTAACTCGACCATCCCGGCGCGAGCACGTCGTCGCCGACCGTCGCGCCGTTGAGCTGGGCCTCGTACACGCCGTGCGCCGTTGCATACAGCCGGCCACGCACGATCGGCCGTTCGAGCACGAACTCGCGGCGAAGCAAAGCGGCGGGCGCCGCCCGATCGGCGGAAGCCGCCATCGGGAGCGGCTGGATCAGCTGTGCGGTCCAGTCCGGCTCCTCCAGCAGACCGGCTTCGACCGTCGTGGCGTCACTCCAGTCGGAGGGGTCGTCGCTTTCCTGTTCCCACACGCGAACCCGAACCGTCCGTCGCTCGCGGCTCGACAGCGGCGCGGCTCCCCACGGCAGCAGGACCGATTCGGCCGAGTCGACTCGCCCCGAACTCCACACCCGGCCCTGCGCGGGCTCGATCTCGAGCTCGTAAGCGGCCTGGCGCCAGTCGGGAACGTCGGTCCGGACGGACCAGGACAGCCGCGGGTCCGGCTCGCCGATGCCGATCGGCTCCCGATGGTGCTCTATGCGGACGGGCAACACCTCGGTTCCGGTAACCATGTTCCGCCCCTCCGATGCAGCGCTCCCGTCAAACAGTCAATCGGCCGCGATGGGGTGTCGGGAGAACAACGCCGTCCGAAGCCGGCACGGATGCCGTCACTTCCGAGCATGGGACATGGAGGCGAGGGCCGCCATTCGGAAATCGTCACCACCGGTTAGGCCGCGCCTAAGGCTGATCTCCAACCGGAGGCCGGATGGACTTTCCCTACAGACATAGGTAACGTCCTCTGCTGGATGCGACGAAGCCCCTCCGGGCTAGCGCGCGGAAAGGACCGGATCAGTGCCGAACTCAAGCGCACCGCACGACCGCGAGGCACCTCCGCTGCGCTGGGCGGTGATCGGCACCGGTGACATCTCGCACCGCCTCGGGCCGGATCTCCAAGCGATCGGCGGCACCGTGGTCACCGCTGTCTGGGGCAGGCGGATGGAGTCGGCGACCGCCTTCGCCGCGGCCCACGGCATCCCGCACGCCAGCGCCGATCTCACCGAGGTGCTGGAGCGCGACGACGTCGACGCGGTGTATCTCGCCACCCCCATCGCCACCCACCTCCCGCTCGGACTGCAGGCGCTCAGCGCCGGCAAGCATCTGCTCGTCGAAAAGCCGATGGCCGTCTCGGCGGCAGACGCCGAGCAGCTCTTCGACGCCGCCGAGCGAGCGAACCGGTTCGTCATGGAAGCCATGTGGATGAAGTTCAATCCGCTCCACGCACAGCTGACCGAGCGGATCCGGGACGGCCTGATCGGTGAGCCGCGCAGCGTGCGCGCCGGCTTCGGCACGCCGTTCCCCGCAGGGGGCAGCCGCTGGAGCGCGGAGCTTGGCGGGAGCACGGTGCTCGACCAGGGGATCTACGCGATCACCCTCGCGCAGTCGCTGCTCGGTGAGCCGGTGGCCATCACGGCTCGGGGTCGCGTCCGGGACGGCGTCGACGTCCACGCTGTGATCGATCTCGAATTCGCCGACGGACGCTTCGCCCAGCTCGCGGCGTCAGCCGTCGAATTCATCGATCCCTCGGCGGCGGTCTCGGGCTCCGGCGGCTGGCTCACCATCGATCGCATGTTCTGGGCGAGCACGGCCGCGTCGCTGTACACCGCAGGCATCCCATCGCTGTTCACGCCGCCCGAACGCCTGGAACTGGAGCGACAGGGCAACGGCTTCGTCCCGATGCTGAACGCCGTCGTCCGCGCCATCGGCGCGGGTCGCCGAACACATCCGCGGCACGACCGGCGGGCGACGCTCAGCGTCGCACGGACGATGGACGCCGTACGCGCACAGATCCTCTCAGCAGGCGTGCCAGGCTGACCTGCTCTCCCCCGCCCCGCCCCCTGAGGCGCGCGGGCGATAACGTCCGGGTCAGGAACCGGCGCCCGTGCCCGCACCCGTCAACTGACGGACGACGGCGGCTGCGACGGCGACGTGACCCGCTTCGTTCGGATGCATGGGGGCGACGCCATCAGCGATGCGGTACCCGGTGACCCACGGCTCGGGCGAACACGCGTGATGCCGGCGGCTCTCGTTCGATACGGCGACGAACTCGGCGCCGGTCAGCCGGGCCGCACGTTCAGTGGCGAGGCTGAGCCGCTGAGCCACCTGCCTCAGGAACCGCTGCCGCTCCCGGGGGATGGGGATGGCCCGGCACGGTTCGCCGTCCTCGGGCAGGATGGTGAGGTAGTCGACCAGGAGGATCCGGGCTCGCGGGGCCTCTCGCTGCACGGCGGAGACGACGGCCGCGAGCTTCACCTCCAGACCGTCAAGGGCCCTCGCCACCTCATCGTCGGACCACGGAGTGATGTCACCGAACTTGGAGATGGCAATGCTGGTAGGGCTTTCCGGATCGGCGGCGAGGTACGCCTCCGCGATCAGGCAGCCGACATAGTTGACGTCGTTGCCGCCGATCGTGATCGTGACGACATCCGTGTCCCGATCGACCGCGTCAATCTGGAGGGGGACGATCCGCGTGCCGGTTTCGTCCAGCGCTTCCTGGCGGGTCGTGGTGACGTTGTCCGTTATCGCCCCGCCGCAGGCGGCGTTGACCAGCGCAAGATTCAGCCGGTCTGCCACCAGGCGGGGGTAGGCCGAGGCGGTGGCACCGGACCAGCCTTCGGCATTCTTCGGATCCGGCGGGCCGAGTCCACTCCCCGCCGCAAAGGAGCTGCCCAGCGCCACGTACTTCGCCCTCGGTGCGATCATCTGGACCGCGCGGCCCTGGGCCGCGGGGCTTTCGGCGCTCACGCGGCCCGGCCTCGCTCGTGGAGCCGGAACTTCGCGAGCATGTCGCCGACCAGGAGGCGGTAGTCCACCGTCTCGTGCACGACCCGGTGCACGGTGGGGCCTTCGGGAGTCGCCGCAAGCGACGTCGCGAGCAGCGGCAGGCTGTCGCCGAGGTGCCAGAGCTCGCCGACCTTGAATTCGAGGGGAATGCGGAACTGAGCGAACACGTCCCACAGCCACGAGCCCAGGGTGGTCTCGGTGAGGTCGGCTTCCAGCTCGGCGATCGAGTAGGTGCTGGCGCGGTACGCTTCCAGCGGGTACTGATCGATCGCGATCTCCGAGCCGAAGACGATCGCGGCCGCTTCCTGGTCGGTCGCCTCGTTGTACTCGAAGGCTCCCCGTGTCGAGCCGCCGACCCAGACCAGTCGGATGCGGGCGGCGATGTCGGGTGCGTCGCGCAGGGCGACCGCCACATTCGTGAGCGGCCCCGCACATACCAGCGTCAGCGGCAGTTCGTCCTCCCGGCGCGCGTGCTCGACGATCAGGCGCGAGGCGTCGGACGCGGCGCCACCACGGTCGAGCGAGCTCTCGGCGCCGACGGCCAGGGCGGGCCGAGTCGGCGCATCGACGACATCGAGCAGCTCCTCGACGAGCCGGTGGCCACGCGCGGCACCGTCGTGGGATCCCGGGAACATGGGCGAGGTGAGGGAACTGGTGATCGCATCCACGCGATCGCTCGACAGCAGGTGGTGCGCGAGCCCGAGCAGACCGTCCGGGTCGCCGGCCCAGTCGTTGTCGATCACGAGTCTCCGCGCGGGGCCGTGGCCCGCGCGGGGGCTCGGCCGGTCGATGTCGAATACGGGGTTGGGGCTCATGCTTGCTCCGGTTCCTCATGTCCGCGTCATTGCTCGGAGTCAGAGTATTCCGTCCGTTTCGCGCGCCTGATGGACTTTACCTATGGACATAGGTAAAGTCCATCGAGGATGCGACGAAGCCCCACAGGTTTCCGCGGAAGGGACCGGATCAGTGCCGCACTCGAGCGCCCCGCAGGACCGCGAGGCCGCCCTCGCACTTCTCAGCGACTTCTCCCTGGAGATGACGGGCAAGGACGTGCCCGGCCTTCACGAAGCCAAGGATTCGATTCCCGCCGGAACGCGCATCAACGTCACCTTTCTCGGCAACGAGGACCTCGAGATGCGCGTCGCCGCAGCCGCGGCCGTCAAGGAGCTCGGGTTCGTGCCGATCCCCCATATCTCCGCCCGGCGGCTGAAGTCGCAGGCGCAGCTCGAGGAGTTCCTCGGCCGGCTTCAGGACGTCGGCGCTACGGAGCGCGTGTTCGTCGTCGGCGGAGACCCGACGAGCCCGGAGGGCCCGTACGAGAACTCCTACGACGTGATCCGCTCCGGCGTCCTCCCCCGCTTCGGCGTCCGCGAGGTGAGCATCGCCGGATACCCCGAAGGGCACCCGGACATCCCGGACGACACCCTCTGGACGGCACTCGAGAACAAGACCGCCTCGCTGAAGAAGCAGGGCATCGACGCGGTCATCCTCACGCAGTTCTCGTTCGACACCGACCCCGTGAGAACCTGGATCAGGGCCGTGCGGAGCCGAGGCATCGACTGCACCATCCGCATCGGAACGCCCGGCCCCGCCGGCGTCAAGCGGCTGCTGAACTTCGCCCGCCGGTTCGGTATCGGCGCCAACGCCATGATCGTGAAGAAGTACGGCTTCTCCCTCACCAACCTCATGGGAACCGCGGGACCCGACCGGTTTGTCACGGACCTCGCCGGACTGCTCGCTCAGGACGGCGGCGCGGGCGACGTCCGACTGCACTTCTACACGTTCGGTGGACTGCTCGCGACGTCCGAATGGGCACGCGAGTACGCCGCGACCGAATCCTGAGGCAGCCGGATGAATACGATCACCCCCCTGCAGGACCACGCCTGTCTGCTCGTCTCCGGACCGGATCAGCCCGGCATCGTCGCGGCCGTGTCAGCGCTGACCGCGCGCCACAAGGGCAACATCGTCACGCTCCATCAGTACTCCGACGATCCGACGGGCGGCGACTTCTTCCAGCGCGTGGTCTTCCACCGCCCGGGACTGGCTGCGGCGATCCCCGAGATCGAGGCGGACCTCACGAGCACGCTCTCAAGTCTCGGAATGACGTGGACCCTGACGGATCAGGCGGTGCCGAAGCGCATGGCCGTCCTCGCCTCCACCTCCGACCACTGCCTGCTCGATCTGCTGTGGCGCCACCGCCGCGGCGAACTGCCCGTGCACATTCCGATGGTGATCTCGAACCACACGACGACCGCCGAGGACGTCCGCGCCTTCGGTGTCCCGTTCTTCCACGTCCCGTCGCAGGGTCCCGACAAGGCGGAGGCAGAGAAGCGGATCCTCGAACTGCTCGCCGGGAACGTCGATTTCGTCGTCCTCGCCCGCTACATGCAGATCCTCTCCGGCGATTTTCTGCGCCGCGTCGGGGTACCGGTGATCAACATCCACCACTCGTTCCTCCCGGCCTTCATCGGCGCAGCGCCGTACCGGAAGGCGAAGGAGCGGGGCGTCAAGCTCATCGGCGCCACCTCCCACTACGTCACCGAGGACCTCGACGAGGGACCCATCATCGAGCAGGACGTCGTCCGCGTCACCCATGACGACACCGCGGCCGACCTGCAGCGCCGAGGCGCCGACGTGGAGCGCGCAGTGCTGTCCCGCGCGGTGCTCTGGCACGCCCAGGACCGGGTGATCCCGCACGGCAGCTCAACCATCGTCTTCTGACCACGGATGCGTCGGCCGACGTATCCCCCAACCGAACAGAGAGGTTCTCCATGACCGCCAATCTCCAAGGGCTGCTCGACCAGACCAACCCGGTCGAGCTGCTGCGCAACTCGCAGATCGGCTCGTACATCTATCCCGTCGTGCCAGCCGACTTCCAGAACTGGATCAAGGAGCAGAAGGCGTGGCGCGACACCGCGGTGCTCTACGACCAGTCGCACCACATGGACAATGTGTTCCTGAAGGGCTCCGACGCGATCAAGCTGATCTCCGACACGGCGATCAACTCGGTCGCCAACTTCCCGGTGAATCGCGCCAAGCAGTACGTGCCGACGACGGCGTCGGGCCACGTCATCGGTGACGGCATCCTCTTCCACGAGGCCGAGGACGAATACGTCTACGTCGGCCGCGCCCCCGCCTCGAACTGGCTGATGTACCACGGCGAGACCGGCGGCTACCGCAACCTCGAGGTCCTCGCCGACCGCCGATCGCCGTCCCGTCCCTACGGCGACGCCGTCAGCCGCCGGTACTACCGGTTCCAGATCCAGGGGCCGAACGCGTGGCAGGTCATCGAGAAGCTGAACGGCGGCCCGCTGGAGCAGCTGAAGTTCTTCAGCATGTCCACCATGCACGTCGGCGACGCGCACGTGCGCACGCTCCGTCACGGCATGGCCGGCGCACCGGGTCTCGAGATCTGGGGCCCGTACGAGGACCACCACCGGGTGCGCGACACCATCGTCGAGGCGGGCGCGGAGTTCGGTCTCGTGCCGGTCGGCTCCCGCGCGTACCCCTCGAACACGCTCGAGTCCGGGTGGATCCCCTCGCCGCTCCCGGCGATCTACTCCGGCGCGGAGGAGGCCGACTACCGCGCCTGGCTCCCCGCCGACGGCTACGAGGCGACCGGCACGCTCGCCGGCTCGTTCGTCTCCGAGAACATCGAGGACTACTACCTGACCCCGTGGGAGCTCGGCTACGGCTCGTTCATGAAGTTCGACCACGACTTCATCGGGCGCGACGCACTGGAGAAGATCGACCCCACGACGCAGCGCAAGAAGGTGACGCTGGCGTGGAACGCGGAGGATGTCACGAAGATCTTCGCGTCCCTGTTCGACGTGGACGGCGACAGCTACAAGTTCTTCGACCTGCCGCTGGCGAACTACGGGTCCGCGAACTACGACTCCGTCACCGACGCAGACGGCAGCGTCGTCGGGTTCTCGATGTTCACCGGCTACAGCGCCAACGAGAAGCGCGCCCTCTCGCTCGCCACCGTCGACCCCGACGTGCCCGAGGGCGCCGAGGTGACCGTCGTCTGGGGCGAGCCGAACGGCGGCACCAAGAAGGCGTCCGTCGAGCCGCACCAGCAGCTCGAGGTGCGTGCGGTCGTCAGCCCGGTGCCGTACTCGACCGTGGTTCGGCAGAGCTATCACGGAGGCTGGCGCACGGGCTATCAGCCGGCCTGAGCCGCGAGAGGAGCGCCACAGGTCAGAATCGGTGGGTGCCCACGCCTCCGCGTGTGCACCCACCGTCACCGAAGGGATTTCCGATGAGCCTGCGGTACGCGTTGCTGGCCATCCTCCGGGTGGGACCGCTGTCCGGCTACGAACTGCAGAAGCAGTTCTCGCAGTCCGTCGGGCATGTCTGGCATGCACCGGATTCCCAGATCTACCCCGAGCTGCGGAAGATGGAGCAGGACGGCCTCATCGAGGCCGAAGAGCAGATTCGCGGCGAACGGGGTCGCCGACGGCTGTACCATGTCACCGACGCCGGCGATCGGGCGTTTCTCGATTGGATGAACAGCCCGATGGACTACCAGCGGGTGCGCGACCCCGCCCACCTCCGCGCGGCCTATCTCGAGACGGTGTCCCCCGACGTGGCGCGAGAGTTCTTCCGCGCCCACATCGAGCAGTGGGAGCGGGAGCTCGAACAGTGGCGCGGCGAGCTGGCCCGCATCGAATCGCTCACCAACCCGATCCTCGTCCGTCGACTGCAGGTCACGGCCGACGAGGATCGGGACGCCACCATCGCCTTCAAGCTGCTCGCGTACGAGGGGCTGGTCGAGCACGCGCTCACCGAGACCGCGTGGGGGCGACGAGGTCTTGAACTGCTCGATCGACTGTCACGCCGAGACGGGGGCGCGGGATCCGGATGAGCGCGAACGCCACCAGCGCGGTGAGAAGAAAGACGACCGCAGCCATGACGAAGACCGCCGAATATCCCCGCACGAGCTCTTCCGCGGTATCGCCGCCTGCGCTCGCCAGCACGAAGAAGTTGGTCAGCACGGCGAGACCCAGCGCACTTCCCACCTGTCCGGTCGCCGAGGATGCCGCCCCGGCGACGCCTGCGTCCTCCGGCTCGACCCCGGTGAGGGCGACGTTCTGCACGGGAACGAAGACCGCTGCGACACCGACGCCCAGGACCGCGAGCCCTGGCATCACCTCCAGCCAGTAGTTCCCCGTCGCAGAGACCCCCGAGAGCAGCGCGGCTCCCCCCGCCGCGACGAGCGGGCCGAGAATGAGGAGCTGACGCGGCCCGACACGACGCATGAGCCGAACCCAGATCGGGATCATGATCATGATGGCGATCGCCGTCGGCAGCGAGGCGAGGCCTGCGACGAACGGTGCAAACCCGAGCACATGCTGCAGATGGAACATCGAGTAGAGCGTCGTCGAGGCCATGCCCACCCCAGTCAGTGCCTGAACCAGGAACGCTCCCCCACGACTGCGGTGCCACAGGATGCGAAGGGGCAGCAGTGGCGCCGCGGCCCGGCGCTGGACGATCACGAAGACGACCAGCAGCAATGCGCCGGCGGCGGAGAAGTAGACGGCGCCGGTTTCAAGCCACCCGCGCTCGGCGCTCGCAAGCCCGTAGACGAGTGCGCCGAGACCGCACGAGATGGTGATCGCTCCGAGCAGGTCGAGTCGAGGCACTCGGTCCACCGTGGACTCCCGCAGCACCGGCATCGCGACGGCAATGGCCACGATGGCGATCGGCACGTTGACGAGCAGGCACCAGCGCCAGCTGAGGAACTCGGTCAGAACTCCGCCGAGGACGATCCCGCTGGCTGCCCCGGCGGAGGTGATCCCTCCGAGCAGCGCGAACGCGGTTCCGCGCGCACGCCCCGACGGGAAGGTCGTCGTGACGATCGCCAGAGCAGCGGGCGCCATGACGGCCGCACCGGCTCCCTGCGCCGCGCGCGAGGCGAGGAGCTCCCCGGCGGTGCTGGCGAGGCCGCCCCAGAGCGACGCCGCGGCGAACACGCCGACGCCGAGGAGGAATGCCTTCTTCCGGCCCCAGTAGTCGGCGACGCGGCCGCCGAGAAGGAGGGTGGCCCCGAACGTGAGCGCATAAACGGTGACGAGCCACTGCCCACTGCCGTGGGCCAGGCCGACAGCGGCCGCCGCCTGAGGGATGGCGACGTTCATGATCGTCGTGTCGAGGATGCCGAGGAGGCTTGCGGCTGCAGCCGTGAACAGTGTCAAGCGGTCGCGCGCGGACATGGCGTCGTCGGCCAAGATCGTTCCCTGTCGTGAGTGTCCTGGTGGGGTTTCCAGCCCGGATCGTCTCGCGACCGCTCCGGCCTCGGGGCCGAACAGTGCCATTCTAGTTCGTCGCGGCCACCGGCTCCTCCAACCCGCGCGAAGATCGACCTGCTTCGAGTAGACACCGGCCGCCTTCTCCACGAGCGCGTGGATGCCACGCCGCAGCGCCTCGATCCCCATCTCGGGGTGCTTCTAGGGGGCACCGTGTGACGATGGCGTTCACAGTGCCGCTGTCCAGCAGCTCCCGATAGTTCGTGATGAACGGCACCCCGGCGTAGGCCTCGAGCAGAGCCTGCGCCTTGGCGGGGGCCACGGTCGCAGAGTTCCCCGATCGCCATGTTGGGCACTTGGCCGTCAGCGACGAGCTTGGCATAGAACCCGCCCTGCGCACCGAGGCCGATAGTGCCGAGGCGAACCCTGTTCGTCATGCGGTCGTGCTTATCGGCACTCACCAGTCGTGCACGGTGCCGTCCGCGAGCCGGTTGTACGGCAGGTAGGCCTGCACGTACGGATACTGCCCCGCCTCGTCGACGTTGAGCTCCACACCCAGGCCCGGCTTGTCGCCCGGGTGCAGGAATCCGTCCTGCCACGTGTACGACTGCTCGAAGACCGAGTCCGTCTTCGCCCCATGCTTCATGTACTCCTGGATGCCGAAGTTGTGGATCGCCAGCCCGAGATGCATCGCGGCAGCCATGCCGACCGGAGAGATGTCGGTCGGCCCGTGCATGCCCGACTTGATCTGGTACTGCGACGCGTACTCCAGCACCTTCTTCAGGTGCGTGATGCCGCCCGTGTGCGTCACTGCGCTGCGGACGTAGTCGATGAGCTGCTCGCGGATGATCTGCTGGTAGTCCCAGATCGTGTTGAATATCTCGCCGATCGCAAGCGGCGTCGTGGTGTGCTGCCGCACGAGCCGGAGCGCCTCCGGGTTCTCCGCAGGGGTGCAGTCCTCGAGCCAGAAGAGGTCAAAGGGTTCGAGCGATTTGCCGAGTTGCGCCGCCTGATTCGGCGTCATCCTGTGGTGTCCGTCGTGCAGCAGGGGCAACTCAGGGCCGAACTCGTTCCGCACCGCCTCGAACACCGTGGGGATGTGCCGAAGGTAGCTGCGGGTGTCCCAGTCCTCTTCATTCGGAAGGGCCCCACGCTGGGCGGGCTCGTGGTCGTAGCGGACGCCCTGCATCGCCTCGAACGTCGCGTTGGATGCGATGCCGTAGATCGACTTGAGGCCGGGGACGGCCGCCTGGATCCGGATGGCGCGGTAACCCTCCTCCTGGTGCCGACGCACGCTGTCGAAGAGCTCCTCGTTCGTCTTCCCGGAGGCGTGCCCGTATGCCAGGAGCCCGGTGCGGGAGGCGCCGCCGAGCAGCTGGTACACCGGCATCCCGGCGGCCTTGCCCTTGATGTCCCACAGCGCCATGTCGACCGCGGCGATCGACGCCATCGTCACCGGTCCGCGTCGCCAGTACGCGCTCCGGTAGAGAAATTGCCAGGTGTCCTCGATGCGGCTGGCATCGCGCCCGAGAAGCAGTTGGACGACGTGATCCCGGAGGTAGCTGACCACGGCCAGCTCGCGCCCGTTGAGGGTGGCGTCTCCCAGACCCGTGAGACCGTCCTCGGTGGTCAGCTTCAGCGTGACGAAGTTCCGGTCGGGGCTGGTGACGATGACTTCTGCTTTGTCGATTTTCATTGCGATGCCTGTTTCTTCGGACCGCAGTCAGCTTGTTTTCGGCTTGTCGTTCCCGACCTGTGTCCAGCGCTGACGCAAGACGTGGGCGGCGGACTTGGGCCTGCGGTCGCGGGTGAACACGCCCTTCTTGTTGCCGTCGACCCGGAAGATGGCGGCGGAAGTCTGGAAGTCAGCGAAATTCCAGACGTGCTCCCCGACGAACTCAGGGACTCGGTCGAAGACCCGGTGGTACATCTCCAGAAGCTGGACCTGGTACTCCTCGCTCCACGGCGGCGCGAAGATCGAGTGCAGTCCGGCGAGCGTGTCGGCCCCGTACTCGGTCATGAGGATCGGTCGGCCGTACTTTTCGGCCCATCCCCGCAGCTCCGCCTCGAGCCGGATCTCGGCAACGGCGAGGTTGGCTGTGTTCTCGTACCAGCCGTAGTAGCGGTTGAGGCACATGACGTCGAGCAGGTCAGCGACTTGATCGGTCTCGGGAGTGCTCATAAACATGTTGACCGAGGTGACCGGCCGGGTCGGGTCGAGCTCCTTGGTGAGCCGGATCAGCGGCTCGAAGTACTCCCTTGCCCCGTCCTCGTGGGTGGCCGGCTCATTCGCGATCGCCCACATCACGACGCTCGGGTGGTTCTTGTCGCGATCGATGAGCTCCCGGATGGCCTCGGCATGCGCCGCCTGTGTCTTCCCGTTGATGGCGTCCGGCGCGAACGTCCGCCTGTTCTCTCCGGTGATGCCCGCCGCGATGGAGTAGTGCAGCCCCACCGCCGCAGTCTCATTGATCACGACGATGCCCTGCCGGTCGGCATACTCGAGCACCTCCTCCGCGTACGGGTAGTGGGAGGTGCGGAACGAGTTGGCGCCGATCCACCCCATCAACTGGAAGTCGTGCACCAGGTAGGCGTCGTCGTGACCCTTGCCCCTGACCAGCGAGTCCTCATGCTTCCCGAACCCGGTGAAGTAGAACGGACGGCCATTGATGAGGAATTCCGAACCGCGCACCTCGATGGTGCGGACGCCGAACGGGAGCGGGTACTGGTCGATTACGGCATCGCCGTCTACGATCTCGGCCACGAGGTCGTAGAGGCTGCCCTCACCGGGCTGCCACAAGACGACGTCCGGGATGGGGACCTGACCGCTCGCACCGGTAGCCTCGCCCACCTGAGCGCCGGACTCGTCAACGATCCTGACCCGCACGTCGCGAGTCCCAGTGGCATCGACCTGGTACGTCACGACGCCGGCCGAGCCCTCGACCGTTGTGGTGACGGTGATGTCCTCGATGCGATCGACGGGAACGCTGTGCAGCCACACCGACCGGGCGATACCGGAATAGTTGTAGAAGTCGGCCCGGACGCGCTGTCGGCGGACGCCGAGGTCGTCCACCGTGAGCTCGCCGGGTGGGATCGTCTCGTTGGTAAGCTCGTTGCTGACACCGATCGTGAGGCGGAACTCCGCTCCGGCGGGCACGAGTTCCGTGATGTCGGCCTCGAACGGCGTGTAGCCGCCGGAGTGCTCGGCGACAAGCGCCTCGTCGACATACACGCGGCCGTGGTGTGTGGCTGAATCCAACCGGACGAACACCCGCTCACCGTCCCATCCGCGCGGAACGCGGACGGTGCGCTGGTACCAGACCCATCCGACATGGTCGCGGATCTCCGGGTCGATGAAGAGGTCGTTATAGCTGGCCGGGACAGCGGCTTCGAGACCGCTTGGAAGCGGCGCCGTCCATGGCGCGTCCCCCACCATCGCATCCGTGGCGAACGCCCACAAGCCGTCGAGATTGACGAGCTCTCGGGTCGGCGTCATCTTCGGCTTCAGCATGAAGGGCCTCCTGCGGCGGTGCGGATTGGGGGCTTGAGAAGGGGAAAACGACCCGGCTCAGCCCATTGAAGCATGGGGCCATTCTGATTGGCAAGCGGTTGCCAAGACGTGTTCAGCGCGCCGCCGACGAGACCTCCAACCCGCGCGCAAGGCCCTCCACGAGACGGACGAGCTGAGCGTCATCCGCAAGTTGTGGGTCCAGCACTCTGAGCAGTGCGCCGACGCCCGACCGGGCCGATGCGCCCTCAACATCTGCGCTGTACCGGTCGGCAGGCAACCGTCGATCGCGCGCCGCCGCCGACCAGGCGGCGAGCACCCGGGCGGCTCCCTCCCCTGCGCGGCCGCGCCGGCGCTCGGCGCGGACGATGGGCACGATCCTGACACGCAGCTTGGTGACGCCGTCGACGCCAATTTGATCCAGCTGATGCCTGATCTTGGGATTGGCGAAGCGTTCCAGCAATGCCGCCCGGTAGTCGTCCAGTTCGAGCCCCTCCCCGTCGAGATGAGCCGCGGCTTCATCCCAGAAGTCCTCGATCCAGCCCCGGAGATCCTGGTCCGCGATGGCTTCGGCGACGGTCGTGTGACCCCGGGCAGTCCCGGCGTAGGCCAGAAGCGTATGGGCGCCGTTCAACAGCCAGAGCTTCCGCCGCTCGAAGGGCTCGATATCGGAAACGAAGCGTGCGCCGGCGCTCTCCCAGTGCGGCCGCCCGGCGGGGAACTCACCCTCCAGGACCCAGTCGTGGAACGGCTCGGTGACGACGGGTGAGCCGTCCCGGTAGCCGGCCAGGTGCTCGACCTCCGCGATGTCGTCAGCGCTCACCCCCGGCGTGATCCGGTCGACAGAGGTCGAGACGAAGGTCACTCGGGACGCCAGGTAGTCCGCGAGGTCCGGGCTCCCGTACTCGGCGAGGGCGCGGACGCCGGTCCGGATGAGCCTTGCGTTCTCCGGCATGTTGTCGCACGGAACGATCGCGATCGGGTCGGCTCCGATGCGGCGGCGGGACTCGAGACCGGCCAAGAGGCGCGCGAGCGGGGTTCGGGGGCCGGGCTCGAACTCCATCCTCGACGCGGCGAGGTTGGACTGGAGCCAGGTGATGTCGTGCGCCATCGCTTCGTCGTCCCGATCCGGCATGCCCTCCGGGGTCAGCCGGTATCCCGCCTCGGTGACGGTGAGGGTCACCAGCGAGGTGTCGGGGGCGGCGATGCACGTCGCGAGCTCCCCCACCCTGGCGCCGTCGAGTGCGCGGGAGATCCGCCCGACCAGATGCAGCCTGTCTACCGGCCCGCGTTCGAGCACGGTGTAAACGCCCGCCTGTGCCTGCAACTCGAGCGCCGCGGTCGCGCTGCGGCCCGTGAACGCCGCGATGCCCCAGTCCTCGCCGTCGGTGCAGCTTTCGGTGTACCACGCCTGGTGCGCACGATGGAAAGCGCCCAGTCCGAGGTGGACGATCCGCACGGGCGCAGCCTGGGCTGGACGTCCCGTCCGCTGCGCGTAGATGGTTCGGTTCAACTGCTGCGTCATAGCTTGAAGACCTTCCGTGGCTGGGAATCGGTGACGTCGGTGATGAGCCGCTCTGCCATCGGCCGGGAGATTCTGCCTTCCGCCACGAGACGCGCGATGAAGGCCGAATCAAGGCGGCGCGCCATGTCATGGCGGGCAGGAATCGACAGGAAGGCGCGAGTGTCGTCGATGAACCCCGAGCCCCGGTAGAACCCTGCGGTCTCGGTCACCGCGGAGCGGAACCTCTGCACCGCGTCCGGTGCGTCCAGGAACCACCAGGGCGCGCCGATGTACAGGCTCGGATAGAAACCTGCCAGTGGTGCGATCTCCCGCGAGTAGACCGTCTCGTCGACGGCGAAGAGGACGATGTGGAGGTCCTTCTCGAGACCGAACTTCTCCAGCATGGGGCGCAGGTTCTCGGTGAAGGTCGTCCCCACGGGGATGTCGTGACCGGTGTCGGAACCGAACCGCGAGAGCGTGCCGCTGCTGTGGTTGCGGTAGACACCGGGATGGATGGTCATCACCAGACCGTCGGAGACGCTCATTCGGGCCATCTGGAACAGCATGCTGCCGCTGAAGACCCGCGCCTCCTCGGCGGAGAGACCACCCTGCATGGCCAGTTTGAACAGCTTGGCTGCCTCGGAGTCGTCGAGGTCGACGGTGAGCGGCTCGCGTACACCGTGGTCGGCTGACACCGCGCCGTGCTGGATGAAGTAACGGCGGCGGTCTTCGAGGGCCTCGATGTACGCCCTGTAGTTCCCTGGAGCGCTCCCGGCGTGCGCAGCGAGCCGCTCGACGTTCTCCCGGAAGAGGGGGTTCTCCGGGTCGGTGTAGGCATCCGGGCGGAAGGTCGGCAGCACACGTCCACGGAATGACGGATCGGAAGCGAGGGCGGCGTGGGAGCTCAGGTCATCGAGTGGGTCGTCCGTCGTGGCGAGAACTTCAATGCGGAATCGCTCGAAGAGTTCGCGGGGCAGGAACCCCGGCGCCCCCAGGCGCGCCGCGATCCGGTCGAAGAGACGGTCCGCATTCTCGGCTGACGGCTCCTCCTCCGCTTCGAAGAGAGTCACCAGCTGGTGCATGAGCCAATACCCGGAGGCTGTGCCTGCGAAGAGGTGCCAGTTCGTGCAGAAGATCCGCCATGCCGCCCGTGGGTCCGCCCCTGCAGCACGGCCCACCCCCAGCGAGGTGAGCTCAGCTCCGGCGGCGTGCAACAGACGGGTGATGTAATGGTCGCGCGAGAGCAGCAGGTCGGCCGGGTCGGGGAATGCCTCATCGCGTCGCAGCACCTCCGGGTCGACGTGGCCGTGCGGCGAGATGATGGGCAGCTCCGCGACGCGCTCGTACAGATTGCGAGCGACGGTGCGCGTCTGCCGATCCACCGGGAACAGGCGGTCGGGGTCGAGCTCCAGAGACATGGGTGCTCCTCACGGAAGATTCTGGGTTGATGGCGGTCGCGGCGTACGGGCGGCGGAGCGGCGGGGACCGTCAGGCAGAGGGAGGGGCGGTGGACGACCGGACTACGAGCTCAGTGAGGAGAACGGCGTCCTCCTCGTCTTCCTCGCCGAGGATGGTGAGCACAGCTCGGCGACCCGCCCGGTCCAGCGGCGACCGGATGGTCGTCAGTGGAGGAACCGTGAAGTCACTGCCGAAAATGTCGTCGAACCCGATCAGACTGAAGATCTCCGGCACCGGTGTTCCACGCCGACCTGCCTCGCGAAGCAATCCGATGGCCATCAGGTCGTTGTAGGAGAAGACCGCGGTGGCGTCGCGGACCCGGACTTCGTCGAAAGCCTCGCGTCCGGCGTCGAGGGTCGGAGTGCCCCCGTCGACCTGCTCCACCGTCATGCCGCGCTCGGTCGCCGCGGCGGTGATGAGCTCGCCGCGCTTGCGGCTGATCCAGGAGGTGGCCGGCCCGGCGAGATAGACGAGCCGGCGGTGCCCCAGGTCGTTCAGGTGCTGCACGGCCGCCGTGACGCCCACCTCGAGATCCGGCAGTATGCACTCGACCCCTTCAACGACGCGGTTGAGCAGGACGACGGGCTTCCGCTCGGCGATTCTCCGGATCTGCGGGTCACCCAGTCGAGTCGTGGCGAGGATGACGCCATCCACCGAAGGAAGGATCCGCTCGGCCGTGACTGCCTCCCGTTCGCCGGATTCCTCGGACTCCGCGATCACCAAGGTGTAGCCGCGCTCAGTCGCAGCGTGCTCGGCCCCGCGCACGATCCCGAAGACGACTGGGTTCGTGATGTCAGCCACCAAGAGGCCGAGTGTGCGGGTCCTGCCCGTCGGCAGTGCGCGCGCGATGGGATTCACCCGGTAATTGAGCTCCTTCGCCGCAGCACGGATGCGCTCTTCTGTCCTGACATTGATCCGGCCGGGCCGGCTGAGTGCCCGGGATACGGTGGACGGGTTGACGCCGGCGAGCTTGGCGATGTCGTATATGGTGGGCGCCGCGGTCCTGGCGGCGCGGCCGGGACGTCCGTCCCCGACAGCGGACTCGTCCAATGGCGTCTCGCTCAATGGCCCTCCCGCCGGGTACGGTCGCTTCGGACGCAGTGCCAGCGCACCAGCGAATGCGATGCGCTGGCGCTGCCCCCGGAGAACTCGCGGAGAATACGACCCGCCGCATCTTGCGGTTACCAACCGAGTTCGAGCGCATCAGTGCCCCTTCTCCGGCGTCCGCACCTTCGAGAACCCACACGGACACAGCGGCGAAGGTGGCTTCACTCTAAACTGCAACGCCAGATCTAGCAACCGGTTGCCAGGTCGCTCCGCCCGCCGTGCATGACCAGGATCTCCGGAACCCTCAGCGCGTTGCACGCCCATCTCGAGGAGCACCGCGGCTACTACAACACCCAACGTCCGCATCGATCCCTGAGCTGCCGCACACAGCATGCCTACACCGCAAGAAGCAGAGCGGGCCCAGCCGGAACCGTCGGCGGTACTGGCGCATCCGCGGGAACCGCATCCACGGTTCCGGCGTCGTCAACCTTCGCTTCAACTCACGACTGACACATCGGCGTCGGCCGCGCGCACGAACACACCGAGGTCCGGCAGCTCTTGCTCACGGGATGTCCGCTCGAGGTCCACGAACGGGACGCGCGCCTGATGCAGGAATCGTGACCGACCAGCGGGCCTGCGGGTCGGCACCGATGATGGCGACCGACGCCCGTTCCCGCATGTGTCCACCTCTCGTCATCGAAGAGTCCGGTTCAACCGAGCAGGTCCAACGCTCGCACGCCGAGGGAGTCCCTTCCGGTTCGTGCGCCGCTCTAACCGCGCCCCTGCTTGGCGTACGGGTTCAGCAGCGCCTCGCGGGTGTCCGGGTGGATGCCCTCCTCCGTCGCGGACGGCGCGTCAGACGGTGGGAAGGACTCGGTCATCGACATCGGCATGGCGCCGTTGCGGTACAGGTTGTTCGAGCCGGCGGACGGGGTCCACACATTCGGCTCCCAGTCGGGCACGTAGTTGCGGTAGCCGCCGGTGTTCACCTCGACGCGCAGCGTGCTCGGGTCGCGGAAGTAGAGGAAGCTCTGCTCGCCGATGCCGTGGATCGACGGCCCGTACTCCATCGGCGTGCCGTTCTCCATCAGAATGTCAGCGCCCTGGAGCAGCTCCTCGCGGGAGTCGACCCAAAAGGCGATGTGGTTGACGCGGCCGGGACGGTCGGAACCGTCGAGCACGACGCCGAGGTCGTGCGACTTCTCGTTCGTCGTGATCACCGAGAAGACCGTGACCGGCGCCTCGTCGAGCACCGTGTACGCCATGATGCGGAAGCCGAGCACCTCGCTGTACCAGTCGGCGAACCCGCGCACGTCGGATGCCGCGACCGTGACGTGGTCCAGCTGCCGGGGTGACACCGCGTGCTGGCTGCGGCGCTCCGGGCGGTCAGGGAAGACGGAGGCGTGCTCGCCGTCGGCCTGGTACTTCTCGACCTCCCAGAAGAGCTCCATGGTGTGTCCATAGGGGCCGGTGAACACGAAGGAGCGACCGTGGCCCGGGCTCTTCTCGATCCAGGTGACGTCGACGCCCTTCGCCTCGACGCGCTTCGCCGCTTCCTCGAGCGCCTCGGCACTGGAGGTGCGCCATGCCATCACGGCGAGCCCGGGCTCTGCGGCCTCGGAGATCACGAGGGAGTAGTTGTAGTAGTCGCCCCACGCCCGGAGATACACCTTGTCTTCCTCGCGGGCGAAGACCCGGAGGCCCATCTGCTGCTCGTAGAAACGCACCGAGGCCTCGACGTCCGGCGTCGTGATCTCGAGGTGCGCGAGGTGGGAGAGGAGCTTGATCATCGTCGATCCTTCGTAGGAAGCCGAGTCGGCGGGACAGTGCACTCAACTGTCACCCGGGTGCTCAGATCCGGGAAGGCGGAAGTTGTCATACCCGCTATCGACCGTGTCGATGCGAGAGAGGGGGTGGAGGCCGGTGGCCGTGCCACCGGCGCCGCAATAGCCTGAGCCCATGCAACTGAGGAACTTCGACCTCAATCTGCTCCTGCCGCTTCGTGCGCTGCTGGAGGAGAAGAGCGTCACCCGCGCCGCCGAGCGCATGCACATGAGCCAGCCCGCCCTCTCGGCCGCACTGGCGCGGCTGCGGCGGCACTTCAACGACGAGCTGCTGGAGCGACGCGGCAACAGCTTTCAGCTGACCCCGCTCGCGCAACAGCTGCTCGACCTCACCTACGCGGCGACCGCCGGCGTGGAGCGAGTCTTCACCGCGCAGGCCGAGTTCGACCCCGCGACGAGCACGCGGGAGTTCAGCATCTACGGCTCGGACTACGTGACCGCGGTGCTCGGACCGTCGCTCCTCGACGTACTGAGCGAGGCGGCTCCCAATGTGCGCTTGAGGTTCCGGCCGATGACTGGCGCCGTTGTCGCTGACGCGCCGGACTCGGTCCGAGACGACGACGGGGTGCTCATGCCGCACGGCTTCCTGACCGGCCTCGAGCACCTCGACCTCTTCGTCGACCGCTGGGTGTGCATGGTCGACGGCGACAACAGCGAGGTCGGCGACACGATCGTACTGGAACAGCTGGCTGCGATGCCCTGGATCTCCACCTACTCCGGCATAAGCGAGTACACCCCTCCGATGAAGCAGCTGCAGCTCCTCGGGGTGGAGCCTCAGGTCAAGCTCGTCAGCAACAGCTTCACCGTGCTGCCGTACCTGCTCGCCGACAGCAACCGCGTCGCGTTCGTGCAGGAAGCCCTTGGGAAGCAGCTGACCACGCACAGCGCCGGAATGCGCATCATCGATGTGCCCTTCGACGTGGTGCCGCTGACGGAGGCCCTCTGGTGGCATCCCGTGCACACGCTCGAGCGCGACCACGTTTGGTTCCGATCGATGCTCCGCAAGGCGGTGCTCCGGGCCGGGCTCACCCCCGCGCCCCCGCGCCGGCCCAGCTGATCCGCCGGCCTGATAGGGGCTATAGCTGAATCGCGCTTCCCCGCGCCGTCCGCCGGCCGCAGGGTTGAAGGAGCGCGCCGCATCCCTCGCGCGCCCGTCTCGACGAGGAGCACTCTTGGCCACGCACGACAGCCTCATCAACGAATCCAGCCTGCGCGTCCACCCGGAGGGAGTCGCGCTGTCGCTGCAGCTGCCCTGGTATCGCAGCCTCTGGCTCTCCTCCGTCAACACGATCGAGCTCTCGATCGATGGGCAGCCGGTGCCGAAGGACCGACTCGTCTTCGCCCTGAACGGGTCGCGGTTCGAGATCGATGAGATCGGCGAGCACTGGGACAAGCTCTGGTACCTGCAGGACCACGCCCTCCTGATCGCGAAGCTCGACTCCCCCGCCGCTGTCGGCGACACCCACGAGATCGACGTCGTCGCCGACATGCGGATCCCGTACATGCAGATCAAACCGGGCCTCTACGTGCCGAACAAGGTGCACATGGTGCGCACGCTCACCGCGACGGACGCTCCCCCGGTCGAGGCACCTCCGGCGACCACATCAACCGCAAGCGCGCGCGCCTCCTCGGAGTCCTCCGAGGCCGAGCCGTTCAAGCTCGGCCTGACCCTCTACTCCGCAACCGCCGAGCTCGCCGCCGGTCAGTACGACCTCGACTCGCTCCTCGCCCGGGTCGCCGAGCTGGGCATCGGCCCCGGGATCGAGATCGTCGCCTCGCAGACGCTCCGCACCTATCCCGAGGTGTCGCCGGAGTTCGTCCGCAACTGGCGGGGCACCTTCGACAAGTACGGGTTCGAGGCGAGCTCGTTCGGCGCGAACCTCGACATGGGCCGGCGACGCGACCGCGACATGACCCTCGAGGAGGAGTTCGACTTCACCGAGCTGCTGCTCCGCGGCGCGAAGGCGCTCGACTTCCCGCTGGTGAGGATCCAGAGCGCCAAGCCCGAGTTGCTCCGCCGTATCCTTCCCGTCGCGGAGAAGCTGGACCTCAAGCTCGGCTACGAGATCCACGCTCCGATGGGACCCAACAGCCCGGAGATCCAGAAGGTGCGTGACCTCTACGCGGAGATCGATTCGCCGCTGCTCGGCTTCGTCGCCGATTTCTCCTCGACCATGCACAGCATGTCGCCCACCCTGATCCGCGCCATGCGCAAGATGGGGCTCGACGACGAGGCCGTTGAGCAGATGCAGAGCCTCTGGGTCACTGACGCGCCGATGCACGAGCGGTCCGGCGCGTTCATCGAGTACCTCAACGGCCGCGGCATCGACCCGGCGACGCTCGGTCCGCTGGCCCGCCTCGCGTTCAACATGCACGGCCACATCGACCCGCACGAGTGGTCGGACATCATGCCGCAGATCCTTCACGTCCATGCGAAGTTCTACGACATCGACGAGGACGGCCGGGAACCGGCCATCGACTACGAGACGATCGTCTCCGAGTTCGTCAAGGGCGGCTTCCGCGGCTACATGTCGAGCGAGTGGGAGGGCCACGCCTTCGCCGACCTGGGCGAGGTGGACCCGCTGGTCCTGGTGCAGAAGCAGCACGCCCTCATACGCCGCGCGATGCGCGCCGAGTTGGCCCTCGCATGAGCACCGCCGGCACCCCGGCCCTCGACGAGATGACTGAACTGCGCGAGCGGAACCGTGCCGTGATCGAGGCGTTCTTCACCTCAGACCTCGACAAGCCCGAAGAGCGACTGGCGGTATGGCACGACGAGGGCGTCAAGGAGCTCCCGTTCGCCCCGAAGGAGCTGCCGAAGACCCGCTGGGAGGGCCGCGACGAGATCGTGGCCAACACGCTCGGAAACACGGGCATGTTCGCGAATTGCGTTCACCGCGACATCGAGATCCACGGGACGGACGACCCTGCGCTGTTCTTCGTCAAGAGCCGGATGATCGACGCGGCGACGTTCCTCGGCCAGCCGTACCCGCAGAGCTTCGTGCACGAGCTCCGTGTGCAGGACGGCAAGATCATTCTGCAACGGGAGTACTTCAACTCGCAGCTCCTCGCCGAGACTGAGGCCGCCGCCGGGCGGCAGGGCCGCACGCCTCACGGATGACCCGAGACATGCGTGAGGCTGTCGAGCAGCTGCTGTCGCGGATGACGCGGCAGGAGAAGCTCGGGCAGCTGCAGATCGCGTACCGTCCCAAGCTCGACGATGCCAAGGAGCTGGTGCGGTCGGGCACCGGGTCGGTGTTCTGGCCCCGGAGCTCGCGGGCCACGAACGAGCTTCAGCGGGTCGCGGTCGAGGAGACACGCCTCGGCATCCCGCTGCTGGTCGGGCTCGATGTCATCCACGGACAGCGCACGATCTTCCCCATCCCGCTCGCGCTGGCGGCAAGCTTCGATCCGGCCGTCGCGGAGGTCTGTGCCCGGGTGTCGGCCCGCGAATCCGCCTCGGGCGGGGTCACCTGGACCTTCTCCCCCATGATCGACGTCAGCCGCGACCCCCGGTGGGGCCGCGTCGTCGAGGGATTCGGCGAGGATCCGTACCTGAACGGCGTCTTCGGCGCTGCGATGGTGCGCGGCTACCAGGGCGAATCTCTCTCCGACCCGGACTCGATGATCGCGTGCGCGAAGCACTTCGTCGCGTACGGGCAGCCGGAGGGTGGACGGGACTACAACACCGTCGACGTGTCGGTGCAGCGCCTGCGGAACGTCTACCTGGAGCCGTTCCGGATGGCCGTCGAAGCCGGCGCGCGCACCGTCATGGCGGCCTTCAACACGGTCTCGGGGCGGCCGGCGCATGTACACGAGGGTCTGCTCACCGGCATCCTCAAAGAGGAGTGGGGCTTCGCGGGTGCTGTCGTCGGCGATGCGGACGGGGTGGGCAACCTGATCGCGCACGGGGTTGCGGAGGACCTGCGGGACGGGCTCGCGCAGGCCTACGCGGCTGGGCTCGACATCGAGATGGGCGGCAATGCCCTTGGCGTCGACGGCCGCTCACCGCTCACTGACCAGGACGTGGTCGCCTCGCGACTGGACGATGCGGTGCGCAGGGTGCTGCTGCTCAAGTCCGAGCTCGGCCTCTTCGAGCGCCCCTACGCCGACGAGTCGAGGGAGGTCCTCGCGCCGACGCCGGAGTCGAGGGCTGCCGCCCGCGCCGCAGCCGAGCGGTCCATCGTCCTGCTCAAGAACGACGGCACCCTGCCCATTCCCGCCGGTCCCAGGCGGGTGCTGCTCGTCGGCCCCTACGCCGAGAGCACCGACCACCTGGGTGCCTGGGTCCAGTCGCATGCCGAGCCGTCCGGCTCCCTCGCCGACGCCATCCGCTCTCTGCAGCCCGACTGGTCCCTCGCGATCGCCCCGGGCGCCGACTTCTTCGGCGGCGACCCGCACCTGCACGAGGCGGCGCGCGCGGCGGCGGCCGACGCCGACCTCGTGATCGTCGCCGTCGGGGAGCCCTCGGCGATCACAGGCGAGGCGAGCTCACGAAGCGACCTTCGTCTGCCGGGCGACCAGGAGGCGCTGATCTCCGCGATCGCCGACTCCGGCGTGCCGTCCGTCGTGGTGCTCTTCAACGGTCGCCCGCTCGTGACGAGCGCGTGGATCGACCGAGCCCCGGTGGTGCTCGAGGCGTGGCACCTCGGGACCGAGGCACCCGCGGCCGTCCTCCGCATCCTCACCGGCGAGGTGAACCCCGCCGGGCGTCTGCCGATGTCCTTCCCCCGATCTCCCGGACAGGTGCCGATCTACTACGCCCACGAGAACACGGGCCGGCCGGCACGGTCCGCGGCGGTGCTCGGCGAGGAGCGCCGCGACGTGGGCCTCCACGGGCCCGACAACACCGACGATCGCTACACGTCGAAGTATCTCGACCTCGAACTCGGCCCCGAGTTCCCGTTCGGGCACGGGCTCAGTTACACGACGTTCGAGTATGGCGACATCCGACTGGAACGCGACACCATTCCACTTCGGGACCTGCAGCACGGCGCGACGATATCCGTCGGCGTCCAGGTGACAAACACTGGCGACCTCGACGGTGACGAGGTCATTCAAGTGTTCCTGCGGGACCGCGTGGCGTCGCTTGCCCAACCAGTGCGACGGCTTTGCGCGTTCACCCGCGCCACGCTGGCCGCCGGCGAAAGCGTGGCGCTGTCCTTCCCGATCGGCGCGCAGCAACTGGGCTTCTGGGACAACGACGCGCGATTCCGGGTGGAGTCGGGCACGTTCGAGTTCCACGTCGGTGGCGGCCTGAGCGGCACACGAGAGGCGCTGCTGCGCGTGACGCGGTAGCTCGCGGCCATTCAGCGCTGGCGGTCCGCCAGACGCAGGCGGGCGACGAAGTCGGCGATGATCAGCCGGAAGTCGACGGTCTCGTAGAGGGTGATCTGCCCGCCACCGGGGTGTACCTGATACGCCAGGTCGTCCGCGATCCACGGGCGGTCGATGGTGCGGAGCAGGCTCGACTCCGAGCCAAGTCCGGTTGCCATCACCACGGGACTGTCGCCCATCGGCCAAATGCCCTGCAGCTGCACGAAGTCGGGCGGTGAAGTGAACCGCTCGTACAGCCAGGCGCCGAACTCCCCCGCGGAGGTGAGCTCCCACTCCATCTCGGCGATCGACCACAGGCACTGCCGGTACGTCGGCTGCGGGAACTGCCAGATCGGCACCGTCGAATCGTTGAAGACGACCTGAGCGGCCGGCACATCGATGGAGAGATTGTACTCCCATCCGCCATCCGGATACCCGTTGCCGCCGATCCATGCGACCGTCATCCGGTCGGCGATCGACGGCTCGGATTTGAGCGCCGCGGCGACGTTGGTGAGCGGACCGCCGCACGTCACGACCAGCGGCCGGTCATCGGCCCGGAGCGCCTCGTCGATGATGGCTTGTGCCCCGGGAGGGACGTCATCGAGATCCTGCAGTCGCGCCGAGGCGTCCAGGTACGTCGGCGGCCGATGCGCGGGTGCCAGCCGGTCGAGAAGCTCGTCCGCGGCGCGCTGCGCAGATCCCGCCTCGACGTACGAATCGGGGCGGGTCTTGATGGAGGTTCCGATGACGGCGGTGACCTCGGTCGCCTCGATCAGCAGCTGATGGGCCAGCGCGACGAGGCCGTCTGGGTCGCCGGCGTGATCGTTGTCGACGATCACGCGGGTGGTGGGTCGGACCGGGATCCGTTTGTAGCTCTGCATCGTGTCTCCTTCGGCTGGCTGCTGGGCGCTGCGCCCGGACGCGTTCAGAGGGCGCGGTAGCGGAAGTTCCGGAATGTCACCGAGCCGTCGCCGCACGCGAAGAGGGCAGGTCGAAGACTCGCGAGGTCTGCCGAGGAGTTGGCGTGATGCCCCGAGGTCTCCATGCGCAGCCCGTGGCGCACCCAGTCTCCGTCACCGGCGCGGTAGTGCATCGTGACGATGTGATGGTCGTTCGTGATCCGCAACTGCCACCTCCGCACCGCCGGTGCGGCTTCCCGCCAGTGCGATGCGATCCCGTTCCGGTAGGTCAGCATCCGCTCACTGTCGACGCCGAGACCGGAGAAGAGGCGCCGGTCGAAGAACAGGAGCAGCCCGCCTTGCGCGTCGCCGTCCAGCTCCAGGTCGACCTGCACCTCGTACGCCCGGTCGCCGACCACCACGGTGAGCGGCGAGCTCGAGAGCGGGTCGTCCCCCTTCGCGGTCAGCCGCAGCCCGTTCCCGAAGGTGGCTCGATCGGCCTCGCTCGCGGACGGCTGATAGAACGCCCAACGCAATCCCAGGCTGTCCTGGCTGAAGTCGTCGGAGAGCGCGAACCCGTGCCGTCCCGCGCTTTCCGCCGGCATCGGCAGGGGGCCGGAGAGGTCCCGGCCGAGTGCGCGGGGCCAGCCGTCGTCGGTCCACTCGATCGGCTCCACCAGCAACTGGCGGCCGAGGGTGCGGAAGCCGTTCTCGTACCCGTGATACACGGCCCGCCACCGGCCGTCCGGTCCCTCGACGAGCGTCGCGTGACCGCGAGACCACCACGCCTCGGACGGTTCGACCGTCCGGATGATGGGGTTCTGCGGGTCGTTCTCCCAGGGGCCGTGCACCGACCGGGAGCGCGCGACGATGACCATGTGACCGGTAGGCGGCCCGCCGGTGCCGCCGACGGCGCTGATTAAGTAGAACCAGTCACCCCTGCGCAGGAGCTTCGGGCCCTCGAGCGCGTACGCCTCGACAATCCAGTCGTCCGGGTACCGCCAGCCGTCGTACACCGTCTCGAGCTCGCCGGCCGTGCTGAGCCCGTCGTCCGCGAGACGGATGCGCGTCACCCCGCTCATGAACAGGTACCGGTGTCCGTCCTCCCCGACGACGTGCCCGGGATCGATGGTGCCGCGGATTCCGAGGTCGATCGGCTCGGACCAAGGCCCGCGGATGTCGTCCGCCCAGATGACGTAGGTCAGCGGCGGGCCGCCAGGGCTCGGCGCGAGGGTCGTGGGGATGACCGGGATGTAGATGAAATATCGATCGCCGTGCTTGCACAGGTCGACGGCGAACACGCTCCCGATCGGAGCGGTGATGGCCGGCCCGATCGGCGTCCAGTTGACGAGATCTCTGGAGTGCCAGATCACGAGCCCGGGGTACGCCTCGAACGACGAGAACGTCATGTAGTAGTCGTCGCCGTCTCGGAGCACGGTGGGATCGGGGTGGTCGCCCGCGAGCACCGGGTTCACATAGGTGCCGTTGCCGAGATCCGCCCGGCGCTGATTCTCCGACGCAGCCGTCACGATGCGGCCGTGCTGGCGACTGCCGAGCCTCCGAGCAGGGACCGGGCCTCGGCGGCGTCCGCCACCATCCTGGAACCGCTCGCTTCGGCCGAGCGGCGCATCAGCGCCTGCTGGCCCACGATGACGTCGAACGCGTCGTCCCAGTCGTTCCAGTGGAAGCCTTCCCACTCACTGGAGATGCTGCGGGAGTAGCCGCTCTTGACGTACACGTCGAGGATGTCCGGGATCGGCACGGCCGGCTCGTCGCCGTTCCCGTCGATCTCGTAGAACTTGCCGTGGGTGTGCACAGCCCAGGGCAGGATGTCCGCCCATTCAGCAACTGGCGCGTGCCCGAAGAGACCGGCGGTGTTGACGGCCAGCTCGATGGCGTAGTCGCCGGCGCCGTGACGATGAGCGAGCTGGATGATCCTGCCGAAGCGGGCACCCTGCGTCTCCTCGTCCCTGGGTGCGCCGTCGCGGTGCACCTCGTGCCAGAGCGAGTCGATCTCGGTGAGGAGCTCCTCGCTGAGCCCGCGCTGGCGGTACTTGCGGTAGAGGCTCGGCGGCACGCCGACCATCGTGGCGCCCCAGTCCGGCACGAACCCGAGCAGCGGCGAGCCGAGCTTCACGACCCGCTCCAGCTGCCGCTCGAACAGCGGGTGATGCACGGAGTGGTGCGAGTGGATCTCCATTCCGAGCGCCACACCCTCGCGCTCCGCGACGGGCAGCAGCCGCTCCATGTCATCGGGCGTCAGCGAGTTCTGCACCCGGGCGATCGAGAAGCCGAGTCGGCGGGCGGCGACGATCTGCTCCGCCATGTAGTCGACCAGCTCGTCGTTCGTGAGCCTGCGGTCCCGGCGCAGGCCCGCGTCCGCGTTCGTCGCGAGCGACGTCGGCACGAGGCCCGTCTCCTCGATCAAAGCGCGGAAGCGCGACACGACCGCCTCGGAGACGCGGGGAAAGTCGCGGATGCTCTGGAAGCCGACGATCTCGAGTCCCGGCCCGAGGCCACGGCGTGCGACCTCGCGGACAAGGTCGTCGAAGTCCAGACGGCGATCGTGGAAGAAGCGGGTGAAGCTGTAGAGCGTCACACCTTGGACGGGTGTGCCGAGCGGCGTCGCCGTCACGAGCCGGCCTCCTCGACGTGCATGGTCTTGCGGTCGTGCTCGACGATCTTGAGGGTGTCGTCTCCGACGACGATGTACGGGATGAAGAGCCCGACGGTGGCGTGCACCTCGTGCGGGACCTCCGGGTCGAGGGCCGGCAGGTCGCCTTCGACCCTCGCAGAGTCGAGCACGTACCACCACTGGTCGTGGCGCGGTGGGAGCTCGTCGAGCGCGAAGGACCGACCTTGCAGGGTCCAGCGGAGCGACTCGCTCGGCACCCGGACGCCGTCCACCTCCAGCGACACGTCCGTGACCGAGGACAGAGGAAGGGCGCGGTACCAGGGCATCCGCACCGAGACGGACACCTTCCCGTCGCGCTGCCGGAGCGTTCCCGGTTCGAGGATCTTCTCAGGCAGCATCGACGGATCGGTCCTTCAGGCCGCGGCCGAGCGCACGCGCGGCGCGGATGGCGAGCGCGAGCGACGTGGCTGTCGGATTGCAGGCGGTGGGCGCCGGGAGCACGCCATTGCCGCCCACGAAGACGTTCTCGAGTCCCCAGAGACGACTCTCCGGATCGCACACCGAGGTGCCGTCGTCCGCAATGCCCATGCGCACCGTGCCCATGTAGTGCAGCGAGCTGCCCGCGGGGAGCAGCCGCGGCGGGCCACCCAACGGCGATCCGATCATGTGCGCGATGCGGTCCGCCCAGCTGATCGCGTCCTGGATCGTCTGCTGATCCACCTCATCCAGCTGATAGCGCAGACGGATCCGCGGCAGGCCGTACCCGTCCGTCTCGGCCGGATCGAACTCGACGCGGTCATCCTCCCGGATGTGCTTCGTCGCGAACAGCCCGATGCCGACGATGGAGCCGGGCCACGGCTCCTCGACGTCGCCGAGCGGGATCGGGGACGTGCCCATCTGCATGATCTGTCCGTGGAACGGAAAGCTGTTCCGGTCGTACGGGATCCAGCTCACGCCGCTGTACCCCTCGAGCGGTCCGCCGGCCTGCTTCGGGCGGGTCCGCGCCTCCGTGGGGATGAACCGGTCATCGAGGCGAGCCAGCGCGATGACCTGGGTGTGGTCGTTGAGGTGGCGACCGAGCGCGGCCGGACGGATGCCGGACGCGAAGAGCAGCTGCGGGGTGCGCAGGGCGTCAGCCGCCACCACGACCGCACCCGCGGTGATCGTCGAGCGCTCCCCCGTTCGCAATGAACGCACCTCGACCCCGGTCGCGCGGCCGGCGTCGTGCAGGATCCTGGTGGCGAGGGTCTCGGCGAGCAGCTCGAACGAGGGTGACGACGCGACCTCGCCAAGAATCACGTCGGTGCCCGTCCAGTAGCGCGAGCCGTCGGGCCGCACCGTCACGGCGAGCGGCATGGGCTGCACCTTCCGGTCCGGGGCGCGCCCGTCATCGAAGTGCGCACCCAGCGCGGCGCGGAGCTCCCTGCCGAGTGGCGCGTCCTCGAACGCGGTCTGGGTGACGCCGAGCAGCGTGGAGGCCTCCGCGAACAGCGAGTCGAACTCGGCCCTCGGCAGGAAGTCGATCCGCTCGCCGTCCCCAGGCGGCGGACACGCGCAGGTCCAGTGCGCCCCCATCCCGCCGACGTTGCTCGACATCGCCGCCGCCGGCATCTCGCCGTCCCGGTCGACCAGGAACGTGCCGGGACGGGCTGGCCCGGGCCCAATGGTCGGGGGCCCCGACCGGTGCTCCGGGTCCGGTCCCTCGGATGCACGCTGCGCAGCGGCCTTGAGGTCGAGGTCGGAGATCGTATTGACGTGCCGGCCGGGCGGTTCACCCGTGCTCGGACCCGCCTCCACCATCACGATGCGGAGCCCGGGGAACTCGTCCACGAGCACCCGCGCGAAGGTGGAACCCGCGGGGCCGGAGCCGACGATCACGACGTCGGCGCTGCGGTTGCTGCTCATGGTGGCTCCCCCTAGGACTTGATGCCGCCGCTGAATCCTTGGATGAACTTCTTCTGCGCGAACAGGTAGAAGATCAGGATCGGCAGCATCGACACGATGACGACCCAGAAGATCAGGTCCCAGCGGGACACGATCGAGCCGACGTAGCCGAACATGACGACCGGCAGGGTCGCCGCCTCGGATCCGTCGAGGAAGATCAGCGGAGTGAAGAAGTCGTTCCAGACGGCGAGTCCCGTGAGGATCGCGACCGTCCCGGTCGCCGGCGCGAGCAACGGGAAGACGACGCGCACGAAGATCTGGAACTTCGAGGCTCCGTCGATGGTCGATGCCTCTTCGTATTCCTTCGGAAGCGCCCGGATGAACCCGGCGTAGAGGAACACCGCGAGCGGCATGAGCATGCCGACGTAGAGGATGATCATCCCCCAGAGGCTGCCGACCATTCCCAGCGCCCTCGCACCGACGTAGATCGGGATGGTGCCGAGCTGCGCGGGCACGATGATGCCGACGAGGATCATGTAGTACGCCACCGTGCTGAAGCGGCTGAACTTGCGGGAGAGCACGTAGGCGCAGAGCGATCCGAGCAGCACGAGTCCGAAGATCGCACCGGCCGTGATGATGACGCTGTTCATCATGCCGACCGAGATGCTCGAGCGGCCGGTGCCGCCGAAGATCTCGAAGAGTCCGTCGAGCGTCGGGGCGGTGGGCGGCTGGATCGCCGGGGTGGTGAGCACTTCCTCGCGCGGCTTCAGCGCCGTCGAGAAGAGGAAGTAGAACGGCAGCAGCATGACGATCGCGCCGAGGATGACGACGATCTCGCGGACGAGCGTCCATTTTGTGTAACGGAACATCGTCAGGCCTTCCGGTTCCGGTCGCGGGTGAGGTAGAGCTGGCCGACCGCGGCGATCACGACGAACAGGCTCAGCGTGAGTGCGAGGGCGGAGCCGTAGCCGAACCTGCCGAACGCGAACGTCTCGCGATAGATGACTGTGGCGAGGGTGTCGGTTGCGCCGAAGGGACCGCCGCCGGTCATCGCCATGACCTGGTCGAAGACGCGGAGCCCGCTGATTAGGGTGAGGGTCGTCGCGATGGCGACGGAGGGCTGGATCGACGGCAGGACCACGTTCCGGAAGCGGTTCCAGACGCCGGCGCCGTCGAGCGCCGCTGCCTCCTCAAGTTCCACCGGAACGGAGGCGAGCCCGGCAAGGTAGATCACCATGGTGAGGCCGACGTTCTGCCAGATCAGCACGACGAGGATCGCCACGATCGCGAACGTCGGATCGGCGAGCCACGTCTTCTGCCAGTCGGTCAGGCCGAGGAAGCCGAAGAAGCCGTTCAGCGGTCCGTTGAACTGGAAGATGAACTTGAAGATGTAGGAGACCGCGAGGGAGCTGAGCACCACCGGCGCGAAGATCAGCACGCGGAGGAGGTACCGGGTCTTCAGCAGCCGGTTGAGGGCGAGGGCGAACAGGATACCGAGCACGTTGGTGACCACCAGGAAGACGAACGCCATGACGAGCGTGTTCCGGAGCGCCCCGACCATGGCCGGGTCCTGGAAGATCCGGACGAAGTTCTCGACGCCGATCCAGTTGAATCCGCCGATGCCGGAGTAGTCGGTGAAGGCGTAGAAGCCGCCGAAGATGGTTGCCAGGTAGTGGATCAGGAATACGAACGTGAGGGACGGCAGCGCCCACCACCAGGATCCGTAGGAGAGGACCGGCCGGCGGCGGGGCCCGCGCGAGCGCGCGAGCCCCGCCCCGGTCGGTGGTTCAGCAGGACCAGTCCCTTTGGACGGAACCGGGATTTCGACGTTGATGCTCATGATTTCTCGGTCATCTTCCTTGATGAATGGGTCCTGCTATCTGTGGCGAGAGGCCGGATCAGCCCCAGGCCTGGTCCATCGACTGGAGGACCTGCTCGATGGTCGCCTGCCCCGTGAGCAGACCCTGCACGCCGACACCGAGGTTGGTGTAGACCTCGCCGTTCGCCCAGGTGGCGTTCGGCAGCGAGATGAAACGCTCCTCATCGAGGTACTCGGCGATGGGTGCGTACTGCGGGGGCAGCGCCGCTGTGTCGAGCCCGACGATGGGCAGGTTGCCCGAGCCCTCGGCGTACTTCGCGGCATTCTCCGGCTGTGCGAGCCACTCGAAGAACGCCTTGGCTGCCTCCTTCTTTTCCGACTTGGCGTTGATGCCGAGGGCGTTGTTGGCGCTCGCCGAGATGACGGTGTTCGCCGGGTCCTCGGCCGGAACCGCCTGCACGTTGAACTCGGAGTCCGGCGCCTCGGCACCGAGGCCGAAGGCGGCACCTGACGGGATGAAGCCGGCAAGCGACGTGCCCTGACCCAGGCCGTTCGTGATGGCCGCGAAGTCGCCGCCTTCAGCGCCGGGCTGGAAGCAGCCGGCGTCCTTCATGTCGAGGATTGCCTGGAGGGTGTCCTGCCAGCCCTGGTCCTCGGCGAAGGTGACCTCCCCGGCGGCACGCTGGGCATTCCAGTCCGGATTCTCGGCGTACACGCGCGAGGCGGCGAGCAGCATCGCGGTGAGGCCGGTGTTGGGCGGCGCGGTGCCTGCCACGACGAAGACGGACTTGCCCTCATCCGCCACGGCCTGACAGGACTCGAGCAGCTCGTCGAACGTCTCGGGCATCTCAAACCCGACCTCCTCGGCGGCGGTCTGGTTCACCACGGCCGAGATGACGGAGAGGTCGAGCGGGTGAGCGTAGAGCTCGTCCTCGAAGTAGAGGTCACCCTTCGACGACTCGGGCACGATGTCCTCGGTCGCGGTGCCGGTGAGCGGCTCCAGGTAGCCGGTCTCGGCGTAGGGGATCACCGACTGGGTGTTGCCGGAGCCGGGCTGCACGTAGAAGACGTCGGGAGCGCTTCCGGACTGGAGCTGGGTGTTGAGCGCCTGGGCGAAGCCGTCGTTCGGCAGCTCCTTCAGCTCGATGGTGACGTCGGGGTTCTCCTCCATGTAGGCGTCGGCGATCAGCTGGTAGGGGCTGTCGCCGGCCTCCGTGATGGGAACGCCGAGGGTGAACGATTCGGCGTCCCCTCCGGAACCGGAACCGGAGCCGGAGCCGTTGCCGCCTCCCGATCCGCCGGCGGCGCAACCTGCGAGCGTGACGCCGGTGAGCGCGGCGAGCAGGACAACACCGGGAGATGCACTGCGACGGATGCGACTGTGCTGTGTCATTTTCAGACCTCTCGTGACTTCTTCGTCTCGGCCGCGCCCTGTGGCGGGACCGCGCGGAGGAGGGCTTCCTCGCGTTGCCGAAAGCCTCACACGGCGTGCGTCTATACCGTCAATTCGCGTTCGTGATGCCGTGCGGCGCGCTTCGCTGCAGCACAACGGGGCCGGTCAGCCCCCACTTTCGCAGCGGCGCGCTGGGCGAGAGAACCGGTCCGGTGAGCTGGGTCGCCGGCTCGCCGGATGCTGCGTCAGCGACGATCCGGTTCCACCACGGGTTCGTGATGTCGATCTCGAGGGCGTTCTCGCCCGGTGCGAGCTGAGCGGTGACGTCGATGCCCCACGGAGCAGTCCAGAGGACCCCGGCCTCGGCGCCGTTCACCCTCACCGTGGCGATATCGCCAACGTCCCCCAGCTCGACCCGGTACCGGCCACCGTCGCGGGGTTCGCCCTCCGGCAACCGAATGATGCTGCGCCACCTCGACGTGCCGGAGAAGCCGCCGAGATTGGACCGTTCGATCGCTTCGTGCACGTCGCTGAGCGTGGCCGGTCCCAGGTTCGTCCCGGTCGCCGGCACCTCCACGACCCAATCGTCGTCCGCAGTGGCGAGAGGCCGGAACAGCGGGACCGGCTCATCGGTCGTCGCATCGCCGACGACCAGGAAAGCCGCCTCGTGCGCGCCGAGGAGAACCCGCGTCGCGGTTCGGCCCATCGTCGACGTCGCCGGAAGAGCCCAGCGGCTGCCCTCCACCGCGCTCCACCACTCGACCGCTGCGCCTGCCGCCCGAACGTCGAGCGTGGCGCTGACCGCCTCCGGAGTGGTGTTGCTGACGAAGTACACGTCGCGGTCGGGAAGCTGTCGGTGCAGCATCCGGACGCCCGCCACTGGTCGCCAGTCCGGATCGATCCGGGCGTCTCCGAGCGCTTCGGACAGGGTCATCTCGCGAACGACTCCGCGCCCCACGGTCCTTCTCGAGCTGGGCGACGCACCCCACAGCTCGTCGACAAGCTGGGCGAATCTTTCAGGATCATCCCGGAGGCTCGGCGTCCCGTGCGGTCGGTGTCCCACGAGGCTCGCGCCGGACGTGACCAGCTCCAGCAGGCGTCGGAGCACCCGGACGGTCATCCGGGCCGAGCTGCCGCCGAGGTAGAGCACCCGATACCGGGCTCCTCCGGCCGACATCAGTCTGCCCGACTCATCCGCGGTCAATGCGGTGAAGAGCGCATCGGCGCCGACGAAGTCGTAGTCGTAGCCGGCCGGCACATCGTCTGGCAGCCGGTCGCCGAACAGGCCAGTCACCGGCGATTCCTCGCCGATGAAGTAGGCCACATCAGCCACGGGCACGCCCTGGTTCAACAGATGGGAGGACCGCGAGAGGTAGTCGACCCATCCCCCGGCCTGCTCCGCCCAGGTCTCGTGCCGGGTGAAGGTCTGCCCGAGGTGCGGGCTCAGCGAGATGCCGGGCGGACGCACCTCTGACGGCTGATGCGGCGAGGTGTGGATGCAGAATCTCGTCACCCCGAGTGCGAGCTCGAGATCCGCTACGTGCTTGAGATGACGCGGTGCAGTCGCGTATGGCTCCCCGAACGCGCTGAAGGACTCCGCGCCCGTGAAGGGCTTGCCGTAGACATGCGCCACCGACGAGGCGCCCTTCAAATCGACGACGTAGGTAGGCTTCGGATCCGCGTCGGGCGGGAAGACCCACCCAGCGCCCATGGGGATGTCGGCGTGACTGCGCATCTGCAGGTCGTCGCCGAGCTGGGGCCGATGGTCCTCGAGTGCCTCGGCGTAGTACGCGAGACCGCGTTCCCGCGCGACCCGGGCGACCGTGCCGTAGTACGCGTCGGCGTACAGCTCGGCGATCGTCTGGCGGAAGTCCCAGAGGAACGCGTCGGTGTCGGCCGCGCTGCCGACCGTGTACCCGGCCAGCGCCACCATCCACGGCGTGAGCGGATATCCGCGTCTCGCTTGGAACTCCTCGGGCAGCCGGTCGGTCCAGTTCTGCGGGCCGGACTCGATGCTGTCGCTGAGCAGCGAGCGGATGCCGCGGTCACCGAGCATCTCAGGCCCGACGGCCTCCTCGTACAGCGACAGCCAGTGAGCCAGATACCGCTCGACGCGTCCCGCATCCAGCTTGTCCACCTCGAGGCCGGTTGCCTCCGCCGGCGCCGGGCCGTTGGTGTGGCCGGTCAGCGACGAACCGAAACGCACGATCCGCCACTGGCCGGGCGGTGCATCCCATTCCAGGACGCCGTCGCGGACGTACGGCGTGAGGTCGAGCACCGAGTCGCGTGGAATGGCGGTCGCAGCTTCGGGCGAGTCGAGCCCGTAGTAGTCGGGCGCCGTGGCGAAGCCGGCCTTCTCCTCGACCGCGGACACCCTGCCTCCACCGAACAGCAGGAACTGGGTGACGGAGAGCTCGGGGCGCGGCGGCGGGAACGGCAGGGGCAACACCCCGGGTGCCATGGGCGGGACCGTCGACCCCGCCGGTGCGAAGTCGAGCACGAGGCGCAGCCACCGGCCCCTGACCGGCGCGAAGCTGCGCGACCGGACCGGCGACTGGGACGGCGGGAGGGTCGTGACCGTCCGGAAGCGGATCCCGTCGTCGCTGACCTCGAGGGTCGCGACCGCGGGCGGAGCGCTGCCGAACCCGCGTGCGCCAGGAAGTCCGACCGTCACAGCGCCGATCGACACGGGCTCGTCATAGCGGTAGGTGACCGTCGACGTGCCGCCGTCCAGGTCTCGACGCAGCACCAGCCCGTCGGCGAATAGCCCGTCCCAGAGTGTCCTGGCGTCCGTCGGCATTCCGTCGACTTCAGCCGATGCGGGGATCAGCGGGTCATGGTCGGCAAGTGCCGGCACGGCGAGCACCCGCGTGTCTCGCGCGAACTCGGGATCGTTCGGCGAGCCCCAGCGCGGCACGTCCTGGTACCGGCCGGAGACGGCCGGGAGCGCAGGAAGCACGCAGCAGAGCGGCCCTCCGCCTGCGACGATCGTCTCGCTCCAGACCACCTTCTTCATCGCGTCCGACGGCTCCACCCACGGCCCGCCTGCGGCACTCCAGCCCGGCGACGTCGCGATGGTGAGCTCGAGTCCAAGCTCCTCCGCAGTCGCGGCGGCGGTGCGCATTGCCCGCCTCCACGGCTCGGAGAGGAACACCAGCCGGTCCGAGACCAGCTGCGGTGCGTTCATACCGCCCTCGAACACCTGCGCGCCCCGGATGCCGACGCGCTGCATCCACTCCAGGTCGAGGCGGATGCCCGGCTCGTCGATGTTCCCGTTCATCCAGTGCCACCACACCCGCGGCCGTGCCTCATCGGGCGGGGAGCTGAAGCCGGCGACGACCGGATCCGTCATCGCGGTGAGTTCCACTCCTGGAGCAGACGGCGTGCCCCTCGGACGGCGATGGCCACACTGGTCAGCGTCGGGTTGACGGCCGTCGCCGTCGGGATGAGGCCGTTCCCGCCGACCAGCAGGTTGTCGAAGCCCCACACCTTCGACCATCCGTCCGCCACACTCGTTCCGTCGTCGGTCTCGCCGATGCGCATGGTGCCCTGGTAGTGCAGGCTTGTGCCGTTCGGCATGAGACGCGGCTCGCCGCCCGGCACGAATGTGCCGAGTGCCTCGGCAGCCCGGCGCTGGAAGACTTTCGCCTGCTCGACTTCCGCGAGCTCCCGTTCGGTGAGCTCGTAGGTGATCGTCATGTTCGGGAAGCCGCGGTAGTCCTGCTCGTCGTCGGCGAACGTCACCGCATCCTCGAACCGCGGGTGCTTCCGCAATCCCCAACCGACGTTCGCGTACCCCCATTTGCTGTCGGCAAGCGGGTGCGACGGGTCGATCGGCATCGGCGCCTTCTCGGAGTACATGATCTGCGCGGCGAACGGGTGGTCCGGCTCGGAGAACGGCACGCGGTTGACGCCGGAGACGGGGTCCGACGGGTTGGTGGCGCGACGCGCGAGCTCGTCCTCGAGCTCCTGCTCGGTCGCGAATCTCGACATCGTTCCGGCGTCGAGCGCGACCGTGCTGAAGATGACCGGGTGCTCTGTGAGGTAATGACCGAGCGCTTCGGGGCGGATGCCGGACGCCCAGAGCAGCTGCGGCGACCGCAGCGCGTCGGCCGCCACGACCACCACGTCCGCCTCGACCTCCTGCTGCTCGCCCGTGACGGCGTTCTCGAGCAGCACACCGGTGATGTGTCCGTCGGTGTGGAGAATGCGGCGGCCGAGCGTCAGCGGACGAAGCTCGAATCGCTCGGCGAGCGGAGAGTCCTCCTCGGTCAGCGGACCGAGCACGAAGTCGGTGCCGGCCCAGGTCATCGAGCCGTCCTCGGCCTCGTCACCCGCGACGGGCAGGACCCCGGGGCCATAGCCCTCGGGAAGGTCCCCGGCGAACTCCTCCTGCAGCACCGACCGGATGGCGCGCCCCATCGCCGAGAGACCGAACGCGTTCTTGGTCGTGTGGAGCAGCACCTCCGCTTCGCCGATCACGTCGTCCCACTCATCGTCGGGGATGAACGCGATGCGCTCGCTGAACGCGGGTCGGGGCACGGCACACGTCCAGTGCGCGCCCTGGCCGCCGACGTTGGTCGAGACGGCGGCGGATGGGAAGCCGACCGTGTGTCCCGATCCGGGGCCGCCGAAGTCGATCAGATGCGTGCCTTGCCGCGCCGTGAGCGTGCCCTCCATCACCATCGACGCGGGGATGCCGAGCTCGTGGCGGGAGTCCCCGGCCTGCGGACCTTGCGACCGTTCGCGGGCGGCCGCTCGCTCATCCGGGTCGGTGATGTTCCGCACGCTCATGCCTGGCCGCTCGGTCAACTGAGGGCCGAGCTCCGCCATCAGCACGGTGGCGGTCGGGTGGCCTTCCAGCAGCAGGCGTGCGTAGGTCGCGCCGATCGGTCCGCTGCCGATGATGACGACGCGGGGGCCGGATGTGGCGGTGTCGGTAGCCATGGTGTGTCTCCTCTTCGAGTGGATCAGATTGCGATTGCGTTCGACTCTGCGGGGTCCGGCTCGAGCCGGTCGCTCAGCTCGGTGTGCGGAAGCAGCAGTGCCGCAACGAACCCGACGGCGTACACGGCACCCAGCCCAAGGAACACCGGTGCCATGGCGCTGCTGTATGCGGCGGCGACGTCGAGCTGCGTGGCGGCTGGAAGCGACTGGAGCACCGCGGGCGTGAGGGATCCGGAGTCGACCCGGGCAGGCAGGCCTTCGACCAGGCGTGCCGCGAAGACCCCGCCGACGAGCGCCGTGGCGACCGTGGACCCGATCTGACGCACGAGATGGACCGCCGAGGTCACCGCCCCGAGCGACCTGGGGTCGGTGTCCCCCTGCACGATGACGATGACGAGCTGCATGAACCCACCCGTCCCGAGGCCGACCACCGCCATGAGCGCCGCCGGAACCCACAGCGGAACGTCGCTGTTGATGAACGCCATCGCGATCAGCCCCACCGCCCCGGCCGCCGTGCCGAGGATGGGAAATGCGCGGTACTTGCCGGTGCGGCTGACCAGGAAGCCGGAGGCGAGCGACGTCACGAGCATGCCCAGCACGGTCGCGAGTGGCACCAGCCCAGCCACCGTCGCGGAGGTGCGGTACATCATCTGCACGAACGCAGGCAGGTACGAGACGACGCTGAACAGCCCGACGCCGACGACGAGCGAGAGGATCGTGGCGATCAGCACCACTCGCCTGCGGAAGATGCCGAGCGGCACCAGCGGATGCTTCGACCTGCGCTCCACGAACAGGAATGCCAAGCCGGTGAGCACCGTGACGGCGACGATCGCGATCATCTGCGGAGAGAGCCAGTCCAGGATGCTCCCGCCCCACGTCACGGCGAGCACGAGGCCGGTGGTGGCGATTCCGAGCAGGACCGCCCCCGGCACGTCGAAGGTGCCGCCACGGTCGTGCCGACGGGATGACGGGATGGCGCGGAACGCGAGGAGGAGGGCCAGGAGGCCGAGCGGCGCGTTGATCCAGAAGATCCAGCGCCAGCCGATCGTGTCGGTGATCACGCCGCCGGCGAGCGGCCCGACAACGATGGCGATCGGGAACGCCGCCCCGATGATGCCCTGATACTTCGCCCGTTGCCGCGGTGCGACCACGTCCGCGACGATCGTCTGCGACAGGATCTGGACACCGGCGCCCCCGATGCCCTGGAGCACACGGGCGCCGGCGAGCTGGATCATGTCCTGGGTGAAGCCGCACAGCACCGACGCTGCGAGGAAGAGCAGCAGGCTGCCGAGGAACAGCCCACGTCGGCCGTAGAGGTCACCGAGACGGCCGAATACGGGCATCGCGATGGTGACGGCCAGCGTGTAGGACACGATCATCCAGCTCATGTGCTCCACACCGCCGAGTTCACCGGTGACGGTAGCCAGCGACGAGGCGATGATGGTGTGGTCGAGCGCGCCGAGCAGCGATACGAGCAACAGTGCGAAGATGAGCGCCCGGAACCGGGCCTGCGAGAGGTTCAAGAGGATTCACCGTGGCCAAGAAAGCCGCCAACGGGCGGACGACGCGGCCGTGTGCGCGGACCGGGCTCGAGCCCGTCCGACGGGTCCCGGGGACCCCGACGTCGAGGTCAAGCCTACGTCCGGGCGCCGGTTCGCCGACCTGCTCGCGGCCCGTGTGATGGTGATGCCCGCTATCGCGATTTCCGATGGCCGATCCGACTGGAGCATCACCACTCCCGATACCCGCCATACCGGATCGACGCACCGCTCCGGGCGCAGATACCGGCAGAGTCGATGTTGCAGCGAAGCAGGAGGCGACCATGCTCAACGACGAGAACCACGGGCGGGATCCGGGACAGGCCGGCGCGGCCCGGGCGGCGGCGATCGACATGCCCCGCCTCGAGCGATACGGCGCGAGCCACGCCCGGCTTGTGGTCGATGGAGCGCCGTTCCTCGCCATCGGAGGCGAGCTGCACAATTCGAGTTCGTCCGACCCCGAGCACATGCTGGGCGTGTGGGAGAAGCTGCGCGGCTCCGGCTTCAACAGCGTCATCGCCACGGTCGGCTGGGATCAGGTGGAGCCGATCGAGGGAGCGTTCGACTTCACGGTCGTCGACATGCTGCTCGCCGGTGCGCGCTCGGCCGGACTGCGTCTGGTACTGATCTGGTTCGGCGCGTTCAAGAATGCGAGCTCCACCTACGCACCATCGTGGGTGCGGAGCGATCGCGAGCGCTTCCCCCGTGCGGTGCTGGCGGAACCGCGGGTGCCGACACCGTTCACGTACGAAGGGTCGATGAGCCGGCCCGTGCTCTCAGTCTTTTCCGCAGCCCTCCTCGAGGCCGATACGGCGGCGTACCGTGCGCTGATGTCGCACCTGGCCGATACCGACCCTGAGCACACCGTGATCCTCATGCAGGTCGAGAACGAGGTCGGTCTGCTCGGCTCATCCCGCGACCGCTCCCCTGCGGCGCTGGACGCGTGGAACGCGGAGGTGCCCGAGCGGCTGCGCCGCGCCCTGCGCGACGTTCCCGACACCTTCGATCCGGACGCGCGGCAAGCGCTGATGCCGGCGACGGAGCGGAGCGGCTCGTGGGCAGATATCTTCGGAGACGGCGAACCCGTCGCAGACGAGGCCTTCATGGCGTGGGCGTTCGCCTCGTACGTGGGCAGCCTCGCCTCCGCCGGCAAGGAGGTTCTACCGCTCCCGGCCTACGCGAACGCGTGGCTCGGCCCGCAGGCCCCTGGTGACCTTCCCGGCACGTATCCGAGCGGTGGCCCGACCGCCGCCATGCTCGGTGTGTGGCGCTCAGCGGCGCCATCCCTGGACTTCCTCGCCCCCGACATCTACGTGCCGGACTCCCGTGCCGTTATGGAGCAGTACGCCGTTCCCGGGAACCCGCTCTTCATCCCCGAGGCGCGCTTCCGCGCCGGCGACGCGTTCCTGGCGATCGGCCAGTACGGAGGGATCGGCTATCAGGTGTTCGGCGTGGAGGACGGGCGGCCCGGCAGCCAGTTCAGCGTGGCCGCGCGGACGATTCTCGCATCGACGAAGGCCATCGTCGACGCGCAGCGATCGGGCTCGATGTTCGCGTTCGCGCTCCGTCCCGACGACGACTCCGCCGGCGCCGAGATCAACGGGGTCACCGTCACGGTGCGGAACGCGCCGAAGCTGTACGCCACGATGCTGCTCGACGCCGGCGTGGTGCTGCCGCCGCCACCTGAGCTGCCCGACGAGACCGAGGGAGCCGCACACGGCATCACCCGAGGCGACGATCGGGTCTTCGGGCTCGTCGCCGGGCAGCCGGACGGATCATTCCTCATCCTCGGCCAGGGGGCTTTGATCGACTTCTCCAGCGACGATGCGGAGCTCGAGGTCGACTCGGTGCGCGAACTGCGACTGGTCGACGGGGTGTGGCAGGACGGCCGGGTGCTGAATGGCGATGAGCGGTTGACCATCGTTCCCCGCGACCGAATCGGAGCCGCTCGGCTGCGGCTGCTGAAGTTCGATCGCTGAGCCGTCCGCATTTCAGCCGACAGATAGGAGAACCATGGGATTCGACCAAGCGATGCTGTCCGAAGGCGGTTTGACCGGCGGACCAGGCGGATACGTGCTCACCCTGCGCCTGCCGTGGATGCGCAGCCTGCCGTGGTCCTGCGTCGAGGAGGTCGACGTCGCTCTCGATGGGCAGTCCGTGAACGACGATGCCCTGGCGTTCGAGGTCGACGGCGCGCTGGTCGCACCGCAGCAGTTGTCGGGGCGTTGGCAGGACTATTGGGTCGTCGGGCGTCCAGTCCGTCTGCACATCCGCTCGGGCCCTGCGGTCCCGACCGGACGGCGCGTACGCGTCGACCTGACCCTGCGCTTGCGTATCCCCTACCTGATTCTCGGCCCGGCCGGGCCGCTCGTGCTCCCGGTCCGAGCATCCCGGGAGCTCCAGGTGCGCGGTGCAACTCTTGAAGGTGCGACGAAGTGACTGCCGACAGGACACTGGCCGATCCGAACTGGGCGGTGACGCTGTTCTCGTTCACGACCGAGCTCGTCGCCGGCGCCGACCCGAATGGGATCGTCGAGACCATTGCGACCGAGGGCGGCATCCGCCGGATCGAGATCGACGGGTTCCAGCACTTCCCCGGGCTCCCCCGAGTCGGCGACGCCGAGGCGGCCGAATTCCGGGAGCTTGCCGATCGGCTCGATCTGGAGTTGACAGAACTCGGCATCTACGCCGACTTGGCGCTGCACCCGGACCGCCTCCTCACGATGGACGAGACCGTTCAGTACCTCGCCGACCAGGTGGCATCCGCGGCGAAGTTGGGCTTTCCAGCAGTCAAGGTGATGTTCGGCATCGATACCGCGATGCAGGAAGGATTGCTCCCCCATCTGGAGCGCCACGGGATCCCGCTCTACCAGGAGGTGCAGGGACCGGTGCGGATCGACTCCCCCGAGTTGGACCGGCAACGGGAGTTCGCCGCACAGCATGGCGGCGGCCTGCTCGGCTTCGTGTTCGATTCCAGCGCATGCATGCCGGCCGTGCCTGCCACCTACGTGGAGGAGCTGCGCGCCAACTCGGTGCCCGAGTCCGCGATCCGGCTGCTCGAAGAGGACTGGGCGGGCGACCGCAGCGGGCAGGTGCGCGGCGAGTTCACTCGGCTCACAGCGGAGGCCGGCTTGCCGCCATCGCTTCACCCCCTCCTCGCCATGCCGTTCATGCGCTTCGGCTCCTCGACGGTGGCGGAGTTCCGCGACTTCCTCCCCGAGGTGAGCATCGTGCACCTGAAGTTCTGGGACCTCGAGGATGCCGACGGCCGCGTCTCGCGGCCGATCGCCGATCTGCGCCGGGAACTGGGCGCGATCGGCTTCGATGGCGCGATCACCAGCGAGTGGGGCGGCCACGAGTATCTCGATCCGGGCGCCTACCGGCCCCTCGACATGACGCTCCAGCACAGAGAGCTCTACGACCGTGCGCTGCCGCCCCACGGCGCGGGCGCATGACGGCGCCCCTTCGGCTGGCCCTGGTCGGGTTCGGGATGAGCGGCCGCAGCCTGCATGGGCGACTCATCGACGCGGTCGACGGCCTCGCGGTCGGAGCGATCGTCGCCCGCTCCAGCTCCGCGCGCTCGGAGGCCGCCGCGGCATTCCCGGACGCGCAGATCGTGAGCTCGGTGGCCGGACTGGCGGCGCTCGACGACCGCCCCGTGCTGGCCGTCGTCGCCACCCCGGACGCCTCGCACGCGGAGGTGACGGAGGAGGTTCTCGAGGCAGGCTTCGGCACCGTCGTGGACAAGCCGCTCGCGACGACTGCCGCCGCCGCACGGCATCTGCGGGACCTCGCCCGTGACCGTGGCCTGCCGATCGTCCCCTTCCAGAACCGCCGCTGGGACGGCGACTTCCTCACCGTGCGCAGGGTTCTCGAGAGCGGCCTGCTCGGCGAGGTGTTCCACTTCGACACGTCGATGGATCGCTGGTTCCCCGGCAGCGCCCCCGGCTGGCGCGGCGAGGCGATCCCCGGGGGCGTCGATGGCGCGCTCGGCGGGTTCGGCAGCCACGCCGTCGATCAGGCGGTGGCGCTGTTCGGCCCCGTGCAGAGCGTCTACGGCGAGGTGGCGAAGCGTCGGGCCGCCTCGGCGGTGAACGACGACGTGTTCCTCGCACTCCGGCATATGGGCGGCGTGACCACGCACGTGAGCATGGCACTCGTGCGCAGCGACCCGTCACCCCGGTTCCGGGTGCAGGGCCTGAGCGGCTCGTTCGTGAAACACGGGTTCGACGGTCAGCAGCCGGCGCTGATCGCGGGCGGCGACCCTCGATCGCCGTCCTGGGGTGCGGAGCCGGAGTCGGACTGGGGTGCCGTGCACCTGGCCGGCGGCACGGAGACCGTGCCGACCGTTCCCGGCGCCTGGACCGAGTTCTACCGGGAGTTGGCGCTCGCCCTTCACGGGGCCGGTGAGCTCCCGGTCAGCGTGGACGATGCCATCCATGTCCTCGACGTGCTGGAGGCTGGACGCCGGTCGTCTGAAACCGGTGAGGTGGTGCGTCCGCCCTCTTGAGAGCCGCCCGGTGTTCACTCTTGCCGCGCGGCGCCGTCGATCGTGTCAGCCATGTACTTGACGCCGCTCGATGAGGTGTAGCCGCCGTCGACAGCGATCTCCGCGCCGTTGACATACGAGGCGAGATCGGAGAGCAGGAACGCCACGACGGAGGCGACCTCCTCCGGGCGGCCGACGCGCTCCATCGGCGTGAGGGCGAGCTGGGCCTCGAGCATCCCAACCGCCGCCTTCGCCATCATCGGAGTCTCGATGTACCCGGGGTTCACGAGATTCGTGCGGATGCCGGCCGGCCCGTGCTGCGTCGCCGCCACGCCGCTGAGCCCGCGGAGCCCCCACTTGCTCGCGGTGTAGGCGGCGGCCGAGTGCGGAATGACCGCCGCCGCCGAGCCGACGTTGACGATCGAGCCGCCTGCCGTCATGAGCGGCACGAGCGCCTGGATGCCGAGCATCGCGCCGGTCAGGTTCACGGCGAGCGCACGATTCCAGTCGTCGAGTGCGACTTCCCCGAGCCGTGCACGCATCGGGATGCCCGCGTTGTTGACCAGCCCGTGGATCGTCCCGTGCCTGCCTGCGAGCTCGGTCGCCAGGTCCGACCAGGCGCCCGGCGAGGTGACATCGAGCCGCCGGTAGACCACGTTCTCCGGATGGCGGTCCACGACGGCAGCGAGCTCCGCGCCGGCTTCGGCGCTGAGGTCCGTCGCGACCACCGTGGCGCCGCTCACCGTCAGCAGCGCAGTCTCGGCGACGCCTTGACCCCCGGACGCCCCGGTGAGGACGATGACCTTCCCGTCGAGCCCGGGAAGTCGGGTGTCCTCGACCCCGGCCACTACGCCCGCGGCCGGGTGAGGATCAGCGCGCTTCCCTGTCCAGAGCCCCCGCAGAGCGACGCGACACCGGTGCCGCCGCCACGCCGTTCGAGGGCGGTGGCGATCGACAGCACGAGTCGCGCCCCTGACATGCCGAGGGGATGCCCGAGCGCGACCGCGCCGCCGGTCGGGTTGACGATCTCCGGATCGGCGCCGAGATCCCGGATGGAGGCCAGCGCCACGGCGGCGAACGCCTCGTTGATCTCCACCAGATCGAGATCTTCGACCGACAATCCTGCTCGCTCCAGCGCACGGAAGATCGCGCGCGACGGCTGCAGCTGCAGAGACGAATCCGGACCGGCGACCTGGCCGCTGGTGCCGACCTCGGCGAGCCAGGACAACCCGCGCCGCTCCGCCTCAGCGCGACTCATCACGACCACGGCGGCTGCGCCGTCGGAGAGGGGCGACGCCGAGCCGGCGGTGATGGTGCCGTCGGGCGAGAACGCCGGAGGAAGCTTCGCGAGCGCTTCTGCCGTCGTATCGGGTCGCACGCCCTCATCGGCGGCGACCTCGATCGTCTGCTTGCGGGCGGCCACCTGCACCGGCACGATCTCCGCTGTGAGCGAGCCGTCCGCCTGCGCCGCCGCGGCCCGCTGGTGCGACCCCGCCGCGTACGCGTCCTGCTCCTCACGGGAGAACTCCGCCGCGACCGCGTTCTCCGCGTCCGTCAACGAGCCCATCGACTGGTTCGTGCGCCAGTCCCACAATCCGTCATGCTCGAGGGAGTCCTCCATTGCCGCGCGGCCGTACTTCACCGCGCTCCGCACGGTCTGCAGATGCGGCGCCTGCGACATCGACTCCATGCCGCCGGCGACGACGATCTCCGCCTCCCCCAGCCGGATCAGCCGGTCCGCCTGGATGACCGCGTCGATGCCGGAGAGACAGACGGTGTTCACCGTCGTCGCAAACACCGTGGCCGGGATCCCACCGAGCGCGGCCGCTCGGCGGGCGGGCGCCTGACCGGTGCCGGCCTGGACCGCGTGGCCCATCACGACCTGGTCGACCTCGGCACCCTCGATCCCCGCTCGCCGGAGCGCCTCAGCGATCGCGAGCCCACCGAGCTCATACGCGGCGAGCGACGAGAGCCCGCCCAGGAACTTGCCGACGGGCGTCCGAGCTCCGGCGACGATGACACTTGCGGAATCCATGCATCCAGTCTGAACCCCCTCCGCTCCGTACGCGGTATCGGGTTCATGGATAGGCGGCATACGGAATTCCACGTCGCCCGACGGCGCCGTTCCCGGCAGAGTCGACAGGAGAACGCAATGAAGCGGAGGCGCGAGTGCTCGAGCAACACCTGATCCAGACGCGGGGTTTCAAGAACCGGCCGGGTGAGAACGGGGCGGACGGCTTCGAGCTGCGCATCCGCTCCCCGTACTACCGGGGCACCTGGACGAATCTCATCCACGGGGTCGAGGTCGAGGTCGACGGCGAGCGCTTCGCCGGGGACGCGATCAGCTGGTCGATCGAGGGACACGACTACACCGCTGAGGAGCTGCGCAGTTCGACGACCGCGCGCTGGCCGCTCACCGAGGCGGCCACGCTCCGAGTCCCGAAGCCTGGCGGACTTTCCGTGGGGATTCATGACGTGACCGTCTCGCTGATGTTCCGGATGTCGTACATCCCGATCGAGCTGCAGCCGCAGACCTGGACCGCGACACGAAAGGCGACGATCGTCCGATGAGCACCGAACCGAAGTTCCAGCTGGGCGTCTCCGTCTACAGCTACACCGGCGACTTCGGGGTCGTGATGGACCTCGAGGACTGCGCCCGCGACATCGAAGACCTGGGTGCCACCGGCATCGAGATCCTCGGCGAGGGTCACGTGCTCGGCTACCCCGAGCCTTCGACCGAGTGGATCGACTGGTGGCACGCGCTCGTCGGCGAACTCGGGCTCACCCCCACCTGCTACGGCTCGTGGCTCGACACCCGCCGCAACCTGGACCGCGGCATGACCGTCGAGGAAGGCACCGAGCAGCTCGCCCTCGACCTGCGGATCGCATCCCGGCTCGGCTTCTCGTTCGTGCGCCCGAAGATCGGCGTGGTGACCGAAGACCTGGTGCCCGACCCCATCTGGTCCGAGGTGGTCGAGCGCAACCTCGACTTCGCGGCGGAGAAGGGCATCATCATCTGCCCCGAGATCCACTGGCCGACGCCGATCGTCTCCCAGACGGTCGACGACTATGTCGCGTTCATCGAGCGCACCGGCACGAAGCACTTCGGGCTGCTGATGGACACCGGCGTCTTCCAGCGCTCCCACTACCGCCGCACGGAGCCCGGTATCTCGTCTCGGCTCGGCACAGGGGGCGGTCCGTCGTTCCCCAATCCGCCCGTGGTCCCCGTCTCGGATCTCCGGGCCGTGATGGACCACGTCGTCTACTTCCAGGCGAAGTTCCACTCCATCGACGACGATCTCGTCGACTCCGAGATCCCGTGGGCGGAGATCCTGCAGGTCGTCGACGAGTCCGGCTACACGGGATACCTGTCGAGCGAGTACGAGGGGGACCGGATCGCGTACCGGGCCTCCGACCAGCTGCGCCGCCAGCACGCGCTCATACGCACCCTTGCCGCAGCGCCCGCCGCCGCACGATGACAGACATCCGCCGGATGTCCGTGCCAGACATGATCCGGCATCTGGAGACGCACGGAGAACAGCCGGATCCCAGGACCGACATCGACACGGCCTCCCTGATCTCCGCGTATCCGGAGCTCGGCGCGGTCAACGTCACTGATCTGACCATCGCGACCCCTCACGGCGAGCAGCCGGCGCGGCTGTACCGCCTGCCGGACGCCACGCCGATCGCGGGACTCGTCTGGGCGCACGGCGGCGCCTTCGTCGGCGGCCACCTCGACATGCCGGAGTCGCACTGGGTCGCCCTCTCCCTCGCCGCTCGAGGAGTGAGCGTGCTGGCGGTCGACTACTCGAAGGCTCTGAACGGCGTCCGGTTCCCCGTACCGTCGGACGACGTGCTGGCGGCGTGGGAGTGGGCGGTGGCGAACATCGATCGGCTCGGCGTGACCGTCGGCCGCCTGCACCTCGGTGGCGCGAGCGCCGGGGGCAATCTCACGGCGGGCGTCATCGCGCGACTCCGGGACGCCGGCGGCGTCCTGCCGGCGAGCCTGGTGATCGTCTACCCGGCGCTGCACTCCACCATGCCGGAGCCATCCGAGGAGCTGCACGGGAAGCTCGAGGAACATGGCGGCATGCCGTTGGAGGTGATGCGGCAGCTCAACCTGAACTTCACCGGCTCAGAGGAGGGGCTCACCGACCCCGTGGCGTTCCCTGGTCATGGTGAGGCGTCCGGGTTCCCGCCGGTGTACATCCTGAACGCCGACACCGACCCCCTCCGGGCGTCCGGGGAGGCGTTCGGGCGTCAGCTTCGAGACGCCGGCGGGCGCGTGCTCGTCGAGGTCGAGCCGGAGGCCGCGCACGGGCATCTGGACCAGCCCCACTCGGCGGAAGGCCGGTCGAGCGTCGAGCGCATCTTCGACTGGCTCACCGGCGTCAAAGCTCCGACGAGCGGCTGAGTTCGAACATGGACGAACTCCAGCCGCCGTCGGCTGTCGAGCTGTTCTCCCTGGCCGGCACGGTCGCGCTCGTGACCGGTGCCACGCGCGGGATCGGGCTGTCCACCGCCCGTCTCCTCGCCTCGGCGGGAGCGACCACCGTGCTCACCGGGCTTCCCGAGGAGCAGCCGGAGCGGGTCGCATCGGCGCTGGCGAACGAAGGACTCCCCGTCGTCGGCCGCACGTGCGACGCGCGCAACGAGAGCCGGCTGCGAGAGGTCGTCCAGTTCGCGCTGTCCGAGTACGGACGGATCGACACGGTGGTGGCGAACGCGGGGGTCGCGCTCGACAGCGGCACGCACCTGACGAGCACCGATGAGCAGCTCGACGCCATGTTCGACCTCCACGTGCGGGGTGTCCTCCGCTTGGCGAATCTCGCAATTCCGCCCATGGCGGACGGCGGCGGGGGTTCCTTTCTCGTGATGTCGAGCATCGCCGGGCTGCGCGGCAACCGCATGCTCGGGCTCTACGGGATCACCAAGGCTGCCAACGCGCAGCTGGCGAGGAATCTCGCCGTCCAGTGGGGCGACCGGAACGTCCGGGTGAACGCGATCTCACCCGGCGTGATCGACACAGATTTCGCGAAGCCCATCACCGACAACGGCGCGGTGGCGCTGATCCGGCTCGCCCGCACGCCGCTGCACCGGTTCGGCCATGCCCACCACGTCGCCGGCACGGTGCTCTGGCTGGCCTCCGAGGCGGGCGCCTTCACGACCGGCCAGAACATCGTCGTCGACGGCGGGACGCTGATCGCCGACTGATCAGCGTCCCGCCCGTCCCGGCGCGTTCAGGCTGACGCCGCCAGCTCACGGATGTAGCGCACGGACTCCTCCGACGGCGTCTGCGGGTAGTACTCGAGGCCGATCGGTCCGTCGTACCCGGACGCGCGGAGTGTGGCGAGCGCCGCCGGCCAGTCGATGTCTCCGGTTCCCGGCTCGCCGCGTCCGGGTGCGTCAGCGAGCTGCACGTACCGGACGAGGTCGCCGGCGTTCTTCAACTCGGCGGCGACATCCTCCCCTTCGACGGTCGAGTGGTAGAGGTCGTAGAGCACCCCGAAGAACGGCGAGTCCACGCCACGGGCGACGTACACGGCCTCGCTGGTGCGGTCGAGCAGCGCTCCCGGGTGGTCGACGCGCACGTTGACCGGTTCGAGCACGAGCACGATGCCGGAGCCGTCGATCTGGGCGATCGCCTTGCGGTAGATCTCGATCAGCTCGTCGAGCTGCGTCTGCCGCTTGCTGCCGCCGAACCCCGTGCCGCTGCCGACGACGATACGCGGGCACCTCAGGTCCTGGGCGATGCTAACGCCCTCATCCAGCTTGCGGTAGAACTCGGAATGGTCCTTCGGGGGAATCATGAACTGCGTGCGCGGCTCGGACAGCTGCGCGGTCAGTTGCGTGCCGGTCTCCTCCAGCGCGGACTTCAGCGCCGGCAGGTCCTTCGGCTTCGCGGGCGCGTCCACACCGGTCGGCCCCCACATCTCGACCGCGGAGAACCCGGATGCCGCGGCCGCGCGCACCCGGTCGGAGTAGTCACCGGCCTCCGTGAAGAGCAGCTCGATGTTCGGGGCGAGCGTGTACGTCATGCGAACACGACCTCCTTCTCGACCACGACGCGGTTGGGGACGTAGCGCTGCGGAGCGATCTGCATGTAGAGCAGCCGGAGCTCGAGCGTCACCTCGACCCGAAGCGAGTCGCCCGGCTTCGGCTGCTCGTCGAGCGGCACGATCACGTCGGCGCGGTCCTGGAGGAACCAGAGGGTCTCCGACTGCTGCGGCAGCTCGTCGATCCGGTACGACCTGCCCTCGAGCTCCCAGCGGAGTGACTCGCGCGGGATCTCCCGGCCGTCGATCTTCACGGCGACATCGTCGACAGCGGAGAGCCAGAGGCTGCGGTACCAGGGAAGCTGCACGGAGACCGCGATGCCGTCAGGGTGCGGGCGGACGTCGTGCTCCTGGAACAGGGTGTTGTGAGTTGCCATGTCGCTCTCGCTCTACTTCGAGGTGCCGGATGTGGTGGAGGCGGCGTCTTCGATCGCCTGCCGCATGAGCTTGTGCTGTCCCTTGACCAGTGCGATCGGGTCCGACTCGCCGAGATCGGCGAAGGCATGACCCTCCCACTCGCTGGACAGGTACCCGCGGTATCCGCCCTGCACGAACTGCCGGACGATCCGCGGGATGTCCATGGCCGGCTCGTCGCCGTGCTCATCGATGTCGTAGAACTTGGCGTGCACATGGATCATCTGCGGCATGATGTCGAGCCACTCCTCGGGCGCGACAAGGCCGTGCATGTTGAACGCCAGTCGCGAGAACGGGCCGAGGCTCTTGGGGTCAACGCCGACGGAGCGGAGGTACTCCTCGAAGCCCGAGTTCCGCTCGTGCATCGGAAGGGGCTGCTTCCAGAAGTCCTGCATGGCGGAGAGGTGCTCGTCGTTCAGGCCCATGCTGCGGAGCGTGCGGAACAGGGTCGGCGAAAGGCTGTGCATGGTGGAGCTGAAATCGGCGGTGAATCCGAATCGGTCGGAGCCGATGTCCTCGTACATCTCCCGGATCTGCAGCACCTTCGGGTCGTTCGGACCGGACGGGGCGTGGATCTCGTAGCCGAGGCGCAGGTCCAGCTCGTCCGCCACCGGCAGCAGCCGGCGCAGCAGCTCGGCCCCAGCGGACCGGATGACGATCCGCTTGAAGCCGAGGGTGTGGGCGGTTCGCAGCTGGATCTCCATGAACTCGAACTCCTCGTCCGGGTTCATGTCGTCGCCCTTGCGGCGGCCCATGTCGAGGTTCGTGCCGAATGCGCTCGGCACCAGGCCGTATTCGTCGAGCCCGTCCCGCCAGGTGCGGAGGAATTCGTCCTCCACCCGCGGGTAGGAGCGCAGCATCTGCGCGCCGTTGAACTCGACTCCGGGGCCGAGGCCCTGCTCCGCGACGGTCTCGAGGAGGCTGCCGATCGTGTAGTGACCGGCCGCCCACTCCGACGTGAGCGAGTAGAGGGTCAGCCCGAGGTCGATGCCGGTGCCGGCGATGCCGGTTCCCGGGGCATCCGTGCTGGTCTGCGTGGTCATAGCGTTCTCCTTGCCGGTCAGACGGTGTGGGGCTGGGCGAGGTGGGCGTCGAGCACCCGTCGTGCCTCGTCGGCGTCGGTGATCATCCGGGAGCCGGCGTCCGCGGCGGCGCTGCGCTGCACGGCCTGCTCCCCGCGGATGATGTCGAAGGCGTTCTCCCAGTAGTTCCAGTGCCAGCCCTCGTACTCGCTCGAGATGGCGCCGCTGTAGCCGGATTCGACGAGCAGCGAGATGAGCTCGCGGACGGGAACCGATGGCTCCTCACCGTTCTCGTCGATGCCGAAGAACTTGCCGTGCACGTGCCGGATCCACGGCATGATCTCCCGCCACGACTCCACTGGTGCCGGGCCGAACAGCCCGGTGCCGTTGATGGCGAAATCGATGCCGAGCTCCGGACGGCCGTGCCGGGCAGCGAGGCCGATGAACGCGCCGAACCGCTTGCCGTGCGCCGGCTCATCCGCCGGCGGGCCCTCGCGGTAGTACTGCTCCCACAGGTCGACGACGGCCTTCAGCAGCTCCGGCGACGCGTCGCGCCGCCGGTATGCCTCGAGCAGCGACGGCGCGAAGCCCGAGACGGTCGCGCCCCAGTCAGCGGTGAAGCCGAGCAGCGGTGATCCGAGCTTCTCGAAGCGGTCCCGGAGGCGGAGGATCGCCGGGTGGTGCGCGTGCTGGTGGGCGTGCACCTCGAGCGCGAGCGTCACACCGTGGCGCTCGGCGAGCGGCAGGAGCTGCTCCATCGAGTCCGGCGTGAGGGAGATCTGGACGCGCGCGATCCGGAAGCCGAGCCTGGCGGCCACATCGATCTGCCGGGCCATGTACTCGACCAGCTCGTCGTCCGTCATCAGCCGGTCGCGGCGGATGCCGACGTCGGTGTTCACCGCGAGCGAGGTCGGCACGAGCCCGGTCTCGTCGATCAACCCGCGGAACCAGTCGACGTACTCATCCGAGAGGTTCGGGAAGTTCTTGAATCCCGAGAAGCCGATGATCTCCAGCCCCGGGCCGAATCCGGACTCGGCGGTCTTGCGGATGAGCCCCTCGAGGTCGTACTCGCGCCGATGGAAGGCTCGGGTGAAGCTGTACAGGGTCACTCCCTGGATGGGGGTTCCGAGCTCAGGCATCGATTGCCTCCGCTTTCGTCTCTTCGGCCTTCATCGTCTTGGTGTTGTGCTCTTCGATCTGCAGGACCCCGTGGTCGGTGATGATGTACGGGATGTAGAGCTTCAGGCCCACCTCGACGGTGTGCTCGCGGTCGCCGACGACCGGCAACTCCCCGCTCACCACCGCGGAATCGAGCACGTACCACCACTCGTCGGTCTCCTCCGGCAGCTCGTCGAGGGTGAAGGTGCGGTCGTTCATGGTCCAGGTGATGGATTCGCGGGGCGCGGATGCGCCGTCCACCGTCAGCTCGACGTCCGCGATGCACGACGCCGGGATCGCCCGGTACCACGGGATCCGGACCTCGACGGAAGTGCGGGTGCCGTCGGTTCTGAGGGTGCCCTCTTCGATCAGCCGGTCCGGGATCATCGGCCCGCTCCCGCTTCGGATTCGGACTGGGTCGGATGCATGGTCGTCTCCTTCGACTGGTGCTGTTGATTGCGACGCCCGGAAGCCGGGAAGCCGCACCCGGTGGACGTGCCGGCGCGGGGCGCGTCGCGCCACCTGCTGGTCCGGGTCGTCTGGGTCGTCATGGCGCCTCCTCCAGGACCGTCCAGCGAGCTGGACGGCGGCTGTCGCTTGACCGCCTGGAGGCGTGCGCCTCTATTTCGGGGCATCCGCGTCGCGACGCTCGGCCGCAGAACCCGCCCGCTGCCGGGCGAGACTCGTGACCGGCACGGGCGTCGCTGCTGATGCGCTTTCAGTCTCGCAAACGCCGGCTGGTTGTCACAGCGCGCATTTCGTATACCTGGGTATCCATGCGATGAATACCTCTCGGCCGTACCCGCCACCAGAAACGATTGCCCGGGCACAACACGGCCCGAATCGGCATAACGGGGCCGCCGCGGCGGCCCGGTTATGCCGATTCGGGCCGCTTTCGTGGCGGGGCTACTCGGAGAAGCGGGCGTCCACGGCGTCGCCGTGGGCGGGCAAATCCTCCGCGTCGCTCAGCGCCCGGATGCCGTCGCGCACCGCGGCGAGAGCGTCCGCGGAGTAGCGCACGACCTGCTGGGGGCGGAGGAACGTGGAAGTGCCGAGCCCCGAGGAGAACCGCGACTGCCCACCGGTTGGGAGCACGTGATTCGAGCCGGCGAGGTAGTCGCCGAGGCTGACCGGAGCGGAGCGGCCCAGAAAGACGACGCCGGCGTTGTCGATCCGCGCGAGCAGCGACTCCGGGTCGACGGTCTGGATCTCCAGGTGCTCCGGAGCGTACGCGTTGGAGACGTCGGCGCCCTCGTCGAGGTCGCGCACCAGCACGATCGCCGACTGCGGCCCGGTGAGGGCGGCGCGCACCCGCTCCGAGTGCCTCGTCGCCGGGACCTGCCGCTCCAGCTCGGTGATGACGCGGGCGGCAAGGTCATCCGAGTCGGTGACGAGCACCGCGGCGGCCAGCTCGTCGTGCTCGGCCTGGCTGATCAAGTCAGCGGCGATGACGCGCGGGTCGGCAGCGTCGTCGGCGAGGATCAGGATCTCGGTCGGGCCGGCCTCGGAGTCGATGCCCACGACGCCCTTCACGGCGCGCTTGGCGGCGGCGACGAACACGTTGCCGGGACCGGTGATCACGTCGACGGGATCGAGGCCGAGGCTCTCCACCCCGTGCGCGAACGCACCGATCGCGCCCGCACCGCCCATCGCGTACACCTCCTCGATCCCGAGCAGCCGGGCGGCCCCCAGGATGACCGGGTGCACCGCTCCCCCGAACGCACGCTGCGCCGGTGACGCCACGGCGATCGAGCCGACACCGGCGACCTGTGCGGGGACCACGTTCATCACGACGCTGGACGGGTAGACCGCCTTGCCGCCGGGCACGTACAGTCCCACCCGGGAGACGGGCTGCCAGCGCTGCACGATCTCGGCGCCGTCGGCGATCCGCGTCACGCGCTCGGGCGGCACCTGGGCGGCGCTCGCTTGCCGGACCCGGGCGATCGCCTCCTCCAGAGCGCCCCGGACGTCGGGGGCGAGCGTCTGCAGGGCCCGGTCGAGGTCTGCCAAGGGCACGCGGATGGCGGGCGGACGCACCCCGTCGAAGCGCTCCGCCTGCTCGAGCAGCGCCTCCACACCACGCGACCGGACATCCTCGACGAGCTGGTGGGCGGCCGCCTCCGCCGACGCGACGTCGGTGCTGGGACGCGGCAGGAGCCGCGACAGCCGGACGCCGGTGTGGTGCTCTGAGCGGAGGTCGAGGAGCGCGATCATGACCTCCCAATGCTAGTTGCCGCGCTCCGGCCGGCGATCGGGTCCACCGTGATGCGGTCCCCCTCCCCGGTGCCCTCCCGAGCGAGCCGGGTGGCCCCGGCCCGCTCCGCCGCGCGGCGCGCACGCTCCAGGATGCGATCCGCTCCTCCGCTCGCGGGGAGACAGCGGGTCTCGAGGCGCACCTCGCTTCCCAGCACCTGCCGGGCGAGCGTAGACAGACGCTCGACTTCGGCGGCGCGCCTGTGATGGAGGAAGGCGATCAACGCGGGGTCGAGACTGAACCCGGCCGCCTTGACCGGCACCAGCAGCAGCACGAACCTCGCCCCTGCCGTCTCCGCAGCGTGACGCAGCAGTGCGAGAGTGTCCTCGTCCTGACCGCCTGCGAGGATCGCGATCGGCTTCCCGGTGCGAGTACGAGTGTCGGGGGTGGTCATCGACGGCTCCCCTCGCTCGCGGCTTCGTCGGACGTGGGCGCCGCGCTCAGCCGGCGGCGTGTCCACAGCGTCTCGAGCTCCGCCGTCTCCTCGGGCGTCGCCACCCGGAATGCACCGGCCTGCTCGGCTGCCAGGGGCGAGCGGGCCTGCCCCTTCGTGGCGCGGAAGCTCACGAGAATGGACACGGCGATCACCGCGGCGACCACCGTCAGGCTGACGAGAGTCGGGATGTAGAACACGTCGAGGAGGAGCATCTTCAGGCCCACCCAGATCAGCACGATGGCGAGGCCGACCTTGAGGTAGACGAACCGGTGGATGAGGTCGGCGAGCAGGAAGTACATGGCTCGGAGCCCCAGGATCGCGAAGGCGTTCGCGGTGAAGACGAGGAACGGCTCCGCAGTCACCGCGAAGATGGCGGGGATGGAGTCGACGGCGAACACGATGTCGGTGACCTCGACGAGGACGAGGACGGCAAGCAACGGCGTTGCGAGCACCACCCCGGCCTTGCGCACGAGGAAGCGCTGGCCGACATACAGGTCGGTCATCGGCACGAATCTGCGGAACAGCGTGAGCACCCGCGACCGTTCCGGATGCGCATGCTCGTTGCGGGTCCGCGCCATCCGGTATCCGGTGTAGATCAGGAAGGCCGCGAAGACGTACAGGAGCCAGCTGAACTGCTCGATCAGCAGCGCGCCAGCGGCGATGAAGATGCCGCGGAAGACGAGCGCGCCGAGCACGCCGAGGAACAGCACTCGGTGCTGGAAGGCCCGCGGGACCGCGAACGCGCTGAAGATGATCGCCCAGACGAACACGTTGTCCACGGCGAGCGACTTCTCGATGAGGTAGCCGGCGAAATACTGCTGGCCGAACTCGGCACCCCACGTCGACCAGACGATCACCCCGAACGCAACGCCGGAGCAGACCCACACCACCGACCAGGCAGCGGCCTCCTTCACTCCGATGACGTGAGCACGCCGGTGGGCGACCAGGTCGATCAAGAGCATGACCAGGATGACGCCGAGAACGGCGGCCCAGGCCCAGACGGGAACAGACATGCAAAACCTCCACGAGTTTCTCGTGGAGGTCTCATCACGCCCGGCGGCGTCGCCGACCCGGGTCCGTTCGGACGGACCGTATTGACGAGGCGGCGTCGGGGACTACTCCCCTCCGGCAACTAGTGAACCACAGTTCATGTGTTCGGGTCAACACGGCGCCGGTGCCGAGCGGGGACGTCCGTGGGTGCATCGCGGGTCAAGGTCGCCAGCAGCTCCCCGATGAGGTGCTCGCGTTCCACCGGGTGCCGCAACGGCATGTCCTCGACGCACTCGTACACGTTCCTGCGTCCGGACTTCTCCCGGCGCAGGTAGCCCGCCTCGACCAGATCGGAGATGATGCCGTGGGCCGCTCGCTCCGTGATGCCGACCGTTTCGGCCACATCGCGGACCCGGATGCCTGGGTCCCGGGCGACGCAGATCAGCACGTGGGCATGGTTGGTGAGGAACGTCCACGCGCTTCCCCGGCTCATACCCCGGAATCCTACTGAGCCCTCCGGGTCCGTCGCGGGAAGGCGCAGGAGGCCTGCACGGTTGAATGGGGACATGAGCGACATCCCGAGCGCGGCGGACATCGAGCGGACCGAGGAGTTCAAGAAGGTATTCCGCCGCCACCCCGCGGGGGTCGCCGTCATCACGGCACGCCGGCCGGACGGGACGCCGGTGGGATTCACGGCGACGTCGGTGTCTTCGCTCGCCGCGGTGCCGCCACTGGTCAGCTTCAACATGGCTCGGGTCTCATCCGCGTGGCCCGCCATGGAGGGCACCGAGCACGTGCTCGTGCACATGCTCGGCGTCGACGACAAGGAGCTCGCCATCAAGATGGCAGGCCCCGCGGCGGAGCGGTTCGTGGGCGACCACTGGTCGCCGGGGCCGCAGGGCCTGCCGCTGCTGAAAGGGGTGCCGGCCTGGATGCTCGGCAGGATCGTCGAGCGGGTGCCGGTCGCGAACAATGCCGTCGTCGTGGTCGAGGTCGAGGTCGGCGAGCTCGGCGAGTACGACGAGGGGCTGATCTACGCGGAGCGGACGTACCACCGGCTCGGGCCGGAGCTGTAGGGATCGGTGCTTGATCAGGTGAAGCAGTTCGGGCCGAGCAGGGTCTTCAGCTCGCCGTAGAGGTCCGCGCTCACCGTCACCGGATACGGGATCTCGAAGATCCGGGCGGTGTCACCCTTCACCAGCTTCAGCCGCACCTCGTTGGCGCCCGCGTGCCGGATCAGCACGTCGTTGAGGGCGCTCACCACATCCGTGGTCGCCCGTTGCTCCGCCACCGAGATGACGAGCGGCCCGGAGCCGAGCCCCGGACCCAGGTCGGGCGTGAACATGCTGACCGCGTGCATGTTCATGCCGTCGTCACGCACGCTCACGCGGCCCTTGACCACCACGATGGTGTCGCTGACCAGGGCCGGCGCGAACTCCTGGTAGGTCTTGCCCATGAACATGGCGGTGATCTCACCGCCGAAGTCCTCGATGGTCACCATGCCGTACTGGTTGCCCGAGTTCTTCGCCGTGCGGTGCTGCACGCTGGTGAGGAGTCCCGCGATCGTGACGGTCTCGCCGTCGATGGAGGCGTCGGACTCGAGAATGTTCTCGATCGAGATGGTCGCGTGCTTCGCCAGCTGCAGCTCGAGTCCGGCCAGCGGGTGGTCGGAGACGTAGAGGCCGAGCATCTCGCGCTCGAAGGCCAGCTTGTCGCGCTTGTTCCACTCCGGCCGGTCGGGCACGCTCTGCGCCGCCTGCGGCTCGTCCCACAGGCTGTCGAAGTCGAAGCCGACCTGACCGTTCGCCTCGGCGCGCTTCTCGCTCACCGCGGCCTCGACCGCGTCCTCGTGGATCTCGAGCAGCGCCCGCCGGGTCGCGCCGAGCGAGTCGAACGCGCCGGCCTTGATCAGCGACTCCACCGTCCGCTTGTTGGCCACCGGCAGCGGCACCTTCTTCAGGAAGTCGTGGAACGACTCGAAGCGCCCCTTCGCCTCCCGTGCAGCCCGGATCGATTCGACGACGTTGAAGCCGACGTTCCGAACGGCGCCGAGGCCGAAGCGGATGTCCTCGCCGACGGCGGCGAAGAAGCCGATCGACTCGTTGACGTCAGGCGGAAGCACCTTGATGCCCATCCTGCGGCACTCGTTGAGGTACACCGCGAGCTTGTCGCGGGCGTCGCCGACGCTCGTCAGCAGCGCCGCCATGTATTCGGCCGGGTAGTGCGCCTTGAGGTACGCGGTCCAGTAGGACAGCACCCCGTATGCGGCGGAGTGCGCCTTGTTGAACGCGTAGTCGGAGAACGGCAGCAGGATGTCCCACAGCGTCTTGACGGCGGCGTCGGAGAACCCGTTCGCCTTCATGCCGCCTGAGAAGCCCTCGAACTGCTTGTCCAGCTCCGACTTCTTCTTCTTGCCCATCGCGCGGCGAAGGATGTCGGCTTGGCCGAGCGAGAAGCCTGCGACCTTCTGCGCGATCGCCATCACCTGCTCCTGGTAGATGATGAGGCCGTAGCTCGTCGAGAGGATCTCAGCCAGCGGCTCCTCGAGCTCGGGGTGGATCGGCGTGATCTCCTGCAGCCCGTTCTTGCGGAGGGCGTAATTGGTGTGCGAGTTCGCGCCCATCGGGCCGGGACGGTACAGCGCGATGACGGCGGAGATGTCCTCGAAGTTGTCGGGCTTCAGGAGGCGCAGCAGGCCGCGCATCGGCCCGCCGTCGAGCTGGAACACGCCGAGCGTGTCGCCGCGGGCGAGCAGGTCGTATGCCGGCTGGTCGTCGAGCTCGAGGTCCTCCAGCACCGGCCGGAATCCCCGGTTCGCCTGGATGTTGTCGAGGGCGTCGTCGATGATGGTCAGGTTCCGAAGACCCAGGAAGTCCATCTTGATCAGGCCGAGCGACTCGCACGCCGGGTAGTCGAACTGGGTGACGATCTGGCCGTCCTGCTCCCGCTTCATGATCGGGATGATGTCGATCAGCGGTTCGCTCGACATGATGACACCGGCGGCGTGCACACCCCACTGGCGCTTCAGGTTCTCGATGCCGAGCGCCGTCTCGAAGACCTGCTTGGCCTCGGCGTCGGTCTCGAGGATCGCGCGGATGTCCGCGGCCTCCTTGTAGCGCTCGTGGTTCCTGTCGAGGATCCCGGACAGCGGGATGTCCTTGCCCATCACCGCGGGCGGCATGGCCTTGGTGAGCTTCTCCCCCATGCCGAACGGGAAGCCGAGCACGCGGGAGGAGTCCTTCAGCGCCTGCTTCGCCTTGATGGTGCCGTAGGTGACGATCTGCGCGACCCGCTCGTCGCCGTACTTGTCGGTGACATAGCGGATGACCTCACCGCGCCGGCGCTCGTCGAAGTCCACATCGAAGTCTGGCATCGAGACGCGGTCCGGGTTGAGGAACCGTTCGAAGATGAGACCGTGCCGGAGCGGGTCGAGGTCGGTGATCCCCATCGCGTATGCCGCCATCGATCCGGCGCCCGATCCGCGCCCGGGACCGACGCGGATGCCGTTCCGCTTCGACCAGTTGATGAAGTCGGCGACCACGAGGAAGTAGCCGGGGAACCCCATCTGGGTGATGACGCCCTTCTCGTACTCCGCCTGAGCGCGCACCTCCGCGCTGATCCCGTTCGGGTAGCGGCGCTCCAGTCCGGCGTCGACCTCCTTGATGAACCAGGAGTCCTCGGTCTCCGCCGGCGGCACCGGGAACCGCGGCATGTAGTTGGCGCTCTCGTTGAACGCGACGTCGCACTTCTCGGCGATGAGCAGGGTGTTGTCGCACGCCTCGGGGTGGTCGCGGAACAGATGCCGCATCTCGGTCGCGGACTTGAGGTAGAACTCGTCCGCGTCGAACTTGAACCGGTTGGGGTCGTCGAGGGTGCTGCCGGACTGCACGCACAGCAGCGCCGCGTGGGACGCCGCGTCCGCTGCGTGCGTGTAGTGGAGGTCGTTCGTGGCGACCAGCGGCAGGTCGAGCTCCTTCGCGAGGCGGATGAGGTCGGCCATGATGCGGCGCTCGATGCCGAGCCCGTGGTCCATGATCTCGGCGAAGAAGTTCTCCTTGCCGAAGATGTCGCGGTAGTCGGCTGCGGCCTTCTTGGCCTCCTCGTACTGCCCGAGCCGCAGCCGGGTCTGCACCTCACCGCTGGGGCAGCCCGTTGTGGCGATGAGCCCCTTGCCGTACCTGCTGAGCAGCTCGCGATCCATGCGGGGCTTGAAGTAGTAGCCCTCGATCGATGCCAGCGACGACAGCCGGAACAGGTTGTGCATGCCTTCGGTGGTCGCCGCGAGGAGCGTCATGTGGGTGTAGGCGCCGGCGCCGGAGACGTCGTCCTCTCCCCCGTTCCCCCAGCGCACGCGCGTCTTGTCGCTGCGGTGCGTGCCCGGTGTCAGGTATGCCTCGGTGCCGATGATCGGCTTGATTCCGGCACCCTTCGCGGTCTTCCAGAAGTCGTATGCGCCGAACGTGTTGCCATGGTCGGTGACCGCGATGGCCGGCATCCCCTGCTCGACGGCGGCGGCGATCAGCGGCTTGACGCGCGCGGCACCGTCGAGCATCGAGTACTCGCTGTGCACATGCAGATGCACGAATGAGTCGTTCGATGCCACAGGTCCTCCGTCGCGCCGGACGGGCCCGCCACCGTCCGCGCGTCAATCGTAAGCCGTGCCGACGACGCGGACGCGATGACGAGCCGGGCGGCTCAATCCCCGCGGAGCCGATCGAGCGCCAGCTGCAGGTCGTCGGGATAGCGGGTCTCGAACTCGACGTGGGAGCCGGTCGCCGGATGCCGGAAGCCGAGCCGGACGGCGTGCAGCCACTGCCGCGTGAGGCCGAGCTTCGCGGCGACGGTGGGGTCCGCCCCGTACGTGAGGTCGCCGATACAGGGATGCCGCTGCGCGGCCATGTGCACGCGGATCTGATGGGTGCGGCCGGTCTCGAGATGAACCTCCAGCAGGGACGCTCCTGGGAACGCCTCGAGGGTCTCGTAGTGGGTCACCGAGGGCTTGCCGTCGGCGACGACTGCGAACTTCCAGTCGGCGCTCGGGTGGCGCCCGATGGGGGCGTCGATGGTGCCGGCGAGGGGGTCCGGGTGCCCCTGCACGACCGCGTGGTAGACCTTCTCCACCTCGCGGTCGTGGAACGCCCGCTTCAGCGACGAGTAGGCGCGCTCCGACTTCGCGACCACCATCAGGCCGCTGGTGCCGACGTCGAGGCGGTGCACGATGCCGGCGCGTTCTGCGGCGCCGGAGGTGCTGACGCGGAAGCCGGCCGCGGCGAGGGCGCCGAGCACGGTGGGGCCGTCCCACCCGACGGAGGGGTGAGCGGCCACGCCGATCGGCTTGTCGATCACGACGAGGTCGTCGTCATCGTGCACGATGGTGAGTTCCGGCACGGCGATCGGCACCACGGACGGCGCCTGCTTCGGCTCCCACGACACCTCGAGCCAGCCGCCCGGCAGCAGCCGGTCGGACTTGCCGAGCACCCGCCCGTCCAGCGCGACCCCGCCCGCCTCGGCGACCTCGGCGGCGAAGCTGCGTGAGAAGCCGAGGAGCTTCGCGAGGGCGCTGTCGACACGCTCGCCCGCGAGGCCGTCCGGGACCGGCAGGCTGCGGGTCTCGCTCATCGGCGCCCGCGGCTCATGCCGCCGGGCCCGGTTCGGCGGGACTCGACTCGGTTGGGCCGGACTGGGCCGGAGCCTTCCCATGCCGGCTGCCGTCCAGCCCGACACCGAGGAGTGTGAGCAGGATGAAGAGGCCCATGCTCGAGACCACGGCGATGTCGGCGACGTTGAAGATCGCCGGGAACGCGTAGAGCTGCAGGAAGTCGATCACGTGCCCGGTGCCGAAGCCCGGCTCCCGGAAGAGCCGGTCGGTGAGGTTCCCCACCGTGCCGCCGAGGAGCAGTCCGAACACCGTCGCCCAGGCGAGCGACCTGATCCGGCCGGCGAAGATCACGATGAAGACGGTGACGGCGGCCGCCACGATGGAGAAGATCCACGTGTAGCCGGCGCCGAGCGAGAATGCGGCGCCGGAGTTGCGGACGAAGCGGAACTGAAGCAGCTCCCCCAGCACCGGCACGGCCTCGCCGGGGGTCAGGGATTCGACGACGAAGTACTTGGACAGCTGGTCGAGCGCGTAGACCGCGAGAGCGACAGAGATCAGCAGAACGAGCACGGACACACGTGTCCGTGCTCGTTCTGCGGAAGACTCCGCTCGCGGCTCAGCTGCCTCCGCCAAAGCCCGCGTAGTTCGCCGGAGGGGTCGATCCGCCGAACACGCCGGCGCCGGCGGGAGCCGGGGTCGGTGAGGCGGCGTGCGTCGGGGCCGGGGCGGCCTTGTCGCCTGCCTGAGCCCCGTTCGAGCCGAGGTTCTGGCCCTTGGAGGTCTCGAGCTCGCGCAGCTGGCTCTCGATGTAGCCGCGCAGCTTCTGGCGGTACTCGCGCTCGAAGGTGCGCAGCTTGTCGATCTCACGCTCGAGGGTCGAGCGCTCCTGCTCAAGGGTGGTGAGCTGGGCCCGCTGCTTGGCTTCCGCCTCGGCGACGATGCGCGCGGCGGTGGCGTGGCCCTCGGCGATCAGCGCGTCGCGCTTCTCGACGCCCTCGCGGACGTGCTCCTCGTGGAGGCGGCGGGCCAGCTGCAGCAGGTTGTTGGTGCTGTTGGTGTCGAAGTCCCGGTCGGATGCGGGCGGCGCGTATGCGGCGGGCGCGGGAGCGGCGGCCGCAACGGCGGGAGCCGGGGCGGGGGCCGGCGCACTCTGCTGCGAGGAGGCGTTGCGCTGAAGCTCAGCGACGCGCGCCTCGCTCGCGGCGAGGCGCTGGCGCAGCTCCTCGTTCTCCGCGTTGATCCGTCGCAGCTCTACGACGACCTCGTCGAGGAAATCGTCGACCTCGTCCTGGTCGTATCCCTCGCGGAACTTCGTCGGCTGAAACCGCTTGTTGACCACATCTTCCGGCGTCAAAGCCATTACCACACCCCTACTTTCGGCCCACCGTGTGCGAACGAATAGCTAACCGTAGCAATCGCCCGAGCACGTGTCACTTCCCTGACGAGAGCCTAGCGTGCGACCGCGCCTCAACCGATCGAACGCACCACGGCCATGAGAATCAGCACCAGCAGGAGAACGATGCTCCAAGCGAAATCAAGGGCTGCGCCGCCGATGCGCAACGGCGGCACGACACGCCGGACGAGCCGGATCGGAGGGTCCGTGACGGTGTAGCTGGCCTCCGCCAGCACCAGCGCGAAACCCCTGGGACGCCAACGGCGCGCCAGAAGCCGCACCCAGTCGAGGATGAACCGCGCCCACATGGCGATGAGGAACACGGTGAGAACGAACAGAAGGACGTTCGAGATGAGCGTCAAGAGCACTCAGGCAGGCTACTACTGCCCGAAGAAAGATGCGTCCACGTCGGGCTCCAGCTCGGCGCTCTCGCCGCTCACGGCGACGTGTGCCGGCGACAGCAGGAAGACCTTGTTCGTGACCCGCTCGATCTTGCCGTAGAGCCCCTGGGACAGTCCGCTCGCGAAGTCGATCAGCCGACGCGCGTCGGGCTCGGTCATCTGCGACAGGTTGATGATGACCGGAACGCCCTCACGGAAGCTCTCGGCGATGACCTGCGCGTCTTTGTACTGGCGCGGGTGCACCGTCAGGATCTCGTTCATGTCGTTGACCGGAACCGCCTTCGTCGGGGCGGCGCGGCGCAACGGCGTCACCGGCGCGCGGTTGGCGGAGGGAACCGCGACCGGCTGCGCCGGCGCCGGAGGCGCGGCATGGGTCTCCGGAGCCTGGTCGTACTCCAGCTCCTCGTCGGCGAGGCCCAGGTAGACCATCGTCTTTCGCAGCGGGTTCGTCATCGTTCTCCTCCGGCCGTGCAGTTCGTCCTCTGCGAGATTAAGCCGGGTCGGGGCGGTTTCCCGTGATTGCGGTCCCGATACGGAGGTGTGTCGCGCCACTCTCAACAGCTTCCCAGAAATCTCCGGACATGCCCGCCGAGATGCGATCGGCTTCCGGCACGATCGCGCGCACCCGGTCGGAGGTCTCCCGCACCCGCGCGAACGCACGCCGGGGGTCCACGCCGAGCGGTGCCACCGCCATCACGCCGATCAGACGCAGCCCGTCGGCGCCGGCGACGAGCTCCGCCATTCGCGGCGCCTCGTCCGGGCGCACGCCGCCACGGTTCGGGTCGTCCGTGAGGTTCAGCTGGACGAAGCAGTCGACCACAGGGTGCTCGCCCGCGAGCGCGGCGATCAGGGACTCACGGTCGACGGAATGCACCACGCGCGCGTAGCCGAGCGCCTGGCGCGCCTTCTTGCTCTGCAGCTGACCGACGAAGTGCCACGTCAGGTCGAGACCCGAGCCCTCTGACGCCTTCTCCGCCGCCTCCTGGTGGCGGTTCTCGCCGAAGTCGCGCACTCCGAGCCCATGCAGCTCGCGGATCATCGACACGGGCTGGAACTTCGTGACGACGATCCGGGTGATGTCCGACAGGTCGCGCCCGGCCGCGCGCGCAGCCCCAGCGATGCGCTCGTCGACCTGGTGCAACCGGTCGGCGAGCTCGCTCATGAGCGGGCGCGCCGGCCGGTTCGAGTGGTCATCGTCCCTTCAGGAAGTCCGGGATGTCCAGCTCGTCGTCGTCCTCGTCGAAGTCGCGGTCGAGCGGCGCGGGGATCTCCGCTTCTTGCCAGACGGTGGCGCCGGCGAGGTCGGCGCTCTCTGGGATCGCGACGGATGCCGAACCGGCGGCGACCGACGCCAGCTGCTTCGGCTTGCTCTCGACGAAGTTCGAGCGGCGCTCCTTGACCTTCGGCGCCGGCTCGCCGCCGTCGAAGCCTGCCGCGATGACTGTGACGCGCACCTCGTCGCCGAGAGTGTCGTCGATGACCGCACCGAAGATGATGTTCGCCTCGGGGTGGACCGCTTCCTGAACGAGCCGCGCGGCGTCGTTGATCTCGAAGATGCCGAGGTTCGAGCCACCCTGGATCGACAGCAGCACACCATGGGCGCCATCGATGCTGGCCTCGAGCAACGGCGAGGCCACCGCGAGCTCCGCCGCCTTGATGGCACGGTCGGCGCCCCGCGAGGAGCCGATGCCCATCAGCGCGGAGCCTGCACCCTGCATGACGGACTTCACATCCGCGAAGTCGAGGTTGATGAGGCCAGGGGTGGTGATCAGGTCGGTGATGCCCTGCACACCGGCGAGCAGCACCTGGTCCGCGGTGGCGAACGCCTCGAGCATCGAGATGCCCCGGTCGCTGATCTCGAGCAGCCGGTCGTTCGGCACGACGATGAGGGTGTCGACCTCGTTCTTCAGCGCCGCGACCCCGGCCTCGGCCTGCGCCTGCCGGCGCCGCCCCTCGAAGCCGAACGGCTTGGTGACGACACCGATGGTGAGCGCGCCGATCGACTTCGCGATGCGTGCGACGACCGGGCCGCCGCCGGTTCCGGTGCCACCGCCCTCACCCGCCGTGACGAAGACCATGTCGGCGCCAGCAAGCGCCTCCTCGATCTCCTCCGCGTGGTCCTCGGCTGCGCGGCGACCGACCTCGGGATCGGCGCCCGCGCCGAGACCCCGGGTGAGCTCGCGCCCGACGTCGAGCTTGACGTCCGCGTCGCTCAACAGCAGCGCCTGTGCATCGGTGTTGATGGCGATGAATTCGACGCCGCGAAGGCCGAGCTCGATCATCCGGTTGACGGCATTGACGCCACCACCGCCGATGCCGACGACCTTGATGACGGCGAGATAGTTCTGGTTGGTTGTCACGTCGGCCTCCGCTGGATACTTTCAACCTCTACTTGAGGTGTAAAGTTATACTCAGTATGCAATGTGCTGAGTCCGAAGGTATGCATCGCTTCGGGCTGGTGCACTGAGGCGCGCCGCGTGTCGGAATGAACTCGGGGAAATCCCAAACTCACCGTTTCAGTCCCGGCGGAACACCCCGATGGACGGTGCCGACACGTCGTACTGTCCCGGTCCGCTGTTGCCCTGATCGGCGACCAGAGCGGCGAGCACCTGCGCCTTCAGCACCGACTGCTCGGCACTGCCCCACAGCACCCGCTGGTCGGATCCACTGAGCACCAGCGTGACGTCGTCCTTCGTGCGCGCCGTCACGGTGTCGACGCGGGCAGCCAGATCGTCCGGAAGCGCGAGCAGCACCTCCGCCGCCGACCGGAACGCCGTGCTCGGCACGCCCTCATCGCCGACGTCGATCACCGGTATGCCCTCCGGGCGCTCCTGCACGGTCTGCACCACGACCCCGGCCGGATCGGTGAGCTCGAAGCCCGAGTCCGAGGGGATGGCGCCGACCGGCGCACGCTCGGTGATCCGGACGACCAGGGTGTCAGGCGGCACCAGCTCGGTGATGAAGCTCCGGATGAGCGGGAACTCCGACAGACGCTCGCGGATCGCTCCCTCGTCCAGCAGCGCGAGCGGGGTGCCGAGCTGGCTCTCGAGCGCGCCGTGCACCTCTTCGGCGTTCACACGCTCGACGCCGCGGACCTGGATCTGCTGCAGCGCGAACAACGGCGAGAACACCGCGGCCGCCACGCCGCCGAACATGCCGACGACGAGCACGAGGCCGGCCATCACGGCGAGCCTGCGATTGCGCGAGCGGCGGGTGAAGCGCCGGATCTCGCCCTTCTCGAAGCGGCGCCGCTGCCGGGCGGCGCGTCGTGCCTGAGCCTGCGTGCTGAGCGCCCGGCGCGGGAACCGCCGCCGCTCCTCCGCGGCGTCGTCGGCCGGCCCGACCGCCGGACCGGACATCGGCGTGAGATCCGCTTTTCGCGGTCTCCGCGGCGCCGGCGGGTGCGGCTTCCGCCCGGAGGTCGTGCGGGTGACGGGCGCGCCGGCTTTCTCCTGCCGCTTCTTGGAGGAGGCCGCGCCGCTCGCGCCGGGGTCGGGCTTCTGGGTTCCCGTTGGATGGTGCGCGGACTGCCTGCCCTTCGGCCGGCCGGCCGGCTGCTCGGTTCCGGCCGGTTTCCGCGGCGTGGCGCCCGGCACCGCCTGCCCGGCCTTCCCGCTGCTGCGGTTCGGATCGCGCGTCGTCCGCGACGGAGCCGGCCGCGACGTGCGGGCGGGCGCGTCGAAGCCCTCCGGCCGCTTCACGGCGCGGCCCTGACGAGCGCGGGCGATCGGGTGTCCACCGAAGCATGATGACACCGCACCTTCCGGCCCCCGGCGCGGCGCACCGGCAACCAGCCGACACGGAGCAACGTTCGGCCACGGTTGCGGCTCGCGACCGGCCGGGAGGGTCAGGAGGCGGTGGACTCGAGGGTGTCGAGCAGCTGCGGCACGATCTTGTAGACGTCGCCGCAGCTGAGCGTCATCACCAGGTCGCCCTCCCTGGCCACCCGCGCGACCTCCTGCGCCGCCTCGTTCCAGTCCGGGCGGTAGGCCACGCGCGACGGGTCGCTGAACTGCTCCGCCACGAGCGCGCCCGTGACGCCAGGCACGGGGTCCTCGCGCGCGCCGTCGACGTCGAGCACGACGGTGTAGTCGGCGAGCGACTCGTAGACCTTCGCGAACTCGCCCGACATCAGCTTGGTGCGGCTGTACAGGTGCGGCTGGTGCACCGCGATGATCCTGCCGGAACCCACCACCGTGCGGGCCGCGGAGACGGCGGCCGCGGCTTCGGTCGGGTTGTGCGCGTAGTCGTCGTAGACGCGCACGCCGCGCGCCACACCCTTCAGCTCGAATCGGCGCTTGGTGCCGCCGAAGTCGCCGAGCGCATCGAGCACCGCCTGCGGCTCGTGCCCGAGACCGACGAGCACGGTGACGGCGCCCGCGGCGTTCACCGCGTTGTGGAGGCCGGGCACCGTGAGCGCCCCGGCGTAGTCGCTGCCCTGCCAGGTGATGGCGAAGTTGACCGGCCCGTCGGTCTCGACCGAGTGCAGGCGGACGTCGGCGTCTGCCGCCTCGCCGAAGGTCAGGATGCGCGGTGCCGCGGGCGCCTCGCGGAGCGCCTGGGTGACGCGCTTCGCACCCGGGTCGTCGGCGGAGATCGCGACGAAGTCGCGCGCCCGCTCGGCGAAGGTGACGAAGGCGCGCTCGAACGCATCCTGACTGCCGTACTGGTCGAGGTGGTCGGCGTCGACGTTGGTGATGAGCGCGATGGACGTGTCGTAGAGCAGGAAGGACCCGTCCGACTCGTCGGCCTCGATCACGAACAGGTCGTCGGAGCCGGCCGAGGAGCTCACGCCGAGCGAGCTGATAACGCCGCCGTTGACGAAGTTCGGGTCGGCGCCGAGGCCGCGCAGGGCGGTCACGATCATGCCGGTGGAGGTGGTCTTGCCGTGGGCACCGGCGACCGAGATCAGCGGCCGCCCGCGCACGAGCCAGGCGAGCGCCTGGGAGCGGTGGAGCACGGTCAGGCCATGGTCGATGGCGAACGTGTATTCGGGGTTGTCGGCCCACAGCGCCGTGGTGAAGATGACGGTGTCGGCGTCGCCGACGTTGGCGGCGTCGTGGCCGACGGTAATGGTCGCGCCGCGCTCGCGCAGTCGGTCGAGGTAAGGGTTCTCGCTCTTGTCCGAGCCGCTCACCTCGATCCCCGCGTCGAGGAACATGTGTGCGATGGCGCTCATGCCGGATCCGCCGATGCCGATGAAATGCGCCGCCCGGATCGTCTCCGGCAGCACGAGCGAGAGGTCGGGCGTGATCATTCGAGCAATCCTAGTTCGGCCGGGCCGGGCGATCCTGGAGGGCCTCGGCGATGAGCTCGACGACCCGCGCGGCTCCGTCGCGGACGCCGATCCCACGCGCCCGCTCTGCCATCCGGGCGACCGCCTCAGCGTCGCCGAGGAGCGGCACGAGGGAGCGGTCGACCCACTCCGGGGTGAAGGCCGCGTCGTCGACGAGCACTGCCGCGCCGGCGGCGACCGCGCCCTGCGCGTTGAAACGCTGCTCCCCGTTGCCGACCGGGTACGGGATGTAGACCGCCGGGACGCCCACCGCGCCGAGTTCGCTCACGGTCGTCGCTCCGGCCCGGGAGACGGCGAAGTCCGCCGCGCCGATCGCGACCTCCATGCGGTCGCAGTAGTTCAGCTGCACGTACCCGGGAACGGCGGGATTGCGAACCTCGGACCGCTCCCCCACGATGTGCAGCACCTGCCAGCCCGTGGCGAGCAGGCGCTCCAGCGAGTCGACGACCGTGGCATTGATCCGCCGGGCTCCCGTCGAACCGCCGGTGACCAACAGGGTGCGCTTCGCGGGCTGGAGGCCGAACAGGCCGGCGGCCAGCGTCCGCGCCTCCGCCCGGTCGACGGTCGCGACCTCGCGGCGCAGCGGCATCCCGACGACGCGGGCGTGCTTCAGCGGGGTGCCGTCGAAGGTCACGCCGACGAATCGGGTGAACCAGGAACCCAGACGGTTGGCGAACCCGGGTTTCGCGTTCTGCTCGTGCACCACGATGGGGATCCCCTCACGGCGCGCCGCGACGTAGGCGGGCGCCGCGGCGTACCCGCCGAAGCCGACGACGACGTCGATGCCGCGCTCCCGGATCGTCCGCCGCACCGACTTCACCGCTCCGGCGAAGGTTCCGGGGAACTTCAGCGCGGCAGCGTTCGGCCGCCGCGGGAACGGCACCTTCGGGATGGGGACGAGCTCGTAGCCCCGCTCCGGGACGAGCCGGGCCTCCAGCCCCTCCCGGGTGCCGAGCACCAGCACGGTGTCGTCCGGCTGCTGTTCGCGAAGCCGGTCGGCGACGGCGAGCAGGGGGTTCACATGGCCGGCGGTCCCTCCGCCGGCGAGGAGATAGCCCGTCACACTGGTTCCTTGGTCCTCGCGAAGGAGAGCACGATCCCGATGGCGAGGAGCGTCGAGATGAGCGCGGACCCGCCGGCGGAGATGAGCGGCAGCGGCACGCCGAGCACCGGCAGCAGGCCGAGCACCACACCGATGTTCACGAACGCCTGCCCGACCACCCAGACCATCACGGCGCTCGCGGCGATCCTGGCGAACGGGTCGCGCGCGGAGCGGATGATCCGCACGAACGCCACCGCGAGCACGACGAACAGCAGCAGCACGACAAGCGCGCCGAGCATGCCGAGCTCCTCGCCGATGATGGCGAAGATGAAGTCGTTGTGCGCCGCAGGCAGCCACGACCACTTGGCCTTCGAGTTGCCGAGCCCGACGCCGAAGAAGCCGCCCGCCGCCAGCGCGAAGAGACCGTGCTGCGGCTGCCAGCAGAGGCTGGAGTAGTCGTCAGCGCTGCAGCCGTGGACCCACAGCAGGATGCGCTCCATGCGGGAACTGCTGACCATCGACGCCATGGCGCCGAGGGCGGCCATGATCATCACCGCGACGGTCAGGTAGCGCAGCTTCACGCCGGCGAAGAACAGCGCGCCGAGCACGATCGCCAGCAGCACGATCGTCGTGCCGAGGTCGTTTCCGACCAGCACGAGGCCGATCGCCACGGCCGCGACCGGGCCGACCTGGACCAGCAGCGGCTTCCAGCTGGTCAGCGACTCGCGCCGCTTGACGAGGATCATCGCGAGCCAGAGCGCGAGACCGAGCTTCACGAACTCGGACGGCTGCACGGTGACCGGGCCGATCGCGATCCAGTTCCGGTTGTAGTCGCCGACCCCTGCGACCACGACGAACAGCTGCAGCAGCACCCCCAGCGCGAGAGCTGCCCACGCCCATTTCTTCCAGAATGCGGCCGGCATCCGGGAGGCGATCAGCATGATGGGGATGCCGATGGCGGCGAAGAGGCCCTGCCGGGAGAACGAGCTGAAGAAGTTGCCGAGCCCGCGATCCGCGCCGGCGTCGCGGAAGTCCTCGATCGCCGAGGAGGACAGCACCATGACGAGGCCGAAGATGACGAGGAACACCGTCGTGCTGAGCAGCAGCACGTAGTTGGAGGTGTCCGGCGAGAACAGCCGCCGCACGCGGACGACGGCGACCGGCGCGCTCACGTCCTCGAGGACAGGCGTGCCACCGGCGGCCTGCGCGCTGCGGTCAGGCGCCGGGCGGCCGGCCGCCGGACGATTGGCCGCCGGTCGACGGACGGGTCGGGTCGTCGTCGTCATCCGGTCCTTCCAGGTGCAGCCGCACTGCTTCGGCGAAGCGGTTGCCGCGATCGGCGTAGTCGGTGAACTGGTCCATTGACGCGGCCGCCGGGGCCAGCAGCACCACGTCGCCCGGCTTGGCGACGGCGGCGGAGAGCCGCACGGCCTCGCGCATCACGTCCCCAGTCTCCGCCTGGCTCACTTCGAAGAGCGGGAGTGCGGGCGCGTGTCGCGCGAACGCCTCCAGCACGGCGGTGCGGTCGGCGCCGATGAGGACCGCTGCGGTGAGCCGCGCCGCGTGGGTCTTCACGAGCGGCCCGATCTCCACGCCCTTCAGCAGCCCGCCGACGATCCACACCACGTTCGGGAAGGCGCGCAGGGAGGCGTCGGCCGCGTGCGGATTGGTGGCCTTCGAGTCGTCGATCCAGCGGACGCCGTCGGTCTCCGCCACCTGCTGGGTGCGGTGCGCGTCGACCCTGAACCCCTCGAGCGCCCGCCGGATGTCGGCCGGCTCGACTCCGATCGATCGCGTGAGCGCCGCCGCGGCGAGCACGTTCGCCACGAAGTGCGGGGCGGCGAGGCCGGACGCCGCGAGTGCCTGCACCGTGGTGAGCTCGAGCGCGGAGTTGCGCCGGTCCTCGAGGAAGGCGCGGTCGCAGAGGATGCCCTCGACGATGCCGAAGTCACTCGGTCCGGGCACGCCGAGGGTGAAGCCGATGGCGCGGGCCCCTTCCACCACGTCGGCTTCCTCCACCAGGATCCTCGTGGCGTCGTCGTCGCGGTTGTAGACGCAGGCGACCTTCGTGTTGTCGTAGACCTTGCCTTTCGCCGCCCGGTACGCCTCCGCGCCGCCGTGCCAGTCGAGGTGGTCGTCGGCGATGTTGAGGCACACGCTCGCGTGCGGGACCAGCTGACCGCCAGGGTTCCGGTTGACCCAGTGCAGCTGGAAGCTGGACAGCTCGACGACGAGCACGTCGAAGCCGGCGGGGTCGCGGATCGCGTCCAGCACCGGGATGCCGATGTTGCCGCAGGGCGCAACGCGACGGCCGGAGGCGAGGATCATCGTCGCCGCCAGCTGGGTGGTGGTGGTCTTGCCGTTGGTGCCCGTGACGAGGATCCACTCGGCGGGCTGACCGACCTTGTCGCGCAGCCGCCAGGCCAGCTCGATGTCGCCCCAGATGGCGACGTCGTTGCGCTCCGCCCAGCGGAGGAACGGATGGCCGGGCCGGAAGCCGGGCGAGACGATCACCAGCTCGGGATCGAACTGCTCAGCCTCGGGAACCGTCGCCGTCGCGACGCCGATCACCTCGAGCAGCGTGGCGGTCCGCTCGTCCACCTGGTCGGCGACCACCAGCACTCGGGCGCCGAGCTCGGCGAGGGTGTCGGCTGCGGCGAACCCGGTGACGCCCGCGCCGAGCACGACCACGCGGAGACTCGACCAGTCGGCGTGCCAGCTGGTCAGGTTCTCCGGACGGCGCCCGTGCTCGTGCCGGCCGCTCAGCTCGACAGCCATTCGAGATAGAACAGGCCGACACCCGTGGCGACGAAGAGGCCCGCGATCAGCCAGAACCGCACGACGATCGTGACCTCCGCCCATCCCTTCATCTCGAAGTGATGGTGCAGTGGGCTGGCGCGCAGGATCCGTTTGCCCTTGGTGGCCTTGAAGTATGCCCGCTGCAGGATCACGGAGGCGGGCCCCAGGATGAAGAGGCCGCCGATGAGGAGCAGGAGCAGCTCCGTGCGGGTGAGCACTGCGAGCGCCGCGAGGGCGCCGCCGAGCGCGAAGGAGCCGGTGTCGCCCATCATGATCTGCGCCGGCGAGGTGTTCCACCACAGGAACCCGATGAGGGCCCCGACGATGGCGGCCGCGATGGTGGCGAGGTCGAGGGGGTCGGAGACCGTGTAGCAGCGCTCGGCGATCACATTGTCGCGGACGCTGAGGCACGACTGGTTGAACTGCCAGAACCCGATGATGATGTACGACCCGATAGAGAAGATCGAGGCGCCGGCCGCGAGTCCGTCGAGCCCGTCCGTCAGGTTCACGGCGTTGGTGGTGCTGACCGTGATCAGCGAGATCCAGAGCAGCAGCGCGATGGTTCCGGCGGTCACGCCGAAGATGCTGATCAGGCTCGGCGTGACGTCTCGGATGAACGAGATCGATGTCGACGCCGGCGCGAGCCCGTTCCCGTCGTTGCCGAAGATGGCGATCCAGCCGAAGAGCGCGGAGACGATCACCGTGAAGATGATCTTGTACCAGCCGGCGAGACCGAGGCTGTTCTGCTTGCGGACCTTCAGGAAGTCGTCGACGAAGCCGACCGCCCCGAGCCCCACCATCATGAGGATGACCAGCCCGGCGGAGAGGGTGAACTCGGGCGTGCTGATGCTCCGCCCGACGAGCGCCGCCGTCAGCTTGCCGACCACGTAGCCGAGGATCGCCCCGGTGATGAACACGATGCCGCCCATGGAGGGCGTGCCGCGCTTCACGACGTGGTCCCACGGGGTGTCGGCGCGCACGAACTGACCCAGCCGCAAACGCCGGAACAGCCGCGCGAACAACGGCGTGAGCAGCAGCGTGAAGAGGGCCGCGAACGCTGCAGCGACGAGGAGGGCGATCACGAAGTGGCGCCTCCGATCCGGTCCCCGAGGAAGCGCAGGCCCGCCGACTTGGAGGACTTCACGAGCACGACGTCGCCTGCCCGCAGTTCCTCACGCAGCACATCGTAGGCCGCGTCGGTGTCCGCGACCTGGACCGATTCGCCGTTCCACGAGCCCTCAAGGCCCGCTCCCAGGTGGATGGCACGGGCGGCCTCACCGACCACGATGAGCCGGTCGATGTTGAGTCGCACGGCGAGCCGGCCGATCCGGTCGTGCTCTTCGCGGGCGTATTCGCCGAGCTCCGCCATCTCCCCGAGCACGGCGACGGTGCGCTCCCCCGGCCGGCGGATCTGCGCGAGCGTCTTCAGCGCCGCCGCCATGGAGTCGGGGCTTGCGTTGTAGGCGTCGTTGATCACGGTGATCCCGCCGCCCGGCTGCAGCACCTCCATGCGCCAGCGCTCCGCGCGGGCCACCTCCTGAAGGGCGGCGACGGCGCGCTGCAGCGGCACGCCGAGGGTGGTCGCGGCGCTGAGCGCGGCGAGTGCGTTCATCACGTGGTGCTCGCCGAGGATCTTCAGACGCACCTCGGCGCGTTCGGCGCCGGCCACCACGGTGAACGTGGTGCCCTCGGCGCTCGCCTGCACGTTCTCCGCACGGACGTCCGCGGATTCGCCGAGCCCGAACCAGCGCACCTTCGCCCGCGTGAGCTCCGCCATCGCGGCGACCCGACTGTCGTCGGCGTTGAGGATGGCGACGTCAGCGGGGCCGAGGTCGGTGACGAGCTCAGACTTCGCCCGCTGCGTCGCCTCCACCCCGCCGAACTCGCCGGCGTGCGCCAGGCCGACCTTCAGCACGATGGCGACATCCGGCCGGACGATGCGGACGAGCCGGGCGATGTCGCCGACCTTGCTGGCGCCCATCTCGACGATCAGGTGTCTGGTGTCCGCCTCGACCCGGAGCATCGACACCGGAGCGCCGACGTGGTTGTTGAAGGACTCCCGCGGGGCCACGGTGGGACCCTCCGCCGACAGGATGGCGCCGAGGAGGTTCTTCGTGGTGGTCTTGCCGTTGGATCCGGTGATGCCGACGACCTTCAGCCGGCCCGCGTCGCGCACCCTGGCGACGACAGCGGAGGCGAGTCTCGCGAGGGCCTCGACGCCGTCCGTCACGACGAGCACCGGAGCGGCGAGGTCGAGCTCCTGCTCGGCAACCACGACCGCCGCGCCGTTCTCGACGGCGGACGTGGCGAACAGGGCGCCGTCGGTGTGCTCACCGGGAAGCGCGAAGAAGATCGAGCCCGGCTCGACGAGCCGCGAGTCGGTCTGCACCGATCCGGCGACCTCGGTCGTGCCCGAGATCCCCGCCGGGAGGAGAAGCCGGCCTTCGGTGATGCGGGCCAGCTCCTCGAGCTGCAGCGGGATCACCAGCCGGCCTCGCGCAACGCCTCGCGGGCGAGATCACGCGCCGAGTACGGCGTGCGTACCCCCTCGATGTCGCGGTAGTCCTGATGTCCCGGACCCGCCCACAGGATCGAGTCGCCCTCGCCCGCCAGCGACACCGCGAAGCGGATCGCCGCCTCGGGCGGGCTCACCTCGTGGGTCTCGGGCTCGTGCTCGGCAAGCCGGGCCCCGTCCAGCAGAGTCTTGCGGATCGAGGCGGGGTCCTCGAACCGGGGGTGGTGGTCGGTGATGATCAGCACGTCGGACCCTTCGGCCGCGACTCGGCCCATGTCGTGCCGCTTCGTCGCATCTCGGTCGCCGTCGGCGCCGAACAGCATGATGACCTTGCCGGGCGTGAACCGGCGGACCGCGGCGAGCGTGTTCAGGAACGCGTCTGGGCTGTGCCCGAAATCGACGTAGACGGCGGGGCCGCGGTCGCCGGAGACCCGCTCGGTACGGCCGGGGAGGTAGGCGACGATGCCGCCGTCGTCGTCGAGCGCCTGTCCGATGGCGGACAGGTCGAAGCCCGCCTCGACCAGCATGACGATCGCCAGCCCCGCATTCGCCGCCATGTGCCAGCCGATGAGCGGCACTCGGGTCGTGATGGAGCGGCCCTCCGGGCCGGTGAGCCGGAACTCCGTGTGGGTCGCCTGCTCGTCCAGCACCTCGACCCGCCAGTCGGCCTCGACCTCGGGACGCGACGAGATGGTCGTGAACGGGATGCGCACCTCGTCGGCGAACCGCTGGCCCCACGGCTCCGAGTCGAGGCACACCACGCCGCGGCGGGCGCGATCCGGGTCGAAGAGCGGCAGCTTCGACCAGAAGTACTCCTCCATGTCGGCGTAGTCGTCGAGGTGGTCGTGACTGAGGTTGGTGAAACCGACGACGTCGAAGACGATGCCGTCGACCCGGTGCCGGCTGAGCGCCTGGGCGCTCACCTCGAGGGCGACCGCCCGCACGCCGCTCTCCCGCATCCGGGCGAGGAGCCCATGGATCTCGCTCGCCTCCGGCGTGGTGAGCCGGCTGACGACCTTGAGGTCGCCGATGTGCCGCTCCGCCGTGGTGCTGAGGCCGGTGACGAGGCCCAGCTGCCGCAGAATGCCGGCGAGCAGGTAGGAGGTGGACGTCTTCCCGTTCGTGCCGGTGACGCCGAAAATCTTCGCCGGGTCCTCCTGCTCTTCCTGCGTTCGGTACACCCAGCAGGAGATCGCGCCGAGCGCTTCGCGCGGTGAGTCGACGACGATGATGGGAAGCGCGGAGTCCTTCGCGAGCTCCGCGCCCGCGGGATCCGTGAGCAGCGCGACGGCGCCGCGCTCCTTCGCACGATCGACGAACTCGGCGCCGTGCCGGCGGGCCCCGGCCACGGCGACGTACAGGTCGCCCGGCTCCACCTCTTCGGAGTTGATCGAGATCCCGGTCAGGTCGACACCGCCCAGGGTGCCGAGATACTCGAGCCCGAATTCGGAGACGAGTTCGGCGAGTGGCCTTGCTGAAGGATGTTCGGGACGGAGAACCGGAGGGATCCGGTCGGTCACAATGTCCTCATTCTCTCCTGGCTCGCCTCACCAGGTCAGGGGAATCTGTGGCGCCGGCTCCGTGGAGGGTGTCACACGGAACGTCGTGAGCGTCTGGCTCATGATCTTGCTGAAGGTCGGGGCTGCCGCCGCCGAAGTCTTAATCGTATCCGGCAGACCGAGGGTCACGATAACCGCGTACTGCGGATCCTCGGCCGGTGCGACGCCCGCGACGGACACGATCCGGTCGCTGCCGTAGCCGATTCCCGGCTGCGCGACCTCGGCCGTTCCGGTCTTCGCGGCGATGCGGTAGCCGGGGATCTGCACCGTCTGCGAGAGTCCGCCCTGAGTGACCGTGTTCTCGAGGATCTGCACGATGCTGTCCGCTGCGTACTCCGAGACGACGCGGACCGGCTCGACCGGCTCCGCCTTCTGGACGGTGCCGTCTGGCAGCTCGCATCCCTCGATCAGGGTCAGCGGCATCCGCACCCCGCCATTGCCGAGCGTCTGGTAGATCCCGGCGACCTGCGCCGTCGTGGCAGAGACACCTTGGCCGAACATGATGTTGTACCGGTCGGAGCCCTGCCAGTCGCTCACCGGGCGGGAGATGCCGGCCGACTCGCCGGCGAACCCGACCGCCGTTCGGGAACCGACCCCGAATCGCTCCATGTACTCATAGCGCGCCTCCTGCGACAGCCGGTCGACCAGCGCGGCGACACCGGTGTTCGACGAGTTCACGAGCGTGCCCGCCAGGGTGTAGTTGAGGTCCGGGTGGTCCCACGCGTCGCTGATCACCTCGCCCGTGGGCAGCTCGAAGCGTCCCTTCGCGACGATCTGGGTATCGGGCGCGGCCACACCGGCGTCGAGCAGCATCGCCATGCTCATCGCCTTGAAGGTGGAGCCCGGCTCGTACGGGGTGGTGAACGCCCGGGCGCCGAGCGCGTCGCGCGGGGCACTGCTGACGTCGTTCGGGTCGACGGTCGGCCAGTCGGCTGCCGCCATGATGTGCCCGTCCTTCACTCGCACCACCCACGCGGTGGCCCAGTCGGACTTCGTGGCGATCGCCTGCTCGGCGAGGGCCTGCTGGACGAACCACTGCAGATCGCTGTCGATCGTGAGTCGCACGGTGCCGCCGTCGATGGGCTCCTCGAGCGTCACGGTGCTATTCGGCAGGCGCACCCCGTCGGCGCTCCGCTCGTAGATCGAGGTGCCGTTGGTGCTGGCGAGGCACTCGTCCTCCATCAGCTCGGTGCCTGCCTGGGCGCCGTCGGTGCCGACGAATCCGACGAGGTTCCCCGCGATCGCTCCGTTCGGATAGAGCCGGGTCGGCCGCGGCTCGAAGGCGAGGCCTGCGATGTTCAGGTTGCGCACCGCGCGGAAGGTCTCGGTGTCGATCCCCTTCACGAGGTACGCGAAGTTCGACTCCGGGTCGTCCGTGAGGATCTTCAGCAGGTCGTCCGGATCCTGACCGGTCAGCTCGGCGATGTCGGCCAGGTTGTTCGTGAGCCGCTCCGTCACGCCGCGCTTCAGCAGGATGTTCGGGGCGACCTTGATGTCGTAGCGATTGACGCTGTAGGCCAGCACGGTCCCGTCGCTGTCGACGATGCTGCCCCGTGTGCCGTAGGTGATCTCGTTGATGCTCCGCTTCCCGGCGGCGTCGGCGTTCAGGGTGGAGGCCTGCACCACCTGGATGTCGACGAGCCGCACCGAGAACACGGCGACGATCGCGAACAGCGCCAGCAGCGTGACGGTGAGACGACGTTGTGCACGGCGCCGTTCGTTCACGCGAGTCCTTCCAGCCGGCGCGATCCCAGGGCCGGGATCAGCGGGTGACGGGCGAGGGCAGCCCCTCTTCGCTCGAGGCTAGGCCGCCGTCCGCGGACTGTCCGTCCGCCGCGCCCGGGACGGCAGGATCGTCAGCCGCCGCCTTCTTGCCGTCCTCAGCCACGGCCGCTGCGACGGGGAGGTCCTCGACCAGCACGTTGGATACCAGGTCGGAGTTCGTGACGGCGGCGTTGTCGGCGCTCGCCGGAACCGGGCTGCCCAGCACGGCACCGTCGGACAGGCGCAGGAACACCCGGTTCGGGTCGTTCACCATGCCGAGGGCCGCGGCGTTCGCCACCAGATTCTGGGTCGAGCTCAGCCGCTGCTGCGCCTCGGTGAGCTGCTGCACGTCGCGACCGAGTTCTTTGTTGGCGCTCTGCAGCGCCTGGATCTCATAGGCGCCCTCCGACACCACCATGCTGAGCAGCAGCTGCGCCAGCAGGATGCCGAAGATGCCGGCCACCGCCACGATGGCGTAGCGGATCCGCGGCCGGGCGGCGCGCTTCTCGCGCGGCGCCGCCTCGACCGGCGCGGGCCGGACGGGGGTCGGGCTTGGGCGTGCGGGCTGCTCGGGGGCGCGCTGCGGGGTCAGGGGCAGCGTGTCGACGGCAGGCGCGAGGACCGGTGCAGCGCTCATGCCGCTCTCCTCAGTCTCTGCGCGGCGCGCAAGCGGACGGACGCCGCTCTCGGGTTGCGCTCGCGCTCCTCCTCGCTCGCGAGCTCGGCGCCGCGGACGAGGAGTCGGTATTCGGGTCGATGCTCCGGAAGCTCCACCGGCAGGCCGCGCGGGGCGGTCGAGGCGGAGCGGGCCGCCAGCTCACGCTTGACGATGCGGTCCTCGAGGGAGTGGTATGCCAGCACGACGATTCGGCCGTCGAGCTCGAGTGCGTCGAGGGCTGCGGGAATGGCACGCTCCAGCACCGAGAGCTCGGCGTTCACTTCGATGCGCAGCGCCTGGAACACCCGCTTCGCGGGGTGGCCGGACCGGCGGGCGGCTGCCGGCGTCGCGGCGGCGATCAGCTCCACCAGCTCGCCGGAGCGGGTGAGCGGATGCTCCTGCCTGCGCTGGACGATCTTGCGGGCGAACCGGGGTGCCAGTTTCTCCTCGCCGTACTCGTAGAAGATCCGGCGCAGCTCGGCCTCGCTGTAGTCCGCGAGCACGCGCTCCGCGGTGAGCGGCGAGGTGCCGTCCATCCGCATGTCGAGCGGGGCGTCCTGCGAGTACGAGAACCCGCGCTCCACTCGGTCGAGCTGCAGGGACGAGACGCCGAGGTCGAAGAGGATCCCGGCGGCACCGGCGATGCCGAGCCGCTCGAGCACCTCGGGCAGCTCGTCGTAGACGGCGCCGACCAGGTGGACGCGGCCGGCGAACTCCTCGAGGCGCTTGCCTGCGAGCTCCAGGGCCTGCGGGTCGCGGTCGAGACCGACCAGTGTGAGGTCCGGGAAGCGACGCAGGAACGCCTCGGCGTGACCGGCGAGGCCCAGGGTGGCGTCGACCAGCACGGCGCCCTGCCGTTCGAGGGCGGGGGCGAGCAGCTCGATCGAGCGCTCCAGCAGCACCGGGATGTGGATGTCGTTCTGCATGAGGTGCCAGGCGCCCGACCCCTGCCTGCTGATCCCCATCCGGATCTGACCTGCCGCAGGGGAAGTTGCGTCAGGGCGGAATCGGCTGGGAGTCAGCGGTCAGGCGTCAGAAGATTCCCGGGATCACCTCCTCCTCGGTGTTCGCGAACGCCTCTTCCTTCTCGGCGTAGTAGGCGTTCCACGCCTCGGTGGACCAGATCTCGGCGCGGTTGCCCGCCCCGATCACGGTGAGCTCACGGTCGAGCCCCGCGTACTCGCGGAGCATCGGCGGAATGGTGACTCGGCGCTGCTTGTCCGGCACCTCGTCGCTCGCCCCAGAGAGGAACAGGCGCAGGTAGTCGCGGCCGGCCTTGTTGGTGAGCGGCGCGTTCCGGAGGTGCTCCAGCTGCTGCTGGAACGTGGCCGAGCTGAAGACGTAGACGCAGCGTTCCTGCCCGCGGGTCAGGACGACCCCTGAGGAGAGCTCGTCCCAGAACTTCGCCGGCAAGATGATCCGCCCCTTCTCGTCGAGTTTGGGCGCGTAAGTACCGAGGAACACGTCGTGTCTCCCTCACTTCCCGGCCCGGGTGGTGGGTTATGCCTCCACTTTACTCCACTCAGCACCACTTTCCACCCCTGAAGCCTGGAAATCGGCCCCACATCCCCCCAACTGGGGCCACAGCCCCTCCCCCGCCACTTGCCCGGACGGAAGCCGACCCAGGCCGGACCATCGGCCCCGGGTGGGCGGTACGGGAGTTCCGGAGCTGTCAGGGCACTAAAAAGGGCCGACCCGGTCGGGTCAGCCCTGGAAACGGCGCGGCGGCGGAGCGAGGTGGAGGATCAGCGCTGCAGGTGGAGGCCGGTGGAGGAGCGGCGACCACCTCGCGCCCATCGCGGGCGCGCGAATTGCGGCAAGTCGCTGGATGGATCGCAGAGAAGCGGCGGATCGCCGCAACTCGGGTGCTTGCGCCCGGATCAGCGGCCCCGGATCAGCGGTCGTGGCCGTCCTGGCGGCGGTCCCACCGCTCGCCGAGGGAGTCCATGAACCCGCCGGAATTGCGGCGGGTGCCCTTGGTGGGCCGGGCGGGGCCTCTGGCCTGGGCCTTGCCGCCCGAGCGTCGGGGCGTGATCGCGACGAGGACGCCGGCGAACATGATGGCGAAGCCCAGCACACCGACGAGCGGCTGCTGCACGATGACACCCGTCACCAGCGTGGCGATCCCGAGGACTGCCACCAGGATGCCGACGACCAGCGAGGTGTAGTTCGGTCGCGCACCGGAGCGAGCGCCCATCGTCGCGACGAAGTCGGCATCGTTGTGGTAGAGGCTGCGCTCCATCTCGTCGAGGAGGCGCTGCTCCTGTTCGGACAACGGCATTTCGTTCCCTCTTTCACCCTTCATCCACCCGGCCGGTAGCTCTCAATTCTAGGGTCCCCGCTCCTCGCTAGGCTAGGCGGGTGGCTGAGAGTACCCGGTTAGTCGACTTGGTGCAGACGGCCGCCGATCGATTCCTCGCAGACCGGGAGTCGGAGCTCGCGGAGATCGCGGACGAACTGCAGCCGTTCGGCGGGTTCGCACGGGATCTGCTGGCCGGCGGCAAGCGATTCCGCGCCCTCTTCTGCTACTGGGGGTGGCAGTCGGTGCGGAGCCTCGTCGACCCGCTCGATCCGCTGCCGACCGACGACCGCTCGAGCGAATTCGAGGCGGTGATCCAGGCATGCACGGCGCTCGAGTTCTTCCACGCCGCCGCGCTGGTCCACGACGACCTGATGGACAACTCCGACACCCGGCGCGGACTGCCGTCGGTGCACCGCAGGTTCGAGTCGCTCCACGCCAAGGCGGGCTGGTCGGGCCGTTCGGCGAGATTCGGACGCTCCGGCGCACTGCTGCTGGGCGACCTGCTGCTCGGCTGGAGCGACGAGCTGCTGGATGCCGGGCTGGCCCTGCTCGCCGACCCGTCGGTGGCGCGTGCGGCGCGGGTGGAGTTCGGCCGGATGCGCACCGAGGTGACCGTCGGCCAGTACCTCGACATCCTCGAAGAGGCCGCCTGGGCCGAGCACTCAGAGACCGACCAGCTGAGCCGTGCCCACCGCGTGATCCTCTTCAAGTCGGCGAAGTACTCGATCGAGGCGCCGCTCGCGCTCGGCGCCGCGCTCGGGGGCGCCTCGCTCCCCCAGCTCGAGTCACTGCGGTCGTTCGGACGGCCGCTCGGGGTGGCGTACCAGCTGCGCGACGACCTGCTCGGGGTCTTCGGCGACCCAGCGCAGACCGGCAAGCCGGCCGGGGACGATCTGCGCGAGGGCAAGCGGACCGTCCTCATCGCTCTGGCCCGCTCACGACTCTCGGGCGGCGCCCGCCGGGCGCTCGACGAACTGCTCGGCGACCCGGAGCTCGACGGGCAGCAGGTCACGATGCTCCAGTCCACCATCCGGGACAGCGGCGCGGTCGAGCAGGTGGAGCGGATCATCGAGCACAACGTCTCGCTGGCGCAGAGCGCCGTGGCCGATGCGCCCCTCACGCGGGCCGCGCGGGAGCAGCTCAGCCGCCTGGCCGAGCGCGTCACGCAGCGCACCAGCTGACCGCACCCGCGGGGGCGCGGCACCGAGTCAGGCATCAGCCGTGCCTCGGTTCTCAGAATGCGAGCGCTGAGAATCCCGAGCGCGCTCGAATCCGAGCCGGCTCAGAATCCGAGTGCGCTCAGAAGCCGAGTGTCTGGGCCACGCGGCGGACCTCCGCTTTACGGCCGGCACGGAGCGCGTGGATCGGCGCGGTGCCGAGCATCTCGTCCTCCTCCAGCAGCCAGTTCATGGCCTCATCGTCGGAGTACCCGCTGTCCGCCAGCACGATGAGGGTGCCGCGCAGCTCACTGAGCGGCATCCCTTCCGACAGGAACAGTTCGGGCACCTGCAGCACACCGTTCCGGCGGACGGCGAGCAGGGCACGGTCTTCGAAGAGGCGGTGGATTCTGCCCGGGCCGACGCCGAGCCGCTCGACGAGGTCGGGAACCGTCAGCCACACGGGCTCAGCGGATGCGTTCACCCCTCCAGGGTGCCAGAACAGCGGCGGAGGAGGCGAGAGCAGGACGGCCGCGTCGGCGTGGCGCTGTTCCGTCGTCACACGTCTCACACAAGCCTCAATGGTTGACACCCGCACGCGCCTGTGTCAGCGTGGACCGCGCGGCGTGCCCGGGGGAAACGGCATGCCGCGGAACACCGAGTGGAAATGGGGATCCACATGACTGCTTCCGCGACCGAGGACCACGGCCTTCCGACTGCGCAGCCCTTCCCGACGGCGGCGGAGATCTTCGTCGGCCTCGCGCCCACCGGATTCGACACCGCCGACGCCGAGGCACGCCGCGCCGGCCGTGCCGCCGCGAAAGGCGTGCTCGCCACGCTGCCCGTCGTGCTCGCCGGGTCGATGGCGCTCACGGGTGCCGTCGCGCCCCAGCCGGCGTCCATCGCGGCCGACGACGATCGCTCGGAGCCCGGCGGAACGCAGCCGGCGACCACGATTCGCCCCGCAACCGCCGACCGCACCGAGGCGGGAACGACGCGCGCCGATCTCCGCCCCGCGGCCGTTCCGTCCACCTACCGGGTGCAGAGCGGCGACACCGTCTCCGACATCGCCGGCCGCTTCGGCGTCTCCACGGCATCGGTCCTGGCGGCGAACGGGCTCGGCTGGAAGTCGTTGATCTTCCCCGGACAGGTGCTCCGGCTCACTCAGGCCGCTCCGGGCGCTCCGGTCTCCTCCCCCGTGAAGGCCGGCCGGTACACGATCGTCGCCGGCGACACGATCACGAGCATCGCGGCGCGCTTCGGCTTCTCCGCGGCGACGCTGCTCGCGGCGAACAACCTCAAATGGACGAGCATCATCTATCCCGGGCAGACGATCGTCATCCCGGGCAGGCCGGTGCCCGCCTCCTCCGTCTCGCCCGCGCCGTCGGGCCCGACCACGCCGGTGGTCGCGAGCCCCGCGCCGCCGATCGCCAGCCAGTACGTCATCCGCGCCGGTGACACCGTCTCCGGGATCGCCTCCCGCTTCGGGGTGAGCCCGCAGGCTGTGCTCGATGCCAATGGGCTCGGGTGGTCGAGCACCATCTACGTCGGCCGCAGGCTGACGATCCCAGGGATCGACGTCGCCGCGGCGGAAGCCGGCATCACGCCGCTCAGCGACGAGATGCGCGCCAACGCCCGGCTGATCGTGGCGATGGGCCGCGAGCTCGGCGTGCCCGAATACGGCATCGTCATCGCCCTGGCCGCCGCGATGCAGGAGTCGAGCCTCCGCAACATCAACCACGGCGACCGGGACTCGGTCGGCGTCTTCCAGCAGCGGCCGAGCGCCGGCTGGGGCGTCGCGGAGGATCTGCTCAACGTGACGCACGCCGCGCGACTGTTCTTCGGCGGCCCGTCGAACCCCAACCGCGGCATCACCCGCGGACTGCTCGACGTTCCGGGCTGGCAGTCGATGGCCCTCACGGAGGCCGCGCAGGCCGTGCAGGTCTCCGCGCATCCGGACGCCTACGCCAAGTGGGCGGCTTCGGCCCGCGCCTGGTACGCCGAGCTCCGCTGACGCCGCCGGGTTCTCGGATCCGCCGTGTGCCGTCCAGCATCAGCGGGTGAGAACTTTAGACTCGGAAGGTGACCACCAGCACCACGGACCCGATGATCGGCCGTCTCATCGACGGCCGGTACCGGGTGCGTTCGCGGATCGCCCGCGGTGGGATGGCGACGGTCTACGTGGCGACCGATCTGCGACTGGAGCGCCGCGTTGCGATCAAGGTGATGCACGCCCACCTCGCCGACGACACGCAGTTCCGCGACCGGTTCATCCAGGAGGCACGGAGCGCCGCACGACTGGCCCACCCGAACGTGGTGAACGTCTTCGACCAGGGCCAGGACGGCGAGTCCGCATACCTGGTGATGGAGTACCTGCGCGGCATCACGCTTCGGGACCTGCTGCAGGAGTACGAGACGCTCACTCCGGAGCAGACGATGGACATCGTCGAAGCGGTGCTGTCCGGTCTTGCCGCTGCGCACAAAGCGGGCATCGTCCACCGTGACCTGAAGCCTGAGAATGTGCTGCTGGCCGACGACGGCCGGATCAAGATCGGCGATTTCGGCCTCGCCCGCGCTGCAACGGCGAACACGGCGACCGGTGCAGCGCTCCTCGGCACCATCGCGTACCTGGCGCCGGAACTCGTCACCCGCGGCATCGCGGACACGCGCAGCGACATCTACGCGGTCGGCATCATGATGTACGAGATGCTCGCCGGCGAGCAGCCGTACAAGGGCGAGCAGCCCATGCAGATCGCCTACCAGCACGCCAACGACTCGGTGCCGACGCCGAGCTCGAAGAACCCCAAGGTGCCCGTCGAGCTGGATGAGCTGGTGCTCTGGGCCACCGCCCGCGACCCTGAGGAGCGCCCGCGCGACGCCCGCGTCATGCTGGAGCGGCTCTATGAGACGCAGAACCTGCTGCGCACCTCACCCCCGACCGGGCCGATCCCGGCCGCCCAGCGCACCCGGGTGCTTCCGGTGGTGCAGGCGGCCACCGCGGAGACGCAGGTGCTGGGCGCGAAGCCGGTCGCCAGCTCCGAGACGGGCGCGGTCTCATCGGGCGCGACGGCGTCGCTGGCCTACGAGAGCGCGAAGCGCCGAGGGCGCGGCCGTTGGCTGCTCGCGCTCGTGCTGCTGCTGGCCGCCGTCGCGGGCGGCACCGGCTGGTACTTCGGCAGCGGGCCCGGAGCACAGGTGACGATCCCCGCGTCGCTCGAGGACACGTCGGTCGCCGAGGCCCGAGCGACCCTCAGCCGACTGGGCATCGAGGTGCGCGAGCAGACCGGCGAGGCGTCCCACCCCACGATCGAGGTGGGAAAGGTGGTCGAGACGACCCCGGCGATGGGCACCGCGGTCGTCAAGGGGTCGCGGGTGACCTTGCTGCTGTCGACGGGCCCCGAGCCGATCCAGCTTGTCGATTTCCGCGGGATGACGCAGGACGAGGCGGAGGCCGCGATCGACGGACGGTGGACGCTCGCCGACCCGGTGGAGCGGCAGTTCTCCGGCGACGTGCCGCAGGGCACCGTGATCGACGCGCTGGGAGCCGACGGCAAGACGCTCTCGGACGACGAAGTGTACGGCGAGCTCCAGCCCATCACGCTGGTCGTCTCGGCCGGCAAGGTCCCGGACGTGCGCGGCCAGACCATCGAAGAGGCGATCGCCAACCTCCAGAAGTTCGAGCTGACCGGCGAGGTCGTCGACGAGCAGTACTCCGAGGAGGTGGAGAAGGGGCGGATCCTCGCGATGGACATCCCCGATGGCCTCCGCCCCGGCGGGGAGGTGACGCTCGTCGCTTCCGCGGGTCCCGCACCGGTCACCGTCCCGGAGCTCGCCGGCCTCACGCGCGAGCAGGCGGAGGCGACGCTCGGCGAGCTGGGGCTCACCGTGAGCTACAACCCCATCTTCACGCCCTTCCCCGCTGCGGAGGTCACGGGCAGCGACCCGCAGGCGGGCGCCGTCGTGGCCAAGGGCAGCAACGTCGCGATCTACCTGCAGCTCTTCGGCTGACTCGGGCCTGCGCGGGACGGGACGAAATACCCTCTCCCCCATCGCTCCACCGGTCTACCCTGTCGGCGAAGGCGCCGGAACCTCGCGAAAGGGTCTGCCATGCCGCTCTACCTGACCAAGTTCAGCTACACGCCGGAGACCTGGGCCCGGCTGATCGCCAAACCCGAGGATCGCCGGGCCGCCGCGCAGACATACATCGAGTCCGTCGGCGGAAAGCTCCACGGGTTCTGGTATGCCTTCGGAACCCACGACGGCTACAACCTCTGGGAAGCCCCCGACAACGTCTCCATGGCTGCGGTGACCGTGGCGATCGGCAGCGGAGGCGCACTCAGCTCGATCGAGACCACCGTCCTGATCACCGTGGACGAGGCCATGGAGGCGCTCCGGAAGGCCGCGGATGTGAAGTACCGGCCGCCGGGCGCCTGAGGCCGCCCGGCGCGGCCGGTCGAGCCTGCCGAACCAGCGCAGTCGCGGACGCGGTGTCAGCCGGCGCCGTTCGAGAGCTCCTCGGCCACCAGGAATGCGAGCTCCAGCGACTGCATGTGGTTCAGTCGCGGGTCGCAGAGCGACTCGTAGCGCGTCGCAAGCGTCGCCTCGTCGATCATCTCGGAGCCGCCGAGACACTCCGTGACGTCGTCGCCGGTGAGCTCCACGTGGATGCCGCCCGGGTGGGTGCCCGCTTCGCGGTGTGCCTCGAAGAAGCCCTTCACCTCGTCCACGATGTCGTCGAAGCGGCGGGTCTTGTATCCCGTCGGAGTCGTGACGCCGTTGCCGTGCATGGGGTCCGTCACCCAGAGCGGGTTCGCGTCCATGCCCTTGATGGCCTCCAGCAGCGGCGGCAGCGCGTCCCGGATCTTGCTGGAGCCCATCCGGGTGATGAAGGTCAGCCGGCCGGGCTCGCGCTCCGGGTCCAGCTTGTCGATGAGCTGTTCCATCGCCTCCGGGGTGGTGGAGGGACCGAGCTTGATGCCGATGGGATTGCGCACCCGGGAGAAGTAGTCGACGTGCGCGCCGTCCAGGTCACGGGTGCGCTCACCGATCCAGAGGAAGTGCGCCGACGTGTTGTACGGCGTGCCGGTGCGCGAGTCGATGCGGGTCATCGGCCGCTCGTAGTCCATCAGCAGCCCCTCATGGCTGGAGTAGAACTCCACCCGCTTCAGCTCGTCGAAGTCGGCCCCTGCCGCCTCCATGAACCGGATGGCCTTGTCGATCTCGCGGGCGAGGCCCTCGTAGCGCTGGTTGGCCGGGTTCGCGGCGAACCCCCGGTTCCAGCTGTGCACCATCCGCAGGTCCGCGAACCCGCCCTGGGTGAAGGCGCGGATGAGGTTGAGGGTCGACGCGGAGGTGTGGTACCCCTGCACGAGCCGCCGCGGGTCGGCCTGGCGGGACTCCGGCGTGAAATCGTAGCCGTTGACGATGTCGCCGCGGTACGCCGGCAGCGTCACCTCGCCCCGGGTCTCCGTGTCGCTCGAGCGGGGCTTCGCGAACTGCCCCGCCATCCGGCCCATCTTGACGATCGGCATGGAGGCGCCGTAGGTCAGCACGACCGCCATCTGCAGGATCGTCTTGACCCTGTTGCGGATCGCATCCGCGGTCGCCCCTGCGAACGTCTCGGCGCAGTCACCGCCCTGCAGCAGGAACGCCTGACCGCTCGCGGCCTTCGCCAGCCGCTCGCGGAGCAGATCGACCTCACCGGCGAAGACCAGCGGCGGCATCGTGGCGATCTCGGCGGAGGCGGCGCCCACCGCCTCCGGGTCCGGCCAGGCCGGCTGCTGCTTGATGGGCAGGGTCCGCCAATAGTCGAGACCGGCGATCACTGCGGGATCTGCCTGTACGACGGTCTCTGACGGGTCTACCACTTCAAGGATTCCTTGCATTTCGCTTCATCGGACGCGGCCGCGCCCAAGGAGCGAGCCTATCGCCCGACCGCTCGCCGCGCTGGCAGATGACCGCCCGGTCGCCGAGCCCTTGGAGCGTGGCACTCAGGGACGGACGGCCGTCGCGCCACCCCTCCGGGGCTTCGACTTCTCCTTGACGCTCGTCGCGTACATGTCCACGTACTCCTGGCCGCTCAGGCGATTGAGCTCGTACATGATCTCGTCGGTGATCGAGCGCAGGATGAAGCGGTCGCCTTCGAGCCCCTCGAACCGCGAGAAGTCGAGCGGCTCCCCGAACACGACCCCGACCCGCCGCACCTTGGGCAGCTTGCGGCCGATCGGCATGACCTTCTCGGTGTCGATCATCGCGACCGGCACCACGGGCACGTGGGCCTCCAGGATCATGCGCGCGACGCCAGTGCGACCCCGGTACATCCGCCCATCCGGGCTGCGGGTGCCCTCCGGGTAGATGCCGAGCACCTTGCCCTCGGCCAGCACGCGGAGGCCGGTGTTGAGCGACGCCTCTGACGCCTTCCCACCGGAACGGTCGATCGGGAGCATGCCGGTGCCGTTGAAGAACACCCGGGTGATCCAGCCCTTGAACCCCTTGCCGGTGAAGTAGTCGCTCTTGGCGAGGAACACCATCGGTCGTTCCATGACCAGCGGCAGGAACACCGAGTCGATGAACGAGAGGTGGTTGCTGGCGAGGATCACGGCGCCGTTCTTCGGCACGTTCTCGAGGCCTCGCACCCACGGGCGGAACGCACTCAGCAGGAGCGGCCCGACGATGAGGTTCTTCATGAACCAGTAGAACAACGACGCTCCTCCCGCGAACCTTCGAAGTCTAGCCCGCGAGCGCGTGGAGCCTGGCGAGGTCGGCGGCGCCCACCACCCCGGCGTCGTTGACGAGCTCCGCGATCACGAACTCCGGCTCCGGGTGGAAGCCCCGGGCAGGGAGGTTCGCGAGGTACGCCTCGCGGATCGGCTCCAGCAGCAGCTCCCCCGCTGCGGCGACGCCCCCGCCGAAGACGAACCGCTGCGGGTCGAGCACGGCGCCGAGGGAGGCGCACGCCTGGCCCAGCCACGAGCCGAGCTGCCGCAGTGCGGCGAGTGCTCCCGGATCCTGCTCTGCGATCAGGCGGCCGACGACGTCGCCGGTGAGCGCGCCTGCGCGCGTCCGCTCCGCCGCCAGGGAGGCCCCGACGATGCCGCCGGCGTCCGCGATCTCGTTCGCCATCCGCATCAGGGCGCGGCCCGATCCATACTGCTCGATGCAGCCGCGGGCCCCGCAGCCGCAGGGCAGCCCATCGGGCACGACCCGGAGGTGGCCGATCTCTGCACCCGCGCCGAACCCGCCGCGGAACAGCCGGTTCTCGCTCACGATCGCCCCGCCGACACCCGTGCCGATGGTCAGCATCGTCATGTCGCTCACCGACCGTCCGGCGCCGAAGCGGAACTCCGCCCAGCCGGCGGCGTTCGCGTCGTTGTCGATGGTCACGTCGATCCCGAGCCGCGCCAGCAGCCGGTCGCGCAGGTGCTCGTTCCGCCACGGGATGTTCGGCGTGTAGTAGACGACGGACTGCGCCGCGTCGATGAAGCCGGGCGCCGCGACGCCCGCCGCGATGATCTCCCGGCCGGCGCCGAGCGACTGGATCATGCCGACGACGGCGTCGACGATCGCTTCGGCATCTTCGGCGACCGTCGCGACCCGTTGCTCAGCGACGATCTCACCCTGCTCGGTGACCACCGCCCCGGCGATCTTGGTTCCGCCGATGTCGATCCCGATGGCTTGCACGATGGAGAAGTCTATCGGCGCCGATCATCCCGATCGGAGAAGGTCTCTTCACGCCGCCGCCCGCCCCCGCAGGGGGTGCCGCCGGTAGACTGGCGGAACCACAGCCGGTTTCGAAGGAGATGCCGTGAACGAATCATTCACCCCACCCGTTGTTGAAGCCGACCCGGACGCGAACATCACCGACCTCCTGGTCGATCGCGTCGCCGTCGCCCCCGACGCCGCCCTGTTCTCGGTGCCCGACGGTTCCGGCGGCTGGCGCGACATCACGTCCGCCGAGTTCCTCGCGCAGGTGCGCGCCCTGGCGAAGGGCCTCGTCGCCGCCGGCATCCAGCCTGGCGAGAAGATCGGCTTCATGTGCAAGGTCCGCTACGAGTGGACGCTGGTGGACTTCGCGACCGCCTTCGCCGGCGCGGTGCTCGTGCCCATCTACGAGACGTCGTCGCCGTCCCAGGTGCTCTACAACCTGACCGACTCCGGCGCGACCGCGATCATCGTCGAGACCGCGGAGCACTTCATCCGCTTCGACGAGATCGCCTCCGACGTGCCCGCTGTCACGAAGGCGTGGCAGGTGGACCTCGGCGACCTCGACAAGCTCGCCGCATCCGGCGCCTCCGTCGAGGACGCGGAGATCGACCGCCGCCGGAAGCTCGCCAAGGGCTCCGACCTCGCCACGCTCATCTACACCTCCGGCTCCACCGGCCGCCCGAAGGGTGTCATCCTCAGCCACTCCAACTTCGTGGAGACCTCCCGCAACGCGGCGGTCGCGATGAAGGACGTGCTCGCACCGGGGTCGTCGACGCTGCTCTTCATCACCACGGCCCACGTCTTCGCCCGGTTCATCGCGATCCTCTGCGTCCACGCGGGCGTGAAGGTCGGGCACCAGGCGGACACGAAGCAGCTGCTGCCCTCCCTCGGCTCGTTCAAGCCCACGTTCCTGCTCGCGGTCCCCCGCGTGTTCGAAAAGGTGTACAACTCCGCCGAGCAGAAGGCCGAAGCGGGCGGCAAGGGCAAGATCTTCCGCAAGGCCGCGCACGTGGCGGTCGAGCACTCGAAGGCGCTCGATGCCGGCCACGTGCCGTTCGGGCTCAAGGTGCAGTTCGCGCTGTTCGACAAGCTGGTGTACTCGAAGCTGAAGCACGCCATGGGCGGCAACGTCGTCTACGCCGTCTCCGGCTCGGCCCCGCTCGGCCTGCACCTGGCGCACTTCTTCCGCAGCCTCAACCTCCGCATCCTCGAGGGCTACGGGCTCACCGAGACCACGGCGCCCGCGACCGTGAACCTCGTCGACAAGTTCAAGATCGGCACCACCGGCCCGGCGCTGCCAGGGGTGGGGATCAAGATCGCCGACGACGGCGAGATCCTCGTCAAGGGCGTCAACGTCTTCGGCGGCTACTGGAACAACCCCGAGGCGACCGCGGAGGCGATGGCCGGGGAATGGTTCCACACCGGCGACATCGGCACCCTCGACGAGGACGGCTATCTCAAGATCACCGGCCGCAAGAAGGAGATCATCGTCACCGCCGGCGGCAAGAACGTCGCGCCGGCGGCACTCGAGGACCCCATCCGCGCCAACCCGCTGGTCGGCCAGGTCATCGTCGTCGGCGACAAAAAGCCCTTCATCTCCGCGCTGATCACCCTCGATCCGGAGATGCTCCCCGTCTGGCTGAACAACAACGGCGAGGCGGCCGACATGGCCGTCGCCGACGCGGCCAAGCACCCCAAGGTGGTCGCGGAGATCCAGCGCGCCATCGACGAGGCGAACGCCACCGTCTCCCGCGCCGAATCGGTGCGCAAGTTCACCATCCTCGACCACGAGCTGACCGAGGCGACGGGCCACCTCACCCCGAAGATGAGCATCAAGCGCAACGTCATCGTGACCGACTTCGCGTCCGTGATCGACGACATGTACGCCAACGTCTCCGACGTGACGGGCAGCCAGTCGGTCATCCACTGAGCGCGACAGAGTCACCGTTCCGGTCTCATGCGCCCGTTCCGCGGGCGCGCGAGACCGGAACGTGAACTCTTCGTGGTCCCATGCGGACCGAGCCGATACGGGCCCCGCTGCCCGCAGCGAGGTGGTCCTTGTCGGGGGCCGCTCGGGGGTCGGAAAGTCGACGGCCGCACTCGCGCTCCACTCCGTGCTCGCCGAGCGCGGGATCACGCACGCGGTGATCGAGGGCGACGCGCTCGACCTCGCGCATCCGGCGCCGTGGGAGCACGGACTCGCGGAACGGAACCTCGCCGCGGTGTGGCGAACTACCGGGCGCTCGGGTACCGGCGGGTGATCTACACCAACACGGTGAGCGTGCTGGAGGCAGACGTGCTCACCGCCGCCATGGGCGACGATCCACGGGTCATCCGCGTGCTGCTCACCGCGAGCGATGCGGTGGCGCGGGGCAGACTGCGCATGCGACACAGCGGGCGCGAGCTGGAGGAGCACGTCCGCCGCAGCGATGCCGCCGCCAGGCGTCTGGCCGACCTCGCTCCGCCGAAGACGCATCGGATCGCAACGGACGGACTCCGCCCGCTGCAGGTGGCGCACCTCATCCTCGAGGTGACCGGCTGGCCCCGCACCGGGCCCTGACCGTTCGGCGCGACCCGCCGGCCCTGGGATATCCGGTCGGCGTTCAGCTCGCCGGGAGCGCCTCGACCGCGTCCGCAAGCTGATCGACGGGTCTGCGGCCGGCGAGTTCCAGGCTGCTCATCCTCGCCTCGTCCCAGGTGCCGTCGGGCAGGGTCCAGCCGTCGTAGTCCGTATCGACGGTGTCATGGCCGCGCCTCCGGAGTTCAGCGAGCAGTGTGGACTTCCCGGCCCCCGACATCCCGGTGAGCAGGATTCGAGGCACGGGTCGAGCCTAGGTCACACCCGGAACCAGTCGGCTTGGCGGATGGCCCGCAGAGCGTCGCGCTTGACGTCCGGCTCGAGGCCCTCGATGTAGAGCTTGCCGTCGAGGTGGTCGAGCTCGTGCTGGAGGGCCTGGGCCATCAGACCGTCCCCATGAAGCTCGATCTCGTTGCCGTCGACGTCGGTGCCGGTGACGCGGGCGAAGGGATAGCGGAGACGGGGAAAGCTGAAGCCCGGGACGGAGAGGCAGCCCTCATCGACGGGCTCAGGCTCGCCGCGCACCTCGACGAGCGTCGGATTCAGGATGTAGCCGACATCGCCGTCGACGTTGTAGCTGAACGCGCGGAGGCCGACGCCGATCTGGTTGGCGGCGACGCCCGCTCGGCCGGGCTCGCGGACGGTGTCGACGAGGTCCTCGGCGAGGGCGCGGGCAGCCGGCGTGCTCAGGGCGATGGGGTCGCACTTCGAGCGGAGGATGGGGTCGCCGAAGAAGCGGATGGGCCGGACTGCCATGCGGTCAGGCGGTGCGACGGCTGGGCAGGCCGTCGACGACCAGGGCGGCGAGCTCGCGCGCGGCTTCCTTCGTGAAGGGCTTGAGGTCCTGGTAGTTCACGACGGATCCGGCCGCGAGCTGCGGGTCGTACGGAATCCGCACGATGTCGCGCACCCGGGAGCGGAAGTGGTCCTCGATCTCCTCGAGCTTCACCATGTTGGTCCCCTGCGTGGCGGTGTTGACCGCCACGATGGCGTTCCGGACGAGGTCGCCGTAGCCGTTGGCCTCGAGCCAGGTGAGGGTCTCGGACGCGAGCCGCGCCTCGTCGACGCTGCCGCCGGAGACGATGACGATGGAATCGGCGCGCTGCAGCGTCGCCCGCATCACCGAATGGACGATGCCGGTGCCGCAGTCGGTGAGCGCGATGGAGTAATAGCGGGCGCAGAGGTCCGCCACGACGTTGTAGTCATTCTCGTCGAAGGCTTCGGAGAGCAGCGGGTCGGTGTCCGAGGCCAGCACATCGAGCCGGGTCTCGTCGCGCGAGACGAGCATGGAGAAGTCGCTGAAGTTGTGCACCGACGAGGCTTTGGTCACCACGTCGCGTACGGTGTTGCGCGTCTGCTTGTTGACGCGCTCGGCGAGCGTGCCGCGGTCCGGGTTCGCATCGATGGCGATGATCCGGTCCTCGCGCACGTGGGCGAGGGCCATACCGAGCAGGGTCGTGATGGTGGTCTTGCCGACCCCGCCCTTCCGGGTGAGCACCGGCACGAACCGAGTGCCGCCTTCGAGCACCTTGTCGATGCGAGCCTCGATCGCCTTCCGCTCTCGCGCCTTGCGGGAGTCGCCGAGGTGGACGGAACGGAACGTGGACTCGTACACGAAACGCTGCCAGGCGCCCTCCGGAGCGTGACGGGCGCGCTTCCGGCGGTCGAGCAGCCGGTCGGGGGTGAGCATGGCGGCCGGCTCGGGCGAGCGGTTCGTCTTCGCCGCGGCGGGCGCTTCGACGGCGACCGCATCGCTCGGCTTCGACAACTCGGCCGGCTTCGACGACTCGGCCGACTTCGCCAGGTGAGCCGGCTTCGCCAGGTGAGTCGGCTTCGACGACTCGGTCGACAGCGACGCGGTGGGCTCCGGGGCCGCGACCGTTGGCTGGATGATCGGGACGGACATCGTGTCGGGCTTGGAATCGAGGAACACCGGGTCCACCGGCACGTCGGGGATCGCTACGGCGGCCTCGTCCTCTGGCGCGTCGTGCACTGCGGGCGGGAGGTCGACGCTGATCCGGAGGCTCTCCGGCAGTGTGGTCGCGAGGGCGTCTGAGCCGCCGATCAGCTCCCCGTGGTGATCATCCTCGGGCAGTTCCGCGTCGGCTTCGAGTGCGGCGTCGGATTCGAGAACCTGTCCCGGATACTCGGGACGCTTGCGCTTGGCAATCGGCAAGGAGGACCCTTTCGTAAAGCGAACAGTCAGATTCTATCGGGCGCCCCCTCAGGAACCTTGGTGGTCGACGCCGTGAATACGCTGGGATCACAGCGAGCTCACAGCGGATTTGCGGTGAGGAAGCGCTAAGACGGCGGATCGGCGGCGAAGTTCGGCCCCTTCGGATGTGCCGCTCCTCGACCGGCGCCCGTCAGCCTGACGCGGGCTCGATCACGACCAGCAGATCCCCGGCGTCGACCTGCTGGGTCTTCGGCACGGCGAGGCGCTTGACGCGGCCCGAGACCGGGGTGGTGATGGCGGCCTCCATCTTCATCGCCTCGATCGTGGCGATGCCGGCGCCGGCCGTCACGGCGTCCCCTTCGGCCACCTGGAGCGTCACGACGCCCGCGAACGGGGCGGCGACCTGCGCCTTGTCGGTCGGGTCGGCCTTCTCGGCGGCCTTGGCCTCCACCTTGATGCTCGTGTCGCGGATGAAGACCGGGCGGAGCTGCCCGTTCAGGGTCGTCATCACGGTGCGGATGCCCTTGTCATCGGCCTCGCCGATCGCCTCCAGCCCGACGTAGAGGCTGACCCCACGCGCGATCTCGACGATGTGCTCGCTGCCCTGCTTCAGGCCGTAGAGGTAGTCGACGGTGTCGAGCGGCGACAGGTCGCCGTACTGCTCCCGGAACGCCGCGTACTGCTTCGTCGGACCGGCGAAGAGCAACCGGTTCAGCGCATCCCGGCGCTCGGCCGGAGTGCCCGCCAGCGCGGTGTGGTCCTCGTCCGTGAGCGGCTCGACACCAAGCTTCACCTTGCGGCCGGTGAGCACCTTGGTGCGGAACGGCTCGGGCCAGCCGCCCGGCAGATCGCCGAGCTCGCCCGCCATGAAGCCGATCACCGAGTCCGGGATGTCGTATTTGTCCGGGTTCTGCTCGAAGTCGGCGGGGTCGGCATTCGTGGCGGCGAGCTGCAGCGCAAGGTCGCCGACGACCTTCGAGGACGGGGTCACCTTCGGCGGCCGCCCGAGGATCCGGTTGGCGGCGGCGTACCAGTCCTCCACCTTCTCGAACTGGTCGCCGAGGCCGAGCGCGATGGCCTGCTGCCGGAGGTTCGACAACTGCCCGCCCGGGATCTCGTGGCGGTACACACGGCCGGTGGGGCCCGGCAGGCCGGACTCGAACGGCCGGTACACGCCGCGGACGGCCTCCCAGTACGGCTCGAGGTCGCTGACGGCCTGCAGCGACAGGCCGGTGTCACGCTCGGTGTGCGCGAGCGCGGCGACGAGGGCCGACGCTGACGGCTGGCTCGTGGTCCCGGCCATCGGCGCGCTGGCGACGTCGACCGCGTCGGCGCCCGCACGGCTGGCCGCGAGCAGCGTCGCGAGCTGACCGCCGGCGGTGTCGTGCGTGTGCACGTGCACCGGCAGGTCGAAGCGCTCCCTCATGGCCGCCACGAGCCTCTCGGCGGCGCCGGCGCGGAGAAGCCCCGCCATGTCCTTGATGGCCAGGATGTGGGCTCCGGCATCCACCATCTGCTCCGCGAGGCGGAGGTAGTAGTCGAGGGTGTAGAGGTCCTCGGCCGGGTCGAGCAGGTCGCCGGTGTAGCAGACGGCGACCTCCGCGACTGCGGTGCCGGTCTCGAGCACCGCGTCGATGGCCGGCCGCATCTGCGACACGTCGTTCAGCGCGTCGAAGATGCGGAAGATGTCGACACCGGAGGTGGCCGCCTCACGCACGAAGGCGCTCGTCACCTCGGTCGGGTACGGGGTGTAGCCGACGGTGTTCCGGCCCCGCAGCAGCATCTGGATCGCGATGTTCGGAAGCGCCTCGCGCATCTTGTCCAGGCGCTCCCAGGGGTCCTCGCCGAGGAAGCGCAGGGCCACGTCGTACGTCGCCCCGCCCCACGCTTCGATGGAGAGCAGCTCAGGGGTGAGGCGGCCGACGTGCGGCAGCACGGCGACGAGATCCTTGGTGCGCACGCGGGTGGCGAGCAGCGACTGGTGCGCGTCGCGGAAGGTGGTCTCCGTGACCGCGAGCGACGTGCGGGAGCGGAGCTCCTTCGCGAAGCCGGCGGGGCCGAGCTTCTGCAGCAGCTGGCGGGACCCGGCGGGCGGCTCGGCGGTGAGGTCCACCTCGGGCAGCTTCAGGGCCGGCGCGACCACGCCGGCGCCGTCGCCGTTGGGCTTGTTGACGGTGACGTCGGCGAGCCAGGTGACGATCTTGGTGCCGCGGTCTTTCGACTCCCGCCCGCGCACGAGCTCGGGTCGTTCGTCGATGAACGAGGTGCTGAGGTCGCCGGCGATGAACGCCGGGTCGTCGAGCACCGCCTGCAGGAACGGGATGTTGGTGGAAACCCCCCGGATGCGGAACTCCGCGAGGCCGCGCCTGGCGCGCGCGACCGCCGCCTTGAAGTCGCGGCCGCGGCAGGTCATCTTCGCCAGCATCGAGTCGAAGTGCGGACTGATCTGCGCGCCAGACGCCACGGTGCCGCCGTCCAGGCGGATGCCGGCGCCGCCGGGCGAGCGGTACGTGGTGATCTTGCCGGTGTCCGGCCGGAAGCCGGCCGCCGGGTCCTCCGTGGTGATGCGGCACTGCAGAGCGGCACCCCGGAGCTGGATCTGCTGCTGCTGGAGGCCGAGTTGCTTCAGGGACTCGCCGAAGGCGATCCGCATCTGCGACTGCACCAGGTCGACATCGGTGACCTCCTCGGTCACCGTGTGCTCCACCTGGATGCGGGGGTTCATCTCGATGAAGACGTGCTTGCCGGCCCGCTCCCCCACCGTGTCGACGAGGAACTCGACCGTGCCGGCGTTGACGTAGCCGATCGACCTGGCGAACGCGACGGCGTCGCGGTACAGCGCTGAGCGGAGCTCCTCGTCGAGGTTCGGCGCCGGCGCGATCTCGACGACCTTCTGGTTGCGTCGCTGCACCGAGCAGTCCCGCTCGAAGAGGTGCACCGTCTCACCGGTGGCGTCGGCCAGGATCTGCACCTCGATGTGGCGGGGGCGCAGCACCGCTTGCTCGAGGAACATCGTCGGGTCGCCGAACGCGCTGTCCGCCTCCCGCATCGCGGCCTCGAGCGCCGGCCGCAGCTCCTCCCGCGTGTTGACGCGGCGCATGCCGCGCCCGCCGCCGCCGGCGACGGCCTTCGCGAACACCGGGAAGCCGATCTCCTCCGCGCCGCTGATCAGCTCGTCGAGATCCCGGGTGGCGGGGGTGGAGGCGAGCACCGGAACACCGGCGGAGATGGCCTTCTTCTTCGCCTCGACTTTGTTGCCCGCCATCTCGAGCACGTCGCTCTTCGGGCCGATGAAGGTGATGCCTGCCTCCGCCGCGGCGGCGGCGAGGTCGGGGTTCTCGGAGAGGAACCCGTAGCCCGGATAGATGGCGTCGGCGCCGCTCTCCCTGGCCACCCTGATGATCTCCGACACGTCGAGGTACGCCCGTACCGGATGACCGATCTGGCCGATCCGATATGACTCGTCGGCCTTCAGCCGATGCAGCGAGTTGCGATCCTCGTGTGGGTACACCGCAACGGTCTTCGCGCCGAGCTCATATGCGGCACGGAACGCACGGATGGCGATTTCGCCGCGGTTCGCTACGAGGATCTTCTTGAACATCCGGTCCTTCCGACGTTCCGCGACGGCGTGAGCGCAACCGTTCGAAATGTCGGCTCGCACCGAGCGCGGTGTTTAGCCGTTCCAGACTAGTGAAGGTATCGTCGTACTCGTGCATGTACTGAGCGTGAGCTCCCTCAAGGGGGGCGTGGGGAAAACGACAGTCACGCTCGGGTTGACGTCCGCCGCGTTCGCGAAAGGCCTTCGGACACTCGTCGTCGACCTGGACCCGCAGTCGGATGTGTCGACCGGAATGGACATCCAGGTCGCCGGTCATCTGAACGTCGCCGACGTGCTGGCGAGCCCCAAGGAGAAGACCGTCCGGGCCGCCATCGCGCCGAGCGGCTGGACCCGAGGGCGCAGCGGCAAGATCGACGTGCTGATCGGTTCACCGTCCGCCATCAACTTCGACGGGCCGCATCCCAGCATCCGGGACATCTGGAAGCTCGAAGAGGCGCTCGCGGTCGTCGAGAACGACTACGACCTGGTGTTCATCGACTGCGCGCCGTCGCTGAACGCGCTGACCCGCACCGCGTGGGCTGCGAGCGACCGGGTGACCGTCGTGACCGAGCCGGGACTGTTCTCGGTGGCCGCCGCCGACCGTGCCCTGCGTGCGATCGAGGAGATCCGCCGCGGCCTCTCCCCGCGCCTGCAGCCGCTGGGCATCATCGTGAACCGCGCCAGAGTGCAGTCGCTGGAGCATCAGTTCCGCATCAAGGAGCTGCGCGACATGTTCGGCCCGCTGGTGCTGAGCCCGCAGCTGCCGGAGCGCACGTCGCTGCAGCAGGCGCAGGGCGCGGCGAAGCCCCTGCACGTCTGGCCGGGCGACAGCGCCCAGGAGATGGCGCGGCACTTCGACCAGCTGCTCGAGCGCGTGCTGCGCACCGCGAAGATCCCGGATCCGCACGCGGCGGCCATCACCGCCGGCTGACCCATCGTCGAGTCGCGGACTTCGGACGCGAGTCGACGTAAAGTCGCGTCCGAAGTCCGCGACTCGCGGAAGGATCAGGAGGCGCGGGTGGCGCGGCGGGCGGCGAGCTCGTCCATGGGGTCGCTCGCCGGGGTCGCCTCGAACTCGACGAGGCTGGACTCCACCTCGCGAAGCACCTTGCCGACAGCGATGCCGAACACACCCTGGCCCTGGCTGACGAGGTCGATGACCTCGTCGTTCGAGGTGCAGAGGTAGACGCTCGCGCCGTCGCTCATGAGCGTGGTCTGCGCGAGGTCGTTGATCCCGGCCTCACGAAGCTGGTTCACCGCGATCCGGATCTGCTGGAGCGAGATGCCGGTGTCGAGCAGCCGCTTCACGAGCTTGAGCACCAGGATGTCGCGGAAGCCGTAGAGGCGCTGCGAGCCGGACCCGGCCGCACCGCGGATGGTCGGCTCGACCAGGCCCGTGCGAGCCCAGTAATCCAACTGGCGGTAGCTGATCCCCGCGGCCCGCGCGGCGACGGCGCCGCGGAAGCCGGTGGAGTCATCGAGCTCCGGAAGTCCGTCGGTGAAGAGCAGCCCGAGGTCGTAGCGCGAATCCTCGGGGGAACGGAGTTCGCTCATTGCTCTTCCTAACCTTCATGTTTCAGTTGACGGTTAATGTAACCGCTGGAGACACGGTACCCAGCCCGCCCGCTCCGGCCAAACACATCCGGATACGGATTCGGCGTGTCGTCAGGAACGGATCTTGGTGAGTGCCGATCGGATCAGGCTACTCCTCACCACTTCCAATTGACCCGCGATCTCCCGAGCAAGCTCCGCGACCTTCGCCGAGTTGCCGGCGTCCTTGCGGCGCGCCATCGGCAGCAGTGCGCTCTCGATGAGCCCGAGCTCGCGTTCCGCCGCAGCCCGGAATCCGCGCAGGTGACGGGGCTCGATGCCGCTGCGCTTCAGATCCACCAAGGCCTTCAGCACGGTCAGCGCGTCCTCGCCATAGTGATCCGACGGGGCGATCAGCGACGCGCTGATCGCGTCACCGAGCAGCAGAACGGTCGCACCGGCCTCCCGCACGAGCTCGTCGCGGGTGTACCGCCGCTCAGCCGGCAGCATCGACGGCACGTTGGCGGGTGCGCCGCCGGGCAGCTTCGGCTCGCGGCCCGCGTCGATGTCGTCGAGGAATCCGCGGATCACCTTCAGCGGGAGGTAATGGTCGCGCTGCACCGAGAGGATGAAGCGCAGCCGCTCCACGTCGGCGATGGAGAACTTGCGGTAGCCGGACTCGGTGCGGGCGGGTGTGATGAGCTGCCGCTCCTCGAGGAACCGCAGCTTCGACGGGCTGAGGTCCGGGAACTCAGGGTTCAGCCGCGCCAGCACCTGGCCGATGCTCAGCGGGTGGGAATTGCCGTTCTGGGCGGGCGCCGAAGGAGCGACGCGCGCCGCGGAGGTGCCGGCCACTACTGCGCCGGCCCGCGGGTGCGGTCGGCCCGCGAGGCGTAGAAGGTGAGCCGGAACTTGCCGATCTGCACCTCCGCGCCGTCATGCAGCAGCGCGTTGTCGATGCGCACGCCGTCGAAGTAGGTCCCGTTCAGCGAACCGAGATCACGCACCTCGAACGCGGTCCCGTGACGCACGAACTCCGCATGCCGCCGCGAGACCGTCACGTCGTCGAGGAAGATCCCGGCGTCCGGGTGTCGTCCGACCGTCGTCGAGTCGGTGTCGAGGAGGAACCGGGAGCCGGCATTCGGTCCGCGCCGGACCACGAGCAGCGCCGACCCGGAGGGCAGGGCCGCGACGGCCTCATGCTCCTCAGTGGTCGCCTCGCCCTGCATCGCCGCGAGCTGCGCCGCGAACTCGTGGTTGTAGTGCGCGGTCGTGTCCGTGCTTTCGCGGGGACGACCGGCGGCCGGGCTCTGGGGATCGACCATCGAGAACCTCCTTAGCGATTCAGACTATCGGATGCCGGACCCCCAGCACCTCCCGGAAGCCGAATCACCCGGATGGCCTCGATGACGTAGATGACCCCTGCCCACCAGTACAGGAACGCACCCCACAGCACGAAGGCCCAGCCGAGCGGATCCGAGACGAGTGCCGCCGCCGGAACAGCGCGCCCCAGCATGAGCAGCGGCAGGGCGTAGAACAGGCAGAACGTGGCCACCTTGCCGAGGTGATGCACCGGCAGCGGGCCGTAGCCCGCATTCGCGAGGGCGATGCCGAGCACCAGGAGCAGCACGTCCCGGCCGAGGATGACGAAGAACAGCCACCACGGGATCACGTCTCGGAAGGCGAGTCCGAGGATGGTCGCGAAGATGAACAGCCGGTCCGCAGCCGGGTCGATCAGCTGCCCCAGCCTCGTCACCAGCCCGAAGCGGCGAGCGATCACCCCGTCCAGGTAGTCGGTCACCACCGAGAAGATCAGCACGAGCAGCGCCAGCAGGTCCCGCTCCAGGAGCACCAGCGCGAGGAACACCGGCACCAGCGCGAGCCGAAGCATGCTCAGCAGATTCGGCACCGTCCACACCCGGCTGGAGACTGCTGCCGGGGTCGACGGATCCACGTTCCGAGTCTAGCCAGCGCCCCCCTGGACACCCCCGGTGGCGCACTGTCCCCCCAAGTGGGGGTGGCCCCCCTCGGCCGACGCTCCGATATCTTTGGGCTACACACCGAAGCCACTCAGGATCGGTTTTCGCAAGTCGGCATTTCTGCGGACCTGCGGATCCGGGATCGAACGGCGGAGGACGGCCCACAACTCAGCTCGCTCCCCTTACCCAGGAGCGAAGTCTGTGAACCCGACACAGACACTGCACGAGCCCCTGCGTGTAAGTCCTGTGGACCCTTTTTTCAAACCTGACCCGAACAGGTTTTTCGAGATGCCTAGCACTGCTGTGCCTGCTGCCCGATGAGCAGGCTGACCCACGAGCGACCCGCACCGCGCAGCGGACGGACGACGCTCAGACTCGTTGAGACCCCGCCCACCCGGGTGGATGCCCCCCGCATCCACTCGGGTGCGCGGTGGGCCAAGCACTACCGTGCCATGCTGCGCGCCAGCGACGCCGCCGTGATCACGGCCGCGGTCTTCGCGGGCGGGGCGATCGGCTGGCGCCTGGACGGGCCGAGCCTGGTGGGGCTTCCCTCCCCCGTGGCCTACGCGACCCTGTCGGCCGTCGTGGCGCTGGCCTGGATGGCCGTGCTCGGCGCCCATCAGACCCGGGGCACCCGCGTGATCGGCGCCGGCGCGCTGGAGTACAAGCGCGTGGCGTCCGCAACGATGCTCGCCTTCGGCATGCTCGCCATGGCGTTCCTCGTGCTGCAGACCCAGGCCACCCGCGGGTTCTTCCTCCTCGCACTGCCGATCGGGCTGCTCGGGCTCCTCGTCAACCGCTGGCTCTGGCGCAGGTGGCTGATCCGCCAGCGGGACAACGGCTCATACCTCTCCCGTGCGATCCTCGTGGGCGACTCCGCCGATGTGGAGTACGTGCTCGGGCAGATCGGCCGGCTCGCCTGCTCTCCGTACGACATCGTGGGCGTCGCCGCCGACGACGGCGACTTCCCGACCCGCCGTTTCGGAAGCCGGATCGTCAGCACCGTCAGCGGGCTGGACCACGTTGCGGATGCGGTGCTGGAGTATCAGGCCGACACCGTCATCGTGGCCGGCCGTCCCCGTCACCGCAGCGACGACTACGTGCGCAGCCTCTCCTGGGAACTCGAGCGCACCGGCGCATCGCTGGTGCTCGCCTCCCGGCTGACCGACGTCGCGGGTCCGCGCATCTCGTTCAGTCCGGTCGAGGGCCTCCCGCTGATGCACGTCGAGCTGCCGCAGTTCGAGGGCCGAAAGCACATGCTGAAGCGCGGACTCGACATCGTGGCGTCCGCGTTCGGCCTCCTGGTGCTGCTGCCGGCATTCGGCGTGATCGCCGCGCTGATCAAGCTCGACTCCCCCGGCCCGGTGTTCTTCCGGCAGGAGCGGGTCGGCCGCAACGGGCGCACCTTCTCGATGGTCAAGTTCCGCTCCATGGTCGCGACCGCTGAGCACGACCTGGCCGGGCTTCTCGACCAGAACGAGGGCGCCGGGGTGCTGTTCAAGATTCGGCACGACCCGCGGGTCACGCCGCTCGGCCGGGTGCTGCGCAAGTTCTCTCTGGACGAGCTGCCGCAGCTGTGGAACGTGCTGCGAGGCGACATGAGCATCGTGGGGCCGCGCCCGCCGCTGCCTCGCGAGGTCGACGCCTACGAACGCGACGTGCACCGCCGCCTGTACATCAAGCCCGGCCTCACCGGCATGTGGCAGGTCAGTGGCCGCAGCGAGCTCAGCTGGGACGAGAGCGTGCGCCTCGACCTCTACTACGTGGAGAACTGGTCGCTGACCGTGGATCTGATGATCATCTGGCGGACGATCCGCGTGGTGCTGAAGCCGGAGGGAGCGTACTGATGCGCGAGATCGTCGGGTACGCGCCCGGAGCGTTCGACCTGTTCCACATCGGCCACCTCAACATCTTGAAGCACGCGAAGCGCCGCTGCGACCGGCTGATCGCCGGAGTCGTCTCGGACGAGATGCTTCGCCTGACGAAGGGCATCTCACCGGTCGTCCCGATCGCGGAGCGGATGGAGATCGTCCGCCATATCGACTTCGTCGATGACGTGCATTGCGAAGACGTGCCGGACAAGCTGGAGGTCTGGCGGGAGCTGCGCTTCGACGTCTTTTTCAAGGGCGACGACTGGCGGGGCACCGCGAAGGGGGCGGAGCTGGAGCGCCGCTTCGCCGAGGTCGGCGTGCGGGTCGAGTACTTCCCGTACACCATGTCGACCTCGAGCACGAAGCTGCGAGGCGCGCTCGATGCGCTCACCGCGGCGACGGCGCGTGACGCGTGAGCACCCGCATCCTCGATCGGCGGCTTCGCCCGTCCCGGCGGACCGCACCGATGGAGCTGCCATGCCGCGCCTCAGTGTGATCCTGGCTCTCGGCCACGATCCCGGCCGAGCCTCCCGGACCCTGCGCTCCACGCTCGCCGCGCTCCCCCGCGACAGCCGGCTCGTGATCATCGCGGGCGACGGCGTCGACCCTGCGACCGGGAATGACCGCAGGGTCGAGGTCCACGCCACGGATGGACCGGTCTCAGGGCAGCAGGCCATGAACTGGCTTCTGCAACACACCGACAGCGAACTGGTGGCGCGCGCCGACCCCGGCGACGCGGCGCTCCCCTGGCGCTTTCGCAGCGCGTTCGGCGCACTCGACCGGAACGCCGACGTCATGTTCGCGCCCCTGATGGGTGCCGGAACGACGCCGCGCGGATTCACCTTCTCGGATCCCACCGGCACCGCGCCCCTCCGCACAGCGACGCTGCGGCTGCACCTGATGCTGAGCTCGCGGATCACGTCGGGCACACTCGTCGCCCGCAGGAGCGCGCTGGCCGCCGTCGGCGGATACCGCGACACCGCCCTGGCCGAATACGACCTTGCGCTTCGCCTCGCCTTGTCCCCCGCGCGGCTCCATCGCCTCAGTGTGCCCGGCGTCGTGACCGGGGAGGCGCCCGCATCGGCGGGTGGCGGGGAGCGCCGAAGGGAGACCGAGGGGCTCGTCGCCGACATGTTCCGCAGCCTCAGCACGCAGCTGCTCGGGCGCGCCTACCTGCGGCTGCCCGTGCTGGCCGCGCTTCCCCTCTCCGCTGAGGAGCTGGACGAGGAGCTGTCGGCGTTCCAGGCGGACATGCGCCGCGCGGCGCAGCCGCTTCCGCTGGTGGAGCGGCACCCGCTGCTGCGGGCGCTCCGGCGCAGGATCGCCGCAACCAGGACACTGCACCGCAGCGAGATGACCTCCGTCGCCTGGTGATGGACCGGCGCGATTCGCGACGATGCCGTGTCGCCCGGCGAGCTCAGAGGCGCGCGTCCTAACGTTGAGGCATGTCGTGCATCCGCTTCAACACGCCGGCGCAGCGGGCCGCCATGAAGCGTCTCGCGCCCCCGATGCTGAACGCCGAGGAAGCGGCGGCCCTGCACCGCTCACCCGAGATCACCGAGACGAAGCTCTCGCGCCTGCGCCTGCTCGCCCGGCACGCGAACCCGAAGATCCGGGAGAGTGTCGCCAGCAGCCTGCATGCACCGGACGACCTCTACGCCGCGCTCGCCGCCGATCCCGACGAGGGCGTGCGGGCGTGCGTGGCGAAGAACGAGGCGACACCGTGCGACGTGCTGCGGAGCCTCGCCGACGATGAGTCCGAGCGGGTCCGTGGCTGGCTCGCGGTGAACTACTTCGTGCCGGAGGACGTCATGGAGCGGCTCGCCGACGACGTCAGTGACACCGTCCGCAGCCTGGTGCGCTGGAAGGCGTCCCTGCAGACGACCTCCTGAACCGCCGAACGCACGGGGCGGGACGGCCGCTCGTCGGAGGGCGATCCTAGGGTCGAACGCATGCGGCACTCCATCGTCCCCCCGTACCTGCTGGCCAAAATCGCGTCGGCCGAGCGGCCCGAGCTGCGTGAGGCGGCCCGCTCCGCCCGTCGCGCCTTGGCGCTCGACGTGCCGCTGCGCGCGGCCCGGATCTCCCTGTCCCTGGATGGGTGGTCCGGATCCCTGCTGGTCGAGCTGGAGCGGGACACTCCGGAGCGGACCATCTCCGACGCCGTCGGCTCGGAGGAGCTGCCGGGGCGCATCGTGCGGAGGGAGGGTGACGACCCGACCGGAGACCGAGCCGTCGACGAGGCCTACGACGGCCTCGGCGCGACTTCCCGCCTGCTTCGCGATGGGTTCGGGCGGCGGTCGATCGACGGGCGCGGCCTGCCGCTCGACGCGACCGTGCACTACGGCACGGCCTATGACAACGCATTCTGGGACGGAGCCCGGATGGTGTTCGGCGACGGTGACGGTGTGGTGTTCAACCGCTTCACCGCGTCCCTGTCCGTGATCGGCCACGAGTTGGCCCACGGCGTCACGCAGCACAGCGCCAACTTCGTGTACCAGGGCCAGTCCGGTGCACTGAACGAGTCCGTGTCGGACGTGGTGGGGGCGCTGGTGGAGCAGCACGAGTCCGGCCAGACCGCGGATCAGGCGTCGTGGCTCATCGGGGCCGGTCTCTTCACCGACCAGGTGCAGGGGGCGGCGCTGCGATCGATGGCGGCGCCCGGGACGGCGTACGACGACGACGTGCTCGGCCGCGACCCGCAACCGGCGCACCTGCGGGAATTCGTCGAGACGGAAGACGACTATGGCGGAGTGCACATCAACTCGGGCATCCCGAACCGGGCGTTCTTCCTCACTGCGACGGCGCTGGGCGGGTTCGCGTGGGAGCGGGCGGGGCGGATCTGGTACGACGCGCTGCTGTCCAGGATCCCTGCGAACGCCGGGTTCGCCCGGTTCGCCGAGGCCACACGCCATGCGGCCGCCCTGCGCTTCGGTGAGGGCTCGGCCGAGCACCTCGCGGTGTCCGACGGCTGGGCGGAAGTCGGCGTCGTCTGATTCCTGGGGACGCGACCCCCGCTAGCGATCGTCCGGCGACGGCTCGGGGGTCAGGAAAAGCCCCTGCGCGCTCGACGCCGACACGGCGAGCTCATCGATCCAGAGCCGGTTGATCGCCGGCATCTTTCCGCCGTCGTAGGAGAACTGCAACGGAACGGCCCGGTCGAGCCAGATGGTGTTGCGGCCGCCGGACGCCTCGTCGCGCCAGGAGAACACGAAGCTCTCGCCACGCCGCAGCTTCGCGGTGATGACGAGCTGGAGGTGCGCCAGCGCCCGGTCCTCGAACGGGATCTCAAGCCCGAGGCCGTACAGCAGGTTCCCCATTCGACCGTTCCGTCTCCCGCTCAGCTCGACTGGCGCGCCGACCGCGCCCTCCTTATCGTAAAGGGAACGGGAATCGTCCCGGAAACAGGAGGACACGCACCCGTGGAACTGTACGACCTCGGCACGGCGCTGAAGGCACAGCTGTTCGAGTCGCATGAACGGTTCCGGGACAACCCCTTCTTCGAGTCGCACCCTGGGCTGCTGGACCGCCTGGTTTCGAAACTCACCTACTGCGTGCGGGCCGACCCCATCCGGTACGTGGCCGTCGATTTCTCGTTGCTGGCGACGCGCGAGACGTTCACGATCTCCGCGTTCACCGACGACCACGTGTTCCACCTCGTCTACGACCCGGCCGTGGACCACATCACGACATCCGTCGTTGGCCGTGGTGCGCTGCTGCTGCTCGAGGTGCTCTCGGCGCCGAACTTCATGCGTGGCCGGCAGCCGGGCACCTTCGAGGGCACCGTGAAGATCGTGGCGAGCTATCCGACGTTCCAGCTGTCGCTTCCGGGGGACGAGGATGCCAGCGAGCGCAACCGCGCCGAAGTGGACGCCTTCCTCCCTGCACTGATGCGGGACCTCAAGCGCTAGCGGTTCCCATGGAGCTCACGATCTCGGTCGTCCGCAGTGGCGGAATCGCCGGGATGCGCACGGCCTGGGATGTGCATCTGGACGATTCCGCCGACGATGCCGAGTCGTGGCGCTCTCTCATCGAGGACTGCCCGTGGGATGCGGCGCCGGACGTGGCGAAGCCCGACCGGTTCGTGTACCGCATCACGGTCAACGACCGCACCGTGACCGTGCCGGAAAGCGCAATCGGCCCGTGGCGTGCCCTGACCGACCGGGTGCGAGACGCGGCCGAACGAGCCGGCGGTCCAGCGCGCTGAGGCGCGCCTACTCCCTTGCGCGCCGCGTCTCCCGGGCGTTGGCCCGCTGGATCGCCGCCACCAGCTCGTCCTTGCTCATCCGGCTCCGCCCCGGAACCTCGAGGCGCTTCGCGAGGTCGTACAGGTGGCGCTTCGAAGCGTTGGCGTCCACGCCTCCCGCGGTGCGGCCACTGCGATCGGTGGCACCCTGATCGCTCGGTCCCCACTGCTCCTTGGGCTCCCAATGGTCGCCGACCTTCTCGAACTCGTGCTTGAGGGCCGAGAAGGCGGTGCGATGGGCTCGCTCTCCCTCGCCGTAGGTTCCCACGGCCGAGTCGTGGGTCTTCGCCCAGATCTCCTGGGCACGCTCCGACGAGCGGGCGACGGTGGAAGGCATCTCATCTCGTGCCGGCATGATTCCTCCTCCGGTCGGGTGCTCCGCACGGTACGCCCGAATCCTGGAGGCGCGCCAAGACGTCCGCCATCTTCCAATCGCCTGAGCGAGGCGCCGTTCTGTTGCAAACCCGACTGGGCCGGGCGACGCTCGAACTGGAGGACGGCATCATGCGATTCCGGGATCGGACCGACGCCGGCGAGCAGCTCGCGGAGCGCCTGGCGCGCGCCGAGCCTGGCGCGGCTCCGATCGTGCTCGGTCTTCCCCGCGGCGGTGTCGTGGTCGCCGGACCCGTCGCCCGGGCGCTCGGCGCACCCCTGGATGTGCTGGTGATCCGGAAGCTGGGTTCCCCCGCCAATGCTGAATACGCGGTCGGTGCGATCGGCGAGGGCGGCGTCCGCGTCGTGGACGCCAAGGGTCTCCGTGGTACCGGTGTCACGGAGCGCTCGCTTGCGGCGATCGAGCGGCAGGAGTTCCGGGAGCTGCAGCGGCGCACCGCGCTCTACCGTGCGGGGCGCCTACCGCTGAACCTCTCCGGCAGGACCGCTGTGCTGGTGGACGACGGGGTCGCCACCGGCGCGACGGCCCGGGCCGCGTGTCTCGTCAGCCGCGCGATCGGCGCTCGCCGGACGGTGCTCGCAGTCCCGGTGGCCCCACGCGACTGGACCGACGGCCTCGCGGATGTGGCGGATGAGCTCATCGCGCTCCAAACGCCCTCCCCGTTCTTCGCGGTGGGCCAGTGGTACGAACGCTTCGGACAGACCAGCGATGACGAGGTGCTCGCGACCCTCCGCGATCATCCCGGCACCGACCAGCCGCACCAGAGAGAGGAAGACCGATGAGTGGATCCAATGTTCCCGCGGGCGCAGATGAGGCCGCGAGCTTCGACGATGCGCTGACCGAGGACGCGCTCACCGACGACGATGCCCGAACCGACGATCGGTCGCCGACGAGCGGTGACGCCGAGTTCGCCGGGGTCGACATCACCGAGCGCGAGGGCCCGGATCTCGCACGGGAGGACCGGACGGACAGGTAGCCGGCATGCTCGACCGCCTGGAGCAGCTCGAGGAACTGGTTGCGGCGAACCCGGATCTCCACGTTCGCTACTCCGAGGGGTTCGAGAAGGACGTGGGCTCCGGCAGCCTCGACACCGAGAGCGGCCTGCAGCTGCCCGGCTTGTCCGTGAACCCGCTGAATCCCGAGCCGTGGTGGACCCGGCCGGTCCGCGACTGGCTGGCGCGGCAGCTGTGCCAGTACAAGCACCTGCAGGAGCAGAACCCGCACCGGCACGCGTGGGTGCTGCGGGGAAGGATGGTCGCCCGCGGCCCGGACTGCGAGCCGCTGCTCGCCGACGTCGAGCAGGTCGACCAGCTCTCCGACTCGCTCCTCTCCGAGGCCGAACGGGTCTACCAAGAGCGCTTCGCCCGCGGCCAGGGACCTGAGGACTGAGCCGCCGGCGAGTCCCGGCGGCGTCGCTAGAGTCGGAGGATGGAGGCGCAGGCCAAGGACTCACAGGTCAGGGTGGACGTCTGGCTGTGGGCCGTGCGGATCTACAAGACCCGCAGCCTCGCGACGGCCGCGTGCCGTGCGGGGCATGTCCGCGTGAACGGCGAACGGGCGAAGCCGGCGCAGGCACTGAAGGTGGGCGACGAGGTGCGGGTGCGCACGGACCGCGAGCGGATCCTGACGGTCGCGGGCATCCTGCGGAAGCGCGCCGGAGCGCCGGCCGCCGCCGCGGCGCTGATCGACAGCAGCCCACCGATCCCGCCGCGCGAGGAGACCGCCGCACCGGTGCTCCGCACCCGCGGGGCGGGGCGGCCGACGAAGCGGGAGCGGCGCGACCTAGAACGCCTCCGTGGCCACTGACGATGTGCGCATTCCAGGAAAGGACCAGCTCGTGCGAGTGATCGTCGCCCCCGACTCCTTCAAGGGCACGGTGAGCGCCCGGCACGCGGCCGTCGCGCTCGCTCGCGGCTGGAGCGCCGTGCGGCCGGGCGACGAGGTGTCGCTGCTGCCACTGGCCGACGGCGGCGAGGGCACCGTGGACGCGTTCGCGGCGGCCTCCCCGAACGCGCAGCTGCGCGTCACCCGGGTGAGCGGCCCTGACGGACGCGCCGTCGACGCATCCTGGCTGCTGCTGCCGGACGGCACCGCGGTGACCGAGCTCGCGGAATCGTCCGGATTGCCACTGATGGCCGCGCCCGACCCGCTCGGCTCCTCGACTGTCGGGCTCGGCGAAGTGCTCGCGGCGGCGCGAGAAGCCGGCGCGCAGCGGATCGTGGTCGGGCTCGGCGGATCCGCGTCGACGGACGGCGGCACCGGGGCGCTCCGAGCGCTCGGTGCCGGATTCCTCGGGCCGAACGGGCGGGAGCTCCTCCCCGGAGGCGGCGCGCTCCTCGACCTGGCCGAGGTGGACCTCGACGGGCTGACACCGCCGCCGCCGGGAGGCGTCACGCTGCTCTGCGACGTCACCGCCCCACTCCTCGGCCCAGCAGGCGCCGCGCACGTGTTCGGGCCTCAGAAAGGCGCCTCCCCGGCGCAGGTGGGGCTGCTCGACGAGGCGTTGACGAGGCTCGCCGGCCTGCTTCGCGGGGAGCCGGCGACGCCCGGCATGGGAGCCGCCGGCGGGACCGCCTACGGGCTGGCGGCCGCCTGGGGGGCGACGATCGCACCCGGTGCACGGACGGTGGCCGAGCTCGCCGGGCTCCCTGCCGCGCTGACCGAGTGCGACCTCGTGCTCACCGGTGAGGGCCGGTTCGATCGCACATCGCTCAGCGGCAAGGTCGTCGGCGGCGTGATCGATCTGGCTGCGGCAGCCGGGGTGCCGGTCGGCATCGTCGCCGGTTCGCTCGCCGGCGAACCGCCGGCATCCGTGCGCCTCGCCACGTCCCTCATCGACCACGCCGGTTCGCTGGAGGCGGCGCTGGCGGAGCCGGAGCGTTGGCTGGAGGAGGCCGGCCGCGCGCTGGCGGCCCGCGCCTGAGCCGCTAGGGGACCTGCACCACGGCGCTCACCACATCGGTGTTGCCGCCGAAGTCGCGCACCCACAGCTCGATGTAGACCCGGGTGGCGGAATCGAGCGGACGGAACTCGTACTGGAGTGACGGCAGATCCGCCCAGAGGCCGACGTCGGTGGTCGCGATCCATTCCTCCGTGCCGTCGTCCAGCACGTTGAGCACCTCTGGGGCGATCAGCCCCGAAGGATCCGCGGTCAGCTCGCCGTACGTGCCGAGCTCCTCCTGGTAGGCGTAGTACGTCTCGCTCAGCAGCCCCGCGCCCTCCGGGTCGATGAGCAGCGACAGCAGCGCGTCCTGGTAGGTGTCCCCCGCGCTGTCGTCAGGCGCGGAGTAGCCGAGCGGCACATCGATGGTGGCGAGTCCCGTCTCGTCGTCGACGAGCAGCTCGAAGTACGCGAGCGCCTCGTCCTCGCCGTCGGTCAGGACGAGGGCGCTCAGGTCGTAGAGACCGGAGGCATACCCGGAGCCGTCCTCCGCGATGTCGGCCGGCTCCTCGCCGAGGAAGGTGATCGAGTCGTCGTACTCCACCATCCCGTAGCGGATGAACGCCTCGGCCAGGTTGTCCTCGGCAGCGAGCTCGAAGTAGCCGGTGATGCTCAGCCCCTCCTCCTCGAAGACCACCTCCGCCTCCCGTGGAAGGAACTGCGCCTGCTCGGCAAGCGGGATCTGCCGCCCAGCCGAGTAGTAGGCGGCGAGGAAATCACCCCAGCCGCCGTTCGACTCGACACCCGCGTACTCCGGGTCGAAGTAATCCGAGACGGGCGGGAAGTACACGGACAGCCCGGTAGCGCCGGAGAGGGCTTGGCCGTTCACCTTGTCCACGATCGCGTCGTTGAGAGCACGCACCACCGCGTCCGCCTGGTCCGCGACGTCGAGCGCGTCGACGCCGATCTCCGCGGCGAGCATGCCGAGGTCCGCCAGGTGGCTGTCCTCGGCCGGGTCGGGGCTGCGGCCGAAGCCGAGCGTCTCGGCAAGGGTTCGGCCGACGGCCGGCGAAACGGATCCGGCGCGCTCGATGAGGGCGCCCGTGAAGTCGGCGACCGCCGAGTCGAGCGACGGGAGCGCCGTGAGGTCGACCAGCGAGAGGGTGATCTCCGGCTCGGTGCCCTGCTCGACCGCCTGCGCCTCGAAGCCGTCGATCATCGCGGCCCCGAGTTCATCCACCGACGTGCCGGGCTCGGTCAGCACGCTCAGCGCGGCGTAGTCCCAGCCGTGGCCGGGCTCAAGCTCCTGCGACGCCAGCAGCCGGTCGGCACGCGGCGCCAGCGCGCTCGCGACCTCGTAGGTGGCCATCAGGCACGCGTCGAAGCCCAGCAGGTCGAGCTTCCCCACTCCGGCTTCGGCCAGACCGTCCCCGAGCGCGCGGTCGAGCTCCTCCAGCGTGAGCGTGTCGGCCCCGGCGGATTCGTCGCCACCGACGCCGGGCCACGACGCCCCATGGTCGGAGAGGATGAGAGCGTAGTGGTCCGCCGGATACGCCCGGATGCCGTCGGCCAGGAAGTCGGCCAGCACGGCCGGATCCCCCGTGTTGAGGTCGCCGTGATCGTTCTGGACCACGGCACCACCTGGCACCACTTCGAGCGTCTTCGCTCCCACCCACTCCTCGAGGCCGAGCACCGGCTCGTCGTCGTAACCCTCGGCGCGGTCGACGAGTGCCACCACGTTGAGGTGCTCGGAACTGCCCACCTCGCCCATCTCGTCGACATCGTCCATCATGAACGGTTCGAGGTCGGTGTCGGCGATGGAGTAGGTCAGCACCGTCCAAGTGCCCTCCTCCGCCGACGGCTGCGGCGCCGAGGCGGGGACCACCCCGCAGCCGCCGAGGCCGGCGGCGATGAGCAGGGCGAGGACAACGGCGGGTGTGCGGAGCACGGCTCTCCTTCGGGTGCGGACAGCGACAGCGTATTGGCGGCTCCGCCGGACGGCGCGAAGGCGCGGATAACGATTCTGCGCACGGCCTCGCCGTTGGCTGAGCGTTCCGGACACGGTGTTGAGCCTCCCGGGGCCGCTTCTTAGCGTGAGGAGATGAGCGAGTCGTTCGGGAAGCCAGTCGTCGTGATCACGGGAGCATCGAGCGGGATCGGACGCGCGACGGCGCTTCGGTTCGCGAAGTCGGGCGCGGCGCTCATGCTGGCCGCTCGCGGTCAGGACGGCCTGGACTCGGTGGCGGCGGAGTGCGCCGAGCTCGGCGCCGAGACCGAGACCCGCTCGGTGGACGTCACTGATGAGGACGCGATGCTGGAACTGGCGCAGCAGACGGTCGCGCGCTTCGGGCGGATCGACGTCTGGGTCAACAACGCCGCGGTCGGGGTGTTCGGACCGATCGACGAGCTGCCGACCGAGGCAATCCGCCGGGTGCTCGACGTCAACATCCTCGGCTACGTGTACGGCGTCAGGGCGGTGCTGCCGCAGCTGAAGCGGCAGGGTACCGGCGTCATCATCAACGTCTCGTCCCTGACCGCCCCCATCCCGCAGCCGTACACCGCCCCGTACTCCATGTCGAAGGCTGCGGTCCGGTCACTGAGCGCGAGCGTCCGGTCGGAGCTGCGGCTCGGCGGACACGCCGGAGTGCGCGTCTGCACGGTGATGCCGCCCGCCATCGACACCCCGTTCTTCGACAATGCCGCGAACTACACCGGCCGCAGGGCGCGGGCGATGCCGCCGGTGTACCCGCCGGAGAAGGTGGCCCGCACGATCCTCCGCCTGTCCCGGATGCCGCGGCGTGAGGTGATCGTCGGAGCGATCGGCAGCTCCTTCGTGCAGCAGGGCAAACTCGCGCCCGGCATGATGGAGCGCTCCATGGCGGCGATGGTGGAGAACACGCACCTGTCCAAGAACGAGCCGGTGGCGCGGACCTCCGGGAACCTCTTCGCACCGTCATCCGCATCGACCAGCGGTTCGCTGCACGGGGGCTGGGATGGCGGCCGCAAGACGGCGGTGCGGGTCGGCGTCGGCACGGTCGCCCTGCTGGCCGGCGGGGTGGCCGTGGTCCGCCGCCTTTTGCGCTGAACGCGCCTCCATGATCTGCGGACTTCTGCCGCTTCGGAGCGCGAGCCGGCGGCGGAAGTCCGCAAGTGAGCGCGGGGAGCGGCGCGCTCGGTCATCGCCCGCTGCGGTCGCCGCTCCCGTTCCCGCCGGCCTGGCCCGCCCCACTGTGTCTGCTGTCATTGATGGCCTGTCCGACGGCGGTGCCCGCCGCCCTCCCGGTGACGATCTCCGCGATGTCGATGCCGACCAAGTCCCTGATGATCTTCGTCGCCGTGGCGAGCTGCGCGGCCACGCCGTCGCCCACCTGGCCGGCGCCGTTGCCGTCGGACGAGATGACCGTCATATTCGAGATGGCGGCGAGCGGCTCGGATGCCGCCCGGACGATGTCGGGCAGCTGACCGATGACCTGCTGGCGGAGCAGGTCGGCGGCGCGGGCCTCGAGCGCCTCGGCCTGAGCGAGGGTCGCGTCGGCCTCGGCGGTACCCTTGGCGCGGATCGCCTCGGCTTCCGCCTCACCCTCTGCGCGCACCGCCTCCGCGGCCGCGATACGGCGGTTGCGCTCAGCGAGACCCTCCGCCTCGACCGCCTGGGCAAGCGACGTGCGCGCCTCGCGGTCGGAGTTCGCCGCCGCGACCGCAGCGACGGCGCGAGCCTCGGCGTTCTTCTGCGTGGCGTAGGACTCGGCGTCGGCTACCGCCCGGATCTCGGCGTCGAGCTCCTGCTTGCGCACCCCCACGCGTTTGCCGGCGTTGATCTCCTCCTGTGCGATGACCTGCTGCTGAGCGATGGCTTCGGCGAGCGGCTTGGCGGCAGCGGCCTCGGCGCGGGCCTTGTCGGTCTCCTTCTGGATCTCCGCGTTGCGCAGGTCGAGCTTGCGCTGCTGCTCGGCGACCGCCTGATCGGCCGCAATCCTCGCCTCCTCGGAGGCCTGCCGGGACTGCGACTCGGCGATCTCCGCGATTTGCTTCACCCGAGCGGCCTCGGCGCGTCCCAGGTCGCGGATGTAGCCGTTGTCGTCGTCGATCTCCTTGATCTGCAGCGTGTCGATCTGCAACCCCTGCACGTCGAGCGCCTCCCGCACCGCCTCGAGCACCTGCTCCTGCAGCGCCGACCGGTTGGTGATGATCTCGGTGACCGTCAGCTGACCGACGATCGAACGCACCGATCCGCTCAGGACCTCTTCGGTGGACGACTCGATCTGGTCCTGCTGGTCGAGGAACCGCTGGGCTGCGGCGCGGACCATGCTCTCGGAGCCGCCGACCTTGACGACCGCGACCGCGTTGACGCGGATGGTGATGGCGTCGCGCGTCTGCGCGGTCGCCTGGACGTTCAGCTGGCGGCTGCGCAGGCTCAGCTTGAAGTGCGCCTCCACGATGGGCTTCACGAACACGCGGGAGCCGAAGACGACCCGCTGGCCGGCGTTCTCCGGATCGCCGGGTCCGAGTGTCTTCTGCTTCGACGTGACGATGATCGCCTCGTCCGGCTTCGCCACCTTGATGCCGCGCAGCAGCGCGACGAGCGCGATCAGCAGCACCAGCAGGACGACGCCGCCGATCAGCAGCGGAGGAATGAGATCTGGGAGGAACGGGGGCACGACGGCTCCTTCGGCTCGGGCGAGCGCACCGTCGGCCTGTGCCGGATTCGGGTTTCCGGCGGCGCGATGCCTCGTCGGCAGTATGCCCGAACATGGCATCCGCGCGCGAGGACCGGCCGATTCCTCGCGCCGTCCGGCTCAGGCGGTCCGGCCCCGTGTCGCGGCCGCCACGATGTGCGCCCGCAGCGGTTCCAGGCGCTCCGCGATCGGAGCGACGGCGGTGCCGGGAACGCCCGCGTCGGCCATCGCGCCCATCAGGTGGCCCAGGGCGCGGTCGAAGTCGTCGTCGGTCAAGCCGAGCGGCAGATGCGATGCGGCGAGCGTGAGTTCGTTGAACAGCTCGGGCCCGCTCAGCGCGGCCAGCAGGAAGGATCGCTGGTGTGCCCGGAGATGCACCAGGTTGACGCCGGCGAAGAAGTGCGCCAGTCGTTCGTCGGCGAGCATGCGGTCATAGAAGTTCTCGATGACCTGCGTCAGCGTGATCTCATCGATGACGTCGAGCAGCCCGCCACGTCGGGATGGAGTCATGCTTCCTGCTTCCCTCGCGCGTCAACTCCCGTCACACTAGGCGCGCAGGCTGGGATGCGCTTGCGAGAAGCCAGGAACCGGCTGAATGTCTGCTGGATGCCAGATGTGCGCACACACCTTCCCGGAGGCGCGGTCGGGTCGGCGGGGCGGGCGGCTCAGCGCCAGCCCGTCGGCACCGAAAGGCTCGCGCTGATCTTCGACACCGAGCCGTAGCCCGACTTCACCCCGGTCACCTTCACGGTGATGCGCTTCCCCGCGTCGCCGGCGGTCAGCCGATACGACTTCGAGGTCGCTCCGGCGATCGGCTTCCCCGACCGGTTCCACTGATAGCGCAGGGTGACGGGACTGGGGCCCCAGGTGCCGGCGTCCGCACGCAGCGTCGAGCCCACCCGGGCGCTGCCGGTGATCGTCGGGGTCGGCTTCTTGGTGAGCACCTTGGTGACGTATTTGCCGGCGCTCGTCTTCGAAGCTGACGAGTATCCGCTCTTCGAGCCGCGGACCGTCACGGTGACCGTGCGCCCGGCATCCGCCGACGTCAGTCGGTACGTCGACCACGTTGCGCCGGGGATGGGCTTGCCGGAGCGGTTCCACTGGTAGCGCAGGGTCACCGGAGCCGGGCCCCATTCGCCGGGGCTGGCCGTGACGGTGTGGCCCACCCGGTTCGATCCGGAGATCGCCGGGGTGGGTGTGCCGGTGAGCAGGTGGGCGATCGCCCGGGCGGGGCTGGTGGTCGAGGTGGTGGTGTACCCGGCTTTGGCGCCGGTGACCGTCACGGCGATCAGCCGTCCGGCGTCGGCGCGGCTGACGCGGTACGTCGAGGAGGTGGCGGCGGGAATGGCGACACCGTCGCGGAGCCACTGGAATGTGAGGGCGACCGGCGCCGGACCCCAGGTGCCGGGCGCGGCGGCGAGCAGGTGCCCGGCGGCCGCGGTGCCCTTCACGACCGGGACCGGCGACGTGAGGGTGCCGGGGCTCAGCGTGATGGCGTTGCTCTTCACGCTCGGGGCGGAGACCGCGGAGCCGTTGGAGGCGGTCACGGTGAAGGTGTGCGGTCCGCCGTCGATGCCCGGGAACACCAGGCTCGTGGCCGTGCCCGCCGAGCGGGAGCTGGCACCGGTGGCCAGCTTCGGCGAGATGGTGACGACGTAGTCCGTGATCGCAGCGCCGCCGGTGCTCGAAGGCGCGGTCCACGACACCAGCGCCTCGTCATCGTTGCCGGTGGCGGCCGCAGTGACGCCGGTGGGCGCGGCAGGCGCGGTGAGCTGCGTGTCCGCCGAGCCGTCGGACGGCGCGCCGGTGGATCCCGGGAAGCCGGCCGGGTCGGCGTAGAGGAGCCGGTTCGGCGACCCGCTGCCCGCGGAGGCGACTGCGCCAGTCGTGGCGGTGCCGAGGAGGGCCGAGGTCACCTGCGCGGGTGTCGCCGCCGGGTACGCCGACAGATAGCGGGCAGCGACACCCGCGACGTGGGGCGTGGCCATCGACGTGCCCATCAGAGATGCGAGCGCGGTGGAGCTGGTGGAGTAGGCGGAGCGGATGCCGGCGCCGTTGTCGCCGCCCGGCGCGAAGATGTCGACACAGGATCCGTAGTTCGAATAGGAGGCGCGGGCGTCGGTGATGCCGGTCGCGGCGACGGTGATCGCCGAGGCCGCGCGCGCCGGGGAGCTGTAGCAGGCGCTGGTGGAGGAGTTGCCGGCGGCGGCCACGACGACGATCCCGTCAGCCACCGCGTCGGCCACGACGGAGTCGATCATGGAACTCGCCTGCGCACCGATGCTCATATTGAGCACGGCTGGCTTACCGGGCCGGTGATGCGCGAGGATCCAGTCCATTCCGTCCATGAACTCCCACCCGGAGCTGGTGCGCCCGGAGCAGTCCAGGATCCGCACCGGGATGAGGGTGGCCGCCGGGGCGATGCCGACGGTCGAGCCCGCGACGGTGCCTGCCACATGGGTGCCATGCCCGTTGCAGTCCGAGGTGCCGCGCCCGTCCGCGACCGCGCCGAACCCGCCGGCCACACGGCCGCCGAACTCGGCGTGGTCCGCCCGGATGCCGGAGTCGAGGATGTAGACGTGCACGCCGGCGCCGCGAGCGGTCGACGGGTAGGAGTAGCTGCCCGACAGCGGCAGCCTGCGCTGGTCGACGCGGTCGAGGCCGTAGCTGGGCGGGTTCACGCGAGTGTCCAGTGCGTGGAAGGTGACGTTGGGTTCGACCTCGACGTCGGGACGCCGGTCCAGGGATGCCGCGGCAGCGGGCGGCATGGTGACGGCGAGCACGTCGAGCCGCCCGAACACGTCTTCCACCACGCCCCCGACGGAAGTGACGGTGCGCCGGAAGTCTTCGGCGTCCCCTGCGACGCTGACGAGGTATTCCTCGGCTTCGGCTGCGGCAGCCGCCTGTACCGGCACGAGCGCGGGAATCGTCATGGCTGCGGCGAGCACGCCCCCGATCGTCGCGATCCCCCAGCGGTGTGCGCGCTTTCCTGCGCGAGTGCCCTCATACGGCGCTCGGCGACTCGTGGTCATTGATTCCCCCCGCGCTGAATCTAGCCCCGAGGGTTGACCTAGGCGATTCCCACTTCTGGGATCCCCCGTGCGAGGGGTCCCGTGGATTCGGGACCGCGGTCCCTCGTCCGCCGCCCGAGGTTCCCCATACACTTTCGGTCGTGCGATCGGACGACGACCTCGGCGACCCGGAAGCGCCCGGCGCATCGGCTCCCGGCGCGACTCCCACCGTGCCTGCGGCCGGCGCGCAGCCCCCGAGCGTCCGGCGGCGCCGAAGCGTCGCACCCGCGGTCGTCCTGCCCCTGCTGCTCGCGGTCCTCGCGGGCAGCCTGTTCGTCGTCGACCGGTCGGCGCCCGCCCTGGCCGGCGGCGACGCGGCACGGTTTGTCCCACCCGACGGCCACGCCGCCCGGTATCAGGACGCGGACGGCACAGTCGACGCGGTCGAGAACGCCCGGCTCATCGGGGTGGAGGGACTCTTCACCGCGCCCGACGCCGTCGCCTCGGCGGTGCTCGGCTCGCTCGGGGAGGCGGGCGTCACCGGAGCGCAGCTCTGGCGCGAGACGCTGACCACGGCGGACGGCTCCCAGTACTCGGACCTGTACCTGCTCGACGACTCCGGCATCAGCGAGGTGGCCGCGTGGGGCGGACCGGTCGGCTTCACCTTCGAGCCCGCGCTGCTGCTGATGCCGGCCGGAGCCGCCGCCGGCGACGAGTGGTCGAGCAGCGGCTCGGCATTCGGCGACGGCGTGCTGACCTATCGCGCGGAATACCGGGCGAGCGAGCCGCCCGCCAGCATGGAGACCGCAGCCGGCGGGCGGCTGAAGATCGCGCAGGACTGCCTGCAGGTCGACGGCAGCCTGCTCGTGGAGGAGCCTGAGTCGGGTCCGCTGCTGGAGTCGACCGGCACCTCCATCTGGTGCCCGGGCGAAGGGCGTGTGCTGACCACCGGCGAGCAGAACGGCGAGCCCGTCACGAGCGCGGTGACCGACCCGAGCGCACCGCTTGCGCCCGCGGCGCCGGCCGCCGACCCGGCGGCCCCGGAGGATGCCCCGGCCGTGCAGCCCGGGGACGTGACACCGCTCGATGCGGTCGCCGTCGACCCGTTCTTCGGCGAATCGGTCAAGCAGGGCGCGGTGACCATCCCGCCCGCGCATTCCGACGCGGGCCTCGTGCTGGTGGCGAACGACCGGGGGGACGATCTGCACGCGTGGCGGCTCGGCCCCTCGCGGGCGACGCTCGAGTGGGCCGCGCATCCAGGTGGCGTGATCGTCGGTGTCGCCGCCGTGGGCGATCTCGTGCTCGCCGCCACCTCGGAGCGGGCAGTGCACGCATACGATGCGCTCGGTCGCCGTCTATGGACCTGGCGCGGCGACGAGCTGGCCCTCGCACCGCCCCGAAGCGCCTCCACAGCCGGCTCGAATCCGCTGGTCGCGACGCGGGACGGCAGGGTTGCCCTGCTTGCCGCCGAAGACGGTGCGGAGCAGTGGTCCGCCGACCTCGGCGCCGACACCCGCGGCGGGTTCGTCATCGCCGGGACCGTCGTCGTCCTCGCCGATGAGCGCGGACGCCTGAGCGGCCTGGACATCGCCACGGGCGAGCTCCGCTGGCGGCAGGATGCCGGCATGATCGAAGCCCTCTCCGCCGCGGCGGACGGCACCGCCGTCTACGCGGCGACGTTCGACAACGAGCTGCTCGCGATCGACCCGGCCAGCGGCGAGGTGCGATGGGACGACGGCTTCGCCGGCATCCTCCGCTCGATGACTGTGACGCCCGCCGGTGTGGTGCTCGCGACCGATGAGGAGACGGTCGGCTACGACGCCGACGGCGCCGAAGTCTGGGCAGCGGCCGGTGGCGGGGGGCTGCCGATCGTCGGTGAGGCCCCGGAAGCGGGCGCCACCGTGTCGCTCCGAGACCGTCGCGCGGCGTTGCGCTCCGCCGACGGCGAGGACGCCGGCGAGTGGCACCTGCCCGACGAGGCCACGGTTGAGGGCGGGCACGTGATTCGCGATGGCTCCGACGTCGTGCTGGTCGACTCGTTCCTGCTGTTCTGGCGGATGGAGGGCCGATGAACCGCATCCGGAACAGCCGGGTCGCGCGCGGCCTTTCCCGCTTTCTGGGGATGCTGCTCGTTGAGCCGATCCGGGCGGGCCGACTGCGCGACACCGGCTGGCCGGCGGGGTTGAAGACGGTGGTGGTCTGCGCGACGGTCGCGTTCACCCTTGCCGTCGCCATCATCGTCGCGTCGCCATTCCTGCGCGCTTTGCTTCCGCTGACCGTGAGCACCGGGGCGGTGACCCTGTCCCTCCCCCGGATCCTGCTGCCGCTGTTCTTCCTGCTTGTGGTGGTGTCCGTCGCGCTCGTGCAGACCGCGGTGCTGCACGTGAGATGGCTGGTCGCGATCCCCGTGACGCTGATCACGGCGCTGCTGCTGCTCTTCCTCGGCGGCCTCGACCGCGGCGACGGGATGGGCGGCGGCCTCTTCGTGCCAGGCAAGCTGGTGGCGCTCCTCGCTGTCGCTGGGATCATCGCCCTGCTGCTTGTGCGACGACGTCGCGGGTTCGCCTGGGGCGAGTTCGCCGTCGTGCTGACTCTGGTCGGGGTGTCAGCCACCGTGTCGATCGCCCGCACGGCCGCCCAGAGCCTCCCGTTCGGAATCGACTTCGGCCCGACCACCGCGAGCCTGATGATGTCGTCGCTGGGCTCGCTGGCGGCGCCGGCTGCGCTGGCGGCCGGGGTGGCCGTGGCTGAGCTCGCCGTCACGGCGGCGCTCGCCGTCGTGGGAGCCCTCCGGGTGCGCAGGTCCGCCGCGGACGACGGCGCCGGGCTGCTCCCCGAGCTGTCGGCCGGTCGCCGCGGGAACGCACCGGAACTCGCCGCCGACAGCGCCGCCGGCGTGCACGTCACCGCCGGCGAGTCGACCGCGTCCGACGGCCCGGCTCAGCTCTCCGAGCGCCGTGGCCGGCCCGGGATCCTGCTGTGGGCGTTCCTGGCGCTCGCGGCGCTCCTCGCCGCGGACATCGTCACCCGGTACGCGTCGAACGCGGCCACGGCCCCGCCGCCGTCCGCATACCCCGGCTCGGTCGGGCTGATCGCGCTCATCGCCGCGGGGTGGGCCGGGCTGGCGATGCTCCGCCGCGCGGGCCGGAGGACAAGAATCGTGGACACCGCGTCGGTCACGACCGCCGACCTGCTCGGCCGGCTGAACGCCATCCTCTTCCCGGTCGCGGCGGCCTTCACGGCGCTGCTCGGACCCGTCGTGGTGCTGCTGCTCGGCGCGCAGGTGCTCACCCAGTGGGCGCTCAGCGCGGAGGTCGCGGCGATCGGGTTCGTCGCGATCGACGCCCTCAGTGGCAGCGTCGTGACGACCGTCGTCCGCACGCTCGCCGGCATCGCGTTCCTTCTCTTCGCCGTGGTGGGCGCCGCCCGCGGGCGGCGGGCGGTGCCGGAGCTGCTGCTGGCGTTCGGGGTGATCGTGGTCCTCTCGAACGCGCCCAACATCGCTGCCTTCTCGATCGAGTGGTCGTCTGAGGCCATCTCGGTCGCGGTGGGGGTGGGCACGGTCGCCCTTGCGATCGTGCTGGCAGTCCAGCGCCGGCTCGGCGCCGCACAGCTGGCGGCGCTCTGCGTCGCGCTCCTGCTCGCCCAGGCCGCGGCCTGGCGCGAGGTGCTCGCCAACCCCCTGAGCGTGCTGCTCGGCGCGAGCGCCGTCGCCTTCATCCTCCTCGGCTTCGTGTGGGGATTCGTCGCCGGTGCGGAGCCGACCCGCTCCGGCTCCCCCGAGTACCCGGTGCCCGCTCGGGTGCTGCTGTTCCTGGCCAACAACGTCTTCGGGGTCACGGCCCTCGCGTTCGCCGCCCTGGCGCGCGACCTGGACGTCGTCATCGACCTCGACCAGTTCGCCGGCGCCGGTGACCTGCTGCTCGGCACGGCGCTCATCATCGTCGTGGTCATCGCCCTGTGGGTGGAGGTGCTGCCTCGGCGGAGCACGGTGGCCGGTCTGCCCGGGTCGGAGGCAGCGACGGGTTCGTCACCCGCGGCGATTCCGCTCGAGCGGTGACGTCGCGAGGGGCAGCACGTGCCGAAAGCCCCTGTCGGTGGACGCACCGATGGAAATACAGTGTGCGGGTCCCGAACCGACCCGGGGGTGCCAGATGGACTTCGAATCGCCCAGATTCACAAGGGACACGCTGCTCCATGACATCCTCAACGACCCGGACACCGGTGCGGTCAAGCTCGGCCCGGGCAGCCCACCCGAAAGCGTGAAGCTGCTGCAGCAGGCGCTGTTCGATCTGCACTGGGTATTCGCGACGTCGCCGGGCACGATGCATCAGGACTTCGTCATCGGCATCTACGGCCCGAGGACGCAGGCGGCCGTGATCGCCTACAAGACGCGCTACGGCATCCACTTCCCGCCGGAGGTACCCACCGGCTTCATCGACCACTTCGCAGGACCCCGCACGTTCCGCCGGCTCGACCGGCACTGCGTCGTGCTCGACCGGGCAACACCTGCGCTGTACAACAAGTTGTCCGAACTCCAAGCGGGCGGGCTCGCGATCACGCTGGTGCGGTACCCCGACCCGCAGCATCCGCACACGCGTCCCGTCGTCGGCACGGCCGGCGCGACGTGGCAGGTGATGCTCGACGGTGAGCCCTTCGGACACCTCTACTTCCGGGAAGAGACCGGCGCCTTCCTGGTGAGCGGCGATATCGACGATTTCTACCGCGACTCGGCAGGCGGCCCGTCCGGCTCGCTCGGCTACCCGACGAGCGACGAGTTCCCGGATGCGAGCGGGAACCCGACCAACGAGTTCGAGGGCGGCACGGTCACTCAGGACCTCCAGACGGGCCTCGTGACGGCGACATCCAACGATGTGATCGTCGACTTCGGTGACGAGTTCTCCCGGTTCTAGTTCCCTCCCACGGGGACAGTCGCCGAACTACACCGCGTAGCGCTCCACGAACCGCCGCACGATTCCCGGCGGGTGGCGGACCGCGCTGGAGCCCACCCGTTCCTTGAGCGCCTCCGCCTCCTCCGGCGCGAAGTAGCCCGCGTACTTGTACACGTCGATCCGGGTCAGGATGCCGGCGATGTCCAGCTCCGGGTGGAACTGGGTGGCGTAGACGTTCGAGCCGATCCGGAACGCCTGTACCGGGCAGTCGGAGGAGGAGGCCAGCCGCACCGCGTGGGGCGGCAGCTCGCGCACGGCCTCCCTGTGCCCGACGAACGCCTCGAACACCGGTGGAAGCACGCCGAAGACCGGGTCGCTTCGGCCGTCGTCGGTCAGCGTCACCGACACGGGTCCGACGGGTTCGCCGTAGGTGCGGTCGACCACCGCACCCTGATGCGTTCCGATCGTGCCCACTCCGTAACACGCTCCGAGCATCGGGAAGTCGGCGGCCACCACCTCGTCGAGCAGCCCGGCGAGCTCTCCTTCGACTCGGCGCTGGACGTCCGACTTCGTTTCGGGCGGATCGGACGAGTTGAACGGGCTGCCGCCCATGATCAGCCCCGAGTAGTCCTCGAGCCGAACGCGGCCCAGTGGGCACTGCTCCAGCCGGACGCGGCGCAGCTCAGACTCGCGCAGGCCACCGAACCGGAGGAACGCCTCGTACTCCTCATCCGCGGCCCGATCCTCTGCCCGGGTGGCCAGCAGGAGAAAAGGCTTCATGTTCTGAGCGTAGACATGGCGGCCGTGTCAGCCGCCGATGTGTCGCCGAACCCCCATCGTCCCGAGGTGAGCCCGGATGACCTGGGCGTTCGGGGAACGGCCGCTTATCGTTCGCCGAGCGCTCCCCAGCCCATCCATTTCGTCACGTCAGCACGGACGCTCACCCGCGGGCGATGCCGGTTCGGGTAGTCGGACCCGCGGTAATGCCGGGAAAGCGCGTCGATGTCCGCCAGCCCGGCGTCGTCGGTGATATCCACCACCTCCAACTGCAGCGCGACATGCGAGTACCAGTCCGCGCCGTCCATCACATCGAGCGCGAAGCGCGGGTCGCGCCGCAGGTGATTCAGCCGAAGGCGACCGGCGTCGAGGTTGATCATCACCCTGCCATCGGGTTCCAGCAAGTACCACGTGGCGACGGTCACCGGATGCCCGTCCTTCGTCACGGTCGCCATGACGGCCGGATGCGGCTGCTGCAGAAATGTTCTGATCGTCTCTGGGACCCGGATCGGCATCACCCGAGCCTAGTGAACCGCGACGAGCCCCGGTCGCCGGGACGTGCCGACGGTCGACGGCCGAAGCGTGGTTCGCCCACTGTGAGGCGAATGTCGTGGAGCGTCGCAACTCGAAGAGCTGGCCGCGATTGCCGGATGCGAGCATCGATTCGTCGGGTATCCCAGGATGTGACCCGGCGAACTGCCTTGAAGATCATGTCGCCGCCTGAGCCCGGATCAGTCCCACCATCGCCTCGCGGCAGCGCACACCAACGTGCAGGAGATCGCGTTGCAAGCGGCGTTGAGACCGACGAGACGTTCACCCGTGCGTTCACGCGCCAAGGTGAGCGGAGGGCTGGCGCTGTGACCCCGCTGGCAAACCTTGAGTCCTCCTGCCGAACCGGCGTAAGTGTATTTTCGGACGGGCGTGGTGCGTGAACCCCTTGCACCGGGAGTGAGGCGACAGGCGATGCCGTGAAGGCTTTCAGTGATGTTCCGGTCGAACTGCTCCACGTCTATGACTACGCCGTCCTTTCCGATGGCGCCCTTCTCGCCGTGCACGCGGCGACCGAATCCGGGCATCTGATCGGCGATCTCGCCTACCTCCCCGACACCCGGGGCAGATACCTGATAGACGGTCGTCGCTACTCGAGGGTGCACGGACGCTCTCAGCCGCACCCCTTTCGCCGCGACGTACTGGCGGCGAGCGCGCCGCTGGGGTGGCAGCTGATTGCTGCCAAATCCATAGTCGCCACAGCGGACGCCGTAGCGACCGCGAACTGTCATGACATGCTCAGTCGGCGGCTCGATGGTCCACTGGCTCGACGCGTGCAGGGTCTTCTTGATTGGATTTCGAACCATGTCGTCCCGGACGGTTCTTCGGTCAGGTTCGGGTTGACGGGTTCCGTTGGCTTGGTCGACGAACGGTGCGAGAGCCTCGCCGAACCACATGACTTCGACATCGTGATCGAGGCCCCAGTAGAGACAATCGACCGTGTCGTGCAGAGTGCCGGGCTCCTGGTCACCACCTCACCCCCGCTCAGGGTGCACGAATACGGCAAGGGGTGGAGAATCCGAATACGGTCACCACTCGGGCTGATCTGCCTTTTCTTCCGGACACCGGCACCGCTCTTGGATGTCATGGATTGGGACAGGCAGCCCGACCGCGCTACGTCCGTGACATGTCACGGCCTCGTACTGGATGTGACGAGAGCATCCCTCACACCGTGCGTTGTGGAGATCGACGACCGTTCGCTTGGCCGGACGACAGTGGTGTTTCCCGGCCTCAGACTGCGTGGCGACGCATCGGTTGGAGACGAACTGACCGCCGACGGAGTGCTTTACGAGTTCGAACAAGGTCCAAGAAAGAGCGTGCTCAGAAGGGTGATAGTGGAGAACGACGTCAGGGCGTACGTCACGCCGCAACCGTGGCCTGGATATTGACAGCGCCGGCACCGCACGTTGCTTCGCCCCCAGGAAACAGGGCGCAGGCGTGGTCACGGGTCGGTGCGCGGTTACTGCAGCGCCGAATGGATTGAAACCTGTGGAAGACGAACTTCCCGCCCCGCGCACCGAGCGTCCTCCACACGACTTCGAGTCGTTCACGTCGTACGCCGCGGTGATGACCGAAGTCGTGCGCGAACGGCTCGGCCGGCTGGTCGAACTCGCCCTCCCATCTGGTGCTCGTTGGCACCCGACGGGGTTCTTGATCTTGCAGCTCCTCGAAATCCGCAGCTTCGGTCTCGTCCGATTGCACATTTGGCCAGCTCGAGTGCGTGTAGCCAAACCGGGCCATCCGATGATCCACTGCCACGGGTTCCACTTGTACTCGACAGTAGTCGCCGGGACCTATTCGGAGGTCCGCTACGATGTCGCGCGGATCGCCGCCGCGAGCGTCGCCGAACCGCGCGCCTTGCACGGTTTCAAGGTGGAGCCGCCCCGGCCGGACAACGTGGACCGGTTATGCGAGGAACCCGATTGGCGATACTCGGTGCGGCAGAACGGGCGACGAACGAGGGACGAGCTCGGATCCGTACACACGCAGGAGGCGGGAACCTATCACTCCACCGCCATTCCCATGTGGTCAACGTGTGTGACCCTCGCCATCACCGGAACACATGTGCAGGGTCAGGAAGACCATCTCGTAGGCCGGCCTGGCAGCTTCACGATCGACGGCGGAAGGCCATACGTGCCTCCCGACCGAGCAACACTATTGCTCCGTGGCGCTGGCTTTGCGCGCTGACCGCTATGCCCGGCGAGGCAACGCTCCGCGCCACGTATTGACCAGCCCCTGGCTGTCGGCTTGAGCGGCTCTCGTGTCGACCCGGTGAGCAGATCCGGCCGGAGTGAGGGATGCGAACGTGTTCGTGGTGGCGCTTGCTCTACAGCCCGCGGTCGCCTGGTGTGGGCCCGTTGTCTGCAGCGGATGCGTCGATGACAGCCACACTGCCTCCGTGAATCACCCCCATGCGCCGCGCGATCTCCAACATCTCCTTGACGTCTTCGTCACCTAGTGCTGAACGCACGTTCTCCCAGAGCTCAACGTTCGTGTGCGCCCAGTTCAGGTACTTCGATCTGGCGCTGTCGGTATAGAAGTAGATGCCCTGTTCCAGCAAAGGCCGCTGTTGAGTGACCACCCGGCTTGCGAGTTCGCCGATTTCGATACCGTTCTCGATGAGGTAGTGATTCGCGAGCACGATTGGCGTCACCGGTAATGCCTTGAAGAGGGTGTCCGCATCGCTGAGCGCCTTAGCGGCATCGGATATGTCAGCGGTACGTCTGGCCATGTCCTGCTGCATGACGACGCTGTCCACGTCCTCCACCTCATCCGCGGAGAATCCCGCTCGCTCGAGGTGGGAAATCCTCAGATCTCTCCCGACTTCCGGGGCGCTGTTCGTCACCACCAGATAATTCAGATCGTGGGTCAAGGCGGCCGCCTCAACCAGCTCACCGTCCACATCGAGTTCACGGGCGAACTCCACTGCTTTCTTCGCCACGAAGTGAACGTGGTGCCAACCGTGGAATGGTATATCCGCGCTGCGGTCGCGGTACAACTTCTCGAGGGCGGCCGCGAGCGCCGTTGTGCGAGCAGTGAGCATTGTTGCGTTCTCCTCACAGAAATACAGACGGGCTGCGGATCCGCGATTCAATAACGATATGTCACGGTGGTGCGCCGGCATCCGGTTGCCCCAGGTGAGGACCGTCGGATTGACCTGCTTGCAGACGAAGTCGGAAGCGGGGTCGAACAGCGCCGCGACCCGCTTTCTCGCGTGATTTCGAAGGCGATTCCGCTCACCGCGTGCGATTGAACGGGGAATGGGAGCGGGCGAGGACGTCCTTCGACAGATGCGCGTAGGCGTCGAAGCCGAGGGATTCAAGGAAACTCTCGACGTCTTGCTCCGTCGGCTCAATTGCGAGCGGCACCTCGAGATCGACACGGTCAGCTAACGCTTGCGCATGATCGAAGTTCAACTTCGCGGCCCAGTAATGGTCCCCGTCTGCGGCATCGTGGAAGAAGTGGATCGAGGGCGCCTTATCTCGCGTCAACGTGACAAAGGCATGGTTTTGCGAGGTATCGACTCGAAACAAGTCAAGATTGGAGCGCAGATACACCTCAACTCGCACACCTGCGACGTGTTGCTGATAATGGGCGGCCCGCAAGATCGTTGCGAGCACTTCGACTCGCGCATCGATGACCGTGTCGATGCCGTGGGGGTTGCCGTCGACCTGATCACGATGCGCCGCGTACGCCTTCACAAGCCAGTTGTTACGTGGGTCGATCAAGAGGAACTTGACGGTCTTCGGCGCTCCGGAACGCGCCGCCATGGCAAATCGGGGAAGAACCTCCGTCCGGACCCACCTTCCGATGTGCCCGTTGTGGAGCCAGAAGCCGCTCTCCTCAATCGCTGCTAAGTGCATGTGGCGAGATGTGAGCGAATCGATGACCGTCGTCTGCTCGAGCTTACGATCCTGACGGAAAAGGAAACGCGTAACGAAGGCGATGAACGCTGCGGCAGCAACACCGCCGAAGAGGCCCGAGGCGACGACCTGAAGCGTTACGAGTGCCGCACGTCCCAGGTCCTTTTCCTCGTCAAGACCCCACGCGGCGAGGCCCTGCACGATCAACAGGGTGATGGCGGAGATGATCGTGACGACCATGAGCACCCGACGGGCTTGGGCCGACTTCAGGAGGTCAAGCATCCGGTCCTGCGTCTCGGTCGGATCATCATTCGCTAATTCAAGTCGGCTCTGAAACTAGCCGAAACAGTACCAGAGCAACTAACAGCAGCTGTTCCGACACCCTGCCTTGGACGCCCCGGCCGGAATCCGAGTATGCGTCGCCACGTGGAACCTCGCCATCTTCAACGCCGACGCCGCATGCGACTCCTCCAGGCAACTCGCGAGTCGACGCTCATAGCTCGCTGGCATGGACTCGTACTTCTTGGAGTGGATCAGAGCCTCCAAGGAATCAAGTGGCGTTACCTCGACCCCGACGCCGACACCGACGCCAAAGAATCATCGACCCACTCGCAGCACGAAGAACCCGGACCTGCTGCAGGTCCGGGGTGTCCTCGATGTCTTGAGACATCACATTCGTGGGCTGTCCAGACAACCTGGAGTGGCGCGGATCGCCAGTAGCTCAACGTGGCGCCTTTCCCAGTCCCTGCGACTTTTTTCCCAGGCTCCGAATTGGGCGCTGTCCGGTGCGCACGAACCAATCTCACTGTTGGCGTCCGCACATGCCACGGAGCGGCCGGTCGATCCGTGGCGGTATGACACACTGCCGATGGTGTGGCCGCTCCGCAGGCGTCTCTTGAAGGAGACTCGACTGCATGGCCAACTCGGTCATGCTGCGCCGGGCGTTGGTTCGTGCTCGCTACACCGGGGAGGGAGAGACGGGTGGGAGTTCTCGTAGGGCTGTGTGGTTGGACGGTCTCCCAGGCTTCTTATGTACGTCGCTTCCCCGTCGTCGAGGTGCAGCACACCTTCTACGAACCGCCGTCCGACGTCGTCCTGTCGCGCTGGCGAACCCAGGTGCCGGCCAGTTTCGAGTTCACGATCAAGGCGTGGCAGATCGTCACCCACGAGTCCAACAGCCCCACCTACCGGCGGCTGAAGCTGCCTCTGCCGGACAGCGCGCGTGGCCAGGTCGGAGCGTTCCGCACCTCGCCTCCAGTCCTTGCGGGATGGCAGCGGACCCTCGAGTGCGCCCAGATCCTGCAGGCCACCGCCGTACTGCTTCAGTGTCCGAGAAGCTTTCGCCCGACGCCCGACAACGTTGAACGGCTGCGCAACTTCATGGCGCAGGTGAAGCGGCCAGCCGGGCGGCTGCTGTGGGAACCCCGTGGTGAATGGCCCACGCAGCTGCTCACGGAACTCTGCGCCGAGCTGGATCTTGTTCACGTCGTCGACCCCATGCAGACCGAGACCGTGACGCCCGAGCGAACCTATTACCGCCTGCACGGCACTGCCGGCTCGCGGCACGTCCACACCGATGATGAGCTGCGCCGGCTGCGGGATATGGTCGACGGCCGAGTGTCGCCTTACGTCATGTTCAACAACCTGCCCCGCGTAGGCGACGCAGAGCGGTTCCTCGCCCTGCTCTGATCAGGGCAGGTGCATGACGACATCGCGACATACGTTGCCACCGCATCGGGGACGCGATAGGGAATAAGGGCGGCACGTTGAGTCGGACGCGGAGGCCTCAGGCCGCATCCCTCCGAACTTGTGTCGACGATCTCGCCGACGAGCAGGTGAAGGCAAGATCGTCGACGTCTCGGACGCCGGGACAGCTCAGATTCTCTACGGGCACGGCGTGAGACATCATCGGAGGACGAACGACCGACCGATCGGCCAAGCAGACCCTGATCTGCGATCACGGTCTGTGCGGCCGACCCTAGTGTTGGGCCTTCCAGGAGCGAGCAGGCTCGGCCGGGCGGCCGACTCGACCGCCCGGTCGGCTGCATCCGGGGGGAAGTGACGGGGCGTGTAGTCGGTCGTCCACTCCCAAACGTTGCCCGTCACATCGAAGAGGCCGTAGCCGTTGGCTCGGAACGTGCCGGCCGGGGACGTGCCCACGTACCCCTCCGCGCCGAGACTGCATCCCAGCAGCTCGGCCACTCCTCCCCAGCCATCACCCGCGAGTTCTACATCTCGAAGCCAGCGATCGCAGCGGACATCGCTCACGTGCTCGAAGAGCCAACCCGTCCGGAGGCCCGCTCAGCCGCCGTTCCGCCACGGATAAATGGGAAACAAATGCGGACAGCTCGCCGACGGAACGGGCGTCGAGGTCCTCACCTTCCTCGACGACCACTCGCGCCTCGCGATCTCGATCACCGCGCATCCGGTGGTCACCGGCCCGGTCGTGCTGGCCCAGTTCTGCCGAAACACTGAGAACGACGGGCCTCCAGCATCCAGGCTGACGGCAACTGGCTGGTGTTCACCACCCGCGTCCGCGGCGGCATGAACGCGTTCGAGAACTAGCTGCGGCTGCTGAACATCACCCAGAAGAACGGCCGACCAACCACCCACAAACCCAAGGCAAGGTCGAGCGACTCCAGCAGACCCTGAAGCGGTGGCTCGCCGCACAGGCACCCGCGCTGACCGTCGAGGCCCTCCAGACCCAACTCGACATCTTCCAGACCTATTACAACGAGCAACGGCCGCACCGCTCACTGCAACGCCGCACACCCGCCGAGGCCTACACCGCCCGCAGCAAAGCAGGCCCAGCCGGCACCGTCGGCGGACACTGGCGCATCCGCGAAGACCGCATCGACGACTCCGGCGTCCCCACCACAAAGGTGAGGGCGTCCTGGATGTCTCGCGACATCTGTCCTCTATGTCTGAAGACATCACGTTCGTCGGGCTGACAGTGTGTGGTCTCAGGACATAGGAAACGCATGTCTCAAGACATAGGAAACTCCGCGGCAGTCTCGGCAGGTGTCGAAAGCTCGCCTGGTCATCACCGC
>NZ_JBHLTG010000009.1:0-257424 GCF_042434515.1 Lysobacter korlensis
ATGTTCGTGCTCGTACCCGCACCACCCTGAATCACCCCAACCACGAACTGCTCATGCAGCGCCCCGCCGGCGATCTCCTCACACACCCGATCAATCAGATCCGCCTTCCCCGCATCCAACACCCCCAAATCCCTATTCGCCCGCGCCGCAGCCTGCTTCACCCGCGCCAAAGCACGGATCAGATCCGGGTAGTTGCTGATCGCCCGGCGGGAGATGGGGAAGTTGGTCATCGCCCGGGCGGTGTGGATCCCCCAATAGGCGTCGCTCGGCACCTCCAGCGACCCGAGCGAGTCCGTCTCGATACGGGTGCCGGGTGCGGCGCTTCGCCGGGAGCTCCTGGTGGGGAACACGGCGGGGCCGGATTCGGTGTGCGGTTGTGCGGACGCTTGTGGCGTCGTTGCCATGGCAGACTCCTTCGACTGACCGACGACTCCACTCTACGCATGCGCCCCCTCAGCCGCCGCGAACGGCCGAGCGGCGTCAGCCGTGCAGTGCCGGGACGATGAGGTAGATGCCGAACAGCACGGCCGCCCCGCAGAGGGCGAAGCAGAGGTACTGCGCCCAGTGGCCAGCGACGCGCAGCCGCACACCCACGGCGAAGAGGGTGACCACAACGCAGGCGGCGGGGACCGATGCGAGCGCGACGATCGCGAACGCGGCCCAATCGATCACTCGACGGGCTCATTCACCGGGCGCGGCGAGACGGGCACCGGGTACCGGGTGACGTTGTGGTGGCTGATCCGGTTGCGCCGGGAGATCAGGAACATCCCGAGCACGATGACCACGGCGGCGACCGAGTCGATCACGATGCCGACGGCGCCGATCCTCGCCACCCATTCGGCGATCGCGGCGACGCCGGCGGAGGCCGGCAGGGTGATGAGCCAGGCGATCGCGATTCGTCCGGCGACGCTCCACCGTACGGCGCGGCGGTCACGGCCGAGCCCCGACCCGATCACGGAGCCGCTCGCCACCTGGGTGGTGGACAGCGCGAATCCGAGGTGGGATGAAGCGAGGATGGTGGCGGTGGTCGACGCCTCGGCGGCGAAGCCCTGCGGCGGGGTGACGTCGGTGATCCCGACCCCCATCGTGCGGATGATCCGCCAGCCGCCGACGTAGGTGCCGAGGGCGATGGCGACCGCGCAGACGAAGATGACCCAGAACTCCGGGCCCGTGCCCGGCTCCTGCATGTTGGCGGCGATCAGGGTGAGGGTGATCACGCCCATCGTCTTCTGCGCGTCGTTGGTGCCGTGCGCCAAGGCGACGAGCGACGAGGTGAACACCTGCCCGCGACGGAATCGGCCGCGCTCATCCGGCACCGATCGCGTGACGCCGAGCGCGATCTTCGCCGCTGTGAACGCCACCAGTCCGGCGATCAGCGGTGCGAGCAGTGCCGGGAAGACGATCTTCGACAGGAACACCCCGCCATCGATCGCGCCGAAACCGGCACCGACGACTGCTGCGCCGATCAGCCCGCCGAACAGCGCGTGGCTGGAGGAGCTCGGCAGCCCCAGCAGCCAGGTCGTCATGTTCCAGACGATGGCGCCGATCAGCCCGGCGAAGATCATCGTCGGCGTGATGGAGATCCCGCCGTCGCCCTCGCGGATCAGGCCGCCGGAGATCGTGCGAGCGACCTCGGTGCTGAGGAATGCGCCCACGAGATTGAGCACCGCGGCGACGGTCACGGCCGTCTTCGGGGTGAGCGCGCGGGTGGCGATCGGAGTAGCCATGGCGTTCGCCGTGTCGTGGAACCCGTTGGTGAAATCGAAGAACAGCGCCAGCGCGATGACCAGCACGACAAGGATTGCGACGTCCACCGCGGGAGAGTCAATCAGCCGACAGGTTCGGGTGCAAGCCGCTTCTCGCACAGGCCGCACCCAGGGTGTGCTCGGACGATGGGGCGATGGAGCAGACCGGAGCTGAGGGCAAGCGTGCCGTGGAGGAACGCGGCGGGAATCGGGACGCCCTCATCGAGGGGAACATCGTTGCGGACGAGCGTCAGCTCGACCCGGCTGCCGACGCGGGCATGGACGAGACGGGAAGCGACCGGAAATGAGCACAGGCGAGAAGGACGGGATCCGGGACCCTTCCGGGGCGTACGGCGGCCGCGATCAGGCCGCGGAGAACACGCTGAAGGACGGCAGCATCCCGGCCGACGCGGACCTCGACATGCCGAGCGACGCCATGAACGACCCGGAGCAGCTCGAGCACGAATAGCGCGACGGGCTCACGGGCATTGGACGATCAGGACCCGAATGCGCCGATGATCGCCGCCATCACCAGGATCGTCACGAGCTCGTAGCCGAGATTCATCGTGGTCAGCGCGGCCGGGCGACGCTCGAAGGCGTCGTGCGTCAGGAACCGCGCCGCCGTGAACCCGATCCAGAGGATCACCGCGGTCACCAGGCTGTTCAGGAAGAACGACCCGCCGTAGAACTCCTGCGCGATCGCCACAGAGCCGGCCAGCACCGCGGCGGTGAGGAAGCTCGCGAAGATCGTCACGATGTAAGCACCGACGGCGCTCGACTGCATCCGCGACTCGTCCACCCGCGCGAGCTCGACCCAGCGCCGGCCGAACAGCGGCTTGGAGTACCACAGTGCACCGACCAGCATGCTGGACAGCGTCGCGAGCAGCACCGCCCAGATGTTGATCTCTGGAACCATGTCGGCGTCCTCTCGTCTCGGCGATCCGCAGGAGGTGGTGATCCGTGCCTGTGGTGATCCGTGCCTGTGGTGATCCGGAGTCTATTGCGCGGGCCGGTCGGGCAGAACTGGCATCGAGGCTGAGAGTTCGGGGAGAACGGCTCGCGCCGGAAAAGCGGCGTCGGCGCCGGTGGCTAGCGTGGCGGTCATGAGCTTTCCGGAGGGCCCGCCGACCGACGCGCCGCAGCGCTACGCGACGGACGGTCGCGACGCGGAGGGCACCAGCCCGACCGCGGAGCCGGAGGACTCGACTTCCGCGGCGCTGCAGTCGAAGGATCCGTCAGCGACCGTGATCGGCGCCGCCGCGGCGGCCCGGCCGACCGCGGAAGCGCATCCGGGCGGCGATCCAGACGATCTCGACCAGGCCGACCGCGACCAGACCGACCAGGACGACACGCAATCCAAGCGCGCATCCAAGCCGGGCGGTGCGCTCGGCCCCGGCAACACGGCGACGGGAGCAGGCACCTCACTGGACTGAACCTCCGGCGCGGCGGGCCACCGGAGAACGGCCCGCGACCCGCGCTGTCTCGCGTATCCCCTCCCCCGACGCCACGTCGGGTTTTCTGCCATGCCGGTGTCGCGGTGATCTTTCCGCGCGGCGTGAGTCAGACTAGAAGCGTCTTCCCCCTCCCAATGACGTTCCTGGAGTACACCTATGCGTTGGTTCACCAACCTGTTCAAGAAGAAGCAGCCGACGGCAGTCGCTGAGCTGTCGACCGAGGCCCACGCGCCGATCGCGGAGCGCGTGCAGGCGGTTCCCGCACCGAGCGCGCCCGTCGAAGCTCCGGCCCAGCCGGCCGCCACCCCGGCGGCAGCCACGGCACCAGCCGCTCAGGCGCCGGCGCGTGCGAGCGAGCCTGCGGCCGCAGCGGCGCGCGAGGCCACCGACACGTCGGCCGCACCGGTGACCACAACTCCGGTCGCGAAGGCCGCCGCTCCGAAGGTCGCCACCGCCAAGGCGGCTGCGCCGAAGGCAGGCACGGCGCCGAAGGCTCCCGCCGCCAAGGCTCCGGCCAAGTCGGCGCCGAAGGCGACCAAGCCGGCGACCACGGCGACCACGGCTGCGGCTCCGAAGGCTGCGCCCGCCGCCAAGGCAACCGGCAAGCCGGAGTCACTCGCCCCGCAGTTCCAGGCGCCCGAGTTCGCGGCGTCGGGAGCGAAGTCCGCGCAGAAGAGCGCTGCCGCAGCTGCGCCGAGCACCACCCGCACCGCCGGCTCCGCCAGCGTCACGCAGCTGCGCGAGCAGGCGAAGAGCCTCGGGCTCACCGGGTACTCGCGCCTGAGCAAGTCCGAGCTGCTCGACCTTCTCGAGAAGGCCAAGTAACGCCACACGGCGAACCTCAGCGGTTCCCGAGGAATCGCGTCAAGCCGTGAACCGCTCGTGTCGCTCTGCCTACGCTTGAAGGCATGAGCGACACGAGCGGTTCTTCTGTTTCCGGCGACGACCGGGACTTCGACGCTGAGAACCCCGGACCGGAACGCAAGCCGGAGCTTCCCGACGCAGACGCCGACATCGGCACCGCGGACGAAGCCGATCCCGACGTGCTGAACGAGATCGGCCGTGGCACCAGCGCCGACCCGCAGGGATCGCTTCCCTGATCGAGGGTCCGCCCGACCGACGCAGTGACCGAGCTGGGCCTGCGCTACCGGCGGACGAGCCTGACGAAGCCGCTCAGCTCGGCCAGCCCTTCGTGCGTGCGCGGCAGGTAGTCGACCAGCGCCGGTGAGTGGATGAGGTACGCCGCCCACTTGGCGCGTGAGATCGCAACGTTCAGCCGGTTCGGCATGAGCAGGAACGACATCCCACGGGGCACCTCGAGCGCCGACGACGCCGAGAGCGAGACGAGCGCCACCACCGCCTCCTGGCCCTGGAACCGGTCGACCGTGCCCACCCGGATCCCGGCGAGGCCTGCGGCCTCGAGGCGTTCCCGGATGCGCGCGACCTGCGCGTTGTAGGGCGCCACCACGATGAGGTCGTCCGCGGTGAGCGGCGCGTCGAACCGCTCCTCGTCCGGTGCGGTCCAGCGCCTGCCGAGCAGCCCGGCGGCGATCTCCACCACCCGGTCGGCCTCCTCCGGCGACTCGGTGGAGTTCCCGGCGTGCAGCACCGGCACCGGATGCAGGCCCGGCGGCACGCCGTCGAGCGCGCGCCGTGCGGTGCGCGCCGCATGCGACCGCAGCCGGCCCTGGTACGAGAGCTCCGACACACTCTCCGTCACGGCCGGGTGCATACGCCAGCTCTCGGCGAGGAAATACCCGCGGTCGGCCGGCATCACCTCGGCGCCCGCGGCGACCCAGGCAAGGGCGGATTCATCGACCGGCTCCGGATGGATGCCCTGGCTCACCTGCGGCAGCTGCTGCGGGTCGCCGAGGAGCAGCAGATTCTTGGCCGAGACGCTCGCCGCGATCGTGGCGGCGAGCGAGAACTGGCCGGCTTCGTCGATCACCAGCAGGTCGAGTGAGCGTCGCGGCACCCGCTCCGGGTTCGAGAAGTCCCATGCGGTGCCACCCAGGACGAACCCGTCCTCGTGCTCCGCCGCGAACTGTGCATACGCGTTTCCGGCGAGAACGGTGAACCGGCAGTCCCGCTCGTAGGGCTCCTTGCGAGGCTTCTTCGCCACGCGGTCCCGGCTGACGCCGGCGTCGACGATGCCCTCCAGCATGTTCTCGACGACGTTGTGGGATTGCGCGATGACGCCCACCCGCCAACCGTGGTTGCGCACGAGGTCGGCGACCACGTGGGCGCCGACGTAGGTCTTGCCGGTGCCGGGCGGGCCCTGCACCGCCAGGTAGGAGGAGTGCAGCCCGAGCAGGCTGTCGCGGATGGCGTCGACCGACTCGCCGTCGACGATCGGCGAGATGGCGGCGCCCCGTGGCGGAACGCGGCGGAGCAGGTCGAGCGCCGCGTCCTCAGGCCAGCGCGGGTCCGGTCCGGTGCGTGCGTCGCGCAGTGCGCGGCCCCACTCGAGGATCGCCTCCTCCTGACGCTTCACGTTGGGCGGGGCGCCCGGTGTGATGGCCATCGGGATGTGGTCGTACTCGGTGAGATCGGCGCCGAGGCCCTCCTCGATCAGGAAGGTGCCGTCGTCGCGCGCTTCGAGGATGTTGACCCGACTGTGCGCGACGCGGCCGCGGCGGTCGAGCGATGGGTCGTCGAACGGTGCCGGCCTGCCGTAGACGAGGAACGCGCCTGACCCGGCCGCCAGCTTGCTGCCGGGCGCGAGCCGCCCGCGCACGTGGAGCTGTCGCTTGATGCTGCGCGGCGTCACCGTCCAGTCGGACACGATCCGGGCCGCGTCGATCAGGAACACGTCACGTGTGTCCTGCCAGTCCTCGATCGGGGCGACCAGCCGGTTGAAGTGCTCCCACCAGAACGACTTCCGCTCCCGGCGGTGGAAGTCGATCGCGGCAGCGGCGAGTGCGAGGGACGTGCAGTCGCCGTCGCGGGCCGGATCGAGCGGATCGCCGGCGAGTCGCAGCAGGTCGTCGCGAAGCGGGTCCGGATCCTCGTTCGGCACGTTGCGCTCGACGTCGATCTCACCCAGCGGGAACACGCCGCGTTCCGCGGCCCGGTCGAGGAGCCAGTTCCGCAGGCGCAGGGTGGAGACGCAGTCGTAGCGGTTGTAGTCGGCGATCTCGCCCAGCTGGTGTGCGGCAAGCGATTCGTCGCCGTTGTCGCGCAGGCGCGTGTACTCGACGTAGGCGTCGATCGACGCTCCGGCCGTCAGCACCTCGCTGCTGCGCAGCTCGTCGCCCATGTAGAGCGGTTCCAGCTTCTTCAGCGAGTAGGACCGGGATGCCACGCGGACGCTGCGCTTCACCATCGGATACAGGTCGACGAGCACGTGGTCGCGCAGCAGCTCGTCCAGCGCGTCCTCACCGACGCCGTGCCGGGCGCAGAGTGACTGCAGATGCGTGCGCTCGTAGCTCGCGTAGTGGTAAATGTGCAGGTCGGGGTGCCGGCGCCGGCGTTCCTGCACGTACTCCAGGAACGCGACGAGCGCCGCACGCTCCTCGCGCAGATCGTGCGCCCAGAACGGCACAAACCGCTCGCTGCCCGCCTCGACGACGCCGAACAGGTAGTCGATGCCCCACTCGCCGTTCTCGAAGTAGAGCGGGTCTCCTTCGAAGTCGAAGAAGATGTCGCCTGCGCTCTTCGGAGGCAGCACCTCGAGGGCCTTCGGCGCGAAGATCTCGTAGACGAGCTCGCCCGACTTCTCGGGAGGAGCGGGTACGGCTCCGGCCCCGACGAGTGCAGGCACACCCACCTGGAGCCGCGCCTGGGCCCGGAGCGCCTCCACCGTGGCGTCGGCGATCCCGGAGACGGGCCCGGCCGAGGCGGCGAGCTCGTCGATCGTCTGGATGCCCGCTTCGCGCAGCCGTGCCCGCTGGGTGATCCGCAGCCCGGCCACGAGCAGCACGTCGCGGTGCGCATCGACCTCGAGCTCGCAGGTCGCGCAGCGCCCGCATGCCACGTAGCGCGGGTCCCCCCATGCAACCGGCCCGTCGGCCGCCATCCGCTCGTCGAGGATCTGCACCAGCCGGTCGCGGCGCAGGCGGTACACCGGCAGGATGTCGCTCAGGCGATGGGTGCTGGTCTCGCCGGTGCCGAGGAGGAGGTGCACCTCTTCACCGGGCTCGATGCCCAGCCGCTGCAGCTGCTCCGCGTATGCGGCCAGCTGCAGGAGCGCGGTGACCCGGGCCTTGCGGGCGAGTTTCGTGTCGTACACCTCGATGCGGTTCGCGGACCGCACGAGGAAGTCCGCGTAGCCGAGGAACCGGCCGTCGAAGAAGGTGCCCTGGAACACCACGTCCGCTTCGCCCCGGAGTGCGATCGCGGTGGCGGCGGCGGCCTGCTCGAGGGCCTCCCGGGCGGTCGGCGGGCGCTCGATCTCCACCACTCCCCGGCCGGTGAGGTCCGAGGCGACCCCGAACTCCGCGCGGTACCGCTCCAGCTGCCGCAGTTCGTGGGCGTCGCCGAGGTGCTTCGCCCGCTCGTTCATCGGGTCCTCGGGCTCCACGACGGCGTCGATCCGCTTCAGCTTCGCGTCGAGCGCGCGCAGCAGGGCGAACTCGCACTCGGCCGCAGCCTTCAGGTCGCTCGCGCTGTAGACGAGCGAATTCTCGAGCAGGAACACAGGGCCTCCGGTTCGGCCACTTCGGCCGTGGGCCAGACTAACCCGCACCCCCGACGCCGGCGCCCATCGGGACGGGGGTGCGACGTCCGAAACGGCGAGCCGACTGGGGAGGACCTCCCGATCCCCCGCGCCTGCTATCCACCCTGGCGATGCAGACTTAGCGTCGAAGCATGGGACGAACGATGAACGACTCGGGACTGCCCGAGGACGAGAGCCTGGACCCGTTCGAGGCGGACGAGAAGGTCGACACCGTCGACGAGCGCGGGACGATCGACGAGGACCCGGCGAGCCGCTCCGCCGGGCCGCTGGAGACGCACCGTGACCGCAGCACCGGCCTCCCGGGATGGCAGGAGGCGCTGCGACCCGGATCCTGACCGTCGTCGGGCCGGATCGGCGCTGAGAGTTCTCCGACCGCTCACCGGAACGCCTTGCCCGCTCGCTTCCCGCTCGGCAGGGTGAAGGCATGACTGAGAACACCGGCACCCGCGGATCGGCGGGTGCGGATGAGGACGGCCGCGACGCGACGTTCGACCAGACCGGCGGGCTGATGGACGAGCTCGCGGGGGAAGGCGACGGCGGCGGCAGTGACGACCTCGCCCCCGACGAGTTCGGGAACCCGTTGCGGCCAGGGGGCCAGCGCGGCGCGGTCGGCGATGTCGCCGACGGCGAGGAGCCACACCTGGACCCGGACGAGCGGAACCCCTGAGCGCGCCCGATGACCGACGCACAGGATCGCGTTCCGAACGCCGGCGAGGACGTGGACGACGCCACCGAGCCGGATCCCGAGTACGACCAGCTCGGCTCCGACGGGAATCCGTTCGAGCGGATCGGCGCTCCGAAGGAGCCGGTCTCCGCCGACACCGACGACGAGTCGTTCACGGCGGACGACGATGCGGACTTCGGGATGGGCATCCCCTCCGCGAACGATCCGCAGCGCCTCCCGGACGGCTCCGGGCCCACCTGATCCGAGTCGGCTACGCCTCCGCCTCCCAGGCGTCCCAGACCCGGTCGAACTGCGCCTGCACCTCGGCGTCGAAGGTCTCGAAGTACCCTTCGTAGATCGCGCGGTTCCCGCTGTCGGGAAAGAGGTCGTCCCCCTCGACCCTCCGCGCGAGGTCCCCGACGTAGTCATCCCGCTCGAGCTGCTCGAACAGCCAGTCTGCGAACTTCATCCCGCGCTCCGATCCTCGTGTCCGTCCGTTCATCTCCCACGCTAGGTGGCCTCCGACGCACCGCAAAGCCGGGCCGGACAGCCTGAAAATCAGCCGAAACGACGCCCCCCGGCGGGGCCGTCTGGTTACCGTGAACGCATGACCGACCAGCCTGTGCCCGACCGGAGCGATGCCCTGACCACGCCCCCGAACCTCGACAGCGACGAGGCGCGGCTCGCGACAGGGACCGGCGATCCAGCCACCTCCGACGCGGGACCGAGCGCGCGGCAGAGCGGCGAGGCGGACACCGACGCGGCGCCCGCCGGCGACGCGCCGAAGCCGAGCCCCGACATTTGACCATCGACGAACGAGGTCTCATGGCCGACGCTCCTCCCTCCCTCGACACCCCAGCCTCTTTCGACACTCCAGTCGTTCAGCGGCCCATGCCGTTGCCGACCGCACGCGGCCCGGTCAGCGCGGCGCTGCTCTCCGCGCTCGCCGACGGCGGCGGCGCCGACGTGTTCGCGGCTGAAGCGGTCCGGGCGCTGCCGGCGACGGAAGACCTCCTCACGGACGACGACCTACAGCTGAGTCTGTTCTGCCTCTACGAGCTGCACTACGGCGGGATCGACGGGGTTGACGAGTCGCTGGAGTGGGACCCCGCCCTCCTCGGCGCCCGGAATGAGATCGAGGCGGCCTTCGAGAGCGCCCTGCGGGGCGCCGTGCACCAGCCCGAGCGCCCGGAGCCCACCCGATCCGCGGTCGCACAGCGGCTGTTCGAGCTCACCGCGGAGGACCAGGGGCCGAGCCTGTCCCGCTTCTTCGCGAAGCAGGCGACCCTCGAGCAGCTGCACGAATTCCTGGTGCAGCGGTCCATCTACACGCTGAAGGAGGCCGACCCGCACAGCTGGGCCATACCGCGTCTCACCGGCCGCGCGAAGGCGGCGCTCGTCGAGATCCAGAACGACGAGTACGGCGAAGGCCGACCGGGCCGGATGCATTCGGCGATCTTCGCCGGCACCATGCGGGCCGCCGGGCTCGACGCATCGTACGGCCGCTACGTCGACCTCGTGCCCGCGGTGACCCTCACCTCGCTCAACACCATGTCGTTCTTCGGTCTGCACCGCCGCCTGCGCGGCGCGGTCGTCGGGCATCTCGCCGCCTTCGAGATGACCTCCTCGATCCCGAACCGGCTGTACGGCAACGGCTTCCGCAGGCTCGGGTTCGACCGGGAGGCCACCTGGTACTTCGACGAGCACGTCGAGGCGGATGCGGTCCACGAGCAGGTCGCGGCGCATGACCTGGCCGGCGGGCTGGTCGAGGCGTCGCCGGAGCTGCTGGACGACGTGCTCTTCGGCGCCGCCGCGTGCCTGTCCGTGGATGGTGCCATGGCCAGGCACATGTTCGACGCATGGACGGCGGGGCGCTCGTCGCTGCGGCAGCCACTTCCCGAGCCGCAGCCGGCGTGAGCGGAGCACCCTCGGCCGCCGCACGCGGCGATTCGCCGCACTCCGAATACGTGCTGCCACTGCGCTGGACCTCCGACGAGGGCCTGGATGAGCTCACCGACTACCTCCGCCGGCTCGCCACGCGCATTCCGGTCACCGTGGTCGACGGCTCGCCGGAGCTCGTCTTCGCACGGCACGCGGCGCGGTGGCGGGGGCTCGTGCGGCACCTCCCGCCGGAGCCCTGGCCCGGGCGGAACGGCAAGGTGGCGGGCGTGCTCACCGGGGTGCTGCTGGCGCGGGCGGAGCGGGTCGTGCTGGCGGACGACGACGTCCGGTACGACGACGAGTCGCTCGACGCCGTTCTCCGCCTGCTCGACTCGGCGGACATCGTCCGGCCGCAGAACTACTTCTCGGTCCCGCCGGGACAGACCCTCCCCTGGCACGCCCGGCACGACACCGCGCGGTCGCTGCTCAACCGCGCGTTCGGGTCCGACTATCCCGGCACGTTCGCGATCCGGCGGTCCGCGCTGTTCGCCACCGGCGGCTATGACGGCGACGTGCTGTTCGAGAACCTCGAGCTGCTGCGCACCGTGCGGGCCGCCGGCGGCCGTGAGGTGCGCGCCGACGGCGTGTACGTCCGCCGGCTCCCGCCCACGGTGCGGCACTTCGCCGGGCAGCGGGTGCGCCAGGCATACGACGACTTCGCACAGCCGGTGCGGCTCGCCGTGGAGCTCGGTCTGCTGCCGCTGCTCATCTGGGCGGCGCGCCGGCCGCTACGGCTGCTGCCGGTCGCGGGAGCCGCGGTCACCCTGGCCGAGGCAGGCCGGCGCCGCGCGGGCGGCGCGAACGTCTTCCCGGCGACCGCCGCGCTGTGGGCGCCGGCGTGGCTGCTGGAGCGTGCAGTGGCCGTGTGGGTCGCTCTGGGCTGGCGCCTGCGTGGCGGCGTGCCGTACGCCGGGTCGCGGGTGCTCCGCGCGGGAACCCCGATGCGCGAGCTTCGCCGGAGGCTGTCGCACGGAGGTGCGGATGACGGGCCCTGAGCCGCCGGCCGGCAGCGTGTTCGCGTGCCCGAACGGGCCGTTCCTGGTTCGCGGCGATGTGGAGATCCTCACGGCGGACGGGCAGCCGATCCCCCGGGCGCGGCGCACCGTTGCGCTCTGCCGCTGCGGCAAGTCCACCATCAAGCCGTTCTGCGACGGCACGCACAAGATCATCGGCTTCCGCACCGAGGACGAAGGCTGAATCAGGACGGACCCCGCTCCAGCGCCTCGGTGACCGCGGAGCGGATGCCGTCCCGCCAGGGATCCCCGTGACCGGGCAGCGCCACGCGCGCGCCCGTCGCCACCAGGTCCTGGAGCGACGCCAGCGCCATCGCGCTGTCGGCGGTCGCCGCACCGGACACGATCTGCGGACCCTCGAAGCCGGTGTATGGGTCGAGCGTGACCAGCGCGTCGCCGGTGATCACCGCGTCGCGGTCGGGGAAGTGCAGCGCCGTGTGCCCGTAGGTGTGGCCCGGCGTGAAGATCAGGCGCGGGCGGCCCGGCACGTCGAGCTCATCGGAGTTCGCCAGATCCTCGAGCGACTCGACGCCGGGCACCCGCAGCGCCCCGGCGGCCGCCATCCGGCCGATGATCGGCAGCGCCATCGGGTATCGCGCCGCGTATGAGAGACGCGACGACTCGTGGGCGTAACGGTAGGGGTGCGCGGCCAGGTACCACTCCCGGCCGTGCGCCCAGATCGGGATCGAAAGCTCCTGCTGCAGTCGCCGGGCCATCCCCAGGTGATCGAAGTGCGCGTGGGTCAGCACGACGGCTTTGAGGTCGTCGAGATCCCGATCGATTGCCGACAGCGCGTGCCGCAGGTACCGCCAGGTCCCGGGCAGTCCGGTGTCGACGAGGGTCACTCCTCGGCCTCCGGCCGCACCGCGCTCCACGACGAGGAACACGTTCGTGTGGGCATGCTCGAGCTGTGTGATGCCTGACGCGACGTTCCGGACCAGCCGGGGATTGTGCCTGGCACCCGCCGTCCGCGCGGGTGCCGGCTTCCCGGTGCCGGAGTGCGTTTGGGTCATGGTGCCTCCCGAGGTCGGATCCCTCTTCGACAGTAGGCAGGCGGCCCGCGCGGGTCGAGGCTTTCTCGGGGAGCCCCAAGGATGCCGAGCCGCGATACGGTCAGACGAATCGGATGCCCGCCTGCAGGCGGGTGCGCAGGTCGAACAGCTCGTTGCCGCCGATGGGACGCGAGCCGGGGATGCCGTTCCGGAGCAGCGTGGGCAGGAAGGACTGGGTGGTGATCGCCGTCGTCGCTCCGCGGGAGGTGCCGAGTTCGAGGTACGACTCCGGCGCCGCGTCATCGGGAAGCACGATGACGAGGCCGGTGAACTTCGCCCGGACCGCGCGGGACAGCGCCTTCGCCCGCGCCTCGAGCTCGCGCATCGGACGTTCGTCGGCGACCGCCTCGCCGACGAGCTCGCCGCGCTTGACGCGCACCGGTCCACCGAAGTCCTCGGACTGGAGCGCGAAGAGCCCGGTGGGCCCGAGCACGACGTGGTCGATCTTCCGGTTCCCGGGACCGCTGGGGTCCGTCGCAACGTCGTGCCAGAGCGTGAACCCGATGCCGAGCCCGGACAGCGTGCGTGCCGTCGCCTCCTCCGCGAGCGCGTCCGCCAGCAGGTGCCGCAGCTCGCGGGGCGCGCTCCGGACGAGGGCGGGATCGAACGGATCCGGCAGGTCGGCACCGCGACCGGCCCACTCCCGGATCAGCGTGAGATATCGCTCCCGGCGCCAGCCGCCCGGGTGACCGTAGGAGCGGGCGCTCGGCCGGGTGTCCGGCCGACGCGGCGGCGGAGTCGGCGCCCAGGTGTGGTGCTCCTCCGCCGGACGCTGCCCGCGATCGTAGGCAGCACGGTCCTCCGGTGTCGCGATGCGCTCCCAGGCCTTCTGCACCGCGATGAACCGCGTCGCGTCGCCGCCGACATCCGGGTGGGTGGCCCGCAGCAGCCGCCGGTAGGCGCGCCGGATCTCCTCATGCGGAGCGGTCGAACTCACACCGAGGATCTCGTACGGCGTCGCCGAGATGGGGCTGTCGGACATCAAGACTCTCGAGAAACGCGGGAAAGGGTCGTCGCCAATGATGGCACGCGGCCGCTGGCGTCGCCGGGGAGCACCGGCCGCCTACGCTCGGTGAGGGGCCGCCGGAACCCATTGCCCGCGCTCTCGCCGGGTCAGGCTCCAGCGCCGCACCTCGGCGAGTGCCGCCGTTCGCGTCACGACCTGCGATGCCACCTGGTCCGCCAGCTCCGGATCGTCGATCGCGAACCGGACGATCGCTCGCGGAGCGCCCGCGACGACGGCCAGATCGGACGCCTCGACCTCCGCGAACTCGGCGGCAGCGTCGGCGGCCGCCGAAAGCACCCGATCCGGAGCGACACCCGGGCGGAGTGCGCCGATCTCCAGCTGCACCCGGAACGACGGCATGCGTCGAGCCTAGAAGACCGAGCCTCCCGGTACGCCGTCATTCCGACAGAATGGCCCCGTGACCGAGACCCCGCCCATGCCCCTGCCCGACGACGAGAGGCTGGAGGGGTTCCTCGAGGGGTTCCGGTCGCTCATCGAGCGGGTGAACACGCTTCCGCCGCGGATGCAGGTGGGGCTCACTCCGCTCGGCCGGGCGGTGCAGGAGCACCTCGGCACGGCGGTCGACCGGCTGCCACTGGTCACCGAGGACGTCCCATCGCATCGATTCGTCGACCTGGACATTGCGCTGGAGGCGATGGCCGGCCCCGATGGGCGGCTGGTCGGTGTCACCGGCGGGCAACAGCGCGAGCACGAGCCGCTGCCGGCGCTCCTGACCTCTCCATACGCCTTCTTCGACCTCGGCCCGGTCGACTTCGCCCCCGCCCCCACCGGCCCGTCCACGGAACGGCAGACGGTCGCGTTCGGGATGCGGCTCTTCGAGTTCGATGGCGCACCCGTCGCAGTCCTGCAACGGGCTTCACGCCGCGAGTTCGGCCGGGAGTCCGCCCGAATCGAGGTGCTGAGCGCCGACCGCGACCACTCCGGCCGCCTGCTGAGCGAGCTCCGGCGACTGATGCTGGAATTCAGCGTGCTCCGCGGCAAGGTGCTGACCTTCACCGGCGGCGATTTCGACCCGCATGTGGGCGGCGCAGCCTTCCTCGAGCGGCCGGACGTGTCGGCCGACGACGTGGTGCTGCCCGACGGCGTGCTGGAGACGATCTCACGCCACGTGGTGGGCATCGGCACCCACCGGGAGCGGCTCCGGGCCGCCGGCAGGCACCTCAAGCGCGGCGTGCTGCTCTACGGACCGCCAGGCACCGGCAAGACGCTGACCGTGCGGCACCTGCTCGCCACAACCCCGGGAACCACGGCCGTGCTGCTCACCGGCCCGAGCATCCATTTCGTCAGCGAGGCGACGGAGCTCGCCCGCGCGATGCAGCCGGCGCTCGTGGTGCTCGAGGACATCGACCTCATCGCCCACGAACGCGGGCGGTTCGGCCCGCAACCGTTGCTGTTCGCCGTGCTCGACGCCCTGGACGGCCTGACGGGCGACGCTGACGTCACATTCGTGATGACCACGAACCGCGTGGAGCTGCTGGAGCGGGCACTCGCCGAGCGACCCGGCCGCGTCGACCTCGCGGTGGAGATCCCGCTGCCGGATGCGGTCGCCCGGGCGCGACTGTTCCGGCTCTACGCCGAGGGCCTCCCGCTCGGCGAGGCGACCATCGAAGCGGCCGCGCACCGCTCGACGGGTGTCACCGCATCGTTCGCGAAGGAGCTGATGCGGCGCGTCGTGCTGCGGGCCGCCGAGGCCGGACGCGAGGTCCGCGACGCGGACCTCCCCGCCGCGCTCGACGAGCTGCTGTCGGCCCGGGAGGCACTCACTCGCAGCCTGCTCGGTGCCGGGGACCTGCCTGCCGGCCCACCGCCGGAAGATGCCGGCTTCGGCTGGACGTCGTACTGAGGCGGCGGCGGGCGGGATGAGGGATGCGCCGAGGGCGGACTTCCCCGACCTCGCCCTCGGCGCAGGTCGTCAGCTCTTGCCGGTCGTGAGCTGCAGCATCGGTGCGGTGTTCGTATGCATCGCGGGGACCGAACGGGAGCGCTTCGGGCGCCACCAGGCTGGTCTCGGGGCTGGGGTTGCTCGGTGCTTGGCCATGACGGCGTGGTCCTCTCCTGCATCGTGCTTCGGGTGAGTACCACGCTCGCACCGCGCCCCCGGGGGACTCGCCGACCCGCGCCGCTCCCAGCCACCTCCCATGCAATCCAGCCGCCTCCCAGCCAAGGGGACGCCACGCATTCGTGGCGGGCTCCCAACCGCGCCGAGCAGAATCGCGCCGATGAGACGGATCAACGACCGCCTGCTCAGCTGGGCCAGCATCCTCGACCCGGCCGCTGAGGCGCAGGCGAGCCGAACGGCGACGATGCCGTTCATCCACCCGCACGTGGCGCTGATGCCCGACGCCCACCTCGGCCTGGGTGCCACCGTCGGATCGGTGATCCCGACGCTGCGGGCGGTGATGCCGGCGGCGGTGGGCGTGGACATCGGGTGCGGCATGATCGCGGTCCGCACGCAATTCTCGCTTCCCGACATCGAGTCGCGTTCCCGGATTCCTGGCGGAACGCTCCGCCGCCTGCGGGAGCGGGTCGAGAACGCGATCCCTCTCTCGGCGGGCGGCCGGAACAAGCGGATCGAGCCGACAGCGGAACCTCGCATCCGCGAGCTGGAGGTGCTCGCCACGGCCGGCGGATTCGATCCCGGGTCGTACAGCGACACGTGGCGGCTGCAGCTCGGGTCGCTGGGCAGCGGCAACCACTTCATCGAGGTGTCACTCGACGAGACGGACGCGGTGTGGCTGTTCCTCCATTCAGGCAGCCGCGGCATCGGCAACAGGATCGCGCAGCACCACATCGAGGTCGCGCGGCGCGTGGCGGAGCGCTCCGGAACCCAGCTGCCCGATCCGGACCTGGCCCACCTGGAGGAGGGAACCCCCCAGTTCGACCGCTATCTCACCGAGCTCGGCTGGGCGCAGCACTTCGCACTCCTGAACCGCGAGGAGATGATGGACCGCGTGATCCGCGAGTTCTCCGCCTGGGCCGGGGAACCGGTGTCCGAGCGGGAGCGGATCAACTGCCACCACAACTTCACCGAAGAGAGCGTCCAGTCCGGCGAGCGGGTGTGGCTGTCCCGGAAAGGCGCCATCTCGGCCCGGCGCGGAGAACTCGGATTGATCCCCGGCTCCATGGGCACCGCCTCCTACGTGGTGGAGGGGCTCGGCAACGAGCTTGCGCTGGAATCCTCGCCGCACGGCGCGGGCCGCGCCTACTCGCGGAACGCAGCCCGGAAGGCGTTCACACACCAGCAGCTGCGCGAGGCGATGAAGGGCATCGAGTTCCGCGACACCGTGGCGTTCCTCGACGAGATCCCGGCGGCGTACAAGCCGATCGACCGGGTCATGACGGATGCCGCGGACCTCGTGAGGGTGCTCCACACCCTGCGACAGATCGTGAATGTCAAGGGGGACTAGGGCTTCGAGCCCGAACCTGCGAGATCCACATACGACACGTGGGCGGTGCCTGTAACGATTCTGAAACGGCCGTTTGGCCCCCTGCGGGTTAAAGTTTCGGAATGCCAGAATTCGCGCTTGCGGCTCCTCGCCGCCCTCTCGAAGACGGCACGGGGGACATCAGCGATATCCGCCCGCGCCGACGAATCTCCTCCCCCGCCGGCGTGTTCGCACTGCTGGTCGCCCTCCTCTCCGGCGCGCTCGTCACGTTCGGGCCCGCCACCCCGGCCGCCGCCGGCGAGCCCGAGGTCATCCACTCGCTCGTGAACGACGCGCGCGCCGCCAACGGGCTCGCCCCGCTGAAGCGGAATGGGAGCCTCGACGCCGTCGCCGCCGCCTGGGCGCAGCAGATGGCGAATGACAACCGGATGTACCACAATCCGAACGTCGGCAGCCAGATCCCGGGCGGCTGGAGCCGCTGCGGCGAGAACGTCGCGCAGGGTCACGACTCCGGTGCTGCGATGCAGCAGGCCTGGATGGAATCCTCCGGCCACTACAAGAACATCATGGGCGACTTCACCGACATCGGTGTCGCCTTCATCGAAGCCGGCGGCACGACCTGGGGTGTCCAGGTCTTCGCGAAGTATTCGGGCGGAGCCGGCGGTGGCGCCGCCCCGCCCCCCGCCGTGAAGCCAGAGCCCAAACCCGAGCCGGAGCCCGAGCCGGAGCCGGAGCCGACGGCCGAAGAGCAGGCCGCCGAGGATCGGGCCGCCGAGGAGAAGGCGGCAGCTGACAAGGCGGCGGCCGAGAAGGCCGAGGCCGAGAAGAAGAAGGCCGCTGAGCGGAAGGCCGCCGAGAAGAAGAAGGCGGCAGCCGACAAGAAGGCGGCAGCCGAGAAGAAGGCGGCAGCCGCGAAGACCGCCGCCAAGAAGAAGGCGGCAGCAGAGAAGAAGGCGGCAGCCGCGGGGTCGGTGCCGACCGCAACGGCCGCTCCCGGCCCGGCGGCCACCGAGCGGGCGGCGACGCCGCTCTCGACCTCGGTCACCGCGGCGCTCGCGCCGGCGGCCAACCCGGTGGTGCTCATCGGGATGGGGCTGGTCCTGCTTGTGGCACTCGTGCTGATCTCCCCGACGCTGCGGCGGGTGGTGCTCCCGAGGCGGCGGCGACCGCGGCACCGCTGAGCGATGCTTCCGCGGTTGAGCAGCTCGCCGTCAGGCGGCCGCTCAGCCGCGGAGGCGCCTAGGCCAGCTGCACGTCGACGGCAGCCAGCCCGTAGGGGCTGAGCTGGGTCACGCGGCTCCGTGGGTTCAGGCGGTCGTCGTCGGCGTAGCGGGCCTTCAGCTCTTCCTCGGCCGACTGATCGCCCGCATCGGCGTAGAGCAGCAGCGCGGCGATCTCGTCGATGAACTCCGCGGTCCGCCCCAACGGCTCGGTCATGGCGCCCCACTGGTCCCAGAGCAGCAGCTCGTCCCGTTCCCGGTGGGCGACTTCGCGGATCACGTAGTCCCGGACGAACCCCAGGCCCCCGATGGGCGACCCGGGGAAGATCCCGTAGTTCAGGGGGTCGACCCGGCCGGCCCGGGCCTCGCGCCACACCTCGGCGGCCGTGACGAACGGCGCCTGCGGGCCGGCCGGCAGGTCGAGCATGTCGAAGTCGTCGCGATCCGGGCTCTGTTCCGGGTCGAAGCGCCGCCACCGGCTGCCGGTCCACATCTCCACGACCACATGGTCGGCGAAGAAGTCCTCCATCAGGTACCCGGCGAACCCCACTCGGCTGCGCGCCGGGATCCCGTGCTGGCGCAGGGTGGCCACGCAGAACAGGGAGTGGTCGCGGCAGCAGCCGAACACCCGCTCCATGTACTCCCGGCCTGCGAGCAGCGGGACGGGATGCCGCAGCTGGTCGGTCTGCAGGATCCGCCGCACCCACCGGCTGTGCACCTCGTCACGGCGCTCCTCGGGCAGCTCGAACCCCGATCGGTAGTGCGTGATGACGTTCCTGGCGGCGAGGCCGAGCTCTTCCGGATCGGTCGGGAGCGCGTCGAGCAGAGCGCCGAACTCCCCCGGATCGGTATACGCACTGTGCTTCGCATATCGGTCGACGTCGGGCATGGAGGTCATTCTGCTATCGCCAGTGGGGCGAAAACAACCGTTATCGGCGTGCCGTGTCCTCCGAATGGAGGACAATGGATTCAGACGCCCACAGTATCGGCGTGGCGCACTGTGGTGCCCGGAACTCCTCGCCCGGCGATCAGCTCGACGGGCGCAGGACGGGACGCCAGCGAGTCAAGGTAGAGCGCCGCAAGCGTCGGGCCGATGAGGGCGAGCACCGGCACGACGCTGCCGAGCACGAAGAGTCCGAAGCCCGCAGCAAGGACCGCGACGATCAGCTCGGCACGGAGCATCCGCACCGCAGAGAACCGTCCGCCAACCCCTCGGGTCTTCGGCGTCACCCGGAAGGTCGCCTTTCGGCCGAGCATCACCTTGGCGGCCGCGCGGACCGTCAGCACCAGCACTGAGCCGTAGAGGGCAGCGGCGAGCACCAGGTACCGGGCGGCGGAACCGAACCCCTCCGCGCGAAGCAGCCGCGCCGCCTCGGGCAGCAGGGGCGCCGCAATGCTGAGCGACGTCATCCCGGCCACCCAGAGCGGGGCCCGCACGTCGTCTCCGGCCGCGAAGAGCACCACGCCCGCGGTGAGGAGGGAGAGGCCGACGACCGCCCCGAAGGGGATCATGAGCTGCTCGAACAGCAGGTCGATCTTCTCGTACCAGCGCATCCGCGAGCCGAGGATGCGGCGCCAGGAGCGCCGCACGAACTCGGTGGTCCCCTCCACCAGCTTGCGGTGCTGGCTTCGGAAGGCGGCGTAGTCGACCGGATAGTCCTCGGTGCAGACGATCTCCGGCGCGTACGCGACCCGGTACCCGGCGCGGTGCACCTCGAGGCTGAACGCGACGTCCTCCATGACGAGCTCCGGAATGCCACCGGCGGCCCGGTATGCCTCGAGGCTGATCATCGCGCCGCGACCCATGAACATCGAGAAGCCGCCGGCGCTGCGGGCTCGTTGCGTGACGTCGATGTGGGTGCCGAGCAGCCCGGCGAACTGCGCGGTGAACGCGGAGTCGCCCCGCCACGCGACGTGCCTGGCCTGCACGATGCCCACCTTCGGGTCACGGGCGAAGTGGCCGAGCGCCCGCTCGACGAAGTCGGGCGGCAGCACGTCGTCACTGTCGAGCAGCACGACATAGTCGAACCGGGACGCGATCCGCTCGATGCCGGTGTTGAGATTCCCCGCCTTGAAGCCCCGGCGGTCGCTGCGGCGCAGCACCTCCGCGCCGGTCTCCGCGGCGAACAGGTCGACGGCTCGCTTGCCCGCCTCCGACTTCGAGTCGTCCAGGATGACGACCGTCACATCCCGCTGCTGCGCGATGCTCCGCCGGAGCGCGTCCGCGTTGAAGTCGTCGGCCGCACAGGCGATCAGTGCCACCCGCGCGGAGGCCAGAGCGCGATCATCTCGCGCGAGGCGCACGGCCCCGCGCCACATGCCGCCGGACACCCACATGGCGAGGTACCGGATTCCGCCGAGCCAGAGGATGCCGGATGCGACGGCGAAGACCCCGAGGGCGGCGACCTCCACCGGCGACCCGGTGGCGAAGGACGGCGCGATGGCGAACGCGAAGGCGACGAGGAGCACCGCCCAGACGAGGGCGATCGCCCCCCAGAAGCGTGCCGGCGTCGCCCGCGGCCCCCGGACTCCAAACCGGGCTCTCGCGGGTTTCGGATGCAGCATTGCCTCAGTTCACCGGAGCACCCTGCGAGATGTCCACGCGCTCAGGGCAGGTTCAGGGGAAAGTCAGGGTACCCCCAGAGCATTCGAAACATGTGTTCGGCGAGTCGGTCGCGGAAATCGCGGCACGCCTCCCCCGGATGCGGTTCGGACCCCACCATGCTATGGAGGTCCGCGTTCGGAAAGGCGCCCCATGACCGTGCTGGCTGTGTTGTTCTGCCTGCTGCTCGCCGCCCTGGCTGTGTTCCAGGCGGCCCTCGTCGCCGGCGCGCCGCTCGGCGAGTACGCCTGGGGCGGGCAGCACCGGGTGCTCCCCCGGCGGCTCCGCATCGGCAGCGTCGTCTCGATCGTGCTGTACGTGGTGTTCGCCGTCGTCGCCCTGGCGAAGGCCGGCATTCTCGACCTCTTCCCCGGCACTCCGGTCGTCGATGTGGCGATGTGGGTGATCGCCGGCTACCTGGTGCTCGGCATTCCGCTGAACGCGATCTCCCGCAGCCGGAAGGAGCGCCTGGTGATGACACCGACCGTGTTCGTGCTGGCCGGACTGGCGATCGCTCTCGCGATCCTCTGATGCCGGCCCGCCCTTGACCCAAGGCCCGTCCGGAAGCTCTTGACGTTCTCCGAGCGGGCGCGGCATAGGCTGGCATCCGTCATGCGACTCCTCCTCATCCGGCACGGGCAGACCCCCTCGAACGTGCTCGGCGCGCTCGACACCGCACACCCCGGCGCGCCCCTCACCGAGCTCGGGCTGGCGCAGGCGGCCGCGATCCCGCGAGCTCTCCGCGACGAGCAGGTGGACGCCGTCTTCGCGTCCACGCTCCTGCGCACGCAGCTGACCGCCGAGCCCCTCGCACGGCACGTCGGAGTCGAGACGAAGGTCCGCGACGGCCTCCACGAGATCGAGGCCGGCTCGCTCGAGATGCGCACGGACCGGCAGTCCCAGCACACCTACATGGGCACCGTGCTCTCCTGGGGCGCCGGCGACCTGAGCGCCCGGTTCCCCGGCGGCCCGAGCGGCTCGGAGTTCTTCGACCGGTACGACGCCGCCATCGAGCGGATCGCGGACGAGCACGACGGAACGGTCGCCGTGTTCAGCCATGGCGCGGCCATCCGGGTGTGGGTCGCCGGGCGGGCGCGGAACATCTCCGCCAGATTCGCAGCCGAGAACCATCTGGAGAACACCGGCGTGGTGGTGCTGAACGGCGACCCGGGCCTCGGCTGGATCGCCGAGTCGTGGACCGGCGTCCCGCTCGGCGGACCACTGCTCGAAGACGTCGCGGCCGACGACCCGACCGGCGAGGCGGTCTGAGCGCACTGAGGCGGCACCCCGCTCGAACGCCGGCCGCACGGGCGCCGCGCTCCGTCCCGCGACTCGGGGCGCTACAGTCGTCGGAACCAGGCGATGCCGCCGGAGAGGAGCCCCATGCCGGAGAATCCGCCCGACACGTCGGGCTTCGACCTCATGTTCGGCATCGTGCTCGCCGTCGTGATCGCCGGGTTCGCCGTCACCGTCGCCCTCCTCGCAGTGAACGCGCGGCGCGTGCGACGCGCCGGTCACAACCCGGTCACCCTCAACGCGGACCTTGCCGTCCGGGTGCTCGAGAGTGACCTCCTGGCGCCGGGCAGGTCGAAGGAGCACCGCCTTCGCGAGCTCGACGACCTTCACGCTCGTGGCGTGATCACCGCGGAAGAGCACCGCACGGCGCGAGCTGAAGTGCTCTCGGCACCCTGACCGTGCCGATCGGGTAACGGGCCTGACTGCGTCAGACCGAGACGACGGTCACCCGATTCTTGCCTGCCCGCTTCGACTCGTACTGCGCCTCGTCGGCCGCTGTCAGCAGCTTCTCCGCCGAGATGGCCCGGCCCGCCCGCGGATTGTGCACGGCGATGCCGATGCTCGCAGTCAGGGTGAAGGCGGAGGGGACCCCGTGCAGCGGCAGCTCCACCGCCTGGCGGACCCGCTCGGCCACCGTCCGCGCGTCGGACTCGCCGGCATCCTCGCAGACCACCACGAACTCGTCTCCGCCGAACCTCGCCAGCGTGTCGCTCACCCGCACGACCCGCTGGAGCGCGTGAGCGACATCCCGCAGTGCGACGTCGCCGATCCCGTGGCCCAGCTTGTCGTTGATCCGCTTGAAGCCGTCGAGGTCGAGGAACACGACCGCCATCGGACGCCCGTACCGCTCGGCGGAGGCGAGGACCTGCACCAGCCGGGTCTGCAGCATCGACCGGTTCGCAAGGCCCGTGAGCTGATCGTGGAGCGCCATCCGCGTCAGCTCCGCCTGCAGACGGATGCGCTGCAGCACCTGGGCGGCGAGACGGGCGAGGGATTCCTGCAGCTCGAGCGCATCCTCGTCCAGGGTGCGCTGCCGGCCGAAGTAGCAGGCGAGCACGCCGGCCGGCACCTCGTCGACGAGCAGCGGCACCGCGCTGAGCGACTCGAGCCGTGCCGCACGCATCCGCTCCGCCAGGCCGGGGAACTGCCGCTCAGCGTCCTCCAGATTCGACACCGTGACCGCCTCGGCCGAGCGCATGACCTCCGGCTCGGGCTCCGCCGCGATCCTGGCGACGGTCGGGCCGAGCGCCCGGGTGCCGGCCTTGACCTGCAGCGGGGCGGACCCGGTGGCGAGGAGCACTGCCGCGGAGCCGGCGTCGAACGCGTCCCGGGCGGCGCCGACGAGTGCGCTCGCGAGCGACTCCTCGGTCGCCGCCGCTCCGAACGAGGCCGACGCCGCCTGCAGCACACGAACCCGCGCCTCGCTCCGCTCGGCGGCACGGCGGGATTCCAGCAGCTCACGCTCGTAGTCGCGTCGCCCGGTGGCGTCGAAGACCGCGGTGCGCACGAACGCCGCACCGACGGACGGCTCGACGACCATCGAGGTGACGAGGGACGGCAGCGTGCCGCCGTCGCCGCGCTCGAGCTCGAGCACCGCCTCGCGGACCTCACCGTTCAGCCGGAGTGTCGGCAGATATCTGGTCTGGTAGAACAGCCGGCTCCCGACCGTCAGCATGCTCTCGAGCGACGCGCCGAGAACGTCACCCCTCTCGCGCCCGATCAGGTTGCAGAAGGTCGAATTGGCGCGCAGCACGGTGCCGTCGAGCGTCGAGGTGAGATAGCCGCACGGGGCGTGCTCGTAGAGGTCCTCGAGCGATTCCTCGGGCGCCGTCGACGTCGGGTCGGCGATGCCTCGCGAGTCAGGATGGGGCGTCATCGGTCAGGAACGTCCGGAGCTGCGGGATCAGCAGCTCTGGGTGTGAGAGGTTCGGGCAGTGTCCGGTCGCGTTCAGCACGACCAGCCGGCTCGAAGCGATCTGGCTGTGCACGTACTCCCCCACCGGCCGCGGCGCGATCGCGTCGTCGGTGCACTGCAGGATCAGGGTCGGGATGCGCACTTCCGCGAGATCCCGGCGGTTGTCGGAGAGGAAGGTCACCCGGGCGAAGTGACGGGCGACGGCCGGGTCGGTGCTGCAGAAGCTCGCTGTGAGCTCCGCCCCGAGTTCTGGCCGCTCGGGGTTGCCCATGATGACCGGAGCCAGCTGCGCCGACCAGTCGAGGTGGTTCGCGTCGAGGGCATCCAGCAGAGCGTCGATGTCCGGCCGGTCGAAGCCGCCCAGGTAGCCGTCGTCGTTGAGATACCGCGGCGACGGACCGACCAGCACCAGCGCACCGATCGGCGAGGACGCACGGTTGGCGGCGAGCACGCCCACCATGGCGCTGACCGAGTGGCCGACGAACACCACATCGTCGAGGCCGAGCGTGTCGACGATCTCCAGCACGTCATCCGCGTAGCCGTGCAACGAGTCGTACTTGCCGCGGTCGTAGGCGGAGCGGTCGCTCCCGCCTGCACCGACCGCGTCGAACAGCACCACGCGGTACTCCGCCTCGAACGCCGGAGCCACGTACCGCCACATCTCCTGATTGCACCCGAATCCGTGCGCGAACATCAGCGGCCGGCCCGCCGGATTCCCGCTGAGCCGCACGTTGTTGCGGCGGAGCACGTCCGATCGGGTTTTCGCTAGCGGCATGTGGTTCCCTCCTCTTCGACGTCAGCGAAAGGGGATACCGTACAGAGACTCGAGCCCGCTCGATGCAGGCAAACTATCGGCTCCGGCGCGCCGCGGCAATGTGCCCGTGAAATGCGGTCGGGGGCTTGCCTCAGCCGCTGGAGTGTGCATGCGCCGACGGCGCGCGACGAGAACGTTCGGTCGACTCGGATGGACCCGCATGCCCGGGACGGCAGGCCGCGTCAGCGGAGCTCGTCCACCTCCGCGATGGGGGCCTCCTTCGGCGCGTGCCTGCCGTGGGCGATCCAGGTGACCAGCCACAGCACGATCCCGATGGCGACCAGGATCCCGGCGATGACGTACTGCTCGCTGGGCCGCCCTGAGGTGAATGGCAGCACCAGATAGACACAGGTGATCACTCCGATCACGGGGAGGATGCGGCCGGCGTTGAAGTGCTTGTGCTGCACCGTGTCGCCTCGAAGCCGCAGCACCGTCGCGTTGACGACGGCGAACACCGCGAGCAGCAGCAGCGAGGTGGTGCCGCCGAGGAGCGCCACGACCGACCCCTCTGGGTCCAGCGACACGTACGTGATGAGGCCGAGGGCGAGCGCGGTGGTGAAGAGGATCGCGCTCCAGGGCGTCCGGCGCTCGGCGTGCACCTTCATGAGGAACGGCGGCAGGACGCCCTTCTTGGCCATGCCGTAGAGCAGCCGGCTCGCCATCAGCATGTTGATCAGGGCGGTGTTCGCAACCGCGAACATCGAGATGAACGGCAGCAGGTCGGCGATCGGGAAGTCCGGCGCCGCCGTCTGCACGACGGTCACCAGCGGGGTCTCGTTCCCGGCGAGCTCGCCGATCGGCACGATGGCGACGGCGAAGATCGAGACGAGCACGTAGACGACCGCCGTGATGCTGAGGCCGGTGAGCAGGACCCTCGGAAAGATCCGGCTCGGCTCCTTGGTCTCCTCCGCCATGTTGACGGAATCCTCGAACCCGACCATTGCGAAGAACGCCAGGGATGTCGCGGTGCTGATGGCGAGGAACACCGCCTTGTCCTCTGGCGTCTCGAAGGCGACCACCCGGGAGAAGTCCCCCTGGCCGCCGGCGATCGCCCAAAGGCCGATGAAGATGACCATCAGCAGGCCCGAGAGCTCGACCAGCGTCAGCACGACGTTCACCTTCACGCTCTGGGAGACCCCGATGAAGTTGACCAGCATGACGAGCAGGATGAAGCCGAGCGCGATCAGGAGGATGCCCACATTGCCGAGTTCGAGCTGGAATCCGGCGATGAGGTTCGCGGCGAACGCCCGGGATGCGGCTGAGGCAGACGTGATGCCGGACGCCATCACCACGAAGCACACGAGGAAGCTCACGAAGTGGATCCCGAACGCTCGGTGCACGAACACGGCGGCGCCGCCGGCGTCCGGGTACTTCGTCACGAGCTCCAGGTAGGAGAACGCCGTCACGGTGGCGACGGCGAACGCGATGAGGAACGGCAGCCAGGCGGCCCCGCCGACCTCGGCGGCGACCTGCCCGGTGAGCGCGTAGATGCCCGTGCCGAGGATGTCGCCGATGATGAACAGCAGCAGCAGCTTCGGGCCGATGGCGCGCTTGAGCGGAGGCTGCGCGGCCGGAGCGCGGGGAGCGGTGGCGGTCATGGGCCGATCATGCTCCCGGTCCGGGGGCTCGCGAAAGCGGCCGCGACCCGCCGCGGAGAGACTCCAAGCGGGCACGCAGGATTCTCCGGCGCATCCGGGGCGGCACCGGCCTCCGGAGGCTGCTCACGTACCCTGTCCGGGATGAAGACGCGCGCCTACACCCCTTCCCCCGGCTCACTGACGGTGTTCAGCACCATTTGGTGCGGCTACTGCACGCGGCTGAAGAGCCATCTCGACCGGGAGGGCATCTCCTACTCGGAGGTCGACGTCGAGCAGGACCCGGATGCCGCGGACCTGGTGATCAAGGTCAACAAGGGCAACCGCACGGTGCCGACCGTCGTCTTCGCCGACGGCTCCACCGCGACGAACCCGTCACTCACCGACATCCAGTCCCGCCTCACCTAGCCCGCAATCGCCGAGCGCCCTCCTGATCCTGTCGAGGGGTCAGCTCACGCGGCTGCTCGGGGACTGGGTCAGGCGGGGGTTGCGCTCGGCGAGGTCGCCGAGCGCCTCGTCGATGGCCGCCATCGTGCCGTCGTCGAGCTCCACACCGGCGGCCCTGACGTTCTCGGTGACCTGCTCCGGCCGGGAGGCGCCGATGATCGCGGAGGCGACGTTGTCGTTCTGCAGCACCCACGCCACCGCCAGCTGCGCGAGCGTCAGCCCGTTCTTCTCAGCGACGGGCTGCAGCCGCTGCACGCCCTGCAGCACGTCGTCGCGCAGGAAGCGCTTGATCATGTCTGCGCCGCCCTTCTCGTCGGTGGCGCGGCTGCCCGCCGGCGGCTCGGCGCCCGGCTGGTATTTGCCGGTGAGCACGCCCTGCGCGATCGGGGAGAACACGATCTGCGAGATGCCGAGCTCCTCCGAGGTCGGGATGACCTCCTCCTCGATCACCCGCCACAGCATCGAGTACTGCGGCTGGTTGGAGATCAGCGAGATGCCGAGCTCAGCGGCGAAGTCGGCACCGGCTCGCAGCTGCTCCGCATTCCACTCGCTGACGCCGATGTACAGGGCCTTCCCCTGGCGCACGACGTCGGCGAACGCCTGCATCGTCTCCTCCAGCGGCGTCTCGTAGTCGAAGCGGTGTGCCTGGTAGAGGTCGACGTAGTCGGTCTTCAGCCGCTTCAGGGAGCCGGAGATCGACTCCATGATGTGCTTGCGCGACAGCCCGGAATCGTTGTGGCCGCGCGGACCGGTCGGCCAGTAGACCTTGGTGAGGATCTCGAGCGACTCGCGCCGCTGACCGGCGAGCGCGTCCCCCAGCACGGACTCTGCAGCGGTGTTGGCGTACACGTCCGCGGTGTCGAAGGTCGAGATGCCCGCGTCGAGGGCGGCGTGCACGCACTGCGTCGCGACGTCGTTCTCCACCTGCGATCCGTGCGTCAGCCAGTTGCCGTAGGTGATCTCAGAGATCTTCAGTCCGCTGTCGCCCAGGTATCGAAACTCCATGTCTCGACGTTACCCCGGCGCAGCAGAGCATCAGAGAGCTCACGGGCTCCGCACCGGTGACGCTCGGCTAGAAGGGCTCCATCACGGCGATGGGACCGTGCCCGGGACACGAGTAGGCGATGGCCAGATGGCCCTCCGCAGCATACGGCTCCGCGGTCAGCTCACCGTTGCAGTCGGGACACTTCCCCGTGCCCCACACCTCGTCGTCCATGCAGGAACGTTAGGCAGACCGGAGCCGATCGCATCGGAAATGCGATCCCTCTGCCAGCCCGCTCACATCAGATTCCCACGCTGGGGTCTGTGGCGGACTCATTCAGCCGGAAACGCCGCCGCCCTGGTTCTGCGCGCCCGCGATGTTGACCATCCAGCTGACTCCGAAGCGGTCGGTGCACATCCCGAAGCTGTCGCCCCACGGCGCCTGCTCGAGCGGCATGGTCACGCTGCCGCCGTCGATCAGCTTGTCCCAGTAGCCGCGCAGCTCCGCTTCACTCTCACGGCTCAGCGAGATGGCGACCCGGCTCCCGTCTTCGTATGGCATCTGGTTCGGCGTGTCGGCGCCCATCAGGGTGAGCCCGTTGTCGGTGTCGAGCTGGGAGTGCATGATCTTGTCCGACTCGGCCGGGTCCTCCGCCATCTGGAATTCCGCGAAGGTGCTCATCGTGAGCTCCCCGCCGAAGACGGACTGGTAGTACTCCATCGCTTCCCGTGCATTGTCCTTGAAGCTGATGTACGGGTTGAGCTTTGTCGGCATGGCCATCTCCTCATCTCGGGTATGGCGGTCGGCGGACCGCGGATGCAGCCGCCCCCGCGTCGGCCCCAGGCTAGACCCGCAGCCGCGCCGGCGGAATGTTTCGTTTCGTGACGGCGCTGCGTGACGTCGATGGAGGCGGTGCTTATGCTCGTCGCACCGGCCAGAGCGGCCGCACGCGCACACCGCGAAGGGGTGATTTCCATGGACAGCACGGCGGAATCCGTACGGCCCATCGAGGTGACCGCTTGCATGTGCGCCGAGGGCGCATGCACGAGCGGACGGGCGGGGCACACACTGCTGCCGATCCAGGAGCGGGTCGCCGCCGCGTCGCCGAGCGGCTGGCGGGATGCGCTCGTCGGCCGCACGGACGCCCGCGGGTGGATCGAGCTGGTGCTGCTGGAGAACGATCGCCGGGTCTGGGTCTGGAGCCACCATTCGGGCGCCATCCGCACCGGCACCCCCGTCGCCTTGCACCGCGCCGCAGGCGTCGTCTCGGTTCCGGGCGGGATCGCCAGCGTCCTCGTCCGCGACTGATCCCGGCGCGCGGCGCCCGTAGTCGGGTCCGCGCAGGCGAACGGGCGACCCGATCCGGGACTCCGGCGGGCCGCCCGCAGAGACTTTTCGCCTACATGTCGTCCGTGGAGCCGCCGCCCTTGGCACCGCCCATGTCGGAGCCCATCGACTTCATGCCGGAGTCCTGCATCATCGTGTCGCCACCCGCGTCCGTCATGCCCATGCCGGACATCATGGAACGGCACGCGTCGACCATCTGCTGACACGCGGATGCGCAGATGCGGCAGTGGTCGTGCATGTCGGCGTGCTTGTTGCACTCCTCGGCGCAGGCCATGCCCATCGCCATGCAGCCCTGCATCATGGCCTGCATCGAAGCCATGTCGTAGCCGTTCGGCCGCAGCATGACCCGCATCATCGTGGTGGCCATGTCGGCGGTGTTCGCACACATCGCGGAGCAGCGGGCCATATCCCCGCCCATTCCGGCACACGCGTCGGCGCACATCGTCGCGGCCTGAGCCGCGGCCGAGCACGCCTCGATACATTCCTGCATCGCGTTCATGTCCATGCTCATGCCCATCTGGGGCATCTGCATGGAACCCATCATCTGGGACATCATGCTCATCGGAGCCTGCCTCCTTCCGGCCGCCGACAGCCGTGGATCGGCTCGAATCCCCGGCGGCCTCCGCTCGGCAGACTACGCCCGCGGCGGCGGCCAGTCGGCGGTTTCACAGCGCGTGCTGAGGCTGCTGCCGGACGGTGGCGCGACCGTGCGCAGTCGGGTCACAGTGGACCCATGACCCCGGCAACCGCACTGCTCACCGACGGCTTCGGACGGATCCGCGAGGTGGTGCACGCCGCCGTGGAGGGGCTCGGCGAGGAGGGGCTGCGCTTCCGGATCGATCCGGAGGCGAACTCGATCGCCTGGCTGATCTGGCATCTCGCCCGCATCCAGGACGACCACGTCGCGGACGTCGCCGACGCGGAGCAGGTCTGGACCGCCGGCGGCTGGGCGGAGCGGTTCGGCCTGCCCTTTCCCGCGTCGGCGACGGGATACGGCCACTCGGCCGCGGACGTCGCCGCAGTCCGCGGAATCGATGCGGAAGCGCTGCTCGGCTACTTCGACGCGGTGCACGACCGCACTCTCGGCTTCCTGGCGTCGCTGGCCGATCAGGACCTCGACCGGATCGTCGACACATCGTGGGACCCGCCGGTCACGCTCGGCGTGCGCCTTCTCAGCGTGCTGTCGGATGACCTGCAGCACGCCGGGCAGGCGGCCTACGTGCGTGGGGTGCTGGAGCGCTCGAGCGGTCGCTGAGCGGTCACATGCTGGGCCGGACCTCCACCGAGCCGTAATCGAGATGCGGCATCCGCTCGGCCCAGCGGATCGCCTCGTCCTCGCTGTCGACGTTGAGGACGTAGAACCCGAACAGCGCATCCGGCGCACCGAGCGCGTCGCCGTCGCGCCGCTTCAGGGCACCGTCGGTGCCGCTGAGCGTGACGGCCGTCTCACGGAAGTTGAGCGCCTCGTTCAGCACCAGCACGCCCGCCTCCCGCATCTCCTCGGTGATCGCGTCCCAGCGTTCGAACTCGGCCTCCAGCTCGGGGGTACCCTCCTGGGGCCCGGTGCCCGGCTCCCAGTACAGCAGCAGCGTGTACGTCATGCGGCTCTCCCTCGTGTCCCGGCCGCTCAGGCCAGCGCGCCGTACACCCTGCGGCGATGGGCGATGTACTGGCGGCGGCCGATCAGCCGGTAGAGCACCCGCGCCGGTGCCGGCAGGGCCTCGGCGAGGAACTGCCGCCCGACGTCCGGGGGCATGCTGTCGAGGATGAATCCGAGCTGGATGAACATCCTGTTCTTCGGGATGGCCGCTCGGCCGTGGTCCCCGAGCCGGTTCCACTCGCGCTGGGTGAATACCTGTCCGGCGGTCGGCAGGATCAGGCGCTCCTCATCGCCGAGGTGCTCGTTCAGCAGGGCATTGACGTTCTCAAGACTCGCGAGGACCGCAGCCCGGTGGGCTTCGTCCGGCTGCCGCTGCCAGGCCGCGGCGGCCTCCTCGGCCCGGTCGAGCGCTTCACCCATGGCGGCGTGCTGCCGCTTCATGAGTCCGACGTGGATCGCACAGCCAGGGCTCTTCGACGACAGCTGGTCCCACAGCAGCTGGTCCTCGCCCGTGTGGTGGCGGTGCAGCCCGTCCGCGATCTCGAGCACGTGCTGACCGAGGGTGCTCGCGCGCTCAGGGTCGCCGGGGCCGGCGGCGCGGACCAGCTTCTCGGCGTCGCGGAACACGAGGCGCATGAGCCCGTGCACCATCAGCATGTCGTCGGTGTTGCATCCGGGCTCGTCAAGAGACTGAGCAGCTGTCATCTTCGACCCCAATCGTCGGGTCATGCTAGCGCCCGGCCGGACCGGCGCGCGAGAGGTGATTCCCGCACGACGCTTCCCGGCGAGGACACCCTCGGTCGCCTCCGCGACGAGGATGCACGTCAGCGGCGACGACGGGTGTTGAAGATGCCGGTCAGCACGCCGGTCAGGATCGTCCGGGTGGTGCGGGAGCCGAGTATCTCCTCCAGTGGGGACTTCTCGGCACGGGTCCGCGTCGTGCGGCCGTCACTGCCCGAGCGACGCCTCGCCTCCCGCTCGGACGCCTCCCTCGCCGTGCGGTCGGCCTTGGCCTGCTGCCGTGCCATGGCATCCTGCTGCCGCCGCAGCTCCGCGGCCGCCTCAGCCCGGTCGGCCTGCGCCGACGCGGCGTTGGCCGCCTCGAGCTTCGCCGTCAGCACCTCCCGCGCCGAATCCCGGTCGAGCGGCGTGCCGTACTTGCCGAGCAGCGCCGAGGCGGCCACGGCGGCGGCGATGTCCGCATCCGGAGTCGGCGCCATGGAGCCCTGCGGCGCCCGCAGGCGGGTCCACGCCACCGGGCTCGGAGCGCCACGCTCGTTCATCACCGTCACGATGGCCTCGCCGGTGCCGAGCCCGGTCAGCACCTCTTCGAGGTCGTAGCCGGAGTTCGGGTAGGTGCGCACGCTCGCCCGGAGCGCCTTGGCGTCGTCCGGCGTGAAGGCGCGCAGCTGATGCTGCACCCGGGAGCCGAGCTGCGCCAGCACGTCGCTCGGCAGGTCCTTCGGCGTCTGCGTCACGAAGAAGATCCCGACGCCCTTCGAGCGGATGAGTCGCACCGTCTGCACGATGGATGCCAGGAACTCCTTCGACGCATCCGCGAACAGCAGGTGCGCCTCATCGAAGAAGAACACGAGCTTCGGCTTGTCGAGGTCACCGACCTCGGGGAGGTCGTTGAACAGGTCGGCCAGCAGCCACATCAGGAACGTCGAGTAGAGCGCCGGCTGGTGCTGCACACCGGGCACCTCGAGCAGGCTGATCACCCCTGCGCCCTGCGTCGTGGTGCGGAGGAAGTCGGCCGTGTCGATCTCCGGCTCGCCGAAGAAGACGTCAGCGCCCTGATCTGCGAAGGCGATCAGCTCACGCAGGATCACGCCGGCCGTCGCGGCGGAGAGACCGCCGAGCTCCTTGAGCTCGCTCTTGCCCTCGTCGCTGACGAGGTACGACAGCACGGCGCGCAGGTCGGTCAGGTCGAGCAGCGCGAGCCCTGCCTGCTCGGCGTAATGGAAGACGAGGCCGAGGCTCGACTCCTGCGTCGCGTTGAGTCCGAGCACCTTGCTCAAGAGCAGCGGCCCGAACCCCGCGACGGTGGCCCGGATCGGCACGCCGTTGCCGCGCCCGCCGAGCGAGTGGTACTCGACCGGGAACGCGGACCCCTGCCATTCCTGGCCGATCCCTCCCGTCCGCTCGAGCAGCTTGTCGTTCGCGGCACCAGCGGTGGCGACGCCGGAGAGGTCGCCCTTGATGTCAGCCGCGAAGACCGGCACACCGGCGGCGGAGAACTGCTCCGCCAGCACCTGCAGGGTGCGCGTCTTTCCGGTCCCGGTTGCGCCGGCGATCAGTCCGTGGCGGTTCGTCATCGCGAGCGGGATGCGCACCGGCACGTCCGGCATCGCTTCCCCGTTGACGAGGGCGCCCAGCTCCAGCGCCGGACCCTGGAACGCATAGCCCGCCCTGATGGCGTCCACTTCGCCGGAGTCCAGTGGAGCGCCAACGGGCGTGAACGACGGCGCCGCAGGCGTGGACGCGTGTTCCGCCGCACTCGCCGCGGCCGCCGCCTCCTGCGCCCGCCTCACCGCCGCCTCCGCCTCGGCCTGCGCCGCGCGGGCGGCGGCGATCGCGGCTTCCGCCTCGGCGTGCGCGGCGGCGACAGGGTCGAGTGCGTCGGGCGGTGTCATGGCCGGAATCCTAGACTCGCCGGCCGCGACACCGCCCGTCGGATCGTCAGACAGGAACGACCTCGATGCCGGCGGACGCGTCTCCCGCATCTGCATCCCGGGCGATCTTCAAGATCCAGTCGATCACCTCTTGCCGGTCGGTGCGGTACGCGAAGTCCGTTCCCCGGCACCACTCATTCATACCGAACGAGGTGACCGCGACGATGAGGTTCGACTCGTAGCCGCCGTAGAAGACCGGGCCTCCGGAGTCGCCGGAGCAGGTGCCGCCGCGCCCGTTTCCGTTGCCGTTGGTCTGCAGGTTGTAGCCGTCGGTGTTGGCGCTGCGGAGGTTGGTGAGCTTCGCCTGCGCCATCAGCCGCTCGCGGAACGACTCAACCCCGACCGGGCTGCTGTAGCTCAGTCCGTAGCCGCTCGCCGTGAACGTGGTCGCCTGCTGGCCTCGCCTGGTGGCCAGTTCGTCGAGGGATCCGTCGGCCGCGAGCACACCGTACTCGTCGAGCTCGATCGGTTGATCGAGGATGACCAGGCCGACGTCGTGCGTGTCCGGGAAACCGGCGAACTCGTTGAAGCCGTAGTTGTACAGCTCATCGGAGGTGGCGCACAGTGTGCCGAGGGTGTTTCCGGCGCAGGTCTCCGGATAGCCGGTCGTCGGATCGATTCCCTCCTCAAGGTCGAGGTTCACCCCGGCATCCTGCTGGAAATACACCCGCGCGCTGGTGGCACCTTCAGTGCAGTGCCCGGCGGTCAGGAACACCGTCGGGTTCAGCAACGAGCCGGAACAGCGGCCGCTGAACTCCCCTTCGGCGTCGTAGAAGACGACGAGCCCGACGTACGGATGCTCGAAGTCCTTCACGTAGTTTCCGGTGATGGCGTTCGCCGGAGTGGCGAAGCCGAACACGAGTGCCAGTGCGGCCACGACGGACAGCAGAATTCTGCGCATGGATCCCCCTCGAATCGAGAACACCGGAGCCCCGTCGCTCCGGTCGCCTCACGGTAAGCACGGCCGAGCCACGGCGCTCGAAACTCCAAGCTGCCTCCAAGGCGCGCCCGAATCCGCGTGAGCCGCTACCGCGGGGCCTGTGCGGCGGCTCGCGCCACCGCCGCCACCGTCTCGCGCACCTCGTCCGGTCCGGTGCGCCAGGAGCTCACGGAGAAGCGGATCACGGCGGTGTCGTGCCAGACGCTCGCCGAGGGCATCACGCGCCCCTCCTCGAGGATGCGCCGGAAGACCTCGCGGGTGCGGTCATCGTTCTCGAACGCGACGCTGACCTGCGTGTACACCACGTCGTTCAGCACCCGCGCGCCGGGGATGCGGGAGACGCCATCCGCGATGCCGTGCGCCGCGTCGACCAGGCCGCCGACGAGGTCGCGCACGCCCTCCGCACCGAGCGAGGCGAGCGCCGCCCAGACCGGCACGCCGCGGGCACGGCGCGACATCTCCGGCACCCGTTCGTGCGGATCGACCGCCGAGGAGGTGAGCAGGTAGCTGGCGCGGACGCTCATCGCGCGCTGCATGGCCGCCGCATCCGCCACCACCGCGAGCCCGGAGTCGTACGGCACGTTGAGGGTCTTGTGCGCATCCGTCGCCCAGGAGTCTGCGGTGCGGAGGCCGGCGGTGAGCCGATCGAGCGTCGGGACGACCGCCGCCCACAGCCCGAAGGCGCCGTCGACGTGCACCCACACCCCGGCCTCGTGCGCCGCCTCGATCGCCTCGGCGAACGGGTCGAAGGCGCCGGAGTGGATGTTGCCCGCCTGCAGGCAGAGGATCGCCGGCCCACCGTCCTCCGCGAGCCGGAAGTCGAGGTCCGCGACGTCGATCCGCCCCTCCTCGTCGCAGGCGACGACCTCCGGCGCACCGAGGCCCAGGTAGCGGATCGCGAGGTCGATCGAGCTGTGCCGCTCCGCGCCGACCAGCACCCGCACTCGCGGCCCGCCGGCGAGGCCCTGCTCCGCGACGTCCCAGCCGACGCGGGCCAGCACCTCGCTGCGCGCCGCGTTGAGGCAGGTGAAGTTCGCCATGGTGGCGCCCGTGGTGAACCCGACCCCGGATCCGGCGGGCAGGCCGAGCAGCTCGAGCAGCCACGTGGCCGCGAGCTCCTCGGCGGCCACCGTCCCGGGCGTCGCGTCCCGCATTCCGGAATTCTGGTCCCAAGCCGACACCAGCCAGTCTGCGGCGAGCGCCGCCGGCAGCGTCGCGCCCATCACCCAGCCGTAGAACCGGCCGGACGGGCTCGCCATGAGCCCTGGCTCAACCGCAGCGGCGAGCCGCTCGACCACGTCCTCCGGTGGCGATCCCCGCTCAGGCAGCGCGCCGCCGAGCTGGGATGCGATGTCGTCGATGCCGGCAGTCGCGGGCACGGGTCGCTCGTCGAGCGAGCCGAGCCAGCGCCGCGAGTGCTCGATCGCCCGGTCCAGCGCGTCGCCGTCGGGTCGGGCGCGGCGGGGGGAATCGTCGTCGGATAGGGCCGATGGGTCGAGCGACAGCTCCGTCACGGGTGCAATGCTCGTCCTGCGGGCCTGCCGGGTCAAGAGCGCAGTCGGCCCCGCGCTCGGCTCGGCCGGCGGCAGATCACCGGGTCAGACGGTCGCGTAGCGCTGCGCGGCGCGCGCCCGCGCCTTCTCTGCCTCGATCTCCCGGTTCTTCGGCGGCGCCGTCGTCACCAGGTCCTCGAGCAGATGCCCGGTGATGTGGGCGATCTCCGCCACGGCGCGTTCGAACGCCTCCTGGTTGGCCTTCGACGGTTTGGTGGTCCCGCTGATCTTGCGCACGTACTGCAGCGCCGCGGCGTGCACCTCGTCGTTGGTGGCTGCGGGCTCGAAGTTGTGGAGCGTGTGGATGTTCCGGCACATGCCGACAGGCTAATCCCGGGATGCCTCGCTCGTCACCCGCTCCACGTCAGATCGCCCGCATGGAGTTGTTGCGGGCATTGTGGGTGACTTCGGCGAGGCCGAGCCGCTCCAGCAGCGGCGGCAGGTACATGCCGAACCGGCCGCGGTAGCCCTTCCTGAGCCCGTACCAGCCGCCGACCGGGTTGGAATCCGACCGTCCCCACGCCTCGACCGTGCCATCGGCCGCCGGTTTCCCCTCGTCTGCGGCGCCGAGCGGCACCCAGTCGCCCTGCTCACGAAGCCAGGCGTGCAGGTCCTCGATCGCCCGCGCCGAATACGTGAGCGTCGTGGAACCCACCTGGCAGACGAGGTCGTCGCCGTCCCGGTACATCGTGTACTTCGACGTGCCGGACGCCGTGGTGAGCTGCCACGGGCTCTCCCGAGTGCCCTCCGTCATGACGACTCCTGGTCGAGCTCTTGGTTCTCGGTGGCCAGCCGCAGTCGGACGCCGACGCCCCAGACCCGCTCGAGGTAGTCCTGCACCGCCCGCACCCCCTCTGGGCGGAGTCGGAAGATGTGTCTGGCGCCGGAGTACGTCTCCGCCACCAGGCCTGCCTCGGTGAGCACCTTCAGATGCCGCGACACGGCGGGGCGGCTGATGGGGAGGTTCGCCGCCAGCTCGTTGACCGACTTGTCGCCCTCGCACAGGATCCCCAGCAGCTGTCGCCGATAGCCATCGGCGAGGGCGTCGAATGCGTCGTGCACGGGCCCTCGAGCGGGCAGCGCGCCCGTGGTTCCACTGGACGGTGCCGTCGTGGGTTCCTGTTCCGACAAGCGCATTTCCGGCCTCCCGCCCTCTGGTGATCCAGTGGTTACTCCTGGCGTGCGTCCGACGCAAGAGGCGCGCCGCATTTCACCCTCCGCTCACCACAGAGTCGTTCTGTCGTCCTCCTCCGCGGGGTAGGTGATCTCGCTGCCCTCGACGCACGCGAACCTCGTCAGCACGTGGGGCCTCGCGGTGGTCGCGTCCATCAGGTCGAGCACCGGCACCCCACGCACCAGCACCGCGTCGCCGATCAGCGACCGGTGGCACCGCCACGGCACCGCCTCGGCGCACATCACGGCGACCCGGTGCACCGCCGCGGCGTCGAGGAGCTCGTCGATCCCCTGGGCGAACTCCTCGGTCGCCATGTGGTCCGCGTACCCGCGGAACGACGTGTTCCGCCATCCGTCGTTCGGCGAGTCCTTCCGCGGACGCCGGAGCCCGCCGAGCGACGGGACGTGCCGGTAGGCGATCCCGTCCGCCGCGAGGCTCTTCCTGAGGGAGTCGCCGCCGAACTGGGGGTTGGTGCGGGACTTCGGGATGGTGCGCACATCCACGATCTCCCGCACCTGGTGGGCGTGCAGGATCGCGAGGAACTCCTCGATGGGGCGCGTCGAGTGCCCGACCGTGCACACCTCGCCCGCCATGCCCCCGACGCTACCGAAATCCCCTTCGGGGAGTTGCGGAAAGACGGGGCGCGAACGAGTCAGCCGAGAAGCTGCTCGAGCGGGCCGCGGGCGAAGTAGATGAGGAACCCGGCCGCGACGATCCAGAGCAGCGGCGAGATCTGCCGCGCCTTGCCCGCCATCGACCGCACCAGCACCCAGCTCAGGAAGCCGACACCGATGCCGTTGGCGATCGAGAACGTGAACGGCATCACCACGATGGTGAGGAACACCGGCAGTGCGACGGAGAACTCGCTCCAGTCGATGTCGCGGATCTGCGCCACCATCAGCGCCCCGACCACGACGAGCGCTGCGGCGGCGACCTCGAGTGGCACCACCTGGGTGAGCGGGGTGAGGAACATGGAGGCGAGGAACAGCACGCCGGTGACGATGGAGGCGAGCCCGGTGCGGGCGCCCTCCCCGATGCCGGCGGCGGAGTCGATGAAGATCGTGTTCTAGGAGCTCGACGTCGCTCCCCCGGCGACCGCGCCGACGCCTTCGAGAATCAGGCCGGACTTCAGTCGCGGGAAGTTCCCGCGCGCATCCATCAGATCCGCCGCCTTGGCGAGGCCGGTCATGGTGCCCATCGCGTCGAAGAAGTTGGTGAACAGCAGCGTGAAGACGAGCATGGTCGCGGCCAGCACGCCGATCCGGTCGAACGCGCCGAAGCTGAACTGGCCGATCAGGCTGAGATCGGGCAGGGAGAAGATCGACGACGGGATGGTCGGCGTGTTGAGACTCCATCCGCCCGGGTTCTCGAACGCCGGCCCCAGCCGGAAGATCGCCTCGACGATCACCGCGAGCACCGTGGTGGCGAGAATGCCGATGAGCAGCGCCCCCTTCACCCCTCGTGCCATCAGCACGCCCATCAGGACGAGCCCGATCAGGAACACGACAGTCGGCAGCGCGGCGACGGATCCCGCCTCACCCAGCTGCACCGGCGGTGACTGCGAGCCGCTCGCCCGCACGAACCCGGAGTCGACGAGGCCGATGAAGGCGATGAACAGGCCGATCCCGACCGTGATCGCGGTCTTCAGCTCGGCCGGCACCGCGTTGAAGATCATCGTCCGGAGGCCGGTCGAGGCGAGCAGCACGATCAGCAGCCCGTTGATCACGACGAGGCCCATCGCCTCCGCCCAGGTCACCTGCCCGACGACGTTCACGGCCAGGAACGAGTTGATGCCGAGACCTGCGGCGAGCGCGAACGGCAGGCGGGCGATCGCGCCGAAGAGGATCGTCATCACGCCCGCGGTGAGCCCGGTGACCGCGGCGACCTGGGCGTTCTGCAGCCAGTTGCCTTCCACGTCGAGGGTCGCCTGCTCGGCGCTGAACCCGCCGAGGATCAGCGGGTTCAGGATGACGATGTACGCCATCGTGACGAACGTGACGAGCCCGCCGCGGATCTCCCGGCTGAAGGTCGAGCCTCGCGAACTGATCTCGAAGTAACGGTCGAGCCGAGTGCGGGCGCTCGGGCGTTCGGTTGATGTCGGCGCTGTCGTGGAAATGGCGGTGCTCCGAAAGATCGAGGATGGCGGCCCGGCGATCTCGTCCCCGGCCCGAGCTGCCCGGTGCGCGGGGCGCGGGATCGGGCACGTCCGGGATCGAGCCTACGACCCAGCGGGGCGGTCAGGCCCCGGAAGCGGCGGACGGCGATTCGCCCGGATCGGGGGTCTCCACCTGTTCGATGAGATCGACAGCCCGCGGGACGCCGCCGCCCTCTCCGAGCTCTCGCCCGACAGCCTTCGCCGCGGCGCGGAACGAGGGGTCGGACCGGATGCGGCGGAACGCGGCGGAGATCTGTCGCGCGTCCGGTGTGCCGGTGCGCAGGTCTATGCCTGCGCCCGACCAGCCGACGCGCGCGGCCACCTCAGGCTTGTCGAGATCACCGCCGGCGAGGATCAGCGGCACGCCCGAGCTCAGGGCGGCGAGCGTGCCGCCCCAGCCGCCGTTCGTGATCATCACGCTGGTTCTGGGAAGCAGCTCCGCATGCGGCAGGAGCCCGGCCACCCGCACGTTCTCCGGCACCGGGAACGGCAGCCGATCGTGCCCGGCTACGCCGCTGGAGGCCACCACCAGCACCGGTTCGTCCGCCAGCGCCTCGAGCGCCGGCCGCAGCAGGTCATCCGGATTCAGGTTCTGCGTTCCCTGCGTGACGTGCACGACCGGCGCCGTGGCGTGCTCGACCTCCGCCCACCATTGGGGATGCGGCGTGCCGGCGAAGACGCCGAGCGTGCCGACGTAGTGCAGATGAGGCGGCGGATCCGGGCGCCGGTAGTCGAGTGAGCGGCTGCCGGTGGCGAGGATCAGGGTCGGCGAGAAGCCGGCGGCCTCGAACGGCACGGGGCTCGGCCCGAGCCCTGCTGTCGCCCTGGTCTCGTCGAGCGCCGTGCGCAGCCGGCGGGTCAGCGCGCGCGACACCACCCGCAGCGCCCGGTCACGGAACCGCCCGACCGGCCCCCGGCCCGGACGGATGCCCAGCCCGCTCGGCGGCAGCGCCGTGCTCGGGAGCGACAGCGGGGTGATCGCGACCGAGACCCATGGCGCAGTCGTCCGCTCAGCGGCGAGGGCGGCACCGACACTGGTCGTCTCCGAGAGGAGCATGTCCCACGGCTCCGAGCGCCATTCGGCGAGGAGGTCCTGCGCCTGCCCGGCCGCGCTCCGGATGAACAGGTGCTCCACGTTCGCGAGCAGCTGGCGCGGGCCCTTCTTCCCGCGCAGCTGCGGGAAGGTCCGCTCCAGCGCATGCTCGTCGAAGTCGGGCGCCATCCGCCACACCAGCACGGACGCCCCGGCGTCCTCGAACCGCGACCGGTACGCCGAGCCGGTGTAGACCCGCACATCGTGCCCTCGAGCCGTCAGCTCTCGAACGAGAGCCTGCATCGGTGCCACGTGCCCGGCGAACGGAAGAACTGCCACGAGCACCCTCATCCCGGAATTATGACCGCGACGCGCCGCGGTAGCATCTGTGGATTCGGCGGCACTCGACGGAAGGCACCGCCCGTGACGCGAGGTGTCGCCGCGAACAGTGCGCTGATCGTCGTGGCGCAGAGCACGCAGGCGATCGCGGTCGGCGCGATCTCGCTGTTCCTGCCCCTCATCCGCGAGGACCTGGGCATCAGCTTCGCGGAGGCCGGGCTGCTGGCGGCGGCCACGACGCTCACCTACGCGCTGATGCAGATCCCCGCCGGGGTGCTCGCCGACCGGGTCAGCCTGAAGCGGCTGTTCGCGGTCGGGATCCTCGGCACCAACGCGCTCAGCATCCTCTTCGCCCTGAGCGGCGCGTTCCTGCCGATGCTCGCCATCCAGGCGGGAACCGGGGTGTTCCGGGCGCTGATGTTCGTGCCGGGACTGATGCTGATCACGCGGCACTTCTCGGAGGCGCGACGAGCCACCGCGATGGGCCTCTTCGTCGCCGGCGGCTTCTCGTCGAACGTCGTCGTGAATCTCGTCGGCCCCCTGCTCGTCGGCCCGCTCGGCTGGGACGGCGTGATCGTGCTGTCCTCGAGCCTCGGCCTCGTCGTGCTGGTCGCGTTCTGGCTGCTCGCTGACGAGCCGCCGTCGCGGCATCCCGCATCCGCCGATCCTCGTTCAGCACGCTGGGTGTGGCGAACCGCGGCCTGGTGGCTGCTTGGCCTCGTCCAGTTCGCGCGGCTCGCGCTCGTCGCCGGCTTCGGCTTCTGGCTGCCGTCGTACCTGATCGTCGACCGCGGGCTGAGCCTCGAGGCCGCGGGCCTGATCGTGGCGCTGTCAGCGGCGATCACGGCGCCGTCGAACATCCTGGGCGGCATCATCTCGGACCGGCTGGGTCGCCCGCTCGGCGTCATCGGGCTGTCACTCGGGGTGATGAGCGTGCTGTTCCTGCTGCTGAACGCCGCCGACGCCGTCGCCCTGGTGATCGTCGTGGTCGCACTGATCGGCGTGTTCATCCAGCTCTATTTCGGGCCGATCTTCGCCGTCGCGACACGCTTCTTCGGCCGCTCGGTCGCGGGACTCAGCTCTGGATTCGGCAATTTCTGCGCGAACGTCGGCGGGTTCGCATCCGCCCTCGCGCTCGGGGTGCTGAAGGATCTCACCGGGTCGTTCTCGGCGGGCTTCTTCTTCCTCGCCGGGGTGGCGTTCGTCGGCTTCCTCGCGCTGCTGGTGCTCGCCCGGATGCCCGCGCGCGGCGACGTCGGCGCCGCCCAGTCCCCTGCCAGGTGACGGCCATGCGGCCCGCGTAGCGTCGAAGGCGGACCTGGCTCGCGTTCCGCGGCCGGCCGGCACGCTGTCGAGAATCGAGGAACCCCATGGCCACTTACGACGTCGCCAACCGCTCCGCCATCGTCACCGGAGCGGGATCGGGGATCGGACGCTCCATCGCCCTGCTGCTCGCAGCCAACGGGGCATCGGTGGTCGTCTCCGACCTGAAGGGCGACGCCGTGGATACCGTCGTCGGTGAGATCACCGCGGCGGGCGGCAGCGCGGCCGGGGTGGTCGGAGACGTCAGCGACCCGCAGAACGCGGTCGACGCGGTGGAGGCGGCGAACGGGCTCGCGCCGCTGAAGATCGCCGTGAACAATGCGGGCATCGGCGGCCCGAGCGCACCGCTCGGGGAGTATGACCTGGACGGCTGGCGCAAGGTCATCGAGATCAACCTCAGCGCGGTGGCGTACGGGATGAAGGCGCAGCTGCCGGCGATCGCGGCGAACGGCGGCGGAGCGGTCGTCAACATCGCCTCGATCCTCGGCAGCGTCGCCTTCGCGAACTCCGCCGGCTACGTCGCCGCCAAGCACGGCGTCGTCGGGCTGACGAAGAACGCCGCGCTGGAGTACGCCGCGCAGGATGTCCGAGTCAACTCCGTCGGACCGGGCTTCATCAAGACCCCCCTCGTCGATGCGAACCTCGACGCCGAGACCCTCCAGTTCCTGGAGAGCAGGCACGCGCTGAACCGGCTCGGCGAGCCGGAGGAGGTGGCGACGCTCGTCGCCTTCCTCGCCAGCGACGCGGCGAGCTTCATCACCGGCAGCTACCACCTGGTCGACGGCGGCTACACCGCGCAGTAGTGCGCTGTCTGCGATGAACGGGGGCGAGCCGGACCGCTGGTCGGCGGTGGCCGAGGAGTGGTCGGCGCTGTGGGGCAGCATGCCGCAGCCGGTGTGGGCGGCGGTGGCGGCGGCCGCTGCGATCGGGCCGGGGTCTCGGGTGCTCGACATCGGATGCGGTGCCGGGGAGTTCGTCGCCTACGCCGCCGGTCTGGGCGCGGAGGTCAGCGGCGTCGACCCGGCTCCCGGGATGGTGTCGCGCGCGCGGGCGCGGGTGCCCGGTGCGTCGATCGAGGTCGCCGGATTCGAGGAGCTCCCCCGTCCGGAGCGGCCGTTCGACGTGGCGACCGCGTTCAACGCCCTCCAGTTCGCCGAGGATCCGGTGACCGCGCTGCGCCGCACCGCTGACGTGGTCGCTGCGGGCGGCCGCATCGCCATCGCCAACTGGGCCGAGGCGGAGCGGAACGACATCGAAGCGCTGGAGGCCGCGATCGCAAGGGCAGCCGGCGAGGAGCCCGTGCCGGACGACGAACTGCGGCTGCCGGGCGGACTGGAGCGGGTGATGGCGGCAGCCGGGCTGGCGGACGTCCTCGCCGGGATCACCGATGTCGAGTGGACCACGCCCGACGAGGAGCACCTGGTGCGCGGCATCCTCCTCGGCGAGGACGACGCCACGATCGACGAGCTGCGGAGCACGCTGCTCGAGGCCGCGGCACCGTACCGCACCGCGGAGGGCGGCTACCGTCTGGTGAACGCCTTCCGCTGGGCGGTGGGCACCGCCGGTCGCTGAGCCACTGAAGTCAGGGCGCGCCGGTGAGGTTCTTGGTCGCCTGCGGCAGCACGGTCAGCACTCGCTGGATGAAGAGCCGGAAGTCGTCCATCCACGACCGCAGGAACTCCTCCAGGCTCTCGTCGCCGATGTCGCCCTCGACGCTGATCATCCCGGGCGTCGCCTGGATGTAGGCCTCCGGCGCGTTCATCTGCGGGGAGTTGCAGTAGCTGAGGATGCTGCGCAGGTTCTGCTGCGCCACTGCGGTGCCGATCTTGCCCGGCGACGCGCCGATCACCGCGGACGGCTTCCGCGCGAACGAGTTCTTCCCATACGGGCGGCTCGCCCAGTCGATGGCGTTCTTCAGTCCGCCCGGGATGTCGCGGTTGTACTCCGGCGTGACGAACAGCACGGCGTCCACCGCGGCGATCGCCGCCTTGAAGTCTCTGGCCACCGTCGGGAAGTCGGCGTCATAGTCGTAGCTGTAGAGCGGCAGGTCCCCGATCGGGATCTCCTGCAGCTGAAGCTCCTCAGGCGCGAGGCGGACGAGCGCCCGCGACAGCCTGCGGTTCAGCGAGTCCCGGGCGAGGCTCCCGACGAAGAAGCCGACCACATACGGCGGCTCGTGCTCGTGCACTTCGGCGTCGACCATCGGTCTCTCCTTCTGCAATGCCGGTTCAGTCCTGATCGGCAGGCAGGAACCAGGGCGGATACACGGCGATCCGCGGCGTGTGCCCGTCCGCCTCGGCGAGCAGGTCCTTCACCCGGGCGCGGATCTTGTCGTTCGAGACGCCGATGAGCGCGACCGCCGAGAAGGGGATGGACCCAGGCGCGAGCACCTCTGCTTCGAGGAGGTCGGGGTCGGCGGCGCGGGCCCGGCGCAGCAGGGTACGGCCGTCCTCAGCTCCGGTGGCGAAGCGGGTGACCGGTGACACCGCGTCGCCGTCGGCGACCACGACATCCGGGCCGATGCCGGCCATCGTCGTGACGAGGGCGACGAAGTCGCTCGGCCGCGCCTCCCGCGCCGCGTCGGACCAGAACACGCCCTCCGCGCCGCTGCGCAGCTCGTTCCAGCGGGTGGCGTTCGGCGTGAGGTAGAACGGCACGTGCTCGGCGACGCTCACCCCGGGACGCACCGCCGCGAGCGTGCGAAGCTCCCGTGTGTGCGCCGAGCTGATGTCGATCTCCGGCGTTGCGCCGGCCCGGATCTCACCGTCGAGAATGATCATCTCGAGGTTCCGCACGTGAGTGACGTGGTACACCCGCTGTGCTGCGAACGGCACGGCGGAGTGCTCACCGACACGGGAGGATGATCCCGGCGTGCGGGTCGCCGGAGTCGCCACCGGGCGCCGTTCCACCGCCGGCTTCGACGCCCGCGGGGCACGCACCGGCTTCGTGGGCTCCGGCGCAACCCGCGGTGAGCAGATATCGCAGAGCTCGGTCTCAAACCCGTGGATGCACTCCGCCACTTCGGCTCCCCTCGCGCGGCCGAATGCGTCGGCCGCCTGCCCACGGTAACCGATCCCCCCGTGAGGCGAGTTCAGAGCTCGTGGATGCCCAGCTGCCGGAACCGGGTGAGGTTGTCCTCGACGCCCCACGCGCCCGCGAGGCGATCCCCTTCGAACCGGAAGAAGTAGACCTCGTCGATGTCCGAGAACCGCCGGCCGGTGGGCGGGTGTCCGCGCCAGGAGCCGAGCTGCGTCCCGGAGCAGCGGAGACGGGCCACCACGGTGGAACCGTCCGCCACGGTCTCGACGATCTCCATCCGGACGTCAGGGAACGACTGCCGGAACGGTTCGATCCAGCGGCGCGCACCGGCGGCGAAGCCGGGAGTCGCGATCGCTTCGAGCTCCTCGAAGTCGCCGCCGACCATCACCCGATCGACCAGTCGATGGACGACGTCGATCCAGGCAGCCTGATCCGTCACCGTTCCGCTCCTCCTCGCTCCCCCGCTGCAATTCGGAACGGTCACGGAGCGTCGTTTGTTCCGGATACCCGATTCTGCTCTGCTGCCGCCTCCGCTCGCCGCTGCAGCCACGTGCTCCACGGCATCGACGACAGCCCGTGGACGAACACCGAGATCGTGATGGCGAGCGTCGCGAGCGGGAAGATCCGCGGATCGCCGGTGTGCCGCTCGGCGATCGTGGCGTAGAGCAGCGCGGAAATGCCGACCGGAGCGAACCAGCTGAGGAACAGCGTCTCCGACCGGCTGTGCAGCGGGGCGAACACCGGACGAGCGACCCAGATCCCGACGAATCGCCGGAGGAGCAGCGCGGCGAGCACCACGATGGCCACCCACGGTCCGTCCCTCAGCCAGCGGTCGACCGGCAGCGACAGACCGAGCAGCAGGAACGCCGGGAGCGCCACGAACCGGTTCACCGTGTCATCGATGCGGTCCTCACGCTTGGCCTCCGAGCGGGGCACCACCTGACCGAACACCGCCGCCGCGACGAACACCGCCAGCACGGCGTCGACGGCCAGCACCCTCGAGGCGCCGAGCACGACGAGGGCCAGCGCCAGCACGAATCCGAGCGCCGACGTCTCCTCCATCAGCCCCTGCTTCTTCGTGTAGTTGAACAGCCGGCCGAGCCCGAATCCGGCCACCAGACCGATCGCCGCCCCGCCGAGCACCTCCCACAGGAGCACGCGGGTCAGCAGCTCCAGCCATGCATCGCCCGCCGGCCGGGTGATCGACAGCACCGCCAGCATCACGAAGAGCACACCGAGCCCGTCGTTCAGGCCGCTTTCCGCTGACAGGTTGAATCTCACCCGCTCCGGCACGTGCTCCTCCGCCACCGATCCCGTCACGATCGGGGTGGTCACGATGGGGTCGGTCGGGGTGATGATGGCCGCGATCAGCAGGGCGAGCAGAATCGGAAGCCCGGTACCGAGCGCGAGCACCGCCGTGGCGGTGAGGAACATCACCGGCATGCCGATGCCGATGGCCCCGAGGATCCAGCGCCGGTTCTTGCGCCAGTAGCCGTGCGGCAGGCGCAGTGCCACCCCCACCAGACCCACGGCCAGCGTGAACCGAGCCACCTCCTCGAGAAGACGCTGCGGATCCGGCGTCATCAGCCGCAGGTCCAGCACGCCGAGCGCGTGCGGCCCGAGCAGCAGACCGGCGAGCAGCGCAAGGGTCGGTGCGGGAAGGCTCAATCGCTGAAGCAGCCGCGAGAACGAGTTGAGCAGCAGGATCACCGTGGCGAAGAGCAGCACCACAAGGTAGAGCGGTTCCATCCCACGTCCTCTCCGAGCTCTCCGAGCTCCGCCGTCACGGTCCCTGCACGCCCTCCAGCGCCGATCCGCTGCCGAACTGACTCTCCGGGATCACGCTCAGCTTTCCGTTGGTCTCCAGCACGACGGCCGCGACCTGCGACAGGTCACCGGAACCGGTGCTGCGGACCGCCTGCTGAACCTCGGACTCCCCGACCCGGCATTTCGCCATCGCGTCCCGAAGCAGCTCGCCGTGCGTGAGAAGGAGCACCGGCTCAGCGGTGACCACCCTCCGGAATGCCTGCCAGCGCGATCCGAGGGACACCAGGAACTGCAGGACCAGCAGCAGGGCGAGCGCAGTCACGCCCTCCGCCCACGAGACGGTGCCGCTCAGCAGGATGGTGGCGAGCGTGGAGCCGAGCGCCACCGTGACGACGAAGTCGAAGGCGTTGAGCTGACTGAGTGACCGCTTGCCGGTCAGCCGCAGCAGCACGATCAGCGCGACATACGCCGCGCCGCCGACGAGCAGCACTCTGAGGAGATCGGACCAGGAATCGAACCACATGCCCCTGGACTATCACGCACGCCGCGAGACCCCCGAGCCCCGAACGGCATTCTTCTGACGACTCACAGGGGCTAGCGTCGATCGCATGTCGAACGTTGAGCGGATCCGGGTGCGCGCCGTGGCGCGAGGAGCGGTGCAGGGTGTGGGCTTCCGGTACTCGGCACGTCGAGAGGCTCAGAAGCTGGGCCTCGGCGGATTCGCGCGCAACCTCCCCGACGGCGGTGTCGAACTGGAGGCGGAGGGGAGCCCCGAGGCCGTCGAGGAGTTCATCGCCTGGTCGCGTCGTGGTCCCATCGGCGCCCGGGTCGACGACCTTGACGCTGAGGACGTCCCCGCGGTCGGAGAGCAGGACTTCACCATCCGCCGGTGACGGGAAGTCCGTCCGCCTCGACCGCTGGGCCGGCGCCTCAGGTCGTGTTCGGCTGCGTGCTGTCGACGGTGAAGTCGCCGCCCGGGAAGATGAGGGTCTCGTGCCCGTCGTCGAACTTCACCGCGTACGGCGGTGCGCCGTCCTTGCCACGCACCTCGACGATCTCCCCGTGCCGGTCTCCCGCCCCGACGGTGCGGCCGTGAATCGTGATCCTGTCGCCCTGCTTCACACTCATGGAGGCTCCTCCCATCCCCAGAGTACGACCGAGCGGGGCGGTGGGGAATGGGGAGCTGTGCTCAATACTCCAAGAGGCGCACGTGGAGGTCGAGGGACAGCGCGGCGGTCCAGCTGAAACGGCGGGTGCCGTGCGCGGCACCGGTGATCGGGTCGAGGTACTCCGCGAAGTCGCTCTCCACCGCCCGGGCGCCCATCGTGTCGGCGAGCACCCGCGCCTCCGTCTCGAGCCCGCACTCCAGCAGCCCGTTCACAAGGACCCAAGCGGTGTTGAACCAGGCTGGCCCACGCCAGTAGCGGGACGTGTCGAACTCGGGTGCGGTCAGATCGAAGCTCGGCACCAGCACCGATCGCCCCAGCCTGAAGTGCTCGCCGTGCAGCGTGCCGAGCAGTTCGTCGACGTGCAGCAGGTCCGGCACGATCAGCGGCAGCAGCCCCGTGATGCTGCGGAACCGCTGCGGTTCGCAGCTCACCCGGTCGACCGGCACGTAGCAGCCCAGCTCGGCGTCCCACAGGTCCTCGAGGGCCTCCGTCAGCGCGGCGGCGCGGTCGGCATGGTCGGCCTCGATGCCGAGCTCCTCGGCGATCCGGCCGAGGGCCAGCTCCGACCGGATCCACAGCGCGGTGACGCCCGGATCGGTCACCCGGAACGGCGTCGCGGCCACGCTGTCGTCGCAGCCGGCGTCCCGGTAGGTCGCCGCCAGGGAGAGGTACTTCTCGTACTCCGCGTTCGACGGGCGCTCGGTCACGTCGGCATGCCGCAGGTCGGGGCGGGGCACGTTCCCGCCGAATGTTCCGCGCACGGCGGCGAGGGGGGCATCCCAGGCGGGCGAGTTGTCCATCCCGGTCTCCCACGGGTGCACGGTGAACGCCAGCCCGGCTTCGTCCGATCGCCGCCTGCGCAGATACTCGTGCCAGGCGACCAGCCGCGGATACGCCCGGTCCAGGAACCGGCGGCGGCGCGACTCCTCCGGATCAGCCTCGTGCACGAGCAGCGCCGCCCACGCGTGATTGGGCGGCTGGATCAGTCCGGCGGTCGGAACCGGCGCGGAGCCGGGGATAAGCTCGCTGCGCCAGAAGGATGCGCCGGGCGAGTACTCGTCGTCCCGGCCCGACGCGAACACGATCTGCGGCAGCCGCCCGTCTGCCCACTGGGCGCCGAGCAGCGACTCGAGCTCCTGCTGCGCCCGCCTGGGCGACACGTGCCGGAGCCCCACGGCGATGAAGGCCGAATCCCAGCTCCACTGGTGCGGGTACAGGCCACTCGCCGGCACGGTGTAGAGGCCGCGCCAGTTCTCCATGAGCACGCGGGTCGCCTCCGAGACGAGATCGGGTGAAGGGATCTCTTCCGTGTCCGGTTCGGAGGCCGAACTCCGTCGCTCGCTGGTCACAGGTACCGCCGCAGGAACGGCGGCACACGCGGCAGCACGACGCCGGCCGGCCCGGAGAGCCGCGACTCGATCGCGACCGGACCGTCGTAGCCGATGGACCGCAGCGTCGCCCCGATGAGCGGCCAGTCGACGTGCCCGGCGCCCGGTTCCAGCCGGTTCGAGTCGCTCGCCTGCACGTGCCCGAGATACCCGGCGGCGGCGGCGAGGGAGGCGGCTGGGTCCGCCTCCTCGATGTTCATGTGGTACGTGTCGGCGCCGATCTTCACGCTGTCGAGCCCGACGGCCTGCAGCAGTTCCACCGCGGCGGCCAGCGTGTTGACCATGTGATCCTCGTACCGGTTGAGCGGTTCCAGATACAGGGTCACACCGAGGCGCGCGGCCTCCTCACCAAGGTCGCCGAGGGCGTCCTCGAGCACCGCCCGGTCCTCCTCCGCGCTGCGCGGCGGCTCGAACGGCGGCAGCCGGCGCGAGAACATGCCCCACGACGCCGGGGTCATCGCGCCGCGTCCTCCGATCTCAGCCATGACCCTCAGCTGATCCCGCATCTGCTCCCGGGCGTCGCGCCGCAGCTCCTCGTCGAAGGCGCCGATGAAGTGGCTCATCTCGACGCAGACGGTGGGCATCGGGATGCCGGCGGCGGCCGCGCGCTTCAGCTCCGGCAGCCGGGCGGCGAACGCGCCGTTTCCCTGCGCCCGCAGCTCGATCCCGTCGAACCCCCAGGACCGGGCGAGCTCCCACTTCTGCTCGATCGGCAGCGTCTCGCCGTCGGGTCCCGTGAGGTACTGCTCCTGCACACAGATGGCGTTCGTCATGCGCGGCCTCGCTGTTCGCTCGAATCCTGCTCGGTGAAGTCGAGCACCACCTGCAGTGCTTCCCCTGGGCGCTCGTCGAGCATCCGGTACGCGTCCGCCGCGTCACGGTACGGCACCTGGTGCGAGATGAGGCTCAGCACGTCGAGGCGGCCGCTCTCGGCGAGGGCGATGGCGGTGCTCCACAGCCGGTAGCGGTCCCACCGATGGGCGATGCCGGCCCCGACCCCGGAGATCTGGGACGAGACCAGTTGCACTCGGTTGTGGTGGAACTCCTCACCCAGCCGCAGGCCGACCGCATCGCCCACCGAGAACCCGGCGACCACCACCCGCGAGTTGTAGGCGACGGCGCGGATCGCCTCATGCAGCGCGCGCACGTTGCCAGTGATCTCGATCGCGACGTCCGCACCGCGATCGTCGGTGAGGTCCCGGATGGTCTCGGCGGCGGATCCCGCCGCCACGTCGAGCACCAGGTCGGCGCCGAGCGCGGTCGCGAGCTCGCGCCGTGCGGCGATCCCCTCGACCGCGATGACGCGGGCGCCGTTCAGCCTGGCGAGCTGCGCGACGAGCTGCCCCGGCACGCCGAGCCCGAACACGGCGACCGTCTCCCCGACATGCACATCGGCGTCGAGCACCGCGTTGAGCGCGACCGCGCCGATGTGGGAGAACATGCCGATGCGGGGGTCGGCGTCCACGTCGAGCAGCCGCGCGGCGGCGAACTCGGCGTCGAGCTCGGCCGTGGTGCGGTGCCCCCAGGTGCCCCAAACCCGCTTGCCGAGCAGCGCCCGGTCGGCGTCCGCCCCGACCTCGACGATCTCGCCGACCTCCTCGTAGCCGAGGTTCAGCACCGGGTAGCTGAGTTCCTCCGCACCCTCCACGAAGAGCCGGCGGTCGAGGTCCCAGTGCTTGGAGAGGTGCGGGCTGCTGCCCCGGTAGCTGGTGAGCTCCGTGCCGGCGGAGATCCCCGAGTAGAGGGTCCGCACGCGCACCTCGGAGGCGCGGAGGGCGGGCTCGTCTTCCTCGACGATCTCGACGACGCCGGGAGCGGAGAAGCTCACCACCGAGCGCATTTCGGTCCTTCCTGACCGTCGTCGCCGGACGAGACGGAACGCTCACACCCTAATTCCGCTCGATGCGAAAGGACAACCTTCGTCCAGCGGCCGGACGAAAGCCCTTCTGAGTGTTGCGGGCCATCGTGTCCGTTTTGTTGCCAATTCGGTCTTGTCGTCGGACATAATTCGGGTGTTCAATGAGCGCAGTGCTCCGCGGTTCGTGGATCCAGTCGACGACGACGCGGATGAGCGCTCCCGCCCCGGCGGACAACAACAGCAACCCTGCGAACCAAGGAGAGAAATGCGGAAGCAGATACTGGCCATTCCCGCCCTGGCCGTCACGACCGCGCTGGCCCTGACAGGCTGCGGTGGCGGCGACGGCGGCGGAGCAGGCGGAGGCGGGAACGGCGAAGACGTGAGCCTGCTGATCTGGACCACGGAAGACGTCGCCGACCGCATCGAGACCCAGGAGGAGATGCTGACGCGCTTCTCCGACGAGACGGGGATCGAGACCGAGCTGGTGGCCGTCGCGGCCGATCAGCTGCCGACCGTGCTGAGCTCCGCGGCGGCATCCGGCGAGCTGCCCGACGCGATCGCCGCGGCATCCCTCTCATCCATCTACCAGTTCGCCATCGACGACCTGCTCGACACCGACGCAGCGGCCGCCGTGGTGGACGCGCTCGGCTCCGACACGTTCTCGGCCCGAGCACTCGAGCTGACGACGAGCGACGAGGGCGCACAGCTCGCCGTGCCGAGCGATGGCTGGGCGCAGCTGCTCTACTACCGCAGCGATCTGTTCGAGGAGGCCGGGCTCGACGCCCCGGAGACGTTCGATGACATCATGGAGGCCGCCTCCACCCTCGACTCGCCCGATCTGGCAGGCATCACCCTCGCGACCGCGCCGGGCGACGGGTTCACCCAGGAGACGTTCGAGCACATCGCCCTGGCGAACGGCTGCGAACTGGTCGACGACGCCGGTGAGGTCGCGCTTGAAAGCCCCGAGTGTGTCGGCGCGCTCGAGTTCTTCGCGGAGATCGCCAGCGAATACTCCGTCGAGGGCAACCAGGACGTCGACACGACTCGCGCGACGTACTTCGCCGGCGACGCGGCGATGATCATCTGGTCGTCGTTCCTGCTCGACGAGCTGGCGGGCCTGCGCAACGACGCCCTGCCCACCTGTGCCGAGTGCGAGGGTGACCCGACGTTCCTGTCCCAGAACACCGGCATCGTCGGGCCGCTGCAAGGTCCCGACGCGAGCGAGCCGGCCGCCTTCGGCGAGATCGTCTCCTGGGCGATCATGGCCGACGCCGCGCCGGAGACACAGGATCTGGTGGAGTGGATGATGAGCGACGCCTACCTGGACTGGCTCGCCATCGCGCCGGAGGGCAAGGTTCCGACCCGCATGGGGACGACTGACAGCCCCACGGAGTTCGCTGACGCGTGGGCGGGCCTCGAGGCGGGCGTCGACACCGTCCAGCCGCTCTCGGAGCTCTACCCGGAGGAGGTGCTCGCCTCCGTCGCCTCAGCTCCCGAGAGCTTCGACCGCTGGGGCATCCCCCAGGGGTACGGAGAGCTCGCCGGCGCCGTCGCCGGTCAGCTGGTGATGCCGAAGCTCATCTCCGAGATGATCAACTCCGGGCTGGGCGCCGAGGAGGCAGCACAGCAGGCCGCCGAACAGGTGACGCAGATCAAGGAGGACCTGGGGCTGTGACCCCATCGCTGGTTGAGCGCCGCCCTGAGCCCGCCGAAGGGTAGCTCAGAACGGCGCTCGACCAGCGGCCCCTCCCGACGACTCAGATCGGCTAATCGTGGCAACCTCTCTCGAAACGAAGCCGGGCAGGACCCGCCGGCGACGAACCCTCACCCAGCGCGACGCCCGCACCGGGCTGGCGCTCGTCAGTCCCACACTGATCATCGTGCTGGCCGTGGTGGTGGTGCCGCTCATCTGGAGCGTCCTCATCGCGTTCCAGCGGATGCGGCTCATCAACGTCGGCCGGCAGGGCGTGTTCGAAGACCTCTCCGTCGACAACTTCCTCCGAGTGCTCACCTCCGACGCCCTGTGGTCGAGCCTCGGCGTGACCTTCGCCTACACCATCGGATCCGTGTTCCTGGCGGTGAGCCTCGGGCTGCTGGCGGCGATGGTGGTTCGCCGCCCATTCCGTGGCCGAACCTTCGTGCGTGCGGCGTTCCTGCTGCCGTACGTGGCACCGGTCGTCGCGGTCACCTTCGTCTGGCGCGTCATGCTGAACCCCGAGTTCGGCATCGTGAACCACTTCGGTGAGAACGTGCTCGGCTGGCCCAGGGGCATCCCGTTCCTGTCGCAGGCGAGCGGGTCGATCGGGATCCTGGGCGCCGAGGTGCCGGTGCCGACGGCGCTGCTCACGGTGATCGCGTTCGCCGGGTGGCAGTCCTTCCCCTTCGCCTTCCTCTTCCTGATGGCGAGGCTCGAGGCGATGTCCACCGAGCCCGAGGAGGCGGCACTGGTCGATGGGGCGAGTCCCCTGCAGTCCTTCCGCTACATCGTGCTGCCGCAGCTGATGCCGGTGATCTCACTCCTCGTGCTGCTGCGCACGATCTGGAACTTCAACGAGTTCGACGCGATCTTCCTGCTCACCGGCGGCGCCGCCGGCACCGGAGTCGCGAGCGTGCGGATCTACGAACTGCTCACCGTGCAGCAGAACGTGGGTGGCGCCGCCGCGCAGTCCGTGGTGCTCGCCCTCGTGCTCATCTTGCTGCTGAGCGTCTACGTGCTCATGATGCGGCGCCGAGGGGAGAAGCTGTGACCACGACACCGAGAGAGGCGCCGATCGCGGAGCAGGCCGCACCCAAGGGCGGCGCGCCCGGCACCATGGTGCGATCACCGCGGAAGTGGAGCGCCGATCGGATCCAACGGCGGGTCCTCGGCATCCTGCGGTGGGTCGTCATGGGGCTGTTCCTTCTCGCGACGCTGTTCCCGTTCTATTACATGCTGCTGCTCTCGATCCGGCCGATCGCGAGCCTGCTCCGCGATCCCGGATCGCTGATCGTAGCGGTCGAGGACTTCACCCTCTCCACGTACGCGGAGGTGCTCGCCCCGCAGAGCCAGGGCGGTCAGGGGTTCCTGAGCTTCCTCGGCAACAGCCTGTTCGTCGCGATCGGATCGGTGCTGGTGGCCCTCCTCATCGCGATCCCGGGCGCCTACGCCATCGCTCGTCTGCCGTTCTTCGGCCGGCGGAAGATCAGCGCACTGTTCCTCGCGACGTACCTCTTCCCAGCGATCGTGCTTGCCATCCCGCTGTTCGTGCTGTTCACCCGGATCGGGCTGCGCGGCTCGCTCTTCGGTCTGATCTTCGTCTACACGGCGCAGACCGTGCCGGTGGCGATCTACATGCTGCGCAACTACTTCGAGACGGTGCCGGAATCCATCGAGGAAGCCGGGCTCGTCGACGGTCTCAGCCGGCTCGGCGTGCTTCGGCGGATCAGTCTGCCCCTGGCGACCCCGTCGATCATGGCGACCGGGCTGTTCATCTTCATGATCGCCTGGAACGAGTTCCTGTTCGCGCTGCTGTTCCTGATCGACAAGCGCGACCAGTGGACGGTGTCGCTCGGGCTGGCAAGCCTGTCGGGGAGCATCGAGGTACCCACTACAGTGCTGATGGCAGGCTCGGTCGTGCTGACGCTGCCCATCATCGTCCTCTTCTTCGCGACGGAGCGACTGCTCACCGGAGGCCTCACCGCGGGCGCCGAGAAGGGATAACCGGATGCCTGCGGGAAACGCGTCAGCGGGTGAGATCCTCGAGCTCGTCCGCACCGGTCAGGTGCGCACGCGCCGCGAGCTGCAGGAGGTCACCGGCCTCTCCCGCTCGACCCTGGCGATCCGGATGACCCAGCTCACCGCCGCCGGCTACGTGCGCGAGATCGGGCAGGTCGCCGGGAACACCGGCCGTCCGGCGAAGATCCTGTCGTTCGACGAGGCGGGCCAGCTGGTGCTCGCCGTCGACCTCGGCGCCACCCACGCGCACGTCGCACTCATCGACGGCGGCGGCACCGTCATCTCCGAGGCGACCAGCGAGCTGAAGATCGCCACCGAGCCGGATGAGGTGGTGCGGTTCGTCGCCCGGCGCGCGGGCGAGCTGCTGAGCCGCGCCGGACGGTCGATGGCGGAGGTCGCCGGGGTGGGGGTTGGCATCCCCGGGCCGGTGCGCTTCACGACGCAGCGGCCGAACACTCCCCCGATGATGCCGGGCTGGCACGACTTTCCCGTCGCCGACCGGTTGCGCGACGCGCTCGGCCTGCCGGTGTTCCTCGACAACGACGCGAACCTGATGGGTCTCGGCGAGGCGCGGGCCCGCTACGCCGACGCCCCGAGCCTCGTCTTCGTGAAGGTCGGCACCGGCATCGGCGCCGGCGTGATCCTGCACGGCCAGCCGGAGCGCGGCATCGCGGGCGGCGCCGGCGACATCGGCCACATCCGGATCGTCGGGCAGGACGAGGGCCGGCTGTGCAACTGCGGCGCGACGGGCTGCCTCGCCACCGAGGCCTCCGGCGGGGCGCTGGCCCGGCAGCTCCTCGAGGCCGGACGCGACGTGGCATCCACGGCGGACGTCGCCAGGCTCATCGCGGCAGGCGACCCGCTCACCGTGTCGCTGGTCGAGCGGGCCGGGCATCTGCTCGGCGAGGTGCTCGCGACCTCGGTGGCGCTGCTGAACCCGTCGGTGCTCGTCCTCGGCGGCCTGATCCCGTCGGCCGGCCCGCAGCTGCTCGCCGCGGTGCGGGAAAGCATCTTCCAGCGCACGGTGCCGCTTGCCACCCGTGAGCTCACGATCGCCAGCAGCTCCCTCGGCGCCGACGCCGCCGTGCAGGGCGCCCGTCACCTGGTGATCGACCAGACCTTCTCCGCGGCCGCCGTCGACGCCCGCCTCACCTCCGCCGCCACCGTCATCGCCTGACGGCCGTCACCCTTTCCGCAGGAAGCGGCGGGCAAGCCACACCACCACACCGACGACCACGGCGGCGATCAGCGGCGGCACGACCAGCTCCGGCATGCCCACCGCCATCCGGAACACTGCGAACCCGTAGTCGAGCATCTCCAGGGGATACTGCAGCAGGATCCGGGTGCCGGTCGCGGCGCTCACCGCGGTGATCGCGGCCGCCCCGATCCACAGCGCGAGCACGCTCACGAGGACCGCGACGATCCGTCCAGCGGTGCGCACTCCGCACCACCCGATCGCCGTCCCCACGAGCACCGCCGGCACCCATTGCGCCAGGCCGAGCAGCACCCAGCTGATGCTTCCCGGCCCGGTTTCCAACTGGCCGAGCAGCGAGTTCAGCGAGATGCCCGCGGCGAGCGCCGCCGCGCTCAACCCGATCGTCGCGCCGGGCACCGGCGCGCGCGAGATCAGCAACAGCACCGCGAGCGCCAGAGCGATCGACACGATCGCCACGGCGACGAGGGCGTTCAGGTAGAACCGCGCCGCGTCGCTCCGCTCGAGCCCGCCGGCGACCACCAGCCACGCCTGCACGCCGGCGATCGCGTACACCAGCACCACCCCGAGGGCGATTCCAAGGATCCCGCGACGCGGGAGTCGGTGCCGTATCCCGCGGGCGACGAGGCCCGCGATCCCCGCACCGGTGATCAGCAGCCCGGGGATCAGTGTGGTCGAGTACTGGCTGAGGGGCAGCAGCGCGATCGGCATCGCCTCGGGCGGCGCGACTGTCGCCCAGAGGTTCTGAAGTGGAAGGCGCATACCGGTCAGGAGCCACGGCAGGAGGCCGATCAGCGCCGCGGCTGCACCGATGCCGAGACAGACCACCAGGCTCAGGCTCGGCGTGTGATCCTCAACGACGGCCGGAGGCGGCGCGACGATCGAAGCGGCATCCGCGAACCCGGGCGTGTCGTCGGTCAATGTGCCCCCATCCTGGAACGACCGCGGCGACCCCCACCGCCCGCGGTCGTGCCCATCCTGGCACGACCTGCGCGCTCACCGCCGCGCAGTGGGGCGTGAGCCGGTGGCGGCCGCACCCGTCCAGGCATCATCCCGGCGTTTCGTGCGCCTGAGGGACTCTCGGCCATGGCAGAAGTGCCCATATGCTGACCGGACGACGTGCGGCATCGAGGTCCGAATCCACCGCGCGGGGCCTCCGTCGTGATCGCTGTCAGATTCGGGACGGGTGCTCGATGGGGTTGGGATCGTCACGGCCACACGCCGACGCGCCGTTCGACCTGTGCGTTGTCGGAGCGGGTCCTGTGGGACTTTCGCTGGCACTCGAGGCGGCGTCGCTCGGCCTCCGAGTTCTGGTGGTCGAGGCCGGTGGCAGCTCACCGAAGCGACGGGAGACGACCCCGCGCTCGAGCGCGAACGTCCTGAACACCGCGCATCACGCTCCGGTCGGTGAGGTGACGGTGCATGCACTCGGCGGCACATCGTGGCTGTGGGGCGGACGGTGCGTGCCGTTCGAGCCGATCGACTATGAGCGAAGAGATCACGTTCCGAATTCGGGCTGGCCCGTGTCAGCGGACGAGATCACGCGATGGCACGCCCGCGCGTCGGCATATGTCGATTGCGGAGGGGCGACCTTCCGGGACCAGGCCGGAGGGTGGGCAGGTCTCGGAGAGGTGGAGCTGTCCCAGCTGGAGCGCTGGTCCCGCCGCCCCAAGCTCGGGCGTGCCCTCGGGGCGAAAGCGGCCGCGCACCCGGGCATCGTGATGCGCACCGGGACGACGGTGAACGACGTGGTGCTCGGTGACGACGGCGACCGCGTGGACCATCTCCGTGGGACCGACCGGCACGGGCGTGCCATCCGCGTCGTCGCCCACGACTACGCCATCGCCTGCGGAGGCCTCGGCACCACACGACTGCTGCTGTCGATGCAGGCGAGGAGCCAGGATATTCTGGGTGGAGACGGAGGGCCGCTCGGGCGCTATTACATGGGCCACATCACCGGGAGCATCGCCACCATCGTGCTTACCCGGCCGGATGACGTGGGCGATCTGGACTTCACCGTCGGCTCGGGCGGCGCGCACGTGCGAAGGCGGTTCACCTTTTCTTCTGCCGCACAGCGTGCGCACCGGCTGCTGAACACCTCCTTCTATATCGGCAACCCTCCGCTGTACGACCACCGACACCGGAATCCCACCCTCTCGTTAGTGGTGCTGGCGATGGCCATGCCGGTTGTCGGAAGGATCTTCACGTCACGAGCTTCGCGACGACGGCATCTCGGCGGCACCAGGGTCTCGTACTCCCGGCACCTGATGAACGTGCTGCGACATCCCTGGCGGGCCGCAGGAGAACTGTCGAGCATCTTCTGGCTGCGGTACCTCGCCCCGGTGCGACGACGGGTGTTCATCGCCCGGAGCCCTCGCGGCGAATACGCGCTGCAGTATCACGCTGAGCAGATCCCCAACCGGGAGAGCCGGATCTGGCTCAACGACACCGTCGCGCCCGACGGACTTCCGAACCTCGACATCGACTTCCGCTACTCCCGGCAGGACGTGGAGTCGGTGCTGCGTGCGCACGAGCTGCTGGACGAGCGGCTTCGCTCCAGTGGGAAGGGTCGACTGCGCTACCTGCATCCGAAGCAGGAGCTGGAGCGAGCCGTGATGGCGCAGGCACTCGACGGATACCACCAGATCGGCACCACCCGCATGAGCTCGGACCCCGCTCTGGGCGTCGTCGACGCGGAGTGCCGCGTCCACGGGATGGCGAACCTGTATCTCGCCTCGAGCAGCTGCTTCCCCACGGCGGGTGAGGCCAATCCGACGTTCATGGCAGTGTGCCTCGGCGTCAGGCTCGCGCACCGTCTGCACGCCCGCGCTGCCGACTCGCCGTGAGCAGACGTCCCCGCCCCGGTCAGCGGCTCACAGCACGAACGAGCTGATCAGCCGGTTGAGGTACGTGACGTCGAACCGGCCCTTGAACTCGAGCCGCACCTTGCCCAGCCCGCTGAACCAGATCTCCAGCTCCGCGTCGAGGTCGAAGGTGCCCGCGGTCTCCACCGACCAGGACTGGATCTTCGAGTACGGCAGCGATGTGAGGTCCCGCTTCTTGCCCGTCATGCCCTGCACGTTGACGGCGAGGATGCGCTTGTTCGTGAAGACGACGTAGTCGCGGAGTGCCTTGGCCGCCACCATGATCTGCTCGCCCTCCACGAAGATCGGTTCGATCAGCGGAGCGACGTCCGCAGGGTTGCACTGGGAGAGCTTGAACAGGGAGCCGTTCTGGAAGTCGATCATCGTCCGACCATAGCCATCCGTCCTAGGTTTGGACCGGGAAGCGAAGGAGCAGCGGCATGGCAGAAGGCATCGTGACGTCGAGTGACGCGGAGTTCCGCGGCATGCTGAGTGAGACGCCGGGACCGATCGCGCAGCTGGCACTGAAAGCCCGAGCGCTGATCTTCGACGTGCTGCCGCAGACCGTCGAGGTGGTCTGGCCGCACCAGAAGACGGCCGGTTACGGCACCGGGCCGAGAAAGATGACGGAGCACTTCATCTGGCTGGCCCCGCACACCAGGCATCTCGTGTTCGGCTTCTACTACGGAAGCGAGCTGCCGGCGCCGGAGGGCCTGCTGGAGGGCACCGGCCGGCTGATGCGGCACGTCAAGATCCGCGGCGACGCCGACCTCGAGAACCCGGAGCTGCGCCGCCTCATCGAGGCCTCGACCACCCATCGCGTGCCGCCGCCCCGCTGATCGGCGCGCCATTCGCGACTCAGGCGTGCGCCAATGCAGGCCGCACCCCGGCATCCGCGGCCAGCGCGTGCAGCGCCGGGTTGTCGATGGCGGCGACCAGCAGCGAGGCGGCATCCTCCGCGCCATCCTCGCGGAGGCGCACCCGGTGCAGCGCCGCCCGGGCCACCATCTCCCGCATGCCGCGGCGGGAGGCGAAGTCGTCGAGCATCCCCACCCAGCCGGGTGCCTCGTCCATGCCGTTGCGAACCGCGAAGTCGCACAGCGAATCCAGGCAGGCGGCTTCGATCCAGTCGTAGCTGTCTCGCACGCCGTGGCAGGCGGCGAGTCCGTCTCGCAGCAGCTGAAGCGCGTCGGCGTCCCGCCCCGCTCGCGCCGCAAGCAGTCCGCGACCGCGCAGCGAATAGCCCTGCCACGCCGGATCGCCGACCTGCACCGCCAGCTCGTACGAGTGGTCGAGCTCCTCCGCCGCCTCATCGATCCGCCCCGCCGCAAGGTTCAGTTCCGCCCGCATCGCCTCCGGGAACGGCAGGAACGAGGTCCAGCCGGCGTGCCGGGCGGTGCGGCACGACGTGTCGAGCGCCGCGCGGGCCGCCGCCTGGTCGCCGCGCAGCAGATGCACCCGCCCGAGTCCCGAGTTCGCGAAGGCGACGGGGCGCGGGTCGAGCATCTCCCGGCCGAGCGCCCCGGCCTCGGTGAGCACCGCCACGGCACGCTGGTAGTCCGCCTGGTCGCTCCGGCCGAGCCCGGAGTAGATGCCGATCCACGCCCGCAGCGCGGGGCGGTCTCGGGCGACCTCCGCGGCCCGCGCGAGCCAGAACTTCGACCGGGGGTAGTTGCCCCGAAGCAGCTCGATGTGCCCGAGCTCATAGAAGGCGTGGGCGGAGATGTGATCGGCGCCGGTAGCCCTCGCCCGCATCGCGGATTCGTGCAGCAGCGTCACCGCCTCCTGGTCGCTCCCCCGCACACCGTGCACCATCGCGGTGCCGAGGGTCTCCAGCGCCTGGGCGAGCAGCTCCGGATCGCGCAGCCGCCGAGCGCCCTGCACCGCCGAACGCAGCAGGTCGATGGCGCGGTCGTACCCACCGGCCCGGTAGCTCGCTGCGCCCGCCTCCAGCTCGGCGAGGATCGCGCCGCGCGTTGCCGCCGACGGCGGGACGGCCGGCGGCTGCAGCGCTCTCGCGACGGCCGGTGACGGATCAGCGCCGAGCTCCCGTCGGAACAGGACCAGACAGCGCTCGACCTGTCGGCGCGCCTCCGCCAGCTCTCCCGAGGCCACGAGCGCACGGACGAGCAGCTCCTGACTGGACTCGTTGAGCGGCTCGGCGGTCACCGCCCGCGCCGCCAGGTCGACGGCCGCGCCGGCGTCGTTCTCCGCCAGTTTCCGGTGGGCCGCCTCCTGCAGCACCGCCTGTGTGATCCGCATCAGCCGCCGGCGCTCGGTGGAGAGCCACACCTCGAAGGCGGCTCCGACGTGGGGTGCGATGCCGTCCAGCAGCCGCATGCCGAAGCCAGGAAGCGCCAGCGCCTCGGTCGGCGACCGGTCGGTGAGGACGCGCACATCCACCGTCGTGCCGTCCTCGAGCGCCAGGCACACCGGGTCGCCGTCGATCCGAGCCGACGGTCCGAGCGCCCTCCGCACCTGGGACAGGGACCAGCGCAGCGTGCCGGCCGGGTCGTCCGCCTCATCGAACAGCAGCTCGGCCAGGCGGGACCGGGGAGGCATGTCGCTGGAGAGCAGAAGATAGGCGAGCAGCGCCCATGACTTGCTGCCGCGAGGCGGCGGCACGTGCGTGCCGTCGGCCTCGATGCTCGGTGGGCCGAGCAGGTTGATCCGGGTGGCCATAGGCCCTCCTCAACCCCGTGACGCGAGGTGACGGGCCATATTGTGCCACCGTCTCGCCGTCACACGAAGGGTCACACGTCCCTCCAGGATGCTCACTTCAGCACGCACGGGAGCGGAGGTGAAAACTCGTGATCATGCTCCTTGTCGCCACCGCCGTCGCGGTGGCCGGCGTGGTCGGAACCGCCCTGACGCTGCGCAGGGACGGCTACCACCAGATCCCCACAGAGCTCCGCTACTGACGTCGCGACTCGGTCGCGTTCCCTGGCCGCGCGACGACGCTGTTCCCCCCAAGGTTTTCTTCTCCACCCACGCCACCGCTGGTGGCACTCCCCGACGAGGATTCTCTATGGCGTTCACGCCGTCTCTCCCCCGCACTCTGTCCCTCCGCGAACGGGTGCTGCAGTCGCTCGCGGCGTACCTTCCCGAGCGGCCCATCCAGCGCCCGGAGCTCTCCCCCGAGCAGCGCACCCACCGCATCGCGATGGAGCGCCTGATGCTCGAGCGAAGCAGCTCAGCCGTCAGCGCGTCACCCTGGCCCCGCTGACGCTCGACGCAGCCGGGGCGGCGGCACCACTCCTGCCCCGGCTGTTCCCTATTCCGCGAGGATCGCGCGGAGGTCCTCGGCGGTCAGCGCCGAGCTGAAGGCAGCGCCTTCCTCCAGCACGGAGTCGAACAGCCGCGCCTTCTTCTCCTTCAGCGCCATCACCTTCTCCTCGATCGTGCCGGCCGCGACCATCCGGTAGACCATCACGTTCCGCGCCTGTCCGATCCGGTGGGTGCGGTCGACGGCCTGCGCCTCCGCGGCCGGGTTCCACCACGGGTCCAGCAGGAACACGTAGTCCGCCTCGGTCAGGTTGAGGCCGAACCCGCCCGCCTTGAGGCTGATCAGGAACACGGGCGACTCACCGTTCTTGAACCCGTCGATCACCTCACCGCGGCGGCGGGTGGAGCCGTCGAGATAGGCGTATTCGATGCCGCGCTCGCCGAGCCGGGCGCCGACCTTGCCGAGGTAGGAGGTGAACTGGCTGAACACCAGCGCGCGGTGGCCCTCGGCGAGTACGTCATCGAGCTGCTCGAGCAGCGCGTCGAGCTTGGCTGAGCCCACGGAGGCGTACTGCTCGTCGACGAGCGACGCGTCGAGGCTCAGCAGCCGCAGCAGGGTGAGCGACCGGAACACGATGAACCGGTTGCGGTCGAGGTCCTCCATCAGGCCGAGCAGCTTCTGCCGCTCCCGCTGCAGGAACGTGTCATACAGCGCCCGATGGTCCGGGGTCAGCTCGATCTGCAGCACCTGCTCCTGCTTCTCCGGCAGTTCGGTCGCGACCTGCTCTTTGGTGCGTCGCAGCATCAGCGGGCGGATGCGGCGGCGCAGCTTCGCGAGCCGGTCGGTCGCGGCGTTCTTCTCCGAATCCGGTTCCGGTGCTCCCGGTCGCTGAGCCGGTCGAAGCGGCCGGATCCCCGCGACCGCGCGCACCCCCGACTTCCGCTCGATCGGGCGCTGGTAGTGCTCGGCGAACCGGCGGGAGGAGGGGAACAGGCCCGGCGACACGATCGCGAAGAGCGCCCACAGCTCCGACAGGTTGTTCTCCATCGGCGTGCCGGTGATCGCCAGCTTGAACGGCGCGGCGAGGTCGCGGGCGCCCTGATGCGCGACGGAGGCCGCGTTCTTCACGAACTGCGCCTCGTCGAGGATCAGCCCGGCCCAGTCCTGCTTCCGGTATTCGTCGGAGTCCAGCCGGAACAGCGTGTACGAGGTGACGACGACATCCGCGCCCGCCGCCGCCTCCGCCACCGTGATGCGGCTCTTCGCGCGGGTGCTGGTGATCCCGGCCACGGTGAGACCGGGCGTGAAGCGCGCGGTCTCGCTGATCCAGTTCGGCACCACGGATGCCGGCGCGACGACCAGGAACGGTCGCCGTTCCGCGGCGGGCGTCTGCTCCTTGGCATGGGCGATCATGGCCAGGGTCTGCAGCGTCTTGCCGAGCCCCATGTCGTCGGCGAGGATGCCGCCGAGGCCGTGCTTCCAGAGGAACGCCAGCCACCGGAAGCCGTCGAGCTGGTACGGGCGGAGCGTCGCGGCGACCTGCTGGGGCACGGGCACCGACTCCACACCGGTGTCGGTGAGTCCGGCGACCAGCTCGCGCCACGCCTGTGCGGGCTGCGCCTCGTCGGCGAGGTCCTCGAAGTCGGCCCACAGACTCGCCTGGGAGCGGCTGATCCGCGGGCCGGTCTCCCACTCCTCGAGGGTGCGGGCTTCCTCGATCAGCTCCCGGAGCCGGTCGAACACCGGCCGGCCGAGCGACAGGTAGCTGCCATCGGTGAGCAGCAGCTTCTTCCGTCCCTTCGCCAGCGCGGTGAACAGCGGACCGAACGGCACCTGTTTCCCCTCGACGGTGACGATCACGCCCAGGTCGAACCAGTCCCGCTCGTCCGTCTCCACGGTGGTGACGGTCAGCTTCGGGACGGCGGTGAGCTCCCGGTAGTCGGGCTTCTCGCCGCCGATGTCGACCCGCACACCGTCCATCGCCTCCAGCAGCGGCAGCACCCGCTCGGTGAACTCGGCCGCCGCGATCCCCTGCAGCTCCAGGCTCGGCAGGATGGGATCGTCGTCGCCGGGAATCCCCGCGGCCCGCAGCAGCGCGTCCGCGCGTCGGCGGAGGTCCTCCTCCGCCGCGGGGTCCCGGTGCGCCGCCGCGGCCGCATCGCCGGACAGCTCGGCACGGATCGCCGCGCCGCCCGAGCCGTACTCCCAGTGCCACGCCAGCCGGAGGAGGTGCTTCGGGCGGAAGCCGGCGGTGAGCACCAGCGTGGGTGGTGCGATCTCCGGGAACTGCACCGAGCCATCGGAGCTCATGACCCGCATGCTGCGGCGGAGCACCGGGTAGAACCGGTCCAGGAACTCGGGCACGCCGTCCGCCGGGATGCGCGCCGGAGCGGTGGGCTGGGTGAGCAGCCGCTGCTGCTCCGCCGTCAACGGACCCGCGGTGGGGGCGAGGACGATGTCGACCTGCTCCGGGGGTGCCCCGTTGCCTCCGCGTTCGACGCTGTACAGGCCGTGCCCGCCGATCAGCCGCACGGAGGCGGACGGATGCGGTTGCCCGTCGATCGTGACCGCCGGTGTGAGCCGCAGCGAGCCGTTCTCGGCGAGTGCCACGTCGAGCGCGACCTCCGCCGCGCCGCCGACGGTGACGGTGACGTTCTTCTTGTTCCCCACCAGTTGGATGCCGATCCGGGCGGCGTCGTCGAGCAGATGCCAGAGCAGCGGGTTCGCGAAGTCGTCGATGTCGAGCCACTCGGTGTCGCCGCGGTACACCTGCGGTCCGGTGCGGTGCAGGGCGGGGTACTGGGTGAACCAGCGATGATGCTCCGGGTCGAGGTTCAGCCGATTGAGCTGGTACACGACGTTGCTCCAGGTGACGTTGGCCTTCACCCAGTTGCCGGTCTCGCTGCGCACCACCGGGCGCACCCCGAGCCGCTGTTCGAGCCGCCTGCGCGATCCCGATGCCGACGAACCGGGAGCAGGTGAGCCGAGTCTGGTGGTGGGAAGCCCCGCCCTGGCGAGCGGCCCGCTCCCGGTGGGAACCTCGTGCAGCCCGAACTGGAGCGCCATCGGCGTGGCGGCGGTCGGTGGCGGGTTCTCGGCGGAGGCATCGCCGCCGATCAGGTCGGTGAGCGCCGACCGCCATGTCTGGGGCTCCGCCGTGACCGATGCGCGGCCCGATGCAGATCGCCCGCCGGCTGACGCGCGCTCCCGCACCGCCTGCGCGTTGCTGGCGACCAGCACGGCGGCGACGTGCTTGCAGTCGCCGCCTACCGGGCAGTCGCAGGAACTGCGGGTTGGCCGCCCCGCCCCGCGCGCCACGTCGACGTCGATGAAGCACGAGTACGGGTGCGGCCGCGTCCCCTGCACCACTCCGCGGAGCCGGCCATCCGCCTCACGCCACTCGAAGGACGCGACGGCGCCGGATCTGGCGTAGTCCTGACCGCGGCCGAACGAGGCGACGCCGACGAGCCGGACGATGTCGGCGACGTCCACCATCGGGGAGCTGACCGGCGACACGCTCCCATGCTAGGTCGCGGCACCGTTCCGCCGGCACGCGCCAGCGGCTTGGCGCAGTGCCGCACCATCACACGTCGCGGAACGCCGGGTGCCGCAGGCGCGCACGGCCGCTGTCGATCGCGGCGCGGGCATGCATGAGGGGCGTGACCAGTTCGTCGTGGTTCACCAGGTGCCTGCCGAGCATCCAGCCGATCAGCCGGTCCACCATTCGCAGCTGCACCCGCAACACCATCGGCTCGCGGGGCACCATGCTGTTGAGATAGCCGGCGAGCGCGAAGATCAGGTCGTCGGCGTGCATGGTCCGGGCGAACGCGCCCTCCGGCTCGAACTCGCGCTCCGTGGCGAGCAGGATCAGGTCGTCGGCGACCAGCACCTGCTCCCCCGCCGCCTCCAGGAAATGCCGCAGCGAGACGTCGACGAACTCGATGCGCTCCCGCGTGATGCCCCGCTTCCCCTCGAGTTCCGCGGCGAAGAACTCGGTGAGGATCGTGTCGATGGTCGGTCTGGTCCCCGTCATGAGGTCAGGGTGCCGAGCACCTCCGACATTGCCGCCCAGACCTGCCGTCGTCGCCGATATTCCCTGGAAACGCTCACCTGTGAGCGGGAGGCCCAGCAGGCGCGGCGAGCGCCGCCGAACCCGTTCGCTCAGCCTGCGGTGCGCATCCAGCTGTAGACGAGCATCCAGACGTAGGAGTTGCCGAGCACACTGATCACCATCGCGGCGGCGCCCCATGCCCTCCCCCGGCCGGTGATCACGGCGGCGAGGCCGAGCAGGAACGACAGGATCATGCCGGAGCTCTGCACCAGCCACAGGGTCGACGAGATCGACGCCTGTTCGGCCATCGACGGGATGCTGAGCAGGAGGGTGCCGAGCGCCAGCAGCAGGAAGAGCAGCACCGCCAGACCGAACGCCGTCAGGCCAACGTCCATCCGGGTCTTCCGGCGCGGATACTCGACCGCGCGGCCCACCGGTATGGTCATGCGCGAAAAGCTACTCCGCATTCCCGGCGCGCACTACGCCCGTAAGGGTGGATGGCCGAGCGCCGCGGCAGCCACCCGGCGGATGCACCCGTTCACCGGATCGGGAATGATCGCAGGACGCCGCGGCTTGGGTTAAGAGTCCCGGAATCGGGCGGGCGGATCGGAGCGCGGGTGGCGGACAGCAATGTCGGGTTCCGGTCCGAGCGCGGCCCGATCCTCATCGCCCTGATGGTGACCACCGGTCTTGTCGCGATCGAGTCGACCATCCTCGCCACCGCGGTGCCGTCGATCGTGGACGACCTCGGCGGCTTCGCCGAGTTCCCGTGGCTGTTCTCGGTGTACCTGCTCGCCCAGGCCGTGTCCGTGCCGATCTACGCGAAGCTGTCCGACACCCTCGGACGCAAGCCCATCATCCTGTTCGGCGTCGGCGTCTTCCTCGTCGCCTCGATCCTCTGCGGGGTCGCGTGGAGCATGCCGGCGCTCATCGCCTTCCGGGCGCTGCAGGGCCTCGGAGCCGGCGCGGTGCTGCCGATGGCGATCACGATCGCCGGGGACATCTACACGGTCGCCGAGCGGGCGAAGACCCAGGGCTACCTGGCGAGTGTGTGGGCGGCCTCGAGCGTCGTCGGCCCGACCCTCGGCGGGGTGTTCAGCGAGTTCCTGTCCTGGCGCTGGATCTTCTTTGTCAACCTGCCGCTCGGCGCCCTGGCCATCTGGCTGCTGGTCGCGAACTTCCGCGAGAAGGTCGTGCCGCAGCGGCACAAGGTCGACTACCTCGGCTCGCTGCTGCTTATGGTGTCGCTCAGCCTGCTCATTCTCGCCGCGCTCGAGGGCGGCCAGGCGTGGGCGTGGAACTCGCCGCAGAGCATCGGCGCCTTCGCGATCGGCGGGATTCTGCTGGCCGCGTTCTTCGCAGTGGAGCGGCGCGCCGCAGAGCCGGTGCTGCCCCTCGGCATCTTCCGCCGCCGGCTGATCCTCACCACCACGCTGATCTCGCTCGGCGTCGGTGCGATCCTGATGGGCCTCACCTCCTACGTGCCCACCTACCTGGAGGGCACGATCGGCGTCTCGCCCCTCGTCTCTGGACTCGCGCTTGCGGCCCTCACCCTCGGGTGGCCGATCTCCGCGACGCTCTCCGGGCGGCTGTACTTGAACATCGGGTTCCGCAGCACCGCGCTGCTCGGGATGACGATCGTCGTCGCCGCGACCATCCTGCTGGCCGCCACCGCGTCGACGCCGTCGGTGGCGATCGTGGCGGTCTCCTGCTTCATCGCCGGGCTCGGTATGGGTCTCGTCGCCACGCCGACGCTGATCGCCGCCCAGTCGAGCGTGCAATGGAGCGAGCGTGGTGTGGTGACCGGCACGAACATGTTCTCCCGATCCGTCGGCAGCGCGGTCGGCGTCGCGATCTTCGGGGCGCTGGCGAACGCGATCTTCGCCGGGTCCACATCGGAGGTGCCGGCGCCCGCGCTGGTCGAGGCGGCATCCTCGAGGGTGTTCACCGCCGTGGCGATCGCAGCCGTCGCCACCGTTGCGGCGGCGATCGCAATGCCGAACGGACACACCGAGCACCTGACGAACGTCGAGCCGGCACCGAGCGAAAGCTAGCGCTCGCACCGACAACGCCACGGCGCTTTCCAGGCTTCCCTGCCGGGGCCGGGCGCCACGCCCAGGAGGGTGCCGGCACTGTTACTGTTCCCAGCATGGGGGCACTTCCCCGGCGTTCTTGGGGGAATGATGAAGAAGTTCTGGGCGTCGGCGTTGACCGCCGTGCTGAGTGGGGCTGGCCTTGTCGCGACGGCGTCGCCGGCAGCCGCGGCAGAGGTCGCCGCGGTGGTTTCCGGCGCGTGTGTCGACGGAGCGAACGAGACGACGGTCTCGCTCACCAATGACGAGGCGACGGACGTCCTGTTCGTGCTGACATTCACGCGCGACGGTGTTCCGGATGCGGGCGAGATGCCGGTCGCCGCGGGTGTGTCCGATGCGTACTCGACGTCGTTCCCCGAGGACTCGTCGACGCGGGTGACGGTCACCGTCGGCGATGGCCCCCAGGCCCAGGTCGTCGCCGATGAAACGATCGAGGTGAACTGCGAGCCGGACGTCCCGTTGCACGAAGCCACCGCTCCGACGGTGACCGGCCTCCCCGCGCCCGGCGCAACACTGACGGCCGTCCCCGGGGAGTGGCTGCCGTCCGGTGTCGTCTTCGCCTATCAGTGGATGCGCGACGAGATCGACATCCCGGGTGCTGACGACGCCACCTACATCGTCGCGGAATCGGACCGTGGGACCACGCTAACCGTGCGCCTCACCGGCACACTGCCCGGCTTCATCACCGAGTCCCGGACGAGCACCGGGACCGCGATCCCGGAGGTTTTCACTACCGCGCCGCTTCCGACGATCACCGGCCTCGCCGCGGTCGGCACCGTGCTGCTCGCCGACGCGGGCACCTGGGTTCCGGCGGCCGACTCGCTGACCTACCAGTGGTTCCGCGACGCCACCCCGATCCCGGGTGCGAACGCATCCACCTACGTGCTCACCGGCGCCGACGCCGGCTTCGCCATCAAGGTCCACGTGACGGGCGCCAAGGCCGGGTTCGAGAGCGTGACCGCGTCCAGTGTTGCGACCCTCAGAGTGTTGTCGGCTGGCGCGCCCGCCATTTCCGGGGGCAAGGACGTCGGGAAGGTTCTCACGGTGACGCCGGGGACGTGGGGGCCGAGCCCAGTCACGCTCAGCTACCAGTGGTTGCGCAACGGCAGCGCGATCTCGGGCGCGAACGCCGCCACATACAAACTGGGTAGCTCGGACGCCGGCCGCTCCGTCTCGGTTCGGGTGACCGGCAGCAAGGGCGGGTTCCCGTCCGTTGCGAAGACCAGTCCCGCGGTGGCGGTGAACGGGATCCTCACGGCGAAGACGCCGACGATTTCGGGCACGGGGGCCGTCGGCAAGACTCTCACCGCATCCGCCGGGACGTGGGGTCCGAGTCCCGTCACGCTGAAGTATCAGTGGTACCGCAACGGCGCAGCGATCTCGGGCGCCGTCGCGAAAACGTACCGGCTGGTCACGGCCGATGCCGGGCGATCGATCACGGTGAAAGTCACGGGGAGCAAGAGCGGCTACACCTCCGCTTCGAGAACCAGCTCCGCGAAGATTGTTCTGAAGCTGCTCAAGACCGCCACTCCGAGGATCTCCGGAACCGCCAAGGCTGGCCAGACACTGACGGTGCTGCGCGGAACCTGGGGCCCCACCCCGGTGACGCTGAAGACCCAGTGGTACCGGAACGGCGTCGCGATTTCGGGCGCCACCGGCTCCAGCCTCAAGCTGACGACCAAGGACGCCGGCAAGTCGATCACGGTCAAGGTCACGGGCAGCAAGAGCGGCTACAGCACCGTGTCGAAGACGAGCGCGGCGAAGACGGTGTACAAGCCGGCCCGGCCGGCGGATGTCGACTGCAACGACTTCGGCGGCAACTGGTCGGCAGCGCAGGCCTGGTACAAGAAGTACTACCCGTATTACGGCGACGTGGCTGACCTCGACCGCGACAACGACGGCATCGCCTGCGACAGCCTGCGCTGACTCGCGGTCAGCCGGGCGGCTGGTGTGCCTGGCGCGGGTATGCGATGCTGAAAATCGCCCGTAAATGCGCGATTCGCTCTTGACACGCCTTTTGGGGTCTGCGTACGGGAAGCCACCTCGTGTCAACATCGCTTCATGTCAGACGCACAGCAACCTGTAACGTACGCCGCACCTGCGCCGGCTCCCGCACCGATCAAGAAGGCAAACGGCCTGGGGATCGCCTCCCTGGTGCTCGGCATCCTCGCGCTGGCCGGTTCGTTCATTCCGTTCATCAACTACGGATCGGGGTTCTTGGCGTTTCTGGGCCTGATCTTCGGCGTGATCGGCCTATTCATCAAGTACCGCGCACGCGGGATGGCGGTCGCGGGAACGATCATCAGCGCAATCGCGCTCATCCTCTCCATCTTCCTTTCCATCGCGTACACCGCAGGTTTCGTCAACTCGATGAACGAGAACATGGCCGAAGAGGAGGCCGCCGCAAACCGGGAGATCACCGTTGTCTACGAAGTGGAAGGTGCGGCTCAGGACGCGTCGATCTACTACGTCTCCGCCGACGACGAAGGCAGCGAGCAGGTCACGGGTCACGCGCTTCCCTTCACGAAGGAATACACGGTCAAGGCCGGCGGCGAATGGGACTGGAGTTTCTACAGCCTCAACGCAAGCAACGGCATCGATGACACCGGAGAGATCACCTGCAGGATCACGATCGACGGCGAGGTGGTGTCCGAGAACACAAGCACTGGGGAGTTCGCTTCCGCGAGTTGTGACTCGAGCGGATTTGGAGGGGACGAGTAAGTCTTCCGAGTCAGAAGGCGGTGTCCACCTCCGGTGACACCGCCTTCTGTCGCTGACCGTGGGATCCGGAGTGGTCGTACTCGACACGCCGAGAACGAGCCGGCCGGGCCCGTTTCGGCCGGCTCGTTCCGCCTGGTGTCAGGCAGCCGCGGAGGCCCCCGGAAACGGAACCCGGACCGGCCACCGCGGCCGCGTTCATGAGGTCGGTCAGTAGCCGAACCCGCTCGACTCCATCTCGTCCCGGATCGGCTCACCCGACGGGTCGAGCACCCACCAGATGCCGCCGACCGCCTGTCCGGTGACGTCGCCGGGAGCCTCGTCCAAGTGCCACAGGTAGAGCGGCCAGCCGTTCAGCGTGACCTGCAGCTCACCCTCCGGCGTCTCGATCGTGCCCAGCTCGCCCGTGACGCCGGTGCCGGTCGGCATCTCGGAGGTGGTGATCACCGGCGGCCATTGCTCGAGGCACTGGCCGGTGCAGGCGCTCGTGTCGCCGCCCTTGGTGTCGTTGTCGAACATGTACACCGTCATGCCGTCCGCGTCGACGACGACGTCACCGAGGTCGGTCGGCGAGACCATGAGGGCCACGTCCCCCTCGGCCGGCTCCTCGGCGGGCTCCTCCTCGGTCGGTGTGGTCTCCTCCGGCGCCTCCTCGGAGGTCTCCTCCCCCGCGGGCGGCGCGCTCGTGGGCGAACATCCGGCGATGCCGACCATGGCGAGCGCCGCCACCGCGAGCACGGGAATTCGTGTCTTCATTGCACTTCCGCTTCCATATTTCAGCGATACAGGGATGTCTGCTTCTGACTAGGAACACGAAGTCGAGAGCATCCCGGTTCACCGCACACCGCACCCGGATCCGTTCACACCGGGTGAACACGGAGTCGCCCACGACCATGTCCCCTGAACTGGCGGTGTCGCCGACGCGGTTGTCCTCCATATGGTGGACTCGTGTCCCCCGAATGGCGGACGCACCGCACGCCGACGGATGACCCAGCCGAAGGCGACGCGGGCAGAGCCGAAACCCCCTCGGCTCGCGGCTTCTTCCCGAAGTGAGGTTGCAATGACGGTCCCCCGCCGGATCACCGAATGGTGCCCCGAGTGCTACCGTCCCGTGCGCGGTTTCGGCGCGGTGATCTGCCCAGACTGCGGAGCAGTCAGCCCGAGGGCGGGGTACGCCGGGATCGCCCGGAAACGGCGCGTGCAGCCGGAGCGTCCGAAGAAGCGGTCACGGTACGCGATCGGACGGGCCGCCTGATCCTGCGCCGCCGGAAATTCCGCGCCGCCCGGAACGCCCGCCGGCTGACCGGCCGGCTGACCGGCCGGATGCGCTGACCGGCCGGATGCGCTGATCGACACCCCGTACCGTTGAGCCAGCGATGCGGAAGCGGGGCAAACGATGGAGCCGGTGAGAGTGGTCGCCGCCGTGATCACCCAGAATGGGCGCATCCTCGCCTGCCGGCGTGCACCCGGCCGGGCCGCGGCAGGCAAGTGGGAGTTCCCGGGCGGGAAGGTCGACCCCGACGAGTCGCCCGAGGCCGCCCTTGCCCGGGAGATCCAAGAAGAGCTCGGCGTCGAGGTGGAGATCGGCGCCCTGCTGCACCGTGCGTCCACACTCGTCGGCAATACGGTCATCGACCTGAGCTGCTTCCAGGCATGGCCGACCGGGGAGCTGCCGCACCGGAGCACGGATCACGACGAGCTGCGCTGGGTGCCGGTGAACGAACTGCGAGCGCTCGACTGGGCGGAGCCGGACATCCCGGCCGTCGAAGCCCTCTCCGCCGGCTGACCGACGGCGACCGTCACTCGAGAGAAGCGGTGAGCAGCACGTCGCCGTCAACGCTCGAGCGCACCTCGACCGTCTCGATGTCGTCCGTCGGGGTGTCGATCGTGGCGCTGACCTCGACGGTGTGGCCGGCCCGAGAGGTCCACGTCGACACCCGCCGCGCCTCACCCGCCGCATCGATCACGAACAGGTCGTAGCTGCGCTCCCGGCCGTCTCCGCCGCCGTACGGGTAGCTGCAGATCATGTCGAGGTGCGTGCCCGCATCCGTCGGCGTCAGCTCGACGGTGGCGGTGAGCGGGATGTCGATCACCGGGTCGAGCTCTGCGGTCACCGTTTCGGCGGGACGGTCGATCAGCTGCGGGACGGCGAGGGTGCCGATCACCCCGGCGGCGGCGGCCGCCGCGGCGAGCACCCAGGTCCCCGCCCGGCGGCGTCGTCGGTCCCGGCGGGCCGCGAGCTCGAGCCGCGGCAGCAGGCTGGCCGGCACCTCCTCCGATGGCACCGGCGAGTCGAGCAGCGCCAGCCCGTCCTCTCGCGGCACTCGTGAGAGCAGCCCGGGCATTCCGGCGAGCGCCGCGACACCGGCGGCGCACTCGGCGCATCCGCGCAGGTGCTGCTCGAACTCGCGCCGCTCGGCGGGCGACAGCGCACCGAGCACGTAGGCGGCATCCCACTCGGCGTAGGCGGCATGATCCGCGGCGGGGCCGGTGTTCCGAGGACCCGCGCTCATCGGGTCACCCCTCTCTCTTGCAGGGCCAGGCGCAGCGCGCGCATCCCGTAGTGCAGCCGCGACTTCACGGTGCCCTCCGGGATCTGCAGCTGCTCGGCGGTCTCCGCGACCGTGCGGCCGGCGAAGTAGGCATGGACGATCACGGCGCGGTGGTCCACGGACAGGGTCGACAGCGCATCCGCGACGATCCAGGACTCGAGGATGGCGTCGGTCGCATCCGTGGACCGCTCCTCCGGCACCGTGTCGGTGACGATCTCGTGCGCCGCGCGGGCGCTGCGGCGGCCGTCGATGACGAGGTTCCGGGCGACGGTGAACAGCCACGCGCGCGCCGACTGCTCGCTCTGGTCGAGCACCGACGGGTGCCGCCAGGCGCGCAGCAGGGTCTCCTGCACGATGTCCTCCGCGAGGGCTCGGTCGCCGGTGAGGTGCACGACGTAGCGCCACACCGCCGGCGCGTGCTCATCGTGCAGGGCGCGAAGGAGCCGTGCGTCGCTGTCCGTCACGGCCACCTCCTCACCTGGAACACGGGATACGGGGCCGGAAGGTTCAGCGGAGGCTCGGCATGCCGTGCTGCGGGGCCTCCGGTGCACTCAGTGTGGTCGCCTCCTGCCGCGCCGTCCAGATCCGGTCGCTGGCGGATCCGGCCGGCACGCGCTACAGTTGGGCACATGCCTAAGGCAATTGCCCAATCACTCGGACACAGCATATGAGCGAGCACGCCGGAACCCGCGACCGTCTGCTCGGAGCGGCCGTTCAGCTCATCGGCGAGGTGGGGTGGCACAGCGTCAGCACGCGCCTCGTCGCCGACCGGGCGGGCGTCAACCAGGCGCTCGTGCACTACCACTTCCGCTCCGTATCCGGCCTGCTCATCGCGGCCACCACGGCAACGGCCGACACGATGCTGACCCGGGTCGCGGACGAGCTCGCCGGCCAGCCGTCGGTCGACGCCGGCGTGGCCCTGATGCTCGACGAGATCGCCCGCTACACCGCCGACGACCCGGAGGCGCTGCTGCTGCTCGAGGCGCTCCTCGCCTCCACCCGGCTTCCGGCCCTGCGCGAGCAGCTCGCCGGCACGGTACGCGGGTTCCGCGCATCCGTCGCCGCCTGGCTGCAGCGGATCGGCGCCGGGTCCGCCGCCGACGCCGAGGTCGCGGCGGCCGCGCTCGGCGCAGCGCTCGACGGCATCGTGCTGCACCACATGCTCGACCCCGAGCTGGACGTGCGCGCCCAGTCCGAGCCCCTCCGCCGCATGCTCACCGGCGCGAACACAACCACCCACTAGAACCCGAGAAGAAGGAGCAGCGATGAGAGCCCTCATCTGTGGAGCCGGCATCGCCGGACTCGCCCTCGCCTGGCACCTGGAGCGCGACGGCTGGGACGTCGAGCTGGTGGAGGCGGCGCCCGCCTTCCGGGACGGCGGCTACATGATCGACTTCTACGGCCCCGGGCTCGAGATCGCCCGCCGGATGGGCATCGAACCGGCCCTGCTTGCAGCCCGCTACGACGTGAACACGATCGACTTCCGGAACGCCGACGGACGCCGCACCAGCGGCTTCCGCGTGCCGCAGGCGGTCGCCGATCTGATCAGCCTGCTGCGCGGCGACCTGGCCCGCGCGATCGCCGACGGGGTGCGCTCGCCCGTGCGGTACGGCGTCAGCGTCGCCGCGCTCGACGACCGCGGCGACCGGGTCGACGTCACCCTCACCGACGGCACCGAACGGACCGTCGACCTGCTGATCGGCGCCGACGGGGTGCACTCCCGCATCCGGCGGCTCCTCTTCGGCGATGAGGAGCAGTTCACCCGCTACCTCGGCCACCACGTCGCCGCCTACTTCGTGCGCGACGAGACGCTCAGCCGACGGGTCGGCACCCGGTACCACACCGTGTCCGTCCCCGGCCGGATGGCCGGCGCCTACGCGCTTCGCGGCGGGCAGGTGGCGACGCTGTTCCTCCGCCGCGAACCCGATCCGGCGCTGCCCGCGGACCGGTGCGCGGCCCTGCGCGACGGCTTCGGCGACCTCGGCTGGGTCCTCCCCGACCTGCTTGCCGGGTGCCCGGACCCGTCGGAGATCTACTACGACCAGGTGACGCAGGTCGAGCTGCCCCGGTGGAGCTCTGGACGGGTGGTGCTGCTCGGCGACGCCTGCCAGGCGGTGTCACTGTTCGCCGGGCATGGCGCGTCGCTGGCGATCGCCGGGGCGAGCATCCTCGCCGAGGAGCTGCGCGGGGACACCGCCGCCGACCGGGCGTCGCTGGCCGGCGCGCTGGACCGCTACGAGCAGCGGATGCGGCCCACGGTCGACGCGACGCAGGAGCTCGGCCGGCGCACCGTGCGCTGGATGGCGCCGCCGAACCGCTGGCGCCTCCTGCTGCGGGATGCGATCGTGACGGCCTCGGGACTGCCGGGGCTCGACCGGCTGCTGGTGCGCTCCCTCACGCCCGGCAGCCACACCTTGATCCGCCCGGCGGCGCGCTCCGAACGTGAGCCGGCACGGCGGAACTGAACCATCCCCCAACGGGGTTCGTGCACACAGTGTGATCGAGTATCAGATCGGCGGGCTCCCGCTGCACATCCTGCTCATCCATGCCGTCGTGGTGTTCGTGCCGCTCACCTCCGTCGCGGTGGTGCTGCACGCGATCTGGCCGGCCGCCCGGCGGCGGCTCGGCTTCGTCACCCCGGCGGCCGGATTCCTGCTGGTCGTGCTGGTGCCGATCACGGTGTGGGCGGGCGAGTGGCTGAAGGACATCGTCGGGGCGACGCCCGCGGTCGAGCAGCACGAGGCGCTCGGGCGCACCCTCCTCCCCTGGGTCGTCGGCCTCTTTCTCGTCGGGCTCGCCGAGTGGCTGTGGTACGGGCTGGTGCCGATCACGAAATGGGGCAAGGGGCTGCCTCCGCGGCGGAAGACCGTCATCCGCTGGGTGCTCATCGTGCTGGCGCTGTTCTTCGCGATCGGCGCCACGTACGACGTCATCCTGATCGGCGACTCCGGCGCGCGCGCGGTGTGGGGCGGGATCCTGCCCCAGTGAGTCAAGCAGCTCGGTCCCTGAGCTCGTCGAAGGGCCCGCGCTGCGCGGTACGCCGCACCCCGCTGTCCGGTGGCGCGCCGCTCCCGCGATCCGGGCGGATCACCCACCAGCAGACCGCCAGCCACGCCGCACCGAACGCGAGGCTGACCAGCGTGTCGGTCGGGTAGTGCATCCCCCAGTAGAGCCGCGCCCACACGACTCCGAGCACCAGCAGCACGGCCACCGGGAGCGCGGCGTGCCGCCAGCGGCTCCGCGACCAGACGATCACGAGCAGCGCGATGCCGCAGTAGGTGACGAGCGACGCGGCGACGTGACCCGACGGATACCCCGAGGTGACCGGCACCCCCATCGTGAGATGGTCGACCTCGGGCCGGTCCCGTCCGACGATCGCTCCGGTGCCCAGATAGATGGCGGTCTCCCCCACCAGTGCGGCGACGAGGAACACCGACGGGGCGCGGTGCCGGGTGAGCGCGAGCGAGATCGGGATGGCGGCGAGGTGGACCGCGAGGATGCCGGCGGTGTTGCCCATCGCATCGATGATCGTCGCCGCGGCGGTCAGCTCCGGAGTCCGGGTTCCGACGATCCAATCGATGATCGCCTCGTCGAGTCGCTGGATCGCGGCGGAGGGCGTGATCAGCAGCAGCCCGATCCCGAGCACCGTCCCGGCGATCAGCAGCGCCGCGAGCACCAGCAGGAGCACCCCCCGGACGCCGTGCACGGGAACCCGGTCGCGGGCGGGTGCGGGCTGCAGTGCGCGCGGGTCCTCGGCACCCCGGTCCCTGAGCGTGTCGACGTCGACACCCCGGTCCCTGAGCCTGTCGGAGGGACCAGTCGAGGAGTCAGTGGCCACTTCCGCGTTCGGGCCGACGGCGAACCGCCGGTACGCGACCACGGCGACAGCCGTCCAGCTTGCGCCGACCAGCCATCCGCCCACCACCGCGATGAGCGTGCCAAAGCCGGAGAGCACCGCGAGCACGCCGAACGCCACCACGATCACCGCCAGCGTGGTGACCAGCCACCGCCGTGCGGCGGCGGAGAGTACGGGCAGCAGCACCAGCACCCCCACGGCGGCGGTGACGGTGAGGCCGAGCACGTCGTCGTAGACCGGATCCGGCGTCGTGGCGGCCTGGCTTCCCTCGCCGGTGTGCCAGGCGACGGCGACGAGCGCACCGGTCTCGCCGAGCAGCACCGCGCCCGCCGCGGTCACGGCGACGAATCCCGCCAGGCCCTGCAGCCGGCGGATCAGCAGCGCGACCGCCACGGCCGGGAGCAGCGCCCATCCGGCGTTCCGTCCGATGTCGGCGAGGAAGCTGAAGCCGTCGAGCACGGAGGCCAGCCACGGCACCGCCTGTCTCAGCCAGTCGGCGGGGTCCACGAGGGAGACCGCGGCGGTCAGCCAGCCGCCGAGGAGCGCGAGCAGCAGGGAGGCACCCAGCACACCCGCGAGCCCGACGCCGGCCGCGGCGAGGAGGCGCAGCATCCGCCCCTCATCGAGAGCCGGCGCCCCGGGGGCGGCGGAGTGCGTCGACGACGAGGTGTCGGCCGGCCGGCTCATGTGCGGTCTTCGCCGCGCTTCACCGTGCGGCCGGCTCTCGCCCAGAGCACCAGCAGCAGTCCGGCGACGAGCGAGCCTGAACCGCCGATGGCCATGTCACCGATGCTGTCGTCGTAGCCGACGTGCACCCGGATGTCGGTGAAATTCTCGACCGACCACTCCAGGAACTCCCAGATGGCGCCGAGGGCCAGCCCGAACGAGGTGGTGAGCACCGCCACGGTCACGTTCGAGTGGGCGAGGCTGCGGTCGGGGTCGTGCAGGTCGCGCACCACCCCCAGCCGGGCGAGCACCAGGTACACCATCGCCGCGATCGCCCCGTTGGTCACACCGTGGATCAGGATGTCGAGCCACGGGATCATCCGGTACCAGCCGAGGGCGCTGCTCCAGGTGGCGGCGAGCATGGTGAGACCGAACGCCGCGTCGAAGGGGCGCGGCACCTTCGTCAGCCGCGGCACCAGCAGCCCCACGAACAGCACGGCGAAGAGCAGTCCCTCGCCGATGCCGAGCATCAGCCAGGCGACCGGGACGCTGACCAGCGCCCCGATGCGGGCGATGTCGGCGATCACGCCGGCGACGCGGGTCCAGTCGTCGTCGTCGCCCTCGCCGGTCACCCCTCCACGGTAGGGGGAATCAGCGCTGTTTCGCGAAATACCTGACGCACGCGCCTTCATTCTTGAACACCGGCGATGCGTTGAGCTGCCATCCGCCGTTCAGGCACTGCGCCTTCTTCGCTTTCGGATCGGCCGGCACGCCGAGCGTGAACGGTGAGAACGAGTCGGTGAGCCCGCACACCACGCCCGGCTCGCGGGTCGTAGTGATGTTCTGCCACTGCGAGCCGATCGGCACTCCGTTCGAGTCGCGGACGACGGTGTAGTGGTAGAGGTCGATCATCCCGGGCGCCTCCGCCGCGTCGTAGCTGATGCACACCTCGACCGGTGTCGTGTGGTCGGCGGTCGTGTCGATGTGGAAGTACAGCTGCGGGTCCAGCGGAATCGTGAAGCCGCTCACCGTCGGGCCGGTCGCCGATGAGACGACGGTCGTGTCGCCCACCCCGGTCACCGACGGGAAGGTCAGCCCGACGCTGGTCGGCCCGAGCGGCACGTCGACGGCGACGCCGGATCCGGTCGGGGTCGGCACGGTGCCGGACTCTTCGGGCGGGAGGACCTCGAACGAGCGGGCCGTCCCGGCGGGCCAGTCGCGGGTCGCCGGATCGCCGACCATGAGCTGGTAGGGCCCGTAGTCCGTGTCGGTCGGCACCACGAACGGCGCGGACAGGTTGCCGGATGCGTCCACGACGCCGCTGCCGACAGGCACCGACCCGGGCGGCAGCGCGGCACCGGAGAGGATGAACCAGAAGTAGTCGTAGCCGGGCGCGAGCCACAGGCCGAGCTGGTCCCCCGGGGTGAGGCCGCTCGCCGTGACCGTCGCGGTGGCTCCCGGGAAGATCTCCGCGCCGCTGACCGTGGCGATCCGTCCGACGTTCAGCTCCTCCCCGTTCTGCATGTCGACCGCGAGCGGCACGAACCCACCGGTCGTGGTGTAGGTGCCGATCAGCTCAGGTTCGGGAAGCGGGCCGCTGCCGTCGTCGAGCCGGTAGAAGGCGAACGTGGCGCCGGGCCAGTCCGGGATCTTCTGCACCAGCGGTTCGGCCTCGGTCGCGAACGCCCGGAACACGGAGCTCAAGCCCCCGTCGCCGGGCGGGTCGTTCCAGGTCTCCGGCAGCCAGAGGTACTCGGTGGCCCCCTGCTCGTGCAGGTCAGCGCCCAGCCCGAACTCCTGGGGCAGCGCGTTCAGCGTCGTGATCTTCACCTCGAGGTAGGAGCCGGGCTGGTTGCCGAACGGCCAGTCCTCCTCGTTGGCCCCGCCGACCACCCGCTTCAGGGTGATGCCGTACTCGTCGGACGGGTCCGGCGTGACGAAGTCGATGTCGACCGGCTGGCTGACTGCGGCGGTCGCGACGGGTGTGGACCCTGCCGCCAGGAGTGCGGCGACGAGCGCTGCTCCGAGCGCCGTTCTGCGGAGAGGACGAGTGCGAAGTGCCGAACCGGACATGGGAACGTCCTTGCTGACATGGGAAGTCAGCATCGACTCCCCGGGACGGATCGATGGCTGACTGTAGCGCTGTGGTGGGACCGTTGGCAATGAGGAATTCTCAGGGGCACGGCTGCGGGCGGCGAAGCACTTCGTCCGGGTGTCTCAGATGGTGGGCCGACCAACGGGTTCGTGACGTCAGTTGCGGCGCCGCTCCGTCCGCCAGAGCAGCACTCCCCACCACACCTGCACGCCGCCGAACAGCAGGCTCGCCAGCACGCCGGCGACGGGCACGAACGGTCCGGCTAGCAGCAGAAAGGCCGGCCCGCCGATCGCGAGCAGCAGTCCGGCCGGCCGCGGATAGCGCCCGGCACGCATCGCGGACAGCCCGATCAGCGCCAGCCCGACCGGCCATGCCAACGCCAGCAGACCGAACACGACGAACTGCCACGACGCGACGAGCGGCCCGTCGATCGCCAGCAGTTCCGGGGAACGCTCAGCCAGCACCGGGAAGGCGAGGGTCTCGAGCGCGGCGAGCGCCATCCCGCCGAACGCGCCGATCAGGGTGGCGAGGAGCCCGATGCGGCCGAGCCGGCCCATCCGCTCCCCGTGTGCGGCGACGATCCCCGCCGCGCCGATCACCGCCAGCGGGAACGCGACGATCCCGGCGAAGTGGATCGCCGTCCACAGAGGGGTGTCGGCGACGACCTCGCCGATGGGCCGGTCGAAGATGCTGGGATGCAGCGGCAGCAGTGCGGCCACGATCAGTCCGCTCGCCGCGAGTGACACCGCGGCGGCACGGAGCGGCACTCTCAGCGTGGCCACGGGGCCAGGGTACTCGCGGGCGGCATCCGCGTCTGCGGTCTCGGCCGCCGTTAACGCAGCGGGTGTAGAACCGGAATATGGATCCAGAGTCGGGTGCGGACACCCGCACGTTCCGCGTCGCCGACGACGTGGACCTCCCCCTCCTTGACAGCGTCAAGGGCATCGCCGGCACGGACGGTGTCGCGTCAGCGCAGTTCTCGACCAAGTACTTCGACACCGCCGACCTCGCCCTGACCAGCGCGGGGATCACGCTGCTGCACCGGAGCGGCGTCCCCGATGCCGGCTGGCGTCTTGAACTGCCCGCGCCCGATGGCGGCGCCACGGTGCTGCGCCGTCCGGGCATCGGAACGAATACCGTCCCGAAGCCGCTCCGCGATGCGCTGCACCTCCATACACGCGGGGCGACCCTCGTGCCGATCGGTCGCACGCGCACGGACCGACGAACGATCTCGCTGCTCGACAAGGCCGGCACGGCGGTCGCGCGCCTGCGCGACGACCGGGTCTCAGGCAGTGCTGCCGCACCTGTTGACACCGGGCCACTGCTCGCCTGGCGGCAGTGGACGGTCGAGCTGGCCGACGGCAAGCGAAGGGTTCTCGACGACCTCGGCGTACTGCTGGAAGCGAGCAACGCGACGCGCGCAGCTCCTGAGCCGGAGCTCGCCCGCATCCTCGGCGACCGGGCACCATCCTCCCCCGGCACGGACGAGCCCAAGCGGATCCGCGGGCGCAGCTCCGCCGCGGATGTCGTCGGCGCCCACCTGCGCCAGCAGCTCGCCGAGCTGGAGCACTGGGACGTGCTCACCCGCTGGGACGCCCCCGACTCGATCCACAAGCTGCGCGTGGCGACCCGGCGGCTGCGGAGTGCGCTGGCGACGTTCCGTCCCCTGCTGGACCGGGAGCAGACCGACCCGATCCGCGACGAGCTGAGGTGGATCGCGGGCCTGCTGGGCGAGGCGCGCGATCTGGAGGTGTCGCACGAGTACCTATCGAAGACCATCGCCGACCACCCCGTTGAGCTGATGATCGGACCGGTTTCGCAACACGTCGACCGCGAGCTCTCAGGCGAACACCGCGACGCGCGCGGTCGCGCCGTCGAGGCGATGGGCACCGAGCGGTATTTCACGATGGTCGACCGCCTCCGGGTCCTCGTGGCAGATCCGCCGTGGACGCCCGGGGCCGAGAAGCGGGCCGCCAAGTTGCTCCGGGGCCGGGTTACCGCCGACTTCAAGCGACTGCGGAAGCGCGTGGCCGCCGCTGAAGTCGAGACGGATCCCGAGAAGCGGGTCGTGCTGCTTCACGATGTGCGGAAGGCGGCGAAGCGCACGCGGTACGCCGCCGAGGCGCTTGTACCCGTCCACGGCGAGGACGCGGAGCGGTTCGCGGCCGCGGCCGAGCGGGTCCAGGAGGTCCTGGGCGACCACCACGACGCCGTCACGCTGCTCCCCCGCATCCGGCAGCTCGGGGTGCAGGCACATCTGGACGGCGCGAACGCGTTCAGCTACGGCCGCCTCCACGCGCTAGAGCAGACGCGGATCGCCGAGCTGGAGGCCGAGTACCGCGACGCGTGGAAGGCGGCATCCCGCAAGAAACTGCGGCGCTGGCTGAGGTAGGCCTGGCCGGCACCCCTCGCCCTTGGCCGCCGGCCGGTTGCGCCCGGCGTCCCGGCGCGACGACACTCGGAACGTGGCGACCGGATCCAGCCTCTCCCGGCTCCGGGTGCTGATCGCGGAGGACCAGTACCTCATGCGTGAGGGCACCCGGCGGCTGCTGGCCGAGGTTCCGGGCGTCGAGGTGGTGGGTGAGGCGTCGGATTTCGACGGCGTCGTCGCCGAGTTCCGGCGGTTGCGGCCGGATGTGGTGCTGATGGACATCAAGATGCCGCCCGGGCACTCGATGGAGGGCATCGACGCGGCGCATCTCATCAAGGGCGAGGCTCCGGAGACCGGAGTCGTGATCCTCAGCCAGCACGAGGACGAGGGCTACGTCTGGGCGCTGCTGGAGCACGGGGTCGCCGGGTACGGCTACCTGCACAAGGTGCGGGTCGGCGACGTGGAGCAGCTGGTGCGGGCGCTTCGCGAGGTGGCCGCCGGCGGGTCGGTGCTCGACCCGCGGATCCTCGAGACGCTGCTCGACCGACGGTCGAGGAAGCCGGGTTCACCCGTGTCGCAGCTGACCCCCGGTGAGCTCGACGTGCTGCGGCTGATGGCGGAGGGCAGCAGCAACAGCGCGATCGCTGCGCAGCTGGCGATCGCGATCGGCACGGTGGAGAAGCGGATCGCGGCGGTGTTCGCGAAGCTGGGCGTGCCGGAGCAGTCGGATCTCAACCGCCGCGTCGCCGCGGTGCTCATCTACCTGCGGGAGTCCGGCTCCTGACCTTCGCGGGTCACGCCCGTTCCTGCCTTCCGGTTCGGGGGATGCCGTCGTCGAGCCCCGCGATCCGTTCGACGCGGGCGCGCACCCGGGTGCCGCCGCCCGGCAGGTCACCGACGGTCAGGATTCCGCCGAGCGCCTCGATCCGGTCACGCATGTTCTGCAGGCCGGTCCCGGAGCGGGTTCCCGCGGCGCTCATCCCGGGACCATCGTCGCGGACCTCCAGCGTCACGCCGCCGGCATCCTCAGCGAGGGACACTCCGATGCGGGCACCGGGCGCGTGCTTCACCGCGTTGGTGAGGGCCTCGAGCGCGACGAAGTAGAGCGCCGTCTCCACCGCGCGGTCGAAACGCCGGCCGCGGACGCCATAACCTGCCTCCACCCGGATGTCCGCCGGCAGCCGAGCCGCCTGCGCGGAGAGCGCCGGGACGAGTCCGCGGTCGGCCAGCAGGCTCGGGTAGATGCCCCGGGCGAGCTCCTGCAGTGCGAACACCGCCTCCTCCGCCTCGTCGGCGAGCTCGGTGAGCGCCGTGTCGCGCCGGCCGCCCGTCTCGGCCGCGCGGCGCAGACGGGCGGCGAGCGACACGAGCCGCTGCTGCGCACCGTCGTGGAGGTCCCGCTCGATCCGTCTGCGCTCCTCGTCCTGCACGGCGACCAGCCGCTGGCGGGAGTCGTGCAGCTCCGCGGCCTGCCGCTCGATCTGCTCGAGCCGCTGCCGGAGCTCCTCCTCCAGGCGGAGGTTCCGCAGGGCGAGCGCCGACTCCCGGGCCACCACGGTGAGCAGCTCGGCCTCCTCCCGGGTGACGGCATGGGCTGCGCCGCCGCACGCCAGCAGGCCGAGCAGTGCGCCACCGGAGACGAGCGGCGCGACGAGCCTCGGCTCCTCGGGCAGCACGCCCCGCACGCTCTCGGCGACCGGCGGCGGCAGATCGCTGAGCGGGACGGCGCCGGACAGACCGCTGAGCACTGGGACGGCCGGCCGGGGAAGCAGCGCGGAGAGGCCGTCCCCTGCGCCCGCCACGGCGAGCGGCCGGAGTGTTCCGGCGCCGTCCCCGGCGAAGTAGAGCCAGACCCCGGCCCAGCCGGACCCGAGCGACGTTCGGAGCCCGTCGGCGATGCCAAATCCGAGCTGCCGAGCACCGGGCGCCGCATCGGCGATGCCGTTCAGCCGGGCGAGGGCCATCAGCCCGCTGGGCTGGTCCCCGTAGAGCAGCCGCGACAGCCTCCGCTCCAGCCGCCGCCGCAGCGGCTGGGCGAGCAGCGCCACCAGCAGGGCGAGCCCCACGGCGGCCGCCACCCGGGCATCCGGCCCGCCCAGGCTCACCCCGGCCAGCAGCGCGACGCCGAGGAAGCACACGGTCAGCACACCTGAGGCGAGGGTGAAGACGAGTCCTCTCGGGATCACGACGTCGATGTCCCACAGGCGGTGCTTGAGCACCGCCACGGCAACCGCGATGAGCGGCAGCGGAACGGCCGCGAGGACCAGGGCGCGCGCCGCCGCCGCCAACGGCTCCGACTCGATCGCGTGCACCGGCACGGTCTGCAGAGCGACCGACACCGCCGCGGGGACCAGCAGCCACTTGATCTGCTGCCGCACGACCGGCCCGCCGGTGTGGAAGCGGTGCAGCAGCGCAGCGACGGCCGCGATGGGCGCGAGGGCACCGAGGACCGCGGCACCGGCGGCGGCCACGGCGAAGACCGGATGCGCATCGCTCCCCGCCGCGAGCGGGCCGGCGATTCCGGCGGGCGGCTGCACCCGGACGAGTGGTGGGGGTTCCCCCGGCGGCGCCAGCAGGTACGCCAGCAGCGCGAGGGTCGGCATGACGACGGCGACGGCGATCGTGCCCCGCCGCGCCAGCGGGTGGTGGAACGCGCCGTCAGGGAAGGTGACGATCGCGATGACCCACAACGGCAGCAGCGCACCGGCGAGCAGCCACGACGCGGCCAGGGCGATCCCGCTTGTCCACCCAGGGACCGCGACGGCGGTGTCGCCGGCCGACAACACGCCGGCGGCCAGCACTACTGCGCCGAACAGCACTCCGATGGCGAGGTGCGTCTGGCCGTACCGGTTGCCCGGCCGCCGCCAGAGCAGGAACGAGCCGAGCGCCGCGGTCCCCACGGAGATCACGGCGTACTGCAGCAGGCCGCCCGGCGCCGTCTGCCCGCCGGCCGCGTGCAGCCAGAGCCCGGCGGCGGTGCAGAGGATCGCCGTCGCGGCCAGGATGGCGACCGCGGTGCGGGGAATCCGCTCCATGCACGCCATTGTGGCGCGATGGCCGGACGCCGGGAAGCCGCCTCCCCCGACGGGATCGTAGGGCTATCCCCCACGAAGATGGCGGCTTCCCGCTCCAGGTCCGGAGGCTTCCCGGCTTCTCGGCCGGAGCGTCCCCGCCATACCGTCGGCGCAACTCATGCGAACCGCCGCATCCGGCGGCGCTTCAGGAGCGAAAGGAGAGGAACACCATGCAAACACGAACCGCGACCCGTGCGTCGGCGGAGCCGCGCACCTCGAACCGGACTCGATGGGTCCTCGTCGGCGCGCTCGCCGTCGGGGCGGTGCTCGGGTTCGCCGGCAATTTCCTTCCCAGAGGCGGCGACCTCCAGAGCGTGTTCTACGCGGTCAGCGCCGCGGGGCTCATCCTCGGCTCGGTGCTGCTCGCCCTGCGGCGCGCCGCCGCCGGCGACCCGCTGGTCGCGGCCGGTTTCGGTCTGCTCGCGCTCGGGGAGACCCGGGTGATGAACCCGGTCGCCGCGCCCGGCAGCGAGGAATCCTTCGCCGTCGGCGTGCTGCTCTACGCGCCCGGGCTTCTGCTGATCGCCGCGTCCGCGTGGGCGCCGGTGTGGGTGCGGGTCGTCGGAGCGCTCGCGGCCCTCCCGTTCGGCGGGCATGCGCTGATGTACCTTTCCGGGGCCGAGGTGAGCAGCGCGGGTCCCGTCGCGAGCGTCGGATACGGGCTGCTGACCCTCACCGTGGCTGGCTGGATCGTGACGGTGCTTCGCTCTCCGAAGTCCCTGTCGGAGCCGGCCGGACTCGGGGCTCCGTAGTCGCGCGGCGGAGGCCCGACGCGGCTCCCTGAACCCGGACTCATGGACCTGTCCTACGATGGCGCCGTCATCCCGTCGAGTTCTGGGGGTTGCCATGGTCCAGGTCCGCGTCGTCGGCCTCGCGGTCGATTCCCGCTCGCAGCCCGTCATCCTGCTGAAGCCGATCCTCGAAGAGCCCGGCACCGGCACGATGCTGCCGATCTGGATCGGCGCGCAGGAGGCGACGTCGATCTTCATCGCCGTCGAGGGCGCCGAGGCGCCGCGGCCGCTCGCCCACGACTTGATGAAAACCCTCCTCGAGACCGTCGGCGCCGAGGTCGAGCGCGTCGAGGTGACGAAGATCGAGGGCGGCACCTTCTACGCGGAGATCACCCTCGTCACCCGCGACGGCCGGCGCGTCCTCGATGCCCGCCCGTCCGACTCGATCGCCCTGGCCGCGCGGGTTGACGCGCCGATCTGGGTCGCCGACGAGGTGCTCGAGGAGGCCGGAATCGTCGACGAGACCGAGGGCCCGCACGAGGACGAGGAGGCGAAGCTCGCCGAGTTCAAACGGTTCCTCGAAGAGGTCGACCCGGAGGACTTCCAGGGCTGAGCACAGACTGCCTCGGAGCGTGTCGCGAGGGACCGCGGATCACGGCGTTCCGGCGAGCGCTTCGATCCGGTCGGCCCCCACATCCGCTCCGCGCTGTGCCCGAAGACGCTCCCCGGTCCGCGCGGCGGCCTCCCTGATCTCACGGTCGTTGAGGATCCCGCGCACGGCGTCCCGGATCGCTTCCGGTTTCGCGTTGCGATGGAGGGTGCGGCCGAGGCCCGGTGACTCGACGACCTTGCCGATCATCGGCTGGTCCGAAAGCGGGTTCGTTGGCATGATCAGCAGCGGCACCCCGTGCGCGAGTGCCCGCATCGTGGTGGCGTGGCCGCCGTGCCCGATCACCAGATCGGCACGCGGCAGGATCTCGCCGTGCGGCGCGCGTCCTCGGATCTCCACATTCGGGAGGGGTCGCAGGTTGCCCGTGAACTGGACGCCGCCCGTCGTGACGATCCCCCGCACCCGCGGCTCACCGCGATCGAGCTGTCCGAGCGCCGCGACGATCCGCCGGTAGACGTCCCCCTGGTTCTTCAGCCACACCGTGCTGAGGCTGACGAGCACGAGCGCCGGCTCACCAGGCGTCCTCGGCTCCGTTGGAACCCCTCGCTCCGTGGTTCCAAGCCACTCGAACGCGAATCGCGACGAACCATTTCCGGCCGGGTCGAGCACCGGATCCGTCGCCAGGAGCCGAGCGTCCGCGCGGTCGAACAGTGCGCGCGGCGCGACCCCGAACGGCCGCAATAGTGCATTCAGAGCGCCATTACCCAGCCCCTCGTTCCACAGCTGCCCGAACGTGTGGAACAGCGCCGCGGTCGGGATACCGCTGGCCAGCACCTCGCGGATCGCGCTCAGCATGGCCCCGTCCACGACGACCACGTCCACCGGACGACCCGCGAGCAACGCCCCCACGTCCCTCGCCACCGCGCCGCCGACCGTGATCCGGCCGGCCGCGCGCGGTAGCCCCACCCACCCGGGCTTGCGCGTCACGTCGATGTCGGCGAGCGCCGGCAGCGGCAGCTCCATGAGACCGGAGGGGATCCGGTCGCCCCGGCGGATTAGAATCCCGGCGACGGCGACCCGATGGCCTCGCCGCGCGAGTTCCTCGGCGATCGCCACCGTCGGCGGCACGTTCCCGCCGAGGTCACCGCTGATGAACAGCACATCCAGTGCGGTCATGACCAGAGCCCAGGGATCGGGCGCGTATCCAGGAAGACCGTGGTTCCGGTGCGCGTCCTCGGCCGTGTGATCGAGCTCGCAGACCCGCCATCGCTGGTGGAGCGATCCTCGAGGGACCGGAACGGGCACGTGGATGCTGATCTGGATTTCGTCCGAGATGCGCGGTGCTGAGCCGTCGCCGGCGAAGCTCTCACCGACCGTCAGAACTCCGCAGCGTAATTCGCGCGGAAGACCTCGTCACTCACCGCGGCAAGCTGGCGATCCCGCCAGATGAGCCAATCGCCCGGCAGCAGCTCGAGCGGGCCGGTTGTGAGCCGCACCGTCAGCACCCCGGTCTCCGGGTCACGCATCGCCAGCCGCTGGGCAGGGTGCTCCGCGGTGGGGAGCGCGATGAGGTGGGTGGCGTGACGCTGGAGCAGGCGGAAGATGGCCAGCGCGCTTGCCCGGTCTCCTCGGTACTGCTCGGCCGGGACCCGTCGCGCTCGCGATCGGTACCCACGTGGCGATTCGGTCCGCGGACGCGACCGGTCGTCGCCAGCCGACTTCGCCACCGGACGGGGCGACCAGCCCTCGGGGACGGAGAGGTCGAAGTCGCCCACCGTGTCATTGGTGACCTCGATCGTCTGGCCCAGCTTGTCGGACAGCGTCAGCGTACGGACACCATCCACCGTCCGATCCTCGGTGACCTCGGCGGCACGCTGCGTGGGCTTCTGCCAATCCCAGGTGACGAGGTGGCCGACTCGCAGCCGATCGATGCTCTCCAGCCGAATCTTCGTGATCATGTCTTGCTCCGTCCTGCGTCGGCACGCGTCGGGTTCGGTGCCGTATGCGGCGACAGTAACGAGCACCGCCGACATCCGCGGATGTCGGCACCCGAGAGCGAACCTTGAAGTTCTCCCGAACGGGGATGTCAGTGGCTTTCGCCATACTGGGGACAGGTTCCAGAGCGACAGCTGTCAGTACCTAGCTGGCTGTCCGGCAACCCCGTCCATCGACCGGGTGCCCTAGGGGAAGAGCCGGTCCGCCGCAACCGCGTGCGGGCAAGTCCGATGGAGGCGTCGCCTCTGTGAAGGAGGTTCCGATGTCTGACGACGTGACCATGGCCGACGGGTACTGGAGCGGCCTCCCCCTCAGCCGGGCGCTCGAGTGGACTCGGGTGTTCTTCGACTTCCCGCCCGCGTTCCCCGGTCCGTCGTTCATGAACTTCGCCTACCGCGGATTCAGACGCGGCCGGCCGGGCGGCTTCCCGGAATGGTCGGATGCCGCGCGCGCCGGCGAGCGCGTCGCGATGACTCCGGAGCACTACTACACGCTCCGGCTGACGCTCGGTGTGATCCCGCCGAGTCAGTACGCGCGGCACCCGCACAACTTCGAGGAGACCAACCCGTACGGCTATCCCGTCAAGCCGCTCCGGCTAGACGAGTGGGGCATGTGGGTCGGGCTGGTGAACTCCGGAACGACGCCGCTGCGTGCGACGCGGCTCGTCCTGTCCGGCGGAACGGAGCTGCCGCAGGGCTTCTTGATCAACCTCGAGAACGGCACCATCGCGACGACCGACGACGTCTGAGGACACGAATGTCAGTGGTATCCCCCACGCTCGAATCCGCTCGACGACGAGCGACCCCACCCGACCCGAAGGAACTTACCCATGACCGACGACAACTACACCGCCCTCCTGCTCATCATCGACCGAAGCGGATCGATGAGCAGCATCCGCGACGACATGGTCGGCGGCCTGCAGACGCTGCTGGCACAGCAGGCGTCTGAGCCAGGGATGCTGACGGTGGACGTGCTCACCTTCGACGACGTCATTGAGGTAACTCACACCATGGCCGACCCGGCCTCCGTGCAGATCGAGCTCGACCCGCGTGGGAGCACCGCGCTGTTCGACGCGATCGGCTTCGGGGTGCACGGCTTTGGCAAGCTGCTGAGCGACCTGCCTGATCATGCGCGACCCGCCACCGTGCAGGTCGTCGTGGTCACGGACGGCCACGAGAACGCCAGCCGGGAGTACTCGGCGGACGCCGTCCGCAAGCTCGTGGAACACCAGAAGGAGAAGTACGACTGGGATTTTGCCTTCCTCGGCGCCAACCAGGACGCCGTGCTCACCGGAGGGCGCCTCGGCTTCGACCGGGACAGCTCCATGACCTTCGACGCTGCGCCCGAGGCCGTCGAGGTGATGAACGCCTCGCTCAGCCGCTACGTCGGGGACGTGCGGAAGAGGAACAAGCGCGGCTTCAGCGACGACGAGCGCCACAGCGCCCGGGGTGAACGCTGAAACACTGAGGCGTGCGGCCGCGGCACCACGTGTCGCGGTCCCCGCGCTGTCCACTGCGGATCACCGACGCGGCCCGGGCGACCGGCTCCGTGCGGCATGCCGCGTCCTACACCGCCGCTTCGTCGACGACAGTCCAGCCGTCTCCCATTCCTTTGCAAGTCGGCTCGACCGGCGGGTACGGCACCTCGGCAAGTAGTTCAGACCCGTCGTCTGGGACGAAAGCGTTCAGTGGCACTGGCGAGGCATCTCGCTGGCGAGCAAATGCCGCGGCCGTGAGTGGCTTCCACCGCCCGTCACTGCCCCACTCGAAGAAGTGGCGGTGAGAGCCCAGCGTGACTGCGACATGAACCACGTTCGCGTCGCCATTGCTGCCTGGAAGCCGGTAGAAACGGCGACTGGTCCGCGGGATGTCGGGCGGCGGTGCATAAGACCTCCTCCGTCCGCCTTCGACGCGCCGCTCCAGGTATCGGACAACGTGCCACCAGTCGGGAAATGAGCTGGAGGAGAACCAGATCCGCTCGCCAGAGAACTCCCGCGCTCCGCGCTCCCCTCGGTCGTCGACGAGAAAGTCCCCCATGTTCAACTGCTTGTGGTGCGACAGAATCAGCCGCTTGTAGACGGGCGAGTCATCGTCCGCGCCGAATGTGTCGCGGACCCACTCGACCTTCTGCTGCCAGGCGCTCGGGTTGTCCCACGGCGCAGTGGAGAGGATGTACACCTCGAACCGCTTCGAGAGCCGGTGAATTGCCTTGACGGCGTCCGGCATCGGCCTCATCAGGCCGAAGATCCCGGGTGCGTCGTCGTAGCTGCCCGCATACTTCTCGAGCTTCGCCGACGACAGACGATCGATGCCGGAACTGAAGTCGACGAGTGTGTTGTCCATGTCGATGTAGAGGATCGGCTTGGTCACGCACTCACCACCTTCCGTGCCGCCTCGACCAGGAAGTTCTTGGGCCGCGCGTCGGGGAGGGCCGCAATCACTTCTGCGAGCGCCGCCTCGAACGGTACGCCACGGTGGCGGGCCGCGTACAGGGCCGCGACAGAAGGCGTGCGGCTCTGCGCCTGCACGCAGTGCAGCAGCACCGTCTTCCCCTCGGCGCGGAACGCGGCGATTGCATCGGCGGCATCGGCTAAGACCAGCGGCAGGTTCTTGTTCTTCTCGGGGTCCGGGTCGTCGATCAGCCACGCCTCGAAGTGGTTGTCCGGATCGACGCGCGCCTGCTCGCCGCCGACCCGGCACAGCGAGACGACCGCGTCCGTCTCGGCGACGTCCAGCGAGCCGACCGCGCCGATCCACACGCCGTCGTCGTGCGGGTGCTGCACCAGCGCCGACACGTCGCCGTAGCCGCGGTATTCGATGCGCGCGGCCTCCGGCCACCCGGAGGAGTCGGATCGGCCGCCGTTGACAGCCAGGGACGCGAGCCGCACGAGATCGCGAGCGCGGTAGCCGGGCCAGCCGTGGAGCATCCGTACCCATCTGGCGGGCACGGTGGAGGCGCCGTACCGAGCTCCGGCCAGCGCTCCCGCGATCGCGGCCACCGTGTCGGTGTCGTGTCCGCATCGCACCGCGCGCTCAAGCGTGTCGACGAGACCGTCCCCGTGGGTGATCGCCGACCACGCCGCCTGCAGGGCCTGGACCACCCATCCGTTCTTCGGAAACTCGAACGGCTGCTTCGCCTCCGCCTCGTCGACGCGCTCGGCCCAAAGCGTCCGCCGGTCCTCCGGCAGCGACGCGAGCTGCGAGTGGAGGTCCAACTCGCCGGTCAGCACAGCGTGGCGGATCGCCAGGCACCAGAGCACGCAGGCGTCGCCAGCATCCTCTTCGTAGTGCGTCAGGCTGCTGACCCGCCGTGCTGCGACGGCCAGCCCTTCGGAGTCGTCGAGGTAGGCAAGCGCGATGGGGGCCGTGCGCATCAGGGATCCGTTGCCGCCGGAGCGGCCGGTGTCCGCGTGAACCGCCATTGCGGAGGCCAGCGCCTCGGCCTCGGTCGCCTCGCGGACGAGCCGAAGCACCGCGCTGGTTTGCACGCCGACGTCCTTCGCGCTCTTCGTCCACTCCTTCCATTCCGCGACGACGCGGCCGAGCACCGCGGGATCGTCGAAGCGGCGCCCTTCGGCCGCGATGCGGGCGAGCGGGATGGCCATCGACGTGTCGTCGGTCCACTCCCCCGGCTCGAATCCGAAGGGTCCGTCGCCCTTCATGACAACAGGGACGTGCTCGGGCAACGGGGGCTGAAATTCGTACCCTGCGCCGAGGGCGTCGCCTGCGGCGAGCGCCAGTAGCGTGCCGGCGGCGCGGTCCTTCTGTGCGGTGGTGAGCCTCTTGGTCATGCGTCCTCCTCTGCGCCAAGCGAAAGCCGGGCATCGTGATACTTCTTCGCGAGCCGCTCGCGCGACTCGGGGTCTAGGCGAGCGGTCCGCCACTCGAGCGTGTTGTCGTCGATGTCGGCGAGCTTCACGGCACGCGCGGCGGGGTGCTGGCGGATCCGCTCGTAGTACCTCGCCACCTTCTTCTTCGATCTCGGCCGGGTCAGCAGCCGCACCACCTCGACAATCTCCGGCGCTATGCCGGCGGCGAGCAGGTCCTTCCGGCTGAGGCTCGTGTCTTCCAGCACGTCGTGCAGCCAGGCGGCGCAGTGCTCCACCGGCTGGGTGACCGGATCGAACGTCGCCGCGATGCGTCGCGGGTGCTCGATGTAGGGGTCGCCGAGCTTGTCGGTCTGCTTGCGATGCGCCATCCGGGAGATCGCTTCGGCGCGGATCGCCTGCGCAACCGCTTCGTCCCTGTCCATCGTGACCCCTTCCTCGTATGTCATTGCCAGCACTGCGTTCTGGAACTCTTCGACGGTCCAAACGTGCTCCGCCTCGGGGGCTGCGGGAACCACCGGCACCGCTGCGAGCAGCGGAAGGGCTTCGACGACCCGCGGATAGAGTTCGGCGAAGGTGCGCTCGTCGTACTCGAGCAGCGCTCGGTCGGCTCGGTCGTCGTCCGGCAAATCTCCTCCCATGAGATGCCAGCCGTCGCCGCTCCACTCGTAGTTCACGCTGAATGCCCCGTGCGGAACGATCGCGTACCCGGCCAGAAGCCGATATTCGGGCTCGGTGACGTGCAGGAAGAAACGTCGCGCATGTTCCGGTGCGGTCATGCCATCTCCAGCAAGGGGTGCTCTTCGTTGAACGCCGCCAGGTGCAGCAGCGCGTCGACTTCGGCGAACAGCTCCGCCACGGCGGTGTCGTAAGGAGTGCCCAGCGCGATTCCGGACACGGTGAGCTGCTCGTTCCGCGAACCTACCTGGTGCGCGATGCCAGCCTCTCGCTCCAATACGAGGGGCATCGCACCGAGGTTCCGGATGAACCGGCGGGCAAGCCGCGACTCGGTACGCACCGGAGGGGCCAGCCGGGCGTCCAGCAGTGCGCCGTCGAGGATGCCCTGCCAGCGGGTCTTCAGGGCGGCCGCGCTGCCGAAGATCTCGGCACCGAGGATCTTGCCGCCGATGCCGAGCACGACGCCCCGCTGGCCGTCGATGAGCCGAATCGGTGTGCCGCCCGACCGGTCAAGGTGGTCGAGCATCGAGGAGCTGGCGGTCGCGCCGAGCTGCTCCTCGTAGCGGTGGATGCGACCCCACACCTCGCTCTGCGTGTCGTGCTCGGCGCGGCGGCCGACGTTGCCGTGGCGTACGCTCGGGGCAGCTCGCCGTCCGCGGGAGGTGTGCGTCATCCCACCGTTCCAGCGGCGGGCCTCGACGCAGAGGGCGTCGAGCGGGCGCTGTTCGTGCGGCGTCAGCACGAGGCTGCGAGCCACCATGCGGTCCTGCCAGCCACCCTCGACGAGGTCGCCCTCCAGCGCGACGAGCGGCTTCGCGCTGCCGTTCTGGACGAGCAGCTCGCTCACCGCCGGCCCGTCCTCCCGCTCGGTGACCCGGAGGTCTGCGGCGTTCCAGCTGAAGCCGCTGGCCGAGGGACCGTCGCCCCAGATCGGGAAGACGGTCAGGCCGTCCTGGTAGACGCCGTGTCCGACGTGAAGGGGTGCGTATCCGTTCATCGAAGCCTCCTTGTTAGCGCGGGGGGCGCGCTATTTCCCGATTCGAACGATAGAGGCAGCCACCGACATTTGGCAAGAGCCGCGCTAACCTGGAGTCGTGACGCAGTACAGGGACTCATCCGGCCGGACACTCGAGGACTACCCGCGCCCGTCCGTCGCCGTTGACACCGCGGTGCTGACCGTGCCGCCGGACGGCAGATTGTCCGTGGTGCTCGTGCGGGACGGCGACGGCTGGCGCCTTCCCGGAACGTTCCTGCATCCGGATGAGCGGCTTCGAGACGCAGCGCTCCGGTCGCTGCGGGACAAGGCCGGGATCGTCGACCTCCAGCCACGACTGCTTGAGGTGTTCGACGACCCGGACCGCGACGACCGCGGCTGGGTGCTGTCGGTGGCGCATATCGCCGCGGCGGCACCGCCCCGGCTCACGCTCGATGAGAGCACAACCCGGGTCGCTCCGGTCGGCGGGCTGCCGCCGCTTCCGTACGATCACGACCGCATCGTCGAGCGCGCGGCCGAGGAACTGCGTGCCGAGTACCGGCGGCTGCCGGACCCCGCTCGCTTTCTCGAGCGTCCGTTCACCCTGCGTCAGCTGCGGAAGCTCCACGAGCGGGTGCTGGGCCGCGACTGGCACCGCGACAGTTTTCGTCGGCTCATGGAGCCGCAGGTTGAGGCGACCGGCGAGATCGAGGGCGGGACGGTCGGCAGGCCGGCGCGGCTCTGGTGGCACAAGGATGGGTCGCGCTGATCCGACGAGGCCCGCATGGGCCGCGAGAAAGGACCCAGCACGAGAACGGCGCTGGAAGTCAGCGGGGATACCGGGGAATTCTTCTGCGCAGGGACCGGAGACATCTTCGGAGGGCCGCACTCCGGTTGCACCAGCGGTGCCGATCTACAGCTCCCGCGAGCCTTGCGAGGTTGTGAAGAGGCGACCAATTCTGACGCGAACTCGCGCTACAAAGCCCGTCAGCCGACGCCCCGCCGCACGCCGGTCATCGGTTCGGCGGTGGCTCAGGTGACGCCCAGATTCGCGCAAATTTTTCAGCAACTTCTGGCCGCGCCCAGACCAACTCGAGCCCGTCTTCGACCGAGTGGATCTCGTCGGCCAGAGGCGGGAACACGACGAGGTCGTGAGGGATTACCCTGCCTGCTGCGTCCTTACGCCCCAGCGGGTCCGCGAAACGCAGCGCTACGCGGTCACCGACTCGCAGGCAGACTTGCGATTGACCTTCGAGTCCCGCGAAAGCGGAATCGTACTCCGGCAGCGGGTCCGCGAACCCTCCCCGATCGAGGAACAGGAATCCCCAGCGCTTGCCACGGGTGGCCCAGATAAGTCTCACGAGAGGCTCTGGAAGAGGATCTGCTCCTCCTCGGCTCTCACAAGGTCGCGACGGAATCCGGCTAACACCGCCGCCAGTCCGTCCCGCTTCGCACTCGCTCGAGTGTCGAAGTCGACGAGCTTGACTTGGAGATCCTTGGCGAGGTGGGCGAGGCTGGGCCCCACAGCGGTCAGGAGCAAACCCACGGCGGCGGCGACCTTGTTACTGGAACCGACGGCCTTGGCCACCCAGTTGCCGAACACGCCTAGTGCAGCCGCCGTCACCTCGGCGTTTTCCAGCAGCTGAAGGCCGACCTTCCGACTCACACGGCCCGCCTGGAGCCACCGTAGATGTCTTTCGAAGGCGAACACGCAGGCAAAGGGAAGCACGAGGTTTAGCCCGACACGCTCGGAGACCTCGATCTTGGTGCCTTCGAACTTCGCCGACGAGAAGGTGACGAAATCTTCACCAACCGCCAAGGCGCCATCGGAAGCGAATAATCCACCTAGTACGTCCCGCAACTTCTCGATGTCGTCTCCCGCCTTCTCCAGCAACAGATCCTTGAATTCGTCGACGTCCATGTCCGGCAAGAGATCGGACTTGGAAAGCGCCACGATCCAAATGCGCGGAAAGCTGTCAAGCGGTTTGCCATCGATCAAGAGATCGTCGCGAAGCAGCAAGAGTCCGTTGCAGTAGTTGGTGAACAGTGACTTGAGATACCTCTCCTCCTCGCCGTCGTTGTCGAGGAGACGCTGACCGTCGACCATCAGGAAGGCGACGTCTGACTGCAGCAGGTTCCGAAAGGTATCGACCCGGCGCTGCGCTTCGTCAACCCCACTCACGTCGTGCTCGAACCACTCACCGGGGTAGTCATGCCATACCATCCGAAGCGCGTCGAATCGCCCATCATCGGCCGCCCTGCCCTGAGCGCGGCTCTTCACCTTCACCGAGAAGGCATATGACTTCGCCGCGAAACGGTTCGGCTCGGGGACCCTTCCCGACCTCTTCATGCCCAGATAATTCTGCGAGAGGTGGGTGCCCTGGGAAGGATTCTCCGCTACGAGGTTGAATCCGGCGTTCACGATGTTCCCACGCTCCTGCGCGGCACCGTAGAAGGATGACAACAGGACGGTCTTGCCGCTTCCGCTCTCACCGAAGACGGCGATGTGCTGCTCGAGCTTGCGACTTCTCCTCATGTGAGCAATGTACGGCAGCCCACCGACGAGCTCGTACGAAGGCACGGCCCGACCACCATCTAAGTTGCGCAGCCGGCGGACGACCCGCGCCGATCGACGGGGCCCAACGGCAGCCCGTGAGCGACCCATCTCCGAGTGGGCCGAGCGATCAACCTCCCCCTCTTGATAAGGCATCAGCTAAAGTAGTTTTATAAACAACAAGGTGAAACAAACGGAGGTAACAAAATGGCGATCACAGACGACGCCCTAGTCCAGGAACTCACCAAGCTAGCCGAAGAGCATCGGCACATCACCGCTCGACTCAATGACATCCTGGCCCGCGTCCGCGGCTCCGCTAGACCAGACGAATTCGATCCCGAGAAGGACACGCCGCCGGTGAAGCCGTTGGTGGACGGCTCGCGGGAGCAGCGGGATTGGTGCTCGATTTTGCTCTGGGGGAAGCTCGCAGCGATCAACATCCGCCAACAGCGCGGGGCCACACGGACGGAAGTAGTGCAAATCGCCGTTGACGCCGGCTACAAGGACGGCCGGGGGTGGAACTCCTGGAAGGGGTGGCACGACGACGAGAGCGGCCACCGCTGGGTGAACACCGGCGGGTCGGAGTTCCTCGGGCACTACCTCGGCCGGGTCGGGCGGATCATGCCGGCGGACCTTCAGGCGGGACTTGCTGGCCTGCCGAAGCCGATGCCCAAGCGAGGAGACAGCAGTAACAAGCACTAGCTCCAAGAGTGCCGCGGCGAACGCATCCTCATCCGCGGTCGTTTGTCGCGGCAGTCGTGTAGTTGCGAGCGCGGTCGCGCCGACAGGTCACGCCGCGACATGCGAGCTTGACCAGGTCGTCGTGAGGGTTTGCTCGCAGATGCTTTGCCAGTGCGGCATCACCCACGGCGTGACAGATGCGGGTTCAGGCGAGGCGCGCGAGTCGACCGATGTGACGCTGCTGCTGCTTGTCGTCCTGCTTGATGTGGACGCTCACCAGCACCCTGGGCCCGCCCGGCAGATAGTAGATGCGGCCCAGGTCCTCCTGGCCGGCGTTGCCGGTGGCCACCTTCGAGACTTCCCGCCAGCCGCGGATGCCTTCGAGGTCCTTTCCGACCATGTCGCCGGTGTCGATTTGAAAGAGCACCCGCAGCGCGGCCGCTGGATTCGAGAAGTCCTCGAGGGCGTCGAGGCTGTCCAGGACGAACTCAAGGCGCTGGAAGGACCGTTCGATGAAGCCTGGCACACCGCGCTGAGGCCCAACAGTCGGACGCACGGCACGTGCCCGTCTCCGCTCCTGCTCACCTAGTTCTTCGAGCCGCTCGTTCAACTCGTCAATTTCGGCACGAAGGATCAGCACTTTGGCGTCGCCGGTTCTCTGCGCCTCCTCGAACTCCTGGAGTCGGCTCCAAAGGTCCGCATTCTCAGCAAGCGCCATTTCGATCAGCGCTTCCTTCTCGAGCCGGAGCCGCGCCTCGTCCTCGGCGCTTTCCGCCTGTGAAACAAGCGCTTCGTGCTCATCCCGGAGGTTCTTGTAGAGCGCAGCGCTCCTCGCGAGGTCCGCCTCCAGTCGAGCGGACCGTTCAGTCTCAGTCGCGACCCGTGCCTCCGCGGAGTCGCGCTGCGCATTGGCCACCCCCAAGGCCGCGTAGAGCTCTGCCACCTCCGCCACCAGCATCTCCACCCGAAGCTGAAGTTGAGCCAGACCGGCGCCCGGAGTTTCGGTGGGCGGCGCCGGTGCAGCCGCCGTGAGTGCTGTGGAGATCTGCGAGCGGAGTTCTTCTTGGGTGGTATCTGAGAGCAGTCTCGCGAACCAGTCGTAGTAGCTCCCATCGGCGGCTGGCCGGTGACTGACATCCCACCGCTGAACCGCAACCCCTGCTGCGGATAGCCGGTCGATGGTCGCTACAGCGACACGTTCCGGCGCGTCGAAGAGGAAGTAGTAGCCGAATTGGGTTCCCTCGAGCGTCCAGCTATCGGAGGCCCCCAGGTACGGACTGGAGCCGGCGGCGCCGGCACCTGGCGCGAACGGAATTGTTGCGCCGCTCAGAAGGAAGCGCTTGGCGTCCTCGATTTCCCACGACGGTCCACTGACGTCGATGGTGTCATCGGCTCGGAGTGGGTACACCGCGCCGTCGTAGACCACTCCTGCGTAGCCATCGGGTGTGAGACGGATGGGACGACGGAGCGCGTCATCTATCAGGGCTCCGTCTCTGGTCACCCGGACGACGGCATGCGCAGAGGCCATCGACTACGCCGCGCAGGTGCAGTCTGGGTCGCCCCATGCGCGTTTGCAGACCGCGCACGGCTGGTAGTAGAGGTGTTCAACCCGCTGCAACTCGGTCGCGCGGTTCTTGATGGGCGGTGGTGAGAAGGCCTCACGACGCGACCGGTAGAGCACGTCGCCGGGGATCGTCGCCTGTTGCTGTTCCGCGGACTTTCCCTCGATCGAGGTGACGTTGGCCCGAATCGTGAGGCCCGTGCTCTCCTCGACTCGTTGGTCAAGCACGTCCGCATCCACAGAAGCAGCCCCGTCGCCGCTCGGCAGCGCCAGTCCGAACTCCAGGTCGAAGAACCGACCCCTCTCCATGGTTCCGGCCTGGGTCGACTCCGCGCGGACCTCGAGGATCAGATTTTCATCGATCTCTACGTCCAGATGGAGTCGTTCTAGGAGGGGACGTGCTTTCGTATCGACGTCGAGCGTGAGCATGCCCAGGGTCTCGCGCTGCGTCGTCGACTGTGGGAAATCGACGAGATGCTTCGGCGATACGACCGGGAACTTGGCCTTTCCGTCGGTCGGATCCGCACAGTAGAGACTGAAACGTTCAGCACGCACTTGTCCATGCGACGGCATCGGTGTGCCGGCCTTCAAAAGGGGCAGGTAGTCACCGCGCGCGAGTTCCAGCTCGATCGGCTTGGCCAGCACGAGATCTTGACGGTCGTGGGCTATCCACGCGGCCCCCTGAGAGACGAGAGTCGCACTGTTCTCCGGCACCTCCACTCGCACATGACCGAACTTCTCGATGAGTCGACCGCGAATTGCAGGCATCGCCGCCATGCCGCCGACGACAATGCACCTGGATACCTGCGCCGCCCCGGTGCCGCTGCGTTCGAGCAGCGAGTCGATCTCGAGCATCGCCTCATCGATCAGCGGACGTGTGATGGACTCAAGCTCAGTGCGGGTTAACGCGTAGACCAGGTCCGTTCCGCTCGCCCCGAAGTACCCGGGCTGGTAGAAACTGGCCTTCGGCTGACTCGAGAGCTCCTTCTTGTTGTCCTCGGCGCGCTTCAGCGCACGAAGACGCGCCGCTTTCGACGGCCGGTCATCAGCCGCCAAGTCGGTTTCCGCAGCGAACCGCTGTTCTACCGCGTTCCGGATCGCCTCATCGAAGTGATCACCACCGACGGTGGCCGTGCCCCCGCTCGCGATTTGTAGCACCCGATCGCGACCCACAGTGCAGAGCGTGAGGTCCAGGGTGCCTCCACCCCAGTCGACAACGAGGACCGTGCGACCCCGGAGGTCGCGGAGGATATCGCCGACGTCACTTGAACCACGAATGTAGCCATAGAGCGCTGCAAACGGTTCGTGTACGAATTGCGAGACGCCGATACCTGCCTGGCCGAACGCCTGACGGAGCGCGGCTCTCCGCGGGCCATTCATGGTCACCGGGATGGTGACGACCGCGTTATCGAGTCCCCGCAAGTCGACTCGACGACTGTTGCGGAGCGACTCAGCGCGGACATACCGAACGATATCCGCGACGATGTCGACCGGACTCTTGTCCACTCCTGCGACGTCGATGAACTCCTCCCCGAGGAAGAACTTCGGGGAGCGAACGGTATTCCCGTGCACGCCGAGGCCTGCGGTATCAAGCGCCTCCCTCGCCTCGTGACCGACGATGACCGCCTCGCCTTCGTACCGCACGACGGAGGGGTACGGCAGGTTGCCTTCACCCAGAAGATCGATCACGCGGTCGCCGGAGACGACCGAAACAAGGCTGTTCGTCGTCCCGAAGTCAAAGCCGACAGTCATTGTTCACCCTTTCCAACTTCACGAAGGCGAGCCACCTCGCCGGTAATCGCTCGCAGCGCACGGTCGACATACTCTTCGGCGATTGGCGAGTGCCCGGCCTTCAACGCGTGCAGGCCGTCGGTCAGCAGATCGACTTGGCTGGACAGGCGACGCAGGACCTCTCCACGGAGCGTCTCGAAATCATCAGCGAGATGGCTCCGATCGATGGAGCCCCTCTGACGCTCACCGTCGAGCTGGCGTTCGAGTTCGGTGATCCGTGCCTCGTGCTCGGTGGCGCGATCTTCGGCCTGCTGAGCACGCCACTCCGCCGTTTCCAGTGACCGTCCAAGCTTCTGCGCCTCATCCGCGCGCCTGTGCGCCTCGGCCTGGGCCCGAGCCAGCTCGCGTCTCTGAGTCCGGACCTCCTCGCCGAAGACTTGGACCAGAATCCCGAGCGGCTCCCCCACCGAGACTCCGATCAGCGCAGCCGCCTGGGCGAAGTGGGACTGTTGCTGCGATTGTGTCGGTCGCCACACGCGTCCAGCCATCTCAAGTGCGAGTTTGGTCGCGTCCCAGTTACGCGCGAACACCTGAAGGAGCGCGTACGCACGGACGACGTTTTGCGCGGCAACCTTGGCCCGGTCGTCGTTGAGCTTGCGTAGCCTTGCATGCTGCTCTGCCCTGACGAACACCATCTCGCCGCTCTGGGCGACGGAGGTGGCCGGCATCGGCCAGTCGACCAGCTCGCCTACACCCGCGTATCGGGAGAGGGCGTAGACGCTTAGCTCTGCAGCCCGCTGCCAGACTTCCCTTCTTGCCTTACCCTCACCTAAGGCGACCAGGATCCGGGCCGGTACCCAGACCGCCGGGTCATTCTGGTGACGGGTATCGATGAGTTGGCGAACCGCTTCCAGTTCACCGTCCTCCGGTTCGATAGCCTCGACCGTTTCCTTCTTCAGTGAAAGCTGTCGGTCCGGCCTGGCGTACGCCAAAGACCACAGCTCAAGTTGAGTTTTCGGCTCCGGCTTGGCAAGCGGGACCTTCGCTTGCTTACCGCGCTCGCTCGTAGGAGTGTCGTCGCTCGGTTGATTGCTCGAAGCTGCGCCGAGGTCGAACTCGGCCACGGACGGGTTGGCCGAAGTGGGAGTCGCCAGGACCGTGTGATCACCCAGCGGCTCATCCTCATGATTCGGCCCGCTCGTGGCGCCGGCGCTGTCCTCGACGACAGCACCCGGATGTTCTGGAGCTCCAATAGAAGCCCGGTCCGCGGGTGTCGAACCGGCCTTCCGTCGGTTCCGCTTGCGTCGTGCGGCGCCTGGCGCCCTATTGCTTGAAGGCGCTCCCGCGGTGTCCGCTGAAGCGTTCGGGTCGTCCGTCGATGTCTCGCTCGACTGCTGGTCAGTCACAGCTGGGCATCCATTCGTTTGCGAAACTGCATGTACCAATCCTCCGTCTTCCGCTCATGGCGGAGTGGTTCTGCCGCGGCGCGCGCCGCGGCGTGATCTTCCACAGCAAGGTAGTGCTCTGCCGCTACCACCCGGAGCTTGAGCTCGTCATAGGGGCGCTCCCCACCGAGGGCGGCGAAGTCGGCTTCCACGTGCGCGTCCCAACTTCCTTCGATCGTTGCAGCCGACGCGAGAAGGACACGTTCAGTCGCGGAATCGCTGAGAGCCAATTCCAGGCCCGCGAGGCCTAGTTGCGTTAGGTCGCCGAGATCGACATCCGTAGCGCTAGCTAGGAGCTTCTGCATTCGTAGGGCGACAGCTGAGACGAGCGGGCTGCGAGTCCTCCGCATGGCTTGATCGAACTGGTTGTAATGGAAAGCGACGAGGGCGCAGATCGTCTCTGCAGCGGGTCGGTCGTATCTGCCGAGCTCAGTCACGGCGGTGTCGTATCGTGCCGTATATTGCTCAGCCAGCGCGTCCGTGTTGCTCGGTTCGGCGTCCGCGAGGTTCTCCCTAGCGAGGACACCGAACAGGTAGCTCGCGAGGCCGTCAAGGTAGCGCGCGGCGGTCTTATTCGATCTGCCTCGCTCGACGAAGTCGACGATCGCGCGGCGACTCAGTTCGTGACCGCTGACGAGGTGTTGGAGTGCGGCGTCCACCCCGTCGAGGTCGTGCTCGGTTGGCAGCGCGAACTCGACCTGCGCGAACCGTTCGTGCCCACTCCCCCGCGCAATGATGTCCACGACACCCGTGGGACGCCTCGCGAGTAGCGCGGACGCATGCTCGGGCGGGAGAAGCTCACCGTTGAGCTCGACGATATCGATCTTGTGGAAGACCCAGTCTTCGGGATCAGTGACCGTGGTGACGATCAAGCGCGAGGTGCCGACCTCCCGACCTCGGACGAGGATGATGGGCCGCTCGGAGAAATGCCCGTAGAACCGATGCACGGCCAGCTCGGCCTGCGACTCGAAGACGAGTCCGCAGTGCATGCACGGAAATTCCGGCCGCGACTGCGGCAGCTCAGGCAAGATCGGTTCCGGCAGCCCGAGCAGGTCCATGCGGTCGCGCGCCCAGAACCCCATCAGGCGACCCGCCCGTCGGCAGGCAAGCTCTTCCCCGAAAGCTCATGTTCAGATGCGCACGCCCGACCAGGACGAGTCCGCAACGAGTCGAGCCTTTCCCGGAATGTGGTCGCTGCTTTACACGCCTGAGCCATGTGAGCAGTCGAACAACAATTCCACTGGCAGCACGACGCCGGAAGTCCCCCGAACTGGGGACACCGGCGTGCAAGGGCACTACGTTGTCGCGGCGCTAGACTCATCCGGCCGAGCTCGCCCGACCCTTCGTGCCCGCCACCGCCATCCAAGCGATCAGGCGGACATCTTCCGGCTCGATCGGCGGCAGAGGCTGCACTTTCTCCGCCGGCTGAATCCCATATTCGTTCAGCACGTCGATGATCGCTTGGAGACGCTTGGCTGGCGAGCCGTCGACCCGGAGGGCCTGCCGCATTGCCCGGGCGGCCTTGGTGCTCGGCACCGATCGGAGGCGTCGAACGAGATCACCCTGGCCTTCGGCGCCCAGTGCGGCCCCGTGATCCATTGCGAGCCGAGTAGCCTCCCGGAATGACAGCGGCAAGGCGGCCGTAAGCGCGTTCGGGTCGGTGTTCTTCGTCCAGTCGCCATGGGCGGCGTCGCGGGCGATGGCCCAGGCCTCGTACGCGGCGCGGAAGGCACCGTTGGACAGAACGCGGTCACGATCGGCCGACCCGGGGTCGGATGCGATGAGCGATGCAAGGGTGTCGTCTTCCACGCGCCACTTCCCCTTCTCCTCACCGATGAATGGCGCCCAGTCCTGATCCACGTAGACGTTCCGGAACCACACCTTGTCGCTCTCGCCCATGCGCATACAGAACACAAAAACGTTGTGGTCCAGACCTGGGTGCTCAAAGCCGCTGCCGACGGCGTGCGGAAGATCGTCCAGGCGCGAGCGCAGCCCCTTGTCCTCCGCGAGGGCGTTCAGGAGGCGGCGCCGGTACTCCTCGCCAGAGCCGGCCGCGGAGCCGCCGCCCTCGTTGACGAGCGTCTGGATCTCGGCCGCGATGTCGTCGGCGTCATAGTGGTCCTGCGGCGGGAAGGCCGCGACGCCCGGTAGCACAGTGCCGACGCCGACGGCGGCGTCAGCCTGCTTCAGCTTCCGCACAAGGGTGTTCTCGAGATGCAGGTACTCGTCCAGATGCTCCGACGGGAAGAAGACGCCAAGGCGGATCTCGGCATGCTCGCTTCCGATCCGGTCGACACGCCCATGGCGCTGGACGATCCTCATTGGGTTCCACGGCAGGTCGTAGTTGATGATCTCCGCCGCCTGCTGCAGGTTGACGCCTTCAGCAAGGACATCGGTGGTGAGCAGAATGTCGTATTCGTCGTCGTCGAGCGGATTGCCGTCGTCGTCGAGACGACCCGCTGTGCGCGGCGCGAAGCCCGCGATGGCGTTGGCTCGAGCTGCCTGGTGGATTCCGCCAGCCTTGCCTGACGCGTACTCGCCGATGATGGCCGGAGCGAGGCGTCCTCGGTAGTCCGCGAGAGGAGAATCGTCCTCCGCGCTCTCCAGCGCGGCGGTTACGCGTTCGTGCAAATCGCGGATGGTGTCGGCGTAGGTGGAGAAGACAATGACCTTCCGCCGATCCGCCGACGAGATTCCCCGCGGGCTCACGGGCTTTGCGGCTTCAGCGATTGCACCGAGCTCCTCGACAAGCGTTGCAGCCTTCGGCTCCCCGTCGCCCGCGGCGGCGAGCGCGAGGTCGCGCAGCCGGCGGAGCAGCTGCAGGTCGAGTTCGACGTCTCCCTTCAGAATCTCGGCGTAGTAGTCACGCGCCGGTGTCACCTGATGCTCGGAGTCGACGTCGAGGTTCTCGATGATCTCCTCGAGATCCTCCGATTCAGAGTTGACGTAGTCGCGCAAGGCGCCGCCGATGAGAACGTGCCCCTTGGCCAGCCCGGAGAGAAATGCCTCATGGGCGGTGATGAGCACACCCAGCGTCGATGCGAGCGCGACCGGTGAAGACTCGAGCCGCTTGAGCAGGGCCGAGCGGAGGAGGCCCATGTTGGACACCTGTGTGGCGTCTAGGTTCGCCTTCTTGAGGTAGGCGCTCGGGGCGTATCGAGCGAGGAGGAGCCGACCAGGGTCGCCCCGCCGCACGTCGAATGACGCGGCGTGCGCCTCCTCCTCTGGGATGTCGAGGGCATATGTGACCGCGCCCACGAGAGCGTGACCGGCGGCATCCAGCTGGTAGTCGACGCGGCGCACCTTGGCGTCGGGGAACTCCACCGGGATCAGCTTCCCACCGGGGCCCGGAACGGTCTCGCCGGTGTAATTTTCCTTGACGAATCGGCGGGTGCGGCGGACCGCAACCTGGTCCATGAGGTCGAACAGGTGGCCCGGCGTCAGCGCCTCGGGATCGAGCTTCTGTGCGTCCTTGATGTACTGACGGATCGACGGTATGCCCATCGACGCGAAACGGGCGTCGTCGCGGACGAAGTACTTGACAAGCGTTTCCAGGTCGATGAGGGAGTTGTTGACGGGCGTCGCCGTCAGAAGGACCACCTTCTTCGGGTGCTTGCCGGCCAGAATGATGCGGTCTAGTGCGGCCGACCTGGCCGCCCCTGCGTTCCGGAGGTTGTGCGCCTCGTCGACGATGATGAGCGCCGCGTCCTCGGCGCGATCGAAGAATGCGCGGTGCATGGCGTGAGTGGGATCCATCCGCGTGCGGATCTCCTCATAGGAGTGCACAGTGACCCGGCGGCTCATGTCGTAGCGCTCCAAGATCGGGTCCCAGACGCTCGCCTTCAGCGCGGCTGGCGCAGCGACGAGTACGCGCTGGCGCTGCTCCTCCGTCGCTGCGGCGATGACCTCGAGGGCGAGGAAGGTCTTGCCGAGGCCCACCTCATCCGCGACCAGTACGCCGCCGATCTCATCGAGGAGGCGGCGCATGCGCTTGACCCCGTCCGCTTGGAAACGGGTCAGGTCGAACCGCGTCGGCCCGGCCGTCTCGTCGTCCAGGTGGTCACGGTATCGCTCCCACAGCATCCGGAGAAAGATGAGCCACGGACTGTGCTCCGCCCAGAGCGGCTCGTACAGTGCGGCCAGATCGTATCGCTCACTATCCGCCCAACACTCCTCGAACCATTTGATGACCTGTCCTATGGACCCGTGCGTTCCGGAGGCGCCGACGTTCAACTCCGCGTTGCGAGTCAGTCCAGCGAGGGTGAGGTTGCTGGAGCCGGCGAGGTATGCAGGATGGGTCGGGTGATTGCTGATGTAGGCCTTGCCGTGAAGGAATCCGCCGGTGTAGCGGCGGATCTCGACGACCGGCTCCCCCGCCTCGTCTGCGGCACGCAGCCACGCGACCAGACGCCTTGCAGACTCCGTCGACTTGTACTCGAAGCCGAGCGCGTCCCGCTCAGCCCTGAGCCAGTCGTCGTGGTTGGCGAGCGCAACATGCAACCGCTGACTGGCCGCCGCGTCCGGTTCGAGCCGGATCAGGGGATCCGGGATCGGTTCGGCACCCAGAAGCAGTCGGATGCGCGGTAGCCGCTCAAGCTCCGCCGCGAGCAGCATGAACCCAGCCGGGTTGACGTAAGCGGTGGCAATTGCGGCGTCAGGCGCGTGGGCAAGCGCCTCACGGTTGACCCGAAGGAGCCGGTTAATTTCCTCGCTGACCCACATCGGCGGCGCGAGCCGGTTCGTAGCGAAGACGGGAAGCTGGGTCATCGGGCGCTCCATTGGTCTAGTAGTGCCTGAGCTCCGGCTAGCAAGGAAGGGGACATTCCTGCATCACTGAAATCCGCGGCCACCCTCTCTAGGTCTTCCGACGTCAAGTGGAACCCGGCTGCGGTGTGTCCTTCGATTTCCACTCGGATATCCATGTCAGACGTCGAATCTTCGATTGCCGCGCGGTCCGCCCAACTCTGTATGTCGATGTCTCCGGCGACCCAACCGTACCCACCGCGGTGGAGTAAGACTGCGACCAGTGCGGCGACGCGCTCGATCGTTGGCTGGGACCACGACGGCAACGGCAGGTTATTGACGACAGGCGCCGTCACATGGCGGTCAACGAACCGACGCGCCCACCAATCGAGGCAAGTCGTGTTCAAGAGCCCGAGTAGCGCCAGCGAGGCTTCAGCCGTAGTCCCCGCGACATGTGCGACAGCGTGCACCGACCCCTTGTTGTGGAGAACCCCTGCGGCAGGGAGCGCCGTTGCGATGATGGTCCGGGTGTCATCGCTGCGGCTGGGGTGCCGAAGGACGATGCGCGGATGGGCAGCACTCAAGCGCACGTCTTCCCCGTGGCGTTCGATGCCGCGGCCCTTCGCGACCAAAGCCTCGTGGTCGTTGACGAATTGCTTAGACGCAGGTGACCTGCGTAGCGAATAAGCGCTGACGTGACGGGTCATCAGCACTCGCCAACCGCCGTCGTCGAGGGTCGAACTGGCCAGTCGCTTGTCAGGACCTGTGTTGCGGAAGTCCCATCGCGCATCATGAACAGCCTCGACCCAGCCTTCATTGCCTTTGAGTCTTGGGCAGCCGCGCAGTTTGTCAAAGACGGCACGATCATCAGAGCTGTCGAACCACGGGATAACCAGCCCGTCAGAATAACTCTCCAGATCGGTGACCGTCATTGCGATCGTCGTGGCTGTTGAGATCCCGGCAAGCCCAGCGGCATCAGTCACAACTGCTACGCGGACCGGCTCCGGTGTCGGAGGCCCCGCACTCACAAGAACGACTGCGTAGCTCGCGTGGACTCCCTGGAAGAGCCATCCAGAATGATTTCGGGCCTGCACAAGTGTGAGGCTGTGGTCACGTACCAGGCGCTCCCTCAACTTAGACCAGCCAGCGAGCACAAGTAGTTGCCGGGGTAGCACAAGCCCGACTTGACCTCGACTGCGAGTCGACTTGAGGGCCCGCTCAAGCATCAGCTGAGCGGTCTCAAGGTGTGTACCACCGCGCCAAGCGAAGCCGCGCTTGAAAAAGTCTTGCAGTTTGGCGCGCGCGGCCATCTCCTGCTGTTCGTGGGCAGCCTCGTTGGGACGCTCACGCCGCAATTGTTCAATGCGTGCGTCGCGGGCTGTGTCCGGAAGCGCCATGAGCCCCGGGCTCACCTTCGCCCAGAAGGGCGCGGCTTCCCAGCGGACTTTCTCCCAGGGTGGGTTTCCGATAACGGCGTCGAACCCCGGGTCATCGCGGATAAACACTTCTGGAAATAGATAGGGGAAGTGCGCCGGCTTGATTTGCTTCGCCGATTCGGCCAGGGACGAATCACCGAGAAACTTCGCCAGGTCGTCAGTCGTTAGCAAGCTGGGTGCCTGAATGTTGCCAAACTGAATCGCAACAGCGCCATCGAAGATGCGACGGGCAGTGTCACTTGCCGCCTTAGCCTCGGCTAGAAGTCTTGCGCCGGCCGCGACTTCCGACTTGTCTGCTTCGCTGGCGGCGGCGAAGTTGGCCAGCCGGGTCTTGGCACGCGCGAGCTCGTCGAGGATCACGTCGTCGAAGAAGGTGGCTTGGCCGGGGTTGCGCTTGGGGTCGAGCGCGTCGAGTGCTTCCTCGATCGTCCCAATGCCGGTGAGCGAGTTGCCGAGGACAAGGTTGTGGTCGAGGCTCGACATCGGGAGACCGGGAACGAAGGTGTGTATCCATATCGCGAGGCGCGAGAGCTCAACGGCGAGCGGGTTGATGTCGAGCCCGTAGACGCAGCGGCGAGCAACCTGCCGTCGCAGGAGCTGTGCCTCGGTGATTGCCTCAGCCGCCTCGATGTCGTCGCCGAGTGCCTCGCGGGCCTTCTCGGCGAGCCGGCTGAGCTCGGCCCGGACCCCCGGCACCGGCGTCACGGTGAGAAAGTCCCGCATGCCGCGCTCGATCTTGTCGACGGCAGCGACCAAGAAATGGGCGGAACCCATCGCAAGGTCGGCGACGCGGAAGTCCCAGAATGCGCTCGCGGCCTCGCGCTCCTTCCCTGCCTCGACCAGCTCGCGCACCTTGTCGAGGTGTGACTTCAGCGCGGACTTGACGGACCGTTCGATCAGGTGGTCGACGACGATCTTCGGGGTGAAGTACGAGCCGGTCGCCTTCCGCTCGCCAGACGCCGAGTGGAAGTACGGCGAACCTGCGGGAGCGACGACCTCATCGTGCTCCTTCGCCGGGACGAAGGCGCCTGATCGGTCGACGGTGAGGTCGACTGCCGCCAGGGACAGGGAGGACTCGAGGAGTCCTTCATAGATGGTGCCGAATTCGCGGACCTGCAGCGAGCGAAAGTCGACAGCGCCCGTCACGCCATCCTCGGTCACCTCGGTGAGCATCGCCTGCAGAGCTGGGCCAAGCACACTGTCCGGGAGTTGGAGCTTCTTCAGCAGCTTGCCCTCATCAGTGGCGGGATCGAAGAGGCTTCCGCCGTATGCGGGGACCTCCCAGCGCGGGTTGCCGCTGTAGATCGCGTCCCAGACCTGTACGAGGTCGAGCCAAATAGATGACGCTGATTCGCCGAACTGCTCGGGTGGCGTGGCCGCCTCCCGCTTGACGAACGCCTGGAGCGAGTTGGCGTCGTAGGCCTCGTTCCGACCCGCGGGCAGTAGTTCGCTGTCCTCGCCGTACGCCTGGAACAGCAGGCGGAAGAGGATCCGCAGGGTGAGCGCATACGCGGTCTTGAGCCCTTCGGCGTCAACCGCGATTCCGAGCTCAGGCAGCCGCTCCGCGATGGCGACAGAAATGGACGGCACGACACCGAGATAGACGCGATCGCGGAGTCGCGCACCGAGGTCAGCGGCGTAGCGGCTTGAGCCGTCGAGGATCTGCTCGGCAGAGCCGCCACTCTCGAGCGCGTCAGCCGAGAAGATGAGTGGCAGCAGGCCGGCGAAGTCGGCATCGATGAAGGCAAGGTCGAGCTCGAAGAAGGTCTCCGACTGTCCTCGTTGCCCGACGCCGACGCCGTCCCGACCCGGGTAGAGCCGCAGGGTGGACTGCCGCAGGACGATCAGCCAGGGCACCTCCTCCCGTCCTGCGAGCTGGAGGCCGTGCGCCACCGGCGACAGCTGATAGGAGGGACTCTTCTGATCGAATTGCTCCGACTCGTCCAAGAGCACGGCGATGGCCCGGCGAGATCCGGATGCGCCCCGAAGAACGAGCGCGCTTCCCGAGGCACGGCTGACTGGGTCCGCTGCGAAGCCGAGCGCGGTGATGAGCTCCTTGCCGCGCTTCGAGAGCATCGGCTCGGCTTGTTCGCGAGCCGATACCCAATCCGGCCGACGCGGCACGTTCACCCGAAGGTGGTGGGTGGCGAAAAGGAAGTGGTTGGCAAACCCGCCCAGCCCGATCGAGTCATACGCGCGTTGGATCGCACGAATCCGCTGGTGGGCGGCCAGGCCGTGAGGCTCGTCGAGAACCGACTGCAGCTGCAGCTCCGCCTGCCCCCGTGGAATCGGGCCCAGCGGCTGACCGTTGCCGTCGGGGCCGTACAGCCACACTCCGTCAGGCGCCACGGCGGCCACCACGAACGGCATCGCCGTCTTCGTGCCGCGAGTACGCCACATCGCCTCGAGGGCGCCCTTCGTCGGTCGAGCCGAAATGGAGGCGACCGCCACCTGGACCTCGCCGACCCCCATCTCGTCACGCCCGAAGTGAACGCTCCCGGCTACGGCAGGATGCGGCAGTTCGTCTTTCCACGGGATGCTCCGCGTGCTCAGCAGCTCCATAGCGCGTTCCTCATTTCGTCGTCGATTGCGTCCACCACAGGCGGAGCAAAGTAGAGAAGCTTCTCACGAGCTGCCGACATCAGCAGCATTAGGTGCTAGCCGATTAGCTCAAGTGCCCCGGGAACCAGTCGGCGGCAGCCACCGTGGCGAGACGTTTGACCCCTTGAACATCATCGATGACGATGACGTCGCCATAGGTCGTGACGCGAACCAACGTGCCGTCGTCGACTTGAGTGCCCTGCAAGGGTCGACATTCACCGGTGTCGAGGTCGCGCACCATGTCGCCTTGGACCTCGTAGAACCTCGGCAGAAGAAAGCCGCGTGCTTGCTCATCTTCGGGGTCGTCGCCGAGATACCCAAGCAGTCGCGGGTTCTCGTTGATCCAGCCGCCCACGGCGCCGTCCGGGGCGACCCAGACCTCGCCCCCGCGCGGCGGCACCGCCAGCCACTGCTTCGCCTTGCGGCCGAAGGCGTCGCCGACCTTGGACTTGAGGGACTCGAAGGTCGCCGGATCGACGATGTCCCCGGTCCTCGTGACCTTGAATCGGGTGTCGGGAATTGCACCGACCCACACGCCACCGATCCGCGGACGCGGCGCGTCGTCGGGAACGGGAATCTCTGCAGGCGGTTCTTCTGGAGGAAGGTCAGCGTCCTTCACCGGTTCGGGAGACGGCTGAGGCGCCGAACCGGGTGAGGACGGCTGAAGTTTGGGCTGATGCTGGCCGGTCTTGATGCGCTGCAGGCGGGTCAGCAGGGCGACCACCTGGTTGAGCGAAGCGAGCCCCGCCGCTTGCGCGAAGGCACGCACGTGCTGGGCGACCTCGATCAAGTCCTCGAGCGTCGGGTCCTCCCCGAAGTGAAACCAGGTGTTGCGCGTCCAGACGATCTTCTTCGCGGCGAGCACCATGTCATCGGTGTATCCGAACACCTCTCGATACGGCGAGTCGACTTCATGCGCGTAGTCCTTGAGCACCAGACCGGGATCACGGTAGTCGTACTGCTGGTTGGTCGGATACCGCTTGGGATTCGTCTGCTTGCGATTGGCGATGAAGTTCACGAACCAGTAGGTGCCGCGTGAGGGCGACAGTGCGGCCTGCGCCGACAAGCCGAGGTCAAAGCCGAGCACGCGCATCATCGTGTAATACCCGCGGACGAGGTCGCCGAGCTCCTTGCTCTCGGGTCGCTCAATGGCGAGGTTCAACGTCGTCGGCACTAGTGGATCGCCTCCACGCCGGCGCGGCCGTGGCCAAGCATCAGCGGCATGACGCGAGTGAGTCCATAGACCGCGAAGAGGGCCGCCGGATTGTCGACAGGCACCTCGACTGCCGGCTCGGTCTTGAATCGCGGAGCGTCCGGCAGCAGGTCGACGTACGCGCCCGTGCGGCTAGCGCCGAGCTCTTCGAGAAGCGCGCGGGCGTCTCCCCCGGCCCACCCATCCAGCTGCTCCCAGCCGACCGCGTCAAGGCCGGCTCGGCCGCCGTCCTTATACCGGAGCGCGCGGAGGCGGGCTACGAGCTTGTTGCCGACCGCCTTCGGCGCCAGCTCACCGGCGTCGCGCAGGCGGTCGTAATCCCCTGGGCCCGCGAGCAGGTCGCTCATGCGCAGGCTCCACTCGGTGCCTCCGGGCCATTCGACCAGAGCCACCTGGGCCCGCAACCCGTCATCCGCCTGCAGGTTTGCGATCACCGCCTGGCCTTCGATTTCCTGGCGGTTGCCGTGCCACTGGCTGGTGGGCACGCCTTTGAAGGGGTGCTCGCCGTCGAGAACGTCAATGGCAACCGTGCCGACCGTGAACCTCGTTGCCATCAGGCTCCTACCCCCGCACCCTTACCGCTGCGGAGCAGCTCGTTCTGGAATGCGCTGAGAGCAAGAGCGTAGGACTCCTGACCCTTGCCGACCTTCTGCGGGTCGTACTGGAACGGAGCCATCAGGATGGTGAACTGCTTCACGACGTCCTGAAGGTGCTCCGCGAGGAACTCGAACGGGTCGGTCTGCCAGTCGATCGTGCCATCCGCACGGTGCTCGAGCAGGCCGGTAAGGCCATACACGAGGGGGATGATGAAACCTTCCGGGCTGTTGTAGTCGACCTTCGCGCCGGTGAACCGAGCGTGCTTGGACTTGCTGCTTGTGTTCATCTTCGCGACCGCAACGATGCGCCCGTACTTGCCGCCGAGTGCGTTGTAGGCCTTCGGGAAGTCGGCGTAGACCCGGTCGTAAAGCTCCGGCATCTGTGCCGCGATCTTCAGGGCGCTGTGCACGCGGGTGCTCTTCAGCTCCTTTTTGAACCCGCCGGTGTTCGCACTGGTGACCTCCTTGGAGCTCATGAGCCGCTCGAACCGAGCGACGCAGTCACCCTTGTTGCGGTAGATGTTCTGCGGCACCGGCGCATCGACCTTCCGGCCGTCCTCGTCCACGGGCATCGGATCGAGGAGCGCCAGCGGCACCCAGGCGAGGGAGATGACGTCAGCGGCCTTGATGAATCCGCCGTCGTTGGTCTTCCACTCGACCTTGTCGGCGATCGCCTTGGGGAGAAGCGACTTCAGGTCGTCGAAGTAACCGTGCTGGTTCGCCTTGGCCTCGGCCCTGAGCTGCACGTTGTTGTTGCGCGCCGCGCAGATATCCAGGAGCGACGCGCGGAAGTCGTCCACCACGAGCGGGTCGCCGGCATCCTCAGGCACGATGAGCTCGACCGGGATAAGGAAGTCCAGAGCCCCACCATCGGCGTCCTCGGCAGTTCCTGCCTCAGCTCGGAACGCGCGGATCTGCTCCCGCGACTCGTTCCAGAGCTCACGGAACTGCGCCCACAGCTTCACTTTCTTGAGCCGTGCATCGGAACCAAGCGCCAGCTCGAGCACATGGAGACCGATGGCGAGGGTGTTGTGCCCCCCGTCGAGAATTCCCTCCAGCTCCGTGTTGTCGAACGTCACGCGCACTCGGCCGCGGTCGAGCCGCTCGTACTCGGAGGATCCGAGGAGCACGCCCTTCGTCTTGAACGGGAAGTCGTCGGGGGTGTTCTGGATGGAGTAGCGGATCGCGTCAGTGACGGGTCCGACTTTGGACGAGCGCGGGTTGGCCTCGAGATCGAGGTTGTCGATGAGCGGAAGGAAGTGCTTGGCCTTGACGAATCCCGAGATACGGGTGATGCCATCGACCGTCTGCTCAGCCGGCTGATCGAACTTGATGATGATCGGCTCGGTGACTGTGTCGTTCATGTTGCTCTCCTCTAGGTAGGGAGAGCCCCTGAAACAGGAAAAGCCGACATCTGTCGGCCTCGTCGTCGCTCATCTCTGAGCCAGTTCCAGAAGCCCATCCGGGTTTCATTCCGCGACCCCGTCCGGGATCGCATTCCAATCATGGCGAAAGGACAGCGTTCCGGTCCACCCCCCCCTTTGGGGGACATCCATCCTCGTCGCCTCGGGCCTACGGAGCCGGGCGAGTGGTGAGCTGCAGGTATGCGGAGGCGACGCGGCTGACCACCGCGGAAGCGTCCTCATGCTCCCAAGCCCGCAATACAGTCCACCCCGCGTCAATCATCAACGCGTCGGTCTGACGGTCGCGCCGCACATTCGCATCCCGCTTCTCGCGCCAAAATCGCGCGTTCGCCCCCGGCGCCGAGTAGTGGTCGGGACAACCGTGCCAGAAGCAGCCGTCGATGAATACCGCAAGCTTCTGACGCGTGAAGACGATGTCCGCTCGACGTCGCAAACCTTGCACCGGAGCGAAGTCCACCCGGAATCTAAAACCCCGGGCATGCAGTAGCCGTCTAACGGCTATCTCCGGCTTCGTGTCGCGACCGCGATTCGATCGCATGGATTTGGCGGTACCTGCGCTGCTTGCCCAGGATGCCCGCGCACTACCCTCCGCGCGTGCGCTCCCGAGATCCTCACCGCTCACCCATCCATCCTGATACGCCGGCGCGTCGCCACGCCGACGTCTGAGGCCTTGCCTATTCTTCGGATGTGACGGCCCCCACTTACAGAACACTCGATCTCTTCGCCGGCGCTGGAGGCCTCACCGCAGGCTTCCATCAAGCTTCGTCTCGGTTCGTAACCGCGGGCGCGGTCGAGATGGACAAGGCCGCGGCAGCCAGTTTTGAAGCGACCTTCGGTGGGGGCCTGGTCTGGGCGGACAGCATCCAGTCGTGGCTGGAGTCCGGCGAGCTTTCAGCGGATGTCGATGTCGTCATCGGCGGTCCGCCATGTCAGGGCTTCTCCACCTTAGGCAAGCGCGATGCTGAGGATGTCCGGAACCTGCTCTGGCAGCAGTACGCAGAGACGATCCGCCGCGTGACGCCGAAGTACTTCGTCGTGGAGAACGTCGCTGCCTTCGCCAAGTCGCCGCAATTCGGGGACTTCCAGAGCGCAGTCACTTCCGGCGGAGAACTTTCGGATTACGACTTCGCCTGGGCAGTACTGAACGCCGCGGACTTCGGTGCACCTCAGGCGCGCAAGAGAGCCGTGCTCATCGGCCACCGCCGCGACTTGCCGCCCCCGGGGCTCCCCCAACCGACACACGGGGGCCGGCACGTCACAGTCCGGGAGGCTCTCCGCTCCATTCCATTCGAGACGGTCCACCCCGAGGCTCTCCCCCGGCCGGTGTATGAGTTCGAAGGACACCAATTCGCTGGCCCCTACCTGGCGAAGGACCTGCACGTCGGTCGCAACTACACCGACGTCTCCCTCAAGCGCTTCGCTGCTATCCCTGTGGGCGGGAACCGCTTCGACTTGCCCTTTGAGCTCCAGGCCGAGTGCTGGCGTCGTCACAAGTCCGGTTCGGCCGACGTCATGGGGCGCCTCCACTGGGATCGACCGGCGGTGACCATCCGTACCGAGTTCTTCAAACCGGAAAAGGGTCGCTATCTTCATCCCGAGGCCGACCGGGCGATCACACACTACGAGGCAGCACTGCTGCAGGGCTTCCCGCCTGAGCACCGGTTCGTCGGATCGTTGACGGCCATCGCCCGCCAGATCGGAAATGCGGTACCGATTCCCCTCGGCTCGGCGATTGCGACTCATCTGCTCTCCGCACTCGACGCAGGGGCCTCGAGCCCCGTCAGAGAAGATGCACGTGCCGCTTAGGCTTCTTCCATGGCACGATCCGTGCCTAGCGGGATGCCGCTTCGATTAGCGGCTCGTAGGTTCCCTCGTCCGCCCACGACGACCACACTTCAGGCTCGTGTGCCGACGCCTTTAGGCCTGCTCGCAAATCGATAAGCCAACTGCGCGGTACCTCTGGTGCGTTGAGGACTGTGAAGGTGGCACGGTAGTTCACAACCTCGCCATCGTCGCCCTGCTTGCAGACGACTTCGAGAGCATCCAAAGGAGCGATGTCCTGGGCGCCAGGGACGAGCAACCCGCCGAACCGAACACTGCGGCCCGGGTGCGCACTCGTGAAGAGCAGAGCCGGTGGGATGTCACGACGGGCGCCCTTTGCCAGTGACTCGTACATATCATGAAGCAGCACGTTACCGAGGCGTCGTGTCTCGTACAGGCCCTTGCCCGGGGTCCTCTGGTCTCCGTAGTACACGAAGGTGCCGGTGGCCGCATCCAGTTCGTCGGGCCACTCCAGCTCCGAACCGGTCGAGAACAGGGCGACGTATCGCACATCCCGTTTAGCAATACTTCCGGACGGGCGAAAGCCGCCTGCATTCGCCACACCGAGAAGCTTCTGGATCGGATCTCCGCCGTAGTTGTTCGCGGAACCGCCCTCGTACACAGCACCCGTCTGCAGATCAACCGAAGCCAGCGCGCTGGTGAACGGCACACGAATTGTGCCGGGCGCCATCCGCTCGATTGCGCCGGCGATGGGGCTGGCGGGAGTCTGGTGCGTCGCGTCGGCAACGTCCTCTTTAGGAGCGCCATGGGCATCAAGCAGATGACGAGTCACCGCGGCCCAGTCCGGGAACTGTTCGGAGCCGAAGTGGATCCACTCGCCCTCGAATTCCCGCGCACCGCCGTCCGCCTGGTGCTCGATGAGGTAGTCACCGCGATTCAGCTCTTTGTGGTGACTCAAGATCAAACGCTGGAATGCCGGCGTAGCCGACTCGGACCCGAGGTGGAGCTGAACCCACTCAACCTGGTCCTGCCACGCGGAGGGGTTCCGCCACGGTGCCGTCGAGAGGATGAAGACCTCGAAACCTTCGCACAGTAGCTTGAAGGCTTCGACGGCGCCAGCAACGGGTCGCATCAGCGCGAACACTCCGGGTATCTCTTCTACCCGCCCGTCGAACCGCTCAGTGAGCTCAGCGTCCAGCTCCGCAACCCTGGCGTCGAAGTCTGCGAGCGTGTTGACGAGGCCGATGTAGACGATCGGTTTGACATGGGCATGATTCCGTCGGTTCGACGAGTCGACGACGCCCCGCTCCCCTGAGGGCGCCAGCTCGCGGTCGTCCCGCTCACGATGCACCATCAGAGTGCGGCCGCTTCCGCGACGTCATATGCACTCGCGCCCTTCGCACCGCGCGCGCGCGCCACAGTGGGGGCGATGTCCCAAGCTCGTTTCGCCACGCGGGCCCCGGAAGCGACGTCCGGCCGCCCCGTAGCAGGGCCTACCGGCATTCGTTCCCAGCCATCCGGGACGCCCGTTTCCTCCATCCAGCTGGCGTAGGCGTCATCGTCGTCGACGTAATATCCGGTTTCGGCCTCGGGAGGGATACCGGCTGTCGTCAAGTTGACGACTCGTGCCAGGTCGTTGATCTGGCTTGCCTTCGGAGGTCGTTTCTCGGAAATCTCCCGCAGGTGAGCGAGGACACCCAGGGCGACGGGTCGGCATCGAACGAGCGGTCGGTGCAGATAGCTGTTGGGGAAATCCTGACGCACGAACGCTAACTCGACGTACGAGTAATCAGCACCGTCGCGGAACAGTTCGGCACCCCACCAGAGCCTCGCGAACGCTTGCTTATGAACGGGCCCGAACCAGCGGTCCCGCCTTGGGGCCGTGCCGCCTCCCCAGCGCCACTCGACATACCATCCGAACCGAATCGCCACCCATTGCCACATGCCGCGATCGCCTGCTTCGGCTCGCGTCAGGCGAAGCGCCGAGTGGAGGCGCGGGGCCAGCCATCCATCCGAGGCCTCAGGCGTATCCCAGCGTTCAGCCGACGCCTCGTGGCGAAGGTGTTCCATAAGGTCGGCGATCGCGTCGACGGGGACCGGGTGGCCATTCCGCTCAACCGGCTCGGCCAAGTCAGCGTCAGCCTGCTCCCGTCGTTCCTGTTCCGCTTGGGTTCCGTCCAGTTCGTGCAGGTATCGAAAGAGTCCGCTCATCGCACTTCCTCCGCCGATGTTTTGATTGCCTGATCCAGGCCGACGAGCCGATTCACAGCCAAATCGAGTTCGGACTTGAAGCGAGCTGTCTCGGACAACGACAACCGAGCGTCGGCCATCCGCTTATAGAAGTCCTCCACGTCGGAGATCCCCTGCATCTCTCGAGCGACTGCCTCACAAACCTGTACCAAGAGAGGCGAGTCCGGCCGCGAGACTCCGGACTCATCGTCGCCGGCGTTCATGCCGGCTTGCTGCATAGCATCACTGAGCAGCCCATGGGTGACCGTCGCTGCGATCGTCGCCGCGAAGATGTCCTGGAGCCTGCGCTTCTCCTTCTGAGGTTTCTGACTCTGGAGCAGCACTTGGAACTCCATAAGGTCGGAATTCAGGTAGAGGACCGGTTCCTCGCCGGCCACGAAGAAGTGCGTTGCGTCCGGATACTCCTTGCAGAGCGTGGGGGCGTCGGCATCGCTGAACTTGATCCATACGTTTCGAACCGGAATCGCGGTTGGTGCCTCCGGCTTCGCGCCCTTCTCTTGAACCACAGACCATGTGTCAGAGGCTCCTCGCAGTAGCGGGCGTCCGGTATCGTCCGCGGCGACCGCGAATCCCTGCAGTTGTAGCACGCCCCTCGTCTGAGACCGGGCCAGCTCGAGCCTGCCCCGCCAGCTGCCCGCTGCATCCAGAGCTAACGGAGCGACCAAGCGGACGTTGGTCGCCGGTCCGCTGCAAAGCGCATGGGCCTGCAGCGGCGCTCCGACGAGGGCCGAAGGCAGCTCTTCGTCGGCGGTGAGCTCTAGCTCCAGGGCGACCGTGTCCCAATCGCCTTCGAGGCCCTCAAGGTGCACCCGAGCGTGTTGCACGTCGACAACCTGCTGTTCACGCCCGCTCGCGGAGACTGAAATAACCGACAGCTTTAGCGGCTTGCCGAACTGAGGCCACGAGTAACGGACCGTCATGACCGCGCCTCCGCAGTCGCGAGGCTTGCGGGAATCGCGACGATATCGATTGCGGTGAGATCGGCTGGAATAGGGAGATCCGCCGTCGAAACGCCACGGAAGCGCGCCTTGACCTTGCGGCCCCGGTCGGAGGCAGGAATCGTCACCGTGGAGCCGGAGACGGAGCATCCCTCGACGGACTCAAGAGGACCTTCCCATTGAACTGCGGTCCTGCTCCCATCGAGCCCGACAACAACCAGCGCAGGGCTGAGATTCCAACCCTCTGGGCGATTCTTCGCCTGGATCTCGACAGCCACGTGCCACCGCCCATGTTCGACACGCCAGTCGACGAGCTCGACCAGCGGCTTCCGCGGGGCGGCCCCAGCACCCTTTCCGCCCGCGGGTCCGGCCCGGAGGAAGCGAAGGCGTCGGAGAACCGATTCGGGACCGCTGGTGTCGGTAGACGGGATGGCACCGAAAAGCTGATCCAACTCCTTCACGACTCGGTGCTCAATAGCACGGAGGTTGGGCAGCCACGGCGGCAGGTAGTGAGCGTTGAGATTCACCTGCGACGCCTGACTTCGGCCACTGGTTGGAATCCACCGATCATGCGCAGGAGGTTCCGCGAAACGCAGGAAGTCGTCCGCTCGGAGGTCGTCCTCAGAGGCCGCCCCCGGCTTGATTGCGGCGCCGGCAAGCACGAACGCGTGGTACCGGCGACCTTCGTAGGGGCGGTCGATGGTTTGAACGACCATCTCGGCCCGGCGGAACAGACAGACGCGGTCCTCAAGGCCATCCTTAACCTCGTCCGAGAGGGTGACCACGAGCTTGGCAGGATGACTGAAGCCGGCGTGTGAGGGGTCGGATTTCCTTCGCGACACATCGATGGTCACGTCCCGCACGACGACATCGAGGGGTTCCACCAGTTCGTCGTTGACGTCGCCGGAATCGAACCTGCGCAGGGCGTTCACCAGTTCCGGATAGGTGCCAGAGGGATCGATCGTCTCGCTCTTCACGAGGTCCCCGTCCAGGATCTGCTCGATACGGACTTGCATCCGCCCGCGCGTGATGAGCGGCCAGAAGCTCTCTTCGATGCCGTCGCGGAGTTCTTTGGTGAGCCGCTGAAGCCGAGCTTCACGAGTCTCGGGTTGGCTTGGATTGTCGGGATCGTTGAAGGCGAGAATCAACGCGGATGTCCCCGGCCGATCATCCTTCCGCTTCAGGCATAGCGCATCAGCCACGGAGGCGTCAGCCCAGTCGCTGCGCACGGCTCCCACTTCTTCGCTCCAGGCTCCGAAATACCCGCGCCCCTGATAGATGGCATCGTTCAAGCGGTGGGCGGTGCCTTGGTTGACGCCAAGGATGCGGTTTCCCACCTGACCCTGAAGAGCGTCTTCAGGTGCGAGAACACTGTTGAACAAGACCGTTTGGATTGCGCTGAAACGCCAGTACACGGCTTTGCCGAGACCGAATGAACCGCCGGCCGCTTTGTCCTTCCCGCTCCAGAGGTCGAGACGGCAGAGCTTAATTAAGTTGCCGTATTCGTCCTCGGAGGTCATGGCGTCGGGGAACTCCGGGCCGGTGAGCCCGCGACACCCGTAGTCGTCAATACGGAGCAGAAGTAGCTCATCGGACTTGGCGAGCAGGTCCAAGCCCGAGCTGATCTGGCCGGCGGCGACGGCAGCCTTTGCCCCTCCGACCATGGCAAGGAGGTGCGGATGCAACAACTCGTTCCAGCCGATAGCTTCCTCGAAGCGGCGCCGAGCATCCCCGGTCAGGGAAATGAAGGTGTACACGAGCTCGGCACCATCCTCGGTGCGCGCGTCCGCGGAGTTCTGGCAGCTCTCCCTCGCCAATGAGGTCAAGCCTGCGTTGACCGTCCATTGGTTTGCGTTGCCGTAATTGCCGTACGACGGGCTCTGCTTCTCCCACGACCAAAGGTAAGTCATAGATTGCGAAGCTCCCTCTCGTTGCTCTCCACGGCTGGTTCCGAAACGTACACAGCGATCAACTCCACTGCAAGTGACCATTCCGGGGCGGGAGGTCCGACGTCAAGTACTTGCGCTCAAAGCGCCGTTGTGGAACGCCGGTGCCGAAACCGCGCTCACGCGCGGACGGGCACCGCTGGAACGTCGGGACCGTTCGGCGCGACCTCGGACGAAGAGCCCCCGCCGCTTCGCGGTGTGCGCCACGACCGCCGAATAAGTTATTGCGCCCGAAGCTTTGCGGGCGATAAGTTATTCACATGGAGATGAATAACGCGCTGATGTTCGAGCAGACCGGGCTCAGCCTTCCGGCCCTCCGAGGGCTTCAGGGTGGACGGATCCTCTACCTATCGCTTCCGCCGAATTCCGTGATGAACACGTTCTTCCCAATCGACCTTGAACCCGCTCAGGAAAAAAGCCAGCGTGCCCTCGACCCGCGGCACGCTCGCGAGATCGCCGAGTACATCAAGGAGAACCCGGCTGCCTACGCGCTCGGCGCGGTCACCTACGCCCTCGACGTCGAGGGATCCTTTGCGGAGGCGGCGCCCGGGTCGGGGATCGGCTTACTTCGCCTTCCCCTCAACGCGAAGCTCCGCAGCATCGACGGACAGCACCGCCGGGAGGGTGTGCGGCTCGCCATCGACGAACTGCCTTCCCTGGCAGGCGAGAGCACGGCCGTCCTTATGTATGTCGAACCAGACTTGGCTCGCCGCCGGCAGATGTTTTCCGATATGAACAACACCGCGCGCCGCGTGAGCAAGGCGGTGAACATCAGCTTCGACAGCAGGGACCCTTTCGCCCGCGTAGTCAATGAGCTCGTGGAGAGCCACTCGCTTCTACAGGACCGCGTCGAACGGACGTCGATCAGGGTGGCTCCCAGCAGCGGAAAGGTTTTCACGCTCGGAGCGGTCCATGATGCGGTCAAGCGCCTTTTCGTGGGTCCAGCTGGCAGGGTGAAAGACCCTCACAAGTACGCCGTGGCGGACATCGAGGCGCGGTCCATCGAATTTTTCGACCTGCTGTCAGAGGCACGGCCGGAGCTGCGGGAACCGCCAACGGCTGAGGCATTCCAGCGGAACATCCTCTATTCCTCGACCACGCTACGAGTAGTCGCGGGTGCCGTGTGGAACCTCTGCTACGACGCTGGCGGCCCCCGGATTTCGCCAGCCACGCTGGCGCCGGCACTCGCGAGCATCGGTTTCTCGCCGAACGAAAGCATGTGGCTGGATGCCGGGTTCGTCAGCCCGGGTCGCAGCACTCCAAACGCACGCAGCCAGGAACTTGCAGCGGCAACGGCCGTTCTCACCGAAGTACTCATGAAAAAAGTCGCCTCCGCGGCCACGAATTGAAAGGAGCATCAATGACCCAGAAAATTGCCAATCCCATTGTTGAAGCAGCCCTCGGGGCGAACGATGTCGAGTCGGCGATGAAGGTCCAAGACATGATCGCTGCCGATGTCGGCGGCCGGTACGAGCGTCCACTCGGTGACCGTTGGCAGAACCTCGGTCTGCTTGGGTCAGGCGGGAGCTTCGACCTGAAGCTCATCGAGCAGGTGACCAACATGCAGGACGCGGTTCTGGAGCGTCTTGCGCTTAAGACCTGGGACGCCCGCGAGTCAGTGCCCTACCCCACTCCGCTGGCCGCTGCCGAGGATCTTCTTGGTGGTCTGAGTGACGAAGAGGCCGCTGAACTCGTATCGGTCCGTTTCACGGAGTCCAATGGAAGCCCCAGCAAGTCAAAGCGGTTGACGGCGGTCTTCCGGGACAAGGGTATCGGCATGACCGCCGAGTCCGTATGCACCACCGTCTTCCGACTGGGCGGTTCCAACAAGGAAGACGCCTATTACCTGCAGGGCGCCTTCGGGATGGGCGGTGCGCTCACATACAGGAACGCAGAGGCGGTCGTCCTCGTCACGAGGAAAGACCCTGACCTCCTGCTCGAAGGTGAAGAGGATGAGATTTCGGTCGCTGTAGTCGAATGGCAGCAAGGCACCAAGGGCCAGACTGCGCTGTACCTCGTGGACCGCCCTTGGGAGCAGCCGGGCGACTACACACGGGTGTGGTCATGTGCGGCTTCGGAGCATCCCTCGTTCGAGCCGGGAACACACGTGGCACTGGTCTCGTATCGCGTCGAAGGGATCTACCGTGGGTTCGAAAGCGACGAAAAGTCGTTCCCGTCCATCCTCAACACGCGGCTCTACCGGCCGGTCACCCCGGTTCTCTTCACGAATGAGACCGACAGAGGGAGGAACACGAAGATCCGCGGACTCGAACGCAAACTCGAGCAGTCCGCGCACGACTTCCCGTCCGACGAGGAGACGCTCATCTTCAAGTACGCCGGGGAGACGTACCACCTGCCGTTGCGCTACACCCTCTTCCCGACATCCGGGGCCGGCAACCGGAGAAGCCTGATCGCCCACGACCATGCGGTGTTGTTTCTCTCGAACGGTCAAGTGCACCACCACTGGACCATCGACGACTTCAGGAGCAAGACGCAATTCGCAAAACTGCGGAGTCGCATCCTCGTGGTCGTCGAGACAGACGATCTGCCGATCGCGCTCCGCACTGCCCTCTTCACGCCGGACCGCTCCTCGCTCGTGAAGGCGGACATCGCCCTGCGCTTGGAGCACGAAGTTCGCGCATTTGTCGACGGTTGGGATGCCCTTCGGGAGGAGAACGCCGCCCTGATCCGTGCGGCGCTCGATCAGACGTTCGGTGAGGGTTCCGCCGCCATCGGCCAGAGGATCGGCCGGGCAATTCTCGCAACCGGTTTCTCGGCAGGAGGGGGGAACGGCACCACGGGAGGCGGGAACGGCAATGGTTCCGGGAAATCGGGCGGAGGCGGGGGCACGACTAAGCCGATCGAGCTCCTTCAAGATCCCACCTACCTGCGCGGCCCCGCCCATGTGATTGGTGAGCCTGGCCTCACGCTGTCGCGCACGTACTCAATCAATGGCCCGGACGGCTTCCTCGGCGGCCGTGGACAGCTACAAGTGTTCCTGGAGCACCCAGACCTCGATGCGGAGAGGGACATCTCGGTCGGGCCGCTTCGCGGCGGACGAGTGCGGGTGCAAATTGCTCTTCCGGATTCAATGGAGGTCGGCTCGTACTCCATCAAGCTGAAGGTCGAGAACTGGTTCAAGACGTCTGGTGGACTCGGCCCGACCCTGGAGCACGTGACCACGCTCGAGGTGGCGGAGGACGTACCGGGTAAGGGTTCGGGTGGCGGAGGCAAGACGACGACCGGTTCTGGCACAGGAGGACCCAAAGAGGGGGGACACAACGTCGCTCTTCGCTGGACGGGTCTCGAGGAAGAGGGTTTCAGCAGGAAGACGGTCGGGGTCGTCGACGCCACGCCCGCCTCCGTGCTGGCCGAAGCGGATCCAGGAAATTACGGCGAGCTCGCGTCCCTGGGTGACGCGCCCATCCCGACAATTGCTCTGAACACGGAGTACTCGCCGCTGAAGAAATACATGGCGAGTCGGACGAAGACGCTTGACACGCTCGATCGCCCCCGCGAAAGGTACGCGGTTGGGGTGGGGGTTGCCCTCATGCTCCTGGAACAGAAGGCTAAGGCTGACCGCGAAGGCGACCAGCCTGCCATGAGTGAAGACGCCATTGCCGCGGCACAGGAGGCAGCTGCGCGAGCCGTTCTCGCCGTGATGCCAGCGTTCGACGAACTGGCGAAAGAAAGCGGTCTGGAAAGCTGACATCAGGCCTGGTACTGGGTCGCCGTCCGGGCGGCCCAGAACCAATCGGGGCGTCAGTGGTCCTTCACCGTGTAGGTGAACACGCGGATCGTCGCCCGATCCCCCTCGTGTCGACGCCCTGCAGCACCAGCTGCGTCACGTCCCGCTCCCGGGCGGTGAGGCCGGACGCGGCGACAACGAGCGGCACGATCTCCGCCGGGGCGGGCCTCGTCGATGGTAACCACCACGTCGCCGGCCTGCCCATCGCGGCGGACAGCGGGGTGGCGTCCGGCACCAGTTAGATCGCGGCGGCCGAGCGGGCCTGGCTGCGCTGCGGCAGAGCCGTCAGCCCGGCGGCCCACGCCCGGGCGGCGCCGACAAGGGCATTGACGATGTTCATCGGGTCGGCGAAGTCCGGCCTGCCGTTCAGGTCGGCGAGGCGCTGACTGCGCCAGCGGAGAGCTGCACGAACTCGTTGTCGGCGTTCACGATGAGCACCCCCAGGCCGACCGGCGCGACCGGCGCCGGCGCGCACGCCAGGCTGGGCGAGCGGTCCGGTGCGGATCCCGAACGTCATCGCGGACGAGAGTTCGGCGACGAGTTCAACCTCCTCGGCGGTGAACGGGTCATTCGTCTCGTCCCGGATCAGCGCCATCCCGCCCCACACCCGTGCCCGCCGCGTGTGGGCACCTAACGCGATGACCCGCGCTGATTCAAGTTCGCAAGCTAGCGCTCCTCGTGCTACAAGGGCTGATGCCGGGACCAGCAGCGCCTGAAGGTTTCGGCTCCTCCGAGACGTAAGACATGCTCATTGCCACGATCGCGTCCACCTGCTGCGTAATCTCGGCGGGCGATCGATCCAGAGCTAGCGAGTGACAGTAGATTTCGACGCCTGCCGGTTCGATCCCATAATGCGCAGGTGCCTCGTTTCCCGCCGCATAGATGAGGTGTCCGGTCGAGAGCTGATGCCTCACACAGTAGGCAAGCATCTGGTATACGTCGGCATTCGGGAAGCCTGAGGGCTTCTCTGCCTTGTACTTCGCGTCGAAGACTGCCTGCACACGCCCTTCACGGCGCCACACTAGATCCGGCTTGATGTATACGTTGTTGTCACGGTCGAGCGGAGTTTGCCATTGCGGCAGAATCTGACCGCCGAACTGGCGTGCCGATCGTGTTACTTCGGCCTCAACGAAGCGTTCGAAGACCTTCGGAAGGTCGATCAGAAAGCCGGTGGCTACCGTGCTCGCCACTCGATGATCGAGTGAGCCGTTCGTCAGGATCAGCTCGGCCAGCGCGACGAGCGGGCGATATCGCTCGTTCCGCCGATCGAAGTGCACCGTAGGCAAGGGCTGTCCTCGGACTAGCACAGTCACCTCACCAAGCTGCTTGTCTACTCGCAACAGCCGCGCATTCAGAGACTGCGGAAGTCGCCCGCTGGCTACCATGCGCCTTGCGGCCGATCGAACGAGCTGGTTTTCTGCGATGTCCGCGGTGAACTCGTCGTATTGCAACTCTGCAGGCAACGGCAGCCCCTGCCGCACCCTTATCTGCTCCGCAACGAGCCAGCGCCCGCGAATAGCCGGCTCAGCGTCGCGAACGCTGCGGTACCCTCGCAGGACGCCTGCTCGAAGCACCCGATCGGCCCATGTAGCGAACGCGTCCGCGATCGCAGGGTAGAGGTCCCGCACAGTGCCAAGCCGCACGCTTTCGTCAAACCATTGGCCCCACTCTTGGGCTCGCCCCAACAGGTAGAAGAGCCTTTCGAGTGGAACCTTAGGTTCGATGCTGAGCTCCAGATCGCCGAGCCGCACGACGCCGACCTTCGAGACGCCGGCAACGCGCCACTCCCCACCCGGCGTCGGGGTCAGGGAGGCGATGCCAAGCCGCGTGATCGCCGATGCAGTCTCGATGGGCAGCGACAGGAACGTCTCGCCGGCAGCTTCGCGGAGCAGGACGGAGCGGCGCTCAGCCGTCAGCGTCGCTCACCCCCACGCTGCGTCGGAGAGCCGCTAAGCCGAACTCGGCTTCGAGATCGCGGTCCTCCCCGTAGTAGGCCTCTTCGAGGAGCGGCATCAGCTCGTATCGCCAAATCTCCGCGAGCCTAGCCTCCGAGAGATTGGCATCGGCCGACATGAGGTAGCTGGGACCTATGCGTGATGTCGGGTCCCCAATTCGGGCATTCAAGGCGTCCAACAGCCGGGCCGGCTCGTCGCTGAGACCCCTGCCCTCGAGCCAGCGCCGGAGGACTGTCGATGTTGGTTCCTTATCCGGGTGCAACTCGACGAACGCGAACCGCCGACGCATCGCCGCATCGAGGAGCGCAATCGAGCGGTCCGTTGTGTTCATCGTGCCGATGATGAATACGTTGCTCGGTAGATGGAACCGCTCCTCGCCATAGAGAAGGGCGATGCTTTCGTCGCGGTACTCGAGCAGAAAGTACAGCTCGCCGAACACCTTCGCGATGTTCCCGCGGTTGATCTCATCGATCACCAGCACGTAATTCGTCTCCGGATTGCTGCGCGCATCGCGGGCAATCTTGAGGAAGGGCCCGTCCTTGAGGCGGTAAACGAGGGCGCCGTCCTCTACGACGGGCCGGTAGCCCTGAACGAAGTCCTCGTACGAGTAGCTGGGATGGAATTGCACTACCGCCGGGTCCGCGCCCAAGGAGACGTGGCGGGCGAGCGCTTTAGCGACGAACGTCTTGCCGGTTCCGGGTGGGCCGTACAGAATGACCTGCCGCCGACGCTCGAGGAGATCTAGCCGGTCCTGCAGCCACTGCCTGTCGATGTACATGTCGGCAGCAAGTTGATCGGTCGCAGCAGCGAAAGACGCTCGTGGTCGCAGCGGCGGGTCCGTTTCCTCACCGGAGGGAAGTGCGGGTTCCTCCACGGGCGCGGGTTGCCACTTCTCGCGCAGGGGCGGCCGGTAGTAGCTGACCGGCGCCTTGTTCTTCACCTGAAGCGCAAGCGTGATGTCGCGCAAGTCCCGGTCAATGTCACCACTCGGATTCGGGAGCTCACCGACGAAGGCGTCGCGGATCTTGCGCTTGTGGTCGTCCGAAACGATGCTCACGAACGTCTGCGGGTGAACCAGAAACATCAAGGAGTAGCGCTGCGAAGGGAATGATTCACCCGAAACTCTGAGAACAAAATCTCGAAATGCCCAAGGGTCTCCAAGTAGCTCTTCGCGGTGATCGGCGCCCGTTCTGGTCCACGCTGCGGCGAAGTTGACGACAATCGTCATGGCAGCGCCGAGATTGCTTGACATACGCGTCCCCGGGTTGAAGGCGCCGGAAGCGAACGCTGCGCTGATTTCCTCGGGGATCTGCACGGGGTGACTCATCAGCTGGAGTACTGCTTCGACTCGTTCCGCTTTCTTCCGAGCACCGATCGAGTCTGTTGACGCCGGCAACAGCTGCAACGTCACAAGTTCGGCCATCAATAGCTTCGCGTCGTCGCTCGCCGGCGCGAGCTGCACAGCCAGTTGCTCGGTGAATGTAACCCCCGGTGTTGTGGTCGCCGCGACGAATGTCTGCTCAAGCTCGGTGATAACCGACTCCGTCCAAAGGAGCCTTCCCGGCGCGAATACCGACTCTCCCGCGACGAGAGCGCGGTCGACGAAGACCCCCGCCACGTGGATGACTTCCTCCTCGCCCGCGTCATGAGGAACGATGCGAGTCGCCAACGCACTGGCGCGTTCCTTGGTGCGAGTTTGATCCCAGGCGGTGTACAGCAGGCGCGACTCCCGGACGAGATCCACCGGGTCGGTCCAGGTCTCGTACGCCTCGCGTCCGGCGTCAGTGATTGCCCAGCCGTCGGACCCACCCTTGGTCAACCATCCGGCCTTGACGAATTCAGCGGTCCTCCAGTTCCAATCGACTTCGCCAGTCGCGCCGCCGCTGGGCACCGATACGAGCTCAGCGGCGCTCAGGGGATGTCGTGACGAGACTTCGGCCCAGACTCTCGCCCGGGGCAAAGGCTCACTATTCTGGATCAGGAGGCCAAGAGCGTCGCGCGCGCGGGTCGCCGTCCTCACCTGGTCGCTCACAAGGTTCCCTTCCGTGGCACTGGTCCACGGTCAGTCGCCCGCTGGAACTCAAGCTCACGCACGCGTCACACTACTATTGCCCCGATTGCTAGAGCCTGCACATCCCGTGCGCCGAATCGGGTTGACATTCGAGGCCATACTCACGAAGCCGGTCGTTCACCGCGTGGGTCATCTGACTGTCGGATTCTGCCCTGGCTCTGGGCACGTTCAGCAGTACGCTTGGTCCGGCGCGACTCCAGCCGCTACGACCCCGCAAACCACCCCGACGCCCCGAGTTCCCCGCCCATCCGCGGCACGTACTGGTCGAAGTACACCCGCGCGATGAGCTCCCGCCGGCTCCGCACGCCGACCTTGTCGAACACCGACTTCAGGTGGTCCTGCACCGTGTAGGTGGACACGTGGATCGTCGACGCAATCTCCTTCGTGTCGACGCCCTGCAGCACCAGTTGCGTCACGTCCCGCTCGCGGGCGGTGAGGCCGAACGCGGCGACGACGAGCGGCACGATCTCCGGCGGGCGGGCCTCGTCGATGGTCACCACCACGTCGCCGGCCTTCCCGTCCCGGGCGGACAGCGGGGTGGCGTGCAGCACCAGCCACATCCCGGATGCGGAGCGCACCCGGCAGCGCGGCGGCAGGTCCGTCTGCCCGGCGGCCCATGATCGGGCGGCGCCGACCAGGGCGCTGATGATGTTCATCGGGTCGGCGAGGGTCGGCCGGCCATTCAGGTCGGCGAGGCGCTGCTCGGCGCCGGCGGAGAGCTGCACGAATTCGTTGTCCGCGTTCACGATGAGCACCGCGGGGCCGACTGGCGCGACCGGCGGCGCGTACGCCAACTGGGCCAGGAGACCCGTGCGCAGCCCGAGCGCCATCGCGGAGGAGAGCTCCGCGACGAGTTCGACCTCCTCCGGTGTGAACGGGTTCGCCGCCTCATCGCGGAACAGCGCCATCCCGCCCCATGTCTCACGGCCGCTGCGGAACGCGGCACGCAGCTCGTCGGTGAAGCCGAACTCGGGGACCATGAAGTCGGTGAGCCGGGCCGACCGCTCCGTGTGGCCACCGGTCGCCAGGTGCACCGCGGTGGCGGGCACGGCGCTCCGGGCGACCGCGGCGAAGGAGTCCGGCTCGCTCGTGCCGTACTCGATCAGCGCCCACTCGTGATCGCGGTGGTCGAGACCGGTGAGTCCGCCGAACTTGCGGACGCCGGTGACGAGCATCGTCGCCGGGTCCACGGTCGGCACGCAGGCCGAAACGAACGGGACCGCACGAGCGAGGGAGCCCATCGCCTCGTCCAGAAACTCGTCGATCGGCAGGCCGGCCCGGGCGATCAGGTCGACGTCATGCGCCACGCGCTGCGCGAGCAAAGTTGAGGCCACGTCACAACATCCTGTCCCTGTCACGCCGTGCGCGCTATCCCAGATTTGTGGGGATGCCCGCATCCCTGAGTCCGGGGGGCGGAAAGTTCCTCGGATGCTGGGATGGTCGCCCGCCGCGCCGGCGAGCACAGTAGCCGTCATGACAGCGCTTCACCCCCTCCGGCGGCACGGCGGCACGGCCGTCCGTTCGCTGAACCCGGCCGGCTGGGACCGGATGCCGGGCTTCGACCAGGGCCAGCTGCGGGCCGTCGGGGAGATCCTGACCGTCGCCGCGCAGGGCCCGCTCGACGAGCGCGGCCGGCTGCTGCACGACGGCGACCTCGCCGCGCAGCTAGCGCTCTCCGCCGCCAACTTCGAGGCCGTGCTGACGGCCGCCGGGATGACGTGGCCGAACGTCGCACAACTGCGCATCTGCACCACCGACATGGACGGCCTGCTCGACGTGCTCGACACCCTCACCGACCACCTCGGCGAGGCGGCCGCCCACCCGCCGGTCAGCCTCGCCGAGGTGCGCCGCCTGCCTCTCGTGGGCATGGCGGTCACCCTCGACGGGCTCGCTCTCCGCTGAACCACTCCCCCAGAACATCCGCACCACCCAACAACAAGGAAGCAACGAATGACACTCGAAACCACCGCCACCACCTCTGCCGCCCAGCTGCAGGAACGACTCGGCGCCCTCATCCACCTGCCCGGCGACGCGCTCTTCGACGCAATGCGGATGCCGTGGAACGTCGCCGTCGACCAGCGGCCCGCCGCGGTCGCCACCCCCGCCACCGCCGATGAGGTCGCTGCGATCGTGACGACCGCCGCGGAGCTCGGCCTGCGAATCGCGCCGCAGAGCAGCGGCCACGGTGCCGCCGCCCTGTCGCAGCACTCGCTCGACGATGTGGTGCTGCTGCGCACCCTCGGACTCACCGGCGTCGAGATCGACGCGGAGCAGCGAGTCGCCCGCGTCGGCGGCGGCGTGCTCTGGGACGACGTCGTGACCGCGGCTGCCGCACACGGGCTCGCCGCGCTGCACGGCTCCTCCCCCGACGTCGCGGTCGCCGGCTACACCCTCGGCGGCGGCATCGGCTGGTACGCCCGCAAGCATGGCCTCGCCTCGAACAGCCTCGTCGCCGTCGAGATCGTGACCGCCGACGGGCAGCTGCTCCGCGCATCCGACGAGGAGAACGCCGACCTGTTCTGGGCGATCCGCGGCGGCGGCGGCAACTTCGGCGTCGTCACCTCGCTCGAGCTGCGGCTCTTCGACATCCGCGACGCCTACGCGGGGTTCATGTTGTGGGACATCGCCCACGCCGAGAAGGTGGTCCGCCGCTGGGCCGAGTGGACCCGCACCACGCCCGATGAGGTGAGCAGCTCGCTCCGGATCCTGCGACTGCCGCCGCTGCCGGAGCTGCCGGACTTCCTCCGCGGGCAGACCCTCGTGGTGGTCGACGGCGCCGTGCTCGGCGACGACGCGTTCGGTCAGCAGCTGCTGGCCGGGCTCCGCGAGCTGCAGCCGCACATGGACACCTTCGCCCGCGTGCCCGCCCCGGCGGTCACCCGCATCCACATGGACCCGGAGGGACCGACCCCCGGCGAGGGCGACGGCACCCTGCTGGCCGACCTCGACGATGCCGCGATCGACGCCTTCCTCGCGGTGGCCGGCCCCGGCGTCACCTCGTCGCTGCTCTCCGCGGAGCTGCGGCAGCTGGGCGGAGTGCTGTCCCGGCCGGCCGAGCACGGCGGCGCGCTCAGCCACCTCGACGGTGCGTACGCGCTGTACGGGGTCGGGATCGCACCGTTCCCCGAGGCGGTGGCGCAGGTGCGGGCGGATGCGGCCCGGCTGCTGGCGGCACTCGCGCCGTGGGCGAGCGGCGCGACGTACCTCAACTTCGCCGAGACGCCCGTCGACCCCCATGCGGCGTACGCGGCCGACGCGTGGACGCGGCTGCAGCAGGTGCAGGCGCAGGCGGACCCCAACGGCGTATTCGTCGCGAACCACCGGATCGGGTAGCGCACACGGGAAGTTCCGACCGCGGCGAGGGTTTTGACCCCTCGCCGCGGTCGCTTTTCCGGGTGGACGGGTAGCGTCTGCGCCGTGGACACCTACGTGAACGACGTGCGGCAGGCGATCAGCGCCCTCTCCGATCGCGGGTCGCCTCCGGCCGAGGCGGAGCAGTCCGTGCCCTCACGGCCAGGACTGTATGCGATCCACGCCGACCGGCCGGTGTGGGAGCAGCTGGGGCTCGAGCCGCGCGACGAGAAGACGCCGCTCTACGTCGGCAAGGCGGAGCGGAGCCTCACGTCACGTGACCTCAGAACGCACTTTCGAACCGGCCGCACCGGCAGCTCCACGGTCCGGCGGTCGTTGGCGGCCCTGCTGCGGGAGCGGCTCTCCCTCCACGCGGTGCCACGGAATCAGGCACGCCCCCGGCACTTCGCGAACTACGGCCTCGAGGCGGAGGGCGACGCCAGGCTGACCGCATGGATGCACGAACACCTCACCATCGCGGTGTGGGCGACTCTGGACCTGGAGCTCGGCGTGATCGAGACCCTTGTGATCGACCATTGGCAGCCGCCGCTGAATCTCAGCAAGGTCAGCGTCCCGTCACCCATTCTGAAGGCGGCCCGGCAAGCCATGGCCGATGAAGCACGGAGGGCGGGGCACGCGGACGAACGGTCCGGATGACCTTCGGAGGGCCCACACCCGGCTCACCCCGAATTCACCCTGGCGGTCGCGTCGGAGGCGGAGCACAGTAGCGGGCAGAACCCGTCCTCCCCCGAAAGGCCGACCCGCAATGACGCTCGAAGCCCCCACCGAACCACCCGTCGCCCGGCTCTCCCAACGGCTGGGCCACCTCATCCACCTCCCCGGATCCGCCCGCTACGACGAGCTGCGGATGCCGTGGAACGTCGCCGTCGACCAGCGGCCCGCCGCCGTCGCACTGCCGACCACCCCGGAGGATGTGTCAGCCGTCGTCCGCGCCGCCGCGGAGCTCGGGATCCGCATCGCCCCGCAGAGCTCCGGCCACGGCGCCGCGATGGCCACCGTCGCCGGTCTCAACGACGCGCTGCTGCTGCGCACCACCCAGTTCACCGGCGTGACCATAGACCCGGAACGGAGGATCGCCCGGATCGGCAGCGGCGCCATCTGGGACGACGTCGTGAACGCCGCCGCCGCTCACGGACTGGCCGCCCTGCACGGCTCCTCCCCCAATGTGAGCGTCGTCGGCTTCGCTCTCGGCGGCGGCATCGGCTGGTACGGCCGCAAGCACGGCATCGCCACCAACAGCATCACCGCCGTCGACCTGGTTCTCGCGGACGGCAGCTACGTCCGCGCCGACGCCACCCAGAACACCGACCTGTTCTGGGCCCTCCGCGGCGGCGGCGGCAACTTCGGTGTCGTCACCGCGCTCGAGATGCGCCTGTTCCCCGTCCCCGACGCGGTCGCCGGGATGATGCTGTGGGACATCTCGGCCGCAGAGCCGGTGCTGCGGCGCTGGGTCGACTGGGCGCGCACAGCACCGGACGAGGTGACCACCTCCTTCCAGATCATGCGCCTCCCCGAAATGGAGGGCATGCCACCGTTCCTCAACGGGCGCAGCCTCGTGATGATCGACGGCGGCGTCCTCACCGACGACGACACCGCCGCCGCACTGCTCGCGCCGCTCCGCGAACTGCAGCCGGAGATGGACACGTTTGCCCGCGTCCCCGCGCCGGCGCTCGCGCGGATCCACATGGACCCTGAGGATCCGGTGCCGTTCGCCGGCGGCACGGTCATGCTCACCGACATGGACGAGGACGCAGTCGTCATGTTCCTCGACAGGTTCGGACCCGAAGCATCCACCGGCCTGCTCATGGCGGAGATCCGGCAGCTCGGCGGCGCGTTCGGGCGCCCGGCCCCCGATGCCGGCGCGCTCAGCCACCTCGACGGCGGATTCCTCTTCGGCCTGATCGGCATGGTGTCCACGCCGGAGAGCGCCGCGGCGATCGTCGCCGAGTCTGCGGAGGCGGTGCTCGCCTTCACGCCGTGGGCCTCAGGATCCGCGTACCTGAACTTCGCGGACGGCGGCGCCGTCGACTCGAAGGTCGGTTACGGCGCGGACGCCTGGGCGCGGTTGCTCGAGCTGCGGCGGAAGTACGACCCGAACGAGGTCTTCATGGCGAACCATCCGATTCGCTAGAGGTCTGCGCTCCGCCCTCCGACAGGCTCAGCGACCGCCGCGCTACGCGACGCGCTGCACCGCGATGACGGTCACGTCGTCGTCCTGGGTGCCGGAGGCGAGCTTCACGATCCGCTCCACCGCATCCTGCGCGGTGTGAACGCCCTTGCTCGCAACGGCGGCCGCCTGACGCAGCGCCTCCATCGTGCCGTCGAACAGGTCGAGCACGCCGTCGCTGAAGACGAGCAGCAGGTCGCCGGTGCGCATGCTGTGCCGCGTGACCTTCCACTCCTGACCGATCAGCACACCGAGCGGGAGATTCTGCGACGGCATCAGTTCCGTGGAGCCGTCCGCGCGGACCAGCACCGCCAGCCCGTGCCCGGCATCCACCACGGTCAGCTCGCCGGAGGCGCTGCGCAACCGGGCGTGGAACATCGTCACGAATGCCTCGTTGTTCGCGAGATCCGCCTGCACCACGGATGAGACGCGGGCGAGCGAATCGAGGGCACCGCCGGTCGGCAGCGCGATGCGGAGGGCGGAGCGCACCGTGGCGGCGATCATCGCGGCGCCGATGCCCTTGCCCATGACGTCCGCGACGGTGAGTGCGAGCCCGTCGGGCATCCGCTGCCAGTCGAAGAAGTCGCCGCTGAGCCCACCGCTCGGCACGCAGGCGCCGGCGACCTCATAGCCGGGGACGTTCGGCGAGGTGCGCGGCATGAGGTTCTGCTGCACCTGTCCGCCGTGCGCGATCTCGAGGCCGGTCTCATCCGCGCTGGCACGGAGTCCCCGGGCGAGTTGCTCGCTCGACAGCATCGCCATGGAGAACGAGGCCACCACCACCAGCACGAGGGTGATCAGCGCGGTGCCGCCGGAGCCGAACCAGGTGGTGAACACCTCGCCGTTCCGGCCGTCGACGACGAAGACGATGAACCGGAGCAGGTAGTAGACCGATACCAGCGCGGATGCGAGGCCGAGCGCCCACCGGGCCCTCGAGTATGCGGCGTCGAGGTGGAACGACTCCCAGGACGCGAGCCCGATCAGCACGCTCATGGTCGCGAGGAAGTAGGCACCGCCCGCCCAGGTGTTGATGGCCGGCGAATCCATCACCGAAGGGATGCAGACCACCACCGCCGGGATTGCCAGCAGCCACGGCCGCGGTGTCTTGCCCCGCAACGTTCTCGCACCGACCCAGACGCTCGCCGCACCGGTCACGGACAGCACGTTGCCAAGCGGATTCGCCCACAGCTGGTGCTCCGTACCGTTCAGCAGGAAGCAGCTGGAGCCGAACAGGAACAGCGCGAGGGCGATGCACCACCAGAGGCTGTACGCGGTGCGGGTGCCCCGGTACGTGACGAAATAGAAGAGCAGCAGCAGGGTGATCCCGACCACGGCGAACGCGACGCGCAGCGTCAGCGCATCGAGCATCCTTCTCCCCCCGTTGACACCTTCCCGGCGTCGCGCGGGGCTCATTCTGACCCATGAAACGAGCGGATTCCGGCTCAAACGTGCCCGTGTCCCCATAACTGGGGCGCGGGTCTGTACCCCTTCGGGCCTCGACGGCGCCCGTTCCGCTGATAGTGTGCGGCAAGCCGCGGGGGTGGCGTTGGGGTGGGGATCTCTGGAATGACCAGGCTGTTTCTGTTGCGGCTGCTCGTCGTGGCGACCGTTCTCGCGGGCGCGAACTATCTGCTCTGGCGCTGGGCGTTCTCGCTGAACTTCGACGCCTGGTGGATCGCGGTGCCGCTCGTGCTGGCCGAGACGTACAGCCTGATCGACGTGGCCCTGTTCGGGCTGACCGTGTGGCGGGCGAAGCACCGGCCGGCGCCCGAGGCGCCGCTCGAGCCGGACCTCACCGTGGATGTGCTGATCACCACGGTGAACGAGCCGGCCGACATGGTGCTGAAGACCGCGTTCGCCGCCGGCACCATCCGTTACCCGCACTCGACCTGGATCCTCGACGACGGGGACCGCGAAGAGATGCGGACCATGGCCGAGCTGCTCGGCGTCGGGTACATCACGCGCGGGAGCGAGTGGAGCGGCCACCCGCACCATGCCAAGGCCGGCAACCTGAACAACGCGCTGATGGTGACCGAGGGCGAGTTCCTGCTGGTGCTCGACGCTGACCAGGTGCCGCACCCGGACATCCTGCACAAGACCCTCGGCTACTTCGCCGACCCCGATGTCGCGCTGGTGCAGACGCCGCAGCACTTCACCAATGTGCCGGCGAACGACCCGCTCGGCAGCCAGGCGCCGCTCTTCTACGGGCCCATCCAGCAGGGCAAGGACGGCTGGAACGCCGCGTTCTTCTGCGGCTCCAACGCGGTGCTCCGCCGTGAGGCGCTCATGCGGCTCGGGCTCGAGGAGTACGGCACGCAGGTGGAGAAGGCCGTGAAGCGGGCGCTGCAGCGCGCCGACCGCATCCTGGCGCACGCGCTGCGGTCCGACGAGGCCGGCAACCCGGTCATGCGCGCCGCGCTGGCGGAGATCACCTTCGCGATCGACGACACCAAGGCCGCCGTCGCCTCGGGCGAGCCGCTCGCCCTCGCGACGTACCGGCTGCAGCAGAGCATCGAGGCCATCCGCCGCGACATGGTCGCGATCGACATGCACCTGCTCGCGATCGACCTGCAGGCCATCCGCGACCTGGAGGCGGACGCCGGGATGAGCGACCTGCCGGCATTCGATGAGGCGGCGCTGCAGCAGCTGTCGCCGCGATCCGTCTCCCCGCTCCGCACCATGGGGGCGGTGCAGGAGCTGGTGCGCGCCATCGACGTGGACCGCTCCGGTGAGGCACAGGCCCTCATGCCCCTCGCCACCGACTCTGTGACCGAGGACATGGCCACCGCCATGCGGCTGCACGCACGCGGGTGGAAGAGCGTCTACCACCACGAGATCCTCGCCACCGGGCTCGCCCCGGAGAACCTCGCCACGATGCTGAAGCAGCGGCTCCGCTGGGCGCAGGGCACCATGCAGGTGTTCCTGCAGGAGAACCCGCTGATCCAGCGCGGCCTCAAGCTGCCGCAGCGGCTCATGTACTTCTCCACCATGTGGAGCTACCTCAGCGGCTTCCCGGCGGTCGTCTACTTCGTGGCGCCGATCGTGTTCCTCTGCTTCGGCATCCTGCCGGTGTCGAGCTCCGCGCTCGAGTTCTTCCTGCGGTTCCTGCCCTTCCTCGTTATCAATCAGCTGCTGTTCGCCGTCGCCGGGCGGGGGCTCGCCACCTGGCGGGGCCAGCAGTACAGCCTGGCGCTGTTCCCCGTGTGGATCCGCGCATTCACCAGCGCCCTGTCGAGCACTCTGCGCCGGCGTGAGCTGGGCTTCGCGGTCACCGACAAGACCGGGCGCCGGGACTCCGGCGAATGGCGGCTGCTGCTGCCGCAGATCGTCGTGGCGGCTTTCCTCGTGTTGGCCGCGGTCGCGGGCGTCTCGCGGCTTATGCTCGGCCTCGGCGAGCCCATCGGCACCGCCGTCAACCTCGCGTGGGTGATCTTCGATCTGGTGATCCTCAGTGTGCTGGTCGACGCGCTGCGCTACTCGAGAAGCTCTTCAGAAGGGGGAGTCCACTCATGGACATTTCGGTCACGGATATAGGGGACGGTGTCGCGGTCGCGTCACTGCAGGGCCGGCTCAACATGGCGAGCGCGGGCCGGCTTCGCGAGGCGGTGAACGAAGCGGTCGCATCGGGCAGAACGAAGATCACCGTGGACCTGGCCGCGGTGGAGTTCATGGACTCCTCCGGCCTCGGCGCGCTCGTCAACGGTCTCAAGGTCGCCCGGCAGGCGGGCGGCGACCTGCGGATCGCGTCGCCGAGCGAGCAGGTGCGGCTCGTGCTGCAGCTGACCAACATGGAGCGCTTCCTCACCACGGTCGCCGACCCCAGGACGGCGTACGCCTCGTGACCTCCGCCTATCAGGTGGAGGTCTCCGCGCCACCGCACGACGTCGACGCCGTGCAGGACATGCTGGTCGACGCGTGGAGCGCCCTCCCGCCGCTGTCCGACGACGATCGGATGCGGTTTGAGCTCGCCCTGGTCGAGCTCGCCTCGAACGTCATCCGGCACGCGAACGACGGATCCGGCGTGTCCTGCACCCTGCGCATCGAGAACCGCGGCGACCGCATTGAGGCCACCCTGGTCGACAGCGGCAAGCCCGGGACGGTGTGCATCAGCGCGACCGAGATGCCCGACGACCTCAGCGAGTCCGGCCGGGGCATCCCGCTCATCCGGGCGCTGGTCGACGAGCTCGATTACGGACGCGACGGCGGGGTCAACCGCTGGTACATCATGCGGCGGCTGGGCTGATTTCGGCCGACCGGAAAACGTTGGGCTCGCGGTTCTGAAGCAGGAACCCTAGGCTCCGAGCATGAGCCGACGGCCGACGGGGTCCCGATTCCGGGTGCAGGCTGCGCTGGGGACCGCGGCGGTGCTTCTGTTGGCCGGCACCGGCTGCGCCGGAGAAGCCGAGTCGGCTGAGGGCGGCATGGGGCTCCCGGTGGTGGGATGGCTCGATGAGCCGACCACGGGCGGCACCGCGATCTCGGGCACCATGCGCGTGGCCGACAACGGCTGCTTCCACCTGGAGTCCGACAGTGCACACCTCTTCATCCTCTGGCCCGACGGGTTCGAACACGACGGGGCGCAGGTGCTGACCGGCGACGGCGCTGCCATCGCCGATGGGGACGAACTCAGCGGCACTGGAACGGTGCTCGCCAATTCCGACGCGGTGGAGGCAGGCGGCGGGAAGGACAGCCAGCTCGGTCAGGCGGTCGGATACTGCGCGGAAGGCCTCGATGTGGTCGTCCTCACCGAGGTCACCAGCGGCTGATCGAGCGCCGGTGCGGGCGGTCCTTCAGCATCCGTGCGGTTGAATGACCGGATGCCCCTCAACGACATCCCCGTCACCACGCTCGAGGGCGAGCCGACGACCCTCGCCCCGCACGCCGACAAGGTGAAGCTCATCGTCAACCTCGCATCCCGCTGCGGGTTCACGCCGCAGTACGAGAAGCTCGAGCGGCTGCAGCGCGCCTACGGCGATCGGGGGTTCACCGTGCTGGGGTTCCCGAGCAACACGTTCAAGCAGGAGCTCGACGACAACGAGGCGATCAAGGAGTACTGCTCCACCACATGGGGCGTCAGCTTCCCGATGTTCGAGCTGGTCGACGTGAACGGCGACGGGCGACACCCGATCTACGCAGAGCTGACGAAGGCTCCGGATGCGGATGGCGTTGCCGGCGACGTGAACTGGAACTTCGAGAAGTACCTGGTGACGCCGGACGGTCGGGTGCAACGGTTCCGGTCGAACGTGGAGCCCGATGCGCCGGAGATCGTCGGCGCGATCGAGGCGCACCTGCAGCAGTAGCGTAGGCACGGTTATGGTCGTCGACCCACCCGACAGGATTCCCTTCGACAGCGCAGTTGATCTGTGGGCGACGTTCTGCGAGTCGGGCGCGGTGCGACCTCAGGATTATGACGTTGAGCTCATCGAGGATCTTCGAGCGAGGCTCCGCCTCGGTCCGGAGCCATCGTTTGAGCAGGCGCTCAAAGACTCGTCGGTCAGCGCAGGTGCTCTGGTCAGGGGACTGTTGAAAGCGCTCCGGCCCTATGCCCTGATGCTCCAAGACCTCCTTCAGCTTTACGCCCGCATCGGCGCAAGTTCCGCCACCGGGGACAATCTGCGCATTCGGTACCAGTTCGACGAGAATGACGAGCTGGACTTGTCGCTTGCCCGTTTTCGCGAGATGACGACGGTCATCTCTCTGGCAACGGTCCCGGCGATTGACCTCACCCACCATCACCTGGTCAGCTTCCCCTTCGCGGGACCATTGGACGGGCATCCCGCTTCGAGCGCCCTCGGCACATGGCTACCGCGTTACCTGAGCGGGAAGTGGCCAGATAGCATCCCGCGCCCGTCACTCACGGGCGACACCGCGCTCGACGGCGCTGTAGGCGAAGCGTTGGAGATCCTGGATGTGTACCTGAGGAGATGTCACGCTGTTTCATCCGATAGGCAGGACTTGCTCCGTAGATGGCATCGGATGCGAAACGACGACTTTCTCACCTCGAGCTCCGCAACGAGTGAGCTCGAAACATTGGGCCTTTCCGACCACGATCGATGGCTTGGTCTGTCGGTAGCGGGCTTACTCCAATCTGTCTCGGAAGCGGCGGCGGTTGGGCAGATCGACCACGTCACGACAGCGTTACAACGATGGGTGATGACGGCGCCACGGACGTCGCGCGAGGAGAGTTTCGAACTTCAGAAGCTCTTGGACATCTTTTCGATGCCTGTTTGGGGTAGGCGCCACGAAATGTTCGCCGCTTGGTTGGTCAGTCAGATCGACGGAGCGTTGTCTCAACGCCTTGAGTATCAGGTCCAAAATGGCGAACTGGCGTTTCCATTTTCGAGGACCCTCGTCGCGTTGCTTCCATCCGCCATGGGAGATGTGGAGTTCTGGTCAGAACTGCGCTCCCCGATCACCGATCCCGTGAGTAAGGGCCGACGCCGCCATATCCAACCGGACTTCAGCTTCGTTCGCGTCCGCGCAGGCACGCCCGGGTCCACTCTGCTCGCGGTAGAAGCGAAGCAGTACTTGAGGTCCGCAAAGAAGAATCCGGGCGAGGCTCTTCACGACTACACCAAGGGTCTCCCCGGGGCGAACGTCATCCTCGCGGCGTACGGGCCAATCAGCCCAGACGTGCTGAACCTTGTCCCCCACGACCGTCGCGGCCGCGCTTGGGTGATCGATCATCTGCGACCCACGTCCACGGCCGCAGCAGACTTTCGAGCTCTAGTCGCCCGACTGCTCCCCGGCCCGGCGATCATCCTTCGCCCTCTGAGTGCCACATTGACCTGGAACGGCATTGTTCCAGACCTTGACATGCACACCTTCGTCGAGAAAGAGGGTTCCCACCACGTCTTTTACGGCAGCCGGAAAGGACCCCATGCGGAGCTGCTGGGCGACGAGCGGAACGGTGGACCTGAACATCTCGTCTTCGATTGGTCGCAACCCGGGAGCCCGGAGCAGATCGAAATCTGGATTGATGTGTACTCCGCAGGCAATCTCGCTGAGGCCGCGCCGAAGTTGTGCATCGAATATCAGGACAGGGTGGATCAAGTTCCTACCCCTCAGAGCATGCCCATCGACCCGGACCTTGCGTGGCACGTGGCCACGATCGACCGAGACGGCCAAGTCGAGTTTCCGAGCAAGTTCGCCCCTCTCCCATCGCATTGACGACCTAGCGCTGAGCGAAGTCGACTGCTTGCCTCGGTCAAGGCACGGCGTCATCGCGTTCGAGACGGTTAACGACGACTTCTGTCGATGCCAGCAGCGCGATATTCGTGCCTTCCACTCGGAGCGACCGAGCGGTCGATTAGCCGGCCGAACAAGCGTGCCTCACGCGATGAGGAGCAGCTTCCCGGTGGTGCTGCGGCTCGCCAGCGCGGCGTGGGCCTCTCGTGCGTCTTCGAGCGGGAACCGCCGGTCGATCCGCACCGACAGCGTCCCCGCCGTGAGTGCATCGAAGAGCTCCCGGTATCGCCACGCCCGCTCCTCCGGGGTCTGCATGAAGTGATGCATCGTCGGACGGGTCACCGAAAGCGAACCTCCGGACGCGAGCCGCTGCAGCTCGAACGGCGGAACCGGTCCGCTCGCCGCCCCGAACAGCACCATCTCCCCGCGCACGCGCAGCGACGCCAGCGAGTCGTCGAACGTGCTCATACCAACCCCGTCGTACACCACCGCGACGCCCTCGCCGCCGGTCACCTCCTTGGCGCGCTCACGGAAGTCGTCGTAGCCGAACACATCCGCCGCACCCGCCTCGCGGCTCAATTCCGCCTTCTCCGGGGTCGACACCGTGGTCAGCACTCGAACGCCCCGCGCCGCGAGCAGCTGCGTGAGCAGCAGTCCGACGCCACCAGCGCCGGCGTGCACGATCACCGTCTCCCCCGGCTCCGGATTCGCGGACGACCTGGCCAGGTAGTGGGCGGTGAGCCCCTGCAACGGGAACGCGGCCGCGAGGTCGAGGTCGATCCCGTCCGGCACCGGGATGACCCGATCGGCGTCCGCGACGAACAGCTCTGCGTACGCCTTCTTGGCCTGCGCGGTGGTGACCTGATCCCCCACCGCAAGCTCGGTGACGCCCTCGCCAAGCGCCTCGATGACACCGGACGCCTCGCCTCCCGGCGTGAACGGGTGGTCCACCTTGTAGTGGCCGGACCGCTGGTAGATGTCCATGAAGTTGACCCCTGCGGCGTGGGTCCGCACGAGCACCTGACCGGGTCCCGGATCCGGGGTCGGGATCTCCTGCAGCGTGAGCTCCTCCGGACCTCCGGCCTTCTCCACCACGATCGCGCGCACCTGTTCTCCCTCCGCTTGGACGTCTGTCCAACCTACGGGCTTGCGCACCAGGGATGCTGAGCCGGTCGGAGGCGCCCCCGGGTGCCTCGGGGCGGTCATTTCGACATGCTCAATGACCGGGTGTCTCCTCCTGCATCCGCAGGATGTACTCGTTGATGGAGGGCACCGCGGTGAGCTTGTCGCGGAAGAAGGTGTTCACGAGGTTCACCCGGGTGCGTGCCGCCTCGACCTCCGCGGTGCGGTCGGCGCCGGACTCCTGCGACTCCAGCACCCGCCGCAGCTGCATGAGCGCCCGCACGATCTCCGTCTCCTCCACACCCTCGAGCGCCTGCACCACCTGGAGCGCCAGTTCATCCGCCTGCTGCTGCACCGTCGAGATCGGGATGGACGAGCCGGGCTGCGTGGCGTTGTCCAGCGTGACGATCAGCGACCACACCTGGTACAGGATCGTGGTCGGCTCGTCGAAGAGCTCCCGCACGAACGCGGCGTCGAGGTGGCGGCCGGAGAGGCGGAAGACGTTGTACATCCGCTTCGCGGCCTTGCCGTAGTTCAACTGCTTCGTGAGGTACTTGCGAACCTCGTGCTCCAGCTGCTCGACGTAGTCGTCGAGGGCGTCCGGGGTGACATGCTTCGCCACCTTCGAGAACGTCGGCACCGCGTCGGCGTCGAGGTAGACCTCCTGGAAGTACGCGTCGAGGTACCCGTCGAGGGGCACGATGGTGCCGTCTGGTGCCTCCCACGTGACGTCCATCATGTTGCTGGCGTTCGAGAGCTGCCCCCGCTCCGGGTCGACGACGACCCAGTCGAGCTTCGTCCAGCCCGGCTCGAGCGCCGCGTCGTCCCAGCGGACCACGGCGGGCCTGCCGTCGACCGTCTCGACCGCCTGCTCCCCCGCCTCGATCTCCGCGGCGCTCCACGCGATCGGCGTGCCCTTCCGCTTCGGCTCCCCGCCCCGGACGCAATCGACCGGGTAGCTGCCGAGCTTCGCCTCGATGAACTGGTACGTGTCGCCGCGGCGTGTGGCGAGCACCTTCTCGCGCATCAGCTCCGCCATGATCCGGCACGCCGCTTCCCGCGTGCCGGCGCGGATGTTGAGACGCTGGAAGTAGTCGCAGTCACCCGGGAAGCTCTGGATCTTGGATTGCGCCGCGGAGCCGGACAGCGCGAGCGCGCTCTCGGCGACGCCCTCCGGACCGGTGACCTCCACGATGCGGCCGATCCTGCGGAACCGCTCGAGGTCTCGCGGGGTGAAGTCGAGCATCGAGATCCGGTGTCCGAACGTGCCGCTGTCCGCATCCACCACCACGTCGTCGTCGGACTGGGCCGACAGGGCGGCGAGCCACTGCAGGGTGTCCGCCTCGTCCATCTCGATGCCGAGGCGCCTCGCGGATTCGATGATCCGCAGCACGTCCTCGTCGTTGCTCGGGTTCTCGGCGGTGGTGACGTCGGTGTCGGTCATCGCAGTCCTTCGGGTCGGAGTGGGCTCGGGACGATCTTCGCCGGAAGCGCGTCCCGCGATCAATGCCCTTCGATCACGTCGCATCGGGACCTCGTCCCAAGCGGCAGCCCCTCGCAAGCTGGTCGGATCATGCGAATCGTGCTCTCGGTTCGAATGTCAGTGGCTGGTTCTACGTTGAAAATGTGCCGGAGAGAGGAACTCTCGGCATGTCGGTGCTCGCAGAACGGCTAATGGACACGGTCACGGCCCTCGCCGCGGCGCTGCCAGCTGGTGATCAGTTGGAGCGGACGCTGCAGGCCATGCCCGAACGCGATGTCCTGCGGTTGGTGGAGCGGATCGGCTCCTCGCGTCGACTGCTGGATGCTGTCGCCGCTCGGGTGGCCGGAGAGCTGGATCGCCGCGACGACGTGCTGGACGGAGACCCGTTTCCGACCCGAATGGGTGAGCGCACGCTGGCGGAAGTGGTGGCCCGGGAGGCGGGAATGCCCCTGGCCACGGCGCAGCAGTGGTGCGCCGTCGGGGCCGGCATCGCACCGCGGCGGAGCCTGCTCGGTGAGCCGCTGCCCGGAAAGCACGGGCGGGTGGCGGCCGCGATCGACGCGGGTGAGCTGACCGTGGAGGCCGGTGTCTGGATCCTTCGGACGCTGCGTCAACTCGAGGACCTCACCGCCGTCGAAGACCGCGACTGGGCCGAGGCGATGCTGGTTCGTGAGGCGCCGCGACTGACGATGCGCGAGTTCGGCCGACTCTGCGGGGCGCTCCGGGACCGGCTTGACCCGGACGGCATCGAACCCCGGGAGGAGGTGATGCGCGCCAAGGCGGGCATCCGCGAAACCCGCACCCGGGACGGGCTGACCCGATGGATCATGGACATGGACCCGGAAGCGGAAGGAATCATCAGGACCGCCATCGACGCGATCACCGCCCCGCGGCGGAAGGTCCGGTTCACCGACGCCGCAGAGGAGTTCGATCCGGCGAAGCAGGATGACCGCACGCTGGCCCAGAAGCGGCTGGATGCGATGACGCGCATCGCCGGGCAGTACACCGCCAGCGACGACGGCGTCCGGGCGGGCACGAAGGTGACCATGCTGGTCACCTGCGACTACGAGGTTCTGAGGACCAAGCTCGGCCGGGCGAGCATCTTCGGCGTCGACCAGCCGGTGAGTGCGGCCACCGCCCGCCGGCTGGCCGCAGATGCGGACATCATCCCGGTCGTTCTGGGTGGTGAATCGGAGATCCTCGACATCGGCAGGGCGAAGCGGTTGTTCACCGCCGCGCAACGCCTGGCCATGGCGATCCGCGACGGCGGCTGCACGTGGCCGGGCTGCGAGGCCCCCGCCCACTGGTGTGAAGCCGCACACGCGAAAGACCCGTGGAGCACCACCGGGCGAACCGACATCGCGGACGGCACCCTGCTGTGCCCGTTCCACCACCGCAGACTCGACAACGACGGCTGGAACTTCGAGATGCGCAGCGGCGTCCCGTACTTCCTACCCCCGCCATGGATCGATCCGGAACGAAGACCCCGCCGGGGCGGACGCGAACGCCTGCCGGAGCGCGGCGCGACCGGCTGACCACGCTCACCCGTCGAACGGAACACATGCTCACGAGCTGCCGTCCGGCGAAGAGGCGACGCTGCGGTGGAGCGACGCTGTGTCAGGGCGACGCTATGTTGGGGCGACGCTATGTTGGGGCGATGCCAGGGTCGACCCCCATCATCGCGCCGACCGGCGCGCCGAACCCTGTCGCGGACACGCTCCCCCGCTTCGCCGCCGTGCCGGTGCTGTCTGCCGCCTTCGCCCAGCTGATCGTGCTTGCCGCGACGGCGAATCTTTACGGCTACCACCGCGACGAGCTGTACTTCCGGATGCTGCCCCCGGCAGCGGGCTACGTCGACCAGCCGCCCCTGACCCCGGCGGTCGCCCGGTTCTTCAGCACGGTGGTGGCGGACGAGGCGTGGGCGATCCGGATCCCCGCCATGGTCTTCGCCGCCGCTTCGGTGCTGGTCGTGGCGCTGATCGCCCGCGAGGTCGGGGGCGGCCGGTTCGCACAGGGGCTCGCCGCATGGGGGTACGCATTCGCGGCGTTCCCGCTGATCTTCGGGCACGTGCTGCTCACCGCATCCCTCGATCTGCTGGTCTGGCCGGCGGTCGTGCTGACGGTGATCCGGGCGGTGCTGCGGAACCGGCCGCGATGGTGGCTGGTGGCGGGACTGATCGTCGGCGTGAGCATGTACAACAAGCTCCTGATCGCGCTGCTGCTGGTGTCCATCGTCGTCGGGATTCTCGCGGTCGGCCCGCGGCGCATCCTCGCCTCCTGGTGGCCGTACGCGGGCGCTGCGATCGCGGTGGTCATCGGGACGCCGAACCTCGTATACCAATGGACGAACGGCTGGCCGCAGCTCGCCATGGGCCGCGCACTCGCGGAGAACAACGCGGACGAGGTGCGAATCCTGATGTGGCCGCTGCTCCTGCTGCTGCTCGGTCCGCTGCTCGTGCCGACCTGGGTGGCCGGGATCGTGGCCCTGGTGCGCCGGCAGGAGTGGCGGCCGATCCGGTTCCTGGTGGCCGCGCTGCCCGTGCTGCTGCTGCTCACCTTCGCCGGCGGGTCGCAGTTCTACTACCCGCTCGGGCTGCTCGCCTGCCTGTACGCGATCGGATGCGTGCCGGTGACCGAGTGGGCGCAGGCGCGGTTCCGGAGGCGCGGCGTGGTGCTCGGGGCCGTCGGGGTCAATGCGCTGGTCAGTGCGGTGATCTCGCTCCCGGTGATACCGCTGTCCGCGCTCGGCGCGACGCCCATCCCTGCCATCAACCAGGTCACCGCCGACCAGATCGGCTGGCCGGAGTACGTCGCGCAGGTCGAGGCGGTTCTCGAGCAGGCGGACCTGCCGGCGGAGAACACCGTCATCCTTGCCACCAACTACGGCGAGGCGGGCGCGCTCGACCGGTACGGATCCGCGGCGCTGCCGGCGGTGGTCAGTGGACACAACGCCCTTGCCGAGCTGGACCGGCCGGGCGCCGACGTGTCGACGGTCGTTCTCGTCGGGTATCAGGTGCGCCATCTCGCTCAGGAGTTCGAAACCTGCGAACAGGTGACCACACTGGACAACGCACTGGGTGTGGAGAACGAGGAACAGGGCGCTCCCATCTCCATCTGCCGCGGGCCGCTCGAGGCGTGGTCGCAGCTCTGGGACCGGATCGGGCACTTCGACTGAACCGGCCGACCGGGCGAGGGCTCTACTCGGAAGGTGTGCTGCGCCCCGCCCGCTCCGCGAGCAGCGCACGGAACAGCTCCGCCTGATCCCGGGCATCACCCAGCGCATGGTGCGACAGCGGCCGTCCGTCGAGATAGCGGGGCGACAGCTCCCGCATGCTCGCGGCCGCCCAGCTGCTGCCTGCCATCCCCATCGCATACGCCTTGATGTCCAGGGCGCTGTGCCCGAACGGGTTCCGGCCGAGGTAGCGCTGGAAGTACGTGTCGATGAACATCCAGTCGAATGGGGCGTTGAACGCGGTGAATACGGGACGTGAGCCGGGAAGGAGGTGCTCGGCCAGCCAGTCCTCGAACTGCCGCATCGCTGCGGCGGGGCCGACGCCATCCTGAGCGAGCCGCTCGAGCGACAGGCCGCTGACGGCGACCGCCTCCGGCTCGAACTCGGCGGAGTCGGGTTGCAACTCGACGTAGAACCCGCCGTCCGGGTCGTCGACAAGGCACGCGCCGATCGACAGCATGGCGTACCGGGCGGGGTTCGGTCCCGCCGTCTCGACGTCCACCGAGACGAACACCTCCGGTGCCGTGGCAAGCGGGTCTGGGGTGAGGTTGTGCTGCTGCATGAGTGGCCTCCAGGGTGAGCGCGGCCGGATGCCCGTCACGCGGGGAATCGCGCGGGCGCCAGTCTAGGCTCCGCGGCGGCCCATCCGGTGAGCGCCCGGACTCAGGGTCCGAAGAGCTCCCCCGGGATCCGCTCGCTTCCCCGGATCCCGGAGTAAAGCTCTCGGTCGAGGGGTGTTCCCCGCTTGACGACGCTGACGGCACCGGTCGACTCGAACACCACGCACGCCACCTCTGACCGGTTGTGCACCCCGGCGACGCGGAGTGCTTCGCGCAGTTCGTCCACCGCGATGCGCGTCCTGCGCAGGTTCTCGGTGAGCACCTCCGGCCCAGCCATGAGCAGCACCGGCTCGTCGCGCACGATCATCGCGCCGATTCGGCTCTTGCCGACCTGATGGGCGACCCACCGCAACGCGAACAGTGTGACCAGCGCGATGATGCCCGCCGTGAGGGTGGGGGTGTACCCGGTGATCACCCGCCCGGCCGCGGAACCCAGTGTCAGCACCACCGCGACGTCGAAGGTGGACATCCGGGCGATGGAGCGCTGACCGAGCAGTCGCACCAGGATGAGGAAGGCGACGTAGATCCCGATCGCGGAGAGCACCACAGCTCCCGCCTCCGCCAGCGTGATTCCCAGTCTCTCGGCCATGCGCTCTCCTCAGTCGGTGGCTCGCGGTCTTCCACCGTAGACAGCGCGGCTGGCATGCTCCGCTGAGCGCTGCCCGCGCAGCCTTCGAGCCGCATCCGAGACGCTCACGCACGCGGGACGCCTGCCTACAGTCGAACCATGAGAGTAGAGCGGTGGAGGCGGCTCACGGAGTGGCCCCTGACGGCGGCGGCGGTCGCATTCCTGGGGTTGTACGCCTGGCGGGTGATCGGCAACATCCGCCCCCCGGACGCCGACGGCATCCGATTCGCGTTGCTCACGCTGTGGGCGCTCTTCCTTGCGAACTACATCGTCACGCTGCTGCTGACCCATCACCGTCGACGATGGTTCCTGCGCCATCTGCCCGAGCTCACCCTGGCGCTGTTTCCGTTCCTCGGCCCGCTCCAGCTGCTTCGCCTGGTGGGGTTGATCCAGGTGCTGCACCACACGGCAGGCAACGCGCTGCGTGGGCGGGTCAGCATCTACCTGGTGGTGTCGGCGGCGCTCATCGTGTTCGTCGGCGCCGTCGCGATCCTGGATGTCGAGCAGAACTCGGACGGCGCGTTGATCACGAACATCGGGGACGCCGTCTGGTGGACACTGGTGACGGTGACGACCGTGGGGTACGGCGATCTGTATCCGGTGACCGCTCTCGGCCGCCTCATCGCCGCCGGGCTGATGCTCGTCGGCATCGCCCTCATCGGGGCGGTCACGGCGACGTTCGCGAGCTGGTTCGTCGAGCGTGCGGCTGCCGACCGGATCGCTGAGGCCGCCGAGCACCGAGAGGAACGCGGTTGAACGGGTCGCTTCCCCGGGGGACTACGGTGGAGCAGTGGCGGCGCCCGTGACCCCCCGAGTCGTCATCGACCAGTCGATCCTCCGGGCGAACATCGAGCGGATGGCAGCATTCGCCCGCGCCGCTGGCATCGCGCTGCGTCCCCACGTGAAGACCCACAAGAGCATCGGGCTCGCCCGGATGCAGGTCGACGCCGGCGCCACCGGGATCACGGTCGCGACGATCGGTGAGGCGGAGGTGTTCGCGGCGGCCGGGTTCGACGACATCTTCGTCGCGTATCCGCTCTGGGTCGACGAGTCGAACGCCGAACGACTGCGCGCGCTGATGGACCGGACCCGGCTGCGTGTCGGGATCGCGTCGGCCGAGGGTGCGCGGCAGCTGGTCAGGCACGCGCCCGGCGTGGAGGTGGCGGTCGAGGTGGACAGCGGGCATCACCGAACGGGCGTTTCGCCGTCGGCGGCGGGCGAACTGGCCGCCGCCGCAGCGGATGCCGGACTGCAGGTCGCCGGAATCTTCACGTTCCCCGGGCACAGCTACCGGCCGGGCGGAATGGCCGACGCGGCGCGGCAGGAGAGCGCCGCCCTCGCGGAGGCACGCGCGGCGGTGGAAGCGCGCGACATCGACGTCCGGGTGATCAGCGGTGGGTCCACGCCGACCGCGGCGAGCACCGACGCGTCCGTGCTCACGGAGTTCCGGCCGGGCGTCTACCTCTTCAACGACGCCCAGCAGCTGCTGCTCGGCACCTGCGAAGCGCACGACGTCGCGCTGACGGTGGAGGCGACCGTGGTGTTCTCAGGGTCCACGCACGCGGTCGCGAACGCCGGCAGCAAGATGCTGGGCGCCGACCGGCAGGACTGGACCGACGGCTACGGCCGCATCGCCGGCCAGCCGGACGCGCGTATTCCCGCCCTGTCGGAGCACCACGCCACTATCACCGGCGCCGCACTCCGCGAAGGCGACCGCATCCGGATCCTGCCGAACCACGTCTGCACCGTCGTCAACCTGGTCGACGAGCTGTGGGTCGAGAACGGGACGACGGACCGCATGCCGGTGGACGCGCGCGGCCGGAACGGCTGACTTCCGCAGGCGGCCATCCGTTGAGATGGGCAGCGCCCGCTCAGACGGTGACGTTGCGTTCTACAGGAACGGAAGCAGCATCAGGGTGGCGGCGGCCAGCCCCATCGTCATGCCGAGCGTCGCACCGATGCGCCCGAAGGATCCCAGCCACGGCGCGTGATGCATCGCGACGGCGCCGATCAGCACGGCGGAGAGTCCGGTGGATGCGACGATCCAGCCGTTCAGGTGGAACACGTGCGGCGCGAAGCCCACGAGAAGTGCCGTGGCACCCATCACCAACGCCGCGAAGGCGTAGCGCCGACGATCGCTCACGGTCAGCGTGGTGTACGACACCTGCGCCACGGACAACGCCGAAACCGCCCGTGCGCTCGGCACCGGCTCGGCCGGCGCCCAGTCGCGCGGTCCCGCTTCGTTCACCAACATGGACTACTCCCCCATGAGGGGACGGTCGAGTCGCCCTCGGGGTCCATTCAAGGGCGGCGGCGGGGGCCGGGGCAGTCCCAGTCTGTGGGTTCCCCCTATGAGGGACACCGCACGGGAGTGCCGATGGCCTTGCCGACCGCGTTGCACCGGCGTAGCGTGACGGGCATCTGCTCGGGCGCCGGACGGCGTGACACACCGCGGATGAAAGCCGGACCGCAATGTCTGCTGCTCTCGAACGTGCACGGCTCGCTTACCAGGAGCATCGCTGGACCACTGCCCGCGTCGCGTTCACCGAGGCAGAGCGCGAGGGGCCGTTGCCTGCCCGCGATCTGGAGTTGGCGGCGACTTCGGCGTTCCTGCTCGGTCTCGAGACCGACGGCATCGACACGCTGACCCGTGCGCACGAGGCGTTCCTCGCCGAGAACGACGTTTCGAGTGCAGCCCGTTGTGCAGCGTGGCTGGGGATCCAGCTGTTGACACATGGAAACCGGGCACGCGGCGGCGGCTGGCTTGCACGAGCACAGCGGCTGGTGCAGGGGCACGGCGAACCGGAGGACGCGCAGGGGTTCCTTCTGATACCCGTCGGCCTGGGTTCGCTGTACACCGGCGACGTCGACGTGGCGCTGCGGGCGTTCGACCGGCTCGCCGAATTCGCACAGCGCTTCGGAGACCGAGACATCTCCTGCATCGCACAGCTCGGCCGGGGGCAGGCGCGGCTCATGGCGGGCAGGGTGGAGGAGGGCATGTCCCTCTTCGACGAGGCGATGGTCGCCGTGACCGCAGACGAGATCTCCCCCCTGCCGGCGGGCATCATCTACTGCGCGGTGATCGGCTTCTGCCACTTGGTCTACGACCTCCAGCGCGCCCGCGAGTGGACCGTCGCGCTCGACCACTGGTGCGCCTCGCAGCCGGACATGATCTCGTTCAGCGCTCAGTGTCAGGCCCACCGCTCGGCGTTGTACCGGCTTCACGGCGCCTGGTCGGATGCATACAGTGCGGCGCTGATCGCGGTGGAGCGGTATGGGTGGGGCGACCGCGACGCCGCGTATGGCGCCTTCTACCAGAAGGGCGAGATCGAGCGGCTGCGGGGCCAGTTCGAGGAGGCGGAGGAGTCCTACCGTCGCGCCGGCGAGACGGGGTTCGACCCACAGCCGGGCCTCGCCCTCCTGTCGCTGGCACGCGGCCAGGTCGAGGTCGCGCTCGCCCTCATCCGCGCCGCAGTCCAGGGCGCCGACCCTGCCACCCGGCGGCGTCTGCTTCCTGCCTCGGTCGCCATCGAGCTCGCCGCGGGACACGTCGACACGGCACGCGCGGCAGCGGACGAGCTCCGCACTCTCAGCTCCGACATCCGGATGCCGATGCTGCAGGCATCGGCGAGTCATGCGGAGGCGGCGGTACTGCTCCAGGAGGGGGACGCGCACGGCGCGCTCGTCGAGGCGCGTCGGGCGAGCGCACTCTGGCGCGATCTCGATGTTCCCTATGAGCTGGCGCAGTGCCGTGCGGTGGTCGGCCACGCCCACCGCATGCTCGAGGACGACGTCTCAGCCGACCTGGAGTTCCAGGGCGCGCGGGCGATCTTCGTCGAGCTCGGCGCGGGGCCGAGCGTCGAAGAGCTGGACGCCGTGCACCGGCAGCTCAGCGACACTCCCCTGACCGCGCGGGAGCTGGAGGTCCTGCAGCTGGTTGCGTCGGGCCTCACGAACAAGGCGATCGCCGCGGAGCTGTACCTCAGCGAGAAGACGGTCGCCCGTCACATCAGCAACATCTTCGCAAAACTGGATCTGCAATCACGGGCGGCCGCGACCGCCTACGCCTACCAGCACCGGCTGGTCTGACGCACGCTGACTCCTGGCCGTGATCTGCGACGCCAGGTACTTCGCGTCCCGCCGGACGCCCGGGAGCGTCGCCGACGTGACTGCGAAGAGGAACTCCTGGCCGAGCAGGTAGAGCCCCGGCACCGCCGCCACGACGCCGCGGACGTGCTCCGGCCGCTGAGCCGGAACGCCGGGCAGGCCGAGGCCCTGCACGTCCAGCAGCGCGTAGTCCTCCCGGTATCCGGTGCACCAGACGACGTTCACGACGTCAAGGAGCCGTCCCTCCGCGGTCGCCGGGCGGCCGTCGACGACATCGGCGATCCGCGGAACCCGGGTCACGCCGGCGGCGGCAAGATCCCGCAGCCGAGTGCGGATCAGCGGAGGCCCGGCGAACCGCACGGCTGCCTTCCTGCCGATCGGTGTGCCAAGGGTGAGCACCCGCGTGCCCACGAAACGGATCACCGGCAGCGCGTACCGTGCGGCGTTCCGCCCGTGACGGAATGGGAGCTCACCCGTCGGCTCGCCGGAGAGCACCACGGCCCGGTCACGACTCAGTTCGAGGGCGATCTCCGCGCCTGAGTTCCCGACACCGACGACGAGCACCGCGCCGGGCCGGAGCTGGGCCGGTTCCCGGTACTCGCTGGAGTGCAGCTGCAGGATCGAGTCGGCCAGCCGATCCGCGAAGCGCGGCACGAACGGCAGTTGGTTCCCTCCCGTCGCGAGCACCACGCTGCGTGCCCGCCACCGGCTGCTGCCGGCCTCCACGAGGAATTCGTCCTTGATCCGCCGCACCCGCTCCACGCGGACGCCGGTGCGGACTGGCAGAGCGAACCGTGCGGCGTACGCCTCCAGGTAGTCGGCCTGCTCGTCCTTCGTCGGGAACGACAGCCGATCGCCGGGGAACGGCATCCCCGGCAGACCGTCGTACTTCGCCGGCGTGAACAGCCGCATCGAATTCCAGCGGCGGCGCCAAGCGTCCCCGATCCGCGCTTCCGCGTCGAGAATCACGAAATGCACCTTGCACCGGGCAAGGTGATAGCCGAGTGCGAGTCCTGACTGACCGCCTCCGATGATGACGGTGTCAACCGGCTCGGACGATGCGGGGAATGGTTCCATGTCCATCGCTCCGCCTCCCGTTCTGATTCGAATGGTGTGGACTGGGCTCCGCGTGCCGGGAGAACCTGATGAACATCGCGAGCATGACGGCCGAGGCCACGAGGTAGAGCCCGTGCAGCAGCCAGATCGGCCCGATCGGCAGGTTGAAGACATAGAGGGAGTGGACGCCGTTCGCCGCGTTGATGAGCGCGAGGTTGCCGAGGCTGTATGACCGCAGATCACGCATGCGGGCAGCCTTCAGCACCATGGGGAGGTTGCTGGCCGCGAAGAGTGCGGTCGAAAGCATGCCGGCGGCGATCGGGAATTCCATGTCTCGAGGCTAGGAAGGTCTCGTAGGCGCGGAATCGGGCGGATGACCCATTTCAGGGGCGGGAGAGATGGGCAATTCTCTGTATGCGCAGGATGCCAGGAAGTACTCCCACGGGAGTACGCACCTGCCGCCCCCCAGCGGATGCCGACAACGACGTCCCGAGTAGCATTCGAGCATGTCGGCTCCCGAGCTCGGCGCCGACGGCGCGCGGTGGGACGGGGAATGGCCGCGTCGCGGCCCGTCGCGGGCGCTGCGGCTATGGGTGCCGGTGGTCATCTCGTTCCTGGTGCAGGTGCCGGGTTCGGTCGTCGAGTGGCAGGGCACCTGGGGGCGGCTCCAGAGCGCGCACGCCGTCGAGCTCCGCGCCGGATGGCCCGGATCGCTCGCCCTCGCGCTGATCGGCCCGGTCGCGCTGATCGGAGCCCGCCGGTTCCCCGGTCCGGTCGTCGCGGTGGTCGCCGGTGCCGCCATCACCGACCTGCTGATCCTCGCCGGGACGCCCGGCCCGCCGTACATCGCGCTGGCGTTCGCCATTCTCGGCGCGATCGTTCGCGGAGCCCGGGTGTGGGCGTGGAGCGCGGTCGGCGCCGTGTGGCTGGGCGCGCTGGCCGCGGTGCTGCTGCGCGGCGCGGCCGTCTCACCCGGGCGGATCGCCTTCACCACGTTCGGGGTGCTCGCGATGCTCGGCATCGGCGAGGCGGTGCGCGCCCGGCAGGAGCGGATCGCCGCCTACCGGCGTGCGAACGCACAGCGCCGGCAGACGGCTGCGGAGGCAGAACGCGTGCGCATCGCCCGGGAGTTGCACGATGTGCTGGCGCACTCGCTCAGCTCGATCAACGTGCAGGCGGGGGTCGGGCTGCACCTGATGGAGCGCGATCCGGCACAGGCGGCGGCCGCGCTCGCCGAGATCAAGGCGACCAGCAAGACGGCGCTCGACGAGGTCCGCTCGGTGCTCGGCGTGCTCCGCGCCGACGACACCACGGCGGGTGCGCCGCTGGTGCCGGAGCCGGACCTGTCGCAGCTGCAGCGGCTGACCGCTCGCGTCTCCGCGCAAGGCGTCTCGGTGACGCTCGACCTGCCGCCGGATGTGGCGGCCGCGGGTCTCCCGCGTCAGGTGCAGCTCGCGGTCTACCGCATCGTGCAGGAGTCGCTCACCAATGTGGTCCGGCACGCCAACGCCCGGCACGCGACCGTCTCGGTCCGGTTGGACGGCGCGGATGTCGTCGCCGACGTGACCGACGACGGCTCAGGCAAACCAGGGACCGGTTCGGGGGGCGGTTCGGAGACCGGCCGCGGGATTCTCGGCATGCGGGAGCGGGCGGAGCTTCTCGGCGGCACGCTCGACGCCGGCCCGCGACCGGGCGGCGGCTACCGGGTGACCGCACGGATCCCCAGTTCGCGAGAGGACGCCCCGTGACCACCGTCGCCATCGCCGACGACCAGCAGCTGATCCGGGCCGGCTTCCGCAGCCTGCTCAGCGCCGAACCGGACCTGACGGTCGTCGGCGAAGCCGCCACCGGCACCGAGGCGGTCGCGCTGGTGAAGCGGACCACGCCCGACGTCGTGCTCATGGACATCCGGATGCCGGACGGCGACGGCCTGTGGGCGACCGAGCAGATCGTGGCGGACCCGAGGCTCGCCGGCACCCATGTCGTCATCCTCACCACCTTCGAGCTGGACGACTACGTTTCCCGGGCGATCCGCGCGGGAGCCAGCGGATTCCTGGTGAAGGACACCGAGCCGGTGGAGCTGATCCGCGCGATCCGCGTGGTCGCGTCCGGCGACGCGCTGCTGAGCCCGAGCGTCACCCGGCGGCTGCTCGAGCGGTTCGCCGCCGACCTCCGCGAAGCGCCCGACGCCGCCCCGCTCGAGGCGCTGACCGATCGTGAGCGGGAGGTGCTCGCGCTGGTCGGGCAGGGGAAGACGAACGCGGAGGTCGCCCACGAACTGTTCCTCAGCCCGCTGACCGCGAAGACGCACGTGTCGCGCATCATGACGAAGCTCGATGCGCGGGACCGGGTGCAGCTCGTGGTGCTCGCGTACGAAACGGGCCTCGTCCGACCCGGCTGGCGGGAGTAGGCGGCGCCCATCCGCTGCTCCGAGAGGCGTACGGAACGGACACCGACCGGCGGATTCGCGATCGGCCGCCGAAGCGGAGGCTGAACGTCGAGGGTCCGAGATCCGGGCCCACGACGAAAGGACGACACCATGTTGAGCGCACTCACGGCGGCCGCGGTTGCGGCGGCCCCGCTCACCACCCACTGGAACGGGCCCGGCGGCTTCGGCTGGCTGTGGCTGCTCGTGCCGCTGTTCTGGATCACCGTCTTCGTGCTGCTCTTCGCGTTCCTCGGCCGGCGCTGGCGGCGGGGCGGCGGACCGTGGCAGATGCACGGCTCCCCGGAGCAGACCCTCGGCGACCGGTACGCGAAGGGTGAGATCGATGAGCAGGAGTACCGGGCACGGCTCGAAGTGCTCCGCGCGAACCGGTCCGGCCGCTGACGCCCGCCTCCGCTGCCGCTCCTGTTCCCGTTCCGGCCTCGTGCGCCCCGCAGAGCGGGTGCACCGGGCCGGAACGGGCACTCGGCGGCCGGGCAAAGGGCGGGCTCAGCCCTCGTCGATGCGGTTCAGCAGGTCCTTCAGCGCCTTCGTGATGTCGTCGTGGTCGTTCTGCGCCGCGCGACTCTCGCCGGAGATCACTCCCCCGCGCCGCACCTTCGTGAAGTCGCCATAGGGGAAGCTGAAGCGCCCCTTCGTCTCCTCGGACTTCTCCTCATCGATGCCGAGGTGCCACAGGGCGAACTCGTCCCAGCCGTGCTTCTCGAGGAACGTGTTCTCCTCCTCCGCGCTGGGCGCGGCCTCGCTCCAGTCGTCCCGCCCGTCGCGCACCACCTTGCCGTCCCGGATGAGGCGCTTCGCGTGCTCGTACGCCTTTTTGTTCAGCTTCACCGCCATCGGGTCCTCCGTTCGCATGTCGTCCTCCCACGCTAGAAAGCGCACGGGTCACGTGTCGGGGAATGGAGCGAATCCGCAGTCCCGGGATGCGACGGCGCCTGCGCTACCCTGTGCCCCGTGGAGGGCGCAGAGGTCACGACAGCTCGGTCGAGCGACGTCGCCGCGATCGAGGCGCTGGTGCACGAGGCGTACGATCCGTACACCGAACGGATCGGCGGTCCGGCCGGCCCGCTCGAGGAGGACTATTCCGCGATCGTCGCCGCGGGACGTGCCCTCGTCGCCCGCCGGGAAGGCCGCATCGTGGGCCTGCTGGTGACGTCGGTGCATCCGGACCATCTGCTGGTCGAGAACCTGGCGGTAGCCACGAGCGAACGGGGAAGGGGGCTCGGCTCCTCGCTGCTCGCCATCTCGGACGAACTGGCGCGCCGAGCCGGCGTCCCCGAGGTCCGTCTCTACACGCACGAGAAGATGACCGAGAACCTCGCCTTCTATCCGCGGCGCGGGTTCCGTGAGACGGGGCGCCGCACCGAGGACGGATCTCCCCGCGTGTTCTTCGCACGCCGCGTCGACGACCCGCACGACTGAGCCTGCCACGCCTACACCCCGGCGTCGGCCTCCCGCTCCGCGGCCCGGTTGAGCCGCGCGACGATCACCCACATCACCACCGCGACGAGCGCACCGGCCGCCACGGCCAGCCAGGTCGCGGACATCTCCCGATCGGTGATCCAGGCGGCCACCAGCGCGAGCGCCTGGCTGAACCCCTGCACCACGACGAACCGCCGCGCCTGGCCGGTCAGCACCGGCAGTTCGACTCGGGCGGTGAGCGGGATGCGGTCGAGAACCGCAGCGAGCACGACCAGCAGGTGCACGCCGAAGATCAGCGCGAATGCGCTCGGGGGGAATGCCTCGGCGGAGCCGAACCACACCAGGGCCCCGGCGCACACCGCGAACGCCGCCGGCCAGAACGGGCGCGGGACGACGACCGTGAGCGTTCCGATCGTGATGCCGAGGAACCAGCCGAGGACATTCGGGGCGGCCAGGGCGATGCAGCCGAAGAGCACGAGAACCTGCAGCGCGCGGAGCGCCCAGGTAGGAACGGGGGTGCGGAGCTCGGCCGCGACCCGAGGGAGCGGGCGGGACGTCCCGAGGGCGCGGCGGAGGCGTTCGTTCGCTCGAGCCAGAGCGGCCTCTACGGGGCTCGACGCGCTCATCGGCGGACCCGGCTTCTCGCGAGGGCGGTGAGCTGCACGGGTGCGTCGTTCCGGCCACGCGCCGCGGCGCTGCCCTCCCACGGGACCAGTTCGACACCCGAGCGGACCAGGTTCTTCAGCCGCTCCTCCCGTTCCAGCCGGAGGATCCCGAACGCGACGCGCTCGGCCGGCGGCAGGTAGTCCGGCACCGGCATGGGCAGCACGTCGACGGCGACGACCCGGTGCCCGGAGTGGCGCCACACCACGGCGGTGTTCACGGACTGGTCGTCGAGGAAGGTCGAGAACAGCACGATGAGCGCACCGGACGGGATCTGCGGCGGGCGCACCCGGCCGAACGGGTCGCCCTCCGGCTGAGCGAGCACCAGCCGCTGCGTGAGACGGTGCAGGTGGCGGCGTCCGCCCGCCGACGGGACGGGTGCGCGGGAGCGCCCGAGATCGACCATGCCGACCCGGTCACCCTGGTCGAGATAGTGGCGGGCGAGGGACGCCGCCGCCTCGCGCGCGAGGTCGAGGGAGGTGGCCTCGTCATGCCGGGCGGGGAGCCGGTCGCCCCAGGCGGTCACGTCCGGGCCGACCTCGTCGCGCGAGTCAATGACCAGCATCACGGTCGCATCCGCGGTGGCGAACGTGCGCCGCACGTACAGTTCCGTGAGACGGCTCCGCCCGTCGACCGCGACGCCGGCGGCCGACGTGCCCTGCCCGGCGCGACGGGCGGTCACCCGCCAGTCGATTCGCCGCAACCGGTCGCCGGGGGTGAACGGGTTCACGTCGCGCAGGTCACCGCCGTCCCCGGCGCGGCGTGAGTGGTGCCCGCCGGTGAGGCCCTGCAGCCGGAACGGCAGCGGCAGCTCCCGGAGTGCCCGGACGCGCGGCGTCAGCGTCACCGTCGTGCCGGAGATCACCTCGGGCGCGCCACGCGTCACGCCGCTCGCGCCGATCCCGAGCCAGCCGCCGGCGAACATCCGGAACCGTCCGGTGCGCACCGACTCGATCGACACCCGGATGTCGCGGGCCGCCTCCGCGCGCACCAGCGCGTGCAGCGCGGTGTGGCCCGGCGCCTCGACGCGCACCCACACCGCGTCGGCACCGGCCGGAGCCTGCAGCTCCAGCGTCGCCGCGACCTCACCGTGCTTCGCGGGGGGGCGGGTCCGGGCGATCCGGGCCGACGCGCCGCCGAGAGGACGGCGGAGCCAGCCCCACAGCACCACACCGGCGAGCGGCACGCCGAGCACCGCGACATCCGCCCGTCCCGCCACGACGCCGAGCGCCAGCAGCAGCGCGGCGGCCACCGCATAGGCGACCGCCGTCTCGCTGACGCGCCAGGTCATCGGTGCGCCGAGCCCACCACCGCGGGACCTGGCACCTCGGTGAGCAGCGACTCCACCACTTCGGCGGGCTGCACGCCGCTGGTCCACGCCTGCGGGGTGAGGGTGAGCCGGTGAGCGAGGGCGCTGACGGCGATCTCCTTGATGTCCTCCGGGGTGACGAAGTCGCGGCCGGACAGCACGGCGAGGGCACGGGAGACGAGCATCAGCGCCTGCGACCCGCGAGGCGAGGCGCCCAGCTCCACCTCGCCGTGGTGCCGGGTGCTGCCGGCGAGGTCGACGCAGTACCGGACGATGTCCGGGTCCACGTGCACCTCCTCGACGCCCGCCTGCATCCGCAGCAGCGTCGCCGAGTCGACGACCGGCCGCACCGTGGTCTCCTCGCGCCGCCGGTCGAGGCGGCGGAGCAGCACGTCGGCCTCGGCGTCCGCCTCCGGGTAGCCGACGGCGAGCCGCACCATGAACCGGTCGAGCTGCGCCTCCGGCAGCGGATAGGTGCCCTCGTACTCCACCGGGTTCGAGGTCGCCATGACGTGGAACGGCCGCTGCAGCGGAAAGCTGTTGCCTTCGACGGTCACCTGCCGCTCGGCCATCGCCTCCAGCAGCGCCGACTGGGTCTTCGGCGCGGTGCGGTTGATCTCGTCGGCGAGGAGCAGGCCGGTGAACACGGGGCCCGGCCGGAACACGAAGGTGGACTCAGCGGGGTCGTAGACGTAGGAGCCGGTGATGTCGGCGGGCAGCAGGTCCGGCGTGCACTGCAGGCGGCGGAAGTCGAGGCCGAGCGCCGCCGCGAGCGACCGGGCGGCGAGCGTCTTGCCGAGGCCAGGGACGTCTTCGAACAGCACGTGCCCGCCGGCCAGGATCGCGGCGAGCGCTGTGCGCAGCGCCGACTTCATGCCGACCACCACCGTGCCGACCTCGTCGAGCACGGTGGTGCTCAGCCGGGCGATCTCGGGAACCGGCAGCGGTTCGGCGGCGGGCACGGGTGGCGGTGCGGAGATCATGCGGTCCTTCCGGGGACGGAGGTGGCGGGTCTGGTTGGCGGCGTCCGCTCGGCGGGAAGCTCGTCGAGCCGGTCGATGGCGGCGATGCAGCGCTGCATCACGGCGGCGGACTGGCCGGCCGGGGAGGCGAGCACCCGATACGTGGAGCGGCCGAGGAGCTGCTCCGCCCGGGGCCGGTGCCGCGGATCGTCGAGGTCGATGCCGCGGGCGGCGAGACGGGCGACGGCGACGAGGCGAAGGCGGCGGACGACCGGTTCGTCGAGCCGGTTCCGCTGGCCGCCGGCGGTCCAGGAGAGCTGCTTGATCTCGCGGCGTGCGCCCTGTCGGAGGTCGATCTGCGGATCGGGGAGCCGGCGGTCCTGCACCCGGCCGCCGATGGACAGTGCGGCGCCCGCGATCCCGACCGCGGCGGCGAGGACCGCGGCGAGCGCGGCGGGGAGGCCGATGAGGTACGACCCGACTCCGATCACGAGGGCGAGAATCAGCGTCCAGCCGAGGGAGCCGCCGAAGCCCGGAGTGTTCCCGTTCATCCCCGCGCCTCCGCCCGCTCGGCGCCGGCGGCCGCGGTGAAGCTCTCGGCGATCTCGGCCAGGCAGCCGGCGGCGCGGTCCAGGTCCGTCGCGGTGATCGGATGCGTCGAGAAGCGGGCGGTGCGGTAGAGGTCGAGGAGCTCGCGGGTCGCGGCGGGCGGCGCCGGGGTGGCGGCGAGGACCGCCATGGTGAACTCGGTCGGCGTGGACGAGGGCCGCCGGTGCACACCGGAGCGGTCGGCCGCCTCCTCGAGGGCGAGCCAGGCTGCGACGACTGCATCCGAGGGCTCGGCGAACCGGGTGAGGAGTTCACGCGCGGCGCTCACTCCGCGCAGCAGCACGGGGATGTCGGGCTCCGGTGGCGCGTCGATGTCGCTCGGAAGCCCTCGCGGCGCCTGCGCGCCGCCGATCGGGCGGCGGAGGCGCCGGATCAGCCGAAGCAGCAGCAGGATCAGGACGGTGAGGAGGATCATCCCGGCGACCACGGCCATCCAGGTGACATCGAGCGCGTCGAGTCCGGACTGGTCGGCCGCGACCTCGGGTCCCTGTTCCTCTTCCTCCGGCGCCACGAGGGTCGGCACGGGGCCCGGCTCGAACGGGAACTCGAAGTCCCGCGGCTCGGTGGTCCACGGGCCGCGGACGGCGGCGGAGAGCACGGCGAGCGCCATGAGCGCCGTCATCCCGGCGGCGAGGAGCACCGAACCCGCACGCTTCCGCACGCTGCGCCTCCCTTGCCGTGTGGTTCCAGCCTAGAGACTGACGCCACCATGGGGTCATGCTGGAGGCATGGACGCAGAGCCGCGCACCGTCGAGGTCTGCGGGCTGCGGATCGGCTACCGCCGCGCAGGACGCGGGAAGCCGCTGCTGCTCCTCCACGGCGGCTTCAGCGACAGCCGGGAGTGGCGGCCGCAGCTCGACGGGCTCGCCGACGAGCTCGACGTGATCGCGATGGACTGCCTGGGCTGCGGGGTCTCGGCCGATGCGCCGCCCGGGTTCGCGTTGGCCGAGTACGCCGACATCGCCGCCGGCTTCCTCCGCGCACTCGGGCTGGAGTCCGCACACGTGGGCGGCATCTCCTTCGGATCGCTGTATGCCCTGGTGCTCTACCGGCATCATCCCGAGGCCGTGCGGTCGCTGGTGCTGGCCGGGGCGTACGCGGGATGGGCTGGCTCGCTCGCCGCCGAGGAGGTCGCCCGGCGGATCGCGTGGGCCGAAGGCGCGCTCACCAGACCGGCCGACGAGTGGGGGCCGGACTTCCTGGCGACCGTCTACAGCGACCCGTCACCCGAGCTCTTCGCCGAGGCGATGGAGATCCTCCGCGACGTGCGCCCCGGCGGATTCACGCCGGTCGCGCGCACCTTCTGGCAGGCCGATGTCCGCGACGTGCTGCCGACTATCCAGGTGCGGACGCTGCTGATCAACGGCGAGCAGGATGCGCGGGCGACGCTTCCCGTCACCCGGCAGCTGCAGTCCCGCATCCCGGATGCGACGCTCGCCGTGGTGCCGGGGGCCGGCCACGGCGTGAACGGCGAGGCGCCCCTGGCCTTCAACACCGCCGTGCAGGTATTCCTCTCCCGCGTGCCGGGGTGACGTCGGGGAGCTCCGGGCGTTCGACGCACCAGGGCTGGACGCGTGACCACGTGCGATCCCGCCCATAATCGAGCGATGAACGCAGCATCCCCGTCCCGCTCCGAGCTGCTCCGGCAGATCGCGAACGACGTTCCCGCTCCGGGGGACGGCTACGTGCTCGTGGCCGTCGACGGCGTCGACGGCAGCGGGAAGACGTCGTTCGCCGAGGAGCTGGCAGCCGAACTGGGCCTCGTCGGACGACCGGTCGTGTTGATCCACGCGGACGCATTTCTGAACCTGCGTTCGGTGCGCCACCGACGTGGCCGCGACTCGCCGCTGGGGTTCTGGCTGGACAGCTATGACTACGAGGCACTGCGGCGCTTCGCGCTTCAGCCTTTCCGTCCGGGCGGCGACGGCCGTTACCGAACCGCCGCGACGGACCCCCGGAAGGACGAGTACGTGTCGTCGGAGCTGCAGCAGGCTCGCCCCGGCTCGGTGGTGATCGTCGAAGGCCTCTTCCTCCACCGCGACGAACTCGCCCAGGTGTGGGATTTCTCCGTGTATCTCGACGTTCCATTCGAGGTGACCGCGAAACGAATGGCTGAGCGCGACGGCACGCCGGCCGACCCCGCCCATCCCCGGTTGCGGAGGTATGTCGAAGGTCAGCGCATCTACTTCGACTCGTGCGCGCCCTGGCTCCGGGCGTCTCGGGTGGTGGACAACCGGGACGTGACGAGGCCCTTCTTGGTCGACTCCGTCAGGAACGGAGCGTCACCCCCACTGACGAACGGGCACTGAGCTCAGCATCCACTGAACTCAGTACCAGCTGCTGAGCGACGGGGTGCGCGGGGAGCGGAAAGCGCCATCGACCACCGCGGCGGAGCCGGAGCGCAGCTCCTTGATCCTCCCCGCGCCGACGAGCGTCGCGACCGGCACCCCGCCGAGATAGATAGCCGACAGCTCGTTCACCGTCAGGGCGAGCGCGGCGGAACCGCGCGGCGCGACGCTCTGCATCGGACGCACCTCGCCGACACCCTTTCCGTCGATCTCGAGCAGGAACCTGCCTTGCGCGAAGCCGAGCTCGTCGGTGACGACCAGCGCGATCATCGCGGATGAGGCGTAGGAGCGCGCCTCCAGCGCCCCCTTGACGTCCAGGATGCGCAGGTACTGGTGGTCGCTCGGGGTGAACCTGATGGCGCGCATGTCGGAGATCATCCACCGCACCGGCTCATCGACGGACCGCAGGTACGCCTTCACCTCGCTCACGAGATCCACCTCGAGGAGGAAGCGCCAGAGCGCCGCGTACGCATCCGGGGTCGCCGCCGTCAGGTGGTGCACCTCGAGGGTGTGCTTCGTGAAGTCGTCGTCGCCGCCCTTGACCAGATAGAGCGCCAGGCCTTGCAGCTTGCCCTTCTCATCGTCGTACCGGACCGCACGCAGCTTCGCCGCCGAGCCCTTGTCCTCCCAGGCGAGTCCCGCGATCTGATCCCAGCGCAGATCCCACAGCGGCACCTCGCCGGGCACGCTGAGGCGGACCCGGTCGAAGAGGCCCGGCACCAGGGCGCGGAACTCCTCCTGGGGGATGAACTGCAGCCGGCCGCCGGGTGTCGGGCCGGTCCACTTCGCCCGCTTCGTGTCGATCCGCCACTCCGCCGCCATCGCGGCGGTCGCGAATCCGTACCGGCCGTAGATGCTCGACTCGGACACGGTCAGCATCGCGAGCGGCACACCGAGCGCGGATGCGGTGCGCAGCTCCCCCTCGAGGAGATTCCGGGCGACGCCCTTGCGGCGATGCGTCGGCGCGACGGTGACCGAGCTGATCGCCCAGCCAGGAACGGTGCGGCTGCCCGGCACGGTCACCTCGCCGATCCACGAGTTGACGGTCCCGACAGGAGTGACCGGGTCGATCAGAGCGTCGTCGAACACGCCGGTGGTGCGCCGGTAGGCGAGGCCCTCGAGGTTCTTCTCGAGCAGTTCGTCGTTCAAGCGGGCGACGTGGAAGCCGCGCATGTCCGCCTGCAGCCAAGCGGAGAAGGCATCCCGGTCGGCGGTGTCGACGAGCGCGTACCGGAGCCCCGCCGCTGCCAGGCGCTCCGCGGAGGTCGCGTCGAGAGGGGCGGTACGGAAGTCGGTGCTCATTCGAATCAGGCTAGCGGGGAGGCGGGCGCAGTGCCGCCTCCCCCGCACGCCGTCGGCCGGGTGCGTCGCGCCGGCCGCCGTGAGCTCAGCCGGCGGTTCGTCCGCGGCGCGGGTCTGCCGCGTTCAGCTGTGTCGCCGGCATTCCGGGAGTCGGTGGTGTGGGACTGGTCCACCCGTTGCCGTCCCAGTGCCTGCGGACGATCGGGGTGGGGTGCTGCAGTCCGCCTGCGGGCGGCGGGAATGTGGGCTGCTGGTCGGTCATGGTGTGTCCTTCGGTGCTCGGGTCCGTCGCAGCCGCCTCTGGCTCCGATGAACTGTCGGTCGCGATTCCTCCTTGAATCGACGGTCGGCCGGCGGTCAACCTGTGAGTGGAACTCAAATAGTGCACTGATGCTAGCGATCGGACGGCGAATTCGGTATATGCCATGCGGGCGGTCGACTCCCCCAGTCCAGGTGTCAGGTCGCCGCCCTGTCGTATGAGACGTCTCGTCACAGACATGACCGTGGCCCCGCCCTTCGATCACGGACGAGGCCACAGCGATGCACAGTGGTGTGGGCTACTCGACGCTTGAAGCGATCTCGTGCGCCGCGGTGACGTGGGCTCGCAGGGTGTCGATCGCGCCGTACACGTCCGCGTAGCGCTCCGCCGCCACGAGGTCGGAGATGGCGGTGATCCCCGCGTCGATGTCGCCCAACTGGGCACTCCAGTTCTCCGACACCTCGGCCGGCACGTCGAGAGCCTGCAGCTGGCCGAGATTGAAGCTCAGCTCCACAGAGTTGGTGAGGAGCCGCCAGAAGCCGTTCTCATCCAGCGTGACGACCAGATCGTCGAGGTCCTTCTCCATGTCCCCGAGGTGTCCGTGCGCGTTGTAGGCGAAGGCCTGCCGGACCGCCGCCTCGTCTTCCGCCGACGTGGCCGGCTCTTCCGCCGGCTGCTCCTCGCCTTCGCGAGCGGCGGCCGCCTCCTCGAGTTCCGCCGCCCGGGCATCGGCCTCCGCCAGCCGCTGCTCATAGTCGGCGATCTCGGTCGCCGCGCTGGCGAGCTCCGATTGCATTTCAGCGAGCTCGACGTCTGCCCGGGACCCCGCCCCGCCGGCCGACACGTTTCCCAGCAGCATTCCCAGCACCAGCGCACCCGTGCTGCTGAGCACCAGTGCCATCAGCGGCACCATGCGCTTGGACTTCGCGGCCGGCTGAGCAGCGAGAGGCGACGCCTGCCGAGCCGGAGCTGCCGTCGCCTCCGTGGCCACGGGCGGGATCACGGCGGTCGCAGTCGCGTCCTGCCCGTTCTGCAAGACAGCGGTCTGCGCGTCGGATCCGGACTGCGGTGCGGGAACAGGCGTGGCCTCGGCCTGATGTTCGGACCGGTAGTGCTCCGTCCACTGCGTGCCGTCCCACCAGCGCGTCCGGCCGGTGCCGTCGTCGTACCAGCCGGCCGCGATCCCGGTCGACACGGGGGCGTCGCCCTGGCCGGGCGCGCCCGAGTTCGCGTTGGCGTTCTCCGTCATGATTCCTCCACTCGATCGCGTTGCCACGCGTGCGGCGTCCGCCGGGTGCAGATGCACCGGCGCTCCCCGCGAAAGCTGTTAATCCGATACGAATTCATGTACCGAAGCTCCGTGAATGGTATCCATCCGACAGCAATCGGCCCGGAGCGGTGAGCCGTGTCGTCGGAGCCGGCGCCGTCGACTGGGTCCCGCCTCCGCCGTACGCTTTTCCCGAGGCAAGCGGATCGCGGGCACAGCGGTGCCCGGCGGGAACGGAGCGACGCCATGAAGCTCGCAATGGTGGGACCGGCCGGCCAGGAGTTGCCGGCGGTGCTGGACGCCGACGGACGACTCCGCGACCTGAGCCTGGTGATCGGCCGGGTCGACCAGGTGTTCACCGATCGCGGCGCGCTGGAGCGGATCGCGCGGGAGCTGGCCGAGGGCTCGCTGCCCGCCGTGGAGGGGAGCCCGCGGATCGGCGCGCCGCTGCGTCCGGGGAAGATCCTCTGCATCGGGCTCAACTACGGCGATCACGCGGCGGAGACCGGCGCAGACATCCCCACCGAGCCGATCCTGTTCATGAAGGCACCGGACACGGTCGTGGGGCCGACCGACGACGTGCTGATCCCCCGCGGCAGCCGGAAGACCGACTGGGAGGTCGAGCTCGCTGTGGTGATCGGCCGGGAGGCGCGCTACCTCGGTGCGGATGACGACCCGATGTCGTACGTCGCCGGGTACACCGTCTCGAACGACGTCTCGGAGCGGGCCTTCCAGAAGGAGCGCGGCGGGCAGTTCGACAAGGGGAAGAACGCCGAGACGTTCTGCCCGATGGGCCCGTACTTCGTGACGGCGGACGAGGTGCCGGATCCGCAGAACCTGCGGCTCACCACCGACGTCAACGGCGTCCGCCGTCAGGACGGCACGACGGCGGACATGATCTTCGGCGTCGCCGAGCTGGTGCGGTACCTCAGCGAGTTCGTGGTGCTCCGGCCGGGCGACGTCCTCAACACGGGGACGCCGGCGGGCGTGGCGGCCGGCCAACCCGATCCGAAGCCGTTCCTGCGGCCCGGCGACGTGATGGAGCTCTCGATCGAGGGTCTCGGCACCCAGCGGTCGGTGCTTCGGCAGGGGTAGCCGCGCCGGTCAGCGGTAGGTCGACGTCGAGGTCGAGGTCGACGGGGCGAGCGCGAGCAGCACCGCCCAAAGGATCACACCGATCCCCCACAGGTCGCCCTCCATCGCGCCGGCGCGGTCCGGGAACGCGAGCTGCGCCATCCCGAGAAAGGCGGCCGACAGGCAGCAGGTCACGCGGAGCAGGCCGCGGCCGGGGTCCCACACGGCGGACAGCAGCGACGCGAGGATGAGCGCCGCGCCCGTCGCCGCCTGCACCGGCCAGTGCTCGATGCCGTTCGTGATGTCGCCGACCACCCCGGCGCGGGACGCCTCGAGCGCCTCGATCGTGTACGGCAGCCACAGGAACATGCCGAGGCCGGCGAGAGCGAGCTGCCAGCCGTTGAGAGACCAGGAGGAGTACCCGGCTCCGCCCGACCGCTGCGTCATGGTCGCCAGCAGCAGCGCCGACAGTGCGGCGGCGGCCGCCACCCACAGCGGCCGGACATCCGCTCCCGCCGCCGCGCTGAACGCGAGGGCGACACTCGCGATCGCCACCTGCACCAGCCCAGGCTCCGGCCGGTGCGGCAGAACGGCGACCCACACGTAGCCGCCGGCGAGGAAGAAGGTGAACAGCGACCCCCAGCTCACCTCGAGCGGCACGGGCCACTCGAACTCCTGATTCACCCAGCCCGGGAGGGTCGCCAGGTCGATGACGCCCATGAACAGCACGGCGGCGACCAGCGCGAGCATCGACGCGAGCACACGGGCGCCGACCTGACCCGTGAGGCCATGCATCACCGACCGTCCCGCGAGCGCTGCGTGATCACGCTGGAACCGTACCGAAGGATTCGGCGACGGAGCGGGAGGCCGGAGGCCGCGTCGTCGGGTCCGGGCCGTCGAGTGGGTCGTCTACGGTCGGATGGTGCCCGCCGACTCCGCTCCCCGCTCACAGCAGGCGGTGGGCGCGGTGGCCATGGTGCTCGGCGGGCTCACCTGCCAGGAGGTTGGCGCCGCGATCGCCGTGCTGCTGTTCCCGGCCGCGGGCCCGACCGGGATGACGTTCCTGCGGCTCGCCTTCTCGGCGCTGCTGCTGCTCGCGATCCTGCGCCCGCGTCTGCGCGGGCACACCAGCCAAGGCTGGGTCACCGTCGTCGGGTTCGGTGTGGTGCTCGCCGCGATGAACCTCTGCTTCTATGAGGCGCTCGCCCGCCTGCCGCTCGGCGCGGCCGTGACCATCGAAGTGCTCGGACCGTTGGTGCTGTCGGTCGTCACCAGCCGCCGCGCGATCGCGTGGCTGTGGGCGCTGCTGGCCTCCGCCGGCGTCGCGCTGCTCGGCTGGGGCAGCCTCACCGCCCTCGACCCGGTCGGTGTCGGTTTCGCGCTGGCCGCTGGAGCTCTGTGGGCGGGATACATCGTCGGCTCGGCGCGGACGGGTGCGGCGTTCCCCCGGTTCGACGGGCTCGCGATCGCCATGTCCGTCGGCGCCCTGGTCAGCCTGCCGTTCGCACTGCTCGGCACGGGGGCGGGCATCCTCCGGCCCGACATCCTCGGGCTCGGGCTCGCCGTTGCGGTGCTGTCGTCGATGATCCCGTACGGGCTGGAGCTCATCGCGCTCCGCCGCATCCGCCCGGCGACCTTCGCCATCCTGATGAGTCTGGCACCGGCGATCGCCGCCCTCACCGGGCAGGTCGTGCTGGCACAGGAGCTGACGCCGCTGCAGTGGCTCGCGATCGGACTGGTCGTCGCGGCGAGCGCCGGGGCGGTTCGGACAGGCGAGCCGCGCGGCGGGGCGCCGGGCGGTGCGGCGGAAGCCGGGACCGCGAGCCCCGTGCTGCCGGGGTGAGGCGGCGCACCGGGGTCGCCGACCGGACCGTCAGCCGATCGGGTTGCGCAGGGTGAGCGAGGTGTTGAGCATGTATCCGAGCTTCCCGGCGACCCGAACGTAGTACCAGTTCCGGATGCTGTCGATCACCTCGATCTGCGTGCCGGCCGGGTAGGTGGCGACAACCTTCCCGGACGCGGCAGCCGTCGAGCGCAGCGTCACACCGGCCGTCGACACCATCTGCTGCCTGTCGTAGAGGAACGGGTTCGGAAAGCTGCCCTGCAGGTGTGTGTACACGAGCTTCGAGATCTTCGTGATCGACGGGATGGTGGCGCCGTTGTAGCCCATCACCGCGATCGCATAGCGGGTCTTCGACCCCCAGACGAACGCGACATCCGTCTCCGTCATCCCGCTGGAGACCCACAGCGTGCCCGGCTTCGACGCCTGCACCACGTCGTCCGGCAGCCCAGGGGGGATCGCCTCACGCCACACCTGCGTCTTGAGCAGGTGCACGAGCTTCGCGGTGGAGGCGTGCGACAGCAGCTTGCCGAGCACCAGGTTGGTGATGAGGTCCGAGAGGTCGGTGGAGGAGGTCACCTTGGTGCGCCCGTTGGCGTACCAGAAGTGGGTGTCGTCGTAGCCGCCGTCGTCGATCAGCTTGTTCAGGTAGGCGAGGCCGACCTTGTTGCGCAGCTCGATGGCGCAGAAGTTGTCGGACGGCTCGATCATCGCACGAAGGCACTGCTCGACCGTCAGCCCGGACGACAGCCGCGTCGACAGGCTGAGGGTGCCCTGGTCGACCTTCTTGTACACCGCCCAGGCGATGAAGATCTTGATCGAGGAGGCGGGCTCGCGGTCGGCCGTGCCGTTGATGCTGACGGACCGCTTGCCGCCGTCGATCTCCCGAACCGTCACCGTGTAGTCGCCCGGCAGCGTCCTGATCAGCGAATCGAGCTTCGACCTCAGGCTCGCCTCGGAGGTCTTGCCGGGCTGGACCACCACCGGCTCTGAGGTGCCGACGCGCTGGACGCCGGCGACCGTGGCGGTGACCTTGACGGTCAGCTCGTGCCCGACCATCGCGCTCGTCGCCGGGATCGCCCACTTGGTCGCACCGGCGATCGGCTTGCCGTCGAGGTACCACTGCGTCGCCTTGCGGGAGGGCGTGCCGCCCCAGCCGGGGTCGGCGAGGATCGACTGCACCGTTGCGCCGTCGCGGGCCGTGGCACCGATCGTCACGAGGCTCTTCGCGTACACCGTCATCCCGAAGGAGCTGGTCCTGCCGCCTCCTTCGGGACCGGCCGCCGTCACGGTGACGGTGAACTTGCCCGGAACGAGCTTCCCGTCGATGCGGCCGTCCCACACGAACTTCTTGGCGGCTGTGTCGGTCAGCGCCCACGTCTTCGCCACGGTGCCGCCGAGGGAGATCGTGAGACTGCCGGTCACCGGAAGCGTGGAGCCGGTGGAGGTGACCGCCGACACGGTGTACGTGACGTTGTCGCGGTAGCCGTCCTTCGCCGGCGCTGAGCCGCCGTCCGGGGTGACGGTGATGCTCTCGACCTCCGTCCTGCGGACGTCGACCGTGGTGGAGTCGGTCAGGACGGTCCCGTCGGCGGTGGTGACGGATGCGGTGACCGTGTACGTGCCTGCGACGACGGCGCCGTCCGACAGGCCGTCCCATGTGAAGCTCTGCTCGGTCGACGTGTCGATGCTCCAGGTCTCCACGACGGTGCTGCCGGAGGTCACCGTGAGAGTTCCCCTGACCGGCAGCGCCTCGGCGCTGGCACCCGCGACCGCGGCGGTGAAGGTCACCGTGTCGCGGTAGCCGTCCGCGTGGGGGAACACGTCCGGCGAGCTGCTGTCGAGGCTCAGCTGCGCCGCGGCGGTCGGGGCCACGGCGAGGCCTGCCTCCGCGGCGGCGTCCGGGTCGTCGGACTGGCGCGCCCGCACGGTGTAGCGCCCGGCGTCGAGGCCCTCCACATCGACGGCGACCGACACCGTGAACGTGCCGTCCGCCTCCGCATCCGTGAGCGCCAGGCCGGCGCCCAGCTCACGCACCGTCTCCCCCGCCCCGTCGACCAGCTCGACGTCGACGGTCAGCGCCTCCGCCGCCGTGACGTGCACGTCCACCGCGTCGTTGACCGAGTCGCCGCCTGGCAGGTTCAGCGAGCCGTCGACCGTGACCGTGAACGGGTCGGCCGTCGCGCCGGCGGCAGGCACGGCGATGCCGGACACGGTGAGTGCGGTTGCGACGAACGATGCCAGCAGCACGCGAGCGAAGCGCCCCACGCGAACCCCCAAAAAAGACCGAGCTTGTGAACGGCGGACCCGTGTGCCGCAACAGCAGACGACTGTACTGTCTGGCAGACGGCATCCACCGGTGTTTTTCCGCCTCGGCCAGTCGGCATCCTGCCACGTCTCCGCCCTGCGGATGTCGGCGGTGCGCGGTACCGTCGTCCCATGACCACGAGGGTCAGCCTCGATGACCTGCTCGCGACGCGCGACGACGGCGTGCGACGCACGACGCACGCGGTGCTGGACGCCATCGCGCTGGAAGACCCCTGGGGCGTCCAGCGGGACAGCAGAACGAGCAGCAACCGGGTACGGTGCTCGGGACTTGCGCCGGGCCAGACCCCGGATGACGTGGTGCTTGCGTCCTTCCTCGAGCAGTCGATCCTCCTCAAGGAAGTGCGGCGATAACCATGCCCCGCGGGGCGCTCCGACGACCACGGCGGCCGCTCCACTCCCGCCTGGTATTCGCGCGGCATTTCTTGTCGTACTCTTTTCCAGGACTTCAGCGCGCGTACCCCGAAATCGTGTCGAAATCCCTGCGAAACCATCCCCCGCGTAGAGTCGCGCGCAGACCCTCCGGAGGAGCACGCCAGATGTCACCACCAGCGCCGCAAGCGCTTCCCGACCTCGACGCGTTCCGCGCCGTGCTCTTCGACCTCGACGGGGTGCTCACCCCGACCGCCGACCTGCACATGCACGCGTGGCGCACGATGTTCGAGGAGCTGTTCGTGCAGAAGGGCGTGACGCTCCCCTACACGGACGACGACTACTTCCTGCACCTCGACGGCAAGCAGCGCTACGAGGGTGTCGCGAGCCTGCTCCGGTCCCGCGGCATCGAGCTGGAATGGGGGTTCCCGACGGATCCGTCCACCGCGGACACGGTGTGCGGCATCGGCAACCGCAAGAACGACGTCTTCTCCCGCATCCTCCAGGAGGAAGGGGTGCAGCCGTACCCCGGCTCACTCGCGCTGCTCGACCAGCTGCGGGCGAAGGGCATGCGGGTGGCCATCGTGTCCAGCTCCAAGAACGCCGAGACCGTGCTCACCGCGGCCGGCATCCGGGATCGTTTCCCCGTCGTCGTCGACGGGCTGGTCGCGGCCCGGGAGACCCTCGCGAGCAAGCCCTCCCCGGACATGTTCGCGCACGCCGCGACGGCGGTCGGTGTCGCACCGGCGGATGCGGTCGTGTTCGAGGACGCGATCTCCGGCGTCGCCGCTGCGCGGGCCGGCACGTTCGGGCTGGTGGTCGGCGTCGACCGCGGCGTCGGACCTCAGGCCCTGTTCGACGCCGGAGCCGATGTCGTCGTCGCCGATCTCGGTGAGTTCCTGGAGGTGGCCGAATGAGCCCATACCGTCCGACAATGGACCGGGACACTGCAATGGACCGCGACCGCTTCCCCGTGGACCCCTGGGCCTTCACGGAAGTCCTCTACTCGCCGACCGAGGTCGGCGTGAGCGAGACGCTGTTCTCCGTCGGCAACGGCTACCTCGGCATGCGCGGCAACAACGCCGAGGGCCGCAAGGCGCACGAGCACGGCACCTTCGTCAACGGACTGCACGAGACGTGGGCGATCCGGCACGCCGAGCAGGCGTACGGCTTCGCGGAGGTCGGTCAGACCATCGTGAACGCGCCGGACACCAAGGTGATGCGCCTCTACGTCGACGATGAGCCGCTCGCCCTGGACGAGGCCGACCTCCTCGACTACAAGCGCAGCCTCGACTTCCGCACCGGCGTGCTCCGCCGCGAGCTGCTGTGGCTCACCCCCGCAAGCAAGCGCGTCAAGGTCGTCACCAGCCGGATGGTCTCCTTCCCAGAGCGTCACCTCGCGATGATGACGATCGAGGTGACGATGCTCGACGCCGACGCCCCGGTCACCGTCTCCTCCCAGATGCTCAACCGGCAGGACGGCCAGGACGAGTACGGCGGACTCGGCGAGACCAACAAGCACACCTTCGACCCCCGCAAGTCCGAACGGATCGCGGACCGGGTGCTCATCCCCCGCGAATACTGGCAGGAGGGCGACCGCAGCGCCCTCAGCTACAAGGTCACGAACTCCGGGATGCTGATCGCCGTCGCCGCCGACCACCTCATCGAGACGGCGAACGAATACGAGGTCGAACGGCACATCGGCCCGGACATCGCCCGGAACGTCTTCAACATCCACGCGAAGCAGGGCGTGCCGCTGAAGATCACCAAGCTGGTCAGCTACCACACCTCCCGGTCGACGCCGACCCGGGAGCTGCTGAACCGCTGCAACCGCACCCTCGACCGCATCGGCGAGGAGGGGGCCGCGCTGCAGTACCAGAAGCAGCAGGACTGGCTCACCGAGTTCTGGCGCAACTCCGACGTCGAGGTGCCCGGCCATCCGGACCTGCAGCAGGCGATCCGCTGGAACATCTTCCAGCTCGCCCAGTCCGCCGCCCGCGCCGACGGGCTCGGGGTCGCCGCGAAGGGTGTGACCGGCAGCGGCTACAGCGGCCATTACTTCTGGGACACCGAGATTTACGTGCTGCCGTTCCTTGCCTACACGAACCCGCTGTGGGCGCGGAACGCACTCCGCGCGCGGATGCACATGCTGCCGCTGGCCCGCACCCGGGCGCAGATGCTCAACGAGGAGGGCGCCCTCTTCCCATGGCGCACCATCAACGGTGAGGAGGCGTCGGCCTACTACGCCGCCGGCACCGCGCAGTACCACATCAACGCCGATGTCACGTATGCGCTCGCGAAGTTCATGCGCGCCACCGGCGACGTGGCGTTCATCGCCAACGGCGCCGTCGACATCGCGGTGGAGACCGCGCGGCTGTGGATGACGCTCGGCTTCTGGCGCAGCAACGGCGGGCAGACCTTCCACATCCACGGCGTCACCGGCCCGGACGAGTACACCACCGTCGTGAACGACAACCTGTTCACCAACGTGATGGCCCGGTTCAACCTCACCTTCGCAGCGACCACCGTCCGTGACCTGGCGCGGGAGAACCCCGAAGCGTTCCAGCGGATGGTGAAGCGCCTCGACCTGCGTCCGGACGAGGTCGCCGAATGGGACCGCGCGGCCGCCGCGATGGCGATCCCGTACTCCGACGCCCTCGGCATCCACCCACAGGACTCCCACTTCCTCGAGCGCGAGGTGTGGGATCTGGAGAACACCCCGGACGACAAGAAGCCGCTGCTGCTGCACTTCCACCCGCTGGTGATCTACCGCTTCCAGGTGATCAAGCAGGCCGATGTGGTGCTGGCGCTGTTCCTGCAGGGCAACCAGTTCACGCCCGAGGAGAAGCTCGCGGACTTCGAGTACTACGACCCGCTCACGACCAGCGATTCCACCCTGTCGAGCGTCGTGCAGTCGATCATCGCGGCGGAGGTCGGCTATCAGGACCTCGCGCTCGAGTACTTCCTGCACTCGCTCTTCGTCGACCTCGCGGACCTGCACAAGAACGCCTCCGACGGCGTGCACGTCGCCTCGGCGGGCGGGGTGTGGAGCTCCCTGGTCTCCGGGTTCGGCGGCATGCGCGACCACGACGGCATGCTCACGTTCGACCCGCGTCTGCCTGCGTCCTGGCCGGAGCTGCGGTACCGCCTGATCTGGCACGGCACGCGTCTGCTCATCGATCTGAAGGCCGACTTCATGCGGGTGTCGGTGCTCGAGGGTGAGAACCCGGTGCCGTTCCTCGTGCGCGGGGAGCCGTACCAGGTGGCGCCCGGCCACGACGCGATGATCCCTCTGCACGGGCAGGGTGCGGTGCTCGCCGGCTCGCCCCGTCAGAGCAAGGGCCGCCACCGTCGCGAGGACGGCACCCTGATGATCCCGCAGGTGCCGACGATCACCGGGGTGATCCCGATCACCACGCAGATCCCGGTGATGAACGAGTCGAGCGAAGCCGACGACGCCTTCCGCTGAGCAACCCGGCCCTGAGGCGCGTCGCGTGCACTGAGCCTGTCGAAGAGCAGGAGACAGGAACGGAGGCCCTCACCACCGACCCGATCGAGTGGTGAGGGCCTCCGCGTGCCTGAACGGCGCTCTCCGGGCTTCCGCCGAAGTCCGGCCCCAGGCGCCCAACGCCAGGCAGTCCTGTTGCTGACGAATGGTCTCATTGAGCCCCCGGACCCTATGGAGAACCTATGGAGAACCTATGGTTCCGGTACGAATCCCACCGGCGACCGGGCAGCGCCATAGCCGTCGCATAGGAACCACAAAGCAACGGCTGTGAACGTGGCACCCATGACACTCCTCCAGCCAACCCGGATCACCCACGTCGACGGCTCGCCCATCCGCGCGCTCGTCGTCGATGACGAGGCGTCGCTGAGCGACCTGCTGCAGATGACGCTGCGCTACGAGGGCTGGGATGTGAAGACCGCCGCGGACGGTCAGCAGGCGCTGAAGGTCGCCCGCGAGTTCCGGCCGGATGTGGTGGTGCTCGACATCATGATGCCGAACGTCGACGGGATGGAGACGCTCCGCCGGCTGCGCGCCAACGGCGACGACGTGGCGGTGCTGTTCCTCACCGCCAAGGATTCGGTCGACGACCGCGTCGCCGGTCTCACCTCGGGCGGCGACGACTACGTCACCAAGCCGTTCAGCCTCGAGGAGGTGGTGGCGCGGCTGCGCGGCCTCATCCGCCGCACCTCACTGGTGCTCGGCGACGCCGACAGCCCAGAGCTGGTCGTCGGCGACCTGGTGCTGAACGAGGAGACCTACGAGGTGCGCCGCGGGAACACCGACATCTCACTCACAGCCACCGAGTTCGAGCTGCTGCGGTTCCTGATGCGGAACCCACGCCGGGTGCTCAGCAAGGAGCAGATCCTCGACCGCGTCTGGAGCTACGACTTCGGGGGCCGGTCGAGCATCGTGGAGATCTACATCTCCTACCTGCGCAAGAAGCTGGACCCGCTCGGCGGGCCGATGATCCACACGGTGCGCGGCGTCGGGTACTCGATCAAGCCGGCCCGGTGAACGTCAGCGCGACCCTGGATCGGCCGGCCGGCTGGTCGCTGCGCAAGCGACTGGTCGCCGGCATCGTCGCGATGCTGGCCGTCTTCAGCCTGGTGGTCGGTGCGCTCAGCGTGCTGGCGCTGCACGAGTTCCTGGTGTCCAAGGTCGACGCGCAGCTCACCTCGGCGATCGGCCGCAGCCAGGATGTTGCGGGCCGGCCGCATGGTCGCGAGGCTCCGGTCGAGGCGCTGCTGCCCGGGCTCGGTTCCGGCGCTGTCGGCGTCCTGACCGTGGACGGCATCGTCGTCGCCGCCGGATACATCGCCGTGAACGGGGACGGCGAGCCGCTCACCGAGGAGCAGGTGCTGCGCATCACCGCGATGGATCAGGATGCCGGTCCGGTGACCATCGACCTGGGCGGGACGCTCGACGCCTACCGCTTCGTCTCGACGACGGATGCGGCGGGCAACGAGATGATCGTCGGGCTTCCGCTCGCCGAGGCCCAGGAGATCACCGGCAGTCTGCTGGTGATCGTCGGCGTGGTCGGCGGGCTCGCGCTGCTCACTGCCGGGATCCTCTCCGCGGCGGCGGTGCGCCGCGCCCTCCGCCCGCTCGAACGGGTTGCCGACACGGCGGGTCGGGTCGCCGAGCTTCCGCTGTCCCGCGGGGCGGTCGCGCTGCCCGACCGGGTGCCGTCGGAGTACGCCGATCCGGACACCGAAGTCGGCAAGGTCGCCCTCTCGCTGAACCGGATGCTCGACCACGTCGCGGACGCCCTCACAGCGCGGCAGCAGAGCGAAGACCAGGTGCGGCAGTTCGTCGCAGACGCCAGCCACGAGCTGCGCACACCGCTTGCCGCGATCCGCGGCTACTCGGAGCTCACGCGCCGGGCGCCATACGAGCTGCCCGACGAGCTTCGGCACTCGCTCTCCAGGATCGAGTCCGAATCCGTGCGGATGTCAAGGCTCGTCGAGGAGCTGCTGCTGCTCGCCCACCTCGACGAGGGCCGTGCCCTGCGGGCAGAGCCCGTCGACCTGGGCGACCTGCTCGCCGATGTGGCCAGCGACGCGCGTGCCGCCGGGCCCGACCACGAGTGGCGAGTCACCGTACCGGACGAGCCGGTGGTGATCCGCGGGGACGCGGAGCGGCTGCATCAGGCCTTCGCGAACCTGCTGGCGAACTCGCGGGTGCACACTCCGGCGGGCACCAGCGTGGAGGTCCGGCTGACCGCGACGCCGGACGCCGCGATCGTCTCCGTCTCCGACGACGGCCCCGGCATCGCGAAGTCGATCCTTCCGACGCTCTTCGAACGGTTCGTGCGCGGCGATTCGTCGCGGTCTCGCCGGGCCGGCAGCACGGGGCTCGGCCTGTCGATCGTCCGCGCCATCCTGGAGGCGCACGCCGGCACCGTCACGGTCGAGAGTGAGCCCGGGCGCACGGTGTTCACCGCCCGCCTGCCGTCCACCCCGACCGGCTCGGCCGATCGCCGCGATGGCGCGGCAGTCTTATCCGGCTCTTAGCCTGCGTCTCGAGCGGCCACAGCGCCCGATCGCAGTCTGCCTGTTGCGGGCCGGCACCCGGCCGGCCCCGGAAGGAGACGAATGAGCGACACACTCGAAGCGCCGCCGAAGCAACGCGGGTGGTCCACCGTTCCGGCGGCGCTGCTCGGCGCCGGAGCCGGAGTCGCCCTGACGGCGACCGCGTTCCTCGGCGTCGGCATGGCGTCGGCGGCGACGACCGGATCCGGCAGCGGCACCGACTCCAGCGAGACGGCGCCGCCGACGCCGGGAACGACCGAGCCCGGGACAGCAGAGCCCGGGACAGAACAGGACCGCGGCCCGCGCGGCGGACACGGTGCCGGAGGCGACTGCGACGAGCAGTCGTCGACGACGGAGACGGAGACCCGGGCGGAGGAGTCCGGCACGGCCTCCTAGCCGAGGGGCACGGCGGCCCGGGACGGCTTCGGCCGCCCCGGGCCGTTCGTCGCCCAGCGCTTTCAGGGCCGGGCGGTCAGGGCCGGGGCGGTCAGAGCCGGGGCGGTCAGGGCCCGGGTGGTCGCGCGCGGAGGGGGCCACCTGTTCGATAGCCCACCAGCGCCTCGGCGAGCGGTCCCAGGTCGAGCGAGTTCACCTGGTCGAGGGTCGCCCGCATCCCGGCCGGCACGCCCGCCGCTCCGGTCAGGGCGCCGCAGATGCCTGCCGCCATCGCGCCGATGGTGTCGGTGTCGCCGCCGAGATTCGCCGCGAGAACGGCGGCCCGCACCGGGTCCCCGTGCGCGCGGACCACCACCCCCAGTGCCGCGGGCACCGATTCCGGCGTGAGCACGCTGGTGCCGACCACGTCGTACACCCGCTGCAGGAAGCGTTCATCGGTGCCGGCAGACCGCGCGAAGCCGACCGCCACCGCGGCTCGTTCGACGACGGACGCCGAAGCGACCCGGTTGCCGCGGGCCCCGCCGAGCTCTGCGCATTCCAGCGCCGTGGCGATCACCATGTCGAGCCGCTCCCCTCCCTGGATCCCGGCCGGGGTGTCCAGAGCGGCCGACACCGCGCCGGCGATGAGCGCAGCGCCCGAGATCGCGACATCCGTGTGGTGCGTCGCAAGGCACGCCTGCTCCACCCGGTCGACCAGGGCGGGGAGGTCACCGGACGGGGACGAAATCCCCACCGGCACGATCCGCATCGCCCCACCGTTGGTGGTCCCCAGCCGACCGCTCTCCTCGGGCGGCACGCCGTCGCGCAAGGCGTCGATCGCCCGCGCGGAGCTCGGCCCGAGGAAGCTGCCCGCGGTGTCACCGAGGGCGTCCGCCCAGGCGACGATGCGTCTGGCGAGGATGCGGGCGTCGATCCGTCCGCCGGCCTCGAGGATCCCTTCGGCGACCAGCACGGTCTGCTGGGTGTCGTCGGTGACCGCGCCCCGCGGCAGCCCGCCCGGCACGAACTCGCGATCGGGCCCTGGGAGGAGCCGGTCGAGCCAGCCGAACTCCGTGCGGACGGCGTCGCGCGACTTGCCCTCGCTCGGCATGCCCATGGCATCGCCGAGCGCGACACCGTAGAGCGCGCCCAGCGCACGGTCCACCGTTCGGTCCATCCGCCGCCTCTCCGCCTCCCGACCGACATCGTGCTCCCCGCTGCCGAGAGATCGCCTCATCCACGCTTGACGCATCGCCAAATTTCGCGTTAACTGCAATTGACATGAAAACGATCAGGCCGTACACCCAGCGCGCTCGTGCCGAGGCGAGCGAGGCAACGCACCTGCGGATCATGGATGCGCTCGTCCGCCTCGTCGCCGAGCGCTCATCGATGTCGATCCAGCTCACGGAGGTCGCCGAACGGGCCGGGGTGAGCGTGCAGACGATCCTCCGCCGATTCGGAAGCCGCGATGGACTCTTCGACCAGACGCTCGCCCATGAGAGCGCGAAGGTCGAGGCGGAGCGGGAGGCACCGGCCGGCAACCCGCCGGAGGCCCTGCGGATCCTGATCGACCATTACGAGCAGCGCGGTGACGGCATGATGGCGCTCCTCTCGCAGGAGTCGGCGGATGAGCGTGCGCGAAGCATCGTGACCACCGGCCGCGCCGTGCACCGGCGCTGGGTCGAGTCGGTCTTCGCGCCATGGCTGGGAAGCGGCGGGACGGCGGAGCGCTCCGAACGCGTGCGGCTGCTGATCGCCGCGACCGACCTGTACGTCTGGAAGCTGCTCCGGCGCGACATGGGCCTCTCCCGCCAGGACACGGAAGCGCACATGCTCCGCCTGCTGGAGGGGCTCCTCGAGAGCTTTCCGCGGCAATGACGCTCCCCGGCGACGGTGCCGGGGCGGAAGAGAAGAGAGAGAACCATGGCGAACATCGTCTTCCTCACCCTGGACGGCGGCGGCAACGTCCCCCCGGCGGTCGCAATCGCCCGGGAGCTCGACGGGCGCGGCCATCGGGTGCGCTTCCTCGGCGCCGAGACACAACGGCACGCGATCTCGGCGGCCGGATTCGACTTCCGCGCCTACACGACGCCCACCCCGTGGCTTCCCGCCGAGCCGCTCCCCCCGCTCGCGGAGCTGCGTTCCATCGTGCGTCTGATCGGCGGGCGTGGCTACGCGACCGACCTGGCGGCGGACCTCAGGGAGGAACCCGCCGACGCGGTCGTGATCGACGCGCTGATCGCCGGCAGCGTCCGCGCCGCCCTCCCCCTCGGCGTGCCGGTCGTGGTGCTGATGCACTCGCTGGCGCAGTTCTTCCTCACCAGCCCGGTTCCGAAGCTCGCCGGACGCCTGCACGGGTTCTCGGCGATCACGGCGTGGGCGTCGGCCGCCGCGGTGCTGGTCGTGACCGACCCGCAGCTCGACGCCGCCGCCGGCAAGGCGCCCGGCAACTTCGTGTGGACGGGAGCCGCCGAGCTCCCTCCCGCCGCGCCTGCGGTTCCCGCCTCACCGCCGCGAGTGCTCGTCAGCCTCAGCACCGTCGGCGCTCCCGGTCAGCGGAACGTGATGCAGCGCATTCTCGATGCGGTCGCGCCCCTCCCGCTCGAGGCGATCGTGACCACCGGGCGAAGGACCGACCCGGCGACCCTGACCGCGGGCAGCAACACGACGCTGCACCGGGAGCTGCCGCACCACGAGGTGCTGCCCACCTGCTCCGCGGTGATCGGGCACGGCGGGCACTCCACCACGATGCGCGCGCTCATGCACGGCCTGCCGACGGTGCTGATCCCGTGCGACACCCGGATCGACCAGCCGTTGGTGGCGAAGTCCGTCGCCGGGACCGGCGCCGGGATCGCGCTGCCGAAACGAGCGAAGCCCGACCGGATCCGCGCCGCCGTCGAGCAGGTGCTGCGGGAGCCGTCCTACCGTGCCGCCGCCGCAGCGCTCGGCGAGCGGCTCCGCGCGGAGAACGGGCCGGCCGCCGCCGCGGATGTCGTCCTGCGGGTCGCCCGCCGGGAACCCGGCAGCCCGGGCTCTCCCCAGCACCGGATTCCCGGGAGGTCGGTGGCCTGACCGAGCGGCACCCGTTCCAGCCCGGCGACACCCGGGCCGCTTCCCGCATCGACGGCGAAGATGAAAGGATCGTCGTCGCGATGGAAAGGGGCCACGTTGGCTGAGGCGGTACGGGTTGGGATCATCGGCGCCGGGAAGATCTCCGGACAGTACCTGAAGACGTTCGCGGCGTTGAACGGAGACGGCGTGCGGCTGGTCGCCGTCGCGGACCTGAACGAGAGCCGCGCCCGTCAGGTCGCAGAATCGGTGGAGGGCGTACGGGCGCTGACCGTGGACGGCCTGATCGCCGACCCCGACGTGGATGCGATCGTGAACCTCACGATCCCTGCCGCGCACGCCGAAGTGGCGCTCCGCGCGATCGCCGCCGGCAAACCGGTCTACACGGAGAAGCCGCTGGCGGCGACGGTCGCGGAGGCCGCCGCGGTGATGAAGGCGGCGGATGAGGCCGGCATCCCGCTCGGCTGCGCGCCAGACACGGTGCTCGGAACCGGCATCCAGACCGCTCGCCGGGCGCTCGACGACGGGCTGATCGGCACGCCGATCGCGGCGACCGCCACGATGGTGACCCCCGGCCACGAGCGGTGGCACCCCGACCCGGACTTCTACTACCTGCCGGGCGGTGGGCCGCTGCTCGACATGGGGCCGTACTACGTGACCTCGCTCGTGACGCTGCTGGGGCCCGTGAGCCGGGTGATCGGCGCCGCGAGCGCCCTGCGCACCGAGCGGACCATCCAGTCCGGACCGCGGGCAGGGCAGACGGTGCCGGTGTCGACACCCACCCACGTCACCGGCGTGCTGGTGCACGAATCGGGTGCCCTTTCGACCCTGCTGATGAGCTTCGACGCGGTGAACACCGCGGCGTCGCCCATCGAGGTGCATGGCACCGGCGGCACGCTGGCGGTGCCCGACCCGAACAACTCCCGCGGCGAGGTGCGTGTGTCGACCGAGGCGCACGGCGAGTGGCGGCCGCTGCCGACTTCGGCGGGGTACGAGCGCGCCGGACGCGGCTACGGGATCGCCGACATGGCCTGGGCCGCGGACGGGTCCGGCGTGGCCGAGTCCCGTGCGAGCGGCCGCCTCGGCTTCCACGTGCTCGAGATCATGGAGGGCGTGCTGAAAGCCGCCGAGACGGGCGGGTCCGTGGAGATCAGCAGCACCGTGGAGCGTCCCGAGCCGGTGCCGTTCAGCGACCGGTAGCCCGCCGGATGACCATCGTCACCCCGGATCCCGGGAACAGCTCCGTGCCGGACCGGATCGCGCTGATCTCCGATGTGCACGGCAACGTGACCGCGCTCACCGCGGTGCTCGACGACATCCGCCGACGTGGGATTCCCACGATCCTGAACCTCGGCGATGTGGCGGGCAAGGGGCCGCGCGGGTCGGAGTGCGTGCGTCTGACCCGTGAGCACTGCGCCGTGACCATCCGCGGCAACTGGGACGACTTCATGCCGAAGCCTGCGACTCGGCCCCGCCACCCAGCGGTGGAGTGGTGGCGGGAAGAGCTCACCAGCGACGATCGCGAGTGGCTGCTGGGGCTGCCGTTGTCGCATGACCTCACGCTGAGCGGACGACGAGTGCGCCTCGTGCACGCCTCCGCCGAGAGCGTCTACGTCCGCGTCTTCCCGCACCACTCGGAGCCGGAGTTCGCCGCGATGTTCGCGGCGACCGAGCTGACCGGTCCGGGGCCGACGCCGGATGTCGTGTGCTACGGCGACATCCACTACGCATACATCCGGCACCGGAACGGCCTGACGCTGCTCAACGCGGGAAGCGTCGGCAACTCGCTCGACGAGCCCACCGCCTCGTACGTGATCCTCGACGGCGAGCTCGGCTCCGCCGCGCCGGCGGCGTTCGGCGTGCAGTTCGTCCGGGTGCCGTACGACGTGGAGGCCGAGATCGCGGCCGCCACGGCGCTCGGGATGCCGGAGCTCGACGAGTACGCAGCGGAACTGCGGACCGCGGTCTACCAGCGCTGACGCGTCCGGGTGACCACGGCCCCTTCGACTAGCTCAGGGACCGGGGTCACTCAGGAACCGGGGTGGTGCGTCGACATCCTGTGCACCCCGTGCCGGTGCAGCAGCCAGCCTCCGGCGATCAGCAGCACGCCGAAGGCGAGGAACCCGATGTCCCACGCGAGCGGACCGCCGAGGTCGTCGCGCACGTGGTGCAGCTGCAGGAGCTGGTGATTGATCAGGCCCTCCACCACGTTGAAGATCCCCCAGCCGGCCACCACCAGGCCGAAGTGGAAGCTCCAGCTCGGTGCCAGGCGCCCTCGCCGCCAGGACACCAGCGTCAGGATCGAGGCGACCAGCACCAGCGCCCAGGTGGTGACGTGGAAGACGCCGTCGGCGAGCGTGTTGAGCTGCAGCGCGCCGAGGTCCGTGGGCTCCTCCACGTGGCTGACCATGTGATGCCACTGCAGGATCTGGTGCAGCACGATGCCGTCGACGAAGCCACCCAGTCCGAGCCCGTACAGGATCCCGGCGGCCTTCGACGGCGGAGCGGCCACACCCCTCGGCGACGCAGTGCTGGACATGCTCCCAAGTCAACCCGACCGGTGCTCCGGCGAGCGGAGCAGGCCGTGCTTTCCAAGCGCTCTCGCACGTCTGGCGCCCGCACGGCCGGGTGGCAGTGGCACCGGCACAGCGGCTACGGTCGTGATCATGCGCGACGCCGGGATACTGCTCATGGGTTTGGGTCTGGCCGCGCTGATAGCGGGACAGATCGGCAACCTGGTGCAAGGGCGACGGCAGGTCGTGTACGGCATCGAGGGCGAGCACCTCCGCCCGAAACCGAGGACGTTCCTTCTCGCCGGCGCACTCGCGGCGGTGGCATTGTTCCTGCTCGGCGGCGTGTTCGTGGGACTGTCGGCACTCTGACCCGCTCGCCCGGCGCGGAAGGGCCGCCGTGAGAGGGTCGGCCGCTCAGCCGAGCGCCGGCTTGATGTCCCGCACGATCGACTCGAGGATGCGGGCGTTGAAGTCGACCCCCAGCTGGTTCGGCACGGTGACCAGCACCGTGTCGGCGTCCCGCACGGCGGCATCCGTCGCCAGTTCCTCGGCGATCACGTCGGGCTCGCCGATGTAGCTCCGGCCGAACCGCGCCAGACCGCCGTCGAGGTAGCCGACCTGGTCCTTCGCGTCCGCCTGTGCCCGCAGGCCGAAGTAGTGGCGGGTCTCATCGTCGATGATCGGCAGGATGCTGCGGCTCACCGAGACGCGCGGCTCGCGCTCCCAGCCGGCTTCCTTCCACGCGTCGCGGAAGATCTGCAGCTGCTCGGCCTGGAGCTCGTCGAACGGCACGCCGGTGTCCTCGGTGAGGAGGGTCGAGCTCATCAGGTTCATGCCCTGCTCAGCCGTCCACTGCGCCGTCTTCCGTGTGCCGGACCCCCACCAGATGCGATCCGGCAGCCCGGGAGAGCGTGGCTCGACCGGGAGCAGGCCCGTTGTGCCGGTCATCTGCGGGTTCGCCGGGGCGACCCCGGCGCCCGCGATCGCAGCGCGGAAGATCTCGGTCTTCGTGCGGGCGTCGTCGGCGTCGGTGCTGCCCTCCCCGGGCACATACCCGAACGCCTCGTAGCCGTTCAGCGCGGTCTCCGGTGAACCGCGGCTGATGCCGAGCTGCAGCCGCCCGCCGCTGATCAGGTCGGCCGCGGCCGCCTCTTCCGCCATGTACAGCGGATTCTCGTAGCGTCGTTGTGAGCTACTTATCTAGACGGTATTGCTTGAGTCCGCGGCGGACTTCTTCAGGCGGTACTTGTAACCCCCTTTGAGCGTTCCGGGAACTTGCTCAATTACTCCTTGGTCCAGCAACTTCGCCAAGGTTCGCCGCATGGTGGTCTCGCTAGCAATGTTCGTCAAACCACGTGCCTCGCGGTTGGTGATCGTTTCGTGGGTGGCGAGGTGGTCCAGCACGATAGTCGCCGGGCTGTCGAGAGGCTCGTGTTTGATGTAGACGAGTACGCCTACGTCGGTTTCAACGACTTGAGGCGCCGCGAGCCGCATCGCCTTCATTGCCTCGAATGCAGCCAGCAGTCCTTCGCCAACGTTCTTGTTCGGTGCATCCGCGAATTTATGCAACATTCGCTCGATGATCTCGTTTCGCGAGAATCGGGCGCCTGGCAAATTGCGTGGCGTGACATGGCCGGGTAGGCGACCCGGGCTCTCAACTTCCACGCGGTCGTCGAATATCCGTACGTGGATGTTGTCAGCGATCGAATAGTCGCGGTGAATCACCGCATTGGTAATGATCTCGTGCAAGGTGACAGGGGGATAGGCAACGTCATTCAAGTTCGACCCCTTGACGGATTCAATCAGCTCAGTCGTCTTGGCCACTGCCTGTTGAATCTGCTTTATTGCTGAGCCCTCGACTGTCCAAGTCTTGCCGTCAACTAGATCCTCGCGCCTCCCCACCTGGTCGCGCGAGGCATAGCGGTAGACCATAATGGATGCCTTCGGAAGCACGACTTGTGGTTCGTCCGCGAACAAGACAACCGCTGCAACAGTGGGACGGTCGGCCACAATCATGAGCTGTGAGCGGAGCCATGGCTCCGGTTCAGAAAACGTGAGCGCGTCGATGACAAACTCGGTGATCTGAAGCGAATCCGTCACCATTGGAAGTGGCGCTTTCGTCGTAGCGTCCTCGTACGACGAGATGCCCTTCTGCATCTTGAGGTTGTCGAGTTCTGCTGCGGTGACGACCTGCTTCACGCTCGCGGCGCCACGCACATACGTAGCTCCAGAGGCCGTGGTGCAGATCTCCCGGGTTTTCGCGATTGTGACGCGAATCAAGTACCCGGGAAATCCATCGGCTGCAAGTGTGTCGTACTGGAAGGTGTCAGACTCCGGGTACGGCCCTATCAGGACGTGTATGTGCGCGTTGGCATCCTCAATGCGCGAGAATCCGTCCCATTCGAACTTCCCCGGTTTGACTTCGTTTGCGCCGACGATAATCTCACCGCCGGACGAGTTGCCGAAAGCCGAGACAAGCTTCTCAAGGCTCGCGGGTTTGATGTCCTTCGATTTGAAGTCAACATAGTGATCTTCAGAGCGGTTGAGGAGCGATCGAGCCTCGGTTTCCTTGATCCGCAGGTGGCGCATAGCTCCCTCTCTCGGCGCCCGTTCTGCCATGCCGGTCGATCCGTTGCACTCAGGCTATCGCGGGCCTGGAAAGCGGCGGTGGAGGAGGAGCCGCCTGGCGCTTTGAGTCCGTGACGAAGTCTTCGGCGAGTCATGCGCTCCTGTCATGCAGGGAAAGCTCCGAGAACTCTCATTCATCCAAGCGATGGGGCGACGTCCCTGACGATGGACTGCAGGAGCCGGGCGTTGAAGTCGACGCCAAGCTGGTTCGGCACGGTCACAAGTAGGGTGTCGGTCGCCCGCACGGCGGCGTCATTCGCCAGCTCCGCCGCGATCTGATCCGGCTCGCCAATATAGCTGCGCCCGAACCGAGCGAGCCCGCCGTCGAGGTGGCCAACCTGGTCCTTCGCGTCCGCCTGCGCTCGCAGGCCAAAGTAGTGCCGAGTCTCGTCGTCGATGATCGGCAAGATGCTTCGACTGACGGAAACTCGCGGCTCACGGGACCAGCCCGCGTCAGCCCACGCCTGCCGAAACAAGGTGATCTGCTCCGCCTGCAACTGATCGAACGGCACCCCGGTGTCCTCGGTGAGAAGCGTAGAACTCATCAAGTTCATCCCTTGTTCCGCCGCCCAAACCGCCGTGGCTCGGGTCCCAGCGCCCCACCAGATTCGGTCCGCCAGCCCAGGCGAGCGCGGCTCAACGGGAAGCAAACCGCTGGTGCCCGTCATCGCCGGATTCGCCGGTGCCACGCCAGCGCCTGCAAGCGCACTGCGAAATATGTCCGTGTGCCGACGAGCCATATCCGCGTCTGTCTCGCCGTCACTCGGAACGTACCCAAAGGTCTTGTATCCCTCTAGTGCAGTTTCAGGTGAACCGCGACTGATCCCGAGCTGCAATCGGCCCCCGCTGATGAGGTCCGCCGCCGACGCTTCTTCGACAGCGTGAAGCGGATTCTCGTAGCGCATGTCGATGACACCGGTGCCGATCTCGATCCGGTTCGTGCGGGCCCCGATGGCAGCCAGCAGCGGGAACGGGGACGCCAGCTGCCGCGCGAAGTGGTGCACCCGCACGAAGGCGCCGTCGGCGCCGATCTCCTCCGCCGCGACCGCAAGCTCGATCGTCTGCAGCAGCGCGTCCGCGCCCGTGCGGACGACGGATCCCGGGACGGCCTGCCAGTGCCCGAAGGAGAGGAACCCGATCCGCTTCACTCGCGACCCTCGAGCTCCTGGAAGATCGTGATCTGCGTTCCAGCAGGCGCCGCGAGCCGCGCGTTGATCGACCGCCATGGGGTCTCGCGCGGACTGGCGAGGAGCTCCGCGCCGCCCTCGACGAGCCGGTCGGTGACCGACTGGGAGTCGTCGACCTCGAAGGCGAGACGGAACTTCGGGCTCTGCACGCCGTCCGTCTCGACCCCGTCGATCATCCGGACCTGGGCAGGGTTCGAGAGCTCGAGCGTCGCGCGGCCGGCATCCAGGATCGCGACCTTCGCGCCCCCATCGCCGGCGTAGGACTCCTCCTCGCGAAGCCCGAGCACGTCACGGAAGAAGATCAGCGCCTCCTCATAGTCCTCGGCCTCGACGACGATGCGCAGCTGGCGGACTCCTCGGCCCGCGGGAGTGTTCTCGGTCATGGCCGTAGCCTACGGCCGGCGGTCGGAGGGCGCTCGGCGAAGTCCTCGGGTGCTTCCCAGGGCCTGCTCTACGCTGATCGGGTGCAGGCGAACGTGCGGTTGCAGGAGGCGGTGACCGCCGCTGCCCGGTCGGGGACGGTCCGGCAGTTCGTCGCCGGAGTGCGATTGCTCGGCCGAGGACTCGGGATGTGGGCGACCACATCGAGGCTGATGCTGCTCGGCGCGATCCCGGCGTTCATCGTCGCCATCCTGTACGCGGTGCTGCTGATCCTCTTCTTCACCCAGCTCGACTTCCTCGCCACCTGGATCACGCCGTTCGCCGAGAACTGGGACACCACGTGGCGGACGGCGGTCCGGCTCGTCGCCGGCGCAGCCCTCCTCGCGCTTGCCGTGCTGCTGGTGATCTTCACCTTCACCGCCATCACCCTCGCCGTCGGAGACCCGTTCTACGAGCGGATCTGGCGCGAGGTCGAGCAGCGGCTCGGGAACCCGCCGCCGGAGTCGGATGAGCCGTTCTGGCGCAGCATCCCGCGCGGCATCGGCAACGGGCTGCGCCTGCTGCTGCTCACCGCCGTGGTGGGCCTCCCGCTGTTCCTGCTCGCCTTCGTGCCGGTGGTGGGTCAGATCGTCGCCCCGGTGCTGGGCGTGCTGTTCGGCGGATGGCTGCTGGCGGTGGAGCTCACCGGATTCGCGTTCGACTCTCGGCGGATCTCGCTCCGGGACCGTCGGAGGGCGCTCGCGGTGCGACGGCCGACCGCGCTGGGCTTCGGTGTCGCCACCTACCTGCTGTTCCTGATCCCGTTCGGCGCGGTGCTCGTCATGCCGGCCGCCGTGGCCGGCGCGACCCTGCTCGCGAGGAGCGCCCTCGATCCGCAGCCACCGACGCCGTCCTGAACCGGCGCCGACCGGTCAGGGGACGATCACGTTGTCGGACTCGCCGAAGTACACCATCACCGGATGGACGGTTCCGTCGTCCAGTTCGAGGTGGAGCTGGCGACACGTGCCGATCCAGACCTCCGCGCGCGGCCACCAGAACGTGTAGGTGTCGGTGAGCCAGTCGTACGTCAGCACCCCCTTCGACGGGGCCGATGGCGGCGACGCGACCGTTCTCGGCGACTGGCTTTCGCAGTCGACCGCGATCGAGATCGGCGCGTGCGGGGTGAGCACGCCGAGCCCTCGGTAGCCGCCCACCCTGAACTCGACGGGGACCACGTTCCCCGCCTCCTGGCGGGTCGGCGCGGTGCCCCGCCACGCGGCACGCGGAACGAGGCTGAACGGCCAGGGTGACTCGGCCTCCACCTCCGCCACGGCGGCCGGGGGCAGCAGCGTCAACGGGGCGACCGCGATCGTGACGAGCGCCAGGACGAACCCGGCCCGCCGCACCTTCCTCAGCCGCTTCCTCACCGCCCGCTGCATGGTCCCGCGCCCCGTTCCGGTCTCACCTCGGCAGCGGCGCCTGCGCGACGACCCCGAACGGCTCGCCGAACCACACCAGCACGTCGTGCGCGCTGCCGTCGGCGAACTGCAGGCGCAAGCGCTGGCAGGTGTCCGCCCAGGTTGCGGAGGTGACCCAGTGGAAGGTGTACACGTCCCGCTTCGCGTCATAGTCGAGGGCGCCGCGCGCCGTCGGGTCGAACACCGCGTTCTCGCGCATGGCCGTCCTGCTGGCGCAGCCGATCTCCACGGAGACCGGTGCGCCCGGCACGAAGATGTCGGACCCCCGGTAGCTGCCGAGGCTGAACCGGATGACGGCCACGTCGCCCGGCTGCACGGTCGAGAGTCCCGCCCGCACCCGAGCGGACTCGGCGATCCTGGTGTACGGCCAGAACGGGCCGTCGGCGGTCGCATCCGCTCGCGGCAGCAGCGTGAGCGAGCCGGCAGCCAGCACCGCGACCCCGACCGCGACGAGCGCGCGGCGGAGCGCTGAGCGTGAACGCGAAGTCGACTCCATCGGCGGATTCTCCCGGCAGGGACGTGCTCAGAGTACGCCTCGGAGACGGTGCTGGGAACGGCCGTTCGGCCGCCGATCCGCGCGTTCAGGCGCGCGGTCAGGCGTCCGCAGACTCCCCGGCGAGCTGCAGCACCCCGTCGACGCGACGCGGCACCGCGGTGTAGCCGTCGCGCAGCTCCTCCGGCAGCAGCGCCTCCGGCGCGTCCTGCCAGACGAACGGCCGCAGGAACCGCCGGACCGCGGTGACGCCGACCGAGGTGTGCTGGCTGTTCGTCGCCGGCCAAGGACCGCCGTGGTGCTGCGCCCAGCTGACGCGCACGCCGGTCGGGTATCCGTTGAACACGAGCCGCCCGGCGCGGTCCTTCACCCGCTCGGCCAGGTGCGACACGGCTTCCGCCTCCTGGTCCTCGCTGTGGATCGTCGCCGTCAGCGACTTCGGGATGTGCCCGAGCCCCTCTTCGACCTCGCCGAGGTCGTCGTAGTACGCCACCACGATAAGCGGCCCGAACGCCTCCTCGGTGACCTCCGGCGTCATGCGATCCGCGTCGATGGTCAGCACGCTCGGCGCCACGCCGATCCCGGCGCCGTCGCTCACGCCGGTGGCGACGATCTCGGCCTTGCCCTCGTCCACGAGCCGCTGACGGATCAGCCCGAAGGAGTTCGTGATCCGGCCGTTCAGCAGCGGCACGGCCTTCGCCTCGCGCACCTGCTGCGCGATCTTCTCCACGATCTGATGCCCGTGCTCGCTCTTCGGCACGAATGCGACCCCGGGCTTCGTGCACAACTGACCGGCCGATCCGGTGAACGAGGCGAACAGGCCCTGCGCGATCTCGTCGGGGCGTGCGTTCGCCGCGCCCTCGGTGATGATGAGCGGGTTGAGGCTGCTGAGCTCGCCGTAGAACGGGATGGGCTCGTCGCGGTTGTTGATGATGTCGAGCAGCGCCTGCCCGCCCGACAGTGAGCCGGTGAACCCGACCGCCTTGATGCGGGGATCCGCGACGAGCGCCGCACCGGCCTTCGTGCCGTAGACGATGCCGAGCGTGCCGGCGGGTGCGCCGTACTGCTCGGCCGCGCCGGACAGCGCCTCGAAGCTGCGCTTCGACGTCAGGGGGTGTGAGCTGTGCGCCTTGAGGAGAACGGGGCAGCCGGCGGCGAGTGCGGATGCGGTGTCGCCGCCGGCGACGGAGAACGCGAACGGGAAGTTGCTGGCCCCGAACACGCCGACCGGGCCGATCGGGAGCAGCATGCGGCGCACATCCGGCACCGGTCCCATGGGGCTGGTGCCGGCGTGGTCGATGGTGGCCTCGAGGTAGCCGCCCTCGCGGAGGGCGTCGGCGAACATCCGGAACTGGAACACCGATCGGGTGAGCTCGCCGTTCAGCCGGACCGGGCCGAGTCCGGTCTCGGCGTCCGCCGTCTCGACGAGCGCCTCCCGGTCGTCCTCGAGCGCCTGCGCCAGAGCGTCGAGCAGGCCGGCGCGCCAGACCCGCCCGTTCGCGGCGAGCGTCGGGAAGGCGGCGTCGGCCGCCTGCGCCAGCTCTGCGACCTGCTCGGGCGCGGTGGCCGCGATGTCGGTGTCGATGGTGTCCCCGGTGCGGGGGTTGGTCGTGGTGATCACGTTCGGTCTCGATTCGTTTCGGGATGTCGGCCGCCGCACGTGGCGGCCGGAGTTGTGCAGCGGTCAGGCGCTGTCGCGCGGGATGACGGAGAATCCGAGGTCCACCTGCTCGGCTCCGGAGACGGCGCCGCTCATCCGGTCGAGCAGGAGGCGTCCCGCGCGGGAGCCGATCTCCTCGTTCGGCAGCGCCACGGTGGTGAGCGTCGGCACGAGGTGCCGCGCCACCTCGAAGTCGCCGAAGCCGATGATCGCGAGGTCGTCGGGCACCGCGATGCCGCGCCTCGCGCAGGCGAGCAGCGCACCGGTGGCGAAGACGTCGCTCGCGAACATCAGCACGTCGGTCTCCGGATGCTCCGCGAGGGTCCGGTCGAGGAGCTCCACGCCCGTCTCCATGTCGATGACGTTCGTGCCGGAGTCGACCACCCGGATCGGCTCGCCGGGCAGCAGCCGGCGGACATTCTGGTTGAAGCTCGCCTGCCGGTCGACGGCGCGGGAGTCGCCCGACTGGAACGACCCGGCGAAGGTCGGGTGCCGGTAGCCCTTGCCGACGGCGTACTCGAGCACGGCGTTGATGGCGTTCCAGTTCGAGAAGCCGACGAGGTTGTCGATCGGGGTCTCGGTCCAGTTCCACGCCTCCACCACCGGAATGCCCGAGTTCTTCAGCAGCAGCGTCGCGCCCGGCGTGTGATTGGTGCCGACGATGAAGATCCCGTCGGGCCGCCGCCCCATGAAGGCGCGGATCAGCTCCTCCTCATGCTCCGGGCTGTAGTCCGTCGCGCCGATGAACAGCTGGTAGCCCTGCGGAGCCAGCACCTGATCGAGGCCGTGCAGGGCGTCGGCGAAGACGGAGGCGGAGATGGTCGGGATGATCGCGGCGACGGTGCGGCTGCGGTTGGACGCGAGGTTGCTGGCGGCGAGGTTGGGCACGTAGCCCGTGGTGGCGATCGCCCACTTCACCCGCTCGAGCGTCGCCCTGGACACCAGCTGCGGGTTCCGGATCGTGCGGGACACCGTCTGCGGCGACACGTTCGCGAGGCTGGCGACATCCGTGAGGGTCACCGAGTTGGTGGCCCGCCGGGTGGTCGCCGCGGGGGTGTCCGGACGTGCGGGCGAGTCGGTCACAGCAGGCTCCGCGCCGCCAGATTCCGCATCAGGTCCGCCACTCCGAATCGCCACGGCTCGCACCTCTCGCTCGTTTGCACCCGGTTCACCAGGGTACCGAGCAGCGGAGCGGCGATCTTGACCACGTCGCCGACGTGGTGGGTGAAGCCCTGGCCTGGGGCTTCCCGGTCCACGATCGGGGCGAACAGCGTGCCGAGGTAGAGCACGAACCCGTCGGGGTACTGGTGCTGCGGGCCGACGACCTGCGCGACGAGGTCCTCCGGGTCGCGGCTGATCTCGCTGAGCGGCGATGTCGCCGAGAGCGTGAAGCCGTCCTCCCCGTGCACCTCGAGCGTCACCGTGGTCGAGCGGACGTCGTCGAGCGTGAACGTGTCGTCGAAGAGCCGCAGGAACGGGCCGATCGAGGCGGATGCGTTGTTGTCCTTCGCCTTGCCCAGCAGCAGGGCGGAACGGCCTTCGACGTCGCGGAGGTTCACGTCGTTGCCGAGCGCGGCGCCGACGATCCGCCCCTGCGAGCTCACGGAGAGCACCACCTCGGGCTCGGGGTTGTTCCAGCTGGACTTGGAGTGCACGCCAACCTCGACCGCGGTGCCCACGGATGCCAGCGTCGGCGCCTTGGTGAACACCTCGGCGTCGGGTCCGATGCCGACCTCGAGGTACTGACTCCAGATGCCCTGCTCGATCAGCGCTGCCTTCAGCTTCATCGCCTCGGGCGAGCCCGGCTTGAGCGCGCGCAGGTCCCCGATCTCGCGGACGATCGCGCCGCGCACAGCCTCCGCCGCGGCGAGGTCCCCCCTGGCGCGCTCCTCGATCACCCGCTCGATCATCGAGACGGGGAAGGTCACGCCTGCGGCTTTGATCACCTGCAGGTCCACGGGCGACAGCAGCCACGGCCGGGAGGTGTCGCGGAGCTCCGGCGGGGTGTTGTCGAGCAGCTCGCCCAGGTCGCCGAGCCGCTCCCCGGCGGCGGCGCGCAGGGCGGCGGCCGGGTCGTCGGTCTCGACGAGGTCGCGGACCGTCGGGTACGACGGCGACACATCGAACACGCCGTCCTCCCGGATGGCGACGACCGATGGACCGCCTGCCGCCGGGTTCCACACCCTCCCCGCCAGCGTTCCGGCGAAGCCGTCCTCAGGAAGGGCGGCGGCGACGCCGCCGGTCCAGCTCTCGGTCATGTCGTGTCTTCCGTTCTCCGGTCGTGGTTCAGCGGCGGGAAAAGATGCCCTGGCGCTTCTCGGCGAAGGCGGCTCGGCCTTCCCGCGCATCCTCAGTGGCGAAGCAGATGGTCTGAAGGTCCCGTTCGTATGCGATCGCCTGCTCCTGCGGCAGGTTGAACGCGGCGTGCAGGTTCGCCTTCGCGGTCTCGGCCGCGATCGGCGGCCGGGAGGCGATGACGGCAGCGAGCTCGCGGGCACGGTCGAGGAGCGCGCCGGCCTCGACGACCTCGCTGACGAGACCCCACGACAGCGCCTTCTCCGCATCGATCGGGTCGCCGGTCATCAGCATCAGCGCCGCGTTGCTCGCCCCGACGGACTGGGCGAGGAATGTCGTCATCCCGCCGCCGCCGATCCAGCCGAGCTTGATCTCCGGGGCCGCGAAGGTCGCGGTCGCCGACGCGAGCCGGATGTCGCAGCTGAGCGCCGTCTCCAGTCCACCGCCGAACGCATAGCCGTTCACCGCCGCGATGACGGGCTTGCGGAGTGCCCGGATCGCGTCGCAGTAGTCGGCGCGGTTGCGGAAGTCCCACGGGGTCGCGTACTTGTCGAGCCCGCGGATGTCGGAGCCGGCGCAGAATGCCCGCTCCCCCGCCCCAGTGAGCACGACGCTCCGCACGCTGTCGTCGCCGTTCGCCCATTCGGCGGCGAGCACCAGTGCGTCCGCCATCTCCTGCGTGACGGAGTTGAGCTTCTCGGGGCGGTTGATGGTGATCGTCGCCACGAAGTCGGCGACCTCGAGGCGAACGTTCTCGGTGGGCAGGTCGATCATCGACGGGACCTTTCGGTGGGGAGACTCCGGGCGTGCAGGCGGTTCAGGTCGGCGACGGTGGCGCCTGGGGACCGCCGCTCGGCGAAGGATTCACGCAGCAGCGCGGACGCCTCGCTCTGGAAGCGGATGTAGCCGGAATAGCGGGGTCGCACATAGGCGTCCTCGATGGTGTCGAGGGTCGCGGTGTAGAAGTTCCGGGAGGCCCGGTTCACCTCAGGGTCCAGCCAGGCGGAGCGGGCGCTCGGCTGCCCGGCGTGCTGCGGGATGAAGCCACGCTGCGCATCCGCCGAGAGCAGCCAGCGCAGATGATCGAGCAGCTCGGGGGTGGGCGTGCAGCGGGCGGTGATCGCGATGCCGGTTCCGCCGATCGTTGAGCCGCGACGCCCGCCGGCCAGCTGCCGGGGCGCGTCGCCGAACGTCAGCGCACTCCCGGACTCGGGCGTGGAGTAGTTGACGTAGCCGTAGATGAGGGGGCAGTAGTCGATGCGGTCGCCCTCGGCCATCGCCTCGAGCATGGCGATCGGGTTCATGGTCTCGGTGCCGGACGGAGCCCTGTGGGCGAGCTCGGCCATCAGCTCGAACACCCGGCTGCCGGTCGCGGCGGGAACGAGGTCGCCGGACTCCGCGCCGCTGGACGCCCCGCTGTCCGGCTCCGCACCGAACGCGACGGCGATCGAACAGAAGGTCAGGAAGGCGTGCGGACCCGCGACGCTGAGGGCCACCCGCCGGTCTCTGGAGAGCGCCAGCACGTCGTCCCACGTGTCGGGCGTCTCGGGCAGGACGTCGGCACGACGCACCGCCACCTGCGTCGCGGCGTCGAGCGGCAGCGCCCACAGGCGGTCCGCCATCCGGTATGACTCCAGGCTGGGCCCCACGCTGTCCGCCGCCAGGCGGGTGAGCTCCGCGTCCTCCAGCAGCGCATCGACCGGCTGCAGCGCACCGGTCTCCAGCGCCTCACCCAGGTGCGGGTGGTCGAGCACGATCAGGTCGTAGCGCTCCGCGAGCTCGGCGATGGGCGCCGACTCGAAGCCTTCCAGCGAGTGCACATCCCACTCGATCGAGAGCCCCGGAGCGGCGACCTCGGCGGCCGCCGCGCGCAGCGCTTCGCGACCGCGCGGATGGTCCCAGGTGAGGCCTCGGTAACCCGGCATCATGCAGGGGCCGGAGCCTGCGACTCCGCCACGGCTCCGGCCGCGAACAGCTCGTCGACCTTCTGCGCCGGGATGCCGCTCTCGAGCAGCACCTCGCGGGTGTGCTCACCGGCGAGGGGTGCGCCGCGGTAGACCTGCGGCGGCGTCTTCGAGAACTTGTAGGAGAATCCGGGCGTCTTGACCCGACCCTCGGTGGGGTGGTCGTATTCGACGAAGGTGCCGTTGTGCGCGATCTGCGGGTCGTGAACCAGGTCTTCGTAGCTGTACACCGGGCCCGCCCAGATGCCGGTGCCCTCGAACACCTCGAGCCAGTGCGCGGTGGTCTCGGTCTCGAGCCGGGCCTGCGTCTTGCGGAAGACCTCGTCGCGGTGCGACCAGCCGTGCTCCTCCGCCGACATCGTGAGGAAGCTCTCCTCGCCGATCAGCCGGCCGAACTCCGGCAGCTGCGGGAAGGCGATGGCGAGAAAGCTGTCCTTCGTGCGGAACGTGCCGTAGGGCGCGCGGATGTAGACGTGCGCGTGCGGCTCATCGCTGCGCTGCTGCGGCACGCCGCCCACCGTGTAGACGGAGAGCTCCTGCATCTGCAGCGCCGTGATGGAGTCGAGCATGTTGACGGTGACGAGCTGACCCTCGCCCGTGCGCTCACGGTGCAGCAGTGCGGCGAGCACACCCTCGAATGCGGTGGAGGCGGTGACGGCGTCGACGATGTACTGCCCGGCGGGCGTCGGCGGCTCCCCCTCACGACCGGTGGAGCGCATCGCGCCGGACATCGCCTGCAGCAGCAGGTCCTGCCCCGGCCGGTCCTTGTACGGGCCGTCCTCGCCGTAGCCGGAGATGGAGACGTAGACGATCTGCGGGTTGATCTGCTTGAGCGACTCGTAGTCGACGCCCAGCCGGGCCGCGACGCCCGGCCGGTAGTTCTGCAGGAAGACATCCGCGGTCTTCACCAGCTCGCGCAGCACGTCCGCACCCCCCGGCGACTTCAGGTCAACGGCGACCGAGCGCTTGTTGCGGTTCAGGGAGAGGAATGAGACGTTGATCTGGTTGCCCGACGCCCCGCCGGCCGCGGCGTGCCGCTGCCACTCACCGGTGGTGGGCTCGACTTTGATCACGTCGGCCCCGAGGTCCCCCAGCCGCTGCGCGGCGAAGGGTCCCGCCATGGCGATGGAGCAGTCGAGCACTCGGTAGCCCGACAGCACGCCGTTGTTGTTCCTCATGGCAATTCCCCAGACGCTGTTAGCGCAACTGCTAGCGCTAACAGCAGTGTAAAGGTCGGAAGGTGGTTTGCGGAAGCACGTCACCGGACCGGTCGGGTCCGACCCGGCGGCGCACTCCTCGGTCAGTCAGGCTGATCGCCGATCTCGCGGATGGCCGCCCGGACGGCGGAGGTCTCCGCCTCGCCTCCGAGCACCCGGATGCTGGTCGAATACTCGCGGAACTCGCCGTGCTCCAACCAGATGAGCGACCCGTCCTCGCGCGCCGCGGACTCGCCGAGCACGTGATTCGTCGAGGGCTCCAGGCCGATCGCGTAGGCGCCGTCGCGCAGGTTCTGCCACTCGAAGAAATTCGGCATTCCCGCCGCATCCCACGACAGGTCGATGCCGCGGGCACCGTCCTTCGCGATCAGCGCGACCCGGTGCCGGCCGTCGGGACCCGCGATCAGCTCGTGCTCGGTGACCTGCTCGACCATTCCACGCTGCGGCTCGGGCAGGTGGCGGTAGCTGATGCCCTGCTCCGCAATGGAGTCCGACTGCCACAGGTGACTCGCGATCGGCGCCACGAACTCGGTGCCCTCGTCCACGAACGGCCAGCCGAAGTTCAGGTGGTAGAGGAACATGTGGGGCGTGCGCTCGAAGCCGAGGTTCTCCACCCGGTCGTGCAGCCGGATCTCGCGGCCGTCGAAGTCGAGCTCCACCGTTCGGGTCAGCTTCAGATGCTCGCCGAAGGCCGTGGCCTGCACCACCTCGCCGACCACACGCAGGATCGCGTTGTCGCCGTCCCAGATCTCCCGCGCCTCCAGCAGCCGCGCCGGGATCCCGGTCAGCCGGCCGTGCAGTCCGTGCTTCACGGTCTGCTTCGGCGGATAGTTGTAGTGGGAGGCGTCGTACTCGCCGCCGAACAGGGTGTGGTCGAGGCCCCCGGTCACGAGGAGTCCGTCGATCGCCCGCAGCCAGCTGAGCCCGTCCTCGCCGTTCGGCTCGTGGAGGCCGGGGTGGCGGTAGCCGTTCCCGCTTCTCCAGCCGAAGGGCACACCCGCCAGCCGCGCGTCACCGAAGTCGAGCGCCCGGTCGACGAGCAGCTGCAGCTCGAGGCCGGCGGAGGTCCGCAGCTCGACTGCGCGGACGCCGCGCTCGGAGCCGTTGTCGAGCACGACCTGCCGGATGCCGCCGAAGGCCGCCGTGTCGCCGGTGCGGCGGCGGAGCTCCGCCGGAGTGAGGTTCGAATCGAAGATCTGCATGGTCCTAGTCCATCCTCCAGCCGCCGTCGACATTGATGCTCTGTCCTGTCACGAAGCTGGAGTCGTCGCCCGCGAGGAACGAGACGACCGCCGCGAGCTCCGCGTTGCCTCCCCGGCGCTTGAGGGATTGGTGGTCGAGCACGAACTCGTTGTACTGCTCGGGGTTCTCGTGGATCTCCTCAGCCGCCGTCGGGAACGCTCCGGGCGTGACGGTGTTGACCCGGATGCCGTGGGGTCCGAGCTCCCGCGCGAGCGCCCGTGCCATGGCGATCGCCGCGCCCTTCGTCGACACGTAGCTGGCGAGCAGCGGCCACCCGCCGCCCCAGGTGATCGAGCCGATGTTGATGATTGATCCGCTCCCCCGCGGGACCATCAGCCGCGCGGCCGCCTGTGCGCCGAAGAAGTACGCACGCTGGTTCACCGCGACCACGTCGTCGAACTCGGACACCGGGATCTCGACGAATGGGGTCGTCGGGTAGATCGCGGCGTTGTTCACGAGCACCTGGACCGGACCGAAGTCGGCGTCGACCGCCGTGATCTCCGACTGGAGCTTGTCCACGTCGTGGAGGTCGACGGAGACCTTCCGGCACGTCACGCCGGCCTCCTCCAGCTGCCGCATCGTCTCGGCCAGGCTGTCGCCGTCGCGGCCGAACGCCGCGACGGCGAAGCCGTCGGCACCGAGCCGGAGGGCGGTCGCGCGACCGAGTGCCCCTCCGGCTCCGGTGACGACCGCGACCGGTCGCCTAGGTTCGCCGGACGACCCGGAGTCCCCGGACGACGCAGGCCTCGAATGTTCAGCCAACGCTAGACGCCGTACTTCTTCAGGACGCCGTCGACGAACTCCTTGGCGCGCGGCACATCCGACTCGTCGAGGTGCTCGATGATCAGCGGCACGTTCGGCGACTTCTCGCTGAGGCGCTGCACGTAGAGGTCGTAGTTCAGCTCACCGAGACCGGCGGCGGGCAGCTCGATCTCGCCCACGCCCCGGAACGTGTGCGACTCGAGCGCGTCCTCGTCGCCGATGTCGGCGTGCTTCTCGCTCTTGTCGTCTCCGCTTCGCTTGACGTCCTTGGCGTGCGCGATGCGCACGCGGTCGCCGACCGTGTCGAACACGTCGTTCAGGATCTGGTCCATCTGCTCGATGTTCCAGGTCTCGAAGTAGTTCGTCGGGTCCATCAGCAGCTCGAGACCGGGGCTCTGCACGTCGTTGAAGACGCGGACGGTCTCCTCCAGCGAGCCGATGACGTTGTTGACATAGGTCTCGAGCAGGAACACCGAGCCGTGGTCGTACGCGGTCTGCGCGAGGTCGGCGATCACGTCGCGAGCCGCGGCGTAGCCCTCCTCCGTCTTGTTCTTCGGGTCGGACACCCAGTCGCTCTCGGAGTTGAACGTGCCCGACTCGCTGATGACGTACGGCGTGCCGAACTTGCGGGCGTTGCGGATGATCTCCTTCAGGTAGTCGACGCGGCGCTTCCGCTCGTCGAGGTCCGGGTGGACGATGTTCGTGTACCCGGAGATCGCGCAGATCGGCAGGTCGTGATCGCGGAAGACATCGCGCACGCGCTTGGCCTTGTCGTCTGTGATCTGGCCGGCGCTCAGGTCGATGTCCTTGAAGTGCAGGTCCAGCTGCACCGTGTTGAACCCGAGACCCCGGATGGTCTTCGCAGTCGTCTCCAGGTCGTAGGGGAAGTACCCGCTGAAGATTCCGACTTGAATCATGGCGTCATTGCTCCTTGTGTTGTTGGCTGGTGTTTGCTGGTTGTGGGGGTCGAACGAAGTGGGACGTGCGGATCAGACCGGGAACTCGCTCAGCTTCACCGGCCGATTCTCGGCGATGGACGTGTAGCCGGCCTCGATGAGGGCCATCGTCTTCACGTTGTCGGCGACCGAGAGCACCGGCGGGGTCCCGGACTCCACCGCGTACTGCAGCTGCTCCATCACGCCGATGAAGGCGTGGGGGAACCAGTGGGTCTCCCACGTCGGGGTCACCCATTTGCCGCCTGTGGTGGTGTTTGAGGCGTAGGTCAGGGTGGACGGCTCGCCGCTCGGCCACCCGATCGTGCCCTGGGCCACACCGTCGGTGCCCTCCACGCGCCACTTGATGTAGAAGTCCGACTCGAAGGTGTCGTCGCGGGGGCTGCCCCAGACGTCCTCCATCGACACCGCCAGCACGCCGTTCGGGAAGCGCAGCGTCGACACCACGATGCCGTCGGTGTGCTCGAACTGCGTGCGCGGGTCGGTGCGGGTGGCGGTGTAGATCTCCTCCGGATCGCCGAACAGGAAGCGCAGCGCGTCGAGGTGATGCACGCTCATGTTCGCCAGCGTGAGCCGGTCGTACTCCTCGAGGAACGTCTGCCAGTGCGGAACCGCCCGCATCTCGATGGTTGCGATCACGGGCGTGCCCAGCTCGCCGCGCTCCAGCAGCTGCGAGAGCACGCGGATCGACTGGTCGTAGCGCATGTTCTGGTTGACCGAGAGGATCTTGCCTGCGGCGACTGCCTCATCGCGCAGCTTCAGCGCGTCGTCGAGGCCGAGGGCCAGCGGCTTCTGGGCGAGGATGCCTTTGATGTGCGGCTGCGCGAGCGCGTGCCGGATGAGCTCGGGCTGCTGATCGGGCGGGAACGCGATGTCGAGGATTTCGACGTTCGGGTCTTCGATGAGCTGCTTCGGCGTCTCGTGCACCTTCGGGATGCCCCAGGTCTCCGCCACCTCGGCAGCCTTGCTCTGGGTCCGGGATGCGATCGCGATCACCTCGAAGCCGGCGAGCGAATACGCCTGCAGGTGCTGCCCCGCCATGATCGCCCCGGCGCCGATGGCACCGATCTTCAGGGACTTGGCCCGGACCTCAACGTCGGGTGCGAACCCGTCTGCCGTCGCCGCTTCTGTCGTCAACCCGCTGCTCCTTCGCCTCGTCGCGAAATCGAAATGTTAGCGCTACTGGCAACGCTACTGGTTTTTACGCTACTGTCCCAAAACAGCACCCGTCAACCGAGCGCCGCCCCAGGAGATCCTCCAGGACGGCGTCGGTTCCGCGTGGGTCGGATACCGGTTTCAAGGGAGAAATCAATGACAGGAAGAAGCACCAGAGTGGCGCGCCGCATCGGCCCGATCCTCGCCGGAGCAGCCGCAGTCTCGCTCGTGGCGGCGTGTTCCAGCGCCCCCGCACCGGGCGGTGGCGGCGGAGGCGAAGGCGCCGAGGAGGGCGGCGACGAGAAGTTCGTCATCGGCTTCCAGCAGCCCCTCGGCGGCCAGGCCTGGCGCGAGACCGGTCTCGCCTCGCTGCAGGCACTCGCGGCCCGTCCGGAGTACGCCGACAAGGTCGAGCTCAAGATCGTCCGCACCAACGACAACGACGCCGCGCAGCAGAACGCGGCGATGCAGAACCTCATCGCAGAGGGCGTCGACGCGATCCTCTTCGACCCCGCCTCATCCTCCGGGGCCGACGCGGCCATCGCGCAGGCGACCGCGCAGAACATCCCGGTCATCGCCAACGGCGGCCCCTACGACAGCGAGGACGTCTACATCGTCTCCACCGACTGGGCGAACGCCGGCACGGTGGGCGCCGAGTGGCTGCTCGAGCAGCTCGGCGACAACAAGAAGGTCGCCGTGCTCGAAGGACTCGCCGGCGTGCCGCTCAACGACGGATCCATGCCCGGCGTTATCGAGGTTCTCGAGGGAGGCGGCGCCGAGGTCGTGGCGCAGAGCACCAATGGCTGGAACGAGGCCACCGCGCAGGAGAACATGGCGAACATCCTGCGGTCCAACCCGGATGTCGGCGGCGTCTACTCCTTCCTGACGGGCGGCCAGGGCGTGCCAGAGGCGTTCGCCGCGGCGGAGCTCGACTTCGTGCCGGTCGTCGGCGGCTCGGGGTATAACGGCGAGGCGTGCACCCTGGTCGAGTACGCGGACGAGGGCCTCACCGGCAACATGGTGTTCGGCCAGCCGGCCATCTACGCGAAGGGCCTGGAGCAGGCGGTGCTGCTGCTCGAGGGCGAGGAGATCGAGCGCGAGCAGTACTACCCGCCGCTCGAGATCACCGCGGAGAACGCCGAGGAGTTCTGCGTGCCGGACCAGCCCGCGAACTTCCAGCTCGGGTACGACTTCCCGGGCCTCGACATCTCCGTCGAGGAGATGCTCGAGTACTACGAGGGCTGATCGGATGACCTCCCCCTCGGCGGCCGGTGCGACTCCTGTCGCACCGGCCGCTCCCGGACCGAACCAGGCCCGCCTCGCCGTGCGGAACCTGGTGAAGCACTACGGTCCCGTGCACGCGGTGCAGGACGTGAGCTTCACCTGCGCGCCCGGCGAGGTGCACGCCCTGGTCGGCGAGAACGGCGCAGGCAAGAGCACCGTCGCGAAGATGCTCGCGGGTGCCGTGCACCCGAGTTCAGGGACGATCGAGCTCGACGGGGCGCCGCTCGGCTCCGGGCGCATCCGCGACGCCCGGAACGCCGGGGTGACCTGCGCCTTCCAGGAGCTGTCGCTGGTGCCGGAATGGACTGTGGCGGAGAACCTCCGCCTGCCGGACCGCTCACCGTTCAAGGGCTTCTCCCCCGCGAAGGCGTCCCGCGCCACCGCCGAGCTGCTCGCCCGCTACGAGCTCGATCACATCGACCCGGCCGTGCCTATCGGGACCCTCTCGCTGGCCGACCGGCAGCTCGTGGAGATCGCGCGCGCGATCGCGGCGCAGCCGAAGCTCCTCATCCTCGACGAGGCGTCGTCGGCGCTCGCCCCACCCGGAGTGCAGTGGCTGTTCCGCCGCATCCGCGAGCTCACCGCGACCGGCGCCAGCGTCATCTACGTGTCCCACCGCCTGAGCGAGCTGGCGGAGATCGCGGACCGCGGCACGGTGCTGCGCGACGGTCGCGTAGCCGGCGAGTTCCACCGCGGCGAGTGGACCGACGACGACCTCATCTCCCTGATGGCCGGCCGTGAGGCCTCCCGCCACTTCCCCGACCCGCCGCCGCTCCCGGCGGCCGCGCCCGATGCCCCGGTGCTCAAGGTGGAGAACCTCGTCTCCGAGGGGCTCGACGGCGTCTCGCTGACGCTGCGGCCCGGGGAGATCCTCGGAATCGGCGGTCTGCAGGGACACGGCCAGGCGGAGCTGCTGCGCGCGCTCTACGGCGCGACGCCGGCTGCGGCGGACGACTGGCAGCTCGCCGGGCACTCCATCCGGCGGCTCACGCCCACCCGTGCCGTGCGCTACGGCGCGGGCTACGTGCCGGAGGACCGCAAGCGGGAGGGGCTGGCGCTGCAGCTCAGCGTCGGCGAGAACCTGCTCGCCCCGTGGTTCCGCTCGTTCGGCCTCGGCGGCAAGCCGCGGCTGCGCCGCGAGAAAGGCTGGCTGAACGGCGTTCTGGCGTCGCTGTCGGTGCGCACGCGAGGGCCGCACGAGCGGTCGGGCGCGCTGTCTGGCGGCAATCAGCAGAAGCTCGTCTTCGGCCGCTGGACCGACCGCAGCCGTCGGGTGGTGCTGCTGCACGACCCGACCCGCGGCATCGACGTCCGTGCGAAGCAGGAGCTGTACGAGGCGATCCTGGGACTCTCCCGTGCCGGGGTCGGCGTGATCTGGTTCTCGACCGAGGTGGAGGAGCTGGTGCACGTCTGCCACCGGGTGATCGTGCTGTACCAGGGCAAGGTGGCCGACGAGCTCGTCGGAGAACGACTGACCGCGGACGCCGTCGTCGGCGCCGCCGTCGGAGCGAAGGGGAACCGATGACGACCGCGAGCCCGGCGATCCGCCGGTTCTGGGGTGCCCAGCCGATCGTGCGCCTGCGGCGGGAGGGCGCCGTCGCCCCCATCCTGACGTTCGCGCTCTTCTTCCTGGTCTACGTGATCATCAACCCGGAGCTGCTGACGCGGTTCCAGCTGCAGACCGCGGCCAACGTGGTCGTGCCGCTGGCGTTCGCGGCGCTCGGGCAGCTCATCATCGTGCTGGTCGGTGGCATCGACATCTCGATCGGCGCGATCATGAGCCTCGCCAACGTGGTGTTCGCAACGGCGATGACGAGCATGCCGGTGCCACTGGCGATGCTCGCCGGGATCGGCGCCGGGCTCGCCTGCGGACTGTTCAACGGGCTGCTGGTGGCGTACGGGAACCTGCCCGCGATCGCGGTCACGCTGGCGAGCGCCTTCATCTTCGGCTCCATCAGCCGGGAGATCATGGACCGGCCCGGCGGTGGCATCACGACCGAGTTCTATCTGGCCACGAGCGGCGAGGCGATCCCGTACGTGCCCGTGTCGCTCGTCTGGCTCGCCCTCGTGGCGGTGCTGCTCTGGCTGCTGCTGCAGCGCACGAACCTGGGCCGGCAGATCTACGGCGTCGGCTCCAGCGTCGAGAGCGTGCAAGCCGCGGGGCTGAACGCCCGGGGTGCGAAGCTCGCAGCGTTCGCGCTGTCGAGCGTCGTGGTGTCGCTGGGCGCCATCCTGCTCGCCGGCTCCACCCTCACCGGCGACCCGCGCAGCGGCGACCCGTACGTGCTCACCTCCATCGCGGCGGTGGCACTGGCCGGGGCCAGCTTCACCGGCGGCCGCGGCAGCATCATCGGCGCCATCCTCGCGGCGGCCACGCTGGGCCTGCTCGGCGGCCTGCTGTTCTTCGCGGGGATCAACTCGTACTGGCAGTACGTGATCGCCGCGCTGATCGTGATCTCCGTGGTCGCGATCCCGGCGCTGTGGAAGATCGTCTACACGGCCGTCAAGGGAGTGAAGTCATGACCGCGACCACCACCGCCGACCTCGGCTCCGAGGCGGGACGCGGCGACAGCGTGCTGCGCCGTGTGCTGCGACGGGTGCCGTCGAGCACCGTGCCGCTCGCCATCTTCCTGGTGCTGTTCCTGATCGGCGGGCTGCTGCGGCCGAACCTGCTGTCCGTTGAGTCGCTGCTCGGAACCGCCACGTTCGCCATCATCCTGGCCTTCGCGTCGTTCGGGCAGACCGTCGCCGTCATCCAGGGCGGCATCGACCTGTCGGTGCCGAACACGATCGCCTTCTCCGCGCTGAGCTTCCTCACCTGGGCCGGAACGATCGGGCCCGTTCCGGCGCTGTTCGCGGCGATCCTCTCCGGCGCGATCATCGGAACCCTGAACGGCGTGGTCGTGGCGAAGCTGAAGCTCACCCCGATCGTGACCACCATCGCGATGAACGGCCTGCTGTTCGGGGTGGTGCTGCTGACGTTCAAGAACTCGGAGCTGACCGTCATCCCGGAGTTCCTCACCGCGATCACGGCCGAGAAGATCAGCATCCTCGGCGTCCGGGTGGCGGCGGTGCTGCCGCTCGGGCTCGCGCTGATGATCGTGCTGCAGCTCCTGCTGAGCTACACCGGCTGGGGGCGGTCGCTGTTCCTCGTCGGCTCGGCAGCGCACACGGCGCGCCTCGCCGGGCTGCCGGTGGACCGCATCCGGATCACCGGCTACGCGCTGAGCGGTGCCCTGGCCGCGCTCGCTGGCGTCGTGATCGTCGGCTTCTACGCGCAGGCGTCGGCGACGATGGGGGCGTCGTACCTGCTGGGATCCGTGGCGGCGGTGGTCGTCGGCGGCGCGTCGATCTTCGGCGGCCGGGGCTCCATGGTCGGCACCCTTGGCGGCGCGCTGGTGCTCGGCCAGGTCGCGACGCTCGTCGCAGTGGCGAACCTCGGCTCGAACATCCAGCAGCTCATCTACGGCGTCATCGTGCTGCTGGTCATCGCGCTCTACGCCCGCCGCGCCCACGACTGATTGTTCCCGTTCCGGCTCGATGTGCCCGCCGCGGCGGGCACATCGAGCCGGAACGGGAACTCTCGCGCGGGGTCAGCGGCAGCTGGGGTCAGCGGCCGCCGCCGCCTCCGCCCCCCCCACCGCCGCCGGAGAAGCCGCCGCCGCTCGAGCCCCCGCTGAAGCTGGATCCGCCGCTGCCCGACCAGCTGCCGCTCGACGTCGAGGTGACGGACGCGGTGCGGCCCACACCGTGGAGGGTGCCGATCACCGCGCCCGACGAGAACCCGTTCCGGCCTGCGAACCAGTCCGGCGAGGTCTGGGCCTCCTCCATCCGGACTGCGAGCTGATCCATCCACTCCTTCTCCACGCCCCAGATCACCGCGAAGGGCAGCAGCCGCTCATAGAGCTTCACCAGCTGCACCCGGTCGATGGTGCCCACGCGTTCTCGCAGGTCCACTCGCTCGGCGCCCTCCGGGCTCTGCAGCATCCGGATGCGGTCCTCCTCGGCGACCTCGAGGTAGAGCTTGATGCCGCGGAGGTAGTCGTTCCGCTTCGCACCCTTCTCGGTGAAGCGCGTGGGCTTCCGCGCGAGGACGCCGACCAGGATGAGTGCTGCGACGGCCGCTGCGATGGCGGGGAAGGTCCAGGGGCTCTCGGCGCCCGCGGGAACCAGGAAGAACTCGTTGAGGAACGCAACGACCAGCAGCACGATGGCGATGGTGCGGAGCCAGCCGCCGCGCAGCCACTTCGGGATCGGCTCGATGAGCCCATCGGTGCGCAGCGAGTTCGCCGCCGCCTTCGACGCCTTCTGCAGCGACTTCGCCAGCGCCGTGTCGGTCTTCGGCAGGTCCCGGCTCTCCCCCGGCGTCAGCTCGCCGAACAGCCCGCGCAGCACCCGCGCCTCGATCGGATCCACACCCGTCGGGTCGAGCAGCTGCACCGCGTACTCCGCATTCCCGCCCTTCACCGGGTAGTCGAGCAGCCGGATCTTGCGCCGGACGGCAAGGCTGATCAGCTGCGCGGAGATCGCGGTGGCGGGCTTGCCCACCAGGTGTGCGGCGGCCATCACATTCAGGTCGTCGGGCACCGAGTATTCGGCGATGATCGTGCCTCTGCTCGGGGCGCCCCCGTCCGGCAGCATCCGCAGCACGATGGCGGCGAGCACCGCAAGCGCAGAGAGGACCAGGCCGCCGATTGCGAGCACTCCGGACCAGCCGGGCGCCTGCGGCTGGTAGATGGACACGTAGTCGGGGTCCGGTTCCCCCGGCACGAAGGTGCCGCTCGCGAAACCGATGGCCAGCGTCATGGTCTCGCGGGGGCCGAGGCCGGAGGCGCTGGCGGTGAACGTGGTCTGGCCGCCCTCGTCCACCTGCTGGATGCCGCACTGCGTCGTGTCGCCGAACCCTCCCACGTAGCAGGCGGCGTTGCCGGTCAGGGCGTCGCCGAGCCCGGAGTCCAGCGTGACGGTCGCCGCGACCTCGGCGAAGGTCTGATCCCAGCCGGTGCCGTTCACGTCCCAGTAGAACTCGTCGGCGTCGGTGTCGGAGAACGTGCCGACGACGTTGCGCTGGGTGTACTCGATCACGTAGGTCTGCTCGCCGTGCACGAACTCGTCGGTGCCGAGCGCCAGCTCCACGAATCCCTCGTCCCCGTTCCAGGCGACCTCGTACGGAACGTCCTCGCCCGACGCATCCGTCACCGACTGCACCTCGGTGTGGAGCGGCACGTCCTGATACAGGTCCGGGATGGCGCGGATGATGCCGCGGTTCTGGTCGAAATCGGGAAACACCGGCACGATCGTCTCGGTGACCGTGACCTGCGAAGCGCCCTCCGCGGCTCGTGACAGCTCGTACTCAGCGGTGAAGGACCGGAACTCGAAATCGCTGGTGTCGACAACGGGCGCGACGACGGGATCCGGCGCGGCGGCTGCGGGAAGCGGTGCGAGCACGGCGATGGCCGCGGCCAGCACCGGGACGGCGAAGCGGACGATTCGGGGAGCGGGCGGCACGCCCCGAGCCTACTGAGCGCGTGCCCGGACGTGGGAGGCCCAGGCGGCGCTACGCTTCCGGCATGGACATCCCTGTTGCTGCGACCGGGCGCCGGCCGCAGAACCGGCGCGGGGTCGTGGCCGGGTACCTGCTGCTCGGTTCGTTCATCGTCACCGCGCTTTCGATCGCGATCGGATTCGCGCTCGCCGCTCCGCAGCAGACCGACAACACCCTCGCCTGGATGCCGCTGATCCTTCCTTCGCTGGCGACGATCGTGGTGGCGCCGATGCTGGTGGCTGCCATGGTGCTCGCCATCCGTGGAGCGGTCCGGGAGCGAGTCGGACGGATCGCCTGCATCGTCGTCGCCGTGGTCAGCGGCGTACTGGCGCTCCTGCTGCTTCCCGTCGCCGTGAATGCACTGTTCGCCATGGCGGGAACGCTCGGCGCGTTCGGGTAGTGCCGGTCCCTCACCTTCGCCGCGTCAGCGACCGGGGTCCGTCAACCACCGGAGCGGTGGTGGCGGCGGTGCTTGAGCGGGGTGTAGACGCGGAGGCCGTCCGGCACGATCTGCAGCGTGGTGACGTAGCCGCCGTCCGGGCGGGTCGCCTCGTCGACCTCGGGTGAGACCTCGCCGTCGTGTGAGAACCCGGGCGGCTGGCCATGGCGCGGCCGCACCGAGACCCGCACCGTCTCCGCGGTGAACGATTCGATCTCCGTCGTCGCAGGCAGCAGCCGAAGGAAGCGCAGCAGCGCCGTCGTCCGGTGCCCGAACGCGAGCGCCGCGACGGCCTTCGGCCGGGTGCCGGCGTGCAGCACCCGCACATCGAGCACCCCGTCCTCCAGGTGCCTCCGCTTCAGCGTCGCGACCATGCCGGGGAAGTTCTGGTCGACCCCGACGAAGAGCGACCACACCCGAGCGCGCCGGCCGTTCACGGAGACCTCGACGGGATCCGACTTCCGCAGCACCCGGGCGGCGCCGATCACGCCGGCGATCCACCGGCCCCAGCGCCGCTCGTGCTTCGCACGCTCCTGGATGAAGTCGGGGTAGATGCCGACGGAGGCGGTGTTGATCACGGTGACCGGTTCTTGGTCCGCGAAGCGCAGGTCCGCCACGTCGGCGACGATCCCCTCGCCGTCCGCGAGGGCGTGGAGGCCATCGTGCAGGCCGAACACGCCCGCGGTCCGCGCGAAGTGGTTGAACGTGCCGCCGGGGATGACGAGCAGCGGCAGGTTGTGCTTGCGAGCCTCGTGCGCCACCGCGGCGACGGTGCCGTCCCCGCCGGCGACGCCGAGCACCCGCGGCGGATGCTCGGATGCGATCGCGTGGTCGACCACTTCCTTCGCCGTCTCGCCCGTGTTGAAATAGCGGACGACGGCGCGCGGCAGGTGGTCGGCGATCGCCGGCCCGAGATCGTGGTGGATGGGCGTGCTGCCCGCATCCCGATTCACCAGGATGAACACTCCGGCCCCGTCGGGGATCGCCGGCAGCTCGACCCGGTGCAGGTGCGGGGCGACGATGTCTCGAGTCGCGGGACGCGCGGGCAGCACCAGCCGGCCGATCGCCGCGACCCCGGCACCGAGCGCGATCCCGCCGATCACATCCGACAGCCAGTGCGCTCCGGTGTGGAGGCGGGAGTAGGCCACCCCGGCGGCCACCGGTGCGACGACGCCGCCCGCGGCGGTGGACTCCAAAGCCACCCCGGTGGCGAAGGCCGCAGCGCTGGCGGAGTGACCGGAGGGGAAGGACCCGGAGGTGGGCTGCTTGCGCAGGTGCCGGCCGATCGGCACGTCCTTGAGCAGCGGCCGGTCGCCGCCGAAAACCTCCTTGCCGACGAGGTTGGCGAGGATGCTGGCAGCCGTCAGCGAGGCGACCCCGCGGAGCGCTGCTCGGTGCCGGCCGAGCACGGCGAGCACCGCGGCGAAGGTGAACCACAGCACGCCGCGGTCCGCCGCGTGGGAGAGCCTCTGGTAGCCACGGTCGACGAGCGGGTGCAACACCCGGCGGGCGTTGATCTTCCGCGCCGCCTTGGTGTCCACGTGGCGCACCCATGACGGCAGGAGCTGCCGTCGGCGGAGCGCGACTTTCGGGTTTCGCAGTCCTCGAAGGGGCATGGGTCCACGCTAGCCGGGGGCCTTGGAACGAATCCAGGAAAGCCAGGAACCGTGCAGGACCGCCTCAGGGGTTGGAGTCAGCGACGGGCGGCCTTCCCGGCCGCCGTCTCGAGCGCGGCCACCAGGTTCTCGACGTGCCGGCCGAAGCTCACCTCGATGCTCTGCGGCAGTCCGAATCCGCCGGCCGCTTCCAGCGCGAGGTACCCGTGCAGCGAGGCGCGCAGCGATCTGGTTGCGTCGATCAGATCGTCTCCCGCCAGGCCGTAGCCGTCCAGCACCGCGAGAACGGCCCGCACCGCGGCGTCGGCGGCCGCGACCGCCTCCGCGTTCGATGGGTCGGGCGCCCGGACGGTGGCGGCGTAGCGCCCGGGATGCTCCAGCGCCCATCGCCGGTACTCGCCGGCGAGCGCACGGACTGCGTCGCCGCGGGAGCGGCCCGCGGTCGCGCGGATGATCACGTCGGCGAGCTCCCGGGTCGCGCGCACGGCGAGCTGGGAGCGGAGGGCGCCGAGGCTCTCGACGTGCTTGTAAAGGCTCGGCAGCCGGACGGTGAGCCGCGCGGCGACCGCGGCGAGGGTGAGCTGCTCGAAGCCGACCTCGTCGATGAGCAGCTCCGCCTCCGACACGACACGCTCGGGCGAGAGGCCTGCCCTAGGCATCCGCCGCGACCCGTCGGGCGAAATCGAGGATGGCGGGCACGACGAGGTCGGGTCGCTGCGACTGCGGGTAGTGACCGGCCTCCGGCACCATCACGACGGTCGCGTCGAGCCTCCCGGCGATCCAGTCCGCCTCCGCCCGGGGATCGGGGAAGTCGGGGTCGAGCTCGCCCATGACGACGAGCACCGGGCCGCGGACCTCCCCGATCCTGGCCTCGGCCGGGGCATGCGTCGTGCGCGTCGTCCGGGAGAAGGCCGCCGTCTTGCCCGGACGCTTCATCGCGGCGGAGACGCTCGCCCGGTACTGCTCGAAGTCGGCGGGGCGCCGGCCTTTGTACAGCGCCGGAAGGTACGCACGCCACACCGGGCGCGCCCATGGCCGGGCCATCAGAACGCGGAACAGCGCGGCCACGAAGGGGTTCCCTGGAGGGTTTCGCACGAACGGTCCCACAAGCACGAGGCCCGTGATCAGGTCCGGGCGCTCGGCCGCGGCCCACACCGCCGCGCCGGCACTCATCGAGTTGCCGATCAGGATGGCCGGCCCGCCGAGCTCCTCCACCAGCGCGATCAGATCCCGGGCCGTGTCGACGTCGCCGTAGGAGCCGAACGACGCGTCGCTGTCACCGTGACCGCGAAGATCGGCGTCGGCGACGCGGAAGCCTGCCGCCGCCAGCGCAGGGCTCAGCGCGCGGAAGCTCTCCCGGAGGTCGCCCATGCCGGGCGACGTGACGATCAAAGGTCCGGAGCCCACCACGGAGTACGCCACGCGGCCGTCCGGTCGCTGCAGGTATCTCGTCGAGGGTTCGCTCGTCGTGTTCTCGTCCATCGTGATCCTCCGATTCGCCATGCTGGCTAATATAGCTAGCTATCTGGCTAAGTGCAATAGCTTTCGGTCCGATCCGACACCCGAACTGGGGAATCGTTCCCCGATGGCACCTCCCATAGCCTTATCCGCACGCGTCGTGTCTCTACCCGAAGGAGCCTCATGTCGCCTCGTAAGACGGCCCTGCCCGTCCCCCCGCCCATCGTCTTCGTGCACGGGATGTGGCTCCACGCCGCCAGCTGGCAGAACTGGGTCGACCTGTTCGCCGCCGAGGGCTTCGACGCGTCCGCCCCGGCGTGGCCCGGCGAGCGGCCCACCGTCGCGGCGAGCCGCGCCGACACAGCCGGCATCGGCGGTCTCACCATGGACCGCCTCGTGAGCAGCTACGCATCGCTCATCCGTGACATGCCGGTGCAGCCGGTCCTGATCGGCCACTCCCTCGGCGGCACCGTCGTGCAGACGCTGCTGACCGCCGGGTATGGCGCCGCCGGCGTGATCCTCGACTCGGCACGGTTCGACGGTGACCTGCCGGGCGCCCTCTCGACCCTCCGCCTCGGCCTTCCCCGGCTCACCGACCCGCGCTCCGTCGACGACGCGATCGCGCTCACCGACTATCAGTTCCGCTTCGCCTTCGGCCGCTCGCTGGACGCTGCCGAGTCGGACGCCTACTACCGTGAGTTCGCCATCCCCGCCCCTGCCCGGCTGCTGCTGGAGCCGGAGATCGCAGGGATCGACCTGCCGGCCGCGCCTGGCCCGAAGGGGAAGCCCACCGCGGCGCTGCTCACGCTGGAGAGCGCCGGCCCCGCCGCCGGGTCGCTCGGACGGCGCAGACTGTACGACGGACCGGACTCCGACGCTCAGCCCATCCGCTTCCCCGATCGCGGGGCGTCGTTCGTGTTCGACGAGGGATGGCGGGATGTCGCGGAGTGCGCGCTCGACTGGGTGCAGGACCGATTCGGTTCGGTGAAGACCGCGGCCGGCGCGCACCGTCGTCGCGGCGTCGCCCTGCGTGGCACGGCCGCCTGAGCGCGCCTCCCGCGTAGCGTTCCCGTAGCCGCGATCGCGGCTCTCCAGAGGCGGGAACCGGATGGCACGATCACGGGCGCGTACCCGCGGGATGCTCGGCGTCCTGCTGCTGCCGCTGCTGCTCATCGCCGTGCTGGCCGGGTGGGTGCTGGGCGACGAGCCCGGCGCCGGCTCTCCCGCTCCCTCCGGGTCCCACGGCTCCGCTGGATCCCACGGCTCCGCTGGATCCCACGGCTCCGCTGGATCCCACGGCCCGCCTGGCGCGACCGGCCAGCCGACGCCCGAACCCGGCACTCCGGCCAGCCCTGGAAGCGCCGCTTCCGTGCTGGAGTCGCTGCCGGTGAAGGGCCGCGCACCCAAGACCGGCTACGACCGGGAGGGCCGGTTCGGGGAGGCGTGGACCGACGTGGACCGCAACGGGTGCGACACCCGCAACGACATCCTCGCGCGCGACCTCACGGGCATCGAGCGCTCTGGATCGTGCCGGGTGACCACCGGGACGCTGGTGTCGCCGTTCACCGGGGAGACCGTGGACTTCGTCCGCGGCGAGCAGACATCGCAGCTGGTGCAGATCGATCACGTCGTGGCGCTCAGCAACGCGTGGCAGACCGGCGCGCAGCAGCTGACCGACGCCGAGCGCGAGCTGCTCGCGAACGATCCCCTGAACCTGCTGGCGGTCGACGGCTCGTCGAACTCGCAGAAGGGCGACGGCGACGCCGCGACGTGGCTGCCGGCGGACCGTTCGTTCTGGTGCCCGTACGTCGCCCGGCAGATCTCGGTGAAGGCCGAGTACGGACTCTGGGTCACGGCGCCGGAGCGCGACGCGATGCGGCGGGTGCTGGAGCGCTGCCCGGACGAGCCGGCGCTCGCATCCACCCTCGCGCCCTGACCGATTCCCGGCCGGCGCTCGGAGGTCAGCCCTTCGCGCGCTGCTGTTTGACGCGGGCGTTCTCGGCGCGGACCGCCGCCTGGGTGGCTCGCTCGGTGACGAGCCATTCCGGCATCTGCTCCAGCAGCTCGCGGATCTGCTCGGTGGTGAGAGGCTCCGTGATGCCGCCGCGGGCGAGACCGGAGATGGAGACGCCGAGACGCGCCGCCACGATCGGGCGGGGATGCGGGCCGGTGCGCCGCAGCTCCGCGAGCCACTCCGGTGGGGCGTCCTGCAGCTGCTGGAACTCGGACCGGGTCAGCGCACGCTCCTGGAACTCCGGAGGTGTGGCGGGCAGGTGCACACCCAGCTTCTTCGCCGCCGTCGCCGGCTTCAGGGTCTGCTCGCTCATCGGCCCAGCGTACCGGCGGGGGCCGGGCGGCATCGCAGTACCCTGAACCCGTGCCTGCCCGCTTTCTCGTCGCGTTCGTGCCCGGCGTCACTCCGGCCCGCTGGTCACGCGTCTGGGCGGAGCGGATGCCCGACGTGGAGCTGGAGCTCACCCCCATCGCCGAGGCGGATGCGGCCGCCGTCCTGCACAAGGAGGACGGAGCGGCCGATATGGTCTTCGCCCGGCTCCCGATCGACGACGAGGGACTCTCGGTGATCCCGCTCTGGGAGGAGTCGCCGGTAGCGGTCGCCGCGAAGGATCACCCGCTGAAGGTGGTCGACGCCGTCACCGTCACGGAGCTCGCCGACGAGGACACCGTCGACGGCCGGGACGAGGCTGCCCTCGACCTGGTGGCCGCCGGTGCCGGTATCGCGACGATGCCGCAGGCGGTGTTCCGGGCGCACAACCGCCGAGATCTCGTCGCCCGGCCGATCTCCGACGCCGAGCCGACCCGGATCGCGCTGGTGTGGCGGGAGGGCGACCCGCGAGACGAAGTCGACGAGTTCATCGGCATCGTGCGGGGTAGGACAGCGGCGAGCTCCCGGGGGCGGCAGGCGGAGGCAGCGGCCGCGGCACCGAAGGCGCCGAACACGCCGTCGGGCACGACGAAGAAGAGCCCCGCCGGCGGGAAGCGACCGGCCTCTCGCAGGAACGCGGCGCCGCGCAAGCCGAAGCGCTCCGGCGGCGGTCGGGGCCGCTGATCCGGGCGGTCGACACCCCGAACGGGGGCCGGACCTGACGTTCCCGCGCCGATATCTTGAGTCCGAGTCACACAGTCTGTGCTCCCATCCGGCCCGGAAGATCCCATGACCGCACGAACGTTCGCCCGCGCCGCCGTCGCGGCTCTCACCGTGATGGTGCTCGGTCTCGCCGGGGCAGCCCCCGCAGCCGCAAGCGCGCCGCGCGTCTCCGGGATTCTCGATTGCAACGCATCGGCCGACGGGTGCGACCTGAACCTGCATTCCGAGACTCCGACCATTTCGGGGAACACCCTGGCCGGCGAGACGCTCACCGCGCACGCCGGGGATTGGGGTCCCGCACCACTGACCCTCACCTACCAGTGGTACCGGGACGGGTTCGGCATCCTCGACGCCGACGAACCGACCCATCGGCTCACGAACGCCGATGCCGGAAGCATGATCACGGTCCGGGTCAGGGCAACCAAGCCGGACTACAACACCGTCGCGAAGATGAGCGCACCGACGGGGCCGATCACCGGCGTGGTCGAGCCCAAGAGACCCCAGATCACCGGCGTGCCGCCGAGCGACCACGGTGCACCGGAGGTCGGCCAGACCATCACGGCGGTCTCCTCGGGATGGGACCCCGCCGCCGTGACGCTGTCGTACCAGTGGCGGCGGTCGGGAGATCCGATCCCCGGCGCCGCGGACAGCTCGTACCAGGTCGTTCCGGCTGATGCCGGACACACGCTGACCGTGACGGTCACGGGTACGGCACCGAATCACATCGCAGCGGAGGCGACGAGCTACCCGACCTGGCCGGTGCCGGGCGGGGTCTTCGCCGCCGCGCCGGCGCCGACCATCTCCGGCACCGCGGCGATCGGCGAGACCCTCACGGTCAAGCCGGGCGCCTGGAGCCCCGCGGCGGAGGTGTTCCACTATCAATGGCTCGCAGACGGCACACCGCTCTGGATGGCCACCGGTCCGACCTACACGGTCCCGGCGGGATCGGGCGACAGCAGGATCTCCGTGCGCGTGACGGCCCACCGGCGGGGATTCACCCCGACCACCCGCACCAGCGCGCAGACCGGGAAGGTGTTCCCGGCATCCCCGACACCGACGATCTCCGGCACGCGCGCGGTCGGCTCCACACTCACCGCGAAGCCGGGGACCTGGCTGTGGACGTCGACCGGCGCGCCATCCGCCCCGTCCTTCGGCTACCAGTGGTATCGCAACGGCGCCGCGATCTCCGGAGCGACCAGCTCCGCGTACAGGCTCTCCGTCTGGGACGCTGGCAAGCGCGTCACCGTCCGGGTCACCGGCAGGAAGACCGGGTATGCGACCACCGCACGGACGAGCAGCCCGACCGGGATGATCACCGGCGGCAAGTTCTCGGTCACGCCGACGCCCAAGCTCTCCGGCACGGCGAAGGCCGGCTCGACGTTGACCGCCACGGCCGGCTCCTGGGCTCCCACCCCGACCCTGACGTACACGTGGAAGCGGAACGGCACGGCGATCCCCGGCGCGACGGGACGCACCTACGCGCTCACCAACAGCGATGCCGGCAAGAAGGTCACCGTCACCGTGACGGCCAGGAGAACCGGATTCCCGACCACGTCCAGGACGAGCGCGGCCACGGTGACGATCACCGGAGGCAGGTTCACCGGCGGCGCTGTCGCGATCTCCGGCACGAAGAAGGTCGGCGCCACACTGACCGCCAACCGGTCCGGCTTCTCACCGACCCCATCGGCCTACGCCTACCAGTGGTACCGCAACGGTGTGAAGATCGCAGGGGCGACGTCGTCGACGTACAAGCTGACCGGCTCGGACGTCGGCCGCACCATCACGGTGAAGGTCGCCGCCAAGCGTTCGGGCTTCGACACCAGGATCATCACCAGCGCCGGCTACGGGCCGATCGCCAGGTAGCCCCCTCAGGCGGCGAGCAGCTTCTCCACCGTGCGGAGGTTCCGGTTCGTCGTCGTCGTGCGGTACTTGCCCTTCGCGAGGAGCTTGCCGACCGGCGAGTCGATGGTCCGCCCCTTGACCACCCGCCAGTAGAGCGCGCCATCACCGAGGACGACCGACTCCACGGCCGGATCGGGGACCCCGGCAGCATCGGCGAGGTCGCGCAGCAGTGCGGGGTCTGAGCCGAACACGACGTACGGCGTGAACTGCTCGTCCGCCCGCTCGAACGGAAATGCCGCGGCGATCCGCTCCAGCGTCGCGCGGTCGATCAGCACGATCCAGGCGTCGTAGCGGAACCGCTCCCCCAGCGCACGCTCGATCCGCGGCTTGAGGTCGTCCGCGGCGTCCTCACTGTCGAACAGCACGTTGCCGCTCGCCAGCACGGTCGACACATTCGCGAACCCGAGCTCGCGGAAGAGGTCACGCAGGTCGGCGCTGCGCACCGTGATCCCGCCGACGTTCACACCTCGGAGCAGGGCGATCCAACGCGTCACAGCACCCGATGCTACGGCGCACCGCTGACGCGCCGCCGCAGGCGGACTTTCTCCGGCCGGCCTGCGGAGCGCCTCCCCGGACCTCTTGACCCGGTGCCCTACCGTCGTGCCATGTTCCTCGATTCCCCGCGAGGCTTTCGCGATCAGGCTCGAGTCGCCGAGCGGCTCGGGATGCTCGGCTCCCCCGGAATCATGCCCCTGCAGGAGTGGGCGACCGAGCTGTCGCTCCAGCGCCGGCTGCCCGTGCCGCACTTCGATCCGGCAGGCGGCGGCACTGGGGCGCGGGTGCTGATTCTGCATGAGTCGCCCGGGCCGGCCGCTCCGGGCGGGAACCGCCCCGGCTCCGGATTCGCGTCGATCGACAACGACGACCCGGCCGCCGCGCAGATGTGGCAGCTGCACTCCGACGTCGGGCCGAACCAGAGCGACTGCGTGCACTGGAACATCGTGCCGTGGCACCTGCCCGCCGGCGTCACGAAGCCGGATGCGGCGGACCTTCGCGACGGATCGACCGCCGTGCTGGACCTGCTGCGGCTGCTGCGGCAGGTGGAGGTCGTGATCCTGAGCGGCCTGCTGGCGCAGAAGGGCTGGCACCGGTACGTGCGGCCGGCGCGACGCGACCTGCCGGTTACCGACACCTGGCACCCGTCGCCGTTGTCGATGAAGCAGCCGGGCAAACGCGAGGAGCTGCGCGCGGCGCTCGCGGCCGCCGAGCGCCGCATCGAAGTCACGGGCAGCATGCGCTCCCGCACCGCCGCCGCGGTCTGAGGTCCTGGCGAATCCGGGAAACGTGGAGCCGACTTCCCGGCCTGCTCCCGTAGCCTGTGGCCATGCCGAAGGTGCCGAACGAGCGAGTCTCCACGTCCAGCGTGTCCGCATCCCGCGGGTCCGCTTCGATCGGCGGGGAGTATCCACCGGCGCCCCCGATCGCAGCGAAGAAGCCGGCCCAGCGGGTGCACCACGGCATCTCCTTCACCGACGACTACGAATGGCTCCGCGATAAGGACGACCCGGAGGTCCTCGCCCATCTGGAGGCCGAGAACGCCCACACGGACGCCGCGACCGAAGACCTCGACGTGCTGTGCGAACTGCTCTTCGAGGAGATCAAGGGCCGCACGAAGGAGACGGATCTCAGCGTCCCGGTGCGGGAGGGCGACTGGTGGTATTTCACCCGCACCGTCGAGGGAAAGCAGTACGGCATCCACTGCCGCGCGCCGATCTCCGACGACGACGAGTGGGAGCCTCCTCAGGTCGAGACGGATGACGTCATCACCGACGACGAGGGCCTCGTGCTCTGCGCGGTGCAGATCGGCGCGGGTGAGCTCGACCACAGCGTGCATGAGAGGTCGATCGAGGAGCTGCCCGGCGAGGAGGTGCTCCTGGACGACAACGTCGAGGCCGCTGGGCACGAGTACTACTCCCTCGGCAGTCTCGACGTCACCTCAGACGGCGGCCGGATGCTCTATGCGGTCGACATCGTCGGCGACGAGCGGTACACCATCCGCATCCGGGACCTCGCGACCGGCGAGAAGCTGCCCGACGAGATCCCGAACACCTCCTCGGGTGCGCTCTTCGACCCCAGCGGCCGTTTCGTCTTCTACACGACCGTCGACGACGCGTGGCGGCCGGACACCGTGTGGCGGCACGAGGTCGGCACGCCGGCGAGCTCGGATGTCGAGGTCTTCCGTGAACCCGACGAGCGCTTCTGGGTGGGCATCGGCCTCACCCGCAGCCGCAAGTACCTCGTGATCGACCTGGAGTCGAAGGTCACCAGCGAGGCGCGGATCCTCGACGCCGAGAACCCGGAAGGCGAGTTCCGCGTCGTGTGGCCCCGCCGGGACGGCGTCGAGTACTCGATCGAGCACGCCGTGCTGGGTGGCGAGGATCGGCTGCTGATCGTGCACAACGACGGCGCCGTCGACTTCGAACTGGTCGACGTGCCCGCCAGCGAGCCGCAGACCGAGCGCCGGGTGCTGGTGCCCCACCGCCGGGGCGTCCGGATCGAGGGCGTCGACGCCTTCGCCGGGCAGCTGGTGCTGGAGTACCGTCGTGAGGCGCTGCCCCGGGTCGCCATCGCGACGCTCGACGACGGGGCGATGCAGGGCGAGCCGGAGGAGGACGGCGGCTTCGACCCGGCGACGGAGCTCGACTGGGCAGAGCTCGAGTTCGACGAGGCGCTCTTCTCCGTTGGGGTCGGCGGCAACCCCGAGTGGACGCAGCCCGTGGTCCGGATGCACTACACCAGCTTCGTCACGCCGTCGACGGTCTTCGACTACGACGTCGCGACCGGCGACCGGACGCTTCTCAAGCGCCAGCCGGTGATGGGGGGTTACGACCCGGACATGTTCGAGCAGCGCCGGGAGTGGGCCACGGCCGAGGACGGCACCCGCATCCCGATGTCACTCGTCTACCGCAAGGACTGGGTCGAGCCGGGCACGCCGAGCCCGCTGCTGCTGTACGGCTACGGCTCCTACGAGCACAGCATCGATCCCGGCTTCTCGATTCCGCGGATCAGCCTCCTCGACCGCGGCATGATCTTCGCGGTCGCGCACGTGCGCGGCGGCGGAGAGCTGGGCCGCGCCTGGTACGAGGAGGGCAAGGGCCTCTCCAAGAAGAACACCTTCACCGACTTCGTGGCGTGCGCGAACCATCTGATCGAGAACGACTGGACCGCGCCGGACCGCCTGGTCGCTGAAGGCGGCAGCGCCGGCGGGCTGCTGATGGGCGCGGTCGCGAACCTCGCCGCCGACCGCTTCGCCGGGATCCTCGCCCAGGTGCCCTTCGTCGATCCGCTCACCAGCATCCTCGACCCGTCGCTGCCGCTGACGGTCGTGGAGTGGGACGAGTGGGGCAACCCGCTCGAGGACCCGGAGGTCTACGCGTACATGCACTCGTACTCGCCGTACGAGAACGTGCATCCGACCTCCTACCCGAAGATCCTCGCCATCACCAGCCTCAACGACACCCGGGTGCTCTACGTGGAGCCCGCGAAGTGGGTGGCGAAGCTGCGGGAGGTCGGTGCGCCGGTGCTGCTGCAGACCGAGATGAGCGCGGGCCACGGCGGGGTGAGCGGGCGATACCGGGCGTGGCGCAAGCGGGCGTTCGAGTACGCGTGGATCCTCGACGCCGCCGGGATGCACCTGCACCTGTCCGACTGAAGCCCTCCGGCCGATCCGCTATTCGGGGAGCGGCAGCACCACCAGCTCTGCGTCGCGAGGCGCGCGGATGTCGAGCCCGGCATGCTCGGTCACGACGACGATCCGCTCGCCGGCGTGCCAGCTTCGCGACCAGACGGGCGCGCCCGCGCGGTCGCGGACCTCGACGGTGTCCGATCCGATCGTCGCCCTGCCGATCGTGTGCGGCTTGAGCTCCCGCATCCAGGGCGCCACCCCGTCGAGCGTGCGCAGCTGGATGTCGGGGATCAGGCCGGACGCGGTCGGCCCGACGTTCAGCAGCAGCCGACCGCCGCGCGACACGGTGTCGGCGTACAGGCGGGCGAGCTCGCGGGGGCTGAGCGTGAGCGAGTCGTCCTCTGCCTGGTTATAGCCGAACGAGAACCCGAGCCCGCGGCACTGCTCCCACCCGGCGCCGGTCTCGTTGCCGGTGTCGTGCTCGTATTCGCTCGTGCGGTAGTCGCCGACCGGTGCGCCCCAGCGGTCGTTCACGATTCCGTCGGGCACGGCAGCGCGGTAGCCGCCGAGCAGCACCTCGAGCGAGTGCGGGCCCGGCCGCTTGCCTGCGTCGGGCCAGTCGATGTCGTTCCAGACAAGGTCGGGCCGGTAGCGGCGCACGAGGTCCGCGACGTGTTCGAAGGTGTACTCGTTGTACGCCCCGTCGACCGGCCGGAAGCGCGAAAGCTGATCGCTGGCGGTGATCGGCGGATGCTCGGCGAAGTGCCAGTCCAGCCCGCCCGAGTAGTAGACGCCGAACCGCAGCCCCTCGGCGCGTACAGCGTCGGCGAGCGGGCCGATCAGGTCACGGCGGGGACCGCGCCCGACCGTGCTGAGGCGGTCTGAGCCGGGCGCGTCCCACAGTGCGATGCCGTCGTGGTGCTTCGTCGTCGGCACGACGTAGTCTGCTCCGAGCGAGGCGAACAGCCGTGCCCACGCCGCCGGGTCGTACTCATCGGCACGCCACTCGTCGAGGAACTCCTCGTAGGGCGCCCCGCCGTGAACACGCTCGTGCCGCACCGCCGCGGGCGAGCCGTCGATGCGGATCGTGTTGGCGTACCACTCCGCGTAGGCGTTGTGGGTGAACCACTCGTCGTCCGGCACGGCGCCCAGCGCACCGGTCGGTTCGGCCCAGGCCGGCACCGAGTAGGCGCCCCAGTGGACGAAGATGCCGAGCGAGGCGTCCTGCGCCCAGCGGGGAAGCGGTCGCGCCATGGGTCCAGAGTAGTCGGCAACCGCATTCCGGTGGACTTCCCGACCGCCGGCGGCAGACCCGGGCCGGTCAGTCGCCGCCGGGCTGCGGCGTCGTCTCGGCGGCCGCCTCGAGGGACGCGATCGCGCGCCGCACCCGGGAGTCGCGCAACTCCGGACTGGTCGCCTTCAGCACCGGCAGCAGGATCGCGTACTGTGCCGACTTGCCGAGCGCGGCGAACGCGCGGGTGGCGGCCGGACTCGCGGCGAGCGCCGCGGTCAACGCCTCCGGCATCTGTGCGTCGCGCTGCGCGGCGTACGCGCCGTCCCAGCGGCCATCCGCCTTCGCCGCCTCCACCTGCTCGAGCCCAGCGGGCCGCATCCTTCCCTCTGCGGTCAGCTGCTCCACCCGCTCGACGTTGATCCGCGACCACGGGCTGCGGGCGCGGCGCGGCGAGTACCGCTGCAGCGAGTGCGTCTCGCTCTCGCTGCGGCTCTGGCTGTCGATCCAGCCGTAGGCGAGGGCGAGATCGAGCGCCTCCTGGCGGGTGATGCCCCCTGGGACTGCGGCCGCCTTCTTGGCGAGCCGCACCCAGACGCCCTCCTGCCGGCCGGCGTGCTGCTCCAGCCAGGCCTCCCACTCGGCCGCGGTGGTCACCTCGAGGATCTCCTCGCCGTTCGGCGCCTGCATGCTCCGAGCATGCCACCCTTCCCCGAGTCGCGGTTGGGTCAGAGGCGGGAGAGGCCGGTGATGCGCACCACGGCGACGCCCTGCTCCTCGGATGCGGCGAGGTCGACCTCGGCGGTGATGCCCCAATCGTGGTGGCCGGCGGGATCATCGAGGATCTGGCGGACCCTCCAGACCTCCGCGTCCTCCTCGATGAGCAGCATCCGGGAGCTGCGCGCGTCCGGACCGGTGCCGATGGAGTCGTGCTCGGCGTAGTAGTCGTCGAGCGCCCTCCCCCACGCGTCGGCATCGAGGCCGTGCTCGCCGTCCATGCTCGGCTGGTCCAGCTGGGCGAGCTGCTCCGCATCGTCGAGCGCGGCGAGCTGGACCCTGCGGAACAGCTCGTTCCGCACGAGCACCAGGAACGCGCGGCGGTTGGTGAGCACGCTCGGCGGCGCGGGCGGCACGACCGGCGCATCCGGATCGGCGGCCGGGTTGACAAGCTGCGTCCACTCGTCGACGAGGCTCGAGTCCACCTGCCGCACCAGCTCGCCCAGCCACTCGATGAGGTCGAGCAGGTCCTCGGTCTTCGCCTCCTCCGGCACCGTCTGCCGCACCGCGCGGTAGGCGTCGCTGAGGTAGCGCAGCACCAGCCCCTCGCTCCGGCCGAGGGAGTAGAAGCCGACGAACTCGCCGAAGGTCATGGCGCGCTCGAACATGTCGCGCACCACCGACTTCGGCCGCAGCTCGAAGTCCCTGATCCACGGCTGGCTGGACGCGAACACCTCGAACTGCTGCTCGAGCAGCTCGGCGAGCGGCCTCGGGTAGGTCACCTCCTCCAGCAGTTCCATCCGCTGGTCGTACTCGATGCCCTCCGCCTTCATCGCGGCGACGGCCTCCCCGCGCGCGCGGAACTGCTGCTGCGCGAGCACCTGACGCGGGTCGTCGAGGGTCGCCTCCAGCACGCTGATCGCGTCGAGCGCGTAGGACGGCGCCGCCGGGTCGAGCAGCTCGAGGGCGGCCAGGGCGAAGGGCGACAGCGGCTGGTTCAGCGCGAAGTTCGGCTGCAGGTCGACGGTGAGGCGGATGACGGGTTCCTCGGACGCTCCGGTCCCTTCGACGGGCTCGCGGACCGAGGCATTCGACGGGCGGATCACCTCCACCACCCCAGCGGCGAGCAGGGTCCGCCCGATGCCGAGCGCCCGCCGGGCGAGCTCGAACTGCCGCGCCCGCGGCTCGTGGTTGTCGAACACCAGGCTCCGAACGTTGCCGACGACGTCGCCGCCGCGGGCGATCACGTTGATGAGCATCGCCGCGGTCAGCTGCATGCTGCTGGTCAGCGGCTCCGGCTCCGCGGCGAGCAGCCGCTCGAAGCTCGGCTCACCCCACGACACGAAGCCCTCCGGCGCCTTCTTGCGGATGATCTTGCGCCGCTTCTTCGGGTCGTCACCGGCCTTCGCGATCGCCCGTGCGTTCTCGACCTCGTGCTCCGGCGCCTGAACGATCACGGTCCCGGCCGTGTCGAAGCCGGCCCGGCCGGCGCGCCCGGCGATCTGGTGGAATTCCCGCGCCGTCAGCTGCCGCATCCGGGTGCCGTCGAACTTGGTCAGCGCGGTCAGCAGCACCGTGCGGATGGGCACGTTGATGCCGACGCCCAGGGTGTCGGTGCCGCAGATCACCCGCAGGAGCCCCCGCTGCGCGAGCTGTTCGACGAGCCGCCGGTACTTCGGCAGCATCCCGGCATGGTGCACACCGATGCCGCTGCGCACCAGCCGGCTGAGCGACCGGCCGAACGCCGTGGTGAAGCGGAAGCCGCCGATCTCGTCCGCGATCCGGTCGCGCTGCTCCCGGTCGATCATGCGGATGCTCGACAGCGCCTGCGCCCGCTCGAGCGCCTCGGCCTGGGAGAAGTGCACGATGTAGACCGGGTACTGGTTGGTGGAGAGCAGTTCCTCCACGGTCTCGTGCACGGGGGTGGTGGCGTAGGAGTGGTGCAACGGCACGGGCCGCTCGACGCCGGTCACCCGGGCAGTGGGCCGGCCGGTGCGGCGGCTCAGGTCATCGGCGAGCGCCGTGACGTCCCCGAGGGTCGCCGACATGAGCACGAACTGCGCCCGGGAAAGGGTGAGCAGCGGCACCTGCCACGCCCAGCCCCGCTCGGGGTCGGCGTAGAAATGGAACTCGTCCATCACCACCTGGTCCGCGGGGGCATCCGCGCCGCGGCGGAGCGCGAGGTTCGCGAGGATCTCGGCGGTGCAGCAGATCAGCGGCGCATCCGGGTTCACCGAGGAGTCGCCGGTGACCATGCCGACGTTCTCCGCGCCGAAGATGTCGACGAGGGAGAAGAACTTCTCGCTGACGAGCGCCTTGATCGGCGCGGTGTAGAAGGTGCGCCCGCCCTGCGCCAGCGCGGTGGCGTGGGCGGCGACGGCGACCAGGCTCTTGCCGCTGCCGGTCGGGGTGGCGAGGATCACGTTGGACCCGGTGACGATCTCCAGCACCGCCTCGTCCTGCGCCGGGTACAGGCTGAACCCGCGCTCGGTCGACCAGGCGACGAACCCGGCGTAGGCGGTGTCCGGATCGTCGGTGGCGGGCATCCGCTGCAGCAGGGTCATCACAGACGATCCTCCCCCACTCAGCGGGGATGCGGGTTCGTCAACGCCTCGTCGCGCGACGCCCGGTCGCCTGCACACCGGTGGAGGGCTGTCAAGCCCAGCGGCACCATCGACTCGTGCACCTACAGTGAGAACACCCCCGCTTCCCGTCGGCAACCCCGCCGATCCTCGGGCCGCTCCCTCGCGGCCGCGCCCCCTTCTCGTTCCGGCTTCTCCGGTTCCCGCACGGCATCGCCGCTGCTGCCATCTCCGACCTGGAGGCCCCCGTGTCGACCTTCGCCCTCCCACCGCTCCGTCTTCCGTTCCCCAACATCCGCGCCGTTCAGCGCCCACTGCCCAAGGTCCAGCCGGCCGCCGACCCCGTGCAGCAGGCGGCGGACCTCGACGAGTCCTGCCGGCCGGTCCCCGCCTCCTCCCGGGACCTCACCATCCCGGATGTCGTGCCGCCGCAGCGGTCATCCTGGCGACGGCCGCTGCGCATCCGCGGCCGCGAATCATAGTTTTTCCAGATGTGGGTGCGGCGATCCCGCCGTCCGGGATCGGGGCGTACCCTCGATTTCCATGACGACGAGTTCGCAGCGCAAGCGAGGCGCAAGCCTCGAGGTGCTCCGTGCCGAAGCGCGCGACGAGCTCGACACCGTCATCCTGGAGCGGTGCCGTCAGGGACAGGATCCCTGGGACTTCATGTCGGATCTGCCGACGGTGGATGAACTCGTCGTCTGGACGCTTCGCGCCGAGCGGATCCTCGCCGACGGCGGCGTGATCCCCACCGCCAGCCGCGATTACCGGGTGCTTCGGCAGATCGCACTCGAGCACCCTGAACTGACGACGACGGTGTGGCGGATGATCGGGCGGTTCGCCGCGTAATCCGCGCCGCTCGCCGGCCGCGACTCAGCGGCGCGTGTCCTCGATCTCCCGAACGAGCGCGTCGACCTCTGACGGGGCGAGGTCGACACCAGTCTGCTCGAGCCGCTGCGAAAGCAGGGCACGCGCGTCGGCGGGCCGGTCACCCGTGGCGTAGTCGGCCTTCACCTGCTCCACGACCCCGCGCACGCGCTCGTTGAACTCTGGTTCCCTGCCGGACGCCTCATCGAACGTCTCCGAGATCTCACCCATGCGTCGATCGTGGCATTGCCCCGAGGGGCTGGCGAGCCGGAGAGGCGGATTCGCACTCGATCCGAAGCAGAGGCACTCGATCCGAGGGAGATGCACTCGGGCGGTGGTGAAGAAAGGATGCGTTGCGGATCCATCCCCCGAAGGCCCCCGCCTTACTGAAGGATCCCCATCCTTGCCTCACCACCGCCCCTAGTCCCCCAACTAGTGCACTCACTACGTTACGGAGCAGTTGAGCGCGGCTCACCCCCCAGAACGGGCGACATTTCGGGGGCCGCTGTCCCCCATACGTACCGCGAAGTGGGGAGAGAGCGAACGGGCAGTCCCCCCTATTGTGGACACCAGCGCACGCGACCAACCCGAGGAAGCGGCGCAGAACCCGAAAGCACGCCCATGATCAACGGCTTCGACTCGTTCCCGCGTGGCATCGAGCCCCTCCGCTACCACTTCACGAACAACGGCGACCACTGGTTCGCCGAGATCGGCTTCACCGGTTCGCCGCTGGGCGACGAGGTGCATGCTGTGATCCAGTTCACCCCCGTCGGCGCCGAGCCGCTTCCGAGCTACTACTGCCGCACCCTCACCGACCGCACGACGCTGGCTCCGCTGCGACTGCGCCGGGAGGAGCCTGACGCGACCGTCACGGAAGAGAACATGGCGGCGATCCTCGACTGGATGCGCTCAACGCCTCGCACGGTGCTGCACGGCACGCAGAGCGACGCGGCACTGTATGTCGACGGCGAGCCCGCATCCAGCCTGCGGTCGGTTGAGCGAACACTCAGCGCTCCGGACGGCTTCGACCGCGTCCGCTGGTTCGATGGCACCAGGATGTGGCCGGTCAGCGCGGCCCCGTCGCCGCAGCTGCGTGCCCGGGTCGCGGTCTGAGCGCACTTCAGCCCAGCTTCGACCGCCCGGTAGCCCTCGCAAGCTTCGAGGCCGCGGAGGCCGGTCGTGCGCCGGCGGAGAGGAGCAGCCCCTCGATCCGGTCAAGGATGCCGAGGCGCTCCTCATTCTCCACCGGCGCACCATCGAGCAGCTCGCACTCCCATTCGCGCCAGACGCGAAGGATCCCGGTGCGCACGTCGGTCGCGGAGACCAGATCGTCGGCGACCTCGGCGATCGGCGCACCCTCCCGGATCAGCTTCACCACCCGGCGTTCGGTGTGCAGCCGCGCGATCTCGACCAGCGACCGGTCACCCAGCAGTTCGCGCACCGGCTCCAGCAGGTCACCCGGCGGCTCCAGGCCCGACGGGTCCCCGAGGGGCGCCTGGTGCTCACGCCGGCCGTCCTCGCCTTCCGGCGTCTTCAGGTGCCACCCTTCATCACCGCCGCCGGTCCGGCGGCGAAGGGTCATCCTGGCAGCGGCGAGCGCACCGTCCGCGGTGTCGAAGTAGGTGGCCCGCAGCATCACCGGCTCCTCCGGCTCCACCTTCGCGATGCGCGCGAGGTCCGGCAGCTCGGTCCACTCGTCGACGTCGTACTTGCGCTCAGACTCGATCTGCGACGTGACGGCCATGACTCCTGTGTAGTGCCTGCGCATGAGTTTCTGCTCGAAAGGGCGGCGAGAATGGGAGCATGCCGACCACCGCGCTCGCCCTGCTCAACCGCCCCTCCGCACAGGCTCCAGAGCACAAGCCCGGCGGGTTCGCCTTCAAGCTGGTCGATCCGGCCGGCCAGTACCTCAGTGTGCTCGACCTGGGCGTCACCAGGGGCGACGGCATCTTCGAGACCATCAGCGTCGGGGACGGCGCGCCGCAGGCGCTGGAACCGCACCTGCGGCGGTTCGCCCGCTCCGCCGCGGCGCTCGGCATGCCGGAGCCCGACCTCGACGCCTGGCGCACCGCGATCCTCGCCGTCATCAGCGAGCTCGACCCCGCCCCTGAGGCGTGGGTGAAGACGGTGATGACCCGCGGCATCGAGGGCGACAGCCGCCCGAGCGGGTGGGCGTATGCCAGCGTGTCGGGCGACTTCACCGCCGCCCGGACGGAGGGGATCCGCGTCGTCACACTCGACCGTGGCTACCGTCACGACGTCGAGCGCACCTCACCGTGGCTGCTCACGGGTGCGAAGACCCTCTCGTACGCGGTCAACCGTTCGGTGCTGCGTGAGGCGGCCCGGCGGAACGCCGACGACGTGATCTTCGTGAGCTCGGACGGCTACGTGCTGGAGGGGCCGACGTCCACCGTCCTCTACCGGCGCGGCGACCGGTTGCTGACGCCGGGAACGGGCCTCGGGATCCTGGAGGGCACCACGCAGGGGTCGCTGTTCGAGCTGGCCGCCCGGCGCGGCATGCGCACCGGGTTCGAGCTGCTCACCCCTGCGGAGCTGGAGACGGCGGATGCGATCTGGCTGGTCTCCAGCGTCCGGCACGCGGCCCCGATCCGTGAGCTCGACGGCACCCCACGCCCGGTGGATGCCGAGCTGACGACGGCGATGAACGACCACCTCGCGAACCGGGTGTCCTAGGTTCCGCGTGGCCTCCCGATCCGGCTCCTCCTGGCGGCTGTCCGCGGCGCTCTGGGCGGAGCACCGCCTCCCAGGGCTCGCCCGGATGTTGCAGCCCTCCGCCGTGCTGCCCGGCGAGCTCGGGCCACACGGCATCGTCTATCGCGGCGCCGACGGTGGTCCGCTGCTGGTGCTCGTCGGCGGCGCGGCGTTCGAACCGCTCTGGCTCGGCAGCGCGCTCGCGAGCGCGCTCGGCGGTGTTGCCGTCGTCGTGCCCGAGCAGGATGCCGGGTCCCTGCCTGCCGGCGCACTCGAGGAGACCGCCGACGAGCCCGAGGTGCGGGGAGCGCAGATCCGTGCCGCGATCGCATCGGCGCCGACGCTCCGCGCGGACGCCGAACGGGTCGCGATCGTCGGCGTGGGCGACGGGTGCTCCGCGGCGCTGCTCACCGTCGCCGCGCCCGCCACCGCGTCGGCAGTCCGCCGCCTCGTGCTCCTCACGCCGACCAGCGCACCCAAGGCCGAGTTCGGCAGGGTACCGCCGACCTTCCTGCAGTCTGCGCCGCAGAGCGCGACGCTCGCCGCCAGCCGGTCACTCGAGATCGACCTCCGCGACGCGGGCGTCGCTGTCCGGCCGGTGGAGTACACCGGCCTGCCGGACGCGTGGGTGCGCTATCCCCGCTTCGCACCAGGATCGAAGCGTGCCGTCGGGGACATCGTCGCGTTCCTCCGCCGCGGCTTCGGGATGACGGGCACCTTCTCGGTCGAGATCCCTGGCTGGGACTTGAAGTGAACCCCGCTGGCCTCAACCTGCAGCGCGCCCAGCAAACGCTCGGCGTAGATACAACTCCAAGACGGTCCCGGTAACCTCGCGCGCATGAACGCCACCACGATGGAGTGCCTGACCGACTGGATGCGTCGGCAACGTTGGTACGGCGGCAAGGGGCAGATTCCGCAACTGCGCCGTATCGGCGCGTGGGAGCTCCCCTCTGACGAGGACGGCGTCGTCCTTCGCACGCTCCTGGTGCTCGACGAGAGCGGCGTGCAGCCGCTGCTCTACCAGGTGCCCATCACCATCCGCCCCACCATCCCGCGCGGCTGGGGTCACCACTTCATCGGCAAGGTCAGCGATACCGAGTTCGTCTTCGACGGCCCGCATGACCCGGCGTATGGCCGGGCGCTGCTGCGGCTGATCGCCTCGGGCGGGTCCGCAACCGACGCCGGAGTGACCGCGACCGGCACCGCCACCGGATTCCTTCTCCCCGTCGACGGGGCCGAGATCACGTCGAAGGTGCTGAGCGGCGAACAGTCGAACACCTCGCTCGTCTTCGACGTCGGGTCGGGCGAGGACAGCCGGCAGATCATCTGCAAGATCTTCCGGATGCTGCACCACGGCGAAAATCCGGACGTGGTGCTGCAGACCGCGATCTCATCCGCCGGATCGCCGCACGTGCCAGCCTCCGCCGGCTACGTCACGGGCGAGTGGGACGATCCCGGCCGGCCGACTGGCCGCGCGAGCGGGCACCTGGCGTTCGCCCAGGAGTTCATGCCGGGCGTCGAGGACGCGTGGCGAGTGGCGCTTCAGGCTGCGTCGGCCGGCGAGGACTTCTCCGACCGAGCCTTCGCGCTCGGCGAGGCGACCGCCGCGGTGCACGAGACGCTCGCGGAGGCCCTGCCCACCCGCGAGCCGAGCCTCGGCGACATCGTCAAGATGGCGAGCCTCTGGCATCAGCGACTCGCCGTGGCGCTCTCGGAGGTTCCGGAGCTGAAAGGCCACCGCGACGCGATCGAAGCCATCTACGACGCGGCTCAGCACGACGCGTCCTGGCCACGGCTTCAGCGCATCCACGGCGACTACCACCTCGGCCAGGTGCTCTCCGTGCCGCACCGGGGTTGGGTGCTGCTGGACTTCGAGGGAGAGCCCCTGCGTCCGATGCACGAACGGGACCAGCCCGATGTGCCCCTCCGAGACGTGGCCGGGATGCTGCGCTCCTTCGACTATGTGGCCGGCTCGGTCGCGATGAGCGCATCCGATGAGACCACGGCACGCGCCACGAGCTGGGCGGGCAACGCGCGGGAGGCGTTCCTCGACGGATACATCGCCCGGTCGGGCGACGACGTGCGCGCACACCGCCTGCTGCTCGACGCGTTCGAGATCGACAAGGCGGTGTACGAGGCGGTCTACGAGAAACGCAACCGGCCGGACTGGCTGCCGATACCGGTCACCGCGATCGCGCGGCTGGCCGCGAGGGGACTGGCTCAGACGCCGTCGTAGGACGAGCCGTTCGCGGTCAAGGCCGGTTCCGTTCCGGACTACGCCCGGGAGCGCCCGGCGCCGAACGCCAGCGCGAGCGCGATGCCGACACCGACGCCGAGGGCGAGTCCGGCGGGGAGGTTCTCGAGCGCCACGCCCACGGCGACGCCAACGCCGATCCCGACGCCCGCACCCGCTCCCCAGCCGACCCCCGACGATCCCTGCGGTTCGGCCGGCTCGTCCGGCTCGGCCGGCTCGGCCGGCTCGTCCGGCTCGTCCGGCTCGTCCGGCTCAGGCTTGTCCGGATCGGGCACGCTGGGTTCCGGCACAGTCGGACCGGGCTCGTGCCGCCCCAGATCGTCGTCGTGATCGTGCGACGGTGGGTTCTCGCTCACGCAACGAGGCTAGAGCCCTGGGCGTCTCGTGGCGGCCGTTTCGCGCCGGGGCCGTCCCAAGAAACGCGCAGGCTCGAATGACAGGGTGGACCGTCCCTCTCGCGCCTCGCACACCTTCAGCATGGAACCGACCTCACTTCTCCTGGGCTATCTGCCGCTCGCCGTCGCGGCGCTGCTGCCCGTCTTCGTGATCTGGGATGCCAGCATCCGGCGCAGCTCGCGCCACTCCTGGACGGCGGTGCTGCAGATCGCGCTGGGCGCGGGGATGCTTCTTTCGGCGGCCGGCGCGGTGTACATCTCCGTGAACACCCTCGCGAGCTACTCACTCGTGCAGGACGATACGCGGAACGCGTTCCTCGTGGTCTTCGCCTCCAGCTACGTGGTCTTCGCCCTTCCCTGCGTCGCCACCCTGATCGTCGGTCTGGTGCGACCCGCGCGGCCGCTCCCACGCCGGGGGCTCACCATCGTGACGCTGGTGACCGATGTGGTGCTGACTGTGCTGGGTCTGCTGTATGCCGCGAGGCAGCTGCCGAACGCCCTGACCACGCTCTTCGGCGGCGCCTGAGCCGGACCACGGAATCCTGAGCGGTTGCCCCGAGCGCTCCCCCGGCCGGTGTCGCGGCGCTTACCTGGAACCGTGAGCCTTCCCCGAATCCCCGGCGACAGCACCGTCGGTCTGGCGACCGAGGGCTATCGCTTCGGCACCCGGCGGTTCGACCGGCTCGGAACCGACGCGTTCGACACCCACCTGGTGCTGCGCCCGGTGACCTTCATGCGCGGCAGCTCCGCGGCGCGGTTCTTCTACGAGGGCGGCCGGTTCGCGCGGAACGGCGCGATGCCCCGCTCGGTGCTGCACCTCATCCAGAGCGAGGGCAGCGTTCTGATGCTGTCCGGCGCGGAGCATTCGCGCCGGAAGGCGGCACTCCTCAGCCTGCTGGCACCGGAGAACATGCCTCGACTCGGCGAGGCGTTCCGGACCTACTTCCTGGAGGCGGTCGGGCGGTGGGCGGGGCGTGAGCGGGTGAATCTGCTGGAAGAGCTTCAGCCGGTGCTCACCCGGACGGTGTGCGACTGGGCCGGAGTGCCGCTGCCCGAAGACGAGCTGGCGCAGCGGAGCCGGGACTTCTTCACGATGGTGGGGAACGTCGCGGCCGTCGGACCGCCGGACTGGGCGACACGAGCGCTGGGGCGGCGGACCGAGCGGTGGGCGGAGGAGCTCGTCACCGGCGTGCGCGACGGCAGGATCCGCACCCGCACGGGGTCCGCGCTGGAGGTGATCGCGAACCTCGAGGACGGCGCCGGCACGCCGCTCGCTCCCGCCGTGCGCGCGGTCGAACTGTTGAACATCCTGCGGCCGACCGTCGCGGTAGGGCGCTATCTCGTCTATTGCGCCTGGGCCCTGCACCAGCACCCGGCATGGCGTGCGCGGTTCGCGGCGGGCGACGATTCGGAGCTCGACCTCTTCGTGCACGAGGTGCGTCGGTTCTTTCCGTTCATCCCCGTGACCGGAGGCACCGCGACCCGCGACTGCAGCTACGGCGGCAAGCAGTTCGCGGCGGGCGCCTGGGTGATGCTCGACCTGTATGCCACGAACCATTCGGGCCGCATCTGGTCGCGACCGGACGAGTTCCTGCCGCAGCGGTTCCGCGGCAGGACGACCCCGCCGAATGAGCTCGTGGCTCAGGGTGGCGGCTACGCCGACGACGGCCACCGATGCCCGGGCGAGGATCCGACCGTCGAGCTGATGCGCGAGGTGGTGCGGCTGCTCACCCGGACCATCGACTACGAGGTGCCGGACCAGGACCTGCGGATCAGCCTGCGCCGAGTCCGCGCCGCCCCGCAGAGCGGCTTCCTCATGTCCGGCGTGCGCACCCGCAGACCCGTGCGTCCCGGTCCCTGAGCCCGTCGAAGGGCCCGAGCCGCAAACCCCGGTCCCTGAGCCTGTCGAAGGGCCCGAGCCAAACGGACACTCCGCCGCAGCGCTTCGGCCGGCTCAGCGACCGAGGTGGCGTCAGCGCAGCGCGTCGGTGAGCAGGCTGACCAGCGCCTCGAGCTGCACGCTGGCCTCGGCGGCGACCTCCTGGTCGCTGCCGTCGAGCGCCCGCGCCGCGAGGCCCGCCTTGCTGCCGATGAGCTCTGCGATCCTGCCGTCGATCGTGTGCGCCGCGAGGATGCGCCAGGCCGTGACGGGCAGCTCCTGGCCGATGCGGTGCACCCGGTCGATGGCCTGCGTCTGCTCGGCGTCGGTCCAGCTCAGCTCCGCCAGGACGACGTTCGACGCCGCCTGAAGGTTCACGCCGACGCCGGCCGCGGTGAGCGAGCAGACCGCGACCGACACGTCCGGGTCGTTCGTGAACGCGTCGATCTGGCCCTGCCTGAACTTGGCGGTCTGGTCCCCGCGAACGGACACGGTGGCGAGACCTGCCTTCGCGAAGTGCTCCTCAGCGGCGTCCATGACGTCGATGTGCTTGGCGAAGAACACCACCTTGCCGACGTTCCGGGCGAGGTTGACGGTGTAGTCGGCCGCGAGCGGCGCCTTCGCCTGGCCGATCTTCCGCACCATGGCGAAGACGTTGTCGCCGGAGTCCGACTGCTTCGATTCCTCCAGCTCGGCCGCCGCGACCATGCGCACCAGCGCCAGGTCGATCCCGTCGCCGGCGTCGGCGCCGCGGTTCGCGAGCACCCGGCGGTACCGCTCGACCAGTCGTGCGACGAGCTTCCGCTCGGAGTCCCGGATCGACCGGGCGACGGGGCCCTCGAGCTCGACGGGGATGTCCGCGATGCGGCGGGCGGGGATGTCGGAGGCCACGTCGACCTTCTTGCGCCGCACGATGCCCATGTCGATGACCGCCTTGCGGGCCGCTGCGAAGAACCCCGGGTCGCCTGGGGTGAGCCCGGTCTCGTCGAGCTTCGCCATCAGCTCGGGCAGCGGCTTCTTCTCGTCGATCCAGCCGAGGTACTGCCAGATCATCCGGAAGTCCTCGATCTGGTTGATCAGCGGGGTTCCGGTGAGGGCGACGAACAGCGCGTTCGGGTGCAGTGCCCGGATGCTGCGCGACAGCAGCTGCACGTTCTGTGAGCGCTGCGACTCCTTGTTCTTGATGAAGTGCGCCTCGTCGACGACCATGCCCTTGAAACCGCGCTTCGACAGCCACGCGACGTGCCGGTCGAGCACCTCGTAGTTGACGACGACGATGTCGGCGAACGCATCCAGGTCCTCGCCGTCGCCGTGCACCACGGTGGCGGTGCGCTTCGGCGTCCAGAGGGCGACCTCGCGAGCCCAGTTCACCTTCACGACGTTCGGCGCGACGACGAGCAGGGGGTAGGCGTTCGACGCCTGCGCGGCGAGCAACGCCTGCGCGGTCTTGCCGAGTCCCGGCTCGTCGGCGAGCAGGTAGGTGCGGTGTCCTGCCCGGGCGCTCTCCACGAAACGGGCCTGGTGGCGCATCAGCTGCCGCCCACCCGCGGCCGCGAGGCTCCCGGCCTCCGGCAGCTCCATGCTGGCTGCCCCGCCGCCGGCGCCGTATTCGAACGAGCGGAACAGGGGCTCGATGAGCTCCCAGTTCGCGAGCCGGCTGGAGGTCGGCTGCTTGGGGCGCGAGTACGCCTCGAAGTCAGGAGCGAGGAAGGGGTTCGCCAGCTGGTACTGGCGGACGCTCTGCGGGATGACCTGCTTCTCCTCCGACGGATCCGGCTGCGACTGCTCCGTCGTGATGATGAGGTCGTCGGGTGCCAGCTCGACGCCGGCGGCGAGCAGCAGGTCTCGGCGGAGCGCCTGTGCGGCGGGGCTGATCGGCGCATCGCCCTGCAGCAGCGCGATCAGGCTGGTGTCGCGTGCGGCCGTCTTGGCGAGGATCGCGGCGAGGCCATCGAGCCGTCGCTGCGCCTCCACACGGTCGGCTTCGGCGATGTCCGCGTCGCTCTTGACGCGGGTGCGCTCTTCGCGAAGCAGCATGGTCGCCACCTGGAACTTGGTGCGGTTCGCGGCCTTCACCGGTCCGCGCTGGGCGGCCGCCTCCACCTCCCGCGCCACGCGGGCGAGCACGGGGATGACCCCGGCGTCGTCGGCGTGCGGCCGGCGCCTCGTGCGGTTGCCCGCGCCGTTGCGCGTCGAAGTGTTCGCCTGTCGCTGGCCCGTAGTGGCCATGCTCCTCCTTGAGAGCTGAAATCCCGGAACGTGCCGCGACTCCCCAACCCCGTGCTGGGAAGAGCGTTTCGGCCTCGACCGGACGTTCCGCGCCCCGGGAGCCCAGACCCAGAGAGAAACCCTGGTGGGACCGGTGGCGCACAGCCATTCTACCCTGTCGTGCCGGGCTCTCGGATTCCGGTCAGGTAACGGTCGAACCTGCGTCGAACCGGGCACCTCGCGGGGCGTTGGTCGGCTGGGAGGGTCAGCGACGCAGCCTGACCAGCGGCACGGTGACCCGCAGCCGGTACCGGCCGTCGGCATCGGCGGCGGGATCACCATCCCACGCCTCCATGGCCGGCGGCGCCGGCAGATATCCACTCAGCGGCAGCCAGGTGCGATACAGCCAGTCGATCGCGCGCAGCTCCAGGTCGACGTCGCCGGCGATCGCCACGGCGGCGGCGAGCATCGGGGGCAATGTCGCCTCGCTCACCCCATCGTCGATCCGCAGTCCCGGGGAGACGACGACCGCGACGTCGTACCGGCAATCGTCCAACGCCACGACCTCGGGATCGTCCCACTGGATCCCCAGCCACGCGGCACCGGTGAGGTTGCGTTCGCGCGCCCACCCCAGCATTCGCTCGGTCTCCACGGCGACCGCGTCGGACGAGTACGGGCGGAAGGCCCGACGGTACGCGATCCGGCGTTCGGGGATGTCCTCGAGCACGGCGGTGAACCCGTCGGGATTGGCGCCGACGTCGAGCCGTGAAAGCCGTCCGCCGTCGAGCGATGCACGGTGCCCGTCGCGGTGCGCCGCCAGGTCGAATCGGCGCGGCGGCTGACCATAGCGTTCCCGGAATGCGCGAGAGAACGCGGAGCTCGAAGCAAAGCCGCAGCGGATCGCGATCGTCGTGAGGTCGAGCCGCTCCGGGGACGACAGCAGCACGATCGCCCGTTCCAACCGCACCCGCTTCACGAACTGGGCGATGGTCTCGCCCGTGATCGAGCGGAACTTCCGGTGGAAGTGAAACGGTGAGAACCGGGCGACGCGCGCCAAGTCGTCCAGCCGAAGCTGTGCGTCGAGATGGGTGAGCACATGGTCGACGACAGCGTTGACGCGGACCAGGTGATCCATGTCCGCAAGATCCGACAAGTTCGCGGTGGCGGCCGTACCTAGCCTCTTCGACATGACAAGCACAGATCTTCCGCTCGGCAACTTCTCGGTGAGCCTATCCGTGGCGGACCTGGACGCGTCCCGTGCCTTCTACGAGCGACTCGGTTTCGTCGTCTTCCCGGGCGTCACCGCCGACAACATGGTGATCCTCCGGAACGGGTCCGCGACGATCGGGCTCTTTCACGGAATGTTCGAGGGCAATCTGCTGACCTTCAACCCTGGATGGGACGCCGATGGTGCCCCGGTGGACGAGTTCGTCGATGTGCGGGAGATTCAGCGGCGGTTGCGGGCCGCCGGGATCCGGCTCACGTTGGAGGCCGACGAATCCGGGTCCGGTCCTGCGGCACTGATGGTGACGGACCCCGACGGGAACGTCATCCTCATCGACCAGCATCGTTGACTCCGGCGGTGCCGCGGATCGCGCTCGATGCTGGGGTGGGAACGCCGCTCGGCGCGCCACTCGGCACCATCATGGTCGGGTTCCGTCCGCCCGGAGGATCTCATCAGCGCGTTCGAGTCCTTGCCGCATTTCGAGCCGCTCTGCCGGATCCCAGCCGCCGGACGATGCGAGCGGGATTTCGAAGATGTGCCGGCGCTGCTCGTTGGGTATCGCGCGGGCCACGGTCAGCGGGCTGGTCTGCACGGCGCCGTAGAGAGCGGGCCCGGCCGCGTAGTACGGGTCCGTGATCCGGATCGAGCCGTCGGCAGCGGCCATGATGTTCGCGGGGTTGTCATCGACCGGCCCGCACCAGGGCGAAGCTTCCATTGCGCGACGGTGGATCTTCTCGATGAGGCCGGCGGCCTCGGCGATGCCCGGGTCTCGATCGCGCAGTCGGCGATGCACCGCGACGCCGATCGAATCGTCCACGGGGCGGAGGAACTCCATCACGAGCAGGCTACCGCCGCCCTCGAGCGCGCGTTCCAGGAACAGCTGCGGGAACCATCCGGTCGCCTGTCCCGATCGATAGAGCTCGGCCGTGAACGGCGCGGTCGGGTCGAACGGGCTGATTCGCGCAGCAAGGCGGCCGGAGGGCGACTTCAGCGCCACGGCCCAATCGCCACGTCCGCAGGGAACCCATCGGCGCCGCCGCAGGTGACGCTGGGCGAGCACATGGTCAGCGCCCACCGGAATGGTCTTCACGTCCAGAAGCTGATCGACCACGGCGACAACCATAGGGGGCCGGTACGCTCTCGGCCGATGCGGACAGGGCGGCGGCGACCGTGGTCGCGAGAAGACCGTCCGCGCAGACGGATGCCCCCGCTCCTGCATGGCAGGTGCGGGGGCATCCGACGCGGTCAGTGGTTGTCGCGGTGGTGGCTGCCTGCCTTGGAGAGACCGCGGCTGATCATGTAACCGACCGTGAGAAGGGCGACGTAGGACCAGGCCTTGTCGGCGCCGAAGCCCTGCCCGTCCTCGCCGTTGTCGACCATGGCGGCCGCGATGAGGATGGCGACCGAGACGACGACGTAGAAGATGAACTCGCTGGTCTTGTAGAACGCCTTGGTCTCGTGGGTGTGCGACTTCGACGGGCGCGCGGCCTGGTTGCCGGCGGCACCGGGGGTGTACGACATGGGGACTCCTTGTGCTGTGGGCGGAGCGCAAATGCGCCCGCGTTCTCCCACTGTCTCTTCTGCTCGCCCAACCTTGCAACCTCTTGCGCATTTCCTGAATGTATGTTATATGTTTGCTGATCAGATGTGCGCGTTTGGTGCCGGTCCGGTCCGTTTTCACCGCTCTCGACCGCGCTGAGCAGTCAGGTCCGAAGCAGGCTCGTCACCACCGCATACGTGCCCCAGACACCGGCGGCCGTGAGCACGGCGAAGTAGGCGAGCACCAGCCTGGTGTCGCGAAGCCAGCATTTCGACTTCTTCAGCCCTCCGCGCCACGCCTTCCAGTACCCTGCGAACCCCACGACGGAGAACACGATCAGCGTGACCGGACCGCCGAGCCATCCGAGCAGTGCGATGGTGGCGAAGATGCAGAGTCGCAGCGGGTCGTACGGCGTCGCGTCGCCTGAGCGAGATGCGGCGGAGAACTGGGCACCGCCTGGATCGGGTACCAGCTGCGACGGCGTCGGCCCGGAGGCGATGCGCCTGGCGTCGGAATCGGAGCTCATACCGCTGCCTCCTTCGCATGCACCGGCAGCAGCCGGCGACCCGTCGCGGTGCTCATCCGCTGCCGGGCGAGCTGCGGCCACGCCTGCACCGCGCAGAACGGGGCGCACTGCTGAGCGCCCGCGTCGCTCTTCGTGCCGACGTGCACGCAGCACTGGGTGAGCCGCTCCTCGATCATCGTGGAGATGTCCATGAACGGCTTCACCGTGATGCGGGTGACGCGCTCTGCGAGGAGCCTCCGCAGCCGTTGGTGCTGACCCGGGAGTGTGCCGGCCGCCAGGGTGGTGAGCGTCCCGATCCCGAGGTCGCACTGGGTGCAGATGTTCTTCCAGAGATCCGCCGTGCGCGGGTGGGACAGCGACGACTGCTCGCTCAGCAGGTCGAGCAGCGACGACTTCAGAATCGAGCGCAGCGAGAGCGGGATCGCACTGTCGGCGATCCGGTTGGCGATGCTGTCCGGGTCGATCTCCAGCCACTCCAGCAGCCGGTCATGGCCGATCAGGGCGGTCAGTGACCGCCACACGCCGGCGTCGTCCTTCAGCATGTAGCCGACCGAGGCGCAGTGCGGATGCGAGCACGGCAGCGCGGTCAGGTCGTGCCAGGCGACGACACCGCCGGTCTGCTCCTCCAGCCGCGCCAGCACGCCGGTGTGGGTCAGCCGGTCCATCGGATTTATGCCGTGCCCGCGGCCGGAGCCGAACACCGGCTGCAGCGCGACGCCGCCGACGAAGGGGGTCTCCAGCGCCCGCATCACGACGTCGCCGATCTCCCCGTCGTTCACGCCGAGGGTCGCCGTCATGGTCAACGTCGTGAACACCCCGGCTTCGGACAGGCGGGAGATCGCGGCGTCCTTGAATCGGGTCAGATCGCCCCCGCGGTGGTAGACCGACGACTCCTTCGAGGAGCCGTCGTACTGCAGGTACACCTCCACCCGTTCCCGGTGCTTCTCCAGCAGGCCGAGCAGCTCGTCATCCGTGGCGATGCGCATGCCGTTGCTGTTCACCATGATCCGCACGACGGGTCGTGCGACCAGCTCGTCCAGCAGTTCCGCCAGCTGCGGGTACAGCGTCGGCTCACCACCGGACAGCATCAGCACGTCCAGCCGTCCGTTCTCACGGGCGAGCCGGGCGTCGACGTTCGCCAGGATCTCTTCGAGCGGCGCGACGCCCTGCAGTTGCGGGCCGGATGCGGTGAAGCAGGTGGGGCACCGCAGGTTGCAGTGCTCGATCACATCCTGCAGCAGGATGCACGTGTGCTGCGTCTGCATCGCGGGCAGCCCATACGCGTAGGCCTCCGGCACGAGGCGGTAGTTGTCCGTCTCGTCCGGGATGTGCTGTTTGGTCGGCGCCTGCCACTTCTCCAGATAACGCAGGATGTCGGGCGACTCGTCGTACAGGGTGCGGACGAGGCCGTGGTCGGGGCAGCCGCGCTCCAACCAGACGCGGCCGTCCCGGACGAGCAGCGCTCCGGACAGGCGTCGCACCTGCGCCAGCGGCGGATTCATCTCGTGACAGCGGGGGCAGAACGCGGTCACGTACCGGTGGATGCGGTCGCCGCGCAGCGGCTGGCCGGGACCGAGCTGGGGCCGGCGGGTGTCGACGGATGAGCGGTTCATGGCAACGGCCCCCTCGGCGCCGCCTGCTCCGACGCAGCGTTCATGCCACCCCTCCGCTCGGGATGAGGAGCGGAACGCAGAGGCCCCCGCCGAGGAGTGCCCAGACGCCGAGACCGATCAGCAGCCCCGCTCCGAACATCCGTGTTCTCGGCCGGACGGTCAGCACGATGGCGACCACGAGGAACACGACGATCGGTGCGATCGCAGCCGCCCAGCTCGGACCGGCCAGGAACACGAGTGCGAGGTAGACCGAGAACAGCACCGCGAACCCGGTGACAATCCCGAGCGCCAGGAATCCGCCTCCTCCCTGGCGTTGCGGCGGCCGGTCCGGTGGCGGCGGATCAGGTGGGATGTCCGGGGTGCTGCTCATGGCGCTCTCCTCCTCTGGCGGCTCATGGCTGCTGCGTCCACACCAGCCGGTGGTGCGACGAAGCATCGCGATGGTCGGCGGTCATGCCGCGCTCCCCTGCAGCTTCGTGCCGCGTGGTCGCGCGAACACTCGCCAGGTGCGCCATAGAAGCAGCGGGAGGACGATCAGCAGGAACCACTGTGGTCCGCTCATCCCCAGCCAGAGCAGCTCGTTCCCCCGCACGTACTCGACCCCGAACCTGAACAGCGCGTAGGCCGTCACGTAGCAGACAAAGAGATCTCCTGGACGCGGCAGCCGATCGCGGAAGCGCCACATCAGGGCGAAGGCGGCCGCGTGAAATCCGATCTCGTAGGCGAACGACGGGTGCAGGCCGACGCCGGATGGCCCGCCGAGCAGCGCCGCCTGCGACGGTGTGAGGACGATCCCCCACGCTCCCCCGGTCGGTGTGCCGGGCTGCTCCGTGAGCAGGCAGCCGACCCGTCCGAGCGTCATCGCCAGCGCGACCGCCGGCGCGAACAGGTCACCGGTCGGCTCCCGGTAGCCGGTGAGCCGCTTGCCCAGATGCACGCCGAGCCACGCGCCCACGAGCCCGGCGAGGATGCTGCGGTCGCCGCTGACCCACCAATCCTCCAGAGAGGGCACCCGCAGAACGTCCCAGGTGAGCAGGCGCGACCCGATGGCGCCGAAGGCGACCGCGAACCCGGCGATCGCCCATAGCCGCGGGTCGGTCAGGTCCCGGCGGCGTCGCTCATAGGCGTAGAAGAGCAGGGCGACCATGATCCCCAGACCCATGAACACGCCGTGCACAACCCCGTCGGCCGCGAACGGCAACCGGACCATGTCCGGAGTGTAGTGATCAGGAGGCCGGCGACGGTAGGGGTGAAGGTGCCGGAACTGTTCCGGTCACTTCGACGGGCTCAGTGACCGGGCGGCTCAGGGACCGGACGGGCTCAGTGACCCGGGGGCAGGTCAGCGCAGGCGGAGGTTCCGGGTGGCGGGACCTTCAAGCAGGGTGCCGTCCGCACCGAAGCGGGAGCCGTGCGCGGGGCAGTCCCAGCTGTGCTCCTGGTCGTTCCAGCTGAGCACCGCATGCTGGTGGGTGCAGACCGCCGACACGCGACACACGACGCCGTTCACCGTCGACATCCCGGTGGGGAGCAGGCCGTCCCGGCCGACGACGCCCTCACCCTCATCCGGTGGGCTGTCAGGCAGGCCGCGCAGCAGCGCCTTGGCGTAGCCCTTCGCGTACTCGACGGCGACGCCGGCGTTGTAGCCGACCCCCCAGGCGAAGGCCCGCGGGGTGGTGATCCGGCGGTGGAGCACCTTCGCCCACGGGGTGTTCCCGCCGAGGATGTCGGAGGCGAGCGTGAGCGCGCACTGCACCGAGTTGGTCATCCCCCACTTGTCGTACCCGGTCGCGAGGTAGATCCGCCCGCGGCCGCGGGGCATCCACCCGACGAACGGCACCTTGTGGGGCGTTTCGTAGTCCTGCGCGCTCCACGCGTGGGTGCGCACCGCGCCAGGCCAGTGCTGCTGCGTCCACTCCTCCAGGTCGCGCACGTGCGACTTCGGCGACGGGTCGCGCCCGACGGTGTGCCCGTTCCCGCCGATGATCAGCAGATCGCCGTCCGCCGACGGAGTGGTCCGCACCGAGCGCTTCAGCGAGGAGTCGACGCTCATGTACATGCCCGGCGGAAGCGCGCCATCGACCCGGTAGCTCATCGCGTACGATCGTCCGGCCTTCACCTTCGCGAAGTACAGCCCGCGGTCGAGCACCGGGATGCCGGTCGCCACGATGACGTGCTGTGCCAGCAGCTGCCCCTTGTTGGTGAACACCTTCGCCGGGTCGCCGGCCTTCGCCCGCGAGACCCTCACGTCTTCGAAGATCTTGCCGCCATGCGACCGCACGTCGGCGGCGAGGGTGGCCAGCACATCCATCGGGTCGAACTGCGCCTGGTCGGGCAGCACCACCGCCGCGTGGGTCTCGAACGGCAGCCCCACGTCGGTCCCGCGCCGCACCGGCAGCCCCACCGCCTTCGCGATGTCGTACTCGCGGTTGACGGTCCGGACACCCTCCGGTGTGGCGGCGTAGCTCACCGAGTCCTTGAACTGGATGGGGATCCCCTGATCGTCGGCGTAGCGCGACATCCAGGCCAGCCCCTCCAGGTTCGCCTCCACGTAGGCCTTCACGATGGCGCGGTAGGAGTACGCCTGCACCTGCTGCAGGTGCGCGCCCTGCAGCACGCTCAGCTTCGCGGTGGTGTTCCCCGTGGTGACCGCACCGACCCGGCGGGCCTCGACCACCGCGACCCTCCGACCCGCCCGGGAGAACAGAAGCGCCGCGACCAATCCGGTGATGCCGGCTCCGACGATGACCTCATCGAACTGCTGTCCCGCCTCGAACTCGTCTGTCTCGATGCGCGGGGCGCGGTCCAGCCACAGTGAGGTCATCCATGAACTCCATCCGTCGGGTGTTTGCCACGGTATCGAGGGAGGCTGAGCGCCCGCCCGGTGGGGCGCGGCCGGAGCGGTGGCGATTCTCGATCCGCCACTCGCGGTGTGTAACGAACGGCGCCCGCGGTACGCCATCGGGGTACAGTGAGCGACATGTTGGATTCGATGCCGGGATCGGGCGCGGGCGGATCGTCGACGTCCGAGGACCTCCCCGAGGGGACGCAGGTGCCGTTCCGGTCGGAGCTGCTCGCGAGCCTGGCGGAGTTCGTGCACCAGTGGAACCATCCGGATTTCAGCGCGGACAACGTCGCGCGGGTGGACGCGCGGGTCGGCGTGCCGGGCTCACGGCTGCTGATGATCCTCGCCAGCGGGGAGGCGCTGCGCCCCTCGGACCTCGCCGCCGAGCTGCTGACGGGAGCGTCGAACGTCAGCAAGCTCCTGGCGCACCTCGAGGGCCTCGGCTTCGTCGAACGGCGACCGGATGCGGGCGACGCCCGGGTGGTCCGCGTGCATCTCACCGAATCCGGGCGGGCCGTCGCAGAGGCGAGCATCGCAGCCGCCGATCGCACCATCGAGCACATGACCCGGGATTGGACCGAGGAGGAGATCCGCACGTACGCGTCGCAGACCCGCCGGCTCGCCGCCGCCGGGCGGGACTACGTGCGACAGCTCAGGAGTGAAGCCGGGGAAGCGTGATGACGCCGCTCATCGGCGGCTGATCCCGCAGGCGCGCCAGCGCCGGGCGCAGCTCGGCGAGCCAGGCCTCGTAGCCCTGATCGTTGAGGTGCAGCCGGTCGGCGGTGTACATCGGGTTCAGCTCCCCGTCCTCGAGCGCCAGAGCGGGCCAAGCGTCGAGGTACTGACCGTGCACCGTCGCCACGAACTGCCAGAGGTGACGGTTCGCCTCCTGGATCCGCTCCGCGAACTCGTGCCCGCGCGGCAGGATCGAGACGAGCAGCAGCCGCGTGCCGGGCAGCTCCTTCCGGAGCGTGACGAGCGCCGTCTCGATGTTCCGGACGACGTGCTCTACGGAGCCCCGGCGGCTGAGGTCTTCGGTGCCGATGAGCAGCACCAGCTCATCAGGGTCGGCTTGGACGATCTCGTCCAGCCGTTTCAGCAGGTCATCCGTCGTTGCCCCTGGAACCCCGAAGCTCAGCACCTCGGACTCCTGGAACCACTCGTCCCAGCGGCCGCCCTCGATGAGGCTGTCCCCCACGAATGCGATCGACTCGCGTGCGTTGTCCGTCATGCTTCAACCTCCGCGTACTCGCCCTGAGCGTTCCCCAGCCGACTGATCCATTGTCCGTCGCGCCACCGGAAAAGGCGAACCGCCCGAACCGGCAGAGCCCAGTCCGGCTCAGTCGCCGCCCGGCCCGTTGCCGTCGCTTCCCCTGCGGTTGCTGAACTGTCGGCGCCCGATCGTCAGCAGATAGACGATCACCGCGATCACGACCACCACCGCCGCGATGGCGAAGATCAGCCCGGCTTGCGACGCGCCCTGCTCGGTGCCTTCCGGGGCAGCGCCCGCCGTGAGGAGCAGCACCGCGATCGTCGCCAGCGCGGCGGGGACGGAGGCCTGCTGAAGTGGGCGCGGAATCATGGCTCCACGGTAGAGAGGGCGCCTGAACGGGCTCCCAGCCCGTGCGATAGCCGGTCGCGCCGCCCGGGTCAGCGAGCCGTCGTCCGGGTCTCCGCCAGGAAGGCGCGGGTGGCCTCTCCGTAGTCGGCGTCCCACCGCTCCCACACGACGGGGTGCCCACGGAGCAGGTCTTCGAGGGCCTCCAGGTGGGCGCGCCAGTGCGCGATCTCCTCGCGCTCGGAATGCCGCCCCGCGGGAAGCCGCGCCGACAGGGTGAGCCGGGTCGACGAACCCCGGGCGCCATGGGGCAGCTCGTCGATCAGCATCGCCATCGAGTACTCCATCGCCCGGACCAGCAGCTGTGAGCGGGGCTCCAGCAGCACGATCTCCCCCGCGACCGCGGCGCCGTGATGGTGCGGATCGAGCCAGTCGAGCACGAACGTGCCGCCCACCTCCGCGTCGGAGATGCCGGCGCCGAGCCAACCCTCGAGCAGTGCCGGGTCGGTGAGGGCGTCCCACACCACGGCGGGTGGGAGGTCGTACTCCCGCGCGACCGTGAACTCGCCGTGCGGCAGGCCCCTGTCCATGCATCCAGGGTAGGTCGGGCGGGCGACACAGCGCGGCAGGCGCGACGGTTCCGGCCGGTACCCTGTGGGCATGCAGACCTCCGGATCCGGCCCCGTCGCGAGCGGACCAGTCGCGCTCGCGCTCGATTTCGGCGGCACCAAGGTGGAGAGCGCGCTCGTCGACGGCGCCGGCCGGCTGCTCCCGGGCTCGCGTTTCCGTGCACCGACCGGCCCCTCCGCGTCGTCCGAAGGGCTGTGGGAGTCGGTGGCATCCGTGCTGGACGCCGCGCTCGCCGCAGTCGGCGACCGTGAGCTCATCGGGGTGGGGATCGGCACCGCCGGCCCGATCGACGAGCGCGCCGGACTCGTCTCGCCGCTCAACGTGCCGCAGTGGCGGGGCTTCCCGTTCCGCGACCGGGTCGTCGAATGGCTGCGGGATCGGGCGACCCCGGCGCCGGTCACGCTCCGCATGGACGGGCTCGCCATCACGCTGGCGGATCACTGGATCGGCGCCGCGGGCGGCGTCGACAACGTGATGGGAATGGTGGTGTCCACGGGCATCGGCGGCGGCCTGATTCTGGGCGGCGCCACCGTCTCCGGGCCGACCGGGAATGCCGGTCACATCGGGCACATCGAGGTCGGCGGCTTCGACGTGCGCTGCGCGTGCGGCGGCACCGGCTGCGTCGAGGCGGTGGCATCCGGCCCGCGCAGCGTCGCCTGGGCGCGCTCGCAGGGGTGGACCGGCAACAGCGGTGAGCAGCTCGCCACCGCATACACCGCAGGGGATGCGATCGCCCGTGCTGCCGTTCGCCGCGCCGGCACCGCGATCGGCCGGGCCATCGCGTCCGCCGCCGCACTCACCGACCTCGAGGTCGTCGCCGTCGGCGGCGGGTTCTCCCGGGTCTCCCCCGACCTGTTCGGCTTCATCCGGGAGGCGATCGACGAGCGCGCCGAGTTCGGGTTCGTGAAGAAGGTGCAGGTCGTGCCCTCGGGTCTCTCCGACGAGGGGCCCCTCATCGGCGCCGCGGCGTTGATCCACCGCGCCGCCGTGGTCACGGGGTCCGCGGAGCCTCAGCCGCTCGGCTCGTCGACGTAGCCGGGCTTCCGCAGCACGAACCCGGCGATCACCGGCAGGCAGCCGGTGATGAGCAGGAAGATCAGCGGCGCACTCCAGTCGCCCGTGCCCTCGTGGAGCAGGCTCACCACGAGTGGGCCGAGGGCTCCGGCGGTGTAGCCAAGACCCTGCGTGAACCCGCTGAGCGCCACCGATCCGGCAGGCGTGCGTGTGCGCGTGTTGATCAGCACCAGCACGACCGGGAAGATCAGCGGTCCGGCGCCGGCGAGCACCACCCACAGCAGCGTCGCCGTCTCCGGTGCGAGCAGCAGCCCGAGGTAGCCGCTGACGAAGCAGAGCGAGCCGACATAGATCAGCGGCGCGACACTGCGCATCCGGGCGGCGAGCACCGGCACGGCGAGGGACATGGGAAAGCCGGTGAACGAGTACACCGCGAGGAGCGCGCCGGCCGTCGCGGCGGTCACTCCGGCATGCTCGATCAACAGCTGAGGCAGCCAGGCGAACATCGTGTAGGCATTCAGCGATGACACCCCGAAGGTGAGCACCATGGCCCACGCGACGAGCGAGGACCGCAATCGGCGGGCAGGCAGCCGCTGCGGCGCCGGCACGCCGGGGCCGCCTGCCGCCGCCTCGGCGCGTGCGCTGCGTCGCCCTCGCGCCCACAGGACCGCCCACGGCACGAGTGCGCACAGGGCGAACACGCCCCACACGGCAAGCGACACCCGCCAGCTGGTCGCCTCTGCGAGCGGCACCGCGATCGCCGGCGGGATGGTGGTGCTCACCGCGAGCAGGGTCGCGTACGCCGCAGTGAGCGCACCGATCCGGTCGGGGAAGTACCGCTTCACCGCGGGCGGGAGCAGCACGTTGCCGACGCCCATGCCGAGGAAGGTCAGCGCCGTGCCAGCGAACAGCACCGCAGACGACCCGGCCGAGGCCCGCAGCAGCGGACCGGCCAGCATGACCACGCAGGCGCCCACCAGCGTCGCCTCGAGGCCGAACCGGCGGGTGAGCGCTGGCGCGAACAGGCCGCAGGAGGCGAACGCCACCGGCGCCAGCATCCCGAGCACCCCGAGCGCCAGGGCGTCGAGGGGCACGTCCTCGGCGATGAACGCGGCGATCGGCGAGAGTGCCGCGACGGCGCTGCGCAGGTTCAGGGCGAGCAGCAGGATGGCGGCGAGCGCCAGTGTGCGTCCCGCCCAGAGTGGGCGGCGACGCGGTTCTGGCACTGCCTCATCCTACGGGCGGGGCTCCTGCCTCCCGGACGCCGAGGATCCCTCGCACCTGATGCACGTCGTCGCGCATCTGCGCGATGAGCGGATCCATTCCATCGAACTTCAGCATCCCGCGCACGTACTCGACGAACGCGAGCTCCACCGTCTTGCCGTAGATGTCGAAGTCCTGGTCGAGGGCGTGCGCCTCCACCTGCTTCGCCGGCACACCCGTGAAGGTCGGGTTGTTGCCGACCGAGACGGCGGCCGGATAGCGCACCCCGTCGACGGTCAGCCACGCCGCGTACACGCCGTCAGCGGGGACCAGTCCTTCGAGGTCCGGATCGAGGTTCGCCGTCGGATAGCCGAGCAGGCGCCCGCGCTGCTGTCCGTGCACCACGGTTGAGCGCACGGTGTGCAGGTGCCCGAGCAGCTTCGCCGCCGCCTCGGGGCGACCGTCCGCGAGAAGCTGCCGGATGGCGGTCGAGGATGCCCGGTGCACCGGGTCCGTGTCATCCGGGATGCCGACGTCGTCGACCAGCACGACGTCGAAGCCGTTCGCCGGTCCCAGCTCGCGGAGCGTCTGGACGTTCCCCGATCCCTTGGCGCCGAAACGGAAGTCGGATCCGACGAGCACCGCCTGCGCTCGCAGCCGGCCGCCGAGCACCTCCTCGACGAAGTGCTCGGCAGGGAGCTTGCTCAGTCGCTCGTCGAACGGCAGAACGACCGTCGCCGCGACCCCCGTCTCCGCCAGCAGCTCCAGCTTCTGGTCCAGGCTCACCAGCGCCGGCGGGCACTTCTCCGGGGCGAGCAGGGCGAGCGGATGACGGTCGAAGGTCACCACGACCGGCAGCAGGTGCCGCTCCTCGGCGACCCGTTGCAGCTGCTCCAGCACTGCACGGTGCCCGACGTGCACCCCGTCGAACTTGCCGATCGTGACCGCGCTCGGCCCGAAAGGGGTGGGCACGGCGTCGAGGCCGTCGTAGCGCTCCATCAGGCGGGCACCGTGCTCGGCCGCCGCTTGACGAGCCAGGCGATTCCGAGGATGGGAAGCACGAGGGGGATGAAGAGGTAGCCGCGGCCGAACTGCGACCAGACGGTGTCGTCCGGGAAGAGCTGCGGGTCCGCGAGGCTGAGCGTGCCCACCACGAGCACCCCCGCCAGCTCGAACGCGATGGCGGCCCAGGCGGCGCGGTATGCGGCGCTTCCGCGGGCGATCAGCGCGACGGTCGCCGCGACGTAGACGAGCGCGGCGAGTGCCGACAGGGAGTACGCCACCGGCGCCGACTCGAATTTCGTCAGGATCTGGAATACCGAGCGTCCAGTCGCGGCGAGTGCGAGGATCGCGTAGACGACCACGAGTACGCGTCCGACGCCGACGGCGCGGGAGGATGAGGAATCGGCCATTTCTTTCACCTTAACGCGTGCGGTCACGCCATCTGGACGAACCAGATGACGTGCATCCGGTACACCATCACGGCGACCGCCAGCGCGCCGATCGCGAGGACCACGGTGCTCCAGCGGGAGCGTTCGACGAGACCCCACAGCACGGTGAGCGGCGGGATCAGGATCGCGCTCACCAGGTAGACGTAGTACTCCACCAGGTTGCCGGTCGGCTCGTTGCCGACGAGCGGAGCGGTCACGGCGACGCCCAGCTGGACCAGCAGCAGCAGCTCCACCAGCAGCACCGAACCGAGAGTGAGGTCGGCGGGCGGCCGGCCGGCGATGCCGAAGACCAGGCAGAGGAGCCCGGCGGCGGTTGCGACAGCCACCAGCACCCAGGTGAGCCACTCGATCATCCGGTCACCTCCGCCGTCGGGAAGTTCACCAGGGTCTTCGCGGCACCGTCCGATACCTCGACGATCCCCGCCAGCGCGCCGTCCGGGGTCACCGCGGCGAGGGGGCCGGAGGGGTGCCCCTCCCCGACCTGCACACGCTTGCCGTGCGAGAGGTCCACGGTCTGTTCCGCCGAGAGGCCCAGCACCGGGTAGAGCCGCGATGCGACGTCCGCGGGTGCGAGCGCGGCATCCCGGATCGACTCGTCGAGCGGCGCGGCGTCGTCGATCGCGAACGGACCGATGCGCGTCCGGCGCAGCTCGCTGAGCGATCCGCCGACACCCAGCCGCTCGCCGAGATCTCGTGCGAGGGCACGGATGTACGTGCCGGAGGAGCACTCGACGCGGACCCGGAGCTGCAGTCCGGCGGAACGGTCGATGCCGAGCAGCTCGAACGCCGACACGGTCACCTCCCGGGCGACCAGGGTGACCGTCTCCCCCGCCCGCGCTCGCGCGTACGCCCGCTTTCCGTCCACCTTGATGGCGCTGACCGTGCTCGGCACCTGCGAGATCCGCCCGGTGAGAGCCGCGATCTCCTCGCGGATGCCCTCCTCCGCGACCGCGGCGAGTGCCTCGTCCGATGCGACCGAGACGACCTCGCCCTCGGCGTCATCCGTCGAGGTGGCGATGCCGAGCCGGATCGTGGCGAAGTACTCCTTGTCGAGACCCACCAGGTAGGTGAGGAGCCGGGTGGAACTGTCGAGGCCGAGCAGCAGCAGCCCGGTGGCGGCAGGGTCGAGGGTGCCGGCGTGGCCGACTTTCCGGGTTCCCGCGAGCCGCCGCACCCGCGACACCACATCGTGGCTGGTGATGCCGGCCGGCTTGTCGACGAGCACGATGCCGCCCGATTGCCGCGTTCCGGTCACCGTCCCAGGCTACCGCCAGGGTTCCCGGCGACCGGGAGGCGGGCGGAGCGGCCGTGATCCGGCCTTCGCGGCGCTTCGCGCGCCGGTTCTAGGATCGGAGGATGCGGGTTGCCGTTCTCGGTGCGGGCGCCGTCGGCGGCACCCTCGCCGCGCTGCTCGATCGCGCCGGCCATTCACTCGAGGTGACCGCCCGCGGGGCGCACCTCGCGGCGATCCAGGCGTCAGGACTGCGGCTCACCGGCGCGTGGGGCGACCATGTCGCCGCGGTGTGGGCCGGCGATGCCCTCGCGGCGGTCCCCGACCTCGCGATCCTCGCCACCAAGGCGCACGACGCCGAGGCGGCACTCCGGCCGAACGCGGCACTGCTGGACGGCGTGCCGCTCGTGGTGGTGCAGAACGGGCTCGCCGGGCTGGAGCGTGCAGCGGAAGCCGCCCCCGGGTCGCCGCTCGTCGGCGGCCTCGCGCTCTTCGCCGCGTCGCTCTCCTCCCCGGGCGAGATCACCGTGACCGCGGCGGCCGGCCTCTGCCTCGGCGGCGACGACGACGCCGCACTCGAACTGGCTGCCCGGGCCTTCGACGACGTGCTGTCCGTCACCCGCACCGACGACTTCGCCGGCGCGCAGTGGACGAAGCTCGTGATCAACCAGGTGAACGCCCTGCCTGCGATCACCGGATTGAGCGTGCAGCAGGTCGTCGCGGACCGTGCCCTGCGGCGCATCCTGACGCTCGGCATGCTGGAGACCGTGCGGGTCGGCCGGGCGAAGGACGTCACCTTCGCGCCGCTGCAGCACCTCGACGACCGGGTGCTGAGGCGGATGATCCGGCTGCCGGTGCCATTCGCCGAGCTGGTGCCGCGGAAGATGGCGGCCCGGATGGGCGACGTGCCGAACCCCGCATCGACGCTGCAGAGCATTCGCCGAGGCGCTGCGACCGAGATCGACCACCTGGCGGGCGCGGTCGTCGACGCCGCTCACGGCACCGGTGTGCCGGTGCCGGTGAACGCGGCGATGGTGGAGCTCGTGCACGAGGTGGAGCGCACCGGCCGCTTTCTCACGCCGGAGGAGGTCGTCGTCCGGCTGGACTCGATCGGGGGCTGAGCAGCCCGAATCGGCGTGTCCGAGTCTTCTCGGATCGGATCTCAGCAGGAGTCGGCGAAGATCCTCCGCGGGTGCTCCGGATCGCTGTTGTCCACCAGGGTGTCCGCCTTCGCCGTCGGGTCGAGGTGGCCGCGGTACCGTGCCTGCGCGGCCTTGGCCCGTTCGATCATCTCCTCCGGCGTCCCCGCTTCGCGAAGCCGCTCCTCGGTCGACTCCTGCGGCACCTGCAGCCACACCGAGTGCTTCCAGATCCCCGAGAGCTCCGGCCGGTTGAGGAAGACCCCGTCGACCACCAGCACGGCGTCCGCCGGGAGCTCGTCGGGCAGGCCAGGCGGCGCGACGCGGTCCGTCAGCTCGGGCAGCACGGCTTCGCCGCTCCGGAACGGCTTCACCGCCGTATCGCGGAAGTCGTCGTAGTCGTAGCCGTCCCGGTACGCGTCCTCGGCGCGAGTGGCGAACGCCTCGATCGGCAGCCGGGCGGCGGCCGCGCCGGCCGCTCTCAGCGCGGTGACGAGGCCATCCGCGAACTCGTCCTGTCCCGAGCCGTGCCGGCCGTCGACGGCGACCAGGGTGCGGCCGGTGGCGTAGTTGTGCAGTATCTCGCCCGCGATCTCGGCGAGGACATCGTCGCGCCGTGGCGCCCACCGTTCCATGGCCGAAGCCTACGTCCGTGGCCCTTGTGGCGGCTGTCGCCCGCCGGCCGGCGTGGGCACGAGCGGCTCGTACGATCGCCAGAACCGGTGGAACTCCCGCCCGCCTTGGAGCACCGACAGCCCGATGTAGACCAGCCCCAGCACGGCGGCCACGACCCCGGCCAGCACACTGCCGCCGCCCAGCGCGGCGACGATGGCCGCCGCGAGGAGCCCGGTGAGGGCGGAGTTCACCACGGCGATGAACATCATCGTGCTCCCGGCCAGCTGATGCCGGTTCCGGTCGGGGTCGAGAAAGAAGTAGGTGCGCGACATCCCCGCGAGGTCGTCGTTGCTGCCTGCCATCAGATACGGGCGGATTCCGGGGTCGAGCTCCAGATAGGCCGCGCGGAGACGATTCATCGCGAGCACGTACATCAGGTCTTCCATGCCGACATTGCGGACGCGGATCTGGGTCATGAGCCCGATCAGGGTGATGATGCTGAGGATCCCGACCGCGTACAGCGGGAACGGGTCCGCGAAGTCGGTGACCTGGCCAACCAGCGCGAGGCTGACCAGGCCCGCCGACACGAGCGTCAGCAGGATGCTGATCCGCACCAGCACCTCGCTCTGCGCGGTGGACCGGGAGGCGAGCAGGCTCCAGTGCTCGGTGGCCAGCAGCTGCGCGCGCAGCGAGTCCGGCGAGCCCGATGCCGGGACGGGCGGTGGCGGGGAGGCCTTGGCCATGTGCACAGTCTGCTCCCGACTGGCCCTGGCCCGATAGACCGGAGCTGTTCCGCGGCGGGGGCGACCTAGGGTGGGTCCGTGGTCTCGGCGCGGCAGGTGAACCCCTGGTATCGGGAGAACCGTCGCGACCTTCCGTGGCGACGGCCGGGATTTCCTGCGTGGGGAACGCTGGTCAGCGAGTTCATGCTGCAGCAGACGCAGGTCTCCCGCGTTCTACCAAGGCTCGAGGAGTGGCTGCGCCGCTGGCCGACCCCGGCGGATCTTGCGGCCACCCCGCCCGGCGAGGCGGTCCGAGCGTGGGACCGCCTGGGCTATCCCCGGCGTGCGCTTGCCCTGCACTCCGCCGCCGTCGCCATCGCGGAGCAGCACGATGGAAAGGTCCCGGCCGACGTCGACGCGCTGCTCGCCCTGCCGGGCATCGGCCAGTACACCGCTCGCGCCATCGCGGTGTTCGCGTACGGCCTGCGGCATCCGGTGGTCGACACCAACGTGCGGCGGGTGATCGCCCGGGCGGTGGAGGGCCAGGGGCTGGCGGGCCCGGCCGCGACGGCGCGCGATCTCGCCGCAATGGATGCGCTGCTGCCCGCCGAGAACGACGAAGCGGCGGTGTTCAACGCCGGGATGATGGAGCTCGGAGCGATCGTCTGCACCGCACGGAACCCGAAGTGCGACGCCTGCCCGCTGGCGGACGTGTGCCGGTGGCGTGCCCTCGGCTACCCGGCGTACGCGGGGCCGCGGGCTCCCCGGCAGCAGCGCTACGTGGGGTCCGACCGCGAGGCGCGCGGCCGCATCCTGGCCGTGCTGCGCGGAAGTGAGGTTCCCGTTTCGGAGGAGGCCCTCGTGGAGGCGGTGACGGAACCGGATCGCCGCTCCCGCATCCTCGAGGGCCTCCTGAAGGACGGGCTCGCCGCGCTGACCGACGACGGCTACGCCCTCCCCTGATCGGTGAGCTCTTGGCGCCGGACCGACGCGGGCGGCGCGGAAAGGGCCGCCCACGGCGCCGGGAGACCGCCGTCGGAGCGGCCGAGACTCGACGGCCGGCGGGAGCCGCGGCAGACTTGCTCTCGTGCCGGAGCTGCCAGAAGTCCAAGCGCTGGTCGACGATCTCAACACGCGGCTGCGCGGTCGGGTGGTCGACCGGCTCGACATCGTGTCATTCCCGGCGCTGAAGACGTTCGACCCCCCGCTCTCGGCGCTCGCCGGGCAGACCGTGATGGACGTGCGGCGGCACGGCAAGTTCCTGGACCTCGCGATCGGCGATGTGCATCTCGTGCTGCACCTGGCGCGGGCCGGATGGCTGCGTTGGCGTCCGAACCCGCCGGCGGCGAGCGGCCGGCCGGGGAAGGGCCCGCTCGCCGCGCGGCTGGTGCTCGACGACGGGGACGGGTTCGACCTGACGGAGGCGGGAACCAAGAAGAGCCTCGCGATCTGGCTGGTGCGCGACCCGACCGAGGTGGAGCGGCTGGCGACGCTCGGGCCCGATCCGCTCGACCCGGCGTTCACGATGGAGACACTCACCGGCATCCTCCGCAAGGCCGGACGGGCGCAGATCAAGGGGGTGCTGCGGAACCAGGCGATCATCGCCGGGATCGGCAACGCCTACTCCGACGAGATCCTGCACGTGGCCCGCATGTCGCCGTTCAAGCCCGCCTCGATGACCGACGAGGAGATCGCGGTCCTCTACGACGCGATCCAGTCGACCCTGCGGGATGCGCTCGCCCGCGCGGAGGGGCTTGCGGCGTCGGAGCTGAAGAAGGAGAAAAAGAGCGGCATGCGGGTGCACGGCCGCCCCGGCGAGCCCTGTCCTGTCTGCGGCGACACCGTGCGACAGGTGATCTTCCACGATTCGACGCTGCAGTACTGCCCCACCTGCCAGACGGGCGGCAAGCCGCTCGCGGACCGGCTGCTCTCGCGCCTCGTGAAGTGACCTCGGCTAGCGGGCGTCGTCGAAGTCGTCGTCCTCGTCGCGGGGCTTGATGTACGGGTCGGGGTCACCGGCGTAACCGGCGGACGACGCGAGCTCGGCCACCTCGGTGTCGCGCTGACGCGCCTCCTGCAGCAGCTTCTCGATCGACGCGGCGTTCTCGGGCACCGCGTCGGCGATGAACTCCAGCGACGGGGTCAGCCGGGCGGTGATGTTCCTGCCGACCTCGCTGCGCAGCATCCCGGTCGCGGCCTTCAGGGCGGCGGCGGAGTTGGCGCGCTCTTCATCGGTGCCGTACACCGTGTAGAAGATGCTGGCATGCTGCAGGTCGCCCGTCACCCGCACATCCGTGATGGTGACGAAGCCGAGCCGCGGGTCGCGGATGCCCTTGTCGAGCCGGCGGGCGACGATCTCCTTGATGCGGTCCGCCATCTTGCGGGCGCGCTGCGGATCAGCCATTGCTCACTCCTCACAGATGAATGTTCCCGTTCCGGCTCGATGTGCCTGCCGCGGCAGGCACATCGAGCCGGATTGGGAACAATACGCGGATTAGCCGCGCGGCTTCTCGCGAAGCTCGATCGTCTCGATCTCGTCACCGATCTGGATGTCGTTGAACCGTCCGAGGCCGATACCGCACTCGAAGTCCGTGCGGACCTCGGTGACGTCGTCCTTGAACCGGCGCAGCGACTCGATCGCGAGACCATCGGCGATCACCACACCGTCGCGGATGACACGAGCCTTCGCGTTCCGCGTGATGGTGCCGCTTCGGACGATCGTTCCCGCGATGTTGCCGAACTTCGAGCTGCGGAACACCTCGCGGATCTCGGCGACACCCGACTGCACCTCTTCGAACTCCGGCTTGAGCATGCCCTTGAGCGAGCTCTCGATCTCCTCGAGTGCCGAGTAGATGACGGAGTAGAAGCGGATGTCCACGCCCTCGCGAGCGGCGCGCTCGCGCGCCTTCGTGTCGGGGCGGACGTTGAAGCCGATGATGATCGCGTTGTCGATGGTGGCCAGGTTCACGTCGCTCTCGGTGATGGCACCGACCGCGCGGTGGATGATGCGCAGCTGAACCGACTCGTCCACATCGATCTTGAGCAGCGACTCCTCGAGCGCCTCGACGGCACCGGAGACGTCACCCTTGAGGATGAGGTTGAGCGACTCGACCTTGCCCTCCTGGAGCGCACGGGTGAAGTCCTCGAGGCTGATGCGCTTGCGGGCCTTGGCCAGCGTGGCGTTGCGCTCGACGGCTTCGCGCTTCTCGGCGATCTGCCGCGCGGTGCGGTCCTCCTCGGTGACGAGGAAGGTGTCACCGGCGCGCGGGACGCTGGAGAGACCCTGCACCTGCACGGGCCGCGACGGCTGCGCCTCGAGCACGATCTCGCCGTTCTCGTCGGTCATCGCGCGGACACGGCCATAGGCACGGCCGGCGACGATCGCGTCGCCGACGCGGAGCGTTCCCGACTGGATGAGCACGGTTGCGACCGCACCCCGTCCCTTGTCGAGCTTCGCCTCGATGGCGACACCGCGGGCGTCCTTGTTCGGGTTCGCACGCAGGTCGAGACCGGCGTCGGCGGTGAGCAGCACCGCGTCGAGCAGGTCGTCGATGCCGGTCTTGGCGAGCGCGGAGACGTTGACGAACATGGTGTCGCCGCCGTACTCCTCCGCGACCAGGCCGTACTCGGTGAGCTGCTGGCGCACCTTGGCGGGGTTCGCGCCTTCCTTGTCCACCTTGTTCACGGCCACGACGATCGGCACGCCGGCCGCCTGCGCGTGGTTCAGCGCCTCGATCGTCTGCGGCATGATCCCGTCGTCCGCCGCCACCACGAGGATCGCGATGTCGGTGACCTGCGCACCACGGGCACGCATGGCGGTGAACGCCTCGTGACCCGGGGTGTCGATGAAGGTGATGGCGCGCTCGAAGCCCTCGTGCTCGGTCCAGACCTGGTAGGCGCCGATGTGCTGGGTGATGCCGCCGGCCTCGCCGGCCACGACGTTCGCCTGACGGATCGCGTCGAGCAGCTTCGTCTTACCGTGGTCGACGTGACCCATGACGGTCACGACCGGCGGCCGGATCTCCAGGTCCTCGTCGCTCTCGTCGGCGAGCTCCTGGTCGAGGTCGATGGAGAAGCCCTCGAGCAGCTCCTTGTCCTCGTCCTCCGGGGAGACGATCTGCACGCGGTAGCCGAGCTCGCCGCCGAGCACCTCGAACGTCGCCTCATCGAGGGACTCCGTGGCGGTCGCCATCTCACCGAGCTGGAACAGCACAGTGACGAGGTTGCCGGGCATGACCTGCATGCCGGTCAGGTTCTCGATCTTGTCGGCGAAGTCCGTGATCGAGGCGCCGCGGCGCATCCGGATGACGGTGGTGCCGTCACCGCGGGGAACGCTGACGCCGCCGATGGTCGGGGCTTCGCGCATCTCGAACTCTTGGCGCTTCGCACGCTTCGACTTGCGGGCCTTGCTCTTTCCGCCACCGCGACCGAACGCGCCGGCGGTACCGCCGCCGGGGCCACGCCCACGACCGCCGCCGCCGCCGGGACGACCGGCGAAGCCGCCACCGGTGCCGGGAGCGCCGCCGGGACGCTGGAATCCGCCACCGCCGCCGGCACCG